>DBXV01000016.1:155644-330288 GCA_002309695.1 Myxococcales bacterium UBA1203 | reverse complement strand
CAGGCTGACAAGGGGGTGAGGTCTGAATGAAGTTTGGGTGAGGTCTGTTCCTGCAACTTTCCCCCCTTCCAATCCCCCATGTATTATGTTATTATTCATTCGTCAGGAACATCCGGGGCGTCCTGAGCTGGCTGTTCACAGGGAAATCAGCAGACAGACTCCCTCTCAGGAGGCACGCCCGCGCCCGCCGAATAACCATGTGAAGTCAGGGTAAAAAATCATGGAAAAAATGGAAAAAATGAAAGCCCCCCAAAAAAACAAAATCTCAGGAATTCTCTGGGGCGTTTTTTCTGTTGTATTTTTTATTGGGTCTTTCGCACTCACTTCTTTAGGACTGCTCACACCATTGCGCCCCTATGAGTGGGCGTATGAACCGGGGGACAGCCCGGATGGTTTCGCATTGAAGCCGGACGAGGATTGTGCCGCGTTTATTTTTGTGACATGTTCCGCAGCCATTCTTCTCCTGGTGATATCCTGGATCATGGGAAAATTCGGGAAAGCCGGCTTCTTCCAAAAGGAAAAGGCAATAACAAATGCTGTCTATCTGATCTGGCTGATCATCCCCGCTGCCAGACTGATTTATGTGTTCCGGGAAACCCATTCTTTCTGACAGCACGCGCCTCTGACAGATTTGGGACGGTTTTGGCGTTTTTTAGAATTATATGGTATTATTAAAATACTTGGCTCCCCCATTGGGGGAGCTGTCAGTGCCGAAGGCGATGACTGAGAGGGTTCTCCCAAAATCAATCGTCCTCTTCAAATTCGGGAACATACGACGCCAAATCTGCCTTGCCAAAGCAATCGGACATATCAGAATTGAGAAAACCAACATACAAAGCAGAGAGGAATTCTTCACATTGCGTCGCTGTATATTTGATATAAACTTTTCGCGCTGAATCAGGATTGACGAAGCAATAGTCATCGCCGACTTGTGCCAGTCCCCGGTTGCGATTGTTTTGATTGATGAAATCGAATAAATCAAATGAATCATCACAAAATGAATCATCCCACGAGGATGTATAATAATAATTGTAGCCGACCCAGTCCAGATGATTTAGACACATCGGGTCATAGTAATAACGGTCGGATTCTTCTGTATTCTCATCAGATGACAAAAATTGAACAGGGAGTGGAAATAACTTATATTCTCCCTCGGAAAACAGCCACTCGCCGAAGAAATTATATTTCGTGTCATACCAATACGTCACGCCAATAGTGTTTTCCTGATATTTGATAACTCTGTCGGGAAGATTCGATTGTTCCCCTGCGTCATGCATTATTGTTCCGGCGTCTTTTTCCTCCACGGTATTATCAGCATTCTCACTGCCGCCGCAGCCCAAAATGCCCATTGCCGCACACCACAGCGCCCATAATTTTTTCATCATGCTTTCTCCCCGCTCAATTCCTCTATCTTTTTTTCCAGCTCCGCCACCTGCTTTTCCAGCTTGTGCAGCGTCCTCAGCATTTCCGGCGCTTTGTGAAGGGCCGCCTGCTGGCGCATAAAGTCCCGAGACTTGACGATAGGTGCCCCGAGATAATCCCCGGGCTCCTCTACATCCGACATGACGCCGCCTTTAGGACCAATGCGGGCGCCATCGCAGATGTGAACCAGATTCCCCATTCCGACCTGCCCGCCGCACACCACACCTGCGCCCAGCGTGCTCGACCCGGCAATCCCTACCTGCCCGCACAGAATGGAAAGCGGCCCCACCTGCACGTTGTGGCCAATCTGCACCAGATTGTCGATTTTGGTGCCGTCGCCGATGCGGGTCACGCCGTTGGTTGCCCGGTCAATGGCGCTGTTGGCGCCGATTTCCACGTCGCGGCCAATTTCCACGATGCCGGCCTGAGGAATTTTGAAATGCCTGGGCCCGCTCTTGTCGAAGGCGAAGCCAAAGCCGTCGCCGCCCAGCACCACGCCCGGCTGGAGAATCGTGCCGTCGCCAACGACGCAGCGCTCGCGGACGACGACGCCCGGATAGAGGATGGCACCGCGGCCGATGACCGCGTTCTCGCCGACGTAGGTGAAAGGATAAACGACCGTGCCCGCGCCAATGGACGCTCCCCTGCCCACATAAGCACAGGCCAGAATGGCCGCGCTGGGATCGACCTGCGCACCCTCCTCGACCACGGCCCGCGGATCGATGCCCGGCGCAAAGGCTTTGGGCGGATGAAAGAGCGTGGAGGCTTTGGCGAAGGTCAGATACGGGTCGTCGGCAATCAGGGCGCCCCTGTCAGACGAGGTATCAAAGAGGGCGAGCCCTTCCTCCTTCATAATGACAGCGGAGGCTTTGGTGGACGCCAGTTTATCCTTGTAGTGGAGGTTGGTGAAAAAGCTCAGCTCACCCGCCCTGGCCTCATCCAGCCCGCTGACCCCTGTAAGCACGAGAGAGGCGTCGCCCACCGCCCGGGCGCCCAGGCGCTCTGCCAGTTCTCCCAGCGTGAATGAAAGTGAAGCGGGGGCCTCTTCTTGGGGTGAATCCATGTGTCGTTCTCCGTGTGCGTCCATGCGCTGCCCGGCTCAAAGATGCCGCCGGTCTCCCCTTCCCTGACCGGCATCCGATTTCCGAAGACGATGTCCGCATCGACAAAAATGCCGCCAGGGGCCCTCAAGGCCGGAGGCGGCAGTCAAAAGTTCTCCAACTCTCTCAACGTGTTCTGAAGACGGCGAAGTTGCCTTTCGAGGACATTACTTCTTGGGGGCGGCCTTCTTGGGCGCATCCTTCGAGGCATCACCGCCGGCGGGGAACTTGGCGTTGTACTTCCGCACCAGCTCATTGGTGATGTCCAGCGACTCAGGCGCATAGACCAGCGCGGCGCGTTCAAAGACGAAGTCAAAGCCCTCGGCTTTGGCGATGGTCTGAACCACCGAGGACATCCGAAGGAACAGCGTCTGCGTCGCTTTCCGCTCGCGGTCGCTCAGCGCCTTCTGAGCCTCCTGCCAGTACTGCGTGACCTCTTTGACCCGCCGCTCCAGGTCCATCTGCTTTTCCCGCAGCTTCTCCTGAGACATGACGCCTTCGCGGGCCAGCGCCTCGAGGCTGGAGTATTCCTTCTTCAGTTCCTCCTGCTTGGCGTCCAGCTCCTTCTGCTTCTTGTCGAATTCGGCCTTCAGCTCGGCCTTGATGGTCTTGCTCTCGTCGAGCTGGTCCAGGGCGCGTTGCATGTCCACGTAGGCAAACTTGCCGTCGGCAAAGGCGGCGGTGGACAGCAGGCAGGCGGCGATGAAGGCGACGAGAGAAGCGAAACGGCGTGTCATGGCTGTGAACTCCACTAACTAAGAAAAAGCGAAAGCCCCGCTGCCGCACAAAGAGCCGCGGGACTTGTGTGGGGGAAGGGCGGCCTTCTGAAAGGCCTCCTCTGAAAAGGGCGGCGCTTGCTAGCGGCGCGGCCATGATTGTCAACGGGGTTTTCCCTGAGGGCGCTTCCGAGAGGTGTTTCAGGCGCGTGCCGCGGGCCCTTGACGCAAAGGTCCGCTCCGTAGTGAGGGGCCGCCCCCTTTTTGGGGGCAAAGGGACAAAAAAACCGAGGCGCGAGGCATGAACATCAACGAGCACATGAGGGGTCTGCAGAAGCCCGGAAAAATCTGCGCCGCGCCCGCTGCTGCCCTGATTTTGACAGGCGCAGCCGGGTGCATCGGCGACCTCGACACACGCAGCTCGGTTCATGACCTGCGCATTCTGGCCATTCAGGCCACGCCTCCCGAAGTTCACGTCATGGATGCGGCCGCCGCGGGGGAACAGACCTTTCATCTGGAAGTTCTGGCGCCCGACATCGCCGGCGGCGTTCCGGCCGGGGGTGAGCGGCACTATCGCGCCGCGCTCTGTCCAAAGCTGTCGAGCGGAAGATGTGCTCTGCCCGAAGACGAGGTGGTTCTCGCCGAGGGAACCTACGACGGGGACGGCTTTGGCGTGACCTTCACGCTGGGTGTGGAGAACGCGGCGCTTCTTCTGAAGACGCTGGAAGAGGACCCTTGGCACGGGTTCGGCGGCCNNCGCCCTGCCGCTGCCCGTGACGGTCAAAGTCTGGAACGACCGCGGCGAAGAGGAGCACGCCTTCAAGGAAATCATTCTGCAGATTCCCCGGCTGTCGGTGGAGGGCGAGCCCGACAACGAGAATCCGCCGCCGCCCGTTCTTCTGGACGCTGACGGCGCACCGCTGGCGGAAGCGGGCGTGCCGGTTCCCTTTCCCGGCGAGTGGAAGATCGATGTGGACCCGACGGCCCGGGATGCCCGCCCCCGCTACAACGTGCCCACTTACAGCGGCGGCACGCTCTCCATTGACGAATCGTGGACCTATCAGTGGTTCTCGACCCGGGGGACCTTCGCGCCGGAAACCACGGGCGGGCTCAACCCGGTGACGGGCGAGGCCATCTCTGCGGTGACGACGCTCACCACGCACAAAAAAGACGGTCCCGGAGAGATGACGGTCTGGTGCGTCCTGCGGGATGGGCGGGGCGGCGTCAGCTGGACGCGGTTCACCGGAAATGCCGAGGCCGACGAGAGCGCAGAAGCAGAAGGTCAAGGCGGCGATGCCAAGCAGAAATGAGGGAGCTCCCCAAAAGTGTTGATTTCAGGGCGGCATTGAAGGTTCAGGGCGCCCGCCAAACGCTTCCGGGGGGAGCGCCGTGCGCCTGGCGCGGATGAGCCCCAAGGCAGGCCCAGAAGTGCGGAACGCACTGCGGCCAGCCAGGCATCCAAGGAGATTTTTTCATGTCTGAACCGACACTTTTGCCCTCGCAGATTCCCGTCGAGGCACTGACCATGTCCGACAGGATGAAGCGCGTCGAACACGCGCAGACGTTTTTTGCCGAGCTGACGAAGTGTCTGGCCATCCGGGCGCGGGGGGATGCGGAGAAAGACGGACAGAAATTCCGCGCTGCGCTCCAGCGGACCATTTCCCCTCTCGAAAAATACCTGGTCTCCTTCGGTCAGCTCGCCGTTCTGGTCGAGGAGAGCGCCCTGATGATGTTTGACAACGCTGTCTGCCAGTCGGTCGAGCCCGTCTCCATCGCGGGCAGGCTGGGGGCCGAGGGCGTCTGTCAGCTCACCTTTCTGCCCGGCATGACGATGGATGAGCTGGAGCGCTTTGCCGGTGCCATCACCGCGCCTGCCAGCCGCGCTGCGTCCTGTACCGACCTTCTCTGGGAGGCGGACCTGCCGCATCTGCGCCTCGATTACGCGGAGGAATTTTCCATTCCCGGCATGACGCCGGCCGCGGTGAGCGCCGAGGTCAGCCGCGTCATGGAGTGCCTGTTCAGCGCGCTCAGGGAAAACACGGGCGACCTCAGGCGCATCCTCCAGGGCGTCCCCGAAGAGACGGAGTTTCACGGCGAGGTTCCTCCCAAGACAGTCGTCATCGCCGGATGCCCGGCCGACGAGGCGCTCAAAAAGCGCGTGCAGGCGTCTCTCGAAGAAAATGAAGACACGCTGCGCCAGAAGGCAGAGGACCGGGTCTTCGACCTCATCGAAAGCGGACGTTCCGACCGCCCCGATTCCCTCGAAAAATTCTTCACCGGCATGACCGACATCTTTCTGCGCGAAGGGGACCTTCTGGGCATCGGCTCCATCGTCCGGCGCGTCAGCGCCATGGAATACGAAAGCGCCCTGGCCATGACCGGCTACCGGCTCCGCTGCGCGCTCCAGGGACACTTTTCCAAGCCCGAGCGGCTCAACGTGATCTGCGCCCTTCTGGTTCAGGGGAAGCTGGACGATCCGGAGTCGGTGCAGCTCTACCTCAACACCCTCGACGACAGCGCTGTCCCGGCGCTCATAGAGCTTCTGCCCTCGGTGTCGGTCGATGAAAACCGGCGGATTATCCGTCAGGCGCTCGCGCGCGCCGGAAAGGGCCTGCCCGAGCCGTTTGTCACCGCGTTCCGCACGGGCAAGGGCCAGCTTGTCCGGGACATGCTGGCCGTCATCGATGAGTGCGATTTCCCCGAAAAATTCGCCTGCTTCGAGGAAGCACTCCAGTCGAACGACAAGACTTTGCAGATGGAGGCGGTCTCACTCCTGTCCCGCGAGAAAAACCTCTCCTCGGAACAGGCGGTGAAGATGCTCTGCTCCGCTCTGAAATCGACGGAGGCCGCCATCCGCATGGCCGCGCTCAAGGGTCTTCTCGCCTCGGGCAGCACCAGGGTCGGCAGTACTCTGCTTGAGGTCATGCAGCAGGAGGTCTTCGAGAAGCGCAGCCTCGATGAGCGCACGGCCTTCTTCGACGTTCTGGGAACGCTGAACCTGCCCGTCGCCCTCCCCTATCTGAGCCAGATTCTGAGCCGCAAAAAGCGGGGCTTCTTCGGCGGTTCGCGCCTGCGCGAGGACAAGCTGCTGGCCATCCGCGCGCTCTCCAAGATGGTGCTGATTCCCTCGTTCAAAATTCTTCAGGGCGCGGCCGAGGACGAAAGCAACGACAACAAGGTCAGAGAAGAGGCCAAAGCCGCCTGCGGAACCATGAAGCGCGCTCTGTTCGGCGAGGGGAAGTGACCTTCAGGCGTCGGGAGAAAACATGAGCCTTTTGAACAACCAGCAGGACGCGGCCCGGGCAGAGGCGCCCAGAAGCTCCAGCAAGCGCCAGATCGTGCAGCACGACGGGCAGGGCGCAGATGAGCGGCGTCAGGTCATGCTCTGCTACGCCCGCGCCGCCGCCTTTCTGAGCCAGTATTTCAAGACGGCCGACCTGGCCGACCCGCCCGCCTCCTCCGGCATCAGGCGCGTCATGCAGGAGCTGGTGGACCTGGGCGCCGGCCAGCCTTCGATTCTGCTCAGCCTGACCATCATGCACGGCGAGGGTGAGAACTACCTGGTCTTCCACCACGTCAACACGGCGCTCATGGCCATCGCTCTGGGGCACGAGCTGGGGCTTTCCCGCACGCAGCTTCTCAGCCTGTCGCTCTGCGCGCTGTTTCACGAGACGGGTGAAAGCCGCCTGCCGCGCGAGTTTCTGGAAGCGCAGGGTGCCCTCTCCGATGAGGCGAAAGCGGCGCTGGACCAGGTTCCCCTCGGGACGCTCCAGCAGATTCTCAACGAGAAGCAGGTCACGACGGAGCATCTGCGGCGCATTCAGCTGTGCTTCGACCTGCACGAGGATCACTGCATTCCCGACAGAGATGAAAAGGGCGCGCTCAAAGGGCTCGTCCGGGGCGAGCCGAGGAGCGGCTGGGCCGAAATCATCAGCATCTGCAGCGTCTATGACGCCCTGCGCACGAAGCGGCCCTACCGCAGCGCCTACAAGCCCGAGGCCGCGCTCCTTCTGATGTGGAGTGAGCTCAGGCACCGCTTCGACGCCGACCTTCTCCGCGTCTTCATGCGCGTGATTCTCATCCCGCCGTTCAAGCTCAGGGGCCGCCAGAGCAAAAACATTCTGCTGGAGGACCCGCCCGCCTCCCCGGGGACGCTGACGTGAGTGAAGCCGTGGGTGATCCCGAGGAAAACACGCGCGCAGAACAGCTTCGGCAGTGCCGCTGCGCGCCCCGAAAGGCGGTGACGGCTGCGCGGATGGCAGTCTTCGCTTCGACGGCTCTGCTGGCTCTTTCAGCGGCTGCCNNCGCCGTCGGATTCAGCGGCTGCCTCCGATGCTCCGGCCGCTCCGGCAGATGCGGCGTCTCCCGCGCCCGCGGCTTCTGACGACAAGGCGCCCGTCCCCGCCCTTCCAAGCCGGGACGTCCGCTATGTGCTGGGAAACGCTGTCGCGGAGGTGTGTTCGACTCCCAGACGCCTGCCCGTTTCCGTCTGTCTGGAAACCACCACCGAGCGCCCGGACGCAGGCGGCGCGCCCCTTCGGCAGAGCGTCTGCCATCAGCTGGAGGGTTCGGGGCCGCTGCCGCCATTTCCCGAAACTGACGGCGCGCAGGCACCTCACATCGTGCGTCTGCACGCGGAATTTCCGCCGATGGCCGACGTGCGCGTTCGCCTCATGGACGAATCCCACCGGCTGGTTCCCTCCACGGACACGCAGCGCACAGACGCTCTGATGACGGCGGTCGTCGTCGAGCCCGACGCGCCGCTCACGCCGGGGACGCGCTATTTCCTGCGCATCGACGGCCTTGTGGAGGAGCGCCCCGCCGCCTTTGACGGAACCGCCTACGACAACACGCGGGTCTCGTTTGTGACGCCCGGGGAAAAACCCGCTCCCGAGCCGAAAAAATTTCCGGCGGGCTCCAGGAAAAAAGGCAGGCGCGGAAAGCGGCGATGAAAAGCGCCCTCCGCCGCCGATTCTCCTGAAGGGCGGGCCAAGCGCCTGCCCTGTGTCAGTGAAACAGAACCATCATGCCGTCTCCCATCTCTCCCAAGGCGCTGACCCTTCATCTGGGGCCCTTCACCATGGCTCTGGAGCCGCCGTTTCTGGTGTCTTCCGTCATTTTCGGCGCCTTCATCGGCTTCCTCCCGGAGAGCGGCCCCGCGGACAAGCTCATCCCGTCGCCTGCGGCCGCCGTCGCCGGCATCCTGGCCGTCCTGCTCATTCTTCTGGTCCACGAATTTGGCCACGCGTTCAGGTTCTTTCTGGCGGGCCACCGGAACATCCTGCTGCGCTTTCACGGCATCCTTCTCAGCGAAAGCCACACGGCCGCGCCCATCCCCAACGCGCTGGCATGGCAGGTTCTCCTTTCCGGCCCTCTGGCCAACGCGGTTCTGGGCGGCGCACTGCTGGCCATCCGCGCGCGCATTCTCGGGCCGGAGGCTGCCTCCGCCGATGCTTCTGACATGAGTTTCGGGCTCCAGCTGCTGACGCTGACCGGCCGATACAGCCTCGCCTACGGACTTCTGGGGCTCATTCCCGTGCCTCCTCTGGACGCCGGACTCGCCGCGCTGGCCGTTCTCACGCCCGAGCGCCGCCAGACCTTTTTCAAGGTCACTGCGGTGGCTTCTTTTCTGGCGGCGGCCCTCTTCCTCACCCGGGGCGTCATCATCGGCTGCCTGTTGTTCGGCTTCGTCGGCTGGCGGAACTGGAAGCTGAAAGACCTCAATCTCAGCGATCTGGCCGGGCAGGCGGCAGAGGAAGCACCGTTCATTCAGATGCTGAACGACGGCTGGAAGGCGCTGCACGGCGGAGACATTCGCGAAGCCGAGCGTCTGGGGACGCTGTGTCTGAAAAACAGCCGGGGGCCGAATCTGTCTGTCGGAGCGTGCGATCTTCTGGCCTGGGTCGATCTGGCCAGAGCTGATGTCCGGCAGGCGGCGAAGCATCTGGACCAGGGAAGAACCCTCAGCGGGGGCATGTTCCGCGCGCTGACGCAGGCCATGATTCTCGAAGCGCAGGGCAAGGACAGGCAGGCGCTCCTGTTTGCCGTGGAGTCCCTCCGCAAAGAACCTTCGCTGACCAGCGCCCGCCTGACGCTGCGCCTGCTCAAGGCCAATGGGCTTTTTGATGAAGCGCAGGCCCTCATCGACACCTTCGACTGGCCGCCGAATACGGACAAGGCAGCGCTCCTGGCGGACCTGAAGCAGGCGAAAGACGCGGCGGCAGCTCAGCAGGCCCAGCAGCAGCCTCCGGAAAAATCGCCGGACCAGCCGTCCCCGGAATCGCCTGTATCGGCAGACGCGGCCGAACCGCCCCCCTCCTCTCAGGAAGACAATCGCCCATGAACCTGAACGCCCTGAAGCAGCGGCTGAAGCGCTACGACCGGAAGCGGCTCGACCTGTTTTCCCGGCTCATGGTCAACACGACGCTGAATTTCTTCATCGCCCTCGTCGTCTTTGTCGTCGCCTGCTGGCTCCTGCTTCCCAACCTGATTCATCACCAGGACAACGAAATCCGGCGGCTGCAGGACGAGGTCGATGCCCTCAACAAGGCGCTGGAAGCTGTGCGGGCGGACGCGACGCGCGGTCAGAAGTCCTCAGACAAGACGTCGGACACGGGGACAGCCTGCAGCAGCGGGAGCGGAACCGAAGAAGCGCCTCCGGAAACCGCGCAGCCCTAGAACACCATCCGCTCCAGCTCTTCGGACGCCCTAGTCGCCGCCTGCCGCGTGACTTTGCCCTCGGCCAGAAGCCTCTTGAGCACCCGCGCCGTGCGCCTGTGCCACTCGTCATAAGCGCCGGGACCGATGCGCCGCGGATTGGGCAGCATGGCCACGAGCGCCGCGGCTTCTCCCAGAGTCACGTCGGAAGCTGATTTCCCGAACCAGACCTGAGACGCCGCCTCAACGCCGAAGACGCCGTCCCCCCACTCCACGCTGTTCAGATAGACGGCCAGCAGGCGGTCCTTGGAGAGGTGCTGCTCCAGCTTTCGGGTAATCCACAGCTCCTGCAGCTTGCGCACGGGGCTCCGGCGCTCGCTCAGAAACAGGTTCTTGGCCAGCTGCTGCGTCAGTGTGGAAGCCCCGCGCAGGCGCCTGCCCGTTTTGGCGCTCTCCTTCACCGCCGCCTCCATCTCCTTCCAGTCCACGCCCTCATGCTTGAAGAAGCGGGCATCCTCGCTGGCCACGAGCGCGTTGATGACGAAAGGGCTGATGCGCTCCAGGGGGACGGGCTTGTGAATCACTTCCAGTGAAACGCCCTCGCGTGCGGCCTCGCGCTTCCGCGACTCCATCAGTGAAGTCGTCGCCGGAAATTCCTTTGCCAGAGCGCTGATGCGTCCGTCTGACGGAAGTGACGCGGCCGAGCAGCTGGCTGCTGTGAGGACGAGAAAAACCGCGGCGTAAATCAGCGAAGAGAGAATCCCCTCCGGTGCCTGCTTCTTTTTCTGCGCTCCTCTGCTCCCGGATTTCCCGGACGCGCCCGCAGCCTTCTTCGGCGCCGTTTTTTTGCCGCCTGCCTTCGTCGTTCGTGTCGCCATGGCGGGCGGGGCCGTTAGCACCTCTTTCGGCCCGGGGAACCCCCGGACTTTCGGCGTTTTCTCCATGCGAAGGCGGGGCATTTCTCCGGCGGGCTTCCGCCTGATTCCCATCTGAAATCGCCATGACTCTCTGCGTCATTTCGCCGTCGCTTCCCTCCCGACGCATCGCGGCTGGACAGCCTTTGAGTCATTGGACTAGCCCCCCGCCCGCTTCAAAAACCGCCGGCTTCAGGAACAGCGCCCTTTTTTCACGGGCGGCGCAGCCTGATCCGGCGCAACTCAAGCGCCCCTGTCACAGCGGCTTTCTCACCGGCCCCGGAGCGAATTTCCGAGTCGGCGCCGCATTGCCCAACCTTTCAGGAGCGCGCCATCACGCGGCCAGTCGGGCTGCAGGCCTTTCACGAGTTCAGGTCCTGCACGCCCTTCGCCCTCCCGGGGAGCTCAAAGCTCCGAACCCATCCGGGAGGCGGGCCAGAACACGAAGGAGCATGACCAATGGAAACAACGGAAACCCAGGCGGCCGGCGCCAGGGACTACAGCAAGGACTTCCCCGTTCGGAACATCGTTGAGATGGCACTCGCCCACGCAAAAGAGGCGGGCGGAAAGACGGCTGCCCGCAGCAAAGTAAACGGCGCCTGGAAGGAAATGACCTGGAACGAAATTCTGACCCGAGTGGAGGCTCTGGCCGAGGGCTTCGTGAACCTGGGCGTGAAGAAGGGCGACCGCGTGGCAATTTTTGCGGACACCTGCATCGAATGGATTCTGTCGAACATGGCCCTCATCTTTGCCGGCGCCTCCTGCGTGCCCATTTACGGGAGCGATACGCCGGAAGAGGTGGCCTTCATCGTTCAGGACAGCGACGCCAAAATCATCGTCGTGGACAACGATGCCGCCGACCGACACAAGCTCCCCGGGCGCTTCAGCCGTGTGAAGGCGGTTATGGACAAGATGCCCAGTGTGGAAAAGGTCGTGGCCTTCGAGCTGCCGACGAATGACGCCGACAAGCTGATGAGCTTTTCCGACCTGGAGGCCTCCGGCAGAAAGTCGCTGGACGAGGGGCGTGCTCCCATTGGACCCGCCATGGCGTCCGCCATCCAGTGGGATGACATGGCGACGATTCTCTACACCTCGGGCACCACTGGCCGGCCCAAGGGCGTGATTCTCACGCACGGCAACTGGGTCAGCCAGTCGTTCAACGTGATGCGGGCCAAAATCCTCATCCCCGGCGACCACCTGCTTCTCTTTCTGCCGCTGGCGCACTCCTTCGGACTGGAAGTCGCCTACGCGTGGATGGGCCAGGACCTGACCATGTCGTTCGCCGAGTCCATCGACAAGCTCCTGGACAACGCCCGCGAAGTGAAGCCCACGGTGCTGCCCGCCGTCCCCCGCGTCTTCGAGAAGGCCTTCAACAAAGTGGTGGCTCAGGGGCGCGCAGCCGAAGGCGTTCAGGGCAGGGCCTTCGACTGGGCCATGGGCCTGTTTGACGAATATGCCGCCGCCCGCGCCGAGGGCCGGAAGTACCGCTCGCTGCAGTGGCCGCTCGCCAGGAAAGTCGTCTTCGAAAAAATCTCTCAAAAGGTCGGCGACATCTTCGGCGGCAAAATCCGCTGCTTCATTTCCGGCGGCGCTCCGCTCGCCCTGCGCATCGCCTACTTCTTCGACATCTGCGGTCTGCTCATCTGCGAAGGCTTCGGAATGACCGAAACGGCGGCCAGCACCCACGCCAACCTCGACGGACGCGACGGGCGCATGGAGAACCGCATCGGCACCTGCGGCCCCGGCCTGCCCGGTCTCGAAGTGAAAATTGCCGAGGACGGCGAAATCCTCTTCCGCGGGCCCATGATTATGAAGGGCTACTACAACCTGCCGCAGGAGACGGCGGACACCCTCTCCGAGGATGGCTGGCTCAAGTCCGGCGACATCGGCGAGGTTGACGAGAAGGGCTGCCTGAAAATCACCGACCGCAAGAAGGACCTGATTAAGACGAGCGGCGGCAAATACGTGGCGCCTGCCGAGATTGAAAACGAGCTGAAGACCAATCCCATCGTCAGCCAGGTCTCGCTCCAGGGTGACAGGCGGAAATTCGTCAGCGCCATCTTCACACTCGACAAAGAGGAAGTTCAGAAGGTGGCCGCAGCTGCCGGACTTGGGGACAAGCCCTACTCCGAGCAGGTCCAGTCCGCTCCCGTGACGGCCGCTGTTCAGAAAATCATCGACGGCGTGAACGCGCGGCAGCCCAGCTACGCCACCATCAAGAAGTTCGTGCTTCTCGACCACGACTGGTCGCAGGAGACGGGCGAGATGACCCCCACCCTCAAGGTCAAGCGGCGCGTGGTGGGCGAGAAATACAAGGCCCAGCTGGACGCGCTGTATCGCGACTGAAAGCCGCACCGCGGCAGCGCGCGAAGTTCCCCGAGGCGCCTTTCCCTTTGCCGGGAGAGGCGCCTCTCTTTTTTGGGGCGGGCGTTCTTCGTCCGGACCGCCGCAGTTCACGTGCGCAAACGAGACAAATTCCCGGTTGCCTTTGTCCCCGCTTCCCCTCCAAAGGCGGCCCGCTTTGAACCGCTTCCTGACCGCGCGGCGGCACCTTCTGCTTTGCCCGGCTGCCGGAGAGGAAGCGCCACGGAGAAACATCCATGCCGAACCTTGCTGAATCATCGAAGGCGGCGCCCGCGGCTGCCGGTGCGCCCAGCTGGCAGAGCGTCCAGGACGCGGAGCTGCTCAAAATTCTGGAGACCGAAGGAGAGGGACTTTCCGGGGCGGAGGCCGAGGCGCGCCTCAGCCGCTTCGGCCGCAACGACCTGCCCGCGAAGAAGCCCCCCACCCTGCTGCGGATTTTCGCCGAGCAGTTTCTCGACCCGCTCATCTACGTGCTCGTTGCTGCGGCCGTCCTCTCGTTTGTCCTGAAGGAATACACGGACGGCGGCTTCATCGTGCTGGTGCTGCTCATCAATGCCGCCATCGGCACCTATCAGGAGGCCAGTGCCACGCGGAGCGCCGCTGCCCTCCAGGCCATGCTCAAGACGATGGCCAAAGTGATTCGCGGCGGAAAGGAAGAGGTCCTCGACGCTTCCCTCCTCGTGCCCGGCGACCTGGTGCTGCTCGAATCGGGCGACCGCGTTCCCGCGGACATGCGGGTGCTCTCCACCGCCAATCTGACCGTCGATGAGTCATTTCTGACCGGCGAGAACATCCCGCCTCTGAAGCAGCCGGGCGTTCTCAAGGCCGAAACAGCATTGGGCGACCGCACTAACATGTGCTTCGCCGGCTCCCGCGTGATGACCGGACGCGCCCGCGCCCTCGTCGTCTCCACGGGCCTCAGCACCGAAGTGGGCCGCATCGCCAAAGCGGTGGCCGGTGGCGACAGCGACAAGCCGCCGCTCATTCAGCGCATGGAGAAGTTTTCCAAGCAGTTGACCGTCATCATGTGCGGACTCGTGGTGATTCTGGGCGTCGTCTGCTTCCTCCACGGCATGTCCATTCAGGAGATTTTCCTCACCGCCGTGGCGCTCGCAGTGGCAGCCATTCCCGAGGGGCTTCCCGTGGCCATCACCGTCGCGCTTTCCATCGGCATGGGACGCATGGCCGACCGCCACGTGATTGTCCGCAAGCTCCCCGCCGTCGAAGGTCTGGGCAGCTGCACCTGCATCGCCAGCGACAAGACGGGAACGCTGACGGTCAACCGCCAGACGGTGAAGAAAATCGTCATTCCCGGCGCGCCTGCGATTGACGTGACGGGCGAGGGCTACGGCGCGGGCGAGCTGAAATTCGCCGACGGCGCGGACCAGAGCGCGCTTCTGCCGCTGGTAAAGGAGCTGACGCTGGCCGGCGTTCTCTGCAACGAGGCCTCGCTGACCAAAAAGGCTGACGGCGGCTGGGACGACCGCGGCGACGCCATGGACCTGGCCCTCCTTGCGCTGGGCAACAAGCTGGACCTCTCCGGCGACAAGGCGCGCTCAGATTTCGAGCCTGTCGGCGCCATTCCCTACGAGTCGGAGCGCAAATACGCCGCCGGCTTCAACGCGCGGGACGGCCGGATTCAGGTCTCCGTCAAGGGCGCGCTGGAGACGGTCATGGACTTCTGCGACACCATGATTTCGCCCGCCGGCGGCACCGTTCCTCTCGACCGGGCGCTCCTCGAAAAAGAGGCGCTGACACTGGCAGAGGGCGGCTACCGCGTTCTGGCTGTGGCGAAGGGCACGATGGACAGCTGTCCCGGCAAAGAGCCTCAGGAAAAGGACCTGCCCCGCATGACGCTTCTGGGGCTGGCCGGGTTCATGGATCCTCTGCGCCCCGAGGCCAAAGCGGCCGTGCGCCGGTGTCAGGAAGCCGGCATCCGCGTGGTCATGGTCACAGGCGACCATCCCGCCACAGCCTTTGCCATCGCCCACGATCTGGGCATCGCCGAATCGCCGGACCAGGTGCGGGTGGGCGTCGATCTGGCCAAAGTCGATGCCTCGTCAGAGGAATTTCGCCGGCTGGCCGACACGGGCCGCGTCTTTGCCCGCGTCGCACCCATGCAGAAGGTGGAAATCGTCGAAGCGCTCAAGGCTGCTGGAAATTTCGTGGCCGTGACGGGCGACGGCGTGAACGACGCGCCCGCGCTCAAGAAGGCGAGCTGCGGCGTGGCCATGGGCTCGGGCACCGACGTGGCCAAAGACACCGCCGCCATCGTCGTCACCGACGACAATTTCGCCTCCATCGAGGCCGGCGTGGAGGAGGGCCGCATCGCCTACGACAACATCCGCAAGGTCACCTTCCTCCTCGTGTCCTGCGGCTTCGGCGAGCTCCTGCTCTTCACGGCTTCCATCCTCGCGGGCCTGCCCATTCCCCTCGTGGCCGTCCAGCTCCTCTGGCTCAACATGGCCACCAACGGCGTGCAGGACGTGGCGCTGGCCTTCGAGAAGGGGGAGCCGGGCGTAATGAACCGCAAGCCGCGCCCGCCCTCTCAGGGCATCTTCGACCATCGGATGATCTGGCAGACCGCCGTCTTCTCGACAGCCATGGCCGCCATCACCTTCGGCACGTGGCTGTGGCTCATGTCCCCCTCGGGCGGAAACATGAACAACGCAGAGGAACTGCCTCAGGCCCGCAACCTGATTCTTCTGCTGATGGTGCTCATCGAGAACGTCCAGGCATTCAGCGTCCGCTCCGAGCGCATCTCCGCCTTCAAAGTGCCGCTCAGAAACAACTGGTTCCTCATCGGCGGCATCCTGGGCGCGCAGCTTCTGCAGCTGGCCTGCATGAACATCCCCTTCACGCAGAAGGTCATGCACATGAACGCCATCTCCCCGCTCCAGTGGCTCAAGATGTTCGGCCTCTCGCTGGGCGTCCTCGTGGTGATGGAAGTGTTCAAGGCGGTCTATGGCCGCCTCAGAGGCAAAGACGAGATGGCGGAGAGCTGACGCAAGCCTCTGTCTGAAAAACAAAGGCGCTACCCCTCATCGAAAGGGACAGCGCCGACTCGCTCAGGCCTGATGTGAAAATGTGAGCGCTGCCCCTTACGGGACAGCGCCTTTTTCATTGCCGGGCCGAAGAGAAGAGGCCTGAAGTGGCCGCCTCATCTGCCCAGCGCGAGGAGTTTGACGGAGGCGATGTTCACGTCGTTGAGCGCGCCGCCCGTGCCGCCCAGACCGCCGTTCCCCGTGTAGGTCTCAAAATGAGCGAACGACGACATATTGACGGCGCGCCGGGGGGCGCTCTCGTCGCTGCCGATGCGGATGCGGTAGGTCCGGCCCTTTTCGAGGCGGACACGGAAGAGCGTGCTCTCCTTCCAGACAGACCAGTCCGTTCCCAGCGTGGGCATGGCGATGATGCCCTCGGAGACCACTGAACCGTCGGAAACGTCCGTCACGCGCACCCACTTCACGCCGCAGGTGACGCTCGTGTTCAGCGCGCCTGTCCCGTTGCCATAGACGGCCTGGACAAAGTGGTCGCCGCTGAAAGCCGCCGAAGCGGTCACTTCAACGTAGTCGCCGTCCTTGCCCCAGCCGTTGCCCAGATGCCGCCGCCCGTGCTCGTCGGAGAGAGAGCCGCCCTGGAACGTGAAGCTGCCGCTGCCGGGGAAAAATTCCTGAATGCGCCAGCTGGACGTTTCCCATTCGCCCCAGTGACAGGCGGCGCGGGCGGTCTGAGAGGCGCTGTCCTCGCCGGGGAACCTGCTGCGGAGCGTGTAGCAGTGCGTGACGGCATCTCTGTCTGAGGCGGACGTGTCGGTCCACGAGGTGAGGCTTCCATTGAGGCCCTCCGCAGCCAGAACGCCGTCCCGATAGATGTCGTGGACGACCGCCGAGGCGTCCTGCTCTCCCGCTGAAAACGACACGGTCAGACCGCCGCCCGGCGCGGAAACGACGCCCAGATCGGGCACTGACGGCGCTTTGGGCGCGAACAGGCGCTTCCAGCCTCCATCGGCGGCAAGCGCCTCGGGGCGGATGAAGGTCCACGGCTTCTGCGCCGCCGCCGTTTCCTCCAGCGTCACCACCACCTGACTGTGTTCGGGGAGGTTCTCTTTCAAAAAGCCCGCGCTCGGGTTCTGAACCGTCTCGCCGTTCACCGTCACCGACCCGATGCCGTAGGCGCCGCCGGGAGCACTGCTCGAAGCGGCTTTGGGCGGCAGAACAATCCGCACATCCACGAGCGTTCCGCGCCACGGGAAATCTTTCAGCTCCAGAGAATCCGCGCCGCGGAACAGCGTGTTTCTCAGGGGCTCCGTCACCGTCGGCCGAACGGTCAGACCGCCGCCGTCAATCGCCTCCACGCCGAAGAGCACGCGCGCCACCATCGAGAGATAGCCGCCGACGCTCCACAGCTGGCGCTGCGAATTGACCACGGGGCCGGACATCGACGGGTCGGGGTCGTCGTAGAGAGCCCTGCCGCTGATGAGCTCAAAATTCTCCATATTGGAGAGGTTCAGCGCCGCGCTGCGGAAGAGAGACATGAGCGCAAAATCGCAGGCCCGGTCATTGACGCCGTGCGCGGACGCCAGCGCGAAGAAGGCGGACACAAACGGCCAGTGCGAGCGGTTGTGATAGATGGGCGTGGCCTGCTGCTGCGGCCAGATGACGGGCGTGCCCTTGCCGGCGTGGGGATAGGCGGCCAAAGCCCGCGCGAGAGCGTTCCCGGTTTCGTCTTCAAAGAGATTCGTCAGCGCGGCCAGAGCCACGGCGAGTGCGTCGGACTGAGCGGAAGCAATGCTCCCCAGCGTGGGCATGGCAAAGGAAGCCAGGCTGCCGTCATCGCGCACAAAACTGGCGCGAATCGCCTGCTTCAGCGCGCCGGCCCACGTCTCATAGCGGGCCTTCATCGCCGCATCGCCCTTCTCGTCCGCCAGAGCCGCGGCCGTCTGCATGGCGCTCAAGTGCAGCAGGTTGGTCGAGAGCGCCTTGGTGGCCGCAATCTGAGCGGGGTCAGCCGCCATCCAGCGGGGATAGGTCTGCTCACGCCAGTCGAGGAAGGATGTCTCGCCGAAGTAGAGCCCGTCGGAAGCGTCAAAGACGGTGACGCGGTCCTGCTCCAGCGTGTTGGCGATGGCGGTGAGCGCCTCGTCGCGAAAGGCCGTGCGCGTCTCTCCATCGAGCCAGCGGAGCGTTTCCGCCGCGCCAAGAGCCCACGAAACCCGGTCGGTCGAAACCGGCCAGCTGCCGCCGGTTCCCGTGTCCTGGACAATCTGCACATCCCCGCCGCCGCGCCGCGCTGACAGCTTAAATTTCAGCGAGCGCATGGTCCGCTCCGGGTCGATGGCCGCCGTTCCCAGCGCCGCGGCAAAGGCCGTGTCCCGCGTCCAGACGTAATGCCAGTTGCGGCCCGTCTCGAAGCAGCCGCCCTCGCCGCAGGAAACGCCCCGCCCGTCGTTGAAGGCGCCGTCGCTGATCGAATCGACCGCGTTCTCCGACAGTTCCTCCAGCGCCAGCGCATACAGCGCGTCGAAGAGCGTGTTCCCCGTGCGGATGCGGGGGCGCCCCGGCTTTTCCATGACAGTCCTGGGACTTTGAACGCCCGCGCCGCCGTCGGAAGGCGCGCGAATCGCCGCCGTGGTTGAAAGCGAATAGGTCCTCAGGCCCGACGCATCCTCGGAGACAACCGACGCCTCCGCCCGGCCAATTTCCGTGTCCTCAAGAGTGGTGTCCGTGAATTTGGGCACGGGAAAGCCGAACAGGGCATCGGCATCCGCGGGCGGTTCAGGAATGGAGGCATCATTGACGGAAGCATCTGAACCCATGGCTGCATCCGTGTCCCATGGTGACGAGCCGTCAGTGAGAACAGGAATGCTGCCGTCCGAAAGGACACCTCCGTCAGAGGGAGAATTGTCATCCCCGCCGCCGGAACAGGCAGCGAGGCCCGAAGCCAGTCCGGAGACGGCAAGGGCAGAGGCAAAGGCGACGGCAGCGGTTCTCTTCATGGTGGCTCTCCAGTCAGTCGGTCAGTTTTGGAAAATCAGTGGACGAAGTGCGGGTTCCGAAAATCCGGAAAAACGAAAAAGCCGCGAAAGCCTCTCAGCGGGCAAACGCGGCGCGCAGCAGAGGGTCCGCCAGAATGGCGCTGTCAACCAGCCCCCGCAGGACCTGAACGTCGAGCACGGGAAGCGCACCGCCCTCGGGAAGACGGGCGCAGCCTGGCGTCACAGGCGCCTCGGACACACCCTCCGGCCAGGGCGCGGCCTCCAACTCGCGAATATCGCCCACGCGGCGGACGCGCAGAGCAGCGCTCCAGGTGCCCGACTCCAGCACCACAAAGCGTGTCTGGCCGTCGGGAAGGGTGCCGGGACGGCTGCCCGAAAGATCGTCGTCCGACAGCGCGCTGAAGCCGGGAAGACACTCCGGCGCCACCACGGCGATAATCCGCCCGCGCAGGCACATGGCACCCGGAATGGCCTCCGGCGCGCGGGGAACGGTTGAGAGGGGCAAGGGCAGCGTCACCTCACGCACGAGGCTCAGCGGAACGGCGAACGTCCGCTCCCGAATATCGAAGACGAGGTATTGCACGGGCGGGCCCCTTAGCGGCCGCACCATCCGCGGACAAGGCAGGGCTGACGCTCCTTCAAGCCCCGTCTCCGCGCTGCCGAAGCCGCGCATTTTCCTGAATGCCGGCAGCTCGTTTCCGCGTTGCCGAAGCGCGCCCGATGGGAAAAAAGCGCCGCCCGCTTCCCGCCGGCCTGTCCGTTGAGTCCCTCATGTCCAGCACACTTCTGAAACGCCCCGATTCTCCGCCGGCACGCATCTCACTCACCGGCGTGGCCAAATCCTTCGGCGGCCGCCAGGTGCTGCGGAACATCACTCTGGAGATTCCGGCAGGCAGGCTCACGTTTCTGGTGGGCCGCAGCGGCGCGGGCAAAAGCGTCCTGTCCCGATGTTCCGTGGGGCTTCTGCGCGCCGACAAGGGAAGCATCCGCATCGGCGGCGAGGAGATTACGGACATGTCAGAGGCCGAACTGATGAAGCTGCGCCACCGTGTGCCCTACGTCATTCAGGAGAGCGCGCTCATCGACTGGCTGACGCTGGAAGAAAACGCGGCGCTGCCGCTGAGCCGTTCGCCGACGGTCTCTCTTCCCCGCCGCGAGGCGCTCGCTGAGGCGAGGCGCATTCTCGGTGAAGTCGGACTGTGCGGGCAGGAAAACAAAAAGCCGCAGGAGGCCAGTGCCGGAGACCGCAAGCTCGCCGCCATTGCCCGGGCGCTCGTGCTCTCCCCCGCCGCGATTTTTTACGACGAGCCCACCACCGGACTGGACCCGGACGCTGCCCGGCGCGTGGACGGGCTCATCCGGCGGCGGCGCGACGAAGGGGCAACTTCGGTGGTCGTCTCCCATGACCTCAATTCCATCCGCCGCATCGCCGACGAGGTCGCGCTCCTCGAAGACGGCGTCATTGCCTTTCACGGGCCGGCAGCCGACTTCCTCGCCCCCGACGCGCCCAACGCCGCTGTCCACCGTTTTTTTCACCAGGCCGAGACATGAAACCGAAACGACGACTCATCGAAGGGCAGACTGGCCATCGGCAGACCGCGCCCGCGCCGAAAATTCTTTTTCTCGCACTCATGCTGGCCACGGCGACCGGCTGCGACACGCCCACGCTGCTCACGGTCTTCACTGACCTGCGCTACACGGCAAACGGGGACGCCATCATCCTCAACGCCACGGACGGGCTCTATGTCGCCTCGCCGCCGGAAGAGACGCCTCACCGACTGGGAGACAGCAAGACGGGATGCGAGGGGGACAGCCAGTACACTCTGGGCTGCACGCGGCTCTCCGAAGACGGTGCTTCGCTCGCTGTCCTGCGCTCGCCCAAAGCCCTCGCTTCAGCCTCAGCCGCGGCAGATTCAGCAGCTGCCGACGCAGAGACAGTGGTCTGGGACCTCTGGCTGTTCCAGCTCAAAGACAGCGAACGGAAAGGGCGCGTCGTGGCCCGGGGCGTCACCGACGCCGCCTTTTCACCGGACGGCAGCGAACTTTTGTGGACAGTGCCTGACAACAAGGGCGGCTCCGGCCTCTGGCGCATGGGCGCGGACGGCAGTCCCGAAATCCTCGTGGAAACGCTGACAGCGGCGGAGGGCGACATTCCCGCTCAGGCCATGGACGCGGTGATCATCACTTCCGCAGGCGCCGCCTACGCCAAAGACGGCTTTTCCGGACTCTCGCTCTGGTTTCGCCCCTTTGCGCCCACCGAAGAGCGTGAGCTGGGCGTCCTTCCCGATCTCTGCCGGGGAAGCGGCCTCGCCGGCTGCTACGCCATCAGCCACGACGGCGTGACCTTCGCCTGGCAGGAGGCCCTGAGCGGAATTCTGCAAATTTACCGCAGCGACGCGGACGCGCGCATTCCGCTGGGAACAGGCAGCTCCTTCCGCTTCAGCAAGGCGGGTTCGCTCCTCCTCCGCTACTCGGGAAAATCGCTGTTCATCCACCGCGCGGACACAGGCGCCGTCGTCCGGCAAATCGACAGCGTCTCCGCGGGGCAGCTGTCGGGCGACGGCGAGACCGTGGCCTTTCTCAACATTGATTCCCTCAGTCTGGGAACCGGCACGCTGGCCATCGGTCCCTCGCGGCAGAGCGGCCGCGACGCCGTCATTTCCGCTTTCGCGCCGGCAGAAACACCCGCACTGTGGGCCTCTCCTGCCGGCAGAAACTCCATTCCCTTCACCTTTACGGGAGACGGCCGCTACGTCATCGCCGCCGACGACAGCATCTCCGCGGATGGCGGAAAATCGCTCATCTCCGTGGACACAGAGACCGGCGAGACGCGCCAGTTCGGAAATTTTTCCTGCACACGCTGCTGCCAGGCCGCTGCCACGGGCCGCCTCGTCGTCTGCACGCCCCCATCGTCGGCCAAACCGAAAAACGGACTGCCGGCCATCACCGCAGCTCTCGAAGTGCATGACCCGGCGACGGGCACGGGCATCCGCGGAACGGAATCGGTGCTTTCCTGGAAAAGCTCTGCCAACGGCACGTCCATCGTCTTCATCGACTACGCGAAGGAGACCCCGTCCCTGGACGTGATCACTTCCTCCGGAGAGAAAACCTCGCTGGACACCGGCTACCAGTTCGCGCTCTCCCCCGTCGAAAATCAGGTCGCCTACGTCAACGACATGGGCAAGCTCAGCGTCACAGCTCTCCCCTGAATATCCCCTCCCCCGGCTCTTCCGAAGCGGAGCCATGAGTGCTTCCCGTGAATGCTCCGTGAATGCTCAATGAAAAGAAGTGACGCGCCGCCTGTTTCGCCCTACAAAATCGCGCTTTCTCGCTCCGTCCGGCGCCTGTTCGCCGGACGTTTCTTTTTTTTGTCCCCCTTCGTCTTCCCCACCTTCCGCGAGGCATCCTCAAGATGACACACCAGCATTCAAAGGTCTGTTCGCTCCTGGCGGCACTCTTTGCCGTCTTCTGCCTCTGGCCGACCCTCCCCGCACTGGCGGCGGACGCGGGAACGACCGTCGCTGTGGCGCCGTTCACCCACGCTTCCAAGTCGAAGCAGAAGAAGATGCAGGCTGCGCGGGCACGCACGGCCATCATCAAGGCCATGGGAAAGTCCGGGAACGTCAACGTGCTCAGCTGGACCACCGTCGCCAATCGGGCCAAGCGTCAGTACGTGACGGGCGCGTCCCTGGAAAAGCCCGCCAAGGTGGGGCCCATCGTCGGCAAGCTGGGCGGCGATGTCGTCGTCTTCGGAAAAATCGACGCCAAAAACCGCATGACCCTGCGCATCACCGACACCCACGGCAAAAACCTCTGGGTCAAGACCGTCCCTCTGAAAAAGGGCGTTCTTTCGCCGCAGATGGCAGGCAAGTTCAGCAAGGCCATTCAGGCCGCGGCGCAGGCGGCCACGTCCCCCAAGGGCAAAAAGAACGCGCCGCCGCCCAAGAAGAAACAGAACAAGGTGCGGGAGGACGACGCGGCGCAGGATGACGTCGAAGATGATTCGCTCCGGGGCAGGGCCAATGCCTCCGCCCGAGAAGAACAGGACGATCAGGAAGACGACGGCTGGAACAAGCGCAGCAAGTCGGATGACTCCAGACGGGCGGCCGACAACGCCGACAGCGATGATGATGACGGCGACGACTGGAAGGGCGGCTCCCGCAGGAGCGACCGCAGCCGGGATGACGACAGCGACCGCGGCAGAAATGACGACCGCTGGAGCGGCGACTCCTCTTCGGACGACGACTTTGGAAGCTACCGCCCCGACCGCGACATCGGCCCCAGGATTTTCAACATCTCCGCCGACCTGAGCCTGACGTGGCGCAAATACAAATTCTGCAACGGCGTCGAAAAGTGCGGCGATACGCCTGTGGAGGGCGCCGGCCATTCCGTCGATTTCAGCACCAGCTCTCCCTATCTGGGCTTCCGGCTGGGCCTTGAGCTCTTCCCTGCCGCCCGCGTCCGCAATCGCTACATCCGCGGCATCGGCCTGGTGGGCAATCTGCGCATGAACCCCGGCATCAAGGTCACCTACTCCCTGAACGGCGAGGACAAGACCGAGCTCAACGGCAAGGAAGTCGATTTCAACATCGCAGCCACCTATCGCTTCTATTACCACGCCGGCTTCATCCGGAACGGCTGGATCGGCCTGGAGTTGGGCTACACGCGCTACGGCTTCACCATCGACGACAACCCGCTCTTCTCCAGCTCCACCCACGGCGGCTTTGCCATCGGCCTGGACGCCGGATTCCCCCTGCACCGCTATGTCGTCTTCGACCTGAACTTCACCTTCCTGCCCTCCACCTCGCCGGGCGACAACGAGCGCGCCTTCTTCTCCAACGGCGGCGACGCGGCGAGCGTGGCGGCCAACGGCAGGGGGCTCAAATTCGATGCGGGCCTGTCGTTCCCGTTCAGCCGATACATCGGCATCAACATCCTGTTTGACTACACCCGCTTCTGGTCCGACTTCTCCAAATACAGGGATGGCTCCACGGACATCATCCCCGCTACGGCGCTGGAGCAATACATCGGCATCTCCGCCGGCCTGAACGGACGGTTCTGAAGCACGCAAATAAATATCAGCTGACAAAAAGCCCTGCAGGAATGAACCTGCAGGGCTTTTTCACTGAATATTCTGAATACTCATTCCCAAAAATTTCTGTAAAATCTCTTTCAGAGGCGCCGCATGCAGTCGATTTGTCACCTGGATAAAGTATTCATTACAAACATCCCTTCATTCTATAAAATAAAATTATATAATAAAATTGCTGAGTATCAAAAAATCAAAGTAATTTTTCTGGAAAAAGCTCATAGTGACAGACTTTCAGATTTTTATGATGAACCTATTCAGTTTGAATATAAATTTACCAACAATCCAGTGCTTATTTTATATATCGCCTCATCCGCAAAAGAAGTGGTGCTTGGAGGATGGAGTTACTCTGCATACTGGTTTGTTAATACGCTGCTCTCATCAAAACATATTCATTCTGTGGCTGTCGAATCGTCTGTCTATGAATCGGAGCAGCACGGTCTAAAAAAAATCCTCAAACAACTCTTCCTGAAAAAAATAAACAGGGCCTATGTTTCGGGTGAGCCTCAAAAAAAACTTTTAGAGAATCTCTGTTTTACTGGAAAAACTATTAAAACCTATGGAGTAGGCCTATATAACAGAGTGGTTACGCCCAGTTTTTCAGAGAAGAAAACAGTTGCCAAATTTCTATATGTGGGACGTTTTGTTCCCGCTAAAAATCTTCCTTTTATTATAAATTATTTCAACCGACATCCAGAATTCCAGCTTACACTCGTCGGTTATGGTCCTCTCGAAGACGATCTCAAAAGAATAAGCAGCTCAAACATTTTATTTTTACCTCCCGTTGAAAATAAAAAATTATATGAAATTTATCAGCAAAATGATGTGTTTGTTTTGCCATCTGTCAGTGAGGCATGGGGGTTGGTCGTACAGGAAGCGCTCAACAGTGGACTTCCTGTTCTTGTCAGTGAATTTGTTGGCTGCAATACAGAACTTATTACAGATGGGCAAAATGGATATATTTTTAAGCTCAGTCCTGAAAGTTTTTCAAGGGCAGTGGATTTAATCTCTGATGTCAGCAACTATAATAAAATTAGAAAAAACGTATGTTCCTTTGATTATGAATTGGAAGAGCAAAAACAGGTGGAAGCATATCTTGCCTAGTTGGACTGACCTGCTGAAATTATTCGTTTTGTATAAATACAGATGATATGAACGAATCAACGCTGTCCCTGAAAGAACGCGGACGAATTATACTTGTAAATATCCTTCTCTTTTCGGTGCTTTCCATTTTCATTCTGTCGCCGCTGCGTCTGAACACCGACATTATGCGGCTTTTTGCCATGGCATTGCCTGCGGCGGCGGGGGGCGATTACGGTATTGATCAGTTTCCCCCATTTTATCCTCATCTTTTGTGCGCGTTGATAAAAATGGGGTGGTGCAACAGTGTCACCTTGCTCCTGATAAATTTCACTGCGTTGCTTACATCTTTGTTGTTCTTTTATAAAATATTACAGATCAATGGCTGCACATTTATAGAAACAATGCTGTCGCTTCTTTCTGTTCAATTATGCTGGTGCATTTCAAAACATATTCTGCTTCCACAAACTGATATACTTCTCCTGCCGTTTTTTCTGGGAAGCCTGCTCGCCGTCATGCGCGCGGAACGGGCGAAAAAACTGTCCCAAAAAGCACTCTGGCTGATGCTGGCGGCCCTCGCCGCGGTCATTGCACTGACCATCAGGACAGCGGCCATTCCTCTGTTTGGCGTCATTGCTGTCGTGGCAACAGGCATGAAGCCCGAAAACATCTCTGTGACTCTCCGCAAAAAATCATTTTGGCTGACTGCATTTATTACAATCAGTGTCATTATTATGGGTGTTATACTGGCAATAAAATATACCGAATTTGCCGCAAACGGCAGCTATTTCCAGCATTTCAAATCTTTTATATCGCGCGGCAGCGCGGCCGAATTTGCCTCATTTCAGTGGGCACATCTCCGGGAAATAATGAGTCTGTCTCTGAACGTCTCTGCTGCGCGTATTCCGGCCGTCATTTCTATAGTCGGATCGCTTCTTATGCCGCTCGTTCTCCTCGCGGCGCTCATCCACGGGTTAAAATGGACAGACTGGTGCCTTTTGCTGGCATTGATCGGATACGGAATTGAAATTTTTCTCTGGCCCTATTCGGACGCGCGATTTTTCCTCCCCGTTTATCCGATCGCGGCCATGACGCTCATTCATTTTCTCTCAGATCTGAGCCGCGGCAGCAGATTCATCAGGGGAATCATTCTCTGTTATCTAATTGGATTTTTATTTTTGGGAATTATTTCCTGGGGACATCTGGCGCGGCAATGGAGCTTCGGCAGAGATTTTTACCGACACACATCCAGCCCGCAGCTGTCGAAAGACTATCAAAACGCCTATCATCTGAAAATAGAGGAGATTCCCGAAGCTGAAAGAACATTTGGTGTATATCTATTGAAAAAATTCGATCCGCTTCATACGGGAGATGAACGCGATAAAATCTAATGATGTCGTGAATTCATTCAAAGAAATCCCTGGCAGGAAATAAAAATAAATCAGCGATCTCTTCCGTGCCAGTCAAAAGCATCAGCAGCCGGTCAAAGCCCACGGCGATGCCGGATGCGGGGGGCATTTTTCCAACAGCGGTCAGGAACTTTTCGTCCAGTGGATAAACTTTCAGGCCATTTTGCCGTCTTTCCTCCTGTTCCAGAGCGAAACGGGCACGCTGCTCCTTCTCATCATTCAACTCTGAAAATCCATTGGCCAGCTCGATGCCCGCCACGTAGAGTTCCACGCGCTCCGCCACCTTGGGATTCGACGGCTTCAGGCGGGAAAGACTGGCCATAGAAGCAGGATAATCGATGAGAAAAGTCGGCCTCTCCCGCCCCAGCGTCGGCTCAATTTCCGTGAGAAATATCTGAAAAAATATATCGTCAAATTTTTCGGAATCTCCGGGAATAGTAATGCCTCTGGCCTGCGCCGCTGACCTGAGCGCCCTCCCCTCGTTGAAATCATCGAGATCAAGTCCGGTTCTGCTGAAAAAGGCGTCGCGCACCGTCAGCCGCTCAAAAGAACCGTCCAGACGAACAGTATCTTTTCCCAGATGAATGACACCGCCGAGTTCGAACGCTTCGGCCGCCAGCTGAATCAGTCCCTCCGTATCTGCCATGATATCATTGTAATCAGCGTGCGCCCGATAAAACTCCAGCATGGTGAATTCGGGATTGTGGTGCGCGGCGATTTCGCCATTGCGGAACACGCGGGCAAGCTGGAAAATTTTCTCAAAACCCTCCGCCAGAAGGCGCTTCATGGCGTATTCGGGACTGGTGTGAAGATAGAGCGTACAGGTTTTTCCTTCGGGAGTTTCCGGAACAAATGGACACTCAAAGGCGTTGATGCTGGGCTCCTGCCCCGGCGCCGGCACCAGACAGGGCGTTTCCACCTCCTCGAAGCCCATTTTAAGAAAATATTCCCGCGTTACGGCATTCAGAAGCGCGCGCTGACGGGCCATCTGACGGCGAAATTCCAGGGACTTTGAGGAAATATTTGTATGCATGATTCCGTCACACCTCTTCATCAATTGATACCAGAAAAATCCCCGTCGGAATGCCGCTGCACCGGCGGGGATGCAGTCTGAAGATATTGAAACAGTTTCGTTCGCGGGAATTCTTTTGTCCTATTTCATTTCAAATGTTTCCTCCAGATAATCCAGATACCGCCCCACGTGCCATTGAATATCAATGGGATAATTTAATTCCTGCTTCCAGCTGTTTTTTCTGAAATCGGCAATTTTAATTGCCAGGTCTTCCCAGCTGCGGGGCTGAATCAGCCATTTATCTTTATCCGGCTCGGAAATGAATTCCTCGATGCCCTGACCAAGACACCCCATAAATGGGACGCCGCAGGCACTGGCTTCGAGATAGACACACCCAAAGGCTTCACAATAGGATGGCAATATAAATAAATCGAGAGAATTATAAAATGAATTCAGTTCACTGTGATCTACTTCTGAACGAAAATGAACATGTCCACTCAGGGCAGTATTTTCTGCGTATTTTTTACATTCATTCAACGTGGGTCCACTGCCAACAAAGGAAACTTTCAGATCGACCATGCCGTTCTGCAGCAATTTTTCGGCGGCTCGGAGCAGCGTCATCTGGTCCTTCAGTGGAATAAAATTGCCCACGCATCCGATGTGAAATGTTTTGGCATCGCGCAGCCCGGGCACAGAATAAAACTTGTTCAGATCGACGCCGTTGTAGAGTGTATAATGATGTCTTCCACGGATATTGAGTGTGGCAAAAGAATATGCACTGACGGAAATACTGACATCCGTCAGTGCCGTCAGTTTTGCCGAATTTTGACATAAATAATTTCTCAGCCAGCCAAACTGCCCCAGACGCCCCCATTGATGCTCTGAATAATGGAATTGAGCCGCCGTTACGATGTCTGGATTTCGACGTTTGAGATAATTCAGCAGCGGAATCAATGAAACGCCATGTGTATGGCAGACCGCAACATCTTCCAGACGAATACCAGATTTTTCTAACTCGACTGTAAAATTGACGGCGCCCAACGGCCACAAAACATTTGAAAGAGCTCCGCTGAAAGGAATGAAATCGTGAAATTGAATCACCGGAATACCATCATAGGTATATGGATCGGCTTTCTGATTCAGTGGCGCTGATTTGAAAACAACGACATCGTAACGTCCCGATTTCTGAATGGCGTGCGCCTGATCTGTCAAAAAAGGCCCTCGAAACGAATTGGGCATTGGAAACATAGGCGTCACGATAAGATATTTTTTCATCGGGTTACTCCATTTTTTTACATTATTTACTTTTGCCGAATTTTCTTTTCCAGCCTGGCCAGAGGCTCCACTGTTCTCAGTGCAGCGACCAGTGGATGCACTAGAGACAGCTTCACCTTTTGCCGAACAAGCGCGGGAATCACGTAATGTCGATAGACCAGCTCAATGCCTCCCCGATTGAAATCGCGCCAGAACGCCTCACGCCTCCGAGATACCTGTGTGGGATGGCGAAGGGGCGGCTGCAGACAGTTTTGAACTGAACATGGAATCACTTCCATACGGGATCTGGCCTCGCCGAAGAGCTTCGCTCCCTTTTCGGAATGCACCAGCGCCGCGGAGACGCCCAGATTGTCCGCAAAATCGGGCAGCGCCTTTTCGAGGCCCCAGAAATCGCCCATGGAAATATCTGAACAGCGGTGCGGCGTCGTGTAAGGGCAGGCATGGCAGGAGGGGCGCAAGGCCGTGTGCATATAAAAAATGGTCGTATAAATCCTGTCGGAAAGCGACGTCCCGTCGGCAAAGGTCAGCGTTTCGACATGCGAGCGCCAGCCAAACCGCCTTTTATCGCGGAAAGAGGCCTGAACGATTTTCTGGCCATTCCGAGCTTCCTGCCAGTTCAGGTATTCCTTCCAGAGGCGGGGCGTGGGCGTGCCATGGCAGATGAGGTCGAGGAGGCAGAGCCCGCTCATGTCTGTGCGCGAAAGCTCCAGAAAGCGCCTCAGCCCCGCGCACTGACAGGGCGTTCCCGTGAACAGAACTTCCCTGCCCTGCTTCAAATCCTCCCGGACGGACCTGAACGCATCGCCCATATCGCTCTGAACATATTTAGATCCCCGGAGGGCGTCGCGCTCTTCTTTTGATGCGGCCCGCCGGTGGGAGACTGACAGGTCGCCGCTGAAGCCCGCGCCATAGACGACCCCGCCCCGCTCCAAAACAGGGTCGGAGATGAGCGTGAAGAGGCCGCCGGACTGGCTCATTTCCCGGATGTGGGCGTTGGCGTGCTTGACGGCAAAGGCCTGAGGGAATTTTTTCGATTCAGAACAGCCTTCTGCACGTTCAGTATATTCAGAGCACTCAGCCCTTTGGGCCTGATCCGCCTTGAAGGCGCAGACCTTGAGACAGAGGCCGCATCGGACGCATTTTTCCGCGTCAATCACTGGGCAGAAGAACCCTTCCTCGTCGGGCTTCATGGCGATGGCGCCCTGAGGGCAGATGGCGGTGCATGCGGAGCAGCCTGAACAGGCGTCTCTTCTGGCTGTCAAATCAGGGGGAGAATTTTTGTTCATTGGGGGTTCACTGCCTTTCTCCTGAAAAGCGCCTTCAGACGGCGGGCGATGGCAAAGAGAAGCGGCCTCTGAAAAATGAAATTCAGCGCGAAGGTCACGGCGGCGGCGTAGAGCGTGACCAGAACTGCGGCGATGACCCACGCGAGGGGCGTCCCGGCCTCTATCCCGAACAAATGACACGGAACAAAAATGAGGGCAAAAGCAGTGAGGCAGAGGAGCATCCGGCCTGCCGTCTCGCGCACGGGAAGGTGTGTCACGTGCCGGGGAATGAAGAAGAGGAGGTCGATGGTGCGGTAAACGTTGCTCGCAATCATGGCGGCGGCGAGGCCGATGAGGCCAAAGAAGGGCGTGAGGAAGAGCCCCAGAATCACGATAATTCCCGCCTGAATAGAACTCTGAACGCGCGTTTCTCTGTAAAGACCTGCTGAAATGACCAGCATCCCCTGAGGGGACTTGAGCTGATAAAACAGGCCGTTCAGCACGATGAGAAAGGCGAAAAGCGGCTGAAAGTAGTCGGCGTCAGTGACGCGGCGCGTGTAGAGCTGAACAAAAGGCGTGATGAGGACTGCGGCCACAGCATAGAGAACGGCAATCGCGGCGTAAAAGGCGGTTTCGTATTCGCGGATGGCCCGCTGGAGGGCCTCGGTCTCGCGCCGGGCAATCACGTCGCCGAAGGAGGCGAACAGGCCGCTTCCCAGCACGCCCAGAATGGCGCCGATGCCCACAAGAACGAGGTTGTGGACGGAAAAGACGCTGACCGTGGAAAGGGAGAGGAAAATTGTCGCGAGAATGATGGGTGAGCCCGACTGAACCACACCCAGAATCTGGAGAAAGAGCACGTCCCAGCGCTTTTGGAGGGCCTCGAATCGGGGCGGCGCCTTGAAATCAATCCAGGGGGCCGTGCGGCGCACATAGAGGGCGAGGAGGATCGAGCGCAGAAAAATGGGGCTGACGGCCAGGACATAGAGGAGCCAGAGCGAGGCGCCGAGGTTCGCGCCTAAGGCGATGACGCCCATGTTGAGGAGCTGAGTGAGCGCCGTGACGAGGGAGATGACCCAGACTTTCTGGCTCGCCGTGAGGAAGACGCGGTGTTTGGAGACCGCAAAAAACTCGAAAAACGACCGCATCCCCAGGGCGCAGACGAGGATGGAGACGCCTGCCAGCGAGAGGACGGCGGTGGGCTTGAAGAGCGGATAGAGGACGGCCAGACAGAGAATGAGTCCGCAGAAAATGCCGCCCACCTGGAGGTAGAGCCGGCGCGTGGCCGAGAGAATCGCGCTGATGCCCTCTTTGTCGTCGTCGGCAATGGGCTTGTAGAGGGCGAGCACGCCCGCGCCCGAAAGCCCCGCCTCCACGAGGTTGAAGCAGGCGATGAACTGGCCGATGGAGCTGACCAGGCCGTTCGCCTCCGAGCCGTAGTGGACGAGCAGGACGCGCGGGATGACGAAGCCCGCAATCAGTGCCACCGCCTGATAGACGGCGCTGGCGGCCACGTTCCTCGCGAAGGCCCGCGTGCGGGACACCCTAGCCAAGGAGCGCGCTCCTCAGGAAATCCAGCGATTTTTGACGGGCCGCATCGAGATTCTGCTGAACGAGGTGCCAGTTAATTCCACCTGAACGCAAATAGTCATCTTCTGCGTCTGAAAAATCTGCAAAGTCCGCGGCGGAAATGTCCCGTCCCTGAATGTCTGCCGTCTCAAGAAGTCCCTGAATGCGCGTGTTGAATTTTCCGTGCGCATCCGTCGTCTCCACAAAAAACGGCTTCTCAAAAATCAACGAAAACGCTGTTCCGTGAAATGAATTAACGATGGTTCCCTCGGCATGACGGAACACCCAGAGAAATTGTTCAGGTGTTAGTCCCCTTAAAATAGGAATATCTGGATTTTTTAGTCCTCCGCCCAACTGATAGAGCTTCAAACCTGAACGCCGCACCAGCTTTCTGGCAAATTTTATCAGTTTTTTAGGCAAGACCTGATTGTAAATAATGAGGAATTTCTGCCCTTCGAGCGCTTTCACCGGGCGGCAGAGCCCCTCCCAGTCGCTCTTTGCGAGGAGAACCGTCGGATCCAGGACCACCTCAGGCCTGAAGCCCGTCAGCCCGAAGACAATCTCCGCCGCCGAACTCTCGCGGACGGACATGGCGTCCCAGCGCTCAGGGGAGAGGTGCCGCCGAAAAAAAGCATGGCTTTTCTCCGGCAGCGACACGCGCCCAAAGCTCGCGGCATAGGACACGCGGCGGACGTTTTCTTTTCCCTGAACAAAATCGAGGAGAAAAGCCGCGTCTCCGTGCGCAATCTCCGCGTTCCAGATTTGATCGCTCCCCGCCACGATGGCGTCAAAGTCGTCCGCAATGCCGTCCAGCTCATCCCGCCAGAGGGGCGGCGTCCGGGCTGTGTGGGCGTTCAGAAAGGCGTCAAAATTCTTCCGGGCAGCCACACGGCGATGCCGCCGGGCCAGCCACAGAAGCGCGTCCATCGCGGGCAGACGCGCGCTGTGCATATTGTCGGGGTCGTACACATCCTCAATGGCATGCGTCCGATAGTCGATGATCTTGACCGATAATTCCGGCGACAATTTGGAAATGGCCGTTTGAAGTGCATAGGCCTGTAAAAGCGCACCGTAATTGATGGCCCGATGAAATGTCAGAATACCGACGCGGCGCATGGGGGAAAGCCTCCGGAAATAAATTTGGACTTATTCAGAAAACTCAACAAATTATTATATTACACTAATAACTAATAAATAATATAATTCTCATCGAATTTCCCCCTACCCCACTTCTGCCGCATTTTTCCTGTCAAACAGCACGTTGATGTCGCGAATCAGGGCGTCACTATGGGTAATATCTACCTTCAGGTTCTCGGGAAGTGACATCGTGACCGAGCCCCTGTCGCCGACGCGCACATTCATCACCACGCCCAGCTTTCCGGGATGCCGCTCCAGAATGCCCCTGAGCTGATTCAGTTTCTCCTCGCTCACTTCCGCGTCCAGGACGGAGATTTCCAGCTCCCGCGCCCGCTTGCTGCGCACCTCGGCCAGGCTCTCCACCGAATCGACGACGAGCTCCGCCTTGGATGAATCGTCGTCGCGGTTCGACTGGCTCATCTGCACGCTGCCGCGAATGAGGAGCGGTTCTTCGCCCTTGAGAAGCTGTTCCCAGTCCGAATAGCCGGGAATCGGCCCGTCGCTCTTCTTCCACCTGCCGTCAGGCCCCTGGACGCGCCCGCTCTCCTTGCCGGGGAAAAATACGAGATCAACCGTGCCCGTCAGGTCTTCCAGCGTGCCCCAGGCCATCTTCTTGCCGCTCTGCGTCGCCTTTTCGCGGATCGAGGCCATGATGCCGCCCACCGACGCACGCTGCTTTTCCTTCATGGACTGCACTTTGGCGCAGGGGGTCAGCCGCTTCATCTCCCTCTGATACTGATCGAGCGGGTGGCCGGAAATGTAAAAGCCGATCGTCTCCTTTTCGAGGCTGAGGCGCTCCTTCTCCGGCCACTCCTCGCTCTGCACGTAGTCCTCGGCGCCGCCGTGACTCCCGCCCTTTGCGCCCCCCTTGGCGGAGCTGCCGCCCAACAGACCGAACAGCGACCTCTGCCCGCTCTGCCGGTCCCGCTGGGCCGCCTGTCCGCTCTCCAGCGCCCGGTCAATGGAGTCGAAGAGGCTCTTCCGCGCGACTTTGGCAAAGTCGAATGCCCCCGCCTTGATGAGGCTCTCCAGCACCTTTCGGTTGACGCGCCTCAGATCGACCCTGCCGCAGAAATCAAACAGCCCCCTGAACGGCCCGTCCTTCTTCCGCGCTTCCAAAATCGCCTCGATGGCCGCCTCGCCCACGCCTTTGACGCCCACGAGCCCGAAGCGAATTTTCCCCTCGTGAACCGAAAAGTGCAGCTCGGACTCGTTCACGCAGGGCGGCAGAACTTCGACGCCTGCAGCCCGCGCGTCGGCGATGTGGGAAACCACCTTATCTGTCTGGTCGCTCTCGCTGGTGAGGAGCGCGGCCATAAATTCCACCCTGTGATGGGCTTTGAGCCACGCCGTCTGCATCGTCACCATGGCGTAGGCCGCCGCGTGGGACTTGTTGAAGCCGTATTCCGCGAACTTCTCCATCAGGTCGAACGTGCTCGCCGCGATTTTCTCATCCACGCCGTTTTTCGCAGCGCCCTCGATGAAAACCACGCGCTGCTGGGCCATCACGTCCTTTTTCTTCTTGCCCATGGCGCGGCGGAGCAGGTCTGCGCCGCCCAGTGAAAACCCGGCCAGCGCACGGCTGATGAGCATCACCTGCTCCTGATAGACGATGACGCCGTAGGTGTCCTTGAGGATGGGCTCCAGCTTGGGGTGCGCGTAGGTCACGGGCATCCGGCCATGCTTCCGCTCGATGTAGAGCTGCACCATGGTCATCTCGTGGCCGTCGATGCTCACCTTCTGATTCAGCGGCCCCGGCCGGTAGAGCGCGCCTGCGGCAATCACGTCCTCGAAGCGGTCGGGCTTGAGCGACATGACCATCTGGGTGAAGCCCTGCGATTCCATCTGGAAGATGCCCGCCGTGTCGCCCTTGCACATCAGCTCGAAGCATTCCGGATCATTCAGCGGCATGTCCTCGGTGCTGATCCACTTTTCCTTGGGCAGCTGACTGTTCACGAGGTCGATCGCGTTCTGAATAATCGTCAGGTTCTTGAGGCCCAGAAAGTCGAACTTCACGAGGCCGCACTTCTCGACCTCCTCCTTGGCGTACTGGGTGATCCAGGTGTCCTCGTCCTTCCCCGACTTGTAGATGGGGACATATTCGTAGAGCGGCTTGTCGCCGATGACGATGCCCGCCGCGTGCATGCCCGTCTGGCGGTGCAGCCCCTCCAGCGCCATGGAGATTTCCAGCAGATCCTTCGTGGTGATGGGCTTTGCCTCGGTCTCGCCCGGGCCCACCATGGACACCCCGAGATCTGAAGGGTTGTCGATCATTTCCTTCAGTTCCGGCACGCCCGGCACCTGCTTGTCCTTGGGCACCTTGGGATTTTCGGAATTGTCGATGTTTCCGAAAATGGCGTCTTTCAGCGAAAGGCCCAGAACGTCGGGAATGAGCTTCGAGATGCGGTTGGTCTCGGCGGGCAGAATGCCCATGACGCGGCCCACGTCCTTGACCACGCTCTTGGCCTTGAGCGAGCCGTAGGTAATAATCTGACCTACATTTTCCCGCCCGTAGAGCTGAATCACGTGCTCAATCGCCTTGTAGCGGTTGGTCTGACAGAAATCGACGTCGAAGTCGGGCATCGACACGCGCTCAGGGTTGAGAAAGCGCTCGAAGAGCAGGTCGTAGGGCATGGGATCGAGGTCGGTAATTCTCAGCGCCCAGGCGGCAATCGAACCCGCGCCGGAGCCTCGCCCCGGCCCCACGGGGCAGCCATGGTTTTTCGCCCAGTTAATGAATTCCTGAACGATGAGGTAATAGCCGGGAAAGCCCATGCCCACCACGACGTCGATTTCCCGCTTGAGGCGCTCGCGATAGACATCCGGGTCGAATTTATCCCCGCGCTTCCTCAGCTCGCCAAAGCGCCGCTCCAGCCCCTCCCACGCCTTGCGCGTGAAAATTTCCGCCTCAGTCCCCTCGCCGTCGATTTCCGGCCGGATGGGATAGGACGGCGCCTTGGGATTGCCCAGTTTCAATTCCAGATTGCACATTTCGGCAATGCGCATGGAATTGTCCACAGCCTCAGGAATATCCGAGAAGTACGCAGCCATTTCCTCGGGACTTTTAATATAATACTCCGCCGACTCGTGATGAATTCGGTTCTCGTCCTTGAGCGTTTTGTTGCTGGCGATGCACATGAGGATTTCCTGCGCCCTCGCGTGCTCCTTCTTCACATAGTGGCAGTCATTGGTGGCAAGAAGCGGCACGCCCGTGTCCTTCGAGAGCTGCTTTAAGGCCTCGTTGACCATGACCTGCTCTTTCAGGCCATTGGGCTGCACTTCGAGGAAATAATGCCCCGGCTCGCAGATGCGCTTAAATTCCTCAATGGTGGCCTTCGCCTCGTCCATCCGGTTCGCCATGATCAGCTGGGCCACTTCGCCCCCCAGACAGGCGCTGGAGACAAATACGCCCTTGGAGTGCTCGGCGAGGATTTTTTTATCAATGCGCGGATGATAATAAAAACCCTCGATGTAGGCCATGGATGCCAGATAGCGCAGATTGGCATAGCCCTCGGCGTTTTCCGCCAGCAGAATCAGGTGATGCGCCACCCGCTGCGTCTTGTCCTTCCGGTCGTAGGCCATGTAGGCCTCTGTGCCGATAATAGGTTTAATTCCCTCTTTTTGTGCCTTCTGATAAAAATCAATGGCGCCGAACATATTGCCGTGGTCGGTAATCGCCACGGATTCCATGCCCAGCTCCTTCACCGTATGCAGCAGGTCTTTGATGCGGATGGCGCCGTCGAGGAGGCTGTAAAGCGTGTGCAGGTGCAGGTGGGTGAAGGATGCCATGGGAAGTCTCTTTCTGTTTTTTGTGGAGCGCCAGGGAAGCGGTGATGAGAGGCCTTTTAATTCATTCAAGTAAATTACAGGCTTACAAAGAAGAAATTCCCCTTGGAACTAATGCATTCGTATCAAGGAACGCAGCTGCTCCATTGCCCGTCATGCCTCCTTTTTGACATCCGAAGGCTGCAAGCCTTAATCGCCCCATGATTTCGATGAGAAACCGAACATCGTTGTCGTCCGATATGGAATCAATCATAGCATGCGCCGTTTGCCTGAGTGTCATATCAGTAATCTCCCTGTATTTGTTTTATCTCCGTATCCGCTCTTATTTCACCAAATTCTCAAATCCGCAGGAATGTTTTTTATTCTTTGAATCGTAATTGATTCCGACAAACAGAATATCTCCCGAGTAATTCGCCAATTCTTTGAAGTACTCTTTATTTTTAATCTGATCCAGCGCTGAGCCGACCGAACCGTCTTTTTTCAATTCAATAATAACCGCGGGCAATCCTTTCCCATACATTGACGACGGAACGAGCACCACATCCGCCCGGCCATTGCCCAGCTGCGGCTCTTTGAATACAAAAAAACGGTCAATCGCGTGGAAATAGGCCAGCATCACGGCGCTCTGGAGTGCCATTTCATTACTATAATTGTAATTGTTCGCCACGAATTGGTGCGCAGCATCGAGCCCCTTGGCCACCGCCTCGGCATTCATGGCCAGCGTGTCCTCGACCAGCTGCCGCGACGCACCAACGACCTTCATGACGTTTTCAAATCCGGGCGTATCCTGCAATGCGTTATCCCATTCACGCTTAATTTCCTGATTGGGAATCCAGCATTCGCCAAAACCGCCCGAACTCGTGTGACGAAATGCCAGATAGCCAAGATGAATCAAATAAGTTAACACATCATTGCGATTGCGGAAATCCTTCATCGTATTGAGATACGATAAAATATCGACGGGCACAGCCTCTCCGGCCAGCATCCGATTGACGCTTTCCTTAAGTCCATCGAAATTCATTCGAACATAATTGCGAATGGCATCGAAATGACCGGTTGTCGTCCAATAACTGTCAATGCGCCGACGGGTCATGGCCTCGACGACCGACTTGGGATTATAAATGTGCGTCCCGTCAATCATCAGATAACCGTCATAATAATTCGTTACCTCTTCAAAATTCATATTGTTCGCGTCGCATAAATCTTTGACTTCTTCTTTCGTAAATCCGACAAATTCACTGAATTGCCCCGCGTCCACCATCGAATACTCGCGAAATACGTTCAATTTGGACTGAACGCGGTCGCGAATAATGGGGAGAATGCCGGTTAAATATGCCAGCGCAATACAACTGGACACGCTCTGGCCTTTGAAGAGCCCATTCAGAAACTGCAGGTATTCGGCAAACTGCTCCTTCGAGACAGCAGGATCGCGCACCATTACATCGTATTCGTCCATGATAATGACGAATTTCTCGCCCGTCGCTTTGAATACTTTATTCATGCACTGCGGAATGCTATCACAGCCCTCGAAGGAAATGTCCGGGAACTGCTCCGTAAATTCCTCGCGGACATATTTATTCGCGTCTTTGACCACGCTGCCCGTCGTCGAGTTGCAGAACAGGTCATTGATGTCCAGCTGAATGACATTGAATTTATTGAGATATTTTTCAAACGACGGATCTTTGGCGATTTTCAGCTTCGAGAATATCTCACGCGAATCGCAGTTTTTTGAATAATACGCCGCAATCATATTGCCGGCCATGGTCTTGCCGAAACGCCGCGCCCGGGAGGTGCAGATAAAGCGGCCTTTGCTGTCAACAAGTCGATTAAGCTCCGCGAGGATTCTGGACTTGTCCACGTAGAAGCAGTCATTCATGTCGATGGTGAGATTCCCGGTTCCCGGATTCAGAAAAAGCCCCATGGCGGCGTGTCCTTTCTCCTGTGCGGCTGAAAGACTCTTCGGTACCTGAGAGTGAAATCATCTGGTTCTGCGATGCATTATCTCATTGGCGGCAGGAATGAGGATGAGTTCAGGGAAGATGCTTGTGGAACCAACAAAAAATCGGCGCCCTCTAGGACAGGCCGGACTGACAGTGAAAGTGAATTTTCCGGATCCCCCCATTTTTGCTCAGCGCTTCTGCGTCTGCGGAATGACAGATCACACTGTCAAAATCCCGGCTTGCCGGCCGGAAGAATTGGGCTAAAGGCCCGCCCCCATCATGCCCCAACGCAAACGATTCATCGCCGTGGCCGGAAACATCGGCGCCGGCAAGACTGAACTGGTCGGGTTCCTGTGCCGCCGCTATGGCCTGACGCCTTTCTTCGAGCCCAACGAGACGAACCCCTACCTGGCCGACTTCTACCGCGACATGAAAACGTGGGCGTTCCAGTCGCAGATTTATTTTCTGACCCACAAATTCCGCCTGCACCGCGAGCTGGAAAAGTCCCCCGGGCCCGTGGTCCAGGACCGCACCATCTATGAGGACGCGGAAATTTTTGCCCGCAACCTCTACCAGCAGCGGCTCATGACCAAGCGCGACTGGCAGACCTACTGCGAGCTTTATGACGTAATTTCCAAGTCCTTGGAGCCGCCCGACATCATGATTTACCTCCAGGCGGGGGTGCGGACGCTGCGCAAGCGCATCAAGGGACGCGGGCGCGCCATGGAAGCGGACATGCCGGTCAACTATCTCAAGCGCCTCAATTCTTTTTACGAGGACTGGTTCAGCCGCTACACGCTTTCGCCGGTGCTGCGCATTTCCACGGACAAGCTGGACTATGTGACCGACCTGGTGGACCAGCTGGACCTGCTCAAGCAGATTGAAAAATATCTGTAAGCAATTCGTCCGGTCCCTGCTTTTTATTACGAATAACATTCCCCTTATGCGGCGAGTAAGAATGTTTGATGTACACGAATAAAACATAATCGTTTGAATTTAGCCGGACGGAATACGTCCCTTCCTCAAATAAAAAACAAAACAATTGAAGTTGTTTTTACAAAGCGTCCGAAGGGGGTGGAGAGAAGATAAAAAGTACTAAAATAATATAATAAAACCATTTATGATTAAGCACGGTGGGGGGCTCGAAGGGCCGGAGAGGGAATTATTTCACGCGGCCGCACAGGATTTCCTCTACACAAAAACAAAGCCCCGCTGGCCATCAATGACAGGCCGGCGGGGCTGATTTATTTTGGATATTATTTTTGTGGTTAGTTCTTCGATTATTTCTTTTGTTTTTTCTTCTATTTTTTCGCGCCGTCCGCCGTGGAGAAAGGCCCCCAGCTGGGCGTGAAAATGGCGTCCTTGCCATTGGTGATGCGCCTCTGCGCGCTGCCGTCGGCACTCATCACGTAGAGCTGGCTCGTGCCCGTGCGCGTGGACGTAAAGGCGATGAGCCGCCCGTTGGGGGACCAGCTGGGCTCCTCGTTGTTGCCCGTGTCCTGCGTCAGGCGGGTGATTTTCCCGCTCTCCGGCTCCACGGTGAAAATATCGAAGGCGGCGCGCTCATCCCGCGCAGTGAAGACAATCAAATCGCCGCGCGGCGACCACTCGGGCGTCTGGTTGTAGTTGCCCTGGAAGGTCAGGCGCCTGGGGTCTCCGCCGGCAGCAGAGATGATGTAAATCTGCGGATTGCCGGACCGGTTGGAGACGAAGGCGATCTGCTTTCCGTCCGGGCTGAACGAGGGACTGGAATTGATGCCGAAGCCGGTCGTCAGCTGCTTGGCGTTGTCCCCGTTGGCGTCGGCAATCCACAGGTGGCTGTTTCCGTCCTCGTGGCTCATGGAGAAGGCGACCTTCCTGCCGTCCGGGCTGAAACAGGCGCCGGTGACCAGGCGCGAATGGCGGCGGAAGACCAGCTCCTTGCCGGAGCCGTCCACGCGCATTCTGTAAAGCGAGGGCGTGCCCGACTCGTAGCCGGTGAAGGTCAGCTCGCGGCCGTTGGCCAGCCACGAAGGCAGGAGGTTCAGGCTCTTGTTGGTCAGCTGACGCGCGTTCTGTCCGTCCCAGTCGCCCACAAAAATCTGCTTGGTGCCGTTGACTTTGCGCACGAAGGCCAGGCGCGTCTGAAAGGCACCCGGCTCCCGCGTGTAATAGGTGAAGAGCTCGTCGGCGAAGCGGTGAGCCATGCGCCGCGCCTCCGAGGCGGGAGAAGAATAGCGGCGGACGATTTCCTCTTTGCCCAGGACGGCGTTGAACAGGCGGAACTCGGCGCTGACGGGGTCGCTGCCCAGCACGCGCACTTTGACCAGCGTCTCGGCACCCACATCGAGCCAGCGTTCAAACTTGATGGACGGCGCCAGCATGCCCTCCCCCGGGTCGGCCAGAAACGAGCGCCGGTCCAAAAGCTCAAAGAGCCCGCTGACGCCCAAATCCTGCTGGAGCGCCGCGTCGATGGCGGCGGCGGCGGACTTCGCCTTGGGCTCGTCGGAAGAGAGCGGCGCGGCGATGGCCAGCGGCATGGGGCGGAAATTGGCACCGCTCAGCGACAGCACGGGGCGCTCAGACGGAGCGGCAGCCTGCTGCGCCGCGGCAGTCCAGGACAGCGTCAGCGCGATGGCCAGAGCGGCCAGAAACACAAGGCTTCTTCTCATGGGGATGACCTCAAAAAACAAAGGGGAGGCACTGCGGCTTCCCTCTGGATGACGTTTCAAAAAGGGGTTTCGGGAAAAGTCTCTGCGTCAGCGCCGCGTCAGGGCTTCGCTTCGATGGCGACCCCGACCGTTCTCAGCGTCTCAGCCAGATTTTTAGGCGGCGGGCCAAAGGGCGCGGCCTTTTTCAGCGCCATCAGAACTTCCTGGTCAAACAGGCCGTTGCCGCTGGACTTTTGCAGCTCCGGGTCGCGGATCAGCTCGCCCCGGCTGCCGATGTAGAGGACGACCACTGCCTTCAGACGGATAATTTCCTGCGGGGAGATGGACTTGGACACGTCGTAGTGGCGCCGGGCCTTGGCCAGGATGAGTCCGAAGTAGCGCTCCCCTTCTTCCGCGCTGTCGCTGTCGCCCTCCGGGTCCCCGTCTTCCTCGCCCACGGCCTCATCCGCCGCGGACTTCGCCGTATTGGAAAAGGCGCTGAACAGACTCTGGCGTCGGGCAGCGGTGGCCAGAGCCGTTCGATGGGAAGTGCGCGTCGTCGGGGCTCTCGTCTGAGTTTTCTGGGGCGCCGCTGGAACTGTCGGAGCGGTCGATGGCACGGAGACCGGCGGGGGCGGCGCTGCAGGCGCGTCGGGAACAGGCACGTCCACCGTCTTGGGCGGCGGGGGCGGAGGCGGTGCTTCCTGCTCCAGGCGCGGCAGCAGGCGCTTGTCCCGCGGCTTGCCCAGACGAACCAGCTTGGCGGTCACCGGCTTCTGCACCGGCGTGATTTTGGGCGGTTCCCTCTGCGCAATCCACACCGCCAGAGCGATGCCCGCCGCGTGGACCAGCACCGACAGCGCCGTCATCACCGGAATGACCCTGTCCTCAGGCCTCCCGCATGTGCCGGAAGCGCCGTTCATTTTGCGGTCCCTGCCCTGCCGTCTTTCGCGCTTTCGGGAACGGGCGGAACGACATCATCCGCGTGCCCCGAGGGGTCGGTGATCATGCCGATGTTCTCGATGCCCGCCCGCTGCGCCGCCGCCATGACCTCCACCACGACGCCGTATTTCAGCGAGCGGTCCGCGTGCAGAAAGACCTCATTGTCGGCCTGCGCCTTGGCGTTGGTTTTGAGCTTCATCTCCAGCTCGTCGAGGGGAACTTCCACATCGCCGATGAAGACGCGGCCGGAGGCGTCCACGGCCAGCACCAGCTTCTTCTCCTTGGCCTCCACGGCGGCGGCCCGGGCGCGCGGCAGCTGCACCTTCACGCCCTGCTGAATCATCGGCGCGGTCACCATGAAGATGATGAGCAGCACCAGCATCACGTCCACCAGCGGCGTCACGTTGATGTCACTCATGGCGCCTTTGCGCCCGCCTCCCGCTGACATTCCCAATTCCCGGCTCCTTCCCGACAGAACGCGTCACTTGAAGAGGCGTCACTTAAAGAAGTGGCGTTTGACGATGTTGAGGAAGTCGCTGGAGAACGTCTCCATCTCCCCCTCGAGGACCTTAATTTTCGACAGGAAGAAGTTGTAGGCGACGACCGCGGGGATGGCGGCGAAGAGGCCGACGGCGGTGGCAATCAGCGCCTCGGAAATGGGCTTGGCCACGGTGGCGAGATTCGCGTTTCCCTGCACGTAGATGTCCTGGAAGGCGCCCATGATGCCCCAGACCGTGCCGAAGAGGCCGACGAAGGGAGAGGCGGAGCCGACGGTCGCCAGAAAGGACGTCTTGGATTCGAGGCGGGTCAGCTCGGCGACCGAAGCGCGCCTCAGAGCGCGCTCGATGTTTTCCAGACCGCCGGTGTCGCCCAGGCGCCGAACTTCGGGCGTTCCCTGAGCCGTTCCCGGCTGAGCGCCGGAAGAAGGCGACGGCGCGTTGCTGTTCGAGGTGACCTTGGTCAGCTCCACGTAGCCGGCGCGGAAAATCTGGCTCACGGGCGACATGGGCTGCGCGGAGGAATCCTCGTAAACGTCCTCGAGGCTTCTGGAATTCCAGAAGGCGTCCAGGAAGGCCGACGTCTGCTTCTGCGCCGCCCGCAGATGGAAAATTTTGAGGAGGATGATGGCCCACGAGGCGACGGACGCCGCCGCCAGGAGCAGAAGGACCGCAATGCCGGCTGGCCCCGAATGGCGGATGATTTCGACGTAATCGAGGCTCGCGGCCAGTGGGGCTGAAAAGGAGATTGGTTCCATTCTCAGAATGTCCTTGCGCGCCCTTGATGGTCCAAAGACGCGGATGCGGGCGCGGTGCAGCGAGAAAGCGGCGGGCTTCTGTCCTCTGTCCACAAGGACAAAAGCGGCCGCGCGAAATGCAGCGGCAGGGCGCGCGCCCATGCCGCAAAGAAAAACGGCTCAGCCCTTTGGTGCCGTCATCGCCTGAGGCGGCAGGACTGCGCCAAAGGGAAACAGACAGCTTTGTCCGGGGCCGAAGCGGCGCGGGCGCTTATCAAAAAACAAAAGAACGCAAGCACCGTTTTCCATTGTCAGCGTCCGCGGATTTCAGCGCGCCCCGAGGCGACTCAAACGGTCGTCCTGTCAGTCCTGCCCTGTCAGCGTTTGAGTCTGCGGAAGGCCAGTTTTCCTTCGCGCACCTCGGCGGCGATGCGCTCTCCCCTCTGAAATTCGCCGGCAATGATGGCGTCCGCCAGAGGGACCTCGATGAGGCGCTGAATTGTCTGCCGCATGGGCCTCGCGCCCAGAAGCGCGTCGTAGCCGCCATGGTCCAGCAGATAGTCGATGGCCTCGCGCGTGACGGCGTAGTCGATGTCCTGACTGGCGGACAGGCGCCGCGACGATTCGTCGAGCAGAACCGCCGCCACCCTGGACATCTCGTCCCGCGTCAGCGGCAAGAAGCACAGCTTTTCGTCCAGCCTGTTCCAGAGCTCGGGGGCCAGCGTCCCGCGCGCCGCCTCCAGCGCCTTTTCCGCCTGCCTCTCGCGCGCGCTGCCGTCGGAAGTTTCGCTGCCGCCGCCAAAGCCAATGCCGCTGCGCTGCCTGGCAAAGGCCTCCGCCCCGAGATTCGACGTGAGAATCACCACAGAGGCCGAGAAATCCACGTGCCGGCCGCGGCTGTCCGAGACCTCGCCCTCTTCCAGAATCTGGAGAAGCAGCATCAGCACCTCGCGGTGCGCTTTCTCGATCTCGTCGAACAGCACCACTGACGACGGCCTGCGGCGGACGGCGTCCGTCAGCATCCCGCCCTCGCCGAAGCCCACGTAGCCGGGCGCCGTTCCGATGAGCCGGGAGACGCCCGTCGGGTCAGCACACTCGCTCATGTCGAGCCGGACCAGAGAATCCTTCCGCCCGAACAGCGTCTCGGCCAGCGCCCGCGCCAGTTCGGTCTTGCCCACGCCCGTCGGCCCCAGAAACAGAAACGATCCCATGGGCCGCTTCGAGGAAAAGCCCGCGTAATTGCGCCGGACCACCTGTGCGAGCCGGGCAATCACCTCCTCGTGGCCGATGACCCGTTTCGACAGGTCCTTTTCGAGGCGCAGCAGCCGCTTCGAGTCGGAAATCGTCAGCCGCTCCTCGGGAACGCCTGTCAGCCGCGAGACAGTCCGCGCGATTTCACGCACGCCCACCGTGGGCCGCCCCTCGCGCCGCGCACGGGAACCCGCCAAGTCGATGACGGTGATGGCCTTGTCGGGGAGGAACCTGTCGGAAATGAACTTGTCGGCCATCGACGCCGCGGCCTCGACCGCCTGAGGCGTGTAGCTGACGCCGTGATGCAGGCTGTAATGCCCGACGATGCCCTGGAGGATGGCCACGGTGTCTTCCACGGACGGCTCCTCCACACGCACGGGCGTGAACCTGCGCTGAATCGCGGAGTCCTTCTCGATGTACTTTTTGAACTCCGCGTCAGTCGTGGCGCCGATGCAGGGAAATTCACCGCGGGCCATGGCGCTCTTCAGCTCGTTGGCTGCGTCCTGCGGTCCGTCTTCCGTCGCACCAGCGCCGATGAGCGTGTGAATCTCATCGATGAACACCACGATGCTGCCCTCGGCGCGGCGCACCTCGTCCTTGATGGCTTTGAGCTTCTCGCTGAAAGCCCCGCGGAGCTGCGTCCCCGCCAGAAGGCTGCCCATATCGAGCTCGACAATCAGACGGACGCGGTTGAGCGCGCCCTTCTCCGCCAGAGCCACCAGTGCCTGAGCCGTCCCCTCGACCACGGCCGTCTTGCCAACGCCCGGGTCACCCAGAAGGCACGGATTGTTGGAGCGGCGCTTCCCCAGAATGTCGATGACCTGCTCAATCTCTTCCGTGCGGCCGATGACCGGGTCCAGCTTTCCCTCAAAAGCCAGCTCCGTCAGGTTGCGCCCCAGCTCGCACAGAACGGGCGCTGTCTGCGGGTCCAGCGAATAGCGCGTCCGCTTCGCTTCGCGCTTTCCCTCGATGGAAATCTGCGGGCGCACCGCCGTCAGAGGCGGCGGCGGAATCACGACCTCGGCGCGCTCGATGGTCGCCTCGATGCGCGGCGGTGGATTTCCCTGGGCAGCCGGGGCGATGGCCGACGCGTGGCCGACGCTGTGAGGAATGGCAGAGATGCGCGCCGGACGCGCGGAAGCAGAGGGAACGACCGCCTGCGGAATTTTAGACAGCGCGAACGCGGGGGGCGCCGAAGACAGAGGGGCTGCTTTTTTAGACGGCTGCCGCTTTTTGCCGCGGCCGCGAATTCCCCGCTTTCCCGACAGGATGTCCTCTGCCGAGACCTTCGCCGCCTCTTTTTCCTCGTCGAGCTTCTTCCAGCTGCGCGGCTGACACCCGCCCAGGTAATACGAGAGAGCCTTGAGCCTCAGCTGCTGGATGTTGATGCCGCAGGCGGCGAGCATCTGGTACGCCATGCAGCTCTGAATGCGGGTCAAGGCGACGAGCAGATGCACGCTGTCCGCCTCCGGCGACTTGCAGTCATCTGCGACGCGGCGGGCCATCTCCAAGGCGGACTCTTTGGCGTCGGCAGTCTCGGGCCGCACCTGCCAGCTGACCCCCACCAGCTTCTCAAAGCTGATGCGGCGCTCCTCCAAAAGCAGCCGCGCCCTGTTGGAAGTGGAGGTCACAGCCAGCAGCAGATGCGTCGTCGTTTCCGGCTGGCCAACCTTGGCGGCGATGTCCGCCGACTCGACCAAAATCTGCTTCAGCTCCAAGGAATCGACAGTCATCGCGTCCCCACTCCTTCATTCCTTCATGGCCGCCGCGTTGGAAATGTCCGCCGCACCGCCTTCGCCGCTCAGAATCAGGCGCTCTCCTCAATGAGCTGCGTGCAGCCAGGGCAGAGCCACCGAGACAAAAAAGAAAACATACGGGGACGTGAACAGCATGGCGTCCAGGCGGTCCAGAACGCCCCCGTGGCCGGGAATGGTCTTCCCCGAATCCTTCACGCCATAGGCGCGCTTGATCATCGATTCGGAGAGGTCCCCCAGAGGCCCCAGAATCGACACAGGGACCGAGAGAAGGAGCACGTCCAGCCACGTGAGGCTGAGGCCGAAGCCGCTGCGAATGGCAAAGGCGGCGCCCACCGTGACCAGCATGCCGCCCCAGAAGCCTTCCCAGCTCTTGCCGGGGGAAACCGCGGGATAGAGCTTCCGCTTCCCCAGCGTCCGACCGAACGCATAGGCGCCCGTGTCGTTGGCCCAGGTCAGAAGAAAGGCGATGACCACCCAGACGATGCCCGGATCAGCCGCGCTGCTGCCCCACGCCTGATTCACCCCCCTCAGACCGACGATGCTGGCGGGCAGGACTCCCGTATAAAAAAACGCGGTGAAGACGAGCGAGATGCGCTGGGGTGCCTCGGGAAGAGGCCCGCGAAGCAGATAGATGACAAAGACAGAAATCAGCACCAGGCCCGAACCGACGGCGATGGCGGCAAAAGCGCTCTGTCCAAGGGCGGCAAAGGCGAGTGCAGGAAAAGCTGCGGCCGCGATGGCGAGAATCTGCGCCGCGTCGTGCGTCTTCAGAGTGATGCGGGTGAACTCCTCCGCCATCAGCACACCCCCCAGCGCCATGAGCGCCGCCGTTGGCCAGATTCCCGCGTAAATGCAGCCAATCACCACCGGGATGAGCACGACGGCGGAGACGATGCGGACCACCAAGTTCTTATTCGCTTCGTTCAAAACGTTGTCCCTTTAGTTGAAGTGCATCGGACGCCGCAGAGCTTCAGCGCATCGCCTCTTGAAGAGCGCACGGCTGTTCCCGGCGGGAATCTCGTCCGAAGACAGAAAACGCGGCGCAAAAGGACGCTCGTACAGTTTCAGTCCCGGATTCCTCCCCGCCTTCATCCGATGACACAGATGAAACGGCGGCAGCGGAAGCAGGAGGCCGAACTGTGGAGCCGGCCATCAAGCTGTCTCCGCCTCCTGGCGCAGCTGGCTGCTCGTCTTCCCGCAGCGCCGTTCACGGGACTGAAAATCAAGGAGCGCCCTGACAAAGGCCTCCTCCCGGAAATCGGGCCAGAGGATGTCCGTGAAGTGCAGCTCCGCGTAAGCGTTCTGCCAGAGCATGAAGTTGGAAATCCGCAGCTCACCGCTGGTGCGGATGACGAGGTCCAGCGGCGGCAGGCCCGCCGTGAACAGATACTGGCTGAACAGCTCTTCGCTGACGGCATCCGGGGAAACGCCGTCGGCAATCATGGCCCGGCAGGCGCGCAGAATCTCATCGCGGCCGCCGTAGGAGAGGGCCAGCGAGAGGACCATGTCCGTGTTGTTCCTCGACTCGCCCATGAGCGCATCCAGAGGCTCGCGAACCATGCGCGGCAGCTTGTCCAGGTCGCCCAGCGCGTTGAGGCGGATGCCGTTGTCCATGATTTCGTCGCGCTCGCTGACCAGGTACTCCCTCAGAAGCGCCATGAGCCCGGCGACTTCCTCCGCGGGGCGCTGCCAGTTCTGACTGGAGAAGGCGTACAGGGTCAGTGCCTGGATGCCCAGCTTCCTGGAGAAACGGGTGACGGCCCGCACGGACCGGCTTCCCTCACGGTGGCCGACGATGCGGGCAAAGCCTCGCGACTCCGCCCATCGGCCGTTGCCGTCCATGATGATGCCCACGTGTCGGGGCAGACGGCGTGTGTCCAGCTGTTCCAAAAGTGATTCGAGGGAAGGCAAGCGGCCTCCAAAAAATAGTTGCGGGGAGCGAAGTCCGGCGGACCCGGCCTCCCCGAAAAAAGCGCGCCCTTCTACTCAGGACCGAAGCCATTGCAAGGGCGCGGGACGCCTCTCGAAAACGGGGCGTCAGGCTGCTTTTCGGTTCCTTGACGGCGCCTGCTCCCCGCCTCAAAGGGCCGCCGCCATGAAAGACCTTCTTTTTGCGACCACCAACAAGGGGAAGCTGGCTGAACTGAGCGCGCTGACGTCCGGCCTTCCCGTCCGCATCCTCTCGCTGCGCGACACCGCCGCGATTGAAGTCGAGGAAGACGCCCCCGACTTTGCCGGCAACGCGCTCAAAAAAGCCCGCGCCTACTTCGATGCTCTGGGCATCGCCGTGCTCGCCGACGACACCGGCCTCTGCGTGGATGCCCTGAACGGCGCTCCGGGCATCCGCTCCGCCCGCTACGGCGGCGTGCCCGAGGGCATTCTCGACGACGCTGCCGCCCGCTACCGGGCCAACAACGAGCGCCTTCTGCGGGAAATGGCAGGCATTCCCGCTGAGCGGCGGACGGCCCATTTTCAGACGGACATCTGCTTCCTCATCCCCGGGCGTCCCCCCATGTTTTTCGAGGGCAGGGTCGATGGCGTCATTCTCGAAGCGCCGCGGGGCGAAAACGGCTTTGGCTACGACCCGCTCTTCGAGGCTTCCGGGCTGGGAAAGACGCTGGCCGAGCTGACCCGCGAAGAGAAAAACCGCATTTCGCATCGGGCCCGCGCCTTCGCCAAACTGCGTCCGGAACTGCTGAACTGGGCTCTGGACAAGCTGCCCCAAATCGACTAGGGGCCGCCGCCTTTTTTGCTTCCGGTTCAGAGGGGTCGGCGGACAGGTTTTTCGTCCGTTTTCCGAAAGGCATCTCCGGCGGGCCGTCCCCCGTGAAGCGTCCGCTGTCCCGTTGAAGGGACACGATTTTCATTCGCCGGGATTTTTGAAGAACCCACCCACCGAAAGTCGAGGAACACGAAACGATGCTGAGCGCACTTCCTTCCATTCTCGTTATGGCGGCTCTGACCCAGACTGAGCCGGCCGCCGCAGATGCCGCCGCCAATCAGGCCCCTGAAACCGAACAGAGCGCCGCCGCTGAGTCCGCGGCTCCCGCTGCTGAGCCCGCCAAGTCTGATGAAGCTGCCAAGGCCGACGATGCAGCTTCCAAGGCCGCGGGTGACAGTGCTGTGAAGTCCGCCGAGGCAGCGGAAAAAGCGGCGAAGGATGCCGAGGCCGCCGCCAAGTCCGCCGCTGAAACGGCCGCGAAGCTGGCCGCCGCTTTTGACGCCCTGTCCGCCTCTCTGAAGAAGGCTGACGGCGACGCCGCTACCGCGCCCGCAGCCAAGCCCGAGGAAAAAGCTGAGGAAGCCACCGAGCGTTCCAAGTGGAGCGGCCTCATCGGGCTGAGCCTCATTTCGATGACGGGAAACACCAGCTCGCTGACGACCACCGCCAACCTCGCCCTCCGCCGCGAAGACGAGAAATGGATTTTCCAGTTCAAGGCCGACGGCGCCTATGGCCGCACCCGCCCCAAAGATCTGCTGATTGAGCCAGAAGACGGCAGCGACCCCTACTACGAGGAGCAGGACCCCGAGACCGTCGCCCTCAACGCCAAGGTCGAAGCGCGCGGCGACTTCCGCTTCACCAAGATGCTGTCCATCTACGCTCTGGCCGGCGGCATGACCGACCACGTCAACAGCATCGAGGGCCGGTATTACGGCGAGGCAGGTCTGAGCGTGATCTGGGTCGATCAGAAGAAGGGGGATTTCAGCACGCTGCGCCTGCAGACCGACTTCGCCTTCCGCGCCGGCAAGGAACTCCGCTTCAACTACTACCCCGAGTTCTCCAACGTGGACGACGAGATCATCGCCGCGCCCCGCTTCGCCCTCGCCTTCCGCTACGCCATGACGGAAGGACTCGTCTTCACCGAGGACCTGGAAGTTCTTCCCAACGTCGTTGGCGACAGCCGCGTCTGGGTCACATCTCTGACGAAACTGGCCATCAAGGTTTACAAGTCCCTGAGCTTCACAGCCTCGTTCCTGGTCAAGCACGACACGAACCCGGTGGAGAACAAGAAGAAGACGGACACGACGCTGACGGTGGGTCTGGAACTGGCCTTCTGATGCGGTGTCAGCCCTCTGAAAGCCGGGACAGAAATTTCGCCCGGCACGCTCTCAGGCCGAATTGACACGCCACAGCGAAAAATCGTAGAGGGCCGCCCCTTTTGGACGAAAAGGCCACTCCTTCTCGGGAGCGGCCTTTTCATTGAACGGACAATGACCGCGCGCGTCGATTGAGACCGCGCACTGCCGGAGGATACGAACATCGCCAGGGACGCCAGAACAAACCGCCGCATCCGTGCCCGCGAAGTCAGAGTCATAGGCCCCTCGGGAGAGCAGCTCGGCGTCATGCCGATCGATCAGGCGCTCTCCTACGCGCAGCAGCAGGGGCTGGACCTTGTGGAAGTCAGCCCCATGAGCAAGCCGCCCGTCTGCAAGGTGATGGACTACGGCAAGTTCAAATACGAGGAGAAGAAGCGCGCCAACGAAGCCAAGAAGAAGCAGGCCGTGATTCGCATCAAAGAAGTCAAGATGCGTCCGAAGACCGAGGACCACGACTACGACTTCAAGGTGAACAACATCCGGCGCTTCCTCGAAGACGGCGACAAGGCGCGCGTCACCATCATGTTCCGGGGACGAGAAATCACCCACAAGGAGATCGGCCAGAACCTGCTGAGCGATGTGGTGGCCGACCTGAAGGACGCGGCTGTCATCGAACAGACGCCCCGGATGGAAGGACGCCAGATGTTTATGGTGCTGGCACCCAGTCCCAAGCTGAAGGCCCAGATCGCCGCGGCCGCCAGGGAGCGGGAAAAGGCCAGCGAAGAAAGCAAGGCGGCCAAGGCAGCGCGTCAGGCCGCGAAGCAGGCATCGGCGGCTTCCCCTGCCAGCCCCTCCGCCGACACCACCTCCGACGAAGAAAACAAACCCTCGTCCTCCTGAGGCAATTTCGAGTCGATTTCGACTCTGCGCACCGCAGGATGGACAACCTGATGCGCCCCGCATTCCCCGGGGCGCACGTCGTTTTTTGAAGCCCCGTTTCCCGGTTTCTTTCCGGGGACAGGCCCCAAAAGGCGGCGGCGAAACGGAACGGCACTGGTGAAAGCCAGCCTGCCGCGCCGCTTCGGGGAATCGGAACGTCTCCTTCGAGAGACATTCCGTAAAACGCAACGAACGCCGGACGGGCACTCCGGACCGGCACGAACAACGAGGAAAACGATGGGCTACAAACTGAAGACCAAGAGCGGCGCGGCCAAGCGCTTCCAGGTCAAAAAGAGCGGAAAAGTAAAATTCGCTCGGGCCTATGCCAGGCACTGCTTCCTGTCCAAGAGCGGGAAGGTCAATCAGCGCCTCCGCGGCAACGGCCATCTGGAGCCAATGGACGCCAAAAAAGTGAAGAAAGAGCTCTTCCCCTACGCCTGAGCCGATGTCGTCTCAGAAAAAGCAGGCAGAGCAATAACGCGCTGGCCGTGTACCTAAGATTCCGGGGCTGAACGCCATCCGGGACACGCGGTTCACGCAAGGAGAAGCACCCAATGAGAGTCAAAAAAGGTTTCAAGGCGCGCAGGCGCCGCAATGCAGTTCTCAAGCTGGCCAAGGGTTTCCGCGGCCGCCGCAAAAATTGTTACCGCCGTGCCAACCAGGCCGTTGAGCGCGCGCTGAATTTCTCGACGGCCGACCGCCGCCAGAGACGCCGCGATTTCCGGCGTCTGTGGATCGTCCGCATCAACGCCGCCGCGCGTCTGAATGGAACGACCTATTCCAAGCTGATTGCGGGCCTGGCCAAAAACAACGTGGCGATTGACCGCAAAATCATGGCTGACCTGGCCATCTTCGACCCCGCGGGCTTTAGCGCCGTCGTTGCGGCCTCGAAGTAAAACGTCGATTTCCTCACAAAGGCCGCCTGGAACTCCTTTCGAGCTTCAGGCGGTTTTTTTTTGCGCCGTCACTTTCGCAACCATCGGGTCAAACGAATGTCCAAACAGGAAAAGCAAAACGCAGCAGCCACCCTGCCCGACGACATCGAGCAGGAACTTGAGGAACTCTCCCAAAAGGCGGCCGCCGCCATGGACGCGGCCATTGATGCCGCTCAGCTGGAAGCCGCACGCGTCTCGACGCTGGGCATGAAGGGAATCGTCACCCGCGTCTTCGAGCGGATTCCCACGCTGGACAAGACGCTCCGCAAAGCCTTCGGCCAGAAAGCCAACGAGCTTCGGAACCGGGTCGAGGCCATGCACGAGGCGCGGAAAAAGGCGCTGGAGCGCCTGGCGCTGGAAAAAGAGCTGAATGGCCCGCGTCTCGACGTGACCCTGGCCGGACGCCGCGGCGCTCTGGGGCACCGCCATCCCGTCAGCAGGACGCTGGATGACATGGCTGCCATCTTTCAGAAGCTGGGCTTCGACATTGCCGAAGGGCCGGAGGTGGAGCTGGACGCCTACAATTTCGAGGCGCTGAACATTCCGCCCGACCATCCCGCCCGCGACATGCAGGACACGTTCTGGGTCGATCCCATGAGTCTGGGGGCCAAAGACGAGGCGGATCTGGCGGGAAAAATCGCCGTTCTCCGGACGCACACCTCGCCGGTTCAGATCAGGACCATGCTGACCCAAAAGCCGCCCATCCGCATCGTGGCGCCCGGCAAGGTCTATCGCTGCGACAGCGACGTGACGCACACGCCCATGTTCCATCAGATGGAGGGCCTGCTGGTGGACAGGCACGTCACCTTCGCCGAGCTGAAAGGCACTCTCGACGCCTTTGTGCAGGCGCTGTTCGGATCCTCGACGAAGACGCGCTTCCGCCCGAGCTACTTCCCCTTCACCGAGCCCTCCGCCGAAATTGACATTTCCTGCGTCCACTGCGGCGGGAAGGGCTGCCGCATCTGCAAGGGCACAGGCTGGATCGAGGTGCTTGGCTGCGGCATGGTCAANNAAGGGCGAGGGCTGGATCGAGATTCTGGGCGCCGGCATGGTGCATCGGAACGTGTTCAAAGCGGTGGGCTACGACCCGAATGAGGTCAGCGGCTTTGCCTTCGGTCTGGGCATCGAGCGCATCGCCATGCTCCGCTACGGCGTGGATGACCTGCGCAGCTTCTTCGAGAACGACGCCCGCTTTCTGGAGCAGTTCTGACCGCGGGAGCAGCGCGCACTTTTCATCTTTCCAAAGACCCTTTGACGGCGCGCCGCCGACGCTTCTCCCTGCTCTGCACAGGATGTGACGGCGACGCGGCCGGACGAAAACAAATTCAAGGATGGACCAATGAGAATCAGCTTGAACTGGCTGGCCGACTACGTGGACCTGCCCGAGACCGCCGATGAACTGGCCGCCCGCATCACTCTGGCCGGCCTCGAAGTCGAAGGCGTGGAGCATCTGGGCGAGGGGCTCAGCGGCGTTGTCGTCGCTCAAATCGTGGAGAGCGCACCGCACCCCGACGCGGAAAAGCTGTCCGTCAACAAGGTGGACGCGGGCACGGGAGAGCTCCTGCAGATCGTCTGCGGCGCTCACAACTACAAGGTCGGGGACAAGGTACCTCTGGCCATGCTGGGCGCTGTCCTGCCCGGCGGCCTCAAAATCGAAAAAGCCAAACTTCGCGGCGTGGAGTCCTTCGGCATGCTGTGCTCCGCCCGCGAGCTGGGAATTTCCGAGGACCACTCGGGGCTGCTGATTCTGGACCCGTCGCTGAAGACCGGGACGCCCATCGCCGACGCGCTGGGGCTGAAGGACACCGTCTTCGAGGTCAATGTGACGCCCAATCGCGGCGACTGCCTCTCGCATATCGGCATCGCCCGCGAAGTGGCGGCGCTCACTCACAGGCCGCTGCGGATTCCCAAGGCTGTCATCACCGAGTCGGACGGCCCCGATGTCTCCAGCCTGCTTCGCGTGAGCATTGAGGCGCCGGAGCGCTGCCGCCGCTACACCGCGCGCATCGCCCGGAACGTCCGCATCGCGCCCTCCCCTCTCTGGATGCAGAACCGGCTGCGCGCCGTTGGCGTCCGCGCCCTGTCCAACGCCGTGGACATCACCAATTACGTGATGTTCGAGTGCGGACAGCCCCTTCACGCCTTCGACTTCGACAAGGTTCGCGGCGGGCAAATCATCGTCCGTCTGGCCCATGAGAACGAGCGCATGGTCACGCTGGACGGCAAAGAGCGCCTGCTGACGGGCGGCGACGACCTGTGCATCTGTGACGCTGAGGCGCCCTCCGCGCTGGCCGGCGTCATGGGCGGCAGCGTCAGTGAAATTTCCGATGCCACCGCGAACATTCTCATCGAGTCGGCCTGGTTTGAGCCCGGCTCCATCCGGCGCACTGCCCGCCGCCACTCGCTCCACAGCGAGGCGAGCCACCGCTACGAGCGCTGCGTCGATCCCGCGATGGTCACTTACGCCCAGGACAGGACCGCACAGCTTCTGACTGAGCTGGCCGGTGCCTCCATCCTGCCCGGCCGCGCGGACTGCCATCCCCGCCCCCATCAGACGCGCCGCTTCACGCTGAGCCTCGACGCGCCGGAGCGCCTTCTTGGAATGCCGGTCGAGCCCAAGATGGTCACGGACACGCTCTCCGGACTGGGCTTTGGCCTGTCTGAGGCGAAAAACGGCGCTGTCGAGGTCACTGTCCCCAGCTGGCGGCCCGACGTGGACGGCGAAGCGGACTGTGTCGAAGAGGTGGCCCGCACCATGGGCTACGACGCCATTCCCTCTGTTTTGCCCAGAGGCGTCCGCAGCCTGCCGAAATGCGCCTCGGGAACGGACGGCGATGCCATGAACCGCCTCCGCAGCGCTCTCTCCGCCTCAGGTCTGGACGAGGTTCTGAACTACTCTTTCGTCGAGGCCTCTCAGCTGGAGCTGTTCACGCCCGGCGTCCGCCCCATCACGCTGAGAAACGCCATCGCCGCGGACATGTCCGCCATGTGCACCAGCCGCCTGCCCGGGCTCATCGGCAATCTGAAACACTCGCTGAACCGGCAGGTGGACGCCGTCCGCATCTACGAAATCGGCCGGACGTATGTCCCCAGCCTGCGGAAGGACATGAAGACGGCGCCTTTTGCCGACTGCATTCAGGTGTCCCGCGAGGAACAGCGCCTCGTGGGCCTCATGTACGGCCCACGCGTGCCCATGCAGTGGGCTCAGCCCTCTGTCCCCGCGGACTTCTACGACCTCAAAGGCGCCGTGGAGAACCTGCTGACTTCGCTCAACATCAGGGACGCCGTCTTCGCGCCAGCCGAAGGCATCTCTTGGCTTCATCCCCGAAGCGCCTGCGCTGTGTCGGCCAAAGCAAAGGACGGCACGCTCATTTCCCTCGGACTTTTGGGCGAACTGCATCCCGTCACTGCCTCAAAGCTGGACGTTCCCCGAGGCGTCTTTGTCTTTGACCTGAACCTGGAGGCACTTCTCCAAGCGGGCGATCTCAAGCCCCGTGCCGCGGCCATGCCCAAGTATCCGGCTGTTCTGCGGGACCTGGCCGTGACCGTGGACGATTCGGTGGCCGCTGCCGACGTGGAAAAGGCCATTCGCGCCGCCGATCCCCTGGTGGAATCCGCCGCGCTCTTTGACGTGTTCAAGGGCCTGACCATTCCCCCCGGCAAGAAGAGTCTGGCCTTCGCCATTCGCTATCGGGACAAAGACGGGACGCTCAAGGACGCCAGGGTCAACGGCGCACACGAGCGGATTCTCAAAGCTCTCTCGGAGCAGTTTGGCGCCGCGCTGCGCTAGAAAAACTCGTCCAAAAACAAGGCGCCGTCCCCATCGCGCGGGGCGGCGCCTTTTTCATTTCTGCCGTCTGTTCATCTCCGGCCAACCCTGGCCGCGCTCGGGGCGGACTTCAGATCTTGTCCAAAACCTCTTTGTTCAGCCACGCGGTGTCCACGCCCATGTGCTTCTGGAGCGCCTTGTCGAAGTTCTGCGGATGGCGGAGCCGCTTCATCTCGCGAATGGCCTCCACGTAGCTTTTCAGACCCTTCTTCGACACGAGGATTCCCACTGCAAAGGCGGCCTCAGCGTAGCAGGCGGCGACGCCCTGCCCCATCGCGGCGAAGTTCTGCTCCATCGCCTCCAGCTGCGGGAGCTGCTTCCTGCGCTTCAGCTCCTTGAGCAGGTTCCGAAGCTGTTTTGGCACCGCACAGGTGGAGGGCTCGCGGGCGCAGTTCTCGATGTATTCGGCCAGCCCCTCGTTGGCCCAGCGGGGAACGGAGTACGAGGACCCCGCCAGGTCGGTGACGAAGGCGTGCGTCAGCTCGTGCGCGATGAGTTCCGAAAACTGCCGGTCAACCTCCGTCTGGCCGTTCACCACAATCTGGGTCCCGTTCCAGAAGGCCGCGGCTCGGCTCTCAGGCGAGTTGGCGAACTTCTTCATGTATTCCTCCCTCGTCATCAGGAGGACGGGGATCTTCTTGTCCAGCTTGTGCCCCAGCTTGTCGGAGACAAAGCCATAGGCCTTGTCCAGGAGCCTCTCGATGCGGCTGTCGAAGTTGTGAATCTCCGCCATCGTCTTGCGCTCCGACGTGTACGAGAAGCTGAAGTGGTCGGTCTGGTATCGGCGGATGCCGCCGGGCGCCGCATCCTGCCGGGCAATCTCCTCCTCAATCTGAGCCAGCCAGTCCTTGACCGCAGAGCGCCGCGCCGCCTCCAGGCGCTGCTTCAAATCGGCCTCTGACTTTTCAAAAGCCGCGTTTTTCGCCTGCTCCTCGGCCCCGGCCTTCCGCGCTTTTTCCTGCGCCGCCTTGGCCCCGGGCGTCTTGAGTCCGGCCGCACGCCCGTAAAACGACTCCGCCCGCGCAAAATCTCCATCGCCGAAGGCCAGGTCTCCGCGAAGCATCAGCGCCTGCGCGTTCGTTCCGTCGAGCTTGAGCGCCCTGTCCAGGTGCTCAATCGCCCCGCCCTTCTGCTCGAGCTTCACCTCGACGCGGGCCAGAGCCACCAGCGTGGGCGCGTCCTCATTCAGAACGACCGCCCGCATCAAAAGCCCGTGGGCGATGAAGGCGTCATTCCCGGCCAGCTCGGCCCCCTTCGTGAGGATGTCCGCCAGAACCTTTTTGTCGCCGGCGGACATGCCCTCGGCAGAGACAGAGCCGTATTGGAGGAACAGCCCCTCGGTGTCCTTCTTGTCCAAAAGGGCGCGGGCGCCATCGCAGGCCGGATGTGCCGCCTGTCCGCTCATCGGTGCGCACAAGAGACAGCCGCCCAGCACCCACGCGGTCAGAATTTTTTTCATCGCTGCGCCTCCCATCGGTCCGTTCACATCTGTGCGCCCGCCGCGGCCGGGCTTTTCCCTGGAAAAAATCACGCATCCGGCAGGTCGCACAGCCGCTGTCCCAGAAGCGTGAAGCGCGCGTTCTGTCCCGTCGTCCGCACTGCGATGCCCACGGCTTTTTTGCTCCCAACGAGAACGACCATTTTCCGGGCACGGGTCACAGCCGTGTAGAGCAGGTTCCGCTGGAGCATCATGAAGTGCTGCGTGTGAATCGGAATCACCACGCAGGGGTACTCGCTGCCCTGGGACTTGTGAATCGTGGTGGCATAGGCCAGCGAGAGCTCATCGATGTCGGCGGCCTCATAGACGACAGTGCGTCCGTCGTAATCCACTGCCAGCGTCCGCTCCTGCTCGCTGACAGAGACCACGCGCCCCAGATCGCCGTTGAAGACGTCGAGGTCGTAGTTGTTGCAGAGCTGCATGACCTTGTCGCCCTCGCGCAGAATCCGGCTGCCGCTGAAAAGGCCGCGCCCGTCAGGATTCAGAAGCGCCTGCAGCTCGGCATTCAGATTCTGGCCGCCCAGAAGTCCGCGCCGCATGGGCGTCAGCACCTGAATGTCCCGAAACTGGTCAAAGCCGAAGGCCCTCGGCAGCCGGGTGCGCACCAGCTTGCGGATGGCTTCGAGGCATTCCTCCGGGGTCTCTTTGGAAATGAAGTAAAAATCCCGGGGCGTCTTCTCGCCTTCGGCGGGAAATTCTCCCTCGTTGATGCGGTGGGCGTTGACCACGATCAGGCTCTTCTTCGCCTGCCGGAAAATCGTGTTCAGGCGCACCACAGGAATGACGCCCGAGCTGATGAGGTCGCTCAGAACTGCGCCGGGCCCCACCGATGGCAGCTGGTCCACGTCGCCGACGAAAATGACCTGCCCTGAGAGCGGAACCGCCTTCAGCAGATTGTAGGCGAGCGCAGTGTCCAGCATGGAGGTCTCGTCCACGATCAGGAGGTCCGTCTCCAGCGGGCGTTCCTGATTGCGCTCGAACTTCATGGCCTTGGGACTGAACTCCAGAAGCCGGTGAATGGTGACGGCCTCGTGCCCGGTGGTCTCGGTCATCCGCTTGGCCGCGCGGCCCGTGGGAGCGGCCAGACGAATGCGCACGCCCTTCTTTTCGAGGATGCGGATGATGCCGTTGACCAGCGTCGTCTTGCCCGTCCCCGGCCCGCCGGTGATGACCAGCACTTTGGAGGACACGGCGCGGCGGATGGCTTCCTTCTGTGCCTCCGCCAGCTCAATGCCCTGCCGCGCTTCAAACCACTCGATGGCTTTCTCCACCTGAATGGGTTTGCGCTCGGCCATGGGCGACCGCAGCAGGGCGCGCAGGCGGCTGGCGATGCCGGTCTCTGCGATGTGCAGCGGACGCAGATAAACGGGCACGCGCTCATTCAGAGGCGCCTTGTCCCCATAGACGGGCGCTTTCTCCCCCAGATCCAGAACGCGCTGCCGGCCGTCCTCGGAAAGGCCGGTGCAGTCGGGCCGTCCCTCGATGGAGATGTCTCCCGCCGCGGCAAGAGAAAGAACGGCGGCATCGAGAATTTCCCGGCGGATGCCCAGATAGCCGCCCGCCTTTTCGAGAAGCAGATCCTTGGGCAGGAAGACGTGCCCTTCATCGGAAGCCTCGGAGAGGACGTAGAGGAGACCTGCCTCCGCGCGGCGCGGGGAATCGGTTGGAACGCCCATCGACTGAGCGATGCGGTCCGCCGTCTTGAAGCCAATGCCGTAGATGTCGCGGGCCAGCCGGTAAGGGTCATCGCTCACCACCCGCACCGCGTCGCTGCCGTAGCGTTTGAAGACCTTGACGGCGAAAGCGGGAGACACGCCGTGCGTCTGCAAAAAGAGCATGACGCTGCGGATTTCCCGCTGTTCCTGCCAGGCGCGGACAATGCGCTCCACGCGCTTTTTGCCGATGCCCTCCACACCGGCCAGCCTGTGCGGGGCGTTCTCAATGACATCCAGCGTCTCTTCGCCAAAGGCATCCACCAGCCTTTTGGCGAAGACCCTGCCCACGCCCCTGACCAGACCCGAGCCCAGGTAGCGCTCGATGCCCGCCACTGTGGATGGCCTCACGCTCTCGTAGGCGGACACGTCGAACTGCTCGCCGTACTGACGGCTCACGGTCCAGTGCCCGGTCATCCGCAGCGTCTCGCCGGGCTGCACGCCAATCAGGTTCCCCACCACAGTCACGGGCTCTTTGGCACCGGCCACGGCCACGCGGAAAACACCCCAGCCGTTCTCCTCATTGACGAACGTTACGCGCTCCAGAACGCCTTCCAGCGCCGAATCGCTCCCGCCAGTGCCGCTGCTGACTGTGTCCTGCCGCATCGCCATCAGCGGAACCGCCCCTCGCGTCCGGCCTGCTGATAGGCCCTGTATTCGTTGAAAAGGACGAAGAGGCCCCAGGCGAGGGCCAGAGCCATGCCCGCGATGCCTGCCCAATAGGCGGCCCGGGCGATGGCGTGATCCATCTTCAAAAGGCCTGTCTCGCCGAGAATGAACTGCCAGTCATGGAAGCCGTAGGGCGCGTTTCGGCCGTGATTTCCTCCGAGGAGCGGCGCCACCCCGGCCCGCGCGTCGGCGATGTAGGGCGCGCAGTCCACGAGGTTTTCAAACATCCACCACAGAGCCACCGACGCGCCGAAGGGGTCTTTGGACGTCACGAGAATGGCCACAGCGCAGATGAGCGGCATCAGCAGCTGCCCCAGCGTTCCGCCCAGAGAAATGATGACCCGCGGAAAGGGCCGAAAAAGGATGTGCCCGAACTCGTGAAAGGGCGTGTTCACGTTGTGCAGGAAGCGGACGACGCGCGAGGGCATCTCGTAGTCGTCGTAGTCCATGGACAGGACGCTGAGCGTGCAGACGCCGAGAAAGACGGCGAACACCAGCCGCAGCAAAAGCGAAGCATCCGTGATGCGCTCCATCGAGCGGCGGGTCAGAGGAATACGGGTAAATTCCATGAGGATTCCTTGTCAGCTGTCGCCGGAGTTCGCCTTTCCGCCGATCAGGCAGTCCAGAACTTCTCCATTTTCGCAGATGGCAAAAAGCCGGCTCTTGGCGCGCGTCATGGCCACATAGAGGTCACTCTTCATAAAGGTCTCCTCCCGGAAACCGCTCATGCCCGCGAGAATCACCACGTCAGCCTCGAGGCCTTTGAAGCTTCGGGGCGTGGTCACCAGAAGCCCTTCGCCATGCTGCCAGGCATGCAAAATCGCCAACGCAGTCTTCTCGCAGATGATCGGCACGCCGCCGATGCTTCCGCCGCAGCCATCAAGGATGCAGCCTTTCCCCTGGCCATAGGCGTGGTCGCACAGCACCACGATTTGCGACAAATGAACGCTGTCATGGCGAATCAACTGATCCAGCAGACTGCCCAATTTCTTCTCCAGCACCGATTTGCCGAATTTCCTGTCGAAGCCATCCACTCGCGGCGACAATCCACTGGGGCTTTCTGTTGAAGGAACCAGATGACTCCCCGTCGCCCGGTTGGTGAACTCCACAATGCGGCGGGTATTCCGGACGTTCAAAGTGAGAGGAGGCAGGTCACTCAGCTTTCGCTTCAGCTCTTCGGGGAAGCCCGTGTCTTTGCCGAAGACACGCTGTTCTTCATCCAGCAGCACGTGAAGTTCCCCTTCCTCGGGATGTTCCAGCTGGGCCTGGATGGCGTCCCACCAATGCAGCCGGATGTCCTGTGCCTCGTCCACAATCACCACGTCATACAGCTTTCTGCGCCTCTCCTCAGCGGACAGCATCCTCGTCGCCTCGAGCAGCTTCTGAGGAGACTGGTTGTCGTAAAATTCCCGGCGCGCTTCGTCGGTATCGCCGACGGGGCCATAAGAGATGCCCGCCTCCTGAGAGCGCTGCGCCGACAGTCCGTGAAAGGAGAAGATGTCGAATGCTCTGTTGTTGGGGTCCAGCTTGAGAAACTCAGCGAGCATTCTGTTGAAGCAGAGAAGCAGCGTCCGCTTTCCCTCCTGTGCGGCCTGACGCGCCCAAAGCTGTGCAAACAGCGTCTTGCCGGACCCCGCGACGCCCCTCTCAATGCTCCATGCTCCGGCAAAGTTCCGTCCCAAGCCGGAACGCGACTGCATCACCACGTTCGTAATCGCTTTCAGCGTCATGGAATTGGCCGCGATGACCGGTCCATCGCAGCCAATCATCGGAGTCAGTTCGGGCGTCAGGACTCTCGCCGCCTGCTGAATTTCCCAGGGCGTCAGTCCCGTGAAGGAATCAGCGTTTTGAAACCGGCTCTGATGTTCAAAGAGGCGCTTCACTGTCTTCTCAATGCCATCGCGCAGAGACGTGCTGTCGATGAGCTGGCAGTCGTCCACCTCGCAGGGCAGGACCGAACGGTCATACGCCGCGCCAGGAAAAGCCACGGCCCAGATGCACCTCACTTGCGCATCGGGTTCACGCCACCTGATCTCACTTCCGTCCTGTTCGTGTTTCAGCCCTCTGAGGTTAGCCACCACGCCATCCAGATTCCGGCTCGCCTGCGCAAAGGGGTTCTTCATCAGCTTTCCCGTCTCGAGGCGCCAGAAACCATTGTCCGTGTAAATGGGCTTGTTCTTGACCTCGATGACCAGAACTCCCTCCGGTCCCAGAACGACAAAGTCGGCCTCTCCTGTACACAAGACGCTTTCACCTAAATCACCCGCAAATCTCCACGAATGGAGAACCGTGAAATCGTCCGGCAACTTCTGGAGTTCTTGATACAGGCTCCACTCAGCCAGCAGGCCATTCAGATCTCGTTTGTGTCGCGGCCGCACGCCGTCGCTCGGCCGTCCGCTCGCCTGAATGAAGTCCCCCTTGTTCTGATACTTCGGAATCATCCTCGCCATCGTCAGCACCTCGTTCTGATGTCCGTTGTTTCGTTTTTGGGGGCGGCTCAGCTGATGGACGCAGCCCAATGCCGCACGGGTTCAAAGTTGAGGGCGAGCCCGGTCCCCATGGCCAGATAGGCCGCCGCCGTCGCCCGGCCGCTCTCTGACCAGAGCTTGAACATGCTCAGCCCGCCGCGGCTCACCGAGCACAGCGCGTCCAGGAGCAGATGGCTCACACATCCGGCGAAGGCGCCGCACACGCACAGCTCGAAGATGCCGCTCTCGCTGAACCAGCCGGTGCAGCGCAGAAAAACGCCGGTCCACGCAGCAGCCGCCACCGCCATGGGAAGCGAATGAAACATGCCCCGGTGCTTCATCATCCGCGTCAGCGCCCAGACGACAGCGGCGTAGGCGCCCAGAGCGGCAAGAATGGTGAGAGCCAGGACTGCGAGCGTCATGCGGCCCGCCGCGAACAGCGAATACAGGGCGTACAGGAAAGCCAGCGCGGCAGCGCAGAAGACGAGAATCCGCACGACCTTGCCCTGGGGCGCATCCACGTCGGGCGCCGCGCCAAAGCCCGCGCCCAGAATCGCAGAGACCACCATCAGCAGAGTTTCGTTCCCGGAAGAGCCGCACCCGAAGAGGTTCGGACCGCAGTGGGGATAGGCAAAAAAGCAGATGGAGCTGGCGCCTCCGGCCAGAAAACCGGCGCCCAGATGCACAGACATTTTCGCCACAGAGTCTCTCCCGTGTGCCGCCGAAGCCCCAAAGCCGCGCCGCCGCTTTCCAGACCAGCCGGAACGTCCCTCAACAGCAGCGCCTTAACTGTTCAAAAGGCGACGCGGCCTCTGCGGCAGGCTCCGGGGCTTTGCAAGGGGAAGGTGCGGTCAGCGCACGAGCCGAACCCCCGTCCGGAGGATCACTGACGGCTCCGCGCTCCGTTGAAAGGCCAGAGCGTTTCGCATAACGGCGCCGCCCTTTTTCCGGGCCACTGGCCGCCCCGCATTCCTCAGATGCCGGCAGTCGGCAGCAGCCAAATTCACCGGCCCGGCCTGATGAGTGTCCGCGCCCGGGGAACATTCCCTGCGCTGGCCGCTTCTGATGGCTGTCCCCCTGTGTTCCGCGGCCGTCTTTTCAGCCCTTTTCGGGCCTCTTTGCGGCCGCTGCGCAGGCGGCTCTGTTCTGATGTCTCGGCGGGAGTCTCAGCCTTTCAGCGCCCGGCTCTCCGCTCACCTTAAAGGGGCACGCTGCCCTCCAGAAAGTGCAGGAAAATTTTCCATGACCTTCACGGAACTCCCCATTCCTTCTTCCCTCCAAAAAGCGCTGGCCGGCCACGGCTACGAAACGCCGACGCCCGTGCAGACGCTGGTCATGGAGGAGCGCTGCCGCGGCAGAGATCTCCTCGTCTCCGCCCGAACCGGTTCCGGCAAAACCATCGCCTTCGGACTGGCCTTCGGTGAATCTGTCATCGCCGAGGACGGTTCTCTGCCGCCGCCGGGCGCGCCTCTCGCGCTGGTGATTGCGCCGACCCGTGAGCTGGCACTTCAGGTTCAGAAGGAACTGGCCTGGCTCTACGCCCCCACCCTCGCTCATGTTCGTTCGTGCGTCGGCGGCATGGACGTGCGGCGCGAGGCATTTCAGCTGGCGGAGGGCGCGCATGTGGTCGTCGGCACGCCGGGCCGCCTCTGCGATCATCTGGCGCGCGGCCGACTGGACCTCACCCGCATCCGCACCGTCGTCCTCGATGAGGCGGACGAGATGCTGGACATGGGATTCCGCGAGGAACTGGAAACGCTCCTGGCCGCCTGTCCGGATCACCGGCGCGCGCTTCTTTTCTCGGCCACGATTCCCCGGGGCATCGAGGAGATGGCCGCCAAATATCAGACAGACCCTCTGCGCGTGGCCGCAGACCCGCCCCGTGAGGCCCACGCGGACATCGAATACCGCGCCTGCCTCATCGCCCCTCGAGAACGCGACCTGGCCGTGGTCAATCTGCTCCGGCAGCACGACGCCAAGAGCGCGCTGGTCTTCTGCGCCACACGGGAAGCCGTCAGCCGGCTCCAGTCCAACCTCTCCGAGCGCGGATTTATGACCACCTCCATCAGCGGAGAGCTGACCCAGCCCGAACGCAGCCGTGCCCTCAAGATGCTGCGCGACGGCCACGCACGCGTGCTGGTGGCGACTGACGTGGCGGCGCGCGGGCTGGACCTGCCCGATCTGGAGCTGGTGATTCACGCCGACCCGCCGCGCGACGCGCAGGTGCTTCAGCACCGAAGCGGCCGCACCGGGCGCGCCGGGCACAAGGGGGTCAGCGTGCTTCTCGTGCCCTGGCGGCTGCGCTCTCAGGCGGAGCGCATGTTCCGGCAGTCCGGCATTCCCATCCGCTGGTTCCCGGTGCCCACGCTCGACGAAATCCACGCTCTCGACCGCGAGCGTCTTGGGCAGGAAGTCATCCGCATGTGCAGCGCCGTCGGCAAGGAAGAGCTGGAAATCGCGCAGATGCTTCTCGAGGAGCTCAGTCCAGACCAGCTGGCGGCCGCTCTTGTCCGCCAGTGCTACGCCAAGCTGCCCGTCGCCGAAGATCTGCCCGAGACGCATGCGATTGATGCCAGAACGGGTCGGCTGACCCGGCTGGGCCGCTTCAAAAGCCCCATCACGCCGCCGCGGCCGCGGCCGGCCTCTTCTGCTTCCGGTGAAGGAAACTTTGAGGTGCCGGGCCACATCGGCATGGCAGGCGGATTCCGAGGTCGCCGCTTCGACGACAGCCGCGAACAGGGCGTGCCGTTCCGCATCAGCGTCGGCCGGCGTCAGGGTGCGGACCCGAGATGGCTGATTCCGCTGATCTGCAAGCGCGGCGGCATCCAGAAGCGGGACATCGGGCGCATCGAGATTCTTTCCGGCGAGACACGTTTTTTCGTCTCCGAAGATGCGGCTCCCGTATTTGCCGCCGCAGCTGCCTCTGCCGCGCCGCAGGGCAGAGACGCCAACATCCGCATCGAGCCATTGAAGACTGCCGAGGCTTTCGGCGCGCGCGTTCCCCGCGAAAAAATTTCCGAGCGCAGGGGCGTCTGGTCCGGGAGCGCCGGACAATCCGGGAACAGCGGAGAAAGCGCAGAAAATGAGGCGCGCGCCGCCCGGCCGCACTCGCGGGGCGTCGATTTTTCCGAAGAGCGCAGACGTTCATCCAAGGAGCGCCGTGCGGGCATCGAAGGCATTTTGAAAGCGGATGAATTTTCCAGCCTTTCACGGCGCGGGAGCCGTCCTTCCGACCGCTTCGACCCGCCGCCTCCGCCCTCCCGCAAGCGCTTCTCGGGAATCTCAAATGACAGGCGGCGAAACGGCAGGCACCGCAGCTGAACGCCGCACGCGCGGATTCAAAATCTGAGCGAACAGCGTCCCACACATCTGAAAAACAGCCGTCAAAACAGCACAGAAAGGACTTGACAGGATGAACACAGAAAAAAGCTCCCAGACTGGCAGCAAAAAAACGCTCACCTTCGGCGTCGTGCTCTCCGGATGCGGCGTGCAGGACGGCTCGGAAATTCACGAAGCGACGCTTCTTCTGCTGGCACTGGACCGGGAAGGCATCCGCGCGCGGATTTTTGCGCCGGACATGGAACAGGCCTTCGTCGCCAGTCATCTGACGGGAAAAGCCCGCGCAGGCGAGCACAGGTCCGTTCTGGAAGAATCCGCGCGCATCGCCCGCGGCCGCATTGAGCCGCTCACCAATGTGAATTCTGCTGAGCTGGATGCGCTGGTCTTTCCGGGAGGCTTTGGAGCGGCCGTAAATCTGTCCGACTTCGGCACCGCCGGAAGCGCGATGCGCGTGCGCGGCGATGTGGAGAGCGCCATTCTGGGAATGCACGGCGCGGGCAAGCCCACCGGATACATCTGCATCGCCCCCGTTCTGGCGGCCCGCGTTCTGGGGAAATTCCAGCCCGAACTGACCATCGGCAACGACGCCGGAACGGCCGGTGCGCTGCGGGAAATGGGCGCACGGCACGTGGATGCTCCCGCCGACGGCATCGTGATTGACCGGCAAAACCGCATCGTTTCCACGCCGGCCTATATGCTCGCCAGACGCATTTCACAGGTCGCTGACGGCATCGAATCTCTGGTGCGCGCGCTCAGGGAAATGGCTCTGGAACCGCGAAAATGACGCGTCGGTCACTGCCAAGTCACAGGCGCTGCTGCCTCCATCCAAGCGCCGCCTCTGTCTGGCGAAACCAAATGCAACTCTTTGAAATTACAGAAGATTTTTTTTTCTTAATTCCATTCTGACCACCTTGACACCCATGGAGGCCCTCTCTAAGGAGCCGCCGCTTTTTTCAGGGGTATCCCCGGGCTGTCCGGGGCCATCGGCGCGGTCATCACTCCCCATGGCCGAAGCTATGTTTTCCAGGGGGCGCAACACGCGGCCTTTGCCGCGATTCCGGAAGGTTTTTGTTCATGGAGAATGTCGATAACAAAGAGATGCAGGACGAAACGACTGAAGACTTTGCCTCGATGCTGGAGGAGTCCTTCAAATCTCAGAATGGCGACAGCGGGCTTCAGGAGGGCTCCATCGTCAACGGAACGGTCATCCAACTCACGAAGGACTTCGCGATCATCGATGTCGGCTACAAGTCTGAAGGTCAGGTGCCGATCTCTGAATTCACCAACGCGCGCGGCGAAATCACCATCAACGTGGGCGACAAGGTGGATGTCCTTCTGGAATCCAGTGAAGACGACAAAGGCATGATCGTCCTCTCGAAAGAGAAGGCCGACAAAATGCGCATCTGGGACGAGATCAGCGCGGCCTGCGAAAAGGACGAAATCGTCAAGGGCACCATCATCGGCCGCGTCAAGGGCGGCCTGTCGGTGGACATCGGCGTCAAGGCGTTCCTGCCCGGCAGCCAGGTCGATATCCGCCCCGTCCGCAACCTGGACCAGTACATCGGCAAGGAATTCGAGTTCAAAGTCATCAAGTTCAACAAGAAGCGCGGGAACATCGTCCTCAGCCGCCGCGTCCTGCTGGAGAAGCAGCGCGAGGAGTTCAAGCGCGAGACCCTCACCCGCCTCAAGGAAGGCGCGATTCTCATGGGTGTGGTCAAGAACCTGACCGACTACGGCGCCTTCATCGACCTAGGCGGCATCGACGGCCTGCTCCACATCACCGACATGAGCTGGAGCCACGTCCGCCATCCCAGCGAGGTCTTCAATGTGGGCGATGAGGTCCGCGTCTGCGTCCTCAAGTTCGACCCCGAGTCCGAGCGCGTCAGCCTGGGCCTCAAGCAGATTCAGGAAGACCCCTGGCACCGGGCCGACGAGAAGTATCCGGTGGGAACGCGCGTCAAGGGCAAGGTGGTCTCTGTCATCGACTACGGCGCCTTCATCGAGATCGAGCCGGGCGTCGAGGGCCTGATTCACGTCTCCGAGATGAGCTGGACCAAGCGCGTCAAGCACCCCTCCAAAATCCTCAACATCGGCGACGAAGTGGAGGCCGTGGTTCTGGACATCGACCCCAAGGCCAAGCGCATCGCTCTGGGCATGAAGCAGATTGCCCCCAATCCCTGGACGCTGCTTGAGGACAAGTATCCCGTGGGCTCCGTCATCAAGGGGCAAATCAAGAACGTCACCGACTTCGGCATCTTTGTCGGCGTTGAGGACGGCATCGACGGCCTCGTCCACGTCAGCGACATCAGCTGGACCAAGCACGTCAAGCATCCCGGCGAGCTCTACAAGAAGGGCGACGAGGTGGAGGCCGTGGTTCTCAACATCGATGTGGAGAACGAGCGCTTCAGCCTGGGCATCAAGCAGCTGATGCAGGATCCCTGGGACACGCTGGCTGAGCGCCTGCCGGTCGGCAGCAAGGTTCAGGGCAAGGTGACCAAGGTCACCGACTTCGGCGCCTTCGTGGAAATCGAGCAGGGCATCGAAGGCCTCGTCCATGTCTCCGAGCTGCGTGAGGAGCGCGTCGAAAATCCCCGCGACGTGGTCAAAGAGGGCGACGAGATCGAAGTCAAAATCATCGACATCAACACCACCGATCGGAAGGTTGCTCTCTCCGTCAAGGCGCTCTCCAGCGACGACGAGGACGATTACCGCACCTATCTGCGCAATCAGTCGGGCGATGGATCCCGCGCCAAGCTGGGCGATTTTATGAAGAAAATTCGCTAAGCCGCTGCGACAGACCGTGCTGAGCTGTTGAGTCAACAAGAGAACGGGACGTGAGGCAGAAAAGGCTTCACGTCCCGTTCATTTTTTGAAGGATTCACCTGCACTGGATAGCAGTGTGACAAAGCCAAACGGACGGGAATGACCTCACGGAATGTATTGGGCACTCTTCATATGTCTGCTCGCCGCGGCGCTCCTAGCCTATGGGAGAAAGCGGGACGACAGAGGACTGTATGCCCTTCCCTTTCTGTTGCTGTCTCTGGCCCTCTGTCTTCGCTTTGGGCAGGGAACTGACTACTCAAATTATCATTTTCTCTACGAGCACCCTGCCGGACACGGCGAAAAGGGTTATTCTTGGCTGACCCAGACCTGCCGCGAACTTGGACTTACTTTTCCTCAATTTATTATTCTTTTTTCTATTCCGATGTGTGTTTTTACCCATCGGGCGCTGATGAAATATAGTCACTGTCGGCCTTTATCCCTGCTTTTGCTCTTTCCGACGATTTATCTGACCTATTATTTTTCCGGCATTCGTCAGGGATTTGTTATCGCTGCCTTTTTGGGAATTCTTCTCCCTCTTCTGGAACAAAAAAAAACACTGCTTTATTTAGGGGTTTGCATTCTTCTGGCGTCTATTCATACGGTGGCACTGGCTCTTATTCCGCTTGTTTTTATTGTCAGATTCAAAATTCAGCATCTTCTCGTCCTGGCCGGGATTGGATTGATTTTTGGCGTCATCACTCTGGTATTTCCCTTTGGCCTTTCTATCATCAATTCATTGGCAGATGCCCTCGGCATTGAACGGGAATTTGAGCAATCCTCTATTTATTGGCTGGCTTTTGCTGAACGGATTGTGACATGTGCCATCGTAATTGTTATTTATTCCTGCAAAGATACCCCTGAAGATATGTGCCGCCCAGCCAACTTCGCAGCAGATGTTCTCTTTCTCAAAGTCTATTTATTCGGTTTCTTTGTCTTCATGCTCCTCTCCGCCAATGCTATGCTCTCCTCACGATTCTGCATTGTCTTTAAGTGCGTCGAGCCCATTCTTCTGTCCAGTATTGTTCATAAACGCCTGCGCATGCGGCACGCCGTCATGGCGATGCTGATTGCCCTCTGTTTTTTAATGACGTGGAAAAATATCAATTCTTACATCAAACAAGGGCGATACTCTCCCGGCATCAATGCGCTGAATTATCCCTACGTTTCTGTTTTTAATAAAAAAGATATTCTCAAATATCGAAGATACCCAATGGAATTTTTGTAGTTTAAAATAGAATGTAATGAATGACCCTGTCTGACGTAAATATACTTTTGCGGACAGTTTCCTCTCCCCCAAGGACAACGATATGGCCAAAGCAAATAATCCAGAGGACGTGACAAAAGTTCCGTCCACAGGCGGCACATCGAAGCTCGGCATTGTCAGCTGTATTGTGCTCGCGCTTCTTGTACTCTACACAGGGTGCGAAACCTACTATCAGGTCGAGCCCGATGAAGTGGGCATCATCCTGAGGCTCGGGAAATATGTGGAGACCAGCACTCCGGGCCCCCATTTCCTCATTCCTTACATCGAGACCGTTCAGAAAGTGCCGACGCAGCGCCAGATGAAGCTGGAGTTCGGCTTTCGGACGCGCGGCGAGGATGAGTACGGACACACCAGCTATGCGGCGGGCAGCAAGCAGCTCCTTCAGGAGTCGCTCATGCTCACCGGCGACCTGAACGTGGCCAACGTGGAATGGATCATCCAATACAAAATCAAGGACCCCTACCAATACCTGTTCAAGGTGAGGAACGTGGAGGGGACGCTGCGGGTGCTGTCCGAGACCTCGATGCGGCTGGTGGTCGGCGATCACTCTGTCAACGAAGTCCTGACGACCGGCCGGCAGAAGGTGGCGCTGGAGGCCAAGGAGCACCTGCAGAAGCTCGCCGACAAATACGAGTGCGGCGTGGACATTCAGCAGCTCGTTCTTCAGGACGTGAATCCGCCGGACCGGGTGAAGCCTTCGTTCAACGAGGTGAACCAGGCCATTCAGGAAAAAGAGCGGTCCATCAATGAAGCTCAGGCGGAAATGAATAAGGAAATTCCCCTGGCCCGGGGTCAGGCGGAGCAGCTGGTCAGCCGCGCCGAGGGCTACGCCGTGGCCCGCATCAACAGAGCCAAGGGCGACGCGGAAAAATTCCTGGCCGTCTATGAGGCCTACAAGGCGGCACCGGAAATTACACGCCGGCGCATGTACCTCGAGACGATGGCCAAAATTCTGCCCAAAGCCGGGAGCAAAATCATCGTGGATGAAAATTCCAAGGGCATGACGCCGTTCGTTCAGCTGTCCGGAAAGGGAGGCAACTGATGCATATCGCAGCCAAAATTCTCATCGGTCTGGGAGCGGGGCTGGCAGCGCTCAGCACCTGCGCCTACACGGTCAATGAGACCGAGCAGGTCATCATCACGCGGCTGGGCGACCCCGTCGGCGAGCCCATCCTGACCCCCGGGCTCCATTTCAAGGCGCCCTTCGTGGACACGGTCAACGTCTTCGAGAAGCGCTGGCTGGAGTGGAACGGCGACCCGAACCAGATTCCCACCAAGGACAAGAAATACATCTGGGTGGAGACCTTCGCCCGCTGGCGAATTTCCAATCCGCTCCTCTTCTTCCAGAGCATGCGCGACGAGCGCACCGCTCAATCCCGCCTCAACGACATCATCGACGGCGAGACGCGCAACGTCATCGCCCGCTACAACCTGATTGAGGCCGTCCGCGCGACCAAGCGGGAATTTGAGGACGACGAATACAAGGAGAGCAACGAGGGCCGCGAGGAGCTGGAAGAAATCAAGGTCGGCCGCGAAGAGCTCACCCGGCAGATTCTGGAGGCCTCGGAAAAGGCCACCAGCACGTTCGGCATCGATCTGGTGGACGTCCAGATTCAGCGCGTGAACTACGTGAACGAGGTCCAGGAGAAGGTCTTCGAACGCATGATTTCCGAGCGGAAGCGCATCGCGGAAAAGACCCGCTCCGAGGGCCAGGGAAAGTCCGCCGAAATTCGCGGTCAGAAGGACAAGACGCTCAACGAAATCCAGTCGGAGGCCTATCGCCGCGCTCAGGAAATTCAGGGCAAGGGCGACGCGGAAGCCGCCAAAATCTACGCGGAGGCCTACAGCAAGGACCCCGCTTTCTATGAGCTGATGAAGACTCTGGAGCTCTATCCGTCGGCCATCGACAGCTCCACGTCGCTCTTCCTGGACACCGACATGGATTTTTACCGCTTCCTCAAGAGTGCTGACGGACAGCCAGCAAAGCATCAAAAGCCCAAGGCTGCTTCCCCGGCTGCCTCGGCCCCTGAGGCAAAATAAGACAGCCGAAAAGGTCCTGAACCGGCTCCGCGGCCGTCATTTCGCTGCGGACGCCGGGGCAAAAGCACTGAACCCACCCATCCTGCGCCGCGCGCACCGACAAAGTGCGGCGGCGCAGTTTTTTTGTCCTTTTCTGACAGCAGCTGCCCCGGAAATTCCCCCAGGAATCCGTTCAAGGAACGCCCGTGTTTGACGCCCACTGCCATCTGCATCTGAAGGATTTTGACGGCATGAGGGACGGCGTTCTGCGGCGGGCCAGAGAGGCCGGCGTGACGGGCTTTCTGACCTGCGGCGTGGATGATGAGGACTGGGATGCCGCGCTGGAGCTGGCTGAGAAAGAGCCGGACGTCTTTGCGGGCATCGGCATTCATCCCCTCTCGCTTCGGAAATGGCCCGAAGACGAGGACGCACAGCGCTTGGAGCGCCTGGCCTCGAAGGCCGCCGCCAATCGCCCGATTCTCTCCGCCATCGGCGAGTGCGGACTCGACGCACGGCTGACGGACGTGCCCATGGAGAGGCAGCGGCGCATGCTTTCGGCGCATCTTCAGACCGCGCGCGCACTGGACATTCCTGTCGTGCTCCACTGTGTCCGCGCACAGGACGAGCTGCTTCAGGTCATCCGCGATTTTCCAGGCATCCGCGGCGTTCTGCATGGCTTCAGCGGCTCGCTGGAACAGGCGCGGGCGCTCTTCCGTCTGGGAGAATTCGCGGTTTCGTTCGGCGGCGCCCTGACGCTTCCCTCCAAAAAGAGACGTTCACTCGTCCGGGGGCTGCCCCCTCACCTCATTCTGGCTGAAACTGACGGACCGGACGGCCCCGCCATTCAGTCAATGCAGTCCGCGCCGCGCGCCGATGGAATGACTGCCGCTCCGGAGGAGGAAATTTCCCTTCCCGAAAACGTCAGGGCATCTTCCCCTGCTTCCCCTCTCGAACCCGCACAGCTTGTCCACGTCATTCAGGCTATTGCCCAACTGAGAAACGAACCCGGGACCGACTGGATGGAGCGGACAGGCGTCAATGCTAGGGCTTTTTTGGCCAGGGCGGACGCCAAGCGGGTTCCTTCAGGTTTTTCATGACACCCAAGGAGTAACGACGTGCTGAAGAAGTTCATCGCCCTACTTGCCGCGCTGCTTGTCAGCGTTCCCGCAGCAGCCCTAGCAGCCCCTTCGGATGACGCAAAGGCGAAGCAGCAGGAAGAAGCCGCCCGGACATCGGCCGATTCCCCCAAAGAAAAATCTGCCGCCAAGCAGGTCACTGACGCGGCCAAGTCAGCGCTGGCTGCCGCCGCGGGCATTCCCCTTCCCGACGACGGAAGCGCGCAGGACAAAAATGCGGAGAACATGGGCGGAGAGCCCGACGCCAAGGATCCGGTGGCTGTGGCCAAGCACTACTGCACGTCGCCCCGGGCCGCGGCCGCGATCGTCTTCGGCTGGCTGAATGACCCCAATTACACAGCGGCCAAATCGACGCGCTGCATGTTCCCCGGCGAGGGCAAGAACGCCAAAACCCGCGATGAACTGGTTCTTCACGCCCAGCAGCTGCGCACCATCGTCGAGGAAAAGGGCATCTCCATCGATCTGAACGCCATCTCCAACGACCCGGATTTCAGGAATGCGGAGGGCTACGCCAAGGCGGAATTCTCCAAAGATCTGCCGGGCGTCTATATGCGGCGCTTCGAGGGCATGTGGGGGGTCACGCCCAGGGCGCTGCAGAAAATCGAGGTGACCTACAAGAACGGGCGCAGCTTCTTCACCGCCGAGCGCATGGAAGCTTTTCCTGCCTTTCTTCAGTCCACCGCGTTCGGCGTCGCTCTCTGGCAGTTCATCGCCATCATCCTGCTCCTCCTCCTGGGAATGGCGGCCAGAAAGCTCCTCTACTACCTGCTGACGACACGCCTGAGCGTCCTGGCCAAGCGCATCGGCCGCGACTGGCTCAACCGCTTCATCGAGGCGGGCATCTCGCCGCTCTCAACGCTGCTCATGGCCGGAATTTTTTCCGTCGCCTATCCGCAGCTGAGCCTCCCCACGCGGGTGGATGCCATTCTGGATTTCATCATCCGCCTGCTGACCATCTTCGCGTGCGTCTGGTTCTTCTACCGCATCTCAGATGTCTTCTGTGACCTGCTGGCCGAGCACGCCAGCAAGACGGAGACAAAGCTGGACGATCAGCTGGTCCCCCTGGCGCGCCGCATCCTCAAGGTGACCATCATTCTGGTGGGTGTGCTCTTCGTCCTCCAGAACCTCTCGGTGGACATCGGTTCGCTCCTCGCGGGCCTTGGCATCGGCGGTATCGCCATCGCCATGGCGGCCAAGGACACCATCTCCAACTTCTTCGGCAGCATCGTCATCTTCACCGACAAGCCGTTTCAGATTGGCGACTGGGTGGTCATCGACGGCGCCGAGGGTGTGGTCGAGGTCGTTGGGTTCCGCTCGACGCAGATCCGCACGTTTTACGATTCGATAATTACCGTCCCCAACTCGAAGATGGCGGACGCCAAAATCGACAACTACGGGCTACGCAATTACCGCCGCTGCTCCACCTCCGTGGGCATCGCCTACGAGACGCGGCCGGAGCAGATTCAGGCCTTTGTCGAGGGCATCCGCGCCATCCTTCGGGCCAATGAATACGTCCGCAAGGACTACTACGAGGTCCACCTCGCCGGCTTCGGCTCCTGCTCCCTGGACATCATGCTCTACTTCTTCCTCAAGTGCGGGAACTGGACGGTGGAGCTGACCCAGAAGCACTGCATCTTCCTGGAAATCATCCGGCTGGCGGAGCGTCTGGGTGTCCGCTTCGCCTATCCGACGCAGACGCTGTACCACGAGTTCGTGGCTCAGCCCGGCGGTCCGAGGCCCGTCCAGCCGTGCGGCAGCCTTGAGGAATTGAAGCAGGTGGTCAGCAGCTTTGCCCCCGGCGGCAGCATGTCTCAGCCGATCGTTCCCAAAATCGACGGCGGCTGGACCGCGGACATGCCTGACCCCCGCCAGAAGCCCGCGGCACCCGCCAATCCCGACGTCAAAGCCTGACTTTCCCCTCTGCTAAAAAAACAAAAGCCCCCGCGCCTCGTAAGGTTCGGGGGCTTTTTTGTACGGCTGACAGGCACGCGCCGATCAGGATGCAGCCTGATTCTCCCCGGAATCTCCGCCGTCCTGAGCGGCGTCTTCCGCCAATTCGGCCAGTATCTGTGCCAGAGACTCCGCGCGGGCCTTCACGTCATCCGGAATGGACTGGCAGGCAGAGAGGCCATCCGACAGCTTGCGGGCGCTGACGGCAAAACGGCGCAGCGTGAGGTCGATGGGCTTCGGGGCCTTTGGCGCTGCAAACCGCTCACAAATTTCACGGGCCAGTTCCGGGCTGGCGGCGCCCTCTCCCCAGATGCGCTCCCTGAGAGAGGCGTAATCGTCATCGCTGAGGCGCCCATTTTCCTCCGCATCAGCAAGAACACTGATGGTCTGAAACGCGGGCATGTTCCGGCCCGGCTGCAGATGAAGAGGACTGCGCCGCCGATTCATCCGCCGCCATGTCATCAGTCCCTCGCCCATCCGAGGGGGCGGAACCAAAGCGGCTCTCAGACGCGGCAATTTCAGGCTCGTGCTTCATCAGAAAGCCGTACGAGGCGGTCAGCTTCTGGGCGGTCTTCTGCCGAATGTGCAGCTCCTTCGCGCAGTAGGCCTCAAAGCTGTCGAATCCCCACTCCCGCCAGCTCATGCGGCTGCGCACCTGAATCAGCACCGCTCCAAACTCAATCCAGGTGTTTTTGAAGCGGCGCGCCGCGGCCAGAGCCTCCGCCCTGAGCCGTCCGGCGCTCATCTGTGACAAATCAGCGCTCGACGTCATTCTTAAGTTCTCCCGTCAGACTTTCCGCCCATCAGACTTTTCTGAGGGCCCGCTCGATGCGCTGGCGAAAAGCGGCCGGCTCCACATCGGGCAGAAACAGAGCCGTCAGGCCGCCCTCCGCCGCCTTCTTCATGGTCTTCTCGTCAGAGGCCGCGCCAATCCCGAAAGCGGGCGGCGGCTGATAGCCCTGCGCAGCCGCAAGGGCGGGCAGAATTGAAAAAGCCCGGCTGCCCAGAGAGTCCAGGTCAAGCAGCAGGGCATCCGGCGCGGAGCGTCCCAGTTCAAAGCCAATCGACAGCTCCCCGAGGGCTGCTCTGGCCTCAAATCCGGCGGCCCGGACCAGAGAGACTGCCTTCGCGGGCTCTGCTCTGGAACTCGCCAGAATCAGAACGCGCGGCAGTGCCCGCTCCTCCATCAGCTCCGGCGGCATCGGCAGCTCATGGCGCCGGATCAGCGAAACGAGTGCATCCCTGTCGATGCGCCTGTGGCCGCCGGGCGTCCGATGCGCGCTGAGCCGGCCCGCTTTGATCCAGTTGATAATCGTCGGAAGGCTGACGCCCAAAAGCTGGCTCGCCTCATACGTCGTCAAAAAGCGTCTCTCTGAATTCATCCTGCCGCCTGCCGGGAGCATTCCCGCCCAAAACTGGCCCGTCCTGCACACGGACAGAGCCTGCACGCCCAAGCGCTCCTCCCTCCGATGCCGTCCGCCGCCACCTCGCCGGACGCGGTCCAAAGCGGGCCGTGGAGCGCCAAAAAAAGGGGCGCTGCCTACACTTTTTTCAATGGGGCGGGAGAAAAACGCGGGCAGCGCAGAAACTCTTTTTTTCTCTGCGTTTTGCTAAGGAGCGCCGCTTTTTTCCCTTAAGCGGGATGCCTTATCCGCGGATGCTCCCGGGCCAGGACGACGTGCCGGCCACTTTTTCTTTTGGAGACGACATGAACAGCACCTTCCAAACGCTTCTCGTCTGCACCATCGCCGCCCTCACCCTGCCCATTGCCCGAGCCGATGCGGCGGACAGCAGCGCTCAAGATTCCGCTGTTCCGGCATCCTCCGAATCTCAGGCGCAGGCGCCGGCAAACGCTGACAGCTCCCCGGCGGAAGCTCCCGAACAGGACAGCGCGGCCAATGCTCCCTCTGCCGGGACAGACGAAGAAAATGACATTGAGCGCACGTTCCGGGAGGGAGCGCCGCGGACGGCGGATGAAGAGCTGGACCCCGATGAGGCCAGCCGGCGCGCCATCATGGGCGAGGAGATTGACCAGGCCATCGACCAGGCGACCGCGAAGGCTTTCAACGATTCCTTCGACGGAAAAAGTGATGAGCCCGCCGCCGGAGACAAGGAAGTCGATCAGGCAGTCTCCCGCGCCATCGACATGGAAATCACGGCGGCCATCGATGCCGCCATCGAGCGCGCTCAGGACCGGCCTCTCGAAGGGGCGCCGTACCATTCGCCCGCGACCTACGGAAACGAAGTGCGCTCTCTCAGAAATCTGCGCGCCATTCCGGGAATCTCCGGCAGCATCGGCCTGCTCAGAACTGACTCCGCCATTCTGGGGCCCAACGGCGTCACGCGGCTCACGCTGCTGGGAGACTTCGCCGGACAGAGCAATTTCCCGACGCAGGGCACCGACCTGACCCACGCGGGCGCGAGGCTTGGGGCGAGCCTCGTCTTCCTCCGCTACTTTGAGGGGTTCATGGCCTATCGAATTTCCTCTGATTTCGCGGAGTCGGAGGAGGGCAGCACCCTGAAGCAGACGCTGGGTAACTTCACCTTTGGCTTTAAGGGAAGCACGCAGGTGTTCCGCGGCTTCTATCTGGGCGGCTCCCTCAAATTCGATCTGGCCCCCGGCTTCGGCGCCGACTGGGACAGCGGCGTCAGCCTCAATGTCGCGCCCAGCATCATCGCCAGCTGGGATGCCCGGACCATCAATCAGGGCGTTCCCATCGTGCTCCACCTGAACCTGGGCGCTGTCTTCACCAATCAGGACAAAATCTACGACAGCTACACGCCCACCTCGTTCGACGAGTACGCGCTCCGCATTAACCGCTACAACCGGCTCGCCATCGCCTTCGGGCTGGAGCTTCCCCTGCCCTGGGTCACGCCCTTCCTCGAATGGGACATGGCACTGCCCCTCAACACGGGCGACCTGCATTCACCGGAAGGCAAGCCCGTCGAGGCCTCTTCCGCCATGGAGCACCACCTGGCCATCGGCGCCAAAGTCACGGCGCTTCCGGACGTGTCCTTCCTGGCGGCGTTTGAATTTGGCCTCAGCGGACAGACCGCCCTCGGCATCGCGCCCTCGCCTGCGTTCACCTTCTATGTCGGGCTCAGCTACGCCTTTGATCCGCTGATGAATCACCGGGATGACGGGGGCGTCGCGGCGAACATCGGTGAGGCCGATCACAAGGCCTCCGAGCGTCAGCAGCCTGAAATTCCTGCCGCGGCACCTTCAGAGCCCGAGAGCGGTGATGCCGTTTCTCCCGAAGATGCAGCCGCGGCGCCTGCGGGACAGGAAGGCGGAGAGGAAGCGCAGCCGTCCGTCAGTGTTCCCGCAGCAGCGGAAGGCAATGACAGCGAAGAACAGTCGGACGAGCAGGCGCGCATCGTCCTCCAGGCCGAGGGCAGGCCGGTGGCCGGAAAACTCATCCTCGATGACAGCCGCGAAGGCGTCCTCGATGTCCCTGCCGATGGCCTTCCGACCGAAAATCTCACGCCGGGCGAGCATCGGGCCGTGTTCTTCAGCGACAGCTATCTGGCAAAGGCTGAGACGCTGACCATCTCTGAGGGCGGAAAGCGCATCACACTGACCTTGGACAAGCCGCGGCCCGCTCAGCCCTCCGTCACCATTCAGGGCAGCCAAGTCGCCATGGAGACGCCGCCCAGCTTCATCGGCCAGAGCTCTCACCTGCGCGAAGCCAGCATGGACACGCTGGATCAGCTGGCCGACCTTCTGCTGACGGGGAAAGTCGAAAAAATCCGCGTCGAGAGCCACACGGACAACCGCGGTCAGCCGGCGACCCTCATGGCGCTCACCAAGGCGCGCGCAGAGGCGGTCAAGGCGGCGCTCGTGAAGCGGGGGGTGCAGGAAAACCGCATCACCGCCGAGGGCAAGGGCAGCTCGAAGCCCATCGCCTCCAACTCCCTGACCAAGGGACGCGCACGCAACCGCCGCATCGAAGTTCACATCGCTGAATGACGATGAAGCGATTGAATCGGCACGGACGAACAGCGGCTTTTCTGGCGCTGACGCTTTGGGCCCTGCCCTGCTTGGCCGCGTCAGAATCGTCAGTTCCCGCCGCGCCCGAGACGTCCGCAGTTTCCTCCGCTGCGCCCCCCGCAGCGTCCACGTCCCCGGATGCGGCGCCTGCCTCTCCCGGCGCCGCTCCATCTCTTCCGGACAGCGGAGCGGTTTCCTTTTCCGCATTCAGCCCCGGAGAGCGGCTGACTTACAGCATCAGCTATCTGGGCATTGCCGTCGGCGACCTGAGTCTCCTCATTGCCGGCCCGGCGGAGGTGGGCGGCGTTTCCGTCTGGCCGCTCATCGGGACAGCGCAGTCGAAGCCCGCGTTCATTCTCTATCCCGTCCGCGACAAGTTCATTTCCTGGTTCGACCCGCGCGCACGGCTTTCCGTGGGGAACGAATTTCTCGCCAATGAAAACAAAGTCGTTCGGCGGGAGCGGACGCGCTTCGAGCGCGGTCGGGGCCAAGCATCCGTCAGGCGCGAAGGCGGCGGCAAGCCGCGCCGCGACAAGAGCTACGATATTCCGGCGGGCGCGCAGGACATTCTGGCGATGCTCTACCTGCTCCGCCTCCAGCCTCTGGCAGCGGGCGATGTATTTGAGAGCCCCGTCTTTACCGGCAGCAAAACCTTCACGCTGAAGGCGTCCGTCGTCGGGAAGGAGAGCATCCAGACCAAGGCGGGAAAATTCGCGGTGAAGCGCGTTCACGTCGAAGTCGCCTTTTCCGGACAGCTCTCCGCCAAGCGGGAAGTTCACATGTTTTTGACGGACGACGCCCGCCACATTCCCGTGCGCGTGGACGCTGAATTTTTTCTGGGCTCGCTCGTGGCGGATCTGATCTCTGAGGAACGCGGCTTCTGAGCCAGGCCAGTTCCGGCCAAAGGCTTCATTCGGAGTTCCCGCTCTCCTGAGACGAAAAGTCCCCGCTTCCCTGAATGCGGAAAGCGGGGACTTTGTTCTGCCGGCGTCCGTGTGCTCGTCGTCACTGACCAAGCCAGCGAAGCTCGCGCTGCGCTTCCTGGTGGCCGGGCTGAAGCTCCAGCGTCTTCTGGTACGCCGCCCGCGCGGCCTCCTTGTCGCCGGAAATTTTCTCAACCTGCCCCCGGTAAAAATAGGCCTCGGCACAGCGGGGATTTCGTTCCAGGCCCTTTTCAATGTCGCTCAGCGCCCCGGCCCTGGCCTCCAGCTTGTTCTGAGACGCCATGAATGAGGCGAAGCCCCGCCCGGCCCAGAACTCTCCCTCCTTGTCGTTGAGGGCCACCGCCGCCTCCATCAGGCTCAGTGCGTCTTTGTATTTCCGCGCCTTCAGGCAGACGACGGCCTTCATGTACTTTTCTTCGGCGGCGAGAACGGAAGCCACGTCAACCTTCTCCCCGGTTCCGCCGTTCTGAATCGATTCCAGGTATTCGGTGCGGGACTTCGGGTTGTCGAGCACCTGATAGGCCTCATTGAGCCGGGCGAAGATGGCGGCCTTGAGCTCAGCGACCTCCGGAGGAGCGCCGATGGCAGTGTCCGGGTGGTACTTTTTGGCCAGCTTGAAGAAGGCCAGCTTGAAGGCCGAACCGGAGGCTGTCTCCGCAACGGAAAGCGCCTCGAAATGGTTCTTTTTGCTGAGGGATTCCAGCTGCGCTTTGAGCTCAGCAATTTCGCCTTCATGGCCCGCGGAACTGACAGGCGGCTTCGGATTCTCCGTCTGCATGCGTCTCACCGGCGGGACAGTCGGCCTGCGGACCGCGGAAGAATCGTTCGCGGCGGCAGATGAAACGGCAGGGTCCGTCCCGAACCGTGTGCCGCCAGAGGGCGAATGAGACGGCGGATTGGTTCCAAAACGAGGCGAAGGAACCACTGGCTCCGGCCGATTGGTCCCGAAGCGCTGCACAGACGCAGCGGCCTGATCTGCGGACGCGCCGGTGTGGTCCGAAGCAAAGCGCGGAGAAGGAACCGGCGTTTCAAAATGCATCCCGACCGCGTGCGAGGGCGTCGCGAATCTCGGAGCGGGCGGCGGATTGGTCCCGAATCGGGTCCCGGAAGCCGGCGTCGGATGCGGCTCCGAACCGAAGCGCTGCGGCGGATTCGTTCCAAAGCGGGGCGTCGGCGTGGCCGATGGATTCGGATTGGCCGTTCCAAATCGCTGCTGAGGAGGATTTGTTCCGAAACGGGTTCCGGAAGCCGGCGTCGTATGCGGCTCTGAACCGAAGCGCTGCGGAGGATTCGTGCCGAAGCGGGGCGGCTGCGTTCCCATGCGCTCGAAAGGCTGAGGCGTCGAAGTGCGCTCCACAGACATGGGCGCCATGCTGCCGCGCAGGAACCGATGCTGAAAGCCAGCCACCGCCGCGGCACCTTCACCGCCGCTGCTGGCGAAGGAAATCACCTCAAAGCAGGCCAGCAGGTAGGCCGTCCGCAGAATCGGCAGTGCCTGTCCCTCCGGCATCGAGCCGCACAGCTCAATCAGGGACTTGGTGCCGTCGAACTTCGACATGATCCGGCGTTCCTGGGCGGTCAGGCTCAGCTGCGAAATATCCGCGTCCTGCCATCCGCCGCTGGCCATGACCGGGCGCGCGACCCTGTATCCCAGCCCGTAGATGATTTTGTCGCGGGGAATGGCCCGCGCCGCCTGACAGAACGGCGTCCAGCGGTCGCCCAGCATCTGACCGCTCGTGGGACGGGGCGCATTGGCGTCGAACCAGAAGCTGCCCTCGGACACCAGAATCGCTTTGAACAGCAGCGACATCCGGTGCTGATTCAGAAGCTCCATGGCTGTTACGGACGGCAGAACGCCCTGACTGAAAATCGCATCGACGATGTCGCCGCCCCTAGCACGCAGGGTATCGAGCTCAGCCTCCGTCAGCTTCTTCTGCGCCACGGCAAAGGCGCCCAGGTCCTCTTCCTGGCGCGGGCTGGAGACAGACTCCAGAACGCCCTTCTGGAAAAACAGGCTGTAGCACCTGAGGCTGTTCTGCAGCGTCAGCAGGCCGGTCGCCTTCTCGCTGACCGCCCGATGGCACAGGCAAAGAGGCGGCAGATCGAAGGTGATGTCCCCCGAAAAGGGCAGACGGCCGATGCCGGCTGGAGCCGCGGGCGGAATCGGGCTGGAAGGAGCGCCGCTCAGGCCGTCAAAGCCCATCGAAGGCACGGCACCGCCGTCGGAAAACGCTCCGCTTCCGGCATCGAACAGCGCATCTCTTCCGCCGAACGAAGAAGCCTGCTGCGCGTCAGGCGTCCCGGAAAAAGCTGCCGCGGGATTTCCCAGAGGAGCGGGAGCGGGCGTCAGAGTTCTCGCCTGGCTGGGAATGCTGAGGCGCGGCCCGCTGAGGGACACGAGGCGCGGAACGGACGCCTTCTCGTCCTCAGTGCCCCAGAAAATTCGGGGAAAGGCGTCGCGCAGCTCAGGAAGATTCCCCGGAACATCAAACGACAGACCGTCCGCCGAAGCAGTTACCGGAGCCTTGAACATCCCGCTCTCGACGAAGAGCTCCACCGTCGAAAAGCTGATGGGGCCGTAGGTGTTTCCCGCGTCATCGCGGACCCAGAATTCGCTTGTCTTGGAGGTCAAGGCGTCCAGCCCCCCCGTTCATGTCGGAAAAAGCCAAGTCCCGCCTCCGGCCGGCCGAAGGCGATGTGTCTCAGCGAAAGAAAAGGCCGCCGGACCACACTGCGTCTGGAGCGGCGGCGGGAAAAAGTCGGGCCGGATAGCAAAAGAAAATCGGCTCTGCGAAGACTTCTTTCACAGGAAGGCTTTTCTGCGGGCGAGCCACAGCGCGTTCGTCACCACCGACAGGGAACTCAGCGACATGCAGAGGGCGGCCAGTGTCGGCGACATCGCGGGGCCGCCCCACACCGTCAGGACGCCTGCCGCCGCGGGAATGGCCAGCGCGTTATAGACAAAGGCAAAGAAGAGATTCTGGCGAATGGTCCGGAGCGCGGCCCGGCTCAGGGCAATCGCGGCGGGAACGCCCAGAATGTCGTGCCGCACCAGCACCACGTCGGCGGCCTCCACGGCGATGTCCATGCCGTCGGCCAGAGCAATTCCAACGTCGGCAGCGGCCAGAGCGGGAGCGTCGTTGATGCCGTCGCCCACCATCGCCACGCGCCGTCCCTCACGCCGAAGCCGCTCAATCTCCGCCGCCTTGCCGTCCGGAAGAACGTCGCTCACCACGTCCTCAATGCCCAGAGCGTCAGCCACGGCCGCGGCTGTCCTGGCGTTGTCCCCTGTCAGAAGCAGCGTGCGGATGCCGTGCGACTTGAGCTTCGCCACCGCCTCGGCACTGCCGGACGCCGGCGTATCGGCCACGGCGCACACACCCACGGGACGGCCGCCGCTGGCCACATAAACGGGCGTCTTTCCCTCGTCCGAGAGCTTCATCGCCGCTTCACTCCACGGAGCCAGCGCCGCCTCAGCGACGCCTTCCGCCAGCATCAGCCTGCGGTTGCCCACCGCCACGCGCACGGCACTGTCCGAAGCGCTCTGAACCTCGGGCGCAGTGCCGCTGGCGACCGTCCCCGAACCGCGAACCGTGGAGAAGCTGCCAAAGCCCTCCGGTGTGATGTTCCGCTCTCTGGCCGCATCGAGAATTGCCCTGCCTAATGGATGGGACGAGCCGCACTCCGCGCCCGCCGCCAATGCCAGAAGCTGCGCCTCGCTCATGCCCTTTTCAGGAATCAGGTCCGTCAGGCGCGGCTGGCCGGTGGTCAGCGTTCCCGTCTTATCAAAGACGACCGTGTCGATTTTGGACGCCGTCTCCAGAGCTTCGCCGCTGCGGAAGAGAATGCCCTCGCGCGCGCCCCGGCCTGTGCCCACCAGAATCGCCGTCGGCGTCGCCAGTCCCAGAGCGCAGGGACAGGCGATGACCAGAACCGACACCATGGCATTGAGCGCCTCGGAAACGCCGTGTCCTGCAGCCAGCCAGATGGCCGCGGAAGCCGCCGAGATGCCCATGACGGCGGGCACAAATACGCCGGCAACTCTGTCCGCCAGACGCGCCACAGGCGCCTTGCCCGCCTGCGCGTCCTCCACCATGCGGATGACCGAGGCCATTGCCGTGTCGCCGCCCACCTTCTCGGCACGAAAGCGGAGCAGGCCATCCACAACGAGCGTGCCGCCGCGCACCGGGTCCCCCTCCCCTTTCTCCACGGGCATGCCCTCTCCCGTCATGGCGGATTCATCCACCAGCGCGAGCCCCGGAAGCGCCGCACCGTCCGTGGCCACGCGCTCTCCGGGCCGAACGACAACCACGTCGCCCACCGCCAGCCCCGAAATCGGCACACGGACCTCCGCGCCGTCTTTCTCCACCGAGGCGTCAGCGGGCAGAAGCGCCGCGAGTCCCGTCAGCGCCGCGGTCATCTTCTTTCGCCGCCCCGCCTCCAGATATTTCCCGCAGGTCACCAGCGTGAGGATGAAAGCCGCGGAATCGAAGTAGAGCGCCAGAGGACCGCTGTCAGGCGCCGCCGGTGAGAGCGCTCTGCTGAGCAGCGAAACCAGGCTGAAGATGAAGGATGCCAGCGTTCCCAGAGCGACCAGCGTGGTCATGTCCGGCGACCGCCGAAACAGCTTCATCAGACCGCCGCGATACGTGTCCCGATGAGCGGCCATCACCAGGGCCGCGGCCAGAGCCTGCAAGGCCCCGTTGAGTGTTGGATGCAACGTGGGCGAGAGCGGCCCGGGCAGGGGCAGGCCCATGGATTCGCCCATCGCCAGAATGGCCAGCGGCACAGTGAAAGCCGCCGACCACACAAGCCGCCTGCTCAGAACGGAGGCCTCTTCATCCGCCCTCGCGGAAAGCGCCGATGCGTCCGGGCGCTCCTCCCCCAGCCGAAAACCGGCCTTCGAGAGCTTCTGCCGAATCGCGTCCAGCGAGATCTCGGAGTTGTCGAAGGTCAAATCCAGCGTGCCCATGGCGAAATTGACGGTTCCCTCTGAGACCCCGGCAGCTCTGGAGAGAATTTTCTCAACCCGGACGGCGCACGCCGAACACGCCATCCCTTCCAGTCTGAATCGCCTGTGCTCGTTCATTCCCTGTCGTTCCCAGACCTTTCCCCATGTTTTCGGCGTGAAAACGCCGCCGCAGAAAGCTCCCCCGGACAAAAAATCAGCTGCGACTAACAATGAAATTTCCGAATTTCCAGCGCGCCGTTTTCAGAGCGCTCTTTCCTCTCAGCGGCGTCCCTGAGCGGCCCTTGACCGTCGCGCCGATTTGCCCAAAGAGGCCGCGCCCTTTTTCCGGACCGCCTTCCTCAAGGCCGGAGGATGCCGCCGCGCTCTCGTGCGGCCGGCCGCCCCGATTGCCCCTCATGGTCTCCCTTGCCGGGGAAGCGCGCCGTCCTCCGTGTCTGGAATTTCCCATTCACGATTCACGCGTCATCCACAGGAGAACACCGTGCCTATCGATTCAGAAAAGCAAAAAGCCCTCAGCGCCGCCGTCAGCCAAATCGAAAAACAGTTCGGCAAGGGCAGCGTCATGCGCCTCGGCAGCGACGAGCCTCACCTCCTGGGAGGCCTTCAGGTCATTCCCACCGGCTCACTGTCACTGGACATTGCCCTGGGCGTGGGCGGCGTCCCCCGCGGCCGCATCGTTGAAATCTACGGTCCCGAATCTTCGGGCAAAACCACCCTCTGTCTGCACATCGTCGCCGAGGCTCAGAAGCGGGGCGGCATCGCGGCCTACATCGATGCGGAGCACGCACTGGACGTCCAATATGCCCGCAAGCTGGGCGTCCGCACCGAAGACCTGCTCATCAGCCAGCCCGACACCGGCGAGCAGGCCCTGGACATCGCCGAGATGCTGGTGCGCTCCGGTTCCATCGATGTCCTGGTGGTCGATTCCGTGGCCGCGCTGGTTCCCAAGGCTGAACTCGAAGGCGAAATGGGCGACTCGCACATGGGCGTGCAGGCGCGGCTGATGAGTCAGGCCATGCGCAAGCTCACCGGCACTGTCTCCCGCAGCCAGACCTGCATGATTTTCATCAATCAGATCCGCATGAAGCTGGGCGTCATGTTCGGCAATCCGGAGACGACCACTGGCGGCAACGCGCTGAAGTTTTACGCCTCGCAGCGCATCGACATCCGGCGCATCAGCGCCATCAAGGACGGCGACGCAGTGATCGGCAACCGGACGCGGGCAAAGGTGGTGAAAAACAAGGTCGCCCCGCCCTTCAAGGAAGCCGAATTCGACATTCTCTACGGCGTGGGCATCTCCCGCGAAGGCGAGCTTCTGGACCTGGCCGTTGAAAACGACGTGGTCACCAAGAGCGGTTCCTGGTTCGTCTTTGGCGGCGAGCGCGTGCAGGGACGCGACACTTTCCGCGACCAGCTGAAGACGCGGCCCGAGCTCTACGCCGCCGTGGAAAAGGCGCTTCTCGACAAGCTGGGCATCCAGAAAGCCGACGCTTCTTCCGCAGAGGCACCGGCTGCGCCCGCCGCTGCTCCTGACGAGGAAAAAAAGCCCCGGGGCAGAAAGCCTGCTGACGCCAGCTGAGGCCAATTTCAGGACCGATTTCCCCTTCCGCCGCGCCTTTCCGGCCCTCAGGAAAAACCATGAACAAGCCTGCTTCGCTTCTTGCCGTTCTGCTCCTCGCCGCCGCATCCGCCGCCTGTGACGATTCATCGGGAACGCCCGTCTCATCCGCGGACGCCGGCGTCATCGATGCCGCTGATGCCGCGCAGCCGGGTCCAGACGCCTCTCTTCCGGCTCAGCCAGTCTGCGGCAACGGCATCCTCGATCAGGTCACCGAAGAATGTGACGGCATGGACAACGTTCCGGAGACCTGTGCCGACTTTGACCCGTCCAAAGAGTGGGCACCGGGCGGTCAGCCTGCCTGCGCCCCGGACTGTTCGAGCCTCGTTCAGGGCACCTGCGTGGAACTGGTCTGCGGCGACGGTGAAGCCACTGCTGCGGGCGAAGTCTGCGACGGCACGGACGGCGTTCCTCTAACCTGCGCCGAATTTGACCCGACAAAACGCTGGGATTCAGAGGGCGCCCCCGCCTGCGCCGACGACTGCTCGCAGGTGACCAAAGGCACCTGCCGCGAATGGGTGAACCGCAGCATCACCTTCGTGAACTGGAACGTGCAGGTGGATTACGCGTCGTGGGGCGGCAAGCTCGTCCCCCCGCGGGCAGCGAAGCTCAAAGAGCTGGTGGAAGGCTGGCGCACGTCCTGGAGCGAGATGCCGGCGGCGATTGCCATCGTCGAAGTCAGCCCCAGCTGGCACGCGCCGGAGACCACGGCCATCTTCAACAGCCTGGGCTACTACTGGGCGGACGAAGACGTTCCCATCAAAGACAAGTGGAACGGCTTCGACTGCGGCGAGAACAACGAGAACGTCACTTTCGATTTGGAAAGCGGTCAGGAGGATCCCGCCGCAGCCAGCTGCTACCTCCTCACCAGCATGCTCTACCGAAAGGACGCCTTCGACGTGGTGGATGCCGACTACGTGAAGCTGCTTCCGGCGTGGAATGCCAGCGGTCCCTTCGTCAACAACAAGGTGACCGCCTTCTGTGCCGTCCTCAAAGAGAAGGCCACGTCTCAGGAATTCCTCGTCTGCTCCACGCACTGGCTGGCCAACAACGGCGCCAAGCCCGACCAGGGCATCGCGGAAATCGCCGGTCCCATCCTCGAAAACGAACGCAAGCGCATCACCGGTGCCCACATCGCGGCGGACTTCGTGAAGTCCATGAGGGAAAAGCATCCGCAGGCCCACGTCTTCTTCGGCGGCGACTTCAACACGATCGACATGAACATCATCTTCGAGTCGGAGCTCGCCTCCATGGTCCTGGGCAGCGACTGGGAGACGCTGGCCAAGCGCATCAATCTGCTTCTCGTCGGCAGCGACTACACGCCCGTCGATGAGAACTTTCGCACCTCGCACGCGGTCTTCTGGAGCGAATCCGGGCTGGAAGACGCCAGGACTGAAGCCATTCGCCAGGGGCTGGTGACGGACATCAACGGCGAGAGCGGCGACGTGAAGACGAGCAGCGATCCCGGCATTCCCGAATTTCTCAAGAATATGAATGTGCCCGTGGTCATCGACTACGCGTTCCATTCCACCGGCATGGAGCTCACGTCCTACGAGGTGGTCATGGATTCCCTGGGCAGCTACGAATTCGTTTCAGACCACTATCCAGTGCGCACGTCCTACAAATTCGAGGCGCTCATGCCCTAGCCGCCATGCCGTGCGCCGGCCTCAGATCTGGCGTTCAAGGTGCGCAAAACACAAAAGCCGCTCACCAAAAAAAACGGGCCTTCCCTGTTCGTCTGGGAAGGCCCGCTTCATTTCTGAAAGCCCCTGCTTGGGACCTCTGAACATGCCTCAGAGCACGATGAGCCCCGCCCGGATGCCCTTCACCACCGCTTCCACATGGGTGTTGACGCCCATCTTCCGATAAATCGACGTCAGGATGGTCCGGACGCGCCTGCGCTCGATTTTCAGCACGTCGCCCACTTCCGCATTGGACAGTCCCTTGCCGATGAACAGCAGGACATCGCACTCGGTCGGCGTCAGTCCGTAATCCGTCTGCTCGCTCTCCGATGGCGGCACCGGCTCCTGGGAGAGGCCATCATCCGCGCGCGCGGGCGATTCCGCGGGAACCTTCCTCAGGCTGTCGAAATACGCCCAGAAGCGCCGGGCGATGACGGGCTCCAGGACGATGCCCCCCTGCCGCACCTCGTCCATGGCGTCCAAAATGCGCTCGATACGCACGCGCTTCACCAGATAGCCGGACGCCCCCGCCTGAATCGCCTCGTAAACCTTCCGCTCATCGTCGAAGGACGTGAGGATCAGGACGTCAATCTCCGGGTGAGCCGCCTTGAGCCTTCGGGTGACCTCGATGCCGTCGATACCGGGCAGCTCCAGGTCCAGCAAAAGGAGCTCGGGACAGGCGCCGGGGATTTCCTCAAGCCCGCTCTCGCCGTCCAGCGCCGTTCCGACGATCTCTACCCGGTCCGGATGCAGCGAGAGCGACTTGCACAGGTTCCGGAGAAGCGCCGGCGAATCCTCCACCAAAAATACTTTGATTGGCTGCCTCACGTTTTCTCTCTGACCTGCATCCATGGCGGACCTCCCTCGTGAAAGTGCCCCGTAAATTTCTCCGCAGAACCGTCCGGCGGAAAGGCGCGGCGCTTTCCCTCATGCCGTCATCCAATCCGCTGATTTCCGCGGCATTGCATCACTCGCCCTCTCCCGCGCTCTCGCCGCTCTCGCCCTCCTGCGGCTTCGCAAACGTGACAGAGGCTCGGGTGAGCTTGCCCGGCTCCAGATCCAAATCCACCAGCCGCACGTCATTGCCGTGAATCAGCCGAACCATGATGTGCCCCGGGGGAAGCGGCGCCTCTTCAAAGGGCGCGTCCTTCTCGAACTTCTGCCCGTTAATGACGACGGTCGCGGGCTCATCCGACTGAATCGACAGATAGGCGACGCTCTCCTGCGTGCTGCTCAGAGCCGACTGAAGCTTGGAGGCCGTGTCTTTGGCGAAGTCCGCGGTGGCGGCCTTGTCCTTCGCTGAAAAGACGGCCTGCACCACACCAATCGCCGCAGCTGCCGCCACAACAACGGCGATAATCCAGATGACGGTCTTCCTCGCGTATTTGGATTGCATCGACGGATCCGCCTTCATCGGCTCCGGCGGCTTGACGTGCCAGTCCTCCTCCTCGAGAGGCGCGGCGGCTGTGCCCTCCTGCTTTGAGCGATGGCGGCGCTTTGGCTTCCGCTTGGACGATGCCGGCTCAGCTGCATCGCTGGCAGGCATCGCGACGGCCGACACCACGGGAATCGACACCTCCGTATTGGACTTGGTGGTCTGCTCCCCGCTGTCCTCGCCCAAAAAGCCTGTCCCGGCGAAATCTGCGCCTGAGGGTGCGTCCGCAGATTCAGCGTTCGCAGCCGGGGCGGCGTCACCATTGGCGGCGGCAGAGTCGGACTCATCCTGACCCTCCGGCGCGCCAAAATTCTTCCGGCGGACAATTTTCGGCATGGCTCCGGCCGGCGCGTCCCAAGAATCCAGAGACGTGCCGCCAGCTTCGGCAGAAGCACCTTCAGCAGGAGAAGCATCCGCACTGCTGGACGGCAAAGGCGCCGAAGGAGACGTCTGAGGCGCATCGTCCCACTCGGTCCCCGCCAGACTGGCCGCCGCGTCCGAAATTTCCGTCTGTGGTCCTGACGAGCCCGACGTGTTCGGCGAAGGCGGCGCTGCCTGAGAACTGACCGCATCTGCCTGAGCCGCCGCTTTGTCCTGAATAGCTTCGCTGCCTGCCTGAGGTCTGGAGCGCGCAGCTGTCCGCAAAGAAGGCATGTCGGCAACCAGCTGATTCAGGCTCGCCGCAACGTCATTCGCGGAGGAATCAGCCGCCGGCTTCGTTGACGCCTCAGCCGCAGCAGGAGGTGCCGCGGGAGCTTCAGCGTCCACAACCTCATCTACAGCCGCGCCAGCCGGCTGCGCCGCATCGTCCTCATCTTTCGCCGATTCGCCGGCCTTCTCCGAAGCCTTCTCTGCCGCAGCAGGCGCCTCCAGAGGCACGTTGTTCTCAGCGGGCGCGGTTTCGGCCGCTGCATCTGCAGAAGCTGTCTCAGGCGATTCTTCGCGCGCCTCCGATGGCAAAGGCGGCAGGGATGACGCTTCCACAACGGATTCAGGGACGTGTTCTGTCTCCGCGGCCGCCTGAGAAGCATTTGCCGGAGCAGCAGGTGTCTCACCGCCCGCTTCATCGGTCTGCACTGCTTTCTCGTCTGAAAGAGGCACCGGCGCAGCGGCCTCCGGAAGCACCGTCTCGGCTGCAGCAGGCTCCGCTGACCAGGGAAGTCCCCCGGTATCCTCCTTCGCACCCTCTGGCACAGGCGTTTCGGACTTCGGCGCTTCAGGAATGGACGGCTCGCCGCTTTGAGGCGCATCCGCCGCAGGCACTTTCTCCCCTTCCTCAGGCGGTGCAGCGCTGTCGCTTTCGAGCAGAGATTCGATGTCGTCATCGGAGAGAACCAGCGGCTCCCCAGGTTCCGGCTCCACGGCCTCCGACGCGCTGTTTTGGGCATCCGTTAATCCCGCGTCAGGCGCCGCACTCACTGTCTCAGGAGAAGCCTGCGCATCCCCGGAAAGCGGCTGCGCTTCCGCCGCGGGATTGGACGCAACGACACTCACCCTGCGGACAATTTTCGGCAGCTCGCCCGGAGGCGCGTCCCAGGAACCAAACGGGTCGTCCTCGGCATTCCCCGATTCCTCCGAAGGGGTCGGCGGAGCAGGCGGCGCTGGAACAGCCGCAGGGACCGGAGGAGGCAAAGCGGCATCCGAGGGAGTATTCCCCGCGTCCGACGCCTTCTGCGCTCCGATGTCGTCGAAGAAATCGGCATCCAGGTCATCGAAAATAAGTTTGGAAAAATCGTCCGTTCCCGAGGGGGCCTCCGCCGTTTCCGCGGCGGATGAAGATGAAGCAGCAGAGACGACAATTTTCTCTTTCTGCTCCAGCGAGAACTCATCCTGAATGGGCCAGTCCGACGAGCCGGTCTGCGCCCCCGTCAGGGAAATCTCATTGGGAAAGACTTCGTGAGCGAACTTCCCCAGTTCGGCCTGATTCGGACAGGCGCCAATCGCGGGAAAGAGTCCCATCAGCGCGTCGGCAAAATCCGCCGCGTTCGGATAGCGCCGGGAGGGCACCTGCTCCAGCGCGCGCATCACGATGGGATCGATATGGGCGTTGATGCGCCTGTTGAGCCGGGAAGGCGGCTGGAGCGTATCCCTCTTGGTGGAGAGCCCACCGCTGCGCACGCTCGAAACCGGAACCATCGTCAGCAGCTCATAGAGGAGGCATCCCAGCGCATAGACATCCGAAGCGCTGCTCGCCGTGCATGGATCGCGCTGCTCAGGCGCCCTGTAACCGCGGTGCAGCTTGAAGGCGACCAGCCGCGTCGGCATCGACGCTCCGGCCGCCCGCATCATCCCCATCCCGCTGACAGCGACGCGGCCGTCAAACCCCACCAAGATGTTCGTCGAGCCCAGAGCTCCATGGACAGCGCCGGCGGCGTGAATTCCCCCGACGACGCGGGCGACCTCGGACGTGAACCACACCGCAAGCTGCGGCGTCATGACGACTTCCTTGGAATTCAGGCGGTGGAGGACGTCATCCATCGCGTAGCCGTCAATGCACTCGCGAATCGCCACAAGGTGCGTCTGGACGAAGCCGACCTCGTCATAGGCGAGCACGCCGGGCAGGTTCAGGTCCTGGGCCTCCTGAGCGGCTTTTGCCAGGGCGTGGGCAAACTCCGGCGTCGTGAAGCGCTGAAAATAAATTTTGCACAGGACCTTGCCGCCCGAACGGCCGCCGTCCGTCCTGTTCGCCAGAAAGACATCGGCCAGCTCCCGGGCATCCAGCCGGCTCATCAGTTTGTAACGAGACATCGCAACGCTCTTTCGGGCGCGGCCGCAGCCGAGCCACCAGTGGAAACCGTGTTTCGCGTCCCCGGCGCGCGCCACTCCCCCAAAACGCCGGCGACAAAGACAACAGCAAAAATGACCAGCCGAAATCCGCCGCTCCCCGCACTGACAAAGCGGTGAGGCAACGCAAGGCGGACGCGGCGGCATCTGCCAAATTCACGCGCTGACGAGCCGCCTCAGAACGCCTTCCCCCCGCGCACAAAAATCAACGCGAATCAGCTCACGGGCCCGCCGCCCCCATCGGGCCGGAATCCCTGGCGATGCTTTCCAGATAGCGATCGACGAACTGCATATCGGTCCCCGTGCCGCCGCTCTGCTGCCGGTATTTCTTCAGCGCCTGAACGAATTCCTTGTTCTTGCCCATCGCGAGCAGAGCCATCGCCTCCCGCTTGGTGTGCTCCGCGGAGGGCTCGGCTCTGGATGCAGCCTGATAGTGCTGGAACGCCTGCGCGTAATCCTTGCTCAGAAATGCCGCATCTCCGCTGGCGACGGCCTGCGCGGGGTCCACAGTTTTTTCCCCCAAAAAGATGGCTGCCGCGCCGATGCAGATGACCACGAGAGCTGCTGCCGCCAGTCCAAACATCAGCACTGCCGGCTTTCTGGTCACGCTGGTGACAGCGCCCTTCTGCGGATGCACCGCTTTTCCGCGAGACGCCTGCACAGCGGCCGTTTCCGCCGGCGTGTCATTCGCCGTCGGCATCGCCGGTGAGGCGGCAGCCTCTGAAGCGCCGGGCACTACCGATGAACGGACGACGCTGTGCGATTTGGAGATCGAGACATCGCCTGATTCATCCAGACGGTAACCGCCGCCTTTGCTGCCATGCCGCCGCGCAGAAGCCTCGCGCTTGGCGGCCGCCCTCTGCGACTTCTCGATGGCCAGAAGCTCTGTCCGAAACTGATCCGCAGTCTGAGGACGTTCCTCGGGCAGCTTCGCCATGGCCTTGAGAATCAGTTTTTCCAGCGCGTCGGAACAATGAATGTCCGGATTCTTCTGCCGCGGCGGAACGGGGTCTTCCGAAAGGTGCATCGTCGCCAGCGCCACAGGTGAATCCGCGTCGAACGGCAGGACGCCCGTCAGGCACTGATAAAGAATCACGCCCACCGAGTACAAATCGCTCCGGGGGTCCACTGCCGCGCCGCTGGCCTGCTCAGGGCTCATGTATTCCGGCGTTCCACACACAAAACCGGCCCGCGTCAGCGCCTGTCCCTCGCTGCCAGGCGCTTCCTGAAGTTTGGCAATGCCAAAATCGAGCACCTTGACGAAGTCCGGCTGGTCCCGCCGCTGCTCGATCATGATGTTTTCCGGCTTCAGATCGCGATGGATGACGCCGACAGCGTGAGCCTCGGAAAGAGCCGCCAGCATCTGGGCCACAATGCGAATAAGCCGCCGCTCGGGAATCGGCCCCTCATCCGTCAAAATCTGATGCAGGTCCTTTCCCTGGACGTATTCCATCGCGATGTAGAGAGCGTCGTCGCTGTCCTGGCCGAAGTCGATGATTCCAATGGCATTGGGATGGTTGAGCCGGCTGGCAGCCTTGGCCTCGCGCTGGAATCGCGCCACCGTCCGCGCGTCGGACAACAGCGATTTTCGCAGCACCTTGAGGACGATGGACTTATCGAGCGACAGCTGTGTGGCCTTGAACACCTGCCCCATGCCGCCTTCGCCAATCAGCTCTTCGACCCGGTATTTGCCGGCGACGATTCTGCCAATCCACTGGTCATTGCCGGGCGCATGAACGATGGGGGTTCCGCAGGACGGACAAAACTTGATGCCGGCGGCGACATGCTTCTCACAGGATGGGCAGATGAAATCGTTGTTCTGTTCTGTATCTGTTTCGGATGACATGATTACCATTCAGTAGGTCAGGGAATGGGCAAAGCGGGCGGCGCCATGGCACAGCGCCCAGTCTATATCAAGACGACAAAATGCCCGTTTTCCATCGTGTTCCCGGTCGAAAATCCATCGGACGCACGGCCATTCCGGCACTCCCATCGCCACTGTCCCCCCAGTCCAAAGCGCCCGTCTGCGTCTCTGACCGGCAGGCGTTTTTTTATTTTTCTGAATTATTATCTGCCGGAATTATTCATCTGAATTCAATGAAATGTTTCATTTAATACATCGTTTCTCATTATTTCTTATTCAGCCTGTTGACTGTTCCTGCCTTCGGCGCTGTGTGACCGGCAAATTTTTTCACCCTTCACGCTTTCAGGTGGTCCGGCCATGTCTCAATCCAATGAATTTGAAAATGCGTTTTCAGCCCTCTCCTCACAATCGCAGGACGCTTCCGGAGAAGCAGCAGGGGAACTTCCCTGGACGAATGTCCCCCGGAATCACGGTGAAAGCGGGGCGCACGCGCCATTTGCTATTTCCATTGTGCGCGCCGACGGCGGCCAGGCCCGAAATATCCCGGTGACCATGGGTGACATCCTGCTCGACGAGGATGCCGAAATTATTGCACCCGCCGACACCTCCGCCCAATCGCACGCGTGCCTGAAAATCTCCTCTCACGATGACGACATCTTCATTGAGGATTTGGGGAATGACGGTCTGTTTCGACGCGTCTTCGGCAAAGAAGAGCTGCTGCTGCCCTCTGAACTGCGCTTTGGCAGCCACCGATGCCTCCTCGAAGAACTGGAACCTCCCGAAGAAAAACCGCTGGAGGGTTTCTGGGGGGCCCCAAGAGGAATGGCCAGAGCGCGACTCTCCGACCTGCTGGACGGCGGCATTGTCGGGGACACATTCATTCTCAGAGAAAATGCCCCGAATCAGGTGGGCAGGGAACGCGGCGACATTGTCTTTCATCCGACAGACAACTTCATCTCCAGCAACCACGCCCGCTTTGAGATCGAGGGTTCGCAGGTGAGCCTCCGCGACCTGAGTTCATCCAATGGAACTTTTATCCGGGTTCATGGGATGTATCCCGTCAGCCAGGGAGCGCAGTTTTTAATGGGACATTACCTGATCAAATTTTCCATCCCTGGCAAATAACGGGGAACAAAATTATGTTCAGTTAAGTTTGACTTCTCCTTCAGAATTATAATTTCAGTATTATAGCAACATTACATAAAAAAAAAACGGCTCCGGAGAAATACTCCAGAGCCGTTTTGTTTTTGCCACCCTGAAAGGGATACGCCCATCATCCCTTTTTATCCAGGCGAAACTACTTGCATTTCCTGTTGCATCCCGAAGCGCCCCACGACGCCAAATTGTAGCCATCCGGGCATGTCTCCGTATTCCAGAGGCCCAATTCAGATTCCTGAGCGGCGGCTTCCAAATCGGCAAATTCATCATATTTGGATTCGTCGCAACCAATCCGGCAGACACGGGCAAATCCACCAGCCACCAGCTGTTCATTGATGGACTGAGATTCACCCGCAGGCGTCACATAGGCGAGGTAGCGGCCATACATATCCGTGCAGGAATCCCCGGACTCGTAGGAGAGCTTCACCCGCTTGAAGAGAAAGCTCTTTGTCAGCGCCTTGGCCTTCTGACCGTAGCACTCCTCCTTGCCCTTGGTCGTCTCCGGCGTGTCCGTCAGAAGCAAGCGAACGGTGATAGTCTCCTCATCCTCCGTCGTCACTTTGATGGTGTCGCCGTCCGTCACCTCGGTGATTTCACCTTTGGTCGGCCCGCAGGCATCATCATCCCCTCCGCAGCCGGAGACTGCGAAGGGGGTGGCGAACAATGACATACAGATCGGAATGATCATTGAGGATCGCATTTCAGCGCTCATTTCCTCACGAATTTACTGACCGACCGGGCAGACGGTATTGGCCGCACCGGGCGTTCCGTGATTCCCTGCCGTTCCATATTCAGAATTGGCAGCGGCCGCACAGTAGGATGAACCCTCAAATTGGATGGAATAGCCCGCCTGCGTCCATTTTTTAGGATAGGTCGCGGAAGAGAGTTCCGTGCCCTCAGCATCGGAGAGCGTCAAGGTTCCATCGCCGGTACCACTGTAAGTCAGAGCAAGTTTCGACTGAACATAGCCGATGACGTTCGCAGGAAGGCCGCCGTTCACCGAGGAATCGTCGCTGAAGGCCACCACAAAATAGCCACCAGCCTGAACGCTGAGGCACTTTTCATCTTGAATGGTTTCGGTTTTATCGGTCTTCATCACCACGCCGTTCATATCTACTGCTTTGTTGGCTTTGATCTCAAACCATTTGGCAGGAGTCTTTTCAGTCGCATTTGCTCCCACAGGATTCGTCATCATTTCGGTGATGACTAAATCGCCCACGCCAGCGGGATTGACCTTGCGAGCAGTCCCATTGTCGAGACACGTGGCGCCGGCGCATTCAGAGTTTTCCTCGCCAGGCGTTCCGTAGAATTTCTCGCCATAGGTCTCAGAGCTCTCGCAGTATTTTCCAGAATCATCGCCGGAAAGCTGCCAAGACGTATTGACCGTCGTCTTGGAATACGTCGCCTCGGCAATCACGGTTTGATTCGCCCCGCCCTTGTCGGCAATGAACTGAATCGTCCCGGACTGATTCATATCCAATTTGGATAACACGAAATCAGCATCAATGCCGCCGTTGGCAGATTTTTCACCATTTTTGGCAATGACAAAATAGGAATTTGCAGGAACGCTGACGCATTCATCGGTCTCGATTTTCCAGTTGCCCGTCGTCGCATTCTTGCTGACGGTCAGCCCGTTCAGATCAAAGGCCTCGTCGGACAAGATTTCAATGAACTGATAATTCTTATTAGCCGTGAATTTAGTAGAGCCGTCTTCCTGCTCCACGTCGTCCCCAGCGTAGGCCATAATTTCCGTGATAACAAAATCATCGACTGCAGGCGTCTTAATATTCCGCGGCGTTCCCTTGTCGCAGCACTGACCTGCGGCCAGGGTCTCACATTTCGGCCCGACTTCCGGGCATTTGGTATTCTCCGCACTGGGCGTTCCGTGGAATCCGTTGCCATACGTTGCAGTGCTCTCGCAGAAATTATTCGAGTAATCATTGGAGCGCTGCCACGACGTATTGGCCGTCGTCTTGGGATATTCGACGCTGTCAATGACCACGTCCTGAGCGCTTTCGCCCGTGCCTTTCGTCACCAGAATCGACAGCGTTCCGCTCTGGTTCAGGTCCATCGACGAAAGGAGGAGCTTGTCGCCGGACAATCCGCCGTTCTCCGCCGAATTATTGTTTTTGACTACAATAAAATCCTGACCTGCGGAGACGCGCATACAGTCACTGCCCGGAAGGGCCCATTTGGCTTTATCGCTCTTGCTGAGCTTGACCCCCTGCAGGTCAAAGTCCGTCTTGGCATACAATTCCACGTAGTGGTAATTCTTATTGGCGACAAATTTCGTGGAACCGTCCTCCTGCGTCACATTGTCACCCGCATACGCCATAATCTCGGTAATAATCAGCTTGCCCGGCTCAGGAGGAACAATATCACGCGCCTCGCCCGTTTCATCGTCGCAGCACTGTCCCGGCCCCGCCTCGCAGGCAGGCGGCGGGGTATAATCGCAGGTGACGGCGGGATTGGCCTTGCCCGGCGTGCCGTAATTGGGCTTGGTGCTCTTGATGCTGCCGTCGTCATTGTATGTATATGACGTAATTTCTTTAATATCGTATGTTTCTTCCTTGGGAATGGCACACCAGCTGGTGGGATCCTTGGGATTGTTCAGCTTGTCGCCGCTCAGAATCTGCGCACGAGCCTCCGAGGAAGATTCATAGGTGATCGAATCCACCACCGTTGAGCCGCACTTGAAGCCAATCATGCCGTTGCTGTTGTTCAGGCCCAGCTTTTTATTAAAATAATAGCTCAGGTGCTGATAGGGCTCGGGAGCCACACCGGTTGCTTCATCCACTTGTGTGTCATCAAAATCACCCACGACAAAATACTCGCCCGGATTGATGACGACATCGCTGCCCTTAATCCGCCAGCTGGACTTCGAGCTCGAACCATCGGATTTGGCGACGAGGAGCTGAACGCCGTCCAAAACCAGAGGCTCACTTCCCGGATTATAAATCTCGACGTATTCCTTGAAATCATCCGTGCCCGCCGGATTGGCCATAAACTCGGTAATAATAAAATCACCCTCGTGCAGGCCCGAGCACTTGGAACCGCCGCCTTTCTCACTGCCTCCGCAGGCCGCCAGCGCTGCCGCCATCACGAGGCTGCCGATTGCCGCGAGCTTTCCATTCAAACGATATTTCTGCATTTTACTGCCTCCTGTTCTGAACATCATGTCAGGTTGTCGAAGTTAAGGTCCGCAGGCGACCCGTCTTCCTTGGTCGGCCGGTCACTGGTGTCACTGTCATACATCTTATCGTTCTTCGGGATGTCTTTGTAGAGATTATCCAGCTCCTTATCCAGATTCAGCTCCTCCATTGGTGAACCGGACTGGTCCGCAGCGGGCGATTTCGTTTCCTCGGGCATCGCCGGGAGCGGAACCAAAATATCCTGCAAAGATTTGCGCTCCGCCAGCTGCGCATCGGTGGGAACCCAGACCTGACTGGGAAGATTGACGATAATCTGCAGCGTCTCTCTGCCGGTATATTTATTTTTATACCGACGAACCACACCGCGAACAAAAATATATTCACCTTTCTGATCAACCAAATTCAGCGAATTAAAAACATCCTTATCGAAAAACACCACATCAAAACTCTCGAAGCGGGTGCGTGACATCTTGACCAGAGTGGGGCCGCGCTCATTGAAGCGAATATCGCCAATGGCACCAAAAACAACGACCTCTTGTCCTACTCGTTTGTCCAGCTCCATCATCGTATTATAGCGGGTCAGCGCGAAGTAATTGTCGTGTTTCTTTTCCTCGCTCTCAAAATAATCGATGATGGCCCCGCGGCGGAACCACCAGTCCTGGCGCTCTTCATAATCCGTATAATGCTCTTTATTCGGATCCCAAATACCCAGCTTCTGAGCCTTGGCCTCCGCTTCCGCCTCCAGAAACTCCTTATGGAAACGGCGAGACTGCGCATACTTTGTATAATAGGGGCTCATGCCTGCACGGACGCATTCAATGTTATAATTGACCCACTCGCCGTTTTTCTTGGCAAAAACATAGGCCAGATAACGTCCATAAAAGCCCCGAAGCTCCCCGGGATGGTCTCTTTCGAGACGGACGGTCTTGATGCCATTAAAAAACTTTTCGGCGAAAACCTTGGCTTCCTCTCCGAGGGGCGTGGCCATTTTAACAGGCCGCTTTGAATTGCCGCGCAGCTGCTTTTTATATTCCTCAAATCCCTTGGCGTAGAGCTTCCGCTCCCAATCCTTCTTAAAGGTTTCTTCCGTGTCGATGCCAATGAGGCGAAGCGACGCATCCAGCCCTTCGACGACGACGGTATCACCGTCCAAAATGGCCTTATTCGCTCTCAGCGGAAATTCACCAATCAAAAGCCCTTCCTGATCGAGCTTTTTCAGCGCCGAAGCCGTCTTTTCTCGACTGAACTTGCGCTGGCTCTTGGTCTTGATGGTGCCGCCGCAGCCGCCGGCCAGGGCGAGGGAAAGCAGGACGGCCAGTACCCAGATCAGTCTCTGAAACATTTTATTATTCATATTATCCTCTCCAACCTCCGCCATTTCCTTAAATTAGAATTTAGCTTCAAAATCGAAGCGGAATCTGTGCTGCGAGCGGCTGTCTTTCTCAATGGTCGCCTTGCGGTCATCCAGATAATGGTAGAAATCGTAGCGCAGATTAAAGGTATAAAGTTTCATCAGCTTATATCCTACCGCCAGATAAGCCCAGATGGACTGTTCTTTTGCCTCGTTGTCTTTGATGTCTTCAAAGAGATACCTGAATCTTGCCCGGATGTTCAGCTCTGGAATGGGCTTATAGGTGGCGCCCAGCGAAAAAATCACATCCTGCCGCAGTTCATCGACATATTTTTTATCATTCAGGAATTCATGCTGGTAACGCAAATCAAACCACAGTTGCTTCTTGAGGGGCTCAATTTTCGTCCCGATTCCCGCCCGATAAAACTGCCCGCGGCATTTGACGCTGGCATCGGCTTCATCGCTCAGTTTCACATATTCCGAACCGGCATCGTAACAGGAACCGACCAGCTCTCCTTTGGAATTTTCATAGGAATTATCATTAAATCCAAGGTCGCGGTTGCGATATTCAAATGAGAGCCACGGCTGGACCAGATCAAAACCGACAAACTGAACGCGCGTCTTTAAATTCAGATGGCTCGTCCCCTTGGGCATCGAATTATCGACAACTGTTCTTTCACCTTCAGGCAAATCTTTATCATAGGTGAGCGCATCGTGGGGCCACATCCACCAGTCGGCCTGCCCACTGAAAACCCAGTCAGGTAAACGGCCATAATAACGAAGCCGCAGGCCGAACTCATTGCGTCCGCGGTTGCCGTCATACTCGTCTGCGGCCGCCGTCGCCCGCGAATAGGGGTTCGCAAAATCCCGGTCATAGTAACGGATGGTCAGTTCCAGCTCCTGCTTTTTGCTGGGATTGTACACCGTCCGCTGAACCACGCCGTAGCCGCCGCCCTTCCCGTCAGGCATTGAGTCAAACGACCGGGCAAATTCGGCAAACAGGCTTACTTTGTTCAGATAAACACCGCCATTGAGGCCAATAGCACCATACGGCCCGCCATAGGGAATGCGCGACCACTCCTGAAAGTCCAGCTTATAGGGGCTCAAATCATCAAAGGTGCTTTTGGCGCCGTAGCCCGTCACCCCCACAAAACCTGTGTGGCCGATTTTGATGGTCGCGTTGCCGCCGCCCGCCAGCTCCCGGAACATGCTGGGCAGCGTCCTGTAGCTGTGCTTGATGCCGCTGCCATACAGGTCGTCATTTTCATCCAGAGCCACATAAATCGGCGGCGTCTTGCAATCTTTGGAGGAGCTGTGCGGATCCTCGCAGGCTTCCGTGTCATACAATTCATATTGATAAATGGACTTATCTTCATACGAAATAAATACGGTCCCATTGAGCTCTACATCCGGGAGCTCCAGCTTTCCGGAAGCGGCGACACCCCGGAAACCATGGCTCCATGTGTAGTCGCCCGTCTCAACCCCCTGAACACCATTACAGAGCTCTTCTGTCCCGCTGTAATCGCCCTTGGATTCCTTGCACGCCGCGGCCAGGTCCTGCGGGGTATTATAGGCATCGTCGGCATAGAATCCATTGGGATTGGACTTTGTGGAATTATCCAGTGTCAGCCGCTCGCCAAAACCAATCCGGTATGTGCCTGCAATGACCTTAAAATTCGAGTTCTTCCACTGAACATAATACTTCGGCACATGTAGCGAGTAGCCAGGCCGGTCAGCCCACAGCAAGTCATCTTCTGAATAGACCTTCTTAATCATGTTTCGGGTCGTCATCAGAAGCAGTCCGCCCTGGATATTGAAGGGCGCTTTCAGCCGCAGCCTAGCATACATCGGCGGCGCCTTGGTATCGTCCGTCGAGGCGGCGAGACCGTATTTGACGCTGCCGCCGACGTATTTCTTTTTCCCCTTGCTCACGTCCGACAGGCTGATGAATGGCAAAATCTGGAGCAGCAGCTTTTCATCCAGAACGCCGGCGGCCACCAGCGACTCCGGCTTCTCAATGCCATGAGCGCTCTTCCGATACGCAATGATGGCGTTGACGTGCTCATAGGTCAGGTTGGGAAGCTCATAGATTTCCTCAGGGCTCGCCGTATTCAAATCGATGCCCGACTGGAACATCGCCAGCAGCGTCTCCAGTGTCTCTTCGGAAATATCGCCTTCCAGCTGCAGGTCGTAGAGGTCCTGCTCGCTGGAAATATCAATTTCACTTTCATACTGAACAGCTGATGCCTGCGATGAATACAGGGCCGCCGTGCCTACGGCCATCGCGGCGGCAAGTGAACGAAGACGGCGTGCCAAGGGGTTCGATGTCATGTGTCAGCCTCTGGATGTCATTTGAACAACGGAATGTGTCCGGTAAATTTCTGGACGTTCACTTCCCGAAAAATGGGCGCGAAGCTTAGTGGCGGACGAACGGAGTTCAAAAGATATTTTTGAGAATTTCACCTCAGAACAGCCGACTTTTCTATTATTTTTTCAGCATAAATATACGAACACAATTTCAGCCATTTTAAGACATTCTGAGGGGGGCAGGAGCGCAATCTCAAAACAACATCAAAGCTCAAAAGGATTACCGGAATTCCGCCTTGAACTTCACGGGATGCACAGCGGCGGCGGCACGGCAATAAAACGGCAATAAAAAAGGGAGGCGCCTCTCAAAGACGCCTCCCTTTCAGAACAGCCGGGAGAATCAGCTCCTATTTTGAGAACTACTTCTTGCCGGGCTTCTTCTTCTTTTTGTCATCGCCGGCATCCGCGATGATGGTTCCGAGAACTGGCTTATCCGCCTTGCGCTTCACAGCAGGCAGTATGGTCACGAGGCTGCCGCGATGACCGGGAACCGCGCCGTGGATGAGCAGGAGGTTGTTCTCCAGATCGACGTCCACCACATGAAGATTCTGAATGGTGACGCGCTCCACGCCCAGGTGACCGGGCATGTGCTTGCCCTTCCAGATGCGGCCAGGGGTCTTGCGCTGACCGATGGAGCCGATGTGGCGGTGATACTCGTGAGCGGACTGAGCGTTGCGCGCCGTGCCCTTCATCCCATAGCGAACGACAACGCCCGCAAAGCCGCGGCCCTTGGTCGTGCCGATGACATCAACGAACTGTCCCTTGTGGAACACATCGGCTTTGATCTCATCGCCCGCCTTGAGCGCATCCAGCTCTTCCTGAGAAATGCGGAATTCCTTCAGCGTGCGGGCAGGGGCGACGCCGGCCTTTTTGAACACCCCAGCCTCTGCCTTGCTCAGCTTGCGCTCCGGAACCGGATCGTAGCCGACCATGACAGCGGTGTAGCCGTTCTTGTCAGCAGTGCGCTTGCCGACCACGACATTGGGGGCCACCCGGATGACAGTGACAGGGATGGAAGTTCCGTCCTCACCGAAAATCTGGGTCATGCCGACTTTGGTTCCCACAACTCCTTGAGACATCTCTTTGACTCCTTGGAACGTGCGTCACGCGCAGAGGTTCCCAAACAAAAGAAAAGGGCGGGAGACATTCCCGCCCCAAGGGCTTTCAGACGGCTGCCAGCCTATGGCCCCGGCTGAAAAGCGCGCGCCCGTTAGTCGCTCTGCCGGTCTCTTTCAAGTGAACTTTTGGGCAAAAATTTCAGCTTTTTCATGCCCGGCAAAACAGCTCAGCAGGCCGCATCTGCGCCGGATGAACCGCTCACGAAAAGACGTAGCCGCACCAGTCGCATCGCTCTCCGGGCTTGCCGGAGATATTCTTCAGCCTCGCCTGGCAGCCGGGGCACTGCACGCCGCTGCCCGCGGGTCTGGGGCGTGTGAAGCCGCGCTTGCGCAGCGTCTTGATTGCCTTCTTGTATTCCTGAAGCAGTCCCTCTTCGCCCGACGCGATGCTCCCGCTTCCCTCCAGCTCCTCGAGAGCGCTCTCAATCGCCCAGTCCATCACATTCAGGACATCGTTCATGATCTGCAGCTTCGCCTGGACGTCGGTCATGCTTTCAACCATGACCTCCACAACTCTTTCACTGCCGCTCGGCGCCATCGTTCTCCATCCTTCCCTGTTCTAGGCTGACTGAAGCCTGTGTTTTTCAGGAGCGCCCCGAACGATGGAGCGTCCACCTCTCTGGCGGCCCGGCATTCCAGCCCTCGTTCGGCCCATTTCTCCGCCGCGCCGTTCATGTCTCATCCCGATGTCGAAACAAGAAAAAACATTTGACGGTCCCATTGGCCGCAGCGGCAGCACGCAAAGCAGACTGGCTGCAGGTGAAACTGCCGTTGTCACGGGCGCCACCGGAGCACTCGGCGTCCACCTGGCGGAAAGCCTCATTCGGGCGGGGGCGAATCTTGTCGCCGTGCACCGGCGGCCGGCGGCGGCGTCTGCTGAAAGACTCAGCCATCTGGCCAGCTGCGCTGAGACGCGCGGCGTTCGCTTCGAGGCCGTTCAGGCGGACCTGGCCGACCTGACATCCATCCCCCCTGTCTTCGAGGCCAGTGCCCGGATGAACGGATGCACGATTCTGGTGAACGCCGCGTCCATTTTCATCCGCGGCCCCATCCTCGAACTCTCCGACGAACGCCTGCACGAGCTGACGATGACGAATCTGGCCGCACCGGGCGCCTGCTGCCGGGAAGCCATCCGTCAGATGCGGACACGCGGCCGCGGCACCATTGTCAACATCATCGACGTGGGCGGCGGGGTCATCCCCTGGAAAAACGGCGCGGCCTACTGTGCGTCCAGAGCCGGACTGGCGATGCTGACGCAATGTCTGGCTCTGGAGCTGGCACCGATGATTCGGGTCAATGCCCTGGCTGTCGGCCTGACGGAGCTCTCACCGGAAGCCGGGCAGCCCGACGCGCCCGCGCTGACGAACATTCCTGCCGGCCGCGCGGGAAAAACGCGTGAAATTGTTCACGCCTTCATGGGGCTCATTGACCCGGCTGCGGCGCTGACCGGCCAAATCCTCGCTGCGGACGGCGGCCGAAGCCTGCGCCGGACGATGTGACTCATCCCTCGGCGGACGCCGTCACTGCTCATCCGCAGGAGAAGGCGCGGGAGAAGGGCTCTCCGCGGCATCTTCCCCCCAGGGATCCAAATCGCCCCAGTCATCGAGGCCGGGAATTGGATCCACCGATTCCAGTCCATTCAGTTCAGGAATGTTCTCACACAAAAAACGCTCAACGCCGTAGCGCAGCGTCAGCGCTGCGTGAGGACAGCCCGAACAGGCGCCCACGAGGCGGACTTTTGCCTTGAGCTCAGGAGTAATCGTTAAGAGCTCAATGTCGCCGCCGTCCGCCTGAAGGCTTCCGCGAATATCCTCAATAATTTCCAGCACTTTTGGATAAAGCGCGGCTGCCGCCGGGGTCATCTCCGCGTCTTCCGCCGCATTTGGCGCATTTTGCGCGGATTTATCGGCAGCGTTTTCTTCCTGAGACATTTCCTGCTTATTTTCCTCATTCATCATCAATCACCGATCACCTTACAAAATCTGCGTATTGCAGAACCGGGTTATCTACTTTAATAAAACAAACAGCATCCTTCGAGGATGCGCGCCCCTACTGATTCATGCCGGCGTCTGCCACCCGCGTCTTGTATCTTTTTTTGTAACATCGGGAGGCAATGACGCCGGCAATTTTTATAAAAGATAATCCCCAGAAAGGATTTGGTTGAACCTCATGGCATTATATCGCTCGCAGCGTTTTCTGGTCCTGTCCGCATTTATTTCGCTGTTCAGCTTTTCCGGCGCATCCCTGGCCGAGGACAATCCTCCTCCGGCGCCGACTGAAAATGCGGCGCAGCAGCCCGGTGCTGAGGCAAATCCGCCTGTGCCAACCCCTCAGGAAATCCTTTCCGGAACGTCCGACAGCGACGCCGAGATGACTGAGCAAATGATTCAAAATATCTTTCAGGGAAAAACGGAAATCAGCGAGGAGCAGCTGGCGGCTTTGACCAAGCGCGCTGAGGAGACAATGCGTCTGCAGAAGGAACAGCAGAAACGGAATAAACTCCATCAATTCGCCGTGGCTTTTTATGCGCTTCTGCAAACAAAGGATTTGGACAATCTCCCCAAGCTCTGCGTTCCCGAGGGACTTTATTTTGAAAACAGAAAATCTGATTCCGCGGATAATCTGCTCAAAGAATTTGCCAGAATTACGCAAAATCCGCGTCTTCAGAATGCCAATGTGTCACGGGTGCAGATTTTTTCTGTGGATGAAATGACCAAACATTTTGGTGAATGGCCCGCGCATCTTTCTGAATGGCCCATTGATCACACGAAATACTTCTCCATCGGCCAGCTGGGCGACCAGATCATTGTCGTTCTGTGGAAGGAATCGGGGGACCTGTTTCTGGCTGAGGGCATTCACGGCTGATGTTCGGGGGCTGATTTTCGAGGCCGATTTTTTCATTTTTATGGGTTGACAAGCCATGGACGCCCCGCTAGCGGCGCGCGTCGTTTTTTTTTCTGATACTGAAAGAAGGGAGGTGAATCGAATGCCAGGAGTACGAGTCAAGGACGGTGAGTCCTTTGAAAACGCCCTCAAGCGATTCAAAAAACAGTGCGAGAAGGCGGGCATTCTCTCGGAGATTCGCAAGCGCGAGCACTACGAGAAGCCTTCCATCAAGAAGAAGAAGAAAGCCCTCGCGGCCAAAAAGCGGGCCGTGAAGAAAATGCGCAAGGTTTACTGATCCGCCGCATTTCCTTTCTCAGGGAAAAACTCCGATCCGAAAGAATCTCTTTTGGGTCGGTTTTTTTTTGTGCAGTCCCTCTTTCGCTCTCACGCAGCCGTCACCGGACATGGTCAGGCGCGCTCTGAGTGCGGCCGTTCCGGCGGCGTTTCCGGCTTCACCGGCGCAAAAATTTACCGACGCCGGCGGACGGCCTGAGCAGATGAGACTGCTTAAGGGTGAGGGGACAGCATTTCCTCCATCCACAGCGAGGCCACCGCGCCATGTCTCTGAAATTACGTCTCAATGAAGATTTGAAAGCGGCCATGAAGTCCCGGGACGAAGCCGCGCTCAGCGCTCTCAGGCTTCTGAAATCCGCCATCACGACCCGCGAAATCGAAGTCGGCCATGACCTGGATGACGATGAAGTCATCAAACTGGTGGAGAAGGCGCTGAAGCAGCGCCGCGAATCCATCGGCGTCTATCGCCAGGCCGGCAGAGAAGACCTGGCAGGCCGCGAGGAAGCGGAAGCGCGCGTCCTCGAAAAATATCAGCCGGAACAGCTCTCGCCCGAGGCGCTGGACAAGCTGGTGGAAGAGGCCATCGCGGAAACGGGAGCGGTGAGCGCGAAGCAGATGGGCGCGGTGATGAAAGCGGTTCTGGCCAAGGCAGGCGCGAGGGCCGACGGCAAAACCGTCAGCGCGGCTGTCAAAAACCGGCTCGCAAAGCTCTGAACGCGCCCGCTTCCCGAAACTGGAACGCTGTTCCGTCCTGAAAACCGGCCCGCTCACCGGAGACCAGAGCCATGCAGATTTCCCCGGACAAAATCGCAGAGGTTTTGGAGCGCACAGACCTCGTGGCCCTGATCTCGCGCCACGTGAAACTGCGCCGCAGCGGCGGCAGCTTTGTCGGGCTCTGTCCCTTCCACGCCGAGAAGACCGGTTCCTTCAACGTCAATCCCCAGAGGCGCTTTTTCAAATGTTTCGGCTGCGACGCGGCGGGTGACGCCATCACCTTCGTTCAGAAAATTCAGGGCATCTCTTTCGTCGAGGCTGTGCGCCAGCTGGCGGCAGAAGCGGGCGTCAGCCTGGAGGAGCGGCATGACCCCGCTGCCGAGCTGCGCAGGCGCCTTCTGGAAGTGACCTCCAGCGCTCAGCGGATTTTTGAGAACTGCCTCTGGAACGATCCCAGGGCCGAGGCCGGACGTGAACATCTGAAGGCGCGCGGTGTCAGCGAAGAGGCCGCACGCAAATTCGGACTTGGCTACGCGCCGGACAGCTGGAGCGAGCTGACGGACTTCTTCCAGAAAAACGGCGCGCTTCAGCTGGCCGTTCAGGCGGGGCTGGTCACGCAGAGGAGCAGCGGCGCCGGCCACTACGACACCTTCAGAAACCGGCTCATCATCCCCATTCGCTCGCCTGAGGGACGGACGATTGCCTTTGGCGGCCGCAGGATGGCTTCCGCTGATGAGCGCGGCGCCGGTCCGAAGTATCTGAATTCCCGGGAATCGCCCCTCTATCGGAAATCCGAGACGCTCTACGGCATGGACGCGGCCAGAGATGAAATCCGGCGAAGCAAAACGGCCGTCATCGTCGAGGGATATTTCGATGCCATCGGCCTGAGCTGCGCCGGCGTCCGCAACGCGGTCGCGCTGTGCTCGACCGCTCTGACGCAGGGACACATCGCGGTTCTTGGCCGCGCGGGGGCGGAAACGCTGTGCATGCTGCTGGATGGAGATGCCGCCGGTTTCAGAGCTGTGGAGCGCCTCTCGGGCGCACTGCTCGCCTCGGGAAAAACCATTCGCGTGGCCGCGCTCCCGGATGGCGTGGACCCGGATGAATTTGCGCTGAAAGCGGGCCCCGAAGCGCTGGCGCAGTTCATCAGCGATGCGCCGCTCCTGTCCCGCTGGCTTTTGTCAACAGTGATTCCGGATGCCGCGAACAAATCTCTCGAAGAGAAAGTCAGCGCTATCGGGCGCCTCCGCAGGACGCTGGACGAGATTCCCCCCGGCATGGCCAAGACGCTCTTCATTGGTGAAATCGCCGCGCATCTCGGTGTGCCGGAACTTGAGCTGAGGGCCTATCTCAGGGAATCGCCTTCGAAGCTGCGGCCAGCGGCCGAGCACAGAGAGAACTTCGGTACGCAGAACGGCAGAGCGCAGCCGGGGCAGCGCCTGAACCCTCAGGAAGAACTTTTTGCCGCCCTCATTCTGGCAGAGCCGTCTCTGGCCAAAGAGCCGGAGGCGCAGGCTATCGAAGAGGTCGAAAACATTGCGCTCAGGCTGCTGGTTCAGGGCGGCGCGCCTTCGGAAGAAGCGCTCGCCGGTCTCGATGAAGCCACGCGGCAATCGGTCTCCAGGCGCATCGATGAAATCAGGACGACGCTTCCCGGTCTCGATGACCGGCTGAAAGCGCTGCGGGACACGTCGCGCAGAATTCGCCTCCAGCGCGTCGAGGCCCTGCTGTCAGACACCAAGGCCCGCCTGCTCCAAAGCATCGATGCCAATGCCGCCGATGAGGACATCGAGGAACTTCAGGATGAGCACCGGCGGCTCAATGAACTGCGACTGAAGCTCCAGGCGAAGAAGTCCTGAAAACTTCCCTTCCCCCCCTTCTTATGTATGGGGCGCCACCATCTCAGCGAAGGAGTCATTTGATGGCCAAGCAGAGTGACAAAAAAAACGACAAAGCACGCAAAACAACCAGCGCTTCCATTGACGAAAAGACGAAGGCCCCCCGTTCCTCGACCAAAAGCCCCGCCCAAAGTTCTGCCAAGACCACAGCCAAAAGTTCCGGCGGTCGGACTGCAGTGAAAAAGGCGGCGGAGAAAGCTCCTCCGAAAGCGGCCGCCAAAGCTGCTGACGCGAAGAAAAAATCCGGTGCGCGCGAGCAGCTTCCGGCGAAAGCCGCCAAGACTTCGGCTGCCGCTGATGTCCGCAAGCCGGGATCCAAGGCGTCCGCCGCCAAAGCTGGAAAAAGCGCGGCTGCATCCAAGGCACCGGCTGTGAAGGCTCAGACGGCCAAAACACCGGCAGGCAGGACGTCAGCGGCCAAAGCCGCTCCCAAGGCGGAACAGGCCCAAAAGGCCAAGTCTGCTTCCGGTGCTGTGAAAAGCGCTGCGGCGAAGAATTCTGCGGCGGCCAAAAAAGCCGCTGTCCCCGCCGCGTCCAAGGGCGCCAAAACTGCCAAAGCGGCTCCTGCCAAAGATGTGAAAGCGGCACCGAAGAAGGCGCCTGCCGCCAGCGCAGCTCGCAAGGGCAAGGAGAAGGCGTCCAAGCCCGCTGATGCCAAGAAGGCGGCCTCTAAAGCGGCCGGCAAAAACGCGGATTCGGGGAATGCAAAGAAGGCCGCGGCAAAAAACGCGGCAGAGAAGGCAAAGGCCGCCAAAAGCGTGAAAACTTCAAAATCTGCCACGCCCAAGGCTGCGGAAAAGTCATCCAAGTCCACGAAGCCGTCCAAGGCCATCAAGTCATCAAAGGCCGAAGCCAAGCCCGCCGCGGCCAAGACAAAAACGGCCGCCAAAACAGGCAAATCAGCCAATGAGGCCGCGGCAAAAACGAAAAAGGACGAGAAGAAAAAGAGCGCGGCGTCTCTGAAGAGCGTGCCCGCGGTCAAAAAGGACAAAGCGGCAAAGGACAAGGCCTCATCCCAGAAAAAGGCGGTGAAGGCTTCCGGGGCGGCTGCGGCAGGCAAAGTCGCGCCGGCCGTCAAGGGCACCGCAAAGACAAAGGCAGCAGCGGCAAAGGCAGCAGCTTCAAAGAAGAATCAGGAGGCCAAGGCTGCCTCCAAGTCCAAGCCTGAGAAGAAGCCCGCGGCCGCGAAAGCAGCGGCGGCAAAGGCGTCCAAAAAGGCTGAAACGAAGAAAAGCGCCGAAGCGGCAAAGACTTCCAAAAATGTCAAAGCCGCCAAGGCCGTCAAAAACGTCAAGTCCTCAAAGACAGACAAAGCAGCAGCAGCCACGTCTTCGGCAAAAAGTGCCCCCGCGGCAGGAAAATCGGCGTCCGGCAAGGGCAAGACCGTCACGACGGCCGCTGAAAACAAAAAGTCCCCAAAAGCTCTGCCGACCGTCGAGGACTTCGATGAGGACGACGAAGAGCGGGATGAATTCGACGAAACAGATGAGTTCGACGACGAGGACGAAGAGGACCTCGAGCCTGATGACGCCAGCGCAGCCGAACTCGACAAAATCGAAAACGAAGCGAACGAGGCTGAGAAGGGCGGCAGCGGCGACTCCATCGATGTGACGGGCATGGAGGACATCCCGCCGATGGACGACGACGTTGACGGCGGCGACGGTCTGGAAGGCACCGAGTTTGAAGCTGACGTCACCAAGCGCCATCACACCGACGCCGACGACGAATTCGGCAATGCCGAAGAAAATTCCTTCGGCGACCTGGGCGAAGAGGAAAGCGACCCGGAGGACATGTCCGGCGAAGATGGGGACATGGACGAGGGCGGTTCGGAGCTTCGCAACCGCAAAGAGGTCAAGGTCCTCATCGCCATTGGCAGTCAGAAGGGATTTCTCACCTACGAGGAAATCAACGACGGCCTGCCGCAGGACATCGTGGAGACCGAGCGCATCGAAGAGGTCCTGACGATCCTCAGTGAGGAGAACATCAAGGTCATCGATGCCAACAAGAAGGACCAGCAGCAGCCCACTGTCATCGAGGAGCCCAAGTCCGACGAAGAGGACAAGGAGGATGAGGACTACGAGCCCCGCGTCACGTCTTCGGACCCGGTGCGCGTCTATCTGCGGAAGATGGGAAGCATTCCGCTTCTGGACCGCGACGGTGAGGTCGCCATCGCCAAGAAAATCGAGGAGGGCGAGCGCGAAATTCTCAAGGCGCTTCTGGGTTCACCTGTGGCCATCCGCGAAATTCTCGCTCTCGAAGAAGGGCTCAAGCAGGGGACCGTGCGCCTGCGCGACATCATTAAGGACGCGCCCGATGAGCAGACGCCCTCCGATGACGCCATGATGTCCATCTCCAATGAGAACGAGAGCGCGAGGGCGGAGAAAATTCTGGAGATTCTCGCCCAGTTCAGGGAGCGCGACGCCGTCTGCCGGCAGATTGTCGCCAAGAGCCCGAGCGGGAAGCTCAAAGAGAAGGACCAGCAGCGTCTCTCCGAGGTCAAAGAGGAGATGATGGACCTCCTGGAGAAGATGCGCATCTCGCCGCGCCAGATTGAGCACGTCGGCCAGGTGCTCAAGCAGCAGATCGAAAGCCTGGATAAGGCGGAAAAGATGCGGAAAGCCTGCCTGTCCCTGCTGAACATGAACCTCTACGACTACAAACGGACGCTTCGCGAACTGGGCCAGAACGAGCAGCGCATCCAGGCCTTCTGCAACAAGCACGGCATCACGCTGAACCAGTTTCAGGACATCGAACGCGAGGTGCGCAGCGCGGACAAGACCATCAAGCGCGTCCAGTCGGAAACAGGCCTGCGGAGAGACCAGCTGCAGAAAAGCTACGAGGAGATTCTCGAGGGCGAGCGCCACACTGAGTGGGCAAAGTCCGAGCTGGTGAACGCCAACCTGAGGCTCGTGGTCTCCATCGCGAAAAAATATACGCGGCGCGGTCTCCAGTTCCTCGACCTGATTCAGGAAGGGAACATCGGCCTGATGAAGGCCGTGGACAAATTTGAATGGGAGCGTGGCTACAAGTTCAGCACGTATGCGACGTGGTGGATTCGCCAGGCCATCACCCGGGCCATTGCCGATCAGGCACGCACCATCCGCATCCCCGTCCACATGATTGAGACCATCAACAAAATCATTCGGACCAACAGGCTCCTGCTTCAGGAATACGGGCGCGAGCCGACGCCGGAAGAAATCGCGGCCAAGATGGAAATGCCCATCGATAAGGTCCGGAAGGTCCTCAAAATTTCCAAGGAGCCGGTGTCGCTGGAGACGCCCATCGGCGAGGAAGAAGACAGCCATCTTGGAGATTTCATCGAGGACAAGGCCGTGGTCAGCCCCGCGGATGCGGTCATCAACATGAATTTGGCGGAACAGACCCGCAAGGTGCTGGCGACGCTGACCCCGCGCGAGGAGAAGGTGCTGAGGATGCGCTTCGGCATCGGCGAAAAGAGCGACCACACGCTGGAAGAAGTCGGCCAGGACTTTGAAGTCACGCGCGAGCGCATCCGGCAGATTGAAGCCAAGGCGCTGAGGAAGCTCCGTCACCCGTCGCGCAGCAAAAAGCTGAAGGACTTTTACGGCGGCGGCGGGTCCTGACCTCACTGCCTGCTGCCGTCATCCCCGGTGCCGTCTCTCACAGATGGCCCGGGGATTTTTTTATGCCGGCTCTCTGACGAACTCTCCCCTTCCCTCCTGCCCGCGCGCCTTGTCTGCCTCCCCCGGCACACCTAAAAGCGCCGGCTTCATTTTTTTCGCGGCACTGCGGAAAGAGAAAGGACTCCGGACATGGAGAGCAGGGACGAGAAGGGAGATGCCCGTCAGAAAGAGGGAAACGGCGAATCTCATTCGCGCAAAAAGGCGCCGGCAGCGATGAATCTGGCGATGGACGGCGAGGAAAAGCTGCTTCCCGATTTTCTCTCACTCGCTGCCGATGAGGAGGGCGTGCCGCCGATGGATGCGTCGGAACTGAACCGCCAGAAGCTCGTGCTGGGGCATCTGAGTCTGGTCGTGTCCATCGCCAAGAGGTTCTGTCGAAGGAACCGCCATCTGCACTTCAACGACCTGTTTCAGGAAGGCGTCATCGGCCTCTTAAAAGCGGTGGACCGCTATGACCCGAGCCGCGGAGCGAAGCTCAGCGCCTACGCTGCCTGGTGGATTCGTCAGAGTATCACGCGGGCCATTGCCGACATGGACAGCACCATCCGGCTGCCCCTCCATCGCCGAGAAACCGTCCGGCGCTTCATCAACTGCAGCGGCGTTTTGCTTCAGGAGCTCGGGCGGGAACCGACGCTGGAGGAAATCGCGCAAAAGCTGGAATGCCCGCTGGAGGACGTCAAAAACGCCCGCCATCTCCTGCTGAGCATTCTCGATCCGCAGGGTGCGGAAGCCTCGATGCCCCCCGCCATGCGCGACGCGGAGCAGGAAGAGGTGGAGAAGGATTTTCTCTGCCTGTCTCTGGAAGACGCGAGTGCTCCTGGACCGGATGACGACTTCAGCAGGCGGGAACTCCGCGAGCTCATCTCGTCGCTCATCGACGAGCTGAAACCTCTGGAAATTGAGATTCTCGTGCGGCGCTTCATTCAGGAAGAAACGCTGGAAGCCATCGCGCAGACCAAGGGCGTTTCCCGGGAGCGCATCCGCCAGATTGAAGCCGCGGCGCTCCATCGGCTCAGGCATCCCTCCCGCACGTCCAGACTCAGAGATTTTCGCGAGTCGGAAGAAGAGCCTTCCCGCGGCGAAGACGCCGGCAGCGATTCGTGAGGCTTCTGTCATGCCGATGAACGGAGGCACTGCGGCGCCGGGGAGCGCATCACGCATGCAGCCCATCACCATCGAGCCCATCGCCGTCTTTCGCTCGCCTTTCGGGAGCAAATTCGGCGTTCCGCGTCAGAGCGGCCTCGTCAAAAACCTGCGGGGAGAGCTCCATTTTCTGCCCGGCTACCGCATCCCCGCTGCTCTGAAGGGCCTGGATGGCTTCCGCTTCCTCTGGCTGATCTGGGGCTTTTCCGGAAATGCCCGGCGCGGCGCCGCCGAAAGCGAAACACAGCAGACGCAGAAGCACTGGAGCCCCACGGTGCGTCCGCCGCGCCTGGGCGGGAACGCCGGCATGGGTGTGTTCGCCACCAGGTCGCCCTTTCGTCCCAATGGACTTGGGCTCTCTGCCGTCGAGCTGGAGCGCATCGACCGGGAAGCCCTCATTCTCCACGTTCTCGGCGCGGACCTCATGGACGGCACGCCCGTCTATGACATCAAGCCCTACCTCGAATACGCGGACAGCCGTCCGGGCGCGGGCAACGGCTTCGTGGACCAAACGGACTGGCCCGCTCTCGAAGTGAATTTTTCAGAAAGCGCCGTTGTTCAGCTGCGGCAGGAGAGCGCCTTCACCGACGCGGACCTGGACGCACTGAAAGCGGTGCTCGCGCTGGACCCCCGTCCCCGGTGTCAGCATTGCGCCGACAGGCTCTACGGCTTTCCGTTCAGGGGAATGGACATCCGCTTCAAAGTTCAGGACGGCGTTCTCACGGTGATTGAAGCGGCGGAGCCAGAGAGCGCTGCCGGGAGCGGGACAAACGCCGCGTCACTCACGTCAACCGCTTCATCGTCTTCAACGTCAGACGATTGATGGCGAAAGGAGTTGAATATGGGCCGAAAGACCAAACGGCAGGAGACGGCCGGAGAAAGCGCGCGCAGGCCGCAGAAAGAGCAGCCGTTCAATCTGGCGCTGAAAGATGCAGCGCTCTCACTCAAGGCCCGGATGAAAGCCGAGGAAGAGCGGCAGAAGCAGGCTGCGGAAGCGGCCAGGCGAGCTGAGGAAGCTGAGGCCGCAAGAAAACGGCAGGCTTCGGCCGGTGCCCTTCGCTTTGAGTCAGGTCTCTCCGATCAGCAGCTGTTTGAGGCCGCCATGACCGGCGTCCAGCCGCTGGAAAAGGACATCCGGGGACACGCACCGCCGCCGCCGCCCAGGCCCGCCAAAATCGTCTCTGAGGAAGCGGAAGCGCTGGCGCACCTCTATGAGCTCGTCGCCGGTGAAGGACCCTTCGACATGTCCTGCACCGAAGAATTTATCGAAGGGCGCGCCGCGGGCGTGGACGAGCGGCTGGTGAAGGCCCTGAAAAGCGGCGCTTATTCGGTGCAGGCCAATGTCGATCTGCACGGACTGTCCAGGGCGGAGGCCAAGCCCAGAGTCGAGGCTTTTCTGAGCGAAAGCAGGCGGCTCGGCAGGCGCTGCGTCCTCATCGTCCACGGCAAGGGTCTCAATTCCAAAGACCACATTCCCGTTTTGAAGGAGAGCCTGCGGGTCTGGCTCTGTCAGGGCGCCATCGGCCGCGCGGTCCTGGCCTTCTGCACTGCCCTGCCGTGCGACGGCGGCACCGGAGCCGTTTACGTTTTGCTGCGGCGCTAGGAATCGAAGCGAACTTCCGCTCTGCACAACGCGGGACGGTGTTCGGGCACAAAAAAACCGGCTCTCCATCGTCAGAGAGCCGGTTTCCAAAACTTCGATTTTCAGAGGCGCCGCCCGGATTTGAACCGGGGGTGAGGATTTTGCAGACCCTTGCCTTACCACTTGGCGACGGCGCCAAAAAACGGCGGGCCCTCTAAACTTTTTCGCTTTTTGTGTCAAGCATTTTGTTGAGAGGGACGCCGCGAAAAAAGTCCGCCGAAAGACTCCGGAAGACCTGGAAATGGGCTGAGACAGACTACTTCTTCAGCTTTCCGAAGAGGTCCGCGAAGGTGCCGAAGCCCTTTTTGGCAGAGGCGTTTTCAGCCTTCAGATAGCGCTCCACTTCCCTGCGCTCCTCGGACTTTTCAGCAGCCGTCTTGGACAGCCGGAGCCGTCCCTGGCCATCCCGCTCCAAGAGCTCGGCGCGGAAGGTCGTCCCCACAGGGAAAGCCTTGCGCAGGTCAGTGCCGCGCGGCGTCCCCGTCTCCGCGGCGGGAATAAGCCCGCGGCCGCCCTGGAACGTCACGAACAGGCCAAACGGCTCCACCTTGTCCACGGTCACGTCCACGCTGTCGCCCACCGCCAGAGAAACCGCGTCAGCAGCGGTTGATGCGCTGTCAGCTTCCTCAGCTCCGCCCGCCGCAGGAGACACATCCGGATTTTCATCGCCGGTCAGGCGCCTCAGCGCGATGCGCCGCGCCTCCCGGTCGATGTCCTCGATGATGCAGTCCACCGTCTCGCCTTCAGAGACGACCTCTTTCGGATGAGCGATGCGGCGGTCAGCCCCCAGCGCCGAAATGTGAATCAGGCCATCCACGCCGGGGGCGAGCTCCACGAAAGCGCCGAAGGGCTGGAGGCGCACAACCTTGCCCTGCACGCGGTCCCCTTCGGACATGGCGGCGGCAGCGGTCTCCCACGGATCGTCCATCAGGGACTTCATGGACAGAGAGATGCGCCCGCTGCCCTTGTCGCCCGCCTTGGGCGGCTCAACGCGCAGCACCTCGACCCGAACCTTCTGACCAACGGACAGGACATCCGCGGCACTGGCCACGCGGCCGAAGGACAGCTCGCTGACATGCACCAGGCCCTCGATGCCGCCCAGATCCACGAAGGCACCAAAATCGCGGACACTGGTGACCACGCCGTCCATGCAGGCGCCGGGAACGATGCTGTCCCGCAGAGCTGCCGCGCGCGCGGCCTTCTCCTCAGCCAGAAGCGCCCTGCGCGAGAGAACGATGTCCCGCTCTTTGACCTCGGAAACGCGGAAGGCGAGCCGCTGGCCGACAAAGGCCGTCGGGTCTTCGACATAGCGGTCGTCAATCTGCGAAACGGGGCAGAAAGCCCGCATGCCGCTGCCCAAATCAATCTCGAAGCCGCCCTTGTTGACGGCCGTCACCGTGCCCTCCACGGGAATGCCGCTCTCCTTTGCCTGAAGGATGAAATCGCGCTGCGCGCCCTTGGGGATGGCGCGGGTCAGGACGATGCCGCCGCCCGTCTTCAGCACATAGGCCTCCACGGTGTCGCCCACGGCATGGGTCACGTTCCCGTCCTTATCCTTGAGCTCGCTCAGCTCGATCATGCCCTCGCCCTTGCCGCCCAAATCGAGGAACGCGCGCTCGCCGGTCATCTGCACAATCTGGCCGCTGACCTTCTCGCCCACCTCGAAGCGGCGGACGCTCTGACCATCGGCACCGGAAGCCGCGAAAAGGGCCGCGAAATCCTCATCCTCAGCAGGAGGCATGGAGGCGAGGCGCCTGTCGATCTCGTCCTGCGTGGGCATCGCCATGGGGCGGAACTGCGCGTTTCCGCCGGAACGCCGGTCAGACGGCGCGCGTTTGTCGCGGCGCGGCGAACGGCGGTCGGCAGAGGATGAAACCGCCGCGCGGTGCCCTGTCTCCGCACTCTGCGAAGAAGCGTCCGCATGACTGTCCGCCGCGGCCTGAACATCACCTGACGGCGCAGAGAAGGCCGTTCCTGAAATCGTCTCCGGAGAGGCCGAAGCAGCGGATGCGCCCGATGAAGCGGTCCTGCCCAGCTGCAGCGACGGCTTGCGGATAATCACAGGTCCCACGCGCTTCTGGCCGCCGTCGCCGCGCGTCTCGCGGCGATGCTTTTCCGCGGCGCTGTCCTCCCCCGCGTCATCGGCGCGGCGCTTCCCCTTGTCGCTGCCCTGCCCCGAGGGAATGTTTTTCATCACGTCGCCAAAGGTCTTGGGGAAAGGCTTTCTGCGGCCTCCGGGAGCCTGAGAATCTGTCGCCATTGTCTTCGTCACCTGTCGTCAAGTGCCGGTCCCGGGCGGAATGCCGGGCCGATGTTTTTGTTCCAGACAAGAAAAAGAGGCCCCGCACCAATGAGCGGAGCCTCTCCAAAAAAGCGCGGCCCCTTAGACCGGGGCCTTCTGCCGTTCAAGGGGACTGTCCGCCGGGCTCCATGCGCCGCGCAGTGTCTTCCAGCGTCAGAACCTCTGCCGCGCCGCGGAAGAGAGAAAACACATCCCGCAGCCTGCGCGTCTTTTCCTTCACAGAAATTCCCAGCTCCCTCTGCACGGAAGAGAGTTTCGGCAGCCGGATGTCGTTCGAGTCCAGCAAATCGATGCCGTGCAGTTCCAGATTGACCCAGGGCAATTTCGCCATTCTGCGGCACAGCGCGCGCACCGCACGCTCGGGAAACAGCAGAGCGCTGGTGCCAATCAGCGGAACGCGCGTCACGGGCTCCACCGAAAGAGGCATTTCACGCAGGCGAAGCGCGAAAGCGCCGCAGGCGGCCTGATAGGGCTCGCACAGATAGGGCTGGTAGGGTCTCAAAGGCGCGGCGAGGACCCTCGGCCTGTCCAAAATGGCTGCCGAAGGGCGCCCCGCGAGTTTCAGCGCCCCCATGATGCCGGCCTTCGCGAGGTAGTAGGGCGCCGCGGGAAAAGCCGAGCTGTCATAGGCGTAGCCGCGGCTGTCCAGAAGGCGCAGCAGTTCGGAAGTGACGGCATAGCCAGGCGCTCTGAAGCCAACCGGGCGGCGGCCCGTGACCCTGCGGATGGATTCCTCTGCCCCAGTCACTTCCATGGCCAGCGCGTCCGAGCTCAGCCGGGTCAGCGCATAGGGATGCGTCTGCGTGTGGCTGGCGATTTCGTGCCCCGCCTCGGCAGCGGCCCGGACATTGGCGGCGGATTCCTCGTCGTCCAGATCGGCGCCCACAGTGAAAAATGTGGCGCGGATGCCCAGGCTGCCGAACAGGTCCAGAAACCGGGGAAGCGCGGTGCGGCAGACGGCACACCTGACCTCGTCCGAAACATCGGCGGCGGACAGGCCGTGAATCGCCAGGTAGTGCGGGATGGCGTCCAGATCGACGTTGATGCAGGCCGTCTTTCCGCCGCCGGCACTCACCGGAGCGTCAGCCTTCGCCATGATCTGAGCCGCCCTTTCCCTCAGCCCTCTGCCGCATCTCTTTCCAGCGGATGGTGACGATGAGCTTCCCCAGATTGAGCAGCACATTGGGCACCCGGCGAATGAGGCTGATGGGCGTCCGGCGCTTCTCGTGAACTTCGACGGGAATCTCCGTGACCCGCCTTCCCATCCGCCCAGCGCGAATCACAAACTCGCTGGCGAACAGGTCCTTCTCCACGACGCAGGAAGCGACCACATCGGCCAGAGGCGCCCGTCGGAAGGCCTTGAGTCCATGCGTGTCCGTCCCTTTGAAATCCAGCGTCGCCCTGAGCAGCCCGTTGATGACCCGCGTCCCGGCGCGCCGAAACAGCGGCCTCTTGTCGCTGGCCGTCGCCAGAGCCTTGCTGCCCACGACCAGTTCCGCGGCCCGCGTCTCCAGAATCGACAGAGCGCGGCTGTGGAAGTCGATGTCACAGAGGTCGATTTCGTCGCAGAGGACGAATTCACCCCGGGCGGCGAGGATGCCCTCCTTCAGCGCGCGGCCATAGTTGGGCTCGCCCACGTGAATGGCACGTATCCGCGCGTCCTCGGCCGCGAGGCGGTCAGCGATGCCGCCGGTGCCGTCCGTGGAGCCATTTTCCGCCAGAATCAGCTCGTAGGCCGCGCCGTCATCCAGCCGCGCCTCCTCAATGGCCGCCTGAAAGCCGCGGACAGCCGTTTCGAGAATGGCCGACTCATTGAAGACAGGAATGACAATCGACAGCCGGGGCGCGGCGTCCTGCCTCTGATCTCTGGTCTCTTTTTCTGAATCACTCATGTGCGAAAGCCCTGCGGAAAGCGCGCATCGAGGACGCGCCAAAAGACGCATTCCTCAAAAACGCCGCGCCGATCCGACAGCGCTCTGTGCAGCACGCGCTCTCCGGACCGGCGCTTTTGGCACTTACAAAAATGACACGGCCGAAAATCTAGGCCCTCTGGAGATAGCCCGCCTCCATCAGCTCCACGATGGCCTGGGCGGTCTCAAAGTCGCTGTGGCGGGCGTAATCCAGCGCCTGCTGAATCGTGCCGATGTGGTTGTAGATGAGCTGGAAGGTATCCAGGAGCTGCGGCGTCAGGTTCCGCAAAGGCTTCTCCAGCGGGCGAACCGGACGAATTTTGGTCGTGAACGGCAGCTTCTCCTGAATGCGGTTGATCTCGTCGATTTCGTGATGCGCCCCCAGCAGCAGCTGGTCGGTGGACTCATCCAGTTCATCGTCGAAGCGCGTCGTATCGGGCGGCAGAAGCTCAAAATCGCCGCTCGTCCAGCGCAGAATCCGCCGAAAGCTCTTCAGCGGCCCGCATCCCGGGGCAGAGCTGATCTGGGCGTAATAGATGCGCCCCTGGCGCAGATAAATGCGCGCCTCCTCGCCGTCGTCGCGCCTGAGGCACAGGACGCCGTTTTTGCGGGACGTGCCAAAGAGCTGAAGCAGGTCGGCCACCGCCAGCTCCTCAATGCGCCCCGTCACCGAGGTCAGGTGCGTCTTCCGCTGGCTGGCGACCTTGGCCACCGTCTCCAGATTCGGCTTCAGCGTCGCCAGGCGCGAGCTTCCCTTCCCGCTCTGCTGTGCCTGCACCTGAGCCGCGTCCAGTTTGACCAGCTTGAGGATGGAGGTGCCGATGAGAATCCGGTCCCCGTCCTTGAGGCGCGTCGGCCGGGCAATCTGCTCGCCGTTGACGAAAGTCCCGTTGGACGACCCCAGGTCTTCAATGGAGACGCGGCCGTCGTCCGTCACCGTCAGCTTCGCGTGCTTCCGGCTGACCATGTCCTCTACCAGGGCCAGCTCCAATTCGGGGGACCGGCCGATGATGAGCTGCTTGCCGGGCGTGAGGGGAAACTCGCCCCCCTGGTATTTTCCGGAGATGAATTTCAGAGAAAACATTCGATGGAACCTTTGAAAAAAGCGGTCTTGCCCAATGAAAAAAACACAGGACGGCCACCGAAAGGGCGGCCGTCCGTCAAAAAAGCGGGCCCCTAATACACGCCCGGGGCGAAGCTGAAAGTGCCGTTTTCGTTTTTGAGGACAAATCTCTCCCGGCGGCCGGCGCGCTCCTCCAGAACTTCCGCCTGTGCCCGGTCAACGCGAATGATCCAGCGCGACACTTTCTCATCGTCCGCTCTTCCCTCCTCAGAACCGCGCGCACCGCGGCGGCCGCACACTGCAGAGAGCAGGGAAACCAGAGACGGGAGAGGAGAATTGACGGGCGCGCAGCGGACCGAATCACAGGCAAACGGCACGCGCTCCAGCCCCAGATAGCTGACGAGCGTCCCCTCACCGCCGACTTCGGCCTCCGCATCGACCGTCGCCACCGCGACCATGCCGTTTCCCTCGGGCTTCACGAGGAGCCGCGAAAACACCGCGCGGCGGATGGTCAGCGCGCCGCATCCGGGAACCTCCAGAACGCGGCCCTCTCCCGCAGACTCCGTCAGCGCAGACGCCACCATGGCCTGCGGACCAGCGATTCGGTCACAGCCCAAAGGCGCGGCAGCCATCACCAGAGCAGCCGCGGCGGCGAAAGCGGCGGGGCGCCTCTTGCCTCTTTCACCCATGCCAGGACGCATCACGGAATCTCCTGACGGCCGGCCAGCGCCCGCGCCAGCGTCACCTGATCCGCAAATTCCAGGTCGCCGCCCATGGGAACGCCCTGAGCGATGCGCGTCACGCGAATCCCCAGCGGGCGAATCAGCTTGGTCAGATAGAGCGCAGTCACCTCGCCCTCGACGTCCGGATTGGTCGCGACGATGACCTCCTCGACGGTGCCGGACGAAAGCCTTTTGAGCAGTTCCTTGATGTGCAGCTGCTCCGGGCCGATGCCGTCGAGCGGCGAGAGGACGCCATGAAGCACGTGGTAGCGCCCGCCAAATTCGCGCGTCCTTTCCACGGCCAGCATGTCGGCGACGTTTTCGACCACGCAGATGATGCGGTTGTCCCGCTTCGGGTCGCTGCACTGAGGACAGTCACCCGCCCCGGTCAGAGCGCAGCAGACGGGACAGATGCGGACCTGATCCATCACCTCATCGATAGCGGCGGACAGCGCCCGCGCGTTCTCGGGCGGCGCGCGCAGAAGATGAAAAGCCAGCCGCTGGGCCGTCTTCTCTCCAATGCCCGGCAGGCGGGCCAGCTCGACAATCAGTCGCTGAAGCGGTTCGGGTGTCATGTTTCCAAAGTGCCGGTGCCAAATCCGGTGATGGATGCCGGGAGCGAATGCCCAGGTGTGAACGCCGACGAGGCACCGCAGTCAGGGGCTGCGGCCGCGCTCCGTGTGCTCCCAATGAAAAAGCCCCTTCCGAAAGCTGCCGGAAGAGGCACTTCGCCGCTCGCTGAGCGCGCGCTTCTGTCAGGTCAGTCCAGGAATCCGAACGCCGCCGGACACCTTCTCCAGCTCGGTCTTCATCAGGTTCCGCGAATTATCGAGGCCCTGATTCATGGCAGCCATCACCAGGTCTTCCAGCATGGCGACATCTCCGCCCTCCAGCGCCTTGGGATCGATGTGAATGGACTGAAGGTGCTGAGCGCCGGTGACAACGACCTTGACGAGCCCGCCGCCGGAACTTCCTTCGACGGTGATGGTCTCAAGCTCGCTCCGCTTTGCCTCCAGCTCCTTCTGCAGTTTGTTCGCCTGACGAATGAAAAAATTGACGTCGATACCGGGCATGCTTACCGCTCCTGTTGTGAGGTTGTGGACATCGCGGCGGGAAAAACGAACTCCCGCCAAAAGAAATCGGGGCTGCCGCCGCTGGACAGCCCCTTCGTTTTTGCTTCACCCGCCGGTGCATCCCGGCGGAAAGGGCGGCGCGCCTTACGCAGGGCTTTCCCCGAAAGTCACCCGTCTTGATGGCGCTGTGCCAGGCCGCCCTCGTTCACCCGGCTCAGTCATCGGCACTGTCATCCGCATCCACCACAAAATCATTGAAAGCGGTCCCGCCGGGCGCGCAGCCGAAATCCATGTTGGGCATCACCTGAGACACAGAGGCGCCAAGCATCTTTTTCACGAGGCGAACCGCATCTGAATCGAGGCAGGCATTCCGCAGCGCGTCCTCCCGGTCCTCTCGCTGCGCACGCTCGCGGGAAGCCATGGACATCGCCGACTGTTCGGGCGCCGCGCTCTCGAAAATCAGCGTCACGGGACGGCCTGCCTGCGCCGTCAGAAAAGCCTCGATGTCCCTGACGGCGTGCTCAGCTTCGTTCCTGGCCGCCTGACTGTCCGACGTAAAGCCGATGCGGGCGATGCCATTTCTGAAATCGAGAAGGCAGGCCCGATTCAAAGCGCCGGCAAGAAACGTCTGCTTTCTGGAGCGTGTGTCCGCCACCAGGCGCGCCCACATCTCGGCCAAAGCAGCTTGTCCCTCTCTGCCAGAAACAGGTGCGGCCTGTGCGGCGCATTCAGCTGCCTCTTCCGCCAACGCAGACGGCGAACCGGCCTCGGGCGACGACGGCATGCCATCGGAAGAAGGCGCCGTCTGTTCCATCAATGGAACCAGAGACGGCGCCGGCAACTTTGCAGATTCCTGCCTGACATTCGCTCCGTCTGCGCCGGCCGCCGCGTCTTCCTGAACGGCCGGCTTCAGTGAAAAGGGCGAAATGGCCTCGCCTGCGCAGAGATCGGAGAAACAGCCGAACTGCCCGGAACTGCGGGGCCCGTCAGCTGGCGCGTCAAAGCCTCCACGCGGGCGATGGCTGAAGCCACCGACTGACTGGGCGCCAGATGGATGCCCTTGAGAAGTGCCACCTCGGCGGCCAGACGGGGCTGTGCCGCTCGGGAAACGTCCCAGACCGCCCCGTGAACCAGGTCAAACAGCCGGGCGAGCTGAGCGGGGTCCACGTTTTTGGACATCTCAACAGCGGCCTCACGCTCACTGTCCGCCAAATCCCCCAGCGCAGCTTTCCGTGCCTCGGGATCAGACACGGACCTGGCCACCAGCAGATTGCGAAACTGCAGGGCCAGCTCCTCGAACAGCCGCTTGAAGTCCACGCCGCGGCAGTAAAGCGCCTCGACCTGCGTGAGCATCGCGGCCGCGTCCCGCTGAATCAGCGCCCCGCACAGCGTCTGCGCCGCATTCCGGTCGATGGCCCCCAGCGCCTCCGCGACATCCTCATCCGAAGGCGAACTGCCGCAGGCGGACAGAACCATGTCCAGCATGGACAGTGCGTCCCGCATTCCCCCTTCGGACTGCCGGACAATCAGGCTCACGGCCCTGTCGGAAAGATGCGCGTTCTCCAGCGTCAGAATTTCATTCAGCCGCTTCGCCATGGATGCAGCAGGAATCCGCCGGAAGTTGTGGCGCTGACACCTCGAAAGAATCGTGTCCGGCAGCTTCTGCGGCTCGGTCGTGGCGAAGATGAACTTCACGTGCTCGGGCGGCTCCTCCAGCGTCTTTAAGAGCGCGTTGAATGCCTGCGTCGTCAGCATGTGAACTTCGTCGATGATGTAGATTTTGTGCCGCTCCCGCTGAGGCAGATAGGTCACGCGCTCGCGGATCTGCCGCACGTCCTCCACGCCGTTGTTGGAGGCGCCGTCGATTTCGCTGACATCGAGGGAGACACCCGCAGCGATGTCCCGGCACGCCTGGCACACGCCGCAGGGCGTCGCGGTCGGCCCATGCTCACAATTCAGTGCTCTGGCCAGCACGCGGGCTGCCGTGGTCTTGCCCACGCCTCGCGGACCACAAAAAAGATAGGCGTGCGCCACCCGCCCCTGCGCAATGGCATTGGTCAGTGTCCGGACGATGTGCTCCTGCCCCGTCATCGAGTCGAACGACTGGGGACGGTATTTCCGCGCGAGGACGACGTAGCTCATTGAAGACTTCCCGCATTCTCAAGTCCCCGCGGCAGGGAGCCGCATTCCCGCCTTGAGAACAATGAAAGAGGGTCGGCGCACTCTCTGCGCCCGACCCTCTGCAGTGCTGCATTTCTTCCTGGTTCTGCTTTCCAGTCCGTATTTCTGGCGTGAGGCATTCAGCGTCTGCCGCACAAAACGTCATGCCTTGGCACACTTCATGGCACTCTGGAGCATCTGACGAACCTCGGGGCTCAGCAGCTTGGAATCCATCCACGCCTGCTCGTCCACATGCTTCGCCCCCTGTGCCGATCCAGACAGCGCCACGAAATCCGGGCTTTCGGAAAACTCGGGAAATCCGGTGTTTCCCTCCGCGAACGGGAGCGAACTGCCGGCCTGATCCATCAGCTTGTCCATCTCATTTCTCATCATCATGCTTCCTTATGCTTCCTCTGAAACGCTTCCTCAAAAGGGCTTTTTCAAATGCGCTCCGGATTTCCCAGCGCACATCAACCCCCAAAAAACACCCCATCATTTCCTGCGTCAGCTGAGGCGTCATCTCCGCTTGGGACGCCGCTTGGCCTGCGCCGCCACCACCAGATCTTTGGGCGGATTGAACAGCATCCAATGGCCGTTCTGATTGACGCCGATAATCATTTTTCCTGAAAAGTTTTCCAGATTCCTGGCTTTATATTCATAGGCGAAACAATTCGCCTGTGTCTGGCCCTCGGAGCAGGGTTCCCTTTGCAGGTATTTGAAATCCACATTCACAAAGCCGGCGAAAGGCTTTCCGTTCAAACTGCCGTCATGGGGGCCATACGGATAAAGCAGCTTGGCCAGCTCAATGGGCGGGACCTTTTCCTTTTTTGTCTCATAAACGACATATACGGAAAGTCCCGTCACAAACAGCACCGTCGCCACCGTGGCGGCGCGCATGAGCCGGCGGCCCTGGGGAGACATGGCGGCATTCTGGTTTTCCTGAATCGCCTTCGAGCGCTCGATGTAGCGATCCATACTGTCCCGCAGGGGGGTCACATGGTCGCGGAGGAAAACGGCCACGTTGTAAACAATCTGGCGCAGCAGGTTCCAAATGACGACTTCAATGGTCGCATCTTCGGAAACGTCGAAATTTTTCGGCTTTTCCTCGCCGTCTTCCCCCAGCGCCTTGTCCTGCGGGGTCTCCATGAGGCCCGCGTCCAGAGCGGCATCCAGCGTCTGAGTTCCCGAGCGGGCATCCGAAACAGGCCAGGCAAAGCCGCCCTGTTGAGGCGGCGGCTGGTCCAGCGCCGCAGCGTTCATATCGAGGAGATTCGTCCCCTCATGGGCGAAATCTGACGAAAACGCGCCGTTCTGAGAGGCACCCGCGTCGTCGTCATACTGGGGGGCATCCAGCATCTGCGTGCCCGCCGCAGCAAAGCCGCGCTGGCCGCGGCCGCCCAGTCCCGAATCTGCATAGCCGTCATCGTACTGGGCATCGTCGTACTGCGGCGCCTCGATGCTTCCCGTGTCGGCGCTGGCGAACCCGCTCCCGGAACCGCCGCCCGAATACTCATCCTCATACTTGGGAGCATCCAGCATCTGCGTGCCGACCTCGGCAAAGCCGCGCCCGCCGGAGCCGCCGTCTGAATACTCGTCGTCATACTGAGGAGCATCCAGCATCTGGGTGCCGGCCTCGGCCAGCCTGGCTTTCGGCTTCTTTTTGCGGCGGACGGCGCCTTCAGAACTGGAAGTGCCCGCGCTGACTTCATCGGCCGAGAGAACTCTGGTGCCCGCTTCGGCAAAGCTCGGCCCATCGTCGTCCTCCAGCGACTCGCCCCGCCCCGCTGAAGCCCCGAAAGAATACATCTCCGCGTCGGAATAACTGTCGCTCTCGGCCGCGCTCTTTTTTTTGCGCCGCTTCTGCGCCGGCTGCGCGGCGGAAGAGTTCCGCTCATCAAAATCGGACGCCGCCGGCTGTGCCTCCCAGTTCCAGTCGTCGTCCGCCGGGACACTCGCACGGCTCGCGCCCGCAGGCTTCGCTTTGCGAACCTCCACCTGCTCGCGGGAGATAGCCTGATGAATGCCCGACATGGAACGGGCGGCCTGCGCGCGCGGCTGGCGCTGCCCCCTCGATGCGCCTCCCATCCCCGCACTCCCGCCGTCGTCGCCATAGTCCCTGGACAGACGAGAGGACGAATTGGACGACTTGTACTGGCTCATCAGAACACCTCAGCCTTCCGCGCGTACGCAGGCGTTGTGCCCGCGCTCAAAGGAAAGACGGCCCCGCGGCCCATGCCCGGGGAAAAAAACAGGGTCTCCAGGAAGCGCATAAATCCGTTCCCTGATGGAGCGGACGATGGCGGACGAATTTCCTCCGGGCAGGTCAGTCCGCCCGACCGAACCGGCGAACAGCGTATCCCCTGTCACGAGAAGGGCGCTTTCCTCAAAAAACAGACAGATGCCGCCCGGCGTATGTCCGGGAGTGTGGATGACCTTTCCCTCGCTGCGGCCGATGCGGATCATTTCTCCATCATTCAGATGGCGGCCGACGGCAGGCACGTCCGTCTGCGGGAAGCCAAAGAGGCGCGCCTGCAGGCCGAGCGTCGCCAGAAGCGGCTCATCGTCCGGGTGAATCAGAAAGGGGACGCCGAAATGGCGGCAGGCCTCAGCGGCGCCGGCCACGTGGTCGATGTGCCCATGCGTGGCGGCCACAGCCTGAACCGAGGCGCCATTCCGCTGAACCATGGTCTCCACGAGGTCCAGGCTCCCCCCCGCATCGACCAGCCACGCCTCCCGCGTCTCCTCATCCGTCAAGAGATACGTATTGACGGCGAACGGCCCGACTTCGGCTTTGTCGATGATGATTCCCATGAAGACTCCGCGCAGCTGCCTGCGCATCAGCAAAAAACTTTCAGGCGGTTTTGGAACAACGAGCTGCGGGACTTTACAGGGCTGCATCCCTGCCAGCTGACGTCCCGCCCGAAGCGGCATCTGCGGCTCCGCCGGAAGGCGTCCGTGCTTTTGGATAGTAGTATTCCCGGCCGCTGCCCGCCCGGAAGACGGCCTCCAGAAGGGCGGCCCTGTCGTCGAGATTGCCCACAAAGTCGATGTCGCTGGAGTCAACAATCAAAACGGGCGTCTCGTCGTAGTGGCGAAAGAAATCCGTGTAAGCGCCGCACACCTGCGTCAGGTAATCCGCGTCAAACATCCGCTCAAAATCGCGGCCGCGCTTCTTGATCTGGGCCAGCAGCACGTCGAGGCGCGCCTGCAGGTAAACAACTAGGTCAGGCTTGACGATTTTCGGCTGCAGCAGCGCGTAGATGCGATCGTAAAGGCCCAGCTCGTTCCGATCCAGCGTCAGGCCGGCAAAAATGCGGTCCTTGGCGAAAAAATAATCCGACACCGTCACCTGGCTGAACAGCTCCTGCTGCGAGAGGTCCTGCTGCTGCTTGAACCGGCTGAGCAGAAAAAACAGCTGTGTCTGAAACGCGTATTTTTCCCGGTCTGCGTAGAAGCTGGACAGGAAGGGGTTCTCCTCGACGATTTCCAGAATGGTCCGGGCCCGCATTTCCTCTGACAGGATCCGGACCAGCGATGTTTTCCCGACCCCGATAGGACCTTCGACAACAATATATTTCGCCCGGTTCATCTGCTCTCTCTCGTCTGGCGCCGGTGCCGCCGGATGAATTTGCTGCCGCGGCAGGCGGCCCGCCTGGTTTCCCGGAAAAAAAGCGGGCGCCTTTAAGCGACGGAGCCGAGGGTTGTAAAGCTGGGAATGCCGGCTCAGAAGCGCGCCTCGCAGCTCACTTCCCTGCCCTCAACCGCAGACGAAATTGGAATTCATTTCATGCCAACAAAACAAATCGCCTTTCTCTTTCTGGGACTCGCTCTCTTCGCCGCCGGCATCCTGCTTCGTCTGCACATTCAGAATGAAGAAAGGTCGGTCTGGGAACAGGACTATGCCTACGTCCGGCAGAAGGAGCAGCGCGAGCTGGCGGCAGAGCGGTTTGCCCGGCTCGAAGAGGAAAGAAAGCGGCAGAACCGGGATGACGCCTCCGATGGCGGCAATGGAACCGGCAAAGGTCAGGAATCGGTCGGCAGCGCGGATGACGAGGGTTTTCTGGGCATTTTCAGCGTGCAGACGAATCCGCTGACGGATGAACGGGAAATTTTTCTCTTCCCGGGCCGCGTCCTCGCCAGCTTTCCCAAGACGGAACGGCTCTTCGCCGCGCCCGAGTCCGACGGCAGAGAAAACGGCTTTTTTTCACAGTCCCAGAGCAGGGATGACCCCAGATGCCGCCTGTGGCTCATGACGTTTCCGTCCATGAAGCTGACGAGCTACGGCTGGCAGGGCGTCTGTCACCTGACGCGGGAGGAAACGCCGAACCTCTTCGTGCTGGACTACGTGCCTTTCGGCACCCGGGAGCACGTCTTTCTGCCCGTGGCATTTCCCCCTGACAGCGACGGCGTGTTTTCCATCGCCTGGGAGCGCCATCAGATGCCGCCCGTCACAGCGCCCGAGGGCGGAAGCTATGCCGAGCAGTCCGAAAAGCTCCTGGCCAAAGCGGAAACAGCCTGCGGCACACCGGAAAAAAGTCAGGACTGCGAAGCCGTTTTCCGCGCGCTGGCATTTCTGGAACTGACGCGCGCCCCGAATGCCGGTGCTGCCGATGGAGACAGCGCCCATGAAGAGGTGCTGCCTCTGAAAGAACGTCTGGAGCGCCTCTCGCCGCAAACGGCTGATTTCATCCGCGAGATCCGGGGAGATCTGAAATCGGAGCTCGCGGAAATCACCTCCCCCTGAGGTCAGCAGGCAGCTGTCAGCCGGTCACCGCCTTGTAGGCATCGGCGTCCATCAGCGAGCCGACTTCGTTCACATCGCTGCATTCAATCCGCACCAGCCAGCCTTTGCCGCAGGGGTCCTGATTGATGAGTTCCGGCGTGTCGTTCAGCGCCTCGTTGACGCCGATGACCCTGCCGCTGACCGGATAAAAGATGTCCGAGGAAGTTTTGGTGCTCTCGACCGTTCCCAGAACGTCCCCCGCGCGAAAAGCGGTTCCCGGAGCGGGCAAATCCACAAAGACGATGTCCCCGAGCTGGCCGACGGCAAATTCGGTCAAACCCACCAGAGCTTCTTTCCCTTCGAGGGCGAGCCACTGGTGTTCTTTGGAGTATTTCAGACCGCGCTGGCTGGACATGGGGCGAACTCCTTCAAGGGCTGACAAGGGCTGAAAAAAACGGCGTCAAATTCCGTCAAACTGCGCATCCGAAGCGGTGGACGGCGGGGACCGGCGGCGTCTTTTTCAGACGTAAGAACCGACCTCCCCGAAAAAAGCGGCGGCTTCTGGCAGACGTTCCGCCGGATTGCAACGCGCCCCAGAGCCCAAAAGCCGACGCGCTTTGCTCATGGGAAAACGGCCTCACGGATGCCCCGGCCAGTTCAGCGGCGCGCTTTTCACTTGCCCACCCCCGGATTTTTCCCTTTTGCCGCCCGCCCTTTTCTTCGCTGCTTCGGGCAGCGGCCTCTCACTCACACGGACAGCAACCTGAACATGACCAGTGCAGCCGGACTCCCCCCTTTTCTGACGCCCCCAGAACCTCCCCTTCCCCTCGAGCCCGGCCGCTGGCCTGTCCGGTGCGCTCAGCTGGCCAATGGCCTCAAAATCCGCCTTCTGGAAGACCACGCCCTGCCCGTCTGTGCCATGCAGATTTTCTTCGGCGTCGGTTCCAGGGACGACATGCCGGGCGCGTCGGGCGTCTCTCATTTTCTCGAACACATGATGTTCAACGGAACGCCGCGCGTGGGGCCGCGGATGTTCGACAGGATTCTCGAAGCGCACGGCGGCCAGTCCAACGCCTTCACCACGCGCGATGTGACTTCCTACGAAAGTGCTTTTCCCGCCGACGCGCTCGAATGCGCTCTGCGCCTCGAAAGTGACCGCATGAAGGGGCTGGCCCTTGTCCCCGATGTCCTCAACTCCGAGCTGGCCGTGGTCATGGAGGAGCGCCGCGTCTCCACCGAGGAATCCATCGGCGGCCGTCTGGACGAAGCACTGTTTGCCCTCGCCTTCCGCGTCCACCCCTACCGGCGGCCCGTGATTGGCCTCGGGGACGAGCTGGAACATCTGGATGCCGAGGCCTGCCGTGCGCACTTCGGCCGCTATTACGTTCCGCGCAACGCGACGCTGTGGCTGGCAGGTGATTTCGATTCAGAAAAGGCGCTTTCGCTCATCGGCGAACTCTTTGGTCCTCTCCCGGACGTGCCCTTTTCCCGTCCCCGTCTTCCCTCTGAACCTCCCCAGATGGACGAGCGCAGGACGGAAATCACCTTTCCCGCTCATTCCGAATCGATTCTGGCGGGGTTCAGGGCGCCCGCCGCAGATGAAGAAGATGCCGCGGCCGCGTCTCTCCTCGCTTTTCTTCTCAGCGGAACGCCCGGCGCGCGCCTCGTCCGGCAGTTCGTTTACGAAGAGAAGCTCGCCGTCTCGGCCAGCGCGGACTTTGCCTGGCTTGAGGAGCCGGGGCTTTTCACGATTCAGCTCGATCTTCCCCCCGGCCTTCCGTCTGAAACGGCGCTCAAAAAGCTCGATGACTTCCTCGCGCGCATCGCTGCCGATGGATTCACAGATGACGAAATCGCTCAGGCAAAAGCGGACTGCCGTGCGTCTCTGGTGAAGGCGCTCTCTACCTGCCAGGGCCGCTGCGACCTCTTCGGCATGAACGAAGCCCTTCTCGGAAGCTGGGAAAAGACTTTCGAGCTGGACCGCGCGACGGCCCTTCTGACCAATGACGAACTGCGCGCCGCCGCTGCCCGGCTGTTCGACGCGCGCGGACGAAGCGTGGTCATCCTGCGCCCGGGTGAGCGAAGCGGCTTCGGCATGCCGGAGGACGGCGGGGACTTTGCCGATGACGCTGATGACACTGATGAGGAAATTCCGGATTCAGCTGACGGTGAATCTGATGCCGGCTTTGACGAGGTCAGTGACGAGGCCGCCTGTGCGCTGCTGACGGCGCCTCCCCTTTTGCCCAGAAAGCTGAGCTTGCCGGTCTTCGCGGAAAACACCTCTTCCGGCGGCATGCTGCTCTCGGCGGCGCGCCACGCGGCCGTTCCTCTTTTTTCGCTCGTCGTCTCTCTTCCCGCGGGCAGCGCCATGGAGCCTGACGGCAAAGACGGACTGGCCGATTTCACCATGGAGCTTCTCCTGCGCGGGACACAGCGCCTCAGCGCCGATGCCCTCGATGCCGCCCTGACCCGGCTGGGCTGTTCTGCGGGCGTCACCACCGGTGCGGACAGAGCGATTCTGTCTCTTCTCGCGCCCTCCGAATCGCTGGTGCCGGTGCTGGAACTTGCCGGTGAAATTCTGATGCGGCCCGCCTTCTCGCCCGGCGAGATCGACGCCGCCCGCGAGCGCACGATTGCCCGGCTGAAAATTGAACTGGACGACCCCGCGACGGTGGTCAGCGAGGTTCTGTGCAGGGCAGCTTTCGGCGATCACCCCTTTTCCAGGTCGGGGCGCGGCGCGCCTTCCGCGGTCGCTCTTTTCACCCGGGAGGATGTCCTTCTCATGGCCCAAAGGCTCCTCTGTCCCGAGGGTGCCGTCCTGACCATCGCCGGCGATCTGGACCCGCAGCGGACGCTGGACATTCTGCAAAATATCTTCGGCAGCTGGATGCCCGCGCCCGGCCGGATTTTGCCGGTGATTCCGCCCGTTCCGCCTCCTGTTTTCGGCGCGCTGGTGGCGCACATTCCGGGCGCAGCGCAGGCGCAGCTGATTCTCGCGAGCCGCGCGCCATGCAAAACAGCGCCGGGGCATCTTCCCGCCAGCATCGCTTCCTTCATTTTGGGCGGCTCATTCACGTCGCGGCTGATGGAAGCCGTCCGCGTGGAGCGAGGCCTGTCCTACGGCCTGTCGGCGGCACTCTCCGGCAGCGCGCTGGCAGGACTCTTCACTGTGAGCAGCTTCACGAAAAACAGCTCTGTGGGCGACCTCATCAGCGTCGTTCTCAACGAGACGCGGACCTTCCGCGAAGAAGGCCTCCGCGAGGGCGAACTTTCCCGCGCGCGCCGCTCTCTGGCGGGCCTCATGCCGTTCAGCCTCGAAACCGCGTCTCAGCTGGCCCGTGCCCAGAGCGAAGTCATCCGACTTGGCCGCCCCCGCGACTATCTGGAGCACTCGCTCGAGCGGCTTCTGTCCGTCGGCGAGGAGGCCATTCTGCGCGAGGCGCGGCAGTGGCTCCTGACCGGCCCCGTCTGTGTTGCTGCCGCGGGTGACGCTGATGCCATCGCCGCACAGCTTGAGGCGGAAGTGTCAGGCCCAGTCCGCGTCATCTCCAGAGACGAACTCTGCCGCTGATCCCGCCTAGCCAAAAAACGCAGCGCGCGCTCCCCGCTGTTTCAGCTCTGAAATTCTCCATTTCAGGGATGCAATGACGCCCGTCGTGCGCCGCTTTCGTTCGCCATCCGTCAAAGGAAGCGCAACCCATCGAGATGTCCCCGCTTTTTCCCCGCGGCACCTGCTTTGCCGTGCGGCGCCGCTTTCGCGTTTGTCTTCCAGGCGGCTTTCCCGCTCACGGGCGCCGCCCCACCTCTGGGGAAAAAGCCATGTTCTGCCATTGCAGCGATGATGAAGCCTCTCTCGGTCCTCTTCTCCTGACGCCCGACGGCAGCAGCGCCGCGAATGCAGATGATGAGGATGCCCTGAATGCCTATCTCTCGGAGCTCAGCCGGCGCCCGATTCTCTCCCGCGAACAGGAGACAGCGCTGGCTCTGCGCTATCGAAATGAAGGGGATTCGGCCGCCTTTGACGCGCTCGTCACGTCTCATCTCAGCTTCGTCGTCCGCATTGCCATGGAATACCGGAGCTGCGGTCCTCTGACGGGAGACCTGATTCAGGAGGGAAATCTGGCGCTCATGCGGGCGGTCCGCTCATTTGATCCCGCGCGCGGCAGGAGGCTTCTCTCCTACGCAGTCTTCTGGATTCGCGCCGCCATCAGGAGCTTCATCCGCAAAAACGCGTCACTCTGTCCGTCCGAGGCGCCCGACGGCGCGCAGCTCTCTCCCGCGGACGCACTCCATGCCGGCGATGCAGAGTGCAAAGGGGGCAAAAATTTCCGCACGCGCAGTGAAATCGACTCCACCTCTTTCCGTGACCCCGGCGGCGCTTTCGACGGCAGCGAAATCGCCGAAATTACCTCTCTGGAATCGGCCTCAGAGACGCCCGAAGAGACGCTGGAGACGGATGAATTTCAGGCGCAGCTGAAGAGTGATGTCCGCCGCTCTCTGGCCTGTCTGTGCCCTCGTGACAGAGACATTCTGACGAGCCGTCTGATGACTGATGATCCCGTTCCTCTGCGCACTCTCGCCGTCCGCTACGGCATCTCCCGAGAGAGAGCGGGGCAGATAGAGGCGCGCGCCCGCAAAATGGTCCGCACTTCACTCATCGCTCTGCGCGCCGCCCGAATGCGCCTGGAGACGATGCAGATGAATGGACACCGCAGGCGGCCGGCGGTGTTTTCCAGACGAAAAGACAGCGAGCATCCCCTCGTTCGCGCCCGCCGGTGATACACGCCGAAAAAAGCATATTTTTTGTGCATACTTTTTCACGCAAGAAGGAAAAAAAAATCGTTTTATGCGCAAAAAATCGAAATATTCACTTGACCGACTGCTTTTTTCGTCTATGGGCGCCCGGTTTTTTTTAACCGAAACAGGCAGGAGGTTCAGATGAAGCTCAGTCAGGTGGTTGCACGCATCGCTCTAGCGGCCAGTCTCCTTTTGGCGGGGACGACCGCGGCGACTGCCGACGGGCCGGATGCCGCAGGTGCGGCAGAGACGCCTTCCCAAGAAACCGAGGCGGTGGCCGCCAAGGACGCGGGGAACGGCAGTGACAGCGGCAGCGCGGCGGACGCGGCCGCTTCTTCCTCGGGCGATTCCAAGAAAAAGAATCCCTGGAGGGGTTCCAGCGTTTCCTACGAACACACATTTTCAGCCGTCTCCCTGGACAAGGCGTCCGGCCAAACGTGGAACCCGTATTACGCCCACAGCTTCTCCATTCAGCCCCAGTGGCACTTTAATGACTACATCGGGCTGAAATTGCGTATTGATGTAGAACAAGAGCTCACCAACTCCGACGATACCATCAAGCGCTATGAGTGGATGTGGAGCGACCTGAACATCGATGTGAATGCCGGCAAGGGCTACACGGAGAAAGTGACGGGCATCAATATCAATGGCGGCCTGCGCCTCGGCATCCCGGCCTCCAAGGCCTCACAGGCGCGCACCATGATTCTGTCCCTCGCACCGATGCTCAGGGTTTCGAGGAAGTTTCCTGTGCTTCAGGGACTGACAATCGCCTACGCCGTCCGCTTCGCGTGGCAGTTCCATCAGTCCACCACCGCCCAGTATGACGGCACGAGCCTCTCCTGCGGCGACCCGGACAGCGAGGCCTGCGAGCGCTTCCTGAACACCGGTATCCGCAACGCCAAGAACGCTCTCGTCCACGGCCCGTCCATCTCTCTGGACATCCTGGACAACCTGTCGCTCTCCATCAGCTACTCCATGCGCCGCATGGGGCTGTATGACCTCAAAGATGAGGACATATACGACAGCGGCACTGGCGCCTATCTGGGGACCCTGGAATCCGGCGAGAACGACATCACCGCCCGCTACGGCCAGTCCTTCGCGGGTGAAATCTCCTGGAATCCCATCGACCTGGTGGGCCTTTCTCTGGGCTTTTCCACCGTTTACGGCGATCTCCGCCAGAACGGTTCCAAGCAGACCCCGCTTTTCAACCAATTCACCAACATCTATCTCAACCTCTCCCTGGACATCGATGCTTTGACACAACTGTTCAGGTGATTGACCGGGGGCGCCAAGGGGTGCCCTCACCTTCTCCGTAGGAGGGAGAAATGCGCGTAAAACGACACATAGGATGCGCCGCTGTGCTTCTCTCGGTTCTCGGCCTCATGGCCGGCTGCGCCGAAGAACGCGATCCCATCAACCGCGTGCAGCCCAATGCGCTGCCCAAGAGCTTTTTCGTTGGAGAGGACCTGCTCGGGACCGATGACGATCCCGAGTTCTGGACACAGGCCACTCTCATCGACGTCGGCTACGGCGGTTCGCAGGATGGACTGTTCACCTCGACTTATGCCCAGCCCATGGCCCGGATTAAATTCTCCATTCAGGAGGATTATCTGATTGCCCGGCTGACTTATGAACGCATCGAAGGCAGCGACCACAAAGGCATGGGCCCCAAGTCCAATGACGGCATCATTGTGGCGGCTTTCCCCATCGTGTCGCACTTCGATATCAAGCGCGAATACAGCTCAACCACTGGTGAGGAATACAACGTCATCGGTGAGAACGAGAGCGACCGGCCGTGGTACGAGCGTGAGTACATGCGCGTGGACTTCTCGAAGAACGAGAGCACGGACAACTACGACTTCGACACGCTCTCGATGGTCGGCATCTTCGGCGGCGTCGAGTACGAGTCGCTGGCCTATGAGGTCAAAGACCCCGCTGACCCCAACTACTCGCACTTCGACCTGAAGAACGGCTACTTCGACGTGACGAACAAGGCCTTCGCCAAGCCGCAGATCATCGACCTGCGCTACCTGGGCTGGGACATCGCCGAGCTTCCCGCCTGTATGCTGGACCCCGATGTGGGCGGCGGCACCGGTCCTGAGGCCATGTGCAGCCCTGTGGAGCTGACCATCCGTCACTCCTTCCGGCGCGTGGATGAGCGCGACTACGAGCCCCTCAACTGGGACGGCCGCCGCTTCGCTGCCTTCGGCGCGTTCACGACCGACCGCAAGGGCTACGATCGCCTCTACGGCATGACGGACGACAAGTGGCACCGCTTCATCAACCGCTACAACCTCTGGGAGCGCAGCCACGCCTACAGCGACCTGGACAAGATGGAAGGCGCCGTCTCCTGCTACACCTCGACGCCCTTTGGCGGCGATGTGCACCGGGATGTCGACGGCAACGGCACCGAGGATGAGTGCGAGGCCGTGAAGGACCTTGGGTTTGAAGGCGGGTCCCGCTGCGACGAGTTCACCCAGAAGTGCACCCTTCCCTACCGGAACCGGAAGCCTGTCACGCAGGTCTGGTACTACGTGACGGGAAGCAATCCCGATTACTTCGACGGAACCGACCTGGCCGCTCACCATTGGGACGTGGCCCTGCGCAGCGCGGTGATGACTGCCCGCTACGTGGAATGCGTCCGCACGGGCGGCACGTCTGACGCCTGCGCTCAGGCCTACCCTGTCTATACAGGCCAGCAGGACGAAAACGACGACGCGGTCGTTCTGGCGCGCGAAATCGACGCCTGCCGCCGCGGTCAGGCCTATGTGGGCCAGGACTGCAACGCTCTGGCGGACAGCATCGGCGCCGAGCGCAAGTACTCCAAGGGCGTCATCGCTCTGGCCAAGATGGATGAGATGATTGTCCTCTGCCACAGCCCTGTGGAAGTCGGCGATCCCGAAATCTGCGGTCCCGCCGACCAGCGTCTGCCCTCTGACATGACGGCCGCCGACTGCTTCAATGCCACCCGCAATCTCGACCGCGAGAAGATGGCCATCTGCAACAGCGCCATGAATGCCCGCCTGGGCGACCTGCGCTACAACCAGGTCAACGTCATCGAGCCGCCGCAGACCAGCAGTCCCTGGGGTATCATGGTTGACTCCATCGACCCCTACACTGGTCAGACAGTCGCCACCTCCATCAACGTCTGGTCCGATATCACCGACTATGCCGCACAGAGCTACGTAGAACTGTCCCGCTTCGTCAAAGGCGAGCTGACGGCGGAGGAGATTACCAACGGCGAAAACATCAAGAACTGGTCGCAGGCCTCCCGGGCCGCGGTGGGCGGCAGCTTCATGCCCGCCATGTCTCAGGAGATGGTCGGAAACCGTCTCAGCGACTACGCCGGCTTCAACCCGGCCACCGACCACATTGATGTCCCCGACCGCGTCAAGGCCATGAACCGCAATGTCCGTGGACTGATGAAGAATGTCAAAGCGGATGCCCGCGCGCTCTCCACGACACAGTCCATCTACAGTGCCCGCATGGCGCGCGCCGCCGGCACCAACCTCGAAGCCAAGCTCACCACACCGATGATGAAGCAGCTCGCCGGCGCCACGTCGCTGTTCGACGCCGCTTCCGCCACGAGGCTCGCATCTCCCTTCCAGATGACCAACCCCTCGGTGACGCACGACATCCGCCGCCGCCGTGAGCTGGCTCTGGGTGAACGCGGCGCCTGCATGATTCAAGAAGCGCCCATTCCGCAGGGCATCGCCAGCCTGGCCGACGCCCTCGAGAACAAATTCAAAGAGGAATACGGCCCCTTCAGTCGCGATGACTCTGCCGAAAAGAAGGTGGCCCGTATCAACGCCATGCGCCAGTGGCTCGCTCAGAAGATGCACGTGTCAACCATCGTCCACGAGATGGGACACTCCATCGGCCTGCGCCACAACTTCGTCAGCTCGTCTGACCCGTTCAACTACCGGCCGCAGTACTGGGCGCTCCGCACAGAGGGCGGCAAGGCGACGCAGACCTGCACGAGCGCGGCCCTGAGCAGTGAGGACATTGCCAAGAACTGCGTCGGTCCCCGCTACATCGACCCGCTGACTCAGAACGAAAAGGACAACCTGATCTGGATGTGGATGCAGTCCACCACGATGGATTACGCCGGTGAGGCCACGCAGGACCTCCTGGGGCTGGGCGTTTACGACTACGCCGCCGCCCGTATGTTCCACGGCGAAAGCGTGGCTGTGTATGCCGATCCTTCCTACAAGAACGGCACTGCCCGCGGCACAGGCCTCCTGAGCAAGATGGACAGCTTCGGCGGCATCCTGGGCATCAGCTACGACATCGGCCAGGACGAGTACCACGGCACGAACGCCTCGAACGACTGCTACAAAGGCAGCTGCTCCATCCACTACAGCCAGCTCCAGAACTCCTTCAAACTGAACACCGGCTGCGTGAACATCAGCGATGAAGAGGTCGCCAAGTTCAAGCCCGCCACCTGGAACAGCGAGAAATACGGTCCCTGGGATCCCCTCCTCGACGGCCAGTTTGTCAAAGTGAATGGCAGCTTTGTCCGCTGCAAGCAGCCCCAGGTTGACTACGTGATGTGGAAGGATCTCTCCATGCCCAAGCTGGCGAGCGCCAGCGCTTCGTCGCAGGGTGAGTCCGCTGATGGTCTCTCCTACTACTACGGCGGCCCCTCCATCGACCCGCAGGACCGCATCCGCGTTCCCTACGGCTTCGCTACGGACCACTGGGCCGACTCCGGCAACGTGAGCGTCTTCCGTCACGACAACGGCGCCGACATCTACGAGCTGTTCGACTTCTTCATCAGCTCGCAGGAGGTGAACCACATCTTCACGGCCTACCGCCGCAACCGCAACACGTTCAGCGTCCGCAGTGCCGTCAACCGCGTCAAATCGCGTTTCAACGAGAAGATGCGCGACGCGGCCAAGGGTCTGGGCCTGCTCCAGAATGTTTACGCCGATTACTTCCTTGAGATGGGCATTTCTCCCAATGCCTTCTGGGGTGAATTCGCCGCCATGAACTTCACGGACAACGTCCTGGCCGCCGTGATGGCTTTCGATCACTTCACCAATGAGCTGCAGCGCCCCGAGTCCGGAGAGCACTACTCCGAGACGCTCGGCGGCACGACGCCTCTCAACGGCGCCACGACCATCTATCGCTCCACTGAAGACTCCACCGGCGGTGCCTGGGACGAAGATGGTTATGTCTCCAGCAAGATGATTGTCCCCCTGGGCGCCTTCGGCAGCGACTTCCGCAATGCCCAGATGGGCGGCGCTTTGCTCGAAAACCGCATGTGTGAGGACTGCGGCGACTACGACTCCGAGTACACGATGAACGCCGGCACCTACTACGAGAAACTCTACACGGCCTACATGCTCACGGAGTCCGAGGACAACTTCATCAGCGACTCGCGCGGCGACTTCCTCGACGGCCGTTACCGTGCAGTGTCCATGGCCGACATGTTCCCGGATGGCTTCCGCCGCTGGCTGGCCAACAACCTGACCAACGACGACTTCATCCGCGCCCCTCGCGTTCGCATGAACAGCCAGGGTGCGGCTGACACCGACAGCGACGGCTTCATCAAGTCCATCGGCTGGACGCGCTGGACGCCCAAGAGTGGCCCCAAGGTCTGCTTCCCTGTGGACAATACCCTCGGGACGCCCGCTTCCGGCAGGGATCTGGATGACCCCATGGTCTGCTCGGACGGCATGGACGGCGAGGCGGATGCCGACAAACTGGCCCTCATCGATCCGCAGGTTGGCTGGGAGCAGCAGAAGTTCCTGATTTCGTTCACACTTCTCTACCTGCCCGAAAACAACCAGCGCGACTGGCTGAACAAGATGGCCATCTGGGAGCTGGGCTCCGATGCAGATCCGGAGTTTGATGACCGCATCGTCCTCCATGCCCCCACAGGGTCCGTCTATGTCGCCAAGACGTTCGGCAAAGAGACCATCTTCGGCAAGGAAGTCCAGAAGGGCATCGGCGCCCGTATTCTCGAATACGCCACCGAGCTCATGGAAGCTGCCTACGAGACGGAGCCCGTCATGCGCAACGGCGTCGAAGTGGGCCGCAAGCCCAAGCTGGTCGATGGCCAGCCCGTGGTCAAATACGACGAGTTTGTCGGCAATGGCTACGTCGGCAGCACCCCCAGCGATACCTGCAACGCGACCGACAACAGCGGCTGTGTCTGCCAGGATAACCGGGCCTGCATGAAGCTGGAACGGTATCTCTCAATCCCCGACATGATGCGCGACGCCATGTTCGTCTATGGCTTCTCACAGGGCCTGGGAATGGGCATGAAGGGGCTGTACTAGCGGCAGCATTCAGGTCCCTGCAGAAGCGGGGGACCTGAACCTCTCAAACAAAACCGCGTCTCCGCTAAAGGGGACGCGGTTTTTTTATGCTCCTCAGACACAATAAAAACGCGTCCTGAAACAGCCTCATCCAAGACGCATTTTCATTTACGCTTTGAAACAAAACATGCCTTTGGGCGCGCTTGACTCCCCTGCCGCTTATGTCCCAAGGGCGCGCCGCTTTTTTGGGGGTTTTGGGATAGCTGCCTGAAAAGTGATTTCAGCCAACATCCCACTCGTTCCTCATTTTCCCCGCAACAGGAGATGCCCAGAAATGACTCTGAATTCTTTCAAATATGCGTTGCTTGCCGCCCTGACGGCGCTTCTCTTTGCTCTGCCCGCGCAGGCGGATGAAAATTACTGGCACCAGTCCATGAAGGGCGACACTTGGCAGATGAGCGGTGCCGGCGGCGGCTCTGCCTGGCTCCTCGGCATCGAGGCCGGCTATCCCGACGCCATCAAGGTCAACTTTTTCAAGACGGGTACGTCCGCCGATGCCGGTGCCTACTTCAAATACACCTATCGGATGATGGACTGGGGTGACAATGGCATCCAGTTAGGCGCGAATATCCGATTCAAACTGATGGATCAGGAAAAGTGGGACTTGGCTCTGAATATCGATCCCGGCCTGGATCTCTACTTCTGGAACAATTACCACAATGACATGACCATCTTCGGCATCAACGTGAACCTGCGCTTAGTGGCCGGCATCAAAATCGTGGAGCGGTTCCGGGTGCATGCCGGTATTGTCATTCCCTTTGAAATCCTTTTTGCCGGCTCCAATCATTTCAGCGACGCGGCGCCTTGGGTGTCCATGCCCATTCTCCTGAATGGCGGTGCCGAGTTTAAAATTCTCGACTGGCTCAGCGTCATGGCTGACATCCGCTTCGGCCCTGGCATCAAATTCGGCGACGGCGTCGATTGGAACGAAGACCCCCGTAACGTCGATGACGAGGACGATCTGGATTCCGGCGCGTGGTTCCAGTGGGAAACCCGCTTGGGCGTCGCTTTCCGGTTCTGATCCCCTCAATTCACGCGGTCATATTTATAAAAGCCCTGTCTCGTCGCGAGGAGGCAGGGCTTTTTTATTGTTGAATTATTAAATATCATTGCGCTGACCATATAAACCCAAGCATACTACTTAGCAGGCATAACACCTCTGGCAAAATACACTTGATTTCCATTGTGCGAATCAGGGATGGATTGTCACCCCCACCCCCTATTTCCTGATGTATTCGAGGACGGGAGTTTTTTAGGCCGCAAAAAATTTGAAAAACCGTCTCTTTTCCCACTCGCCTCCTCTGATTTTCTCTCATTTTTTTGAATTTTTATTTTGTTTCCCCCATTTACAACGGTCCTTTCATTTATACATCAAAACTATTGATTCAGGCATATTGTTTGCTTATTAAAAAACGCATGCAATCCTTCCGGCTCATAGCCGCGCTTGTCGCAGGTTCTTTGCTCCTTCCCGTTGTCGCGACACGGGCAGATGCCGCCGAAGGAGGCTCTTCCGCAGGACGTCATTCACGCCGCATTGGCCCTCGTGACACGACTTCTAAAATTTCAGGGCATGCGCGTGATGCTTTTTCTGCGCTGGATGAATTGGATGAAAGGCAGACTGCCGGCCAAACAGAGCTCGACCAAGCTCCACGGCCTCCCGCGAATAAAAAAATTACCTCTGCGGGAATAAGCCTCGACCAGCAGCGCAGCGATCTGAAAGATCTCCTCTCTCAGCTCTCGGCAGCCGCCAATGAACGACGCAGCTTGGCGGCACGTCTGGACAGCCTCAATGCCCAGATTGAGCAGCAAAAAAATTCCATCATGGGCGGCCGACTGGGAGCGCGTACGGGGGCGGTTTCAGACGAGCTTTTGCGGGAATCACAGTCAGTTTCTGAACAGCTCTCTCACAAGGTCGTCGAAGAGCAAACTCTGACTGAAAAGGTGCAGGAATCCCGCGGGCGTCTGACTTTGAGTGTGGATGCTGAAATTCGGCATTTGTACGCCAATTGGGACAAGACACCCCGGCACAAACTTCGGTCTGTTCTGGTTCCCGCCCTTCGCCAGCTTTATCAGGAGCGAAAAGTTCTTTTGTCGGAACAATTCGCCCATCAAAACAATGAAGCGGCGATTCCTGCGATCAGCAATCAGTCTTCAGGAGACCCGGACGCCCTTTTGGAAATGGCGGACATGCTTCTCGACCGTGAAGACAAACTTCGCCGCGAGGAAAAAGCTGTCGCCAGACACATCGAGCAGCTTCGTAATGAGCAGGAGCTGGAACGGCGCTTGGCAGCTTTAGTCGAAGAAGATGCGCTGTTTGATGAGGGTGAACGGCGAATTTCTCTGTCGCGTTCGGCCCATATTACCGTGGCAGACAAAAGCGCGACGGCGCCTCTGGCCATTGAACCTCAGGCGAATTTCTCCGCCTCGGATATTGGCAAAAGCAGCATTGGTCCGGTGCCGGTTTCCGCTGAAAATGCTTCGCCTGATGCCGGCGGATCAGCCGCCGTCCCCTCCCCCGCTTCCGGGACATCCAATCGCCAGAGTGCCATGGCAGCTGCAGAACGAAGCGACATGGACACGCTGTCTTCAGGTGGAACGGCGCCGAAGCCTTTCCTGGGCAACTGGGCCGAGAGCGACTCCATTCAGACGCTGAAAGCGCATCAGGCGTATCTGCGCTCCCAAGCAGATGAGCTGCATCGCAGGGCGGAGGAAGCGATTCGTCAGGCGGGAGAGCTCCAGTAAGCCGGGAAGGGATTGGGTTCCTTTACCGCAAGCCGTGGGTTCAACTCCCGCCGGGGGAACACAGAAAACAGCGTCATCAACGAAGCTCCAAAACAAAAGCCCTGCCGGCAGCGACCGACAGGGCTTTTGACTTTGAAGGGGAAAGGGGCGCCGCGCTTTAAGGACGCTTTTGCGCGCGTCGGAAATCAGCGGATGAGTGCGTTTGGAATCGTCGGCGCTAGGAAATGAACATGGCGTCGCCATACGAGAAAAATCGGTAGCGCTCCTGAACCGCCGTCTCATAGGCCCGCCGAATGTGTTCCCAGCCGGCCAGGGCGCTCACCAGCATGAGAAGCGTCGAGCGCGGCAAGTGGAAATTGGTGATGAGGGCGTCCACCACGCGGAATTGGTAGCCCGGATAGATGAAGAGCTGAGAAAGCCCCGTCATCGCTTTCAGGGCACCATCCGCTGCCGCCGTCTCCAAGGCCCGCGCCGCTGTCGTTCCGACGGAAACGACCCTGTGTCCCGCCCTCTTGGTCCGCGCCACCGCGTCCGCCACGTCCTGAGAGACCTCAAAGCGCTCCGCGTGCATGACGTGCTTCTCGACGTCCTCCACTCGGACCGGCAGAAAAGTCCCGGCGCCGACGTAGAGCGTCACCTTCGCAATCTCCACGCCCCGGGACCTGCATTCCGCCAAAAGCGCCTCCGTAAAATGCAGTCCGGCAGTGGGTGCGGCGACGGCACCGGGACGGCGGGCGAACACGGTCTGATAGCGCTCCAAATCGCGAGGCTCAGGGGCGCGGCGGATATAGGGCGGCAGCGGGAGCGAACCGACCCGATTGATTTCGCTGGCAAAACTGTCGGGCGCCGTCTCGAAGCGCACGTCGTAAATTCCCTCGCCCAGCGACTGCATGACCGTGGCCTCAAGGCCGTCAAAATCGAGCCTGCAGCCCGGCGGAATGGCTTTGGATGCCTTGCCCAGACAGCGCCACTCGCAGGCATCCGCCTTTCCCAGGGGCAGCGTCAGCAGCATCTCCACCTTGCCGCCCGTGGCGGTCTTGCGTCCCCGAAGGCGCGCCGGAATGACCCGAGCATCATTCAGCACCAGAAGGTCGCCGGGATGAAGCAGGGTCGGGATCTCGCTGAACACGCGGTGTTCCAGAGCGCCGTTTTTTTTGTCGAGGGTGAGCAGGCGCGAAGCATCCCGTTGGGCAAGGGGCTCCTGAGCGATGAGCTCTTCCGGGAGAGCGTAGTCGAAGTCGCTGACTTTCATGGCGGCGCGCCCTTAGGGAGGCACCTGGGGAAAAGCAATGTCATTCCCCGAAGGCAGAACTGCCCGGCGCATCGTTCCCTGTGGCCTTCAAAATCCGGACTCGCTAAGTGTTTTTGTATGAACAAAACAGCAGACGATGCCGCAGACGGCGGCCGAAACGCGGCAGTTCATGCGCTGCTGGAGGCAGAGGACATTCAGACCCCGCATCTGCCCGGCAGCTGGGCGCCCAATCCGGCGTTTCCCGAAGGTGCAGCTGAAAAGGACTACGGCTCTTCGGAAGACCTGCAGAAGCTCGTCCAGGCCATTGCCGAGGCGCCAAATCCTGACCTCCTTCTGGAAGCGCCGCCAAATGACGCCCACAGTCCCGAGAGCCGTCCCGCGGGCATTCCAGTGATTCTGCGCCTTTGGACGGACAGCGGGCAGCCGAGCCACATCGTCTGGCACGGCTGCGCGCGCATCATGGGGCTTCAGCTGGCCTATCGCTCCGGAACAGCAGACGCCTATCACAGCAGGCTGCGCGCTGCGGCGCCTTCCTTCGGCATTCCGGCCGAACAGATTGACCGCATGCGCGCCCCGGTGCTCGTCCGGGTCTTTTCCGCTCAGCTTCCCCAGATGACGCGAATGCCGCAGGTGACGACGACAGCCGCCAAAGGGGAAAAGCATGACGCCTTTTCTCGGAGCAGCACTTTGCTGGAACAGGACGTCTGCTGTCAGGCCGCTTCTCTCGCCCGAGCACTTTCCCTTCGGTCCATTGTGCAAATAGGGCGGCTGACCACGCGGATGACCCTGCGCGAGGCGCTGGACTGCAAGGCGCGGACTTTCATTCGCCTGCTGACGGCGGACGGCATTCTTTCGGACGCGAACAGGGATGAATGGCTGCGTGGAAATGCCCTGAGCCGCGCGGGCAAGGAGCGGCTGGAGCTGACTTTCGCGGCGCGCGCCGCAGAAACGCCGGAGCGGCTGCGTGCCATGTCACCGGACCTTCGCCGCAAAATTGAGCGCATCGTGCCCTGCCTGATTCGCGTGGAGTCCCGGGGCAATGGACTGGGCCTTCTGCGCGACGTTCAGACAGCGCTGGACGCGCTCTACGACTATTCGCTCAAGCGCGCGGAGAACGACCGGTTCAGCCTAGATGACTATCTGGAGCAGGTCGATTTCACCCGCATCATTCCGCCGCAGGCCAAGACGCTCGCCCGCTGTCTCGCCCTCATGGACCGCGCCGCTCTGGGAAAGGCGGCTGACGCATGGGCAAAAGAAGCGGACTTCGCCCCGAAACAGCTGGGACTTTTTGAATCGGCAGAACCCGCGCCCGCTGAACCGGCGCCTTTCAGATTCTGGGAGGAAGCACTGGCGCGGCAGATGGCGCTGCTGACGGCGGAAAAGCCTCCCGCGGATGCCGGCTGAGTCAGGACTGCGCCGCTATTCCAGCTGGTACATGCCCACCAGCTCCATGGTGTCGCCGGGAGAAATGCCGTGCCGCGCTGAGAAGCCGCCTTTGACTTCGAGAACGAAGCGCGAGGCGCCCTCAACGCGGCGCGACGTGCGGGTCATCGGCTCAGCCTCTTCCACGATGCCCAGAATGGTCCCGTCCGAACGGACAAAAATCATGTCCAGCGGAATCAGAGTGTTCTCCATCCAGAAGCTGAGCTGCTGCTCCTGCGCAAAAACGAAGACCATGCCGGCCATCTCATCGAGGCTGCGCCGAAACATGAGCCCTCTCGCCCGGTCCTCATCGTTGGAGGCAATTTCCACATTGAGTTCCAGAACGCGGCCGTTCTGCGTGCGCAGCCGGACGAGGCCGCGCTGAGACAGAGGCGGATTGAGTGCGTCCCGCGCCTGCTGACTGTCCTTCAGCTGTCCGGCGTCACGCGGCGGCTTCACTTCCGCGCCCATCGAACCTGCGGATGAGGATGACGACGGGCCCGTGCAGGCCCCCAGACAAAGGCAGACTGCTGCCGCGCTGAGCGTCCATCTCATGTTCACAGGGCATCCCCTTTCGCCGGCAGCGCAAAGCCAAAAAAGGCGGCCGCGTTCATCGACGTGGCCCGCGCGGCATCTTCGAGACGCATCCCGCGCACACTGGCCAGCACTTTCAGCGTCTCGATGACAAACGCCGGCTCGCAGACCTTTCCCCGATGAGGAACGGGCGCGAGGTATGGGCTGTCCGTCTCCACAAAGAGCCTGTCAGAAGGAGCCAGGCGTGCCGCCTCGCGCAGGTCATCGTTCTTCCGAAACGTCAGCATCCCGGAAAATGACAGGTGCGCTCCCAGGTCGAGCCAGGCGCGCGCCTCGTCCGGCGTGCCGCTGAAGCAGTGAACCTGCACAGGGTGTCCAACCGCGCCCTCCTCGCGAAAAATCCGCAGCGCGTCGGCGTGGGCATCGCGAATGTGGAGGATGAGAGGCTTGTTCACCTCAAGCGCCAGCCGGATGTGCCAGCGGAAGGCATCCATCTGCACGTCATGGGGGCCGACATCGTAGTGATATTCGAGTCCTGTCTCGCCAATCGCGCAGACGAAGGGAGAGCGCGCCAGCTCAGAAGCGCGCTGAAAATCGCCGGCGCAGGCTTTGGCCGCGTCATGCGGAGAAATGGCCGCGGAGGCGGAAAAAAAGGACGGATCACGCCGGGCCAGAGACGCCGCGCAGCCAAAATCGCCGGGACGGCCCTGCCAGAGTCCATTGACGACGAGATGCGCCACGCCCGCGGCCTTCGCCCTTTGAACCACTGCGTCCAGCGCCGCTGGTCCTTCCTCCCAGAAATCATCCAGATGGCAGTGGGCATCCACGACACCGGCAGACGCCAGGGCCGCGCTGTTTTGCGAAAGGTCCGTCATGGAGAAACGGCCTTTCCGTCTGGCTCAGCCAGCATCCGCACTGACTTCTCCAGCTCGGAGCGCAGCTCGGAATGTCCCTCGGCAGGCAGCGCTTTCAGGGCCTGACGCAGAACCTGTTCAGCCTCCGGCGTTCCCAGAAGAAAAAGACCTTCCGCGGCATCGGCCTTCACTTCGTCATCCGCCGTCCCGTCGGCCGACTGCAGAATGGCCGCGAGAGTCTCCAAAGCGCCCTCGCCTGCCAGCAGGCCAAGATTGCGCGCCGCCGCGCCCCGGAAAGGGTCTTTGGCGGATGACGCCGCGCGCCGCAGAGCGGGAACAGCCTCGCGGATGCCCAGCTCGCCCAAGAGCTCGATGGCGAGCCCCCGCTCCATGCCCCGGCGCTGTGAGGCCTTGTCCGTCAAAAACGCCGCACCCGAGGCATCGCCCAGTTTCGCCAGCAGGCCCGCCGCAGCCACGCGCTCAAATTCCGAAATGAAAAACCGGCCGAAGATGTCCCGCGCGGGCGGGAGTGCCCTCGCGTCGCCTAGGCGATGCAGCCCCGTCAGTGCCTCGTAGCGCGTGTCGTCGAACAGAAGTCCCTCGCGCAGCACCTCAAAGCAGGCATCCCGGACATTGGCCTCACTCGGGCCTTCATCCTCTTCAAGAAGACGGGCGGCAGCGGCGAAGCGAATCTCGAAAACGCTGTCCTTCAGAAAGCGGACGACAAAGGGAAGCCCCTGTGGGCCCGACCAGGCAAAGGCGTGCAGCAGATCGAGGCGCGCGTCCGCCTCAGTCTCGTCGAGATGCTTCTCAAGGATGGGCAGGGCCTTCTCACCGCGAAGGGACGCCAGAGCGAGCCACGCGGTGCCGCGCGCAAAAGCGTCCTTCGACGCCGCCAGATCATTCAGCCTGCCGTCCAGCGCCTCGCGCCAGACAGAGCCCTCTTCAGCCATGGTCAGCAGGCGGCTCCGAGCGTCCGCCCGCGGGCTCTTTCGGCCGGACACAAGCGCCGCCAATGCTTCATCTACGGGAGAGGGCGTCCCGTGCCCCGCGTCATCTGCCGTGGTCATTTTTTGCGAGCCTTCCCTGCGAACATTCAGGACGCGCCCGCCGTCTGGTGACGGTCCGAGAGCATCCGCACGTATTCGACCAGCGTCCGCACGCCCGCGCCGGAAGCGCCCACGTCGAGATAGCCGCGCGCCGTCTTGCTGCGGGCAGTCCCCGCGATGTCCAGATGCGCCCAGGGAATGCCGGGAGTCACAAACTCCCTGAGAAACAGCGCCGCCGTGATGGAGCCGCCGTAGCGGTCGCCCAGGTTCTTCATGTCCGCCACGGGCGAGTCCAAATCAGGCCGAAGCCGCTCATCGAGAGGCAAGCGCCAGAAGGACTCCCCTGCCCGCTCCGACGCATCCATCAGGTCGCGGCACAGGTCATCGTCCGAGGCAAACAGCCCCGTGTTGTAGAGCCCCAGCGCCACGGCCACCGCGCCGGTGAGCGTCGCCAGGTCAATGACGGCCGCGGGCTTCGCGTCACTGGCGAGCGCCAGCATGTCGCCCAGAACCAGACGCCCCTCCGCGTCCGTGTCATGAACCTCGACCGTCTTGCCGCAGTGAGAGCGCAGAACATCGCCCAGACGATAGGCATTGCCGCCGGGCATGTTCTCGCAGGCGCCCATCCACGCGTGGACGGGGAACGGCGGCTTCATGCGGGCGATGGCCTTCATGGCCCCCAGCACCGCCGCGGCACCCGCCATGTCGGTCTTCATCCAGAGCATGCCCGCACTGGGCTTCAGAGACAGGCCGCCCGCGTCAAAAGTGATGGCCTTTCCCACCAGCGCGAGGGGCGGCTTTTTCGCATCATCCCCTTCGGGCGTCCACGAGAGGTGAATCAGCCTCAGCGGCTCATGGCTGCCCCGGGCCACGGCCAGAAACATGTCCAGATTCAGGCCGCGGGCGCGCACGTCCTCCTCAGTCAGAATCTCGGCGTTCAGGCCATTCTCGGAGGCCATCGAGGCCGCCGCCTCCGCCAGATCCGTCGGCGTCATGTCAGCGGCCGGCGTGTCCACCAGCTTCCTCGCCCAGTTCACGGCATCGGCCAGCGCTGCCGCGTCAGAAACAATTTTTTCGCGAGAGGACGGATCGGGCGTTCCCGCCGGCAGAAGGAGGTCAAGAGAGGCGGGAATCCTCGGCTCCGCCGCCTTTCCGGTCCGATAGTCGTTGAAGCAGTAGGCGCCCAGAAGAGCGCCCTCGGCCGCGGCGCGGAGCTGTCTTTCCAGCATGAACTCGGGGACCGCCAGCGCCAGACGTTTGGCCCCCAGCTTCGAAGCCGCCTTGACCGCCTTGCCGCAGGCCATGCGCAGATCTTCCGAACGGGAGCCCGCCCCCAGCAGCATCACGCGCTTCGCCTTCATTTTGCCCAGCGTGTGAAGCACCAGCATCGACTCGGCCTTGGCGCCAAAATTCTCGTCCTGAGAAGCCGCCAGAAGCGCGCCGTCCAGCATCGCGTCCGCCTCGATGAGCGCGGCGGAGCGGTCTGACTCGTTTTTCAAATCGGCCAGACGGACGGGGAGAATCATGAGGTCGCAGTCGGCATCGCGCACCGGCTGGACGGAAAGTTTCAGTTCCATCGAAGGCACTCCCTGGAAAGCGGCGGCAAAAACAAGGCGGCCCTTGGGGAAGAGCCGCCCTGATAGACACACAGGCACTGGCCTCTCGGTCGTCATCACCGACGGCAAAAGACCGGAAAAAAGAACGGGGAGAGGCGCGCTCCATCTGCCTCTCCCCGTCTCAAAACCGCCGAATCACTTCTTGGCCGCGGCCTGGTCGATAATCTTCTGGAATTCCTCCGGCGACCGACTGCCGGAAATCAGCTGGCCGTTGATGATGAAAACGGGCGTTCCCTCGACGCCAGCCTCGGCACCGACCTTCATGTCCGCCTCAACCTGTGCCGCGAACTTGCCGGAATCGAGGCAGGTGGCGAACGCGGCAGCATCCAGCCCGGCGGCTGCGGCCTTGGCCTTGATGGCATCCACGCCCAGGTTCTCCTGATCGGCAAACATGGCGTCGTGCAGCTGCCAGAACTTGCCCTGCTCGTTGGCGCACAACCCGGCCTCCGCGGCCTTCTTGGCGTTGGGGTGAAAAGGCAGGGGATACGAGCGGAAAACAAGCCGAATGCGGCCCGCGTTGTTGTTGAAGAGCTGCTCGATGGTCTTGGCTGCGCGCGAGCAATAGGGGCACTCGAAGTCAGAGAACTCAATGATGGTCACGGGCGCATTCTCGGGACCCTTGGACGGCCCCACCGCCTCGACATTCACCACGATCTTCGGCTCCTCCAGCAGAATCTTCATCTGCGCGCTCTGCTTGAGGGCGTCGATGTACTTGGCGAGCGCTTCCTTCTGGCCGCCCTGCCGCATCATCTCCTCAAGCATGGGCTTCACCTCGTCGAACGTCTTGTCGCCCAGGCGGGGCTTCAGCTGCTCATAGGCCTGCTTGAGCTGTTCCTCCGGAATCGGCGCCTTGGCCGCCTCTTCGATGATGCCCCTCAGGAAGCTCTCGGCGTCCTTGCCCGCCTTCTTGGCCTCCGTCTCGACGAGGTCGGTCAGGACCTTCTCCTCAATGGCCTGCATCCTGAGCTCGTAGATTCTCTGGGCGGTCAGCTTGTCCAGCTCGGCCATGGTCATCTGCTTGCCGGCATAGGTGGCAACAACGGCGGCACCCTCATCAGCAGCGGCAGGCGCACTGCCCTTGCTGCATGGGGGACAGTTCGCCGAATTCTGGCAGCAGGCGCCGAGCGACATCGCGGCCGAAAGCGCAAAGGCAATGGAAAGGCTGTTTTTCATTCTGAAGCGACTCCTGAAAAAAAGCCGGAGGCAAACCCCCCGGCGGGAACGCGGAACACCAGTGAACGCCAATGGATGGACGCCAGCGGAATGCCGCACGGCAAAGGGAGCGCAGGCCGTGCCGCGGCGCCGGAGCACCCCGGGAAGACCCCGCTCCAAAAGGGCGGGCGCCTCTGGCATCATTCACCTGGCCCGTCAAGCTGACGCATCGTGTTGACTTGTCAGATGAAGACGACTAGGGGGCCGCGGCTTTTTTGTAGCTGCCGTCCCCAGATGGTCTTTGCGCCCCGGTTCTTCCGGGGTTTTTCATTTTTGACGAGGAAACGAATGACGAAGTTCACAGTAGAAGAGGTGTCGCCGGTCGAGCGCTGCATTCATGTCGAGCTGTCTGCCGATGAGGTTCAGGCCGCCTTGGGGCGCGCCTATGACGCGATTAACGCCCATGTCAGCGTGCCCGGCTTCCGCAGGGGAAAGGCCCCCCGCCGCCATCTCGAAAGGCTGTACAAGGGGCGCGCCGTGAGCGACGCCGTCGAGTCACTTCTCCAGGCCAGCTATTCCGAAGTTCTCGAGAAGACCCCTGACCTCGTGCCCATCACGATGCCGAAGATTGTCCCCGAGGAGTTCAAAGAGAACGCTCCGTTCATTTACAAGGCGACCGTGGAAATCCGGCCGGCCATCACGCTGGCGTCCATCGACGGCATCCCTCTTCACAGGCACGACCTGACGGTCACTGACGACAAAATCGACAGCACCATCGAGCAGATTCGCATCGCCCACTCAGAGGAGATTCCTGTGGAGGGCCGCGACACGGCCGAAAAGGGCGACATCGCCACGGTTGACTTCACCGGCAGCATCGACGGCCAGCCTTTCGCCGGGGGCGAGGAAAAGGACGCTCAGGTCGAACTGGTCGAAGGCGACTTCATGCGCGACGGCAAGACCGAAGCCCTCATCGGCGCGAAAATCGGCGAGACCCGTTCCCTCTCGTACACCTTCACCAAAGAGCTCGTGGGCGAGGGCAATGCCCTGATTGGTAAGACGGCCGTCGTCCAGCTGACGCTCAAAGCGCTGGCCACCCGCAAGCTGCCCGAGATCAATGACGATTTGGCCAAGGCCGCCAAGCTGGGCGAGACCGTGGACGAGATGCGCGGGAAGATTCGCGAGGACATGGAGCATCAGGCCATGCACGCCGCCGAGCGCCATACGCGCGAGCAGCTTCTGGCCGGCCTCCGCGAGCGCAATCCCATTCAGGTGCCGCGCTCGATGGTGGAGAACCTGGCCGTCCGCAAGTTCGAGGACATCAAGCGGAATCTCGCCTCTCAGGGCGTGCCTGTCAGCGACAAGATGACGCTGAATCAGTCGCCGATGGCGGCACAGCTGCGCGCCGCGGCCGAACAGGACGTGCGCAATGCCCTGCTCCTGGATGCCGTCGCCGATCAGGAGAAAATCGAGGTCACGGACGCCGATTTGGAGGCCAAGGCCGCGCATATCGCGGAGGATACGAAGCTCCCCATCGACCAGGTGCGCAGCTACGTGATGTCGCCGCAGATGCGCCCCAACTTCGTCGGCCAGATTCGCGAGGAGAAGACCATCGCGCTTCTGGAGTCGAAGGCGGCCCACACCGAGGCCCCCGAGGCGGCGCACGATCACAGCTGACGCCGCGCTGCAGCCCAAAGGCCAGTTCGAGGCCCCCATTTGAGGCCGGCACATGTGGCCATCACATGAGGATGGAAGAGCTGATTTTCCATCCTCATTTTTTTATCGCTGACAGCTCTCTCATCCCCGCCGCTGAATGGGAGAGCTGACCGAATGAAAGCGGCCATCACGCAGCAGGAAGCACAGCACGCAGGACAAAACGAAAGGACGAACCAACATGACCTACATCCCCATGCCGTATGTCATCGAGCAGACGCAGCGCGGCGAGCGCAGCTACGACATCTATTCGCGCCTGCTGAAGGACCGCATCATCTTCCTCGGCACCCCTGTGGACGACGATGTGGCCAACATCATCACCGCGCAGATTCTCTTCCTGGAGAGCGAAGACCCCGACAAGGACATCAACTTTTACATCAACTCACCGGGTGGTTCTGTGACGGCCGGCATGGCCATCTATGACACCATGCAGTACGTCAAATGCCCTGTCTCAACCATCTGTCTGGGACAGGCCGCGTCCATGGGTGCCTTCCTGCTGGCGGCCGGTGCCAAGGGCAAGCGCTACGCCCTGCCCAATGCCAGCATTATGATTCATCAGGTTCTGGGCGGCGCCCGCGGCCAGGCCTCCGATGTTGAGATTCACGCCCGCGAAATCCTGCGCACCAAGGCGCGACTGAATGAGCTTCTGGCGCTGCATACCGGCCAGCCCGTGGACAAGATCACGCGGGACACGGACCGCGACAACTTCATGTCGGCTCAGGAGGCGTGTGACTACGGCCTCATCGACAGCGTGGTCAGCCGCAAAAAGTGACGTTTCTCTCTTCAATGCCGGCGGCCTCTCCGGGCTGCTCCAGGCGCTGAAACAAGCCAACGCCCCGGTTTTCCGGCCTGTCCCGGAGCCGGGGCGTTTTTTTTCTCCCCCTGCCCTTTCGGGCGCCTTCCTCGGCCGACATCTGCCTAGATTACATATTGAAACTAAAATGTTCGCCCTTAGAATTCGCGCTTTTTTTCAAGACCTTTACGCGGAGCGGCCCATGAAAAATTCCACCGTCCCCAAAAATACGTCCTCCAACACGCAGAAGCCTTCCTCATGCATTCGCACGCAGCGCGGCATCGCCCTGCTGGCGGCCATCGGCTTCCTCGCTGCCATCGGTGTGGGCGCCGCTGTCTCCTTCCACATGGTCTCGGGCGAAAACAACGTCCAGCACCAGCTGCTGAAGGAGAGAATTGCCTTCTACGCGGCTGAGGCAGGCCTGGCCGAGTCGCGGGCTGTCATCCGTTCTCTGTGGACGCTGGACTCGGGCTTCAACAACGTCTTTTCCGACCTGACGGGTGCCTCGCCTGCGACTACGCCGCTCAACAGGACAGGGCCGGCTTTTGGCGTCCCTGGCCCCTGCAACGACACATCCGGCACCACCAAAGCCACGCCATGCCTCTATGAGCTCCTGCCCAGCACCCCCTACGCAATCCGCCCCGACGCGGACCACAATTTCTCCGACAGCCTGAGTGACGACGACAGCGAGTATTATCCCGAGCAGGCGAACGTCAGCTTCCGCAGCTTCTACTACGACGACGAGGACGACAGTGATTTCACGGGGGACTCCAACCGCCAGTTCTGGGTCGTTTCCGTGGGTGAGGTCCAGACAGACAGAGGCCGTCCCATTCGCGCCATCGTCCGCGCGCTCGTCACCGGCCCCATGCCTTCCGAATCATCTGTTGGGTACAGCGGCCAGAAGGGCGGCGACAGTAGCAAGCAGAACTCCACGTATTAAATCGCGCTCCGCTTTGACCGTTCGTTCGCTTCTTCCATTCCTATTCAAAATCATTTTCCAGAGGCACGCATGACGCTCTCCAATGCCATCCGCAGGACAAAGCTGACCAGACGGGGGCTCACCCTGATTGAGGCGATGGCGACCACTGCCATCCTCGGCGTCGGCCTCGCCGGAGCCGCCAAGCTGACCGCCTTCATCTCGGACCGGCTCGCCTACAATCGGAATTACGCCAATGCCTCCGCGCTGGCCGAGCAGGTGATGGAAGAGGTTCGCACCTATGGCTGCGCGCCCAACGCGGAGACCGATGCCTGCGGTCGCCTCTTTGAGCACTACATGCACAACAACGACGACAACAATCCGAAACTCTATTGCTGGCCCACCAAAGGCACACCGATTGAACTAGGAGAAAACGCCGACTGTGAGGGGACCCTGTTCCAGGCAAGAATATATGTCACCACAATGAATCACACGACGGACGACGATCCCCCATTCGATCGCACCTACAAAAGCGGCACGACAGATACGCCGATTTCGCTCGCCAATGTCGCCAATGTCCGCGTGACCATTCGCTGGAATGACGTTCATCTCGACGGAACGACCGGCGGTCCCAATCGCCCCATGTTCGTGGTGTATCAGACGAGGGTGACTCAATGATGTCCTCCATGATTTCACTGAAAAAGCATTCCGGCCGCAGCTGCGGCGGCTTCACGCTCATCGAGCTGATGATTGCCACGCTCATTTCTCTCATTTGCCTGGCATCCGCGATGTCGGCCGGGGCCGCCCTCAACAAATTCAACCTGGACCAGCAGGAGGTCATGCTGACTCAGACAAGTGTGCGCCTGTCGCAGGATCTTCTGGCCAAGGAGCTGGAGCGGGCAGGCGCCGGCTTCGCGCAGATGGTGGTTGATGGCATCCACCAGACAAACGCGGGAAAGGACCGCCCCTATCTGCCCATTTCCATTCGCAATATCTCTACGCAGACATTTAATTTTGAGGATGGAACCCCGGCCGGAACCGTCTGCCTCACCCAGAATTGCAGTCTGCTGACGATTTTTTCCGGTGAAGTTCAGTACGCGCTGCAAATCACCAACATAGACAGTTCCACGATGAATCTGACGGCCTCCGGCAGCTCCGCCACTATCCGCTATTGGGCTGGAAATGCCGAGACCCCTGTTCGGCCCTCCGTCACCAGTTTTCTTCTGGTCAATCAGCAGTCGGGTGCCCAATGTCTGATTCAATCGGTCAATCCCGATTCACAATACACTTCCAACCCAACCACCGGCACTCTGCTCATCCATTTGAACCGCACCTGCGACCTGACGCCGTTTACAGACGCAACCTCCAGCGCGCTCACCAAGACCCTCATTATTCCCCTCAGGACGGCGCGCTTTCTGACCAATGGCTTCCACATCAACGCGGCCTGGGCTTATGTGGCGCCGAATGCGAATAATGCCGCGCGCCTGCTCTATCTGCCCAACAGCGAGCGCTCCACGACGTGGCAGACCATTTCCGACGAAATGGAAACGTTGTCTCTCCGCTATTCGGCATTCAATATCGCCAACCCGACCGACTTGGCGCGGCAGCGCATTGTGACCGACAATACAAAGCCGCTGGACACCGCGGGCATTATGCTTTTCAAACAGGAAGACTTCACGACGGCGGACAGTCTCTCCGCGCTGACGGACCATCTTCTGGACTCCGATCAGGACCTGCCGACAAGCATAGAATCCAAAGACTATGCTATGATGAATAAAACCTCCGGAAGCGGCGTTGAGACTCTCTGGAATACCTGGGCGACGGAAAAATATGCCGTTCCCCTGCTTCATCGGGCAGCGCAGATTGAAGTCAGCCTGCTCGTTCGCAAAAAATGTAATGAAAGTAATCCCGGTAAATGCACGTCCGCCGCGGAAGACCTGGATTCCTCATTATATCAGGTCAGAAACGGAACGGCCCGCGTCAATCCCAAGAATCTGAATCTGGTCAATTTGAATCAATATATCCGTTAAGCGCAGGTGCCTGATTTATCGGTTCTGAATCAGGTCATTGATTGTAGGGGCGGTCCTAGATGGACGCCCGCAAATACGGAGGGATGCACATGATGAGAGAGCATCTGAAAAACGGAAAACCGCAATTCAGACAGACGAAATCTCACCCCAACGACTTTTCCCCGACAAAGGCATTTGCCATTGCTGCGGGCACGGTCCTGAGCCTGTCCATCTTTGGCATCTGCACGACGGATGTCCGGGCCGATGACGACATCACCAATTCCCCCATATCGGGAGGAGCTTCTGACAACGGCGCCTGCGTGGTCAGCAGTGCCGAAAACAGCCGGATTGACCTGACCGACGCGGAAAAGCGCGAGCAGGTAATGAATTCCTCTACTGTCTCGGGCATTACATCCTCGAATTCGGGTATTTTCCTGGCCCCCAGCAGCGCATTGGACGCCTCTCGGATTGTCATTCCCACCACCGGCGAGGTTAAAATCTCCTTCCTCACGGACCAGATGGGCGGCGGCGCTACGACGGCGCTGGGCTACCTGAAATATCAGGAATTGATTGACCGCGGCTATATCATCCAGGGCAGCAATGGGCAGGAGGACAGACTGGCGGATACGGACAACAATCATATTCCCGACTTCCACGAAGATTTGTTTGGCATCGTGGATTATGATTTATGCGTCGCGCACGGCCGGACGAATTGCGGTGATGCCACAACGGGTGCCTTTTCAGCTCCCAATACCTATCCCCTCAGCGACCGTCATACTGACAACTGGACTGCCACGAATAAATGCACCGGCAGCGGTCAAACCTCCACCTTTGAATATGAAGGAAAAACTTATTCTCTTCCGCTGATTGCAGTGAAGGGATGCGACAACGCCTTCCAGGGGACTATTCGCACCTATGGAACGGGCCCCGCATATAATGCATCAACGGATCAATGGACCAACCACAAAAGCGACTTAACAGACAACAACAAAGACTTTTGTCCCAAAACATTCGCAACCATCAAAACCACGACCTGTGCCTGCGAGAATGACAGCTCCAAAGAATGCGGTGAAGATTCTGACTGCGACATGATTCAAGACACCGGGACCTGTCAGGAGGTGTGTCTCGGTACATATTCATGTTCAAACAGCAGCGGCACTTCCTGTTCGATGGACGATGGGGGCGCCGCATGTGCTGATGAGTGTATTTTTGATTCGGGCGCTACTGGAAGTTGTTATTATTATTATTATAATGGGATTAGTGCCGGGACATTAAATAGAACGTGTTCAAACGATAACGATTGTCCCGATATTACTACACTTAATGGTTTTAAACTCACTAAACAATGTGTATTTCAAACACATTGCAGCCAAGAGCCCTCAAAGGTCTGCAAGCAGAATAAGGATTGTCCTGGGGAGCACAACAAGTGTATTTCCGATTCTCAAAGAGGTCACTGCGCCGGCAATCCGTCCAAATCATGTACTGGAAATACTGACTGTTCTTTAGGCGCATGCGTCTGCAACGGTGACTCACCCAAGCGCTGTTCTGAGGATACTTCACAGAGCTGCACACGCAATGCGGACTGCTTCGTCACCACAGGAACCAGCACCTGTGCCTGCACGACAGAGGAAACGCCAACAAATCAAAAGGTCGATGCCTGCTATGTCGTCGGCGAAAATAAAGATTATAATAATTTATTGAACAGCAGAGAAAAACTGCGTCCCGGCAGGGACCGCCAGCATTTTTATTCGGACGGCGGTCTGTGGCCCCGCGTTCCCAATTTGCTGGAACCGCCGGATGCCAAAAACAATTATCGAGGCCTCGGCGCCGGCATTATTTTCCACAATACGACAGACAATGCCTCAGATACATGGCCGGAAGCTCTGCCGGAAGCGGTGGATATGAATACCTTCCATAGTTGGTACAGCGGCGCATATACACCAAGTAATAATGATTATATTCCAAACTATCCGGTAGCATTGTATGATGCCACCGGCCGTCTGCTCTCGGGAAAGAGTGTGGCGAATTCCACCCGGAACGATTATGTCCATACAAAAAGTCTGGGAACTATCGCCTCCGGAACGGAGCTCGTCTTCTTCATTATTGGTTATTCAAATTATAAAAATTATGATGGCTGTCTGGACATAGAAACAACAGAGCGTGATGGACGCACCTATCCTTACTGCAAGCTGGCGATTGAAACGTCCATCCTCCCGATGTTCTCCAAATCTCTTCTCAATGCGGAAATTGAGCATCCGGATAAGTCTTACACCTATCCTCGCGGAAATGTGTATAATAGGCCTTTCAGTGATTGGGTGAATCAAAAGAGCGGCAGTTATAATATGATTAACGCGCTCGTTCAAAATCACTCATTTGAAAAAGCCAAACTGACCGGCGATAAATCCCCCCTCGTCATTCCCTACCCGTCCAACTGGCGCGCCAACCACGCCATGACCACGGCCCCCATCAATTATCCGAAATACTGGATTCTCTCCTTTGAAGATACGCGCCGGGGCGGCGACCAGACGTATGACGACGTGAGCTTCGTGATTCAGAAGCCCGCCGGCGGCGCCGTGGTTTCGACAGTCATTTCACAGGAAATCTGTCCCTCGGATGAAAGCCGATGCGACAACTATGTGGTTTCTACTGTCACACTAAAGAAATCGGACGACATCACCTATTCATGCAGCACCACAAGTTCATCCAATGTCAATAACAGTTACGACTGCCAGCCCAGACCAAACAAATGCAACTCAACCGATGATGCCAACATTGAATATTGGGTGACTTCCAACTGCCGTGTGTGGGACAGAACAGCCTGCAAGAGTGGTGAAACCGCACCTCAATGCACTGGCTCTTATATCAGCCTCGATCCCGAAAAAATTAACTGGATTAAGCTGGATACATCAGACAGGTCGCAGGAATCGTATTCTATCAATCTGATTGAAAACGGAATTTATGGTTCGCAGCTCTGCTGGAAGATTCAGATGACGAGCCGCGACGCGGCGGAATGTAATCCATTGGTTACCATGCTGGACGTCAGCTACACAGCCATTCCCACAGGTGCTTACGCCAATTCATCGGCAGTGGCGCTGGGCAATGTGGCGCTCTATGGCTCATACGAACTGGTTTCCGGGACGGACTGTGAGGAAGAGGGCGCCGGCGAGGCCAATGACCAGAGGACCTCTCTCGCCAACGATTACATTGATAAATCCATGTGCGGCTATCCGATTTCGGAACTTGCCTATACCAAAGACCTCAACGGCAAAATGTCGAAGGATTATTCCCTCCGCGGCCATTTAATTCTTCGCAAACTTTACGATCCATTTGCCGAGCAGGAGGAAGACAGGGAAAAGGCCTGTACCGGTATCTGCAACCGCTGGAACGCGGGCAAAAAGCTGATGAGCATTGCCCTCAATTCACTGGATACTGACCGCAGGCTCTATACCTCGGGCATCACTGACGGAAAGAGGGTGCTTAAGGAAATCACGCCCAAAACGAATGTCTCGGACGTCACGCAGCTTGATACAGATGTATTCCCCGCCTATTCCACCCGTATCCGCGACTCCTATCCCACCAATACGGCCATGTGCAGCATCAAAGATGGTGTCAAAGCCATGTTCCGGCTGGCTGGCAACAGATATGACAGCGAATACTGCACCTGGACGAGCAGCAGCCAAGAGTCGGCCGTCGTCAATGGCAACGCTCTGATCGAGCGTAATGCCCTGATTCGCTGGATTAAGGGCATTGAGAATGACGGCAACAATACCTGGGCCAGAGGATGGCGTCTGGGAGCGATTTCCCACTCCGTGCCCGCCATTCTGGGGCCGCCTTCCGAGCGGCCTAACCTGTGGGGCGCCGAGCGCGTGAAATATAAGGAAAACTTCCAGAGCGCGCTGGCCGAGAGGCGTACGGTTGCCTACGTCGGCACCAAAGATGGTTTCCTGCATGCCTTTGACGCCGGCAATTACCGGTATGATTCCCCCGAGGACAGCGAATATGTGACCCATTACGGTTACTTTAAGGGTGTTGATGACGCCCATCGCTACGGCGACGGCCATGAATTGTTCTTCTATATTCCGCGCCTGTCGCTGCCGAGCATGCTGAACAATATGACCGACGATAATGTGTGGACTGAGCGTGTTATTGCCGATGCATCCCCCTCCATTGCCGACATCAACCTGCCTCTTCTGAGCAGCGGCAATCTGTCCAAAATGCAGAACAACGAATGGACGCGGGACGATGACCATCCCAACGCAGGCGCGAAGACGGCGCTGGTCATGTCCGGCGGCCCCAACTCGACGGTTTCATTCGCCTTGGACATTACCAAAGTCGGCATGGGCGATTCAGATGCTCAGGATGCGCCTTCCCCCATGTGGGAAATCGACCTGAATCAGGAGAGTGTCGTTCTGAACAATTCCGGCACCGTTAAATACAGGTCCAATCACGCAACGCCGGCGACAGGGGCCGAGCTGACCGATTCGGGCGTCGATAAAAACGGCTCTCGCCATTCGCCCACGGTCGTCCGCATGAGCTTCAACAAGAACAATACGGAAGCCACCCGCTGGGTCGCCGTGCTGCCCACCGACTTCATCCCGCCCAATGGAAAAGCGGGCGCCGTCTATCTCATCGACATGGCCACCGGCCGCCCCGTCTATGTGAAAAACGACGGAAACGTGGCGCTGACGGACAGTGAACGCAATGCCAGCGGCTCCAGGCTGGTGGGCTTCTTCCCTCTCGAAATCGGTGAAGGCGTGGGCGGTGAAGTGCCGGGCGTGGACATTAATAACGACGGCATCGTCGATGTCCTCTACGTCCCCACCACCAAGGGCAGGATTTACAAAATCAACACGAGAAACTTCGTGGAGGGCCAGGTGCCCAGCGCCTGCGTCCTGGTGGACCTGAACCAGAAGCTCAGAAACTACCCGGATACGTCCAAGGGCATCTTCTCCAGCATCTCGACCATCGTGAACGTCCACAAGAGCACGGTTCAGGTCTTTGCCGGAACGGGCAACAACCCCGACACGCCTACGGACGCGGACGACAACGCCGCGAAAAACAAGCCCGGCTGGCATTCGTGGCTCATCGGCATCGAGGACCTGTATCCGATGCTGAATGAATGCACTTCCACCAGCTTCACCTATCAGCCGCTGGCGGAAGGGCACAGCGTGTGGGGCGGCGTGGTGGCGGCGGCCGACGGCAACAGCGTTTACACGGCGACGGCCTCCGGACAGTCATCCGACATCTGCTTCCTGGGAACGGGCGAGGGCAGCGGCAAGCTCTATCAGTTCGACGTGGGCAACGCTTCGCTCACGGACCCCGAAACGGGCGCTGTGACGAACGGCCCCGCGCTGTCCAGCGCGCCGACCGTCACCGATGTGGACGCGCCCATCGCCAGCAGCCCGCTCATTTACGACAAGCACATCCTCGTGGTGACGGCCAAGGGCGAGCTGAAAGATCTGGCTGCCTCGGACACCGGATGGAACAACATGCCGACCATCAAATATCCGTCCACCATGAATCAGCTGCTGTGGGAGCAGATGTCTGACGGCAAGCTGATTCCGTAAAAAACAAGCGGCAAATAATCAGAAGCCCCGTCTCCCTCGTGCAGAGAGGCGGGGCTTTTATTTTGGGGAGACAATTCCCCGCGGCTCCTATCCAGGGTTGCCTTTTGTGTTTCCCAAGTCCAAGAGGGCGCCCTTTTTTCGCAGGGGGGGCTCCGCGGACTGCCGACTGCCGCTCTTTTTGCGCTCTTCCGGCCCGCGGACTGTTTTCTTCCCCGCAAGGTTTCGTCTGCATGCTTCATCACAAGACTTGTCGCTTTCTGCCGGCCGTTCTGGCGGCAGCCGCCTCTCTGCTGTGTGCCTGCCCGTCGCCCGAAGATCTGGAAGCCAAGGCGCGCATTTTTTCGCCGGAAGAGCCCAAGGCAGAGGCCGCGGCTGCTTCTGAGCCGATTGATGCCAAATCTCTGGGCCGGGATGCCGTTCTGGGTCACCGAATTCTGACCATGGGAGCCGAAGAAGCGTTTCGGCGCATGGGCAGGCACCGATTCAAGGGCGAGGCCTCCTTCGAGTGGCGTCTTTCCGACCGAAAAATCGCTCTCTCGGAGACGCGGGAGGCGGCCATCGAAGCGCCCGACCGCTTTTACGTGCGCAATGAGAACGACCGCGACCGGGGACACGAGCTGATGCTGCTGGGGCGGGAAAGCTACGTGCGCATCAAATATCTGCCCTGGAGGCAGCGCATCCGGGAGCAGAAGACAGCCCTGAACGACCTGAATGACAATTACGGCCTGCTCAGGTCCGCCGTTCACATGATGCGCGGCCGGGTGATGCTCATCGAGGACGGGGAGGAACAAATCGAGGGGCGGACGGCCGAGCGCTACACGCTGGCGCTGAGCAAAGAGCCTTTTCTGCCGGCAAAGCCCACCGGACTTCCCGCGCCCGTCTATCCCGAGGGCGGTCCCTCGCCCGACACGCAGGCGCGGCTGGATTTTCAGATGCTGGGGACGCCTCAGTCGCTGGAAGGACGCGTCTGGATCGACGTGAAGACCGGCGTGCCGCTCAAGTCCGAGATCTGGGGCTCCATCAGCGTTCTCACCAAGGAGAAGGACGCGCTGGTGCAGCTGAAGCTCTCCCACGCTCTCTCGGACATCGGCACCCTGCCGCCTCTCAAAGCTCCCGAAGAATTTCTGCCGGCCGAGGACCGTCCCAACGCCATCGCCGCGGCGCTCAAGCGCTTCGGCATGGAGACGGCCGCCGACGCAAAAGACGCCAAGTCACAGGGGAATCAGTCCGCAGGCGAAGAAGACGGGGACTGAAACGCTCTCCTTCCGGAATTTCCGAAGCGGCGCGCCCTCCCCCATCCGCGTCCTTCATCGAGAAAACGCATGATCGGCCAGACAATGACAACTGAGGCAGTGAATCTCCTTTTCTGGCTTTCCGAGACGGCTGGCACTGCCGCCGCGAATGCCGCTCCCGCCCCGTCATCTTCCATCGTGCAGACGCTGATGGCGTCGCACATCGACCTGATGACCCTATTCCTCGTGCTGTTTCTGGGAGCGGTGGGCGCATTCACCGGCGCCATCCGGCAAATCTCCAACATCGCCGCGCTGGTGACGGCCTACTTCGCCAGCAATCCGTGCGCGGCCAAAATTGCCCCCCCGGTCGCCGCAGCGCTCAGCGCCCCCCTGTTCCTCGCCACCGTTGCCTGCTGCATCGTCAGCTTCTTCCTCGTCTATGCCGCGTCCTACGTCCTCTATCGAATGCTCCTGAAGCGCATCATCCCCGAGGGCGAAAACGGCATGATTGACAAGATGGGCGGCTTCCTCCTGGGCGGCGGCAAGGCGGCGGCCATCATGTTCGTGATTCTGTCCGCTCTGGTCCTCATCGAGCCCGGCGTCAGGAGCCACTGGGACCGCTTCGCGCAGGAAGAGCAGCATTCGCGGGCCTATCGCTTCGCCCGTGAGAACAGCATTTTCGCCAGGATGACTCAGTTCCAGACGCTGCAGACCGTGATGATGGCCAGCGGTTCCAGAGCGGACCCCCGCACGGCCGATGCTCTGGCGCAGCTCGCCGCTGACCCTGACCTCGCCGCGCTCGCCAAAAACCCGCGCATCGCCGCCATCGCCGCGGACCACGACATTCAGCGGGCACTTTTCAGCGGCAACTACCCCGCCCTCTTCGCCAACGACAAAGTGCGGGAGCTTCTGAACGACCGGGAGCTCTTCGACGAACTGGGACGCGTCCGCGCCAAGGTCACCGCCCAGATGCTGGACAATTCGGACACAAGCGGCGGCGGGCAGGCGGCCTCATCTGAAAAAAGCGCCTCTCAGCCGCAGCAGCGCTCCCGGGCCGAAGAAATCGAAGCCATGCAGTAGGCAGCAGGCCCGCGCCCCTTCAGATCCCGGCATTTCCATGAGGCTTCTGCCGTTCCTGCATCTCCCTCAGGCGCCCGGCCAGACCGCCCCAGAAGCTTCCGCCCGGCGCAGCTGCCGGCGCGCTGCCGATGTCTGAAACATCGGCGACGGCGCAGAGCTCCTGAGGAATGTCCGCCAGATAGCGGGAAGGCTTTTTCTCCGTCGTCTTCCCCTGATGCGCGCGCCGCTTTGCGCGGGTGAGGAAGAGCGTCTCCTTCGCGCGCGTGATGCCCACGTAAGCCAGGCGCCGCTCCTCGGGCAGATTCTGCGGCTCGCCCTCCATGCCGGGATGGGGCAGCAGGTCCTCCTCCAGACCGCAGATGAAGACGCAGGGCCATTCCAGACCCTTGGCCGCGTGCAGCGTCATCAGGTGGACCGCCGTTCCCGAGAGACCCGCGTCGTCGTCGATGCCGTCCAGCGAAAACTTGCTGATGAGCCCCTGGAGCGTGGGCGGATTGGGGCCGCCCCGCGACGCATAGGCCCCGGCCGATTCGATGAATGCCTCGATGGCCCTGACCTTGTTCTGCCCCGCGCGGACACTTCGGACCGAAGAGAGAGCTGCGGCTTTGAGCCCCGTCTCCTCCACCAGCTCTTTCACCGTCTGGCCCAACGCGCGGCCATCCTCACTGCTGATGCGATAGCGGGCGATGAGGCTTCTGAACGCCTCAAGGCGCGCCTTTGCCGTCTCCGACAGCGCCTCGATGCGGTCCGCGAACGACAGCGCCAGAGAGAGCGTCAGCTTTTCGGTCCGCGCGTAATCGGCCAGCGCCTCGACCGTGGCCTCGCCGATACCCCTGGGCGGCGTGTTGATGACGCGCAGCAGCGACACGTCGTCGGCCGGATTGCTGAGCAGCTTGAGATAGGCCAGCAGGTCCTTGATTTCCTTTCGGTCGAAAAAGGACTGCCCGCCGATGACCTCGTAGGGAATGTCCAGCTCGCGCACCGCCTCCTCGACAGCACGGCTCTGGAGATTAGTCCGGTAGAGGACGGCGATGTCCCTGGGAGGCATGCCGCCGTCGATGCGGCGGCGGATTTCACGGGCGATGAAAGACGCCTCGGCGCGCTCGTCGGGAAGCTCCGCCAGATGCACCGGCTCCCCCCTGCCGCTGGCCGTCCACAGCCGCTTCGCCTTGCGCTCAGTATTCCGGGCGATGACCGCGTTGGCCGCATCGAGAATCGTCCCTGTCGAGCGGTAATTCTGCTCCAGACGAATCTCCTTCACGCCGGGGAAGTGCCGGTCGAAGGAGAGGATGTTGTCCACCTCGGCGCCCCGCCAGCTGTAAATCGACTGATCGTCGTCGCCCACTGCGCAGACATTCGCCCGCGGCCCGGAAAGCGCCTTGAGCAGCCTGAGCTGAGCGCGGTTGGTGTCCTGATACTCGTCCACCAGCAAGTAGCGGAAGCGCTCCTGCAGCCTCTCGCGAATCTCTCCGTGTTCAGCGAGCAGGCGGATCGGCAGCTGAATCAGGTCATCGAAATCGACCATGCCCTGCGCCCGCAGCGCCCGCTGGTAACGGGACAGAATCCGCTCCGCCAGAACCGTCTCCGCATCGACCGACCTGGACAGCAGGCGCCCGATGTCGCTGCCCGAAGTGCCCGTTGCCGACGGCACGCCGCGCGCCCTCAAAGGCTGCGAAAAGCGAAGCCTCACATTGAGGGAAGGCCGCGCCTGAGAGGTCTCCGGCATCCTGAGCCGATTCTCCGGAACCTCTGGGAGCTTCCCCTCGCATTTCAGGCGGCTGATGCGGGCCAGGAGCTTCCGCACATCGATCGATTTCTCATCAATGGCCGACTCCTGAAGCAGCCGCTTCACAATCGCCGTCTGGTCCCCCGCGTCGGCAATCGCAAAGCGCCGCGGGTAGCCCAGCCGGTCAATCCAGCGCCGCAGAACCTCACAGCCAAAGGCGTGAAAGGTGGAGACCGTCAGCTGGCGCGCGGCGTCCGTTCCCACCAGACCCGCGACGCGCTCGCGCATCTCCGCCGCCGCCTTGTTGGTGAAGGTGACGGCCAGAATCGACTGAGGCGAAATGCCCTTTTCCAGCATCCAGGCGATGCGGTGGACGATGACCCGCGTCTTGCCGCTGCCCGCGCCGGCCAGCACCAGAAGCGGCCCGTCGATGGTCTGAACGGCTTCCAGCTGAGGCGGATTGAGAGTGGACAAATCGAGCATGACGGCGCGGCAGGCAGGGAGATGTTCCCAAAAAAGGGGCGCCGCTTTTCCATCGGCACAGAGGGGAAGCAAGCCGGGCTGCCGGCCTCTTTCGGCGCCTTCCCTCCCCTGCCCGTTGGCATTAGGGACGCGCGCTTTTTTCGGCGGCCGCCCAAGCTGGTTCCTGCCTTTCGCAAAGGTCCGTCGGCCGCCGCCCCTCCCTTTTTCAAGGACGCGAACATGACCTCCAATGCCCAGCCCGATGCGCAGAGTGACGCGGGCACGCCCTCTCCCGACACCAAAGCCAAAGACGAGAAGTCTTCTCCGGAATCTCCGCCGCCCGCTGCCGCCCCTGAGCCCCCCGCGCCTGCATCTGAAAAAGACGCCCCGCCCATGCTCCCCGTGATTTCCCGGGGAATTTTCGGCGGCCTGCTCATGGGCCTCGCCAATCTGGTTCCCGGCATCAGCGGCGGCACAATGCTTCTGGCCTCCGGCGTCTATCGCCACTTCGTCGATGCCATCGCCGAGCTGACGCGCCTGAAATTCCGTCTGAAATCGCTGGCCGTCCTGGGAACCATCGCTGCGGCGGCAGGTGTGGCAATTCTCATCTTTGCCGGCCCCGTGAAGACGCTGGTCGTGGAGCACCGCTGGGTCATGTACAGCCTGTTCATCGGCCTGACGCTGGGCGGCGTTCCTGTTCTCTGGCGCCTCATCGGCAAGGGGACGCGCAGCGTTTGGACCGGCGCAGCTCTGGGCTTTGCCGCCATGCTGGCGCTCGCCTGGTTCCAGATGAAAGGCGCAGGCGAAGGTGCTTCCGGCGATGTCAGCTGGCCCATGTTCATCGTGGGCGGCGTTCTGGGCGCCAGCGCCATGGTCCTGCCGGGCATCAGCGGCGGCTACCTGCTGCTCCTTCTGGGGCAGTACGTCCCGCTGCTCGGCGCCATCGACCTGTTCAAGGTGAACCTTCTGAGCGGCCGCATTTCAGAGGCCATGAGCCCGGCAATTCAGGTCCTCCTGCCCGTGGGCATCGGCGTCCTTCTGGGCGTCGCGGGCGTCAGCAGCCTGCTCAAGTTCCTCTTTGCCCGCTTTGAAAAGCCGACGCTGGGCGTCCTCCTGGGCTTTCTCGTGGGCGCCGTCTTCGGCCTCTGGCCCTTCCAGCAGGGCGTTCGTCCTTCTCCCGGATTCTGGTTCAAGGGGAAGCAGCTCATGACACCCGAAGAAATCGACGCGGTGCGCGCCAACTGGCCGACCGAATACTTCACGCCTTCTGTCCTGCAGATTGCGGGAGCGCTTGGCCTCATCGCCGCGGGGTTCTGCGTGACGCTCCTCGTGGGACGGCTGGGAAACGGCAGCAGCGAGCCCTCCTCAGCGCAGGGAACGCAGACCGGCGCATGACCAACAAAAAAAATCCCTCCTTCCGCGCGGGGAAGGAGGGATTTCGTTTTTCTAAAACCTGGAAAACTTCACGTCTCACGGACGGAGCGCGTCACTCCTCGCCGTCATCGTCCTCATCACCATCATCGGCACCGTCATCATCCTCGCCGCTGCGAGCCTTCCGGGACGCGGGCCGGGCCTTCCTGCCGGACGCGGGCGTTTCCTGAGCCGTCACTTCCAGTGAGCCGTCGCGGACGCGATCATCCGCCTCGCTGGACATCCGCGCCCGCTCCTTTTTGATGCCCTTTTTGGGAACGTCCTTCTCCAGGAAGCGCACCTTGAGTTCGGCGTAGCGCGCCTCCTCCGACATGACGCGCAGGCCAACGGTGGTCTTGGCCAGCCGGGTAAAAATCAGCTCGCCGAAGACGCAGCCCTTCTGCTCCAGACAGAAAGAGGCCGACGAATCGTCGGAGCGCTCGGGGTGATACACGTAATCGTGAACAGTCTTCTTTCCCTTGAGTTCCAGCATGGCCCGGATGCGGGGGGTCCCCTTCCGGAAGTTCATCAGGGCAAACTCATTGCGGACATCATCGATGCCGTCCTCCTCGCCCGCCATGCGCATCCGCAGAATCTGCCCCTTCTCTTCGATGTAGAGCGTGTAGGACATGGGGCCGATGGGACTTTCGCTGACGGAACCGCCCCAGACGCCCCGCCAGTCGCGCATCATGCAGAGGACATCCGTGGAGCAGGCCAGTCCGTTGGGATTGACAGGGGCGGAGGCGCACGACGCCAGAAGCAGGACCGAGGTGAGCGCCAGGACGAAGAAGGTCAGCCATCGTGTTGTCTTCATGCAGAATCTCCCGGGGCTCTGGAAGCGCCCCATGCCAGCCAGATGAAAGGGGCGGCCCCTTAACAAGGCAAAAATGCCGAAGCAAACCGGGCTTCGGGACCCCCGCGGACCTCCGGCGAAAGGGACGACACAGCGCATGAAAATCACGCTTCTTTCTGTGGGCAGAGACCGCTCCGGACTCTTCGAGCCCGGCGTTCAGGAATACGCCGGCCGCCTCGGGCACTACTGCCGCTTCACGCTCGTGGAGCTGCCTGAGGCCGGCAAATCTCAGGGCGTCGCGCAGGCCATCGAGGATGAAGGCCGGCGGATTCTGGAAAAGCTCCGCCCCGGAGAGCGGCTGGTGGCTCTGGATGAACACGGCAAATCCATGACCACAGACGCTTTCGCTCAATGGCTTGGCCGGCAGCAGGACGCGGGGGCGGGCGTGGTCTTCTGCGTGGGCGGCGCCAATGGGCTGTCTCAGGCGGTCAAGTCGCGGGCCGATCTGCTTCTCTCGCTGTCTGCCTTCACCATGCCCCACAGGCTGGCGCGGCTGGTGGCCGCCGAGCAGCTTTACCGGGCGTTCACCGTCCTCAAGGGCGAGCCCTACCACCGGTCGTAAAGCGGGGAGATTTCCGCTCGAAAAGCTCCCGATGGTTGGGCTAGGCGGGCGCGCCATGAAAAACGAACCCATCTCTGAATCGGAAACGGATGCGAATGCGGCGCGGGGGGAAGGAAGCACCGGCAAATTCGGCCCTTACCCCATCGGCGGCGGCGCGCCTCTCGTCCTTTTGTGCGGACCGGACGTGGTGGAGGGCGAGGAAATCACGCTGCGCGCAGCCCGGGCTGTGAAGGCGATTGCCGCGAAGCACGGCGTCTCCCTCATTTTCAAATGCAGCTTCGACAAGGCGAACCGCAGCTCCATCCACAGCTTCCGCGGGCCAGGCATCGACAAAGGTCTGGAAGTTCTGGCCCGGGTCAAAGAGGAGACTGGGCTTCCCGTGGTGACCGATGTCCACGAGACGTGGCAGGCCGAAAGAGCCGCCCAGGTGGCCGACGTTCTCCAGATTCCCGCCTTTCTCTGCCGTCAGACGGACCTTCTGGTGGCCTGTGCCCGCAGCGGCCGGGCGGTGAACATCAAGAAGGGCCAGTTCATCGCCCCCGCCGACATGCGCCACGCCGTCCGCAAAATCCGCGAAGGCGGCGGCAGTGAGATTCTTCTGACCGAGCGCGGCAGCAGCTTCGGCTACCAGAACCTGGTGGTGGATATGCGCTCTCTGCCCATCATGCGCGCGCTGGGCGTTCCCGTCTGCTTCGACGCCACGCACAGCGTCCAGCTCCCCGGCGCGGCGGGCGATTCCACCGGCGGTGACAGGCGCTTCATTCGCCCTCTGGCCAGAGCTGCGGCTGCGGCCGGCATCGATGCCCTCTTTCTCGAAGTTCACGAAAATCCGGATGCCGCTCTCTGTGACGGCCCGAACTCGCTGGACTTCGCCGGGCTGGACCTCCTGCTCACCGAGGTCTGCGCCATCCGTGCGGCGCTCAGAAATATCGGGGAGGAGCACTGATCATGGCTTTCTGGAAAAACAACCGCCGCGGCGGGCCGCCCCCCGAGCCGCCCAAGTCCTCCCGCCAGAAGCAGCTCGACTTCAGCAACACGGCCGAGCTGCCCCCGGTGGCCTACGACGATGACGACGATCCGGATGACGAAAAGACGCAGCTTCTGCCCGACGCCCCCCGGCCGTCGATTCCCGGCATGCAGCGCGTCCAAAGTCCCTCGTCCCGGATGTCCAGAGCGCCGTCCCCGGGCCGCAATGCCCCGCGCCAGCCGGCGTCGGATTTCGACGATTTTCCGCAGGCGGCGGCAGGCAGGGCGCCACTCCGCTCCCGGCCTTCGGCGACGCCTCCGCCCATCCCCCGAAAACAGCCTGAGTCGCTGGCACAGAAGCTCGATGGGGAGCGCGATGAACTTTTCGACGATGACTGGGCGGAAGCGGACACGCTGGCGCCTCAGCCGCTGTCTCAAATTCCTCAGCTCGCCCCCCTTCTTTCCCCTCAGTTTTCCGACGAAAAGACGGATGTCATCAGCAGGCGGCCCGCCTCGCCCCGTCCCTCCCCCGGGATGCAGAGCGGCAGNNTCAGCCGCAGTCCCGCCGCTGATATGGGCCCCGGCGCCTCGCCCGAGGAAAGGGCGCGGAACATTCGCCTCCTCATCCTCGATGTGGACGGCACGCTGACGGACGGCGGCCTCTACTGCGGACCGCAGGGCGAGGTGTTCAAGCGATTCAGCGTGCGCGACGGGCACGGCATCATGCTGGCGCGGCGCGCTGGCCTGGAAACAGCCTTTCTCACGGCCCGGACCTCTCAGATTGTGGAGGCGCGCGCCCGCGAGCTGGGCATCGCCCTCGTCTTTCAGGGGAGGAAGGACAAGCTCCAGGGGCTGTCCGAAGTTCTCAGCGCCGCGGGGCTGGAGGCGCTGAGTGCCGCCTATATGGGCGACGACCTCATCGACCTTTCCGCCATGGTCCGCTGCGGCCTGTCCGGCTGCCCTGCCGATGCCTGTCCCGAGGTCCGCGGGCGCGCTCATTTCGTCGCCGGCTCACCGGGCGGCAGCGGCGCCGTCCGCGAATTTATCGAGATGATTCTCAAGGCCCAGGGCAAGTGGGAGGCCCTGGCGGAAGGCTTCCCCATGCGCTGACCAAAGGCGCTGCCGATGGACGTTTCATGAAACCGCTCAAAAACTTCTTTGGCGCCCTGACGCTCTTTGCTTCGCTTTCGGCGCTGCCGCTCTCCGCCGAAGCTATTCCCGCCGCCGAGGTCCTCGATCTGGAAACGGGAGCCGAACGCTTTCTCCGCGTCGATCCGGAGCCCGTCGTCCTCGTCGAGCCGGAAGGTCTGGTCACCTTTGAGCCGATGCCCTCAGGAGAAGCCTTCGTCTCCGCCAAAAAAGCGGGGCGGGGCTTTTTGTTTGTCTCCAGCCAAAAGCACAGCGTCTTTCAGGCAGTCCGCCTGCGCGTCCGCGACCCGGGCCAGCCCAAGGATGTCCGCCATCACACGAACGAAGAGCTCAGCGCCGCCCACAAGGCCTGTCCGTCGCTCGTCGTCCAGAACACTGTCTACGGTCTGGAGCTGGAGGCCGAGGTCCAAACTCTGGAATGCCGGAAGGCGCTTCTCCCCGTCGTCAGCGACGACGCGTTCGTCAAAAGAAACGTCGCCTTCACCTTCTCGGCTGAGCTCATCCGGGAACAGCTCAAAATCATTGCCGGGCGGCTGGCGGGCATGGGGTTAAACGAGGACAAAGTTCAGCTCGCCTATCTCGGCGCGACGCTCATCATTCAGGGGAAGCTGACCGCTGAGGAGCGGATGCTGGTTCTGAAAACGGCCTGGGAGGAGACGCTGGGCTCCTTCCTGTTTGACGACCGGACCACCCGCCTGCCGTCTCCGGAAAAGAAACCTGTGCCTGATGCCGCATCCGAATCAGCAGATGCCCCCGCCGCTGGCGTGGAATCCATTGAGCAGCTCAAAAAGGAGCATCCGGAGCTCTTCGAAGGGCTGCCCGACGAGGCCGGAAAATCGAAAACATCCCGTCAGCAGCCGAAGCGCTCCTCCAAGGCGGGCAAAACGCAGGCAAAACAGCCGCCGGCCGGGCGCTGAAGCAGGCCGCTTCAATTTCAAAAAAGACTTGGAAAATCAGAAGGTTATCTAATTTTCGGAGAAAAAAATCCGCCTCGCTTGACGCTCAAGGGGTCATGGTTAGCTTTCGCCGCGTTTTTGGGAGGGGCGCCCTGGGAAGCGCCCCCCAAGACAGTCAAACTCAAACCGATGCCTTTCCGTCGTTCCGAAAGCTGGTTGGAAAAACGGAAAGGCATTTCAACGTCATGGAGAAACAACAAATGAAGATTCGTCCATTGCAGGATCGCCTCATCGTGAAGCGCGTTCAGGAAGAAGAGAAAACCCGCGGCGGCATCATCATCCCCGACAGCGCCAAGGAAAAACCCCTCGAGGGCATCGTCATCGCCGCCGGCAAGGGCAAGGTCATGGATGACGGCAAGCTCCGCCCCATGGACGTCAAAGAAGGCGACCGCGTTCTCTTCGGAAAATACTCCGGAACCGAGGTCAAAATTGACGGCGAGGAGCACCTGATTCTCCGCGAAGAGGATGTTCTGGGCGTCGTCGAGGCCTGAGCGGTTCGCTCCTCCCCCGAGATGCCGAACGATTTGAGTTCATCGAATTTCATTTTCACAGGCCCGATACGCGTGACGCACAGCGCTCTTCACCGATGCGGGCCGACATGCAGGAAGGCAAACAATGGCTAAGGAAATCATCTTTGAAGCAAAAGCCCGGGAATCCATCCTCCGGGGCGTCAACACCCTGGCCGACGCGGTCAAAGTCACCCTGGGGCCCAAGGGCCGCAACGTGGTCATCGAGAAGAGCTTCGGCACGCCGACCATCACCAAGGACGGCGTGACGGTCGCCAAGGAAATCGACCTCGAAAACAAGTTCGAGAACATGGGCGCCCAGATGGTGAAGGAAGTCGCCTCCAAGACCTCTGATGTCGCGGGCGACGGCACCACCACTGCCACCGTTCTGGCTCAGGCGATTTACCGCGAGGGCAGCAAGCTGGTTGCCGCCGGCCACAACCCCATGGAAATCAAGCGCGGCATCGAGAAGGCCGTGGTGGCCGTGACCGACTCTCTGAAGAAGATGTCGCAGGCGACCAAGGACGCCAAAGAGATTGCTCAGGTCGGCACCATCTCGGCCAATGGCGACAGCACCATCGGCAACATCATCGCCGAGGCCATGGAGAAGGTTGGCAAGGAAGGCGTCATCACCGTCGAAGAGGCCAAGGGCCTGGAGACGACGCTGGACGTGGTCGAGGGCATGCAGTTCGACCGCGGCTACCTCTCCCCTTACTTCGTCACTGACGCCGAGCGCATGGAAGTCAGCCTCGATGACCCCTTCATCCTCATCAACGAGAAGAAAATCTCCTCGATGAAGGATCTGCTGCCCATCCTCGAGCAGGTCGCCCGGGCAGGTAAGCCGCTGCTCATCGTCGCCGAAGACATCGAGGGCGAGGCGCTGGCGACGCTGGTCGTCAACAAGCTCCGCGGCACCTTGCAGGTCGCTGCGGTCAAAGCCCCCGGTTTTGGCGACCGCCGCAAGGCCATGCTGGAAGACATCGCCATTCTCACCGGCGGCACGCTGGTGGCCGAAGAGATGGGCGTCAAACTGGACACCATCACTCTCCAGAACCTGGGCCGCGCCAAACGGGTCACCATCACCAAGGACAACACCACCATCATCGACGGGGTGGGCGCCAAGGAGGCCATTCAGGCCCGCGTGAAGCAGATTCGCTCTCAGATTGAAAACACCACCTCCGACTACGACCGCGAGAAGCTGCAGGAGCG
>DBXV01000016.1:135164-155616 GCA_002309695.1 Myxococcales bacterium UBA1203 | reverse complement strand
GCCGCGACCGAGACCGAGATGAAGGAGAAGAAGGCCCGCGTCGAAGACGCTCTGAACGCCACGAGAGCGGCTGTCGAAGAGGGCATCGTCCCCGGCGGCGGCGTGGCTTTCATCCGCTGCATCCCCGCGCTGGACAAAGTGGACGCCAGCGGTGCTGAGGCGTTCGGCGTGCAGATTGTCCGCCGCGCCCTCGAAGAGCCCCTGCGCCAGATTGCGGCCAACGGCGGCATCGAGGCCAGCGTCACGGTCAACAAGGTCAAAGAGTCCAAGGACCTCCACTTCGGCTTCAATGCCGGGACGGGCGTCTATGAAGATCTGGTCAAGGCCGGCGTCATCGACCCGACGAAGGTCTCGCGGACCGCTCTCGTCAACGCCGCTTCCGTGGCGGCTCTGATGCTGACCACCGAGGCCATGATCGCCGAGAAGCCCAAAGATGATGACAAGGGCGGCGCCCACGGCGGAATGGGTGGCGGCATGGGAGGCATGGGCGGCATGATGTGATGACCGCCTGACCTTCTGTGGTCCCCGAATGAAAAGCCCCGTTTCCCGAATGTCGGGAGGCGGGGCTTTTTTTAAGGCCGGAACACACTTTCGGCTGCCCGCGCAGGTTTCAATTTCCTCCCCCGTCAAACAGCACCGGCACATCGCACACATGGAGCTCCCTATGTTCGTTCCCGTCTCGCGTGGGAAAACTTCTGGCCCGGCAGCGGTGTCGGCAGGCCTCGCCGCAGTGTTTCTGGTCCTTGGTGCCCCCGCGCTGGCTGAGTCCACGCCCACACGTCCAAACCGGACCTCGGCGCCATCTGCGGGTGCGGCTCCTGTGCTGACGCCGCCGGAGGGGACTTATGTGCGCAAAGATGGCGGCACCACCGTCATTGTGGAGCCTCCGGACGCATCACAGGGGAGCTCTGCCCTGCCTCCGCCCGCGGGCGCGTCAGGTGAGCCAAACGGTCAAAACACGGCGCAGAGCACCCCGCTGGAGACACTTCGCTCCCTGACCGCGGAGGCCGGCAGCATTCAGCTGAGCAGCACTTCGGACAGCGGACAGCCTGACATTCCGGCCATCCGCCGCAGGCTGGAGCGGCTCGATGCCATCCGCGGGACGGCGCAGACCGCGGCGCAGGCATCCATGAAGAGCGGAAATCTGAGCCATCGCCTCGAAGCGTTTCTTCTGACGGGAAGCGCTCACGAGACCTTTGCCGATGCACTGGAGCGCCTGTCTGACCCGCCGGGACTGGATGAAGAGGCCTCCGCCGCATGGGCCATCCAGAAGAAACTGTACCTGCATGCGGCCCGGACCCGTGCACTGGCTTATTTCCGCGCGTGTGCCGCCCTTTCCTCTGCCCCCCGCGGCAGGTCCGCCACATCAGCATCGGCGCCGGCGAGCCCTGAAACAGCCCGCACCTGCACGGCGGCGCTGAGGCGCATGCAGGGCAAAAGCGGCGTTTTTCCGCAAAATTCCTCTCTGGACAGGCTTCCGACGGACCCCGCGCGCATCGTTTCTCTGCGCTCCCATGAACTGACCATCTGCGTCTCGGAGGCCGCGGCCAGGACGCGCGACGCCATGCCCGACAATGTTCTGCTCCGGCTGGACATCGGCAGTCTGGGAGAAGTCTCCGGCGCCTCTGTCGAGGGAACTGCGGGCAGCGAAGGTCTCAAGGCCTGCCTCGCGGAGGCGGTGAAGCTCTGGGTTTTCCCGACGATTCCGGGCGCGGTTCTGGAGCTGCCCGTGAACCTCAAAGTGATGAGCGAATAGCCGGACTTTGAATGGCCCGGAGGCCATGCACGGCCTCTCCGGCGGCTTCTCCCCGGGAGGTTGCGTCCCCCCATCCGCGTTGCTAAAGGCCGCGCCCCTTCTGGCCGGAGAAAGGCGGACAACGCCGGGGCTCATCGAAGAAGTGAGCGCTGGTTTTTGTCTATTTGGGAACACGTGAGCTGCTTCGTCAGCCGGGCACGCTGTCGGGGGGAGGCGCCCCTTCTGTGAGCGAAGCGCATGGGCGGCATTCAGCGGTTGCATTGGATGCTTTGGAGAAGATGCCCGCCTGAGGCCTCGACAGGCTGAAAAAATTCTTCCGCATTTCGTCTGCGATGCGGCGCGCTGAACAGGGCCTAAGGATGGTCCTGACACAGGGCCGGGGATGGCCCTGCCGAAGTCCGGCACAGAGGGACGAACCTCCAAGGCGGGCTTCCCGGAAAAACGGTCCCCAGGAACGAGAATGAAAACAAATTACAAAAGCATCCTGACTTGGCCGGTCCTGATTGGGCTCTTCTTCTTCCTCTACCTGTTCCTCGAACGGACCGGCGCGCCCTCCACCGAAATCGATTTCAGCGAGTTTCTGACGCGCGTGGACAACGGCGAAGTCGAGGAAGTGACGGTGAAGGGGCTCGACTACACCATCACGCTCAAAGAGGACGCCCGGGCGGCGGCGCAGGCGCAGAGCGGCAGCAAGGGCCGGGAAATTCAGAAATTTACGACCCGCGGCCCAGCCATCGTCGATTCGGCGCTCATCGACCGCATGACCAAAGGCGGCGCCAAGCTGCGCTACCAGAGCGAGGAGCACGAGAGCATCTGGGCGCAAATCCTCATTCAGGGCCTCCCCATCATCGTCATCTTCGTCCTGTTCTTTATCTTCATGCGTCAGCTGCAGACGGGCGGCGGCAAGGCCATGAGCTTCGGCAAGTCGCGGGCGCGGCGGCTGAACGAAGAGCAGAACAAAGTCACCTTTGCCGACGTGGCCGGCATCGACGAGGCCAAGGAAGAGCTGGAGGAAATCATCGACTTCCTGAAGGACCCGAAGAAGTTCCAGCGGCTGGGCGGGCGCATTCCCAAGGGTGTGCTTCTGATGGGGCCTCCGGGAACGGGCAAAACGCTGATGGCCCGCGCCATTGCCGGCGAGGCGGACGTTCCCTTCTTCAGCATCTCCGGCTCAGACTTCGTCGAAATGTTCGTGGGCGTGGGCGCCAGCCGCGTCCGCGACCTGTTTGAGCAGGGCAAAAAGAACGCGCCCTGCATCATCTTCATCGATGAGATCGACGCCGTCGGGCGTCACAGAGGTGCGGGCCTGGGCGGCGGGCATGACGAGCGCGAGCAGACGCTGAATCAGCTTCTGGTGGAGATGGACGGGTTTGAGGCCAATGAAAACGTGATTCTCGTGGCCGCCACCAACCGGCCCGACGTGCTGGACCCCGCGCTGCTCCGTCCCGGCCGCTTTGACAGGCGCATCGTCGTGCCCCGCCCCGATGTGAAGGGCCGCCTGGGCATCCTCAAGGTCCACACCAAGCAGATTCCCATCGTTCCCGAAGTCGATCTGGAGGTCATCGCCCGCGGAACGCCGGGCTTCTCCGGCGCCGACCTGCAAAATCTGGTCAATGAGGCCGCGCTCCTCGCCGCCCGCAAGGACAAAGAGCAGGTGGACATGGGCGATTTCGAGGCCGCCAAGGACAAGGTGCTCATGGGCGTCGAGCGCAAGAGCATGATTATTTCGGACGAGCAGAAGAGCATCACTGCCGTTCATGAGGCGGGGCATGCGCTGGTCGCCCGGCTGCTCCCCGGCACGGACCCCGTTCACAAGGTCACCATCATCCCCCGCGGGCCCGCGCTTGGCCTGACGCAGCAGCTGCCGACCGAGGACCGCTACGGGGCCAGCAGAGATTACCTGCTCAAGGACATCGCCATCCTTCTGGGCGGCCGCATCGCCGAAGAGATTGTCCGCGGGGAAATCACCACCGGCGCCTCCAACGACATCGAGCGGGCCACCGACCTGGCGCACAAGATGGTCTGCGAGTGGGGCATGAGCGAGAAGCTGGGGCCTCTGGCCTTCGGGCAGAAGGAAGAAGAGATTTTCTTAGGGAAGGAAATCAGCCGCACCCAGAACTACAGCGCCGAGACCGCCGTGCAGATTGACGCCGAGGTCAAGGACATCGTGATGCGGCAGTATGCGCTGGCCAAAGAGCTCCTCACCTCGCACCGGGATGTGCTGGACAGAATTTCTCAGGCGCTCCTCGACTACGAAACCATCGACAGCGACGACATCGACAGGCTGATGAAGGGCGAAGACCTCCAGAAGAAGAAGCCCGAGCCGCCCAAGGCCGCCGAAGCCGAGGCGCAGCCCTCCGCCGAGGACCAGGAGCAGGCGAAGCAGAAAATCATCGACGCGCTGGGCGGGCTGGTTCCCCCCGAACCGCAGAAGGTGCCGGGCTAAAGCCGCAGGCACACCCGCCAAAATCAAAGGCCCTCCGGAGCATCTGTTCCGGAGGGCCTTGCTGTTTTTGAAGACCTTACTGGTCCTGCTCCGCGGCCGGCGTCTCGAAGCGGGTGAACTGGTTGAAGAGCAGGAGCGGCACGTCGCCCGTGGGGCCGTTTCGCTGCTTGGCGATAATCAGCGTGACGTTTTTGGGCGCCTCCGGAGGCAGATTTTCCTCTTCGTTCGCCGTCTTCCTGTCCTGGTGGAGGAAGAGCACCACGTCGGCGTCCTGCTCGATGGAGCCNNTCGCGCAGGTCGGAGAGCATGGGCTTCGCCGCGGCGCCGCTCCGCTCCTCGACCTTACGGTTCAGCTGAGCCAGGGCGATGATCGGCACCTTCAGCTCCTTGGCCAGCGCCTTGAGCGTCCGGCTGATTTCCTGAACCTCCTGCTGGCGGCTCTCTACTCTGCCCTTCTGGTGCATCAGCTGGAGGTAATCGATGAGGATGAGTCCCAGCGCCTGCTTCGGCTCCATCTTCTCCAGCTTCGTCTGCAGCCGCCGCACTTTGGTCCGCAGTTCAAAGGCGCTCAGCAGGCCCGAATCGTCGATGTACAGCGGCGCATTGGCGATGTCCATGCTGGCGCCCTCAATCCTGCTCTGGAGTTCCTGGCTGATGAAGCCGCCGCGCATCTTGGACAGGCTGCCGCGCGCCTCCGAAGCCAGAAGGCGCATGCACAGCTGGTCGTAGGGCATTTCGAGACTGAAAATGGCCACGGGCTTTTTTTCACGGAGCGCCGCGTGGCAGCAGATGTTGAGGCCGATGGTCGTCTTCCCGCAGCCCGGACGCGCCGCGATGATGATGAGTTCGCCCGGATGCAGGCCGGTGAGCATCTGGTCCAGCTTGGGAAAGCCCGTGGAGAGCCCGGTGACGCCGCCGCCCGACCCCCGCAGCTGGTCCAGCTTCTCCATGGTCTCGGGCATCAGCACAGAGATGGGCCGCAAATCGCCGGTCTGGCTCTCCTCGCTGATGGCCAGAACGCTCTTCTGCGCCTCGTCCAGAAGCTCTTCCACCCCGGTGGCGGCAGTCGCGGCCATGCCGGACAGGTCGCTGCACACCCGCAGCATCTTCCTGCGAATGGACTTTTCCTTCACCAGCCGCGCGTAGCTCACGACGTTGGCGGTGGTGGGCACGGAGGTTTCCAGCTCGGCCAGATAGGAAGCCCCGCCGGCCAGAGACAGCTTGCCCTGATTCTTGAGGAGGGATGCGACCGTCAGCGTGTCGATGGCCTGGTTCGTCCGGTCCAGTTCGACAATCGCCGCGTAAACCGCCGCGTTCGCCTCCGAATGAAAATCGTCCGGCTGCAGCAGCGTGGCCACGTCAATGAGAACGCGGCTGTCCGAGAGAATGCCGCCCAGAACGGCGCGCTCCGCGGGCAGGTCACTGGGCTGCTCATCCGTCAGATGAATCTGGTCTCCTCTTTCCATGTCTTCGTTCCTTTCGTTGTCATTCCAGACAGGCACGTCCTGTCAGTCACTTCACACAGCTTTCTGCGGACGCCGCTGAAAGGGCGCCTCGAACCTGCCGTCTCAGCCTTTCCGAACAATGCGAATGGCCAGCGCCGTCAGGCACTGTCCCGGCTGACCGCCCGACTTCAGCTCCACATCGGCATCCGCCGCGGCAGAGAGCGCCCGCACCAGCTCGCTCACCTCGTATTTCATGCACGCCTGGAAGCCGAGCCAGGCCACGTAGGGATGGGGCATCTTGAGCGAGCGCGCTTCGCACTCCTGCTTCAGCAGCGGAAGCCCCCGCGCCTCGAACTCGCGCTGCGTCATCCTCGGCGACATCCCCGCCCTGGACCAGCGGACACGGTCTTCCAGCATGCGGCGGACAGTGGCCGCGATGGCGCCGTGAATTTTCAGCGCGGGCTCTCCCTGAGCCAGAGACACGTCGATGTAGTGGAGGACCTCGCGAAATTTTCGGGCGCCGATGGCGTCGGAAATCTCCTTGAACTCCTCCTCGCGGACCCTCTGGACCAGCAGCCGGACATCCGCCTCGCGAATCACATCCCGCTCGCTGCCCACATAGACGGCCAGCTTTTCCAGCTCGCCCTGAATGAGCCGCGAATTGCCGCCGCACAAATCCTTCAGAAGATTTTCCGCCGCCGCGTCGATGCGCTTGCCGAACGGCTGAAGGAGCTCTGTGCACAGGCCGTGGATGTCGAGGTTCCGGAGCTGCTGCTCCAGCTTCTGCTCGACAAAGACGCCCTCTTTTTTGAGGCGCTTCACCAGAGCGTTGGTGCCGTCCAGCTGCGTGGCCTCGATGATGAGCGTGTGTCCCTTGGGGAACCCTTTGGAGATGAGGTCTTCCAGAACTTTGGCGCCGCCCTCGGGCGCAGTGATGCCCTCCGAGCGGCAATAATCGGCCAGCGTCCTGAGAAAATCCGCGTCCGCCTCTTCGAGCTGAATGCCCAGCTCATCCTCCAGCATCTCCGGGTCCGGACATTCGAGCGCGTCCACGCCCAGACCCACCTTGGCAAACAGCGCCAGGATTCGATTGACCGCCACCCGCCGCTTGCCCGCGTTCCAGGCGTCTTTGATTTTGGAGAGGGCGTCTCCCCTGCCCCTTTTGGAGAGGAGAAATTCCGGGTCGCGGACCACCACCGCCTTGGGCCCGCGGAACATGGGGACGGTCAGAAGCTCTTCGGCCACGTCGGCAGCGGAAGCGCCTTCCATGACCACGTGATTGAAGCCGGGGGATTTTTTGCCCAGCAGCTTCTCCGTCAGCGCGTCGCTCGTCCGGCGAATCAGAAGCTCGTCGCCGGACAGAAGAAAAATGGCGGGCCGGACGCTGCCGTTTCCCGCCTCCAGAGTCCGCAGTGCTTCCTGCGGCGTCATGGCGCTCATGCGTCACTCCTGTTGAATCGCAGAAACAGCTGTTCGAGCTGCAGTCTGGGGGAGGCGTTGAAGCGGAGCCTGGCGCGCACGCCGCGGCACAAATCGATGCGGCGCAGAGGCTCGACAGGGCCCAGCCTCGCGGCGCTGGACTGCAAAAGCGGCAGCAGGTCCGCGTGGAGCAGCGAGGCCTCATCCGGAGGTGCGTCCTCACAGGACGAAAGAAGCGACACATCCCGGTACCAGGTCTCAAACAGCGCCATCGCCGTCTCGGCCGCGCCCTTCTCCGACGCCAGTTCCTCGGCAAAGCGCAGCGCGGCGCTCACATCCCCCTCGTCCAGCGCGGCCAGGCGTTCCAGCTGACTGACCCGCTTCGCCAGCGCCCTGGTGTTGAGATTTTCGGCAGCGCTCAGGCTGCCGTAGCTCAGGCGCGCGCAGAGGCGTGCCATCTCCGGTGAGAGCTTTTTGTCCCGAAGCAGCTTCTCCTCGATGACGGCGGCCGGCAGAGGCGCGAAATCGAGTTTCAGGCACCTGGAGCGGATGGTTGGCAGGAGCTGTCCGGGAGCCGAGGAAATCAGAATCAGGACCGTGGCCGGCGGCGGCTCCTCCAGCGTCTTCAAAAGCGCGTTCTGCGCCTGGGGATTCATGGCGTCCGCGCCGCAGATGAAGATGAAGCGGGTCTTCGCCTCGAGCGGCTTGAAGGAGAGGCGCTCCTGGAGGGCGCGAATCTGGGCGATGCGGATGTCTTTGGACGGCGTCCCGGCAAAATCGGCGCGGCCGGCCAGCCCGCGGGCAATCTGTTCGGCCTCGGGCATCACCCAGACCATGTCCGGATGATTGCGGCCGGCAATGCGGCGGCAGACGGCACACGCGCCGCAGGCATCGCCGCCGCCGCGCTCACAGTTGGCAGCCTGCGCCAGCGTGACGGCCGTCAGTTCTTTGCCCACGCCGTCCGGCCCGCCAAACAGGCAGGCGTGGTGGAGCTGGCCAGAGGAGAGGGCTGCCTGAAGCGCCGCCACCGCGCGCTGCTGTCCCAAAATGGATGAAAAAGGCATGACTGAAACGATGGATTCCTCGCCGGAGACTGCTGAACCGGCCGAGGGAAGAACAGGGGGATCCAGAGGCGCGGCTCAATCCGGGGGGCTCAGACAGTGAAGGGCGCGATACCCAAAATTTCTCTTGACTGAGCAGGAGTGGCCACCGTGCGGCCGGCGGACCTGGCGATTTTGGCGGCCGCCTCCACCAGCTCCCAGCTGCCTTTGGCCAGAACGCCCTTCGACAGATAGATGTTGTCCTCGAAGCCGACGCGGGCATTGCCGCCGCGCCGGGCTGCCGCCTCCGCCATGGGAAGCTGGAAGCGCCCGATGCCGGCCGCGCACCAGGTGGAGCCATCGGGCAGGCGCGTCAACAGGTAGTCGAGCGCGTCCTCGCGGGCGGCCAGCCCCCCGGGCACGCCGAGCACAAAATCGAAGTGCGCGGGGAAGTCGATGAGCCCCTGCTTTTGCAGATACGCGGCCTCGTCCATCATGCCCGCGTCGAAAATCTCCAGCTCCGGCTTGATGCCCGCCGCCCGGATGCGCGCGGCAATGTCCCGCATCAGCGGCCGCGAATTGATGAACACGTCCTCGCCGAAATTGACGCTCCCGCAGGACAGCGTGGCCATCTCGGGCTTCAGCGCGCCGCGCAGCGTCAGAGGCTGGCAGCGCTCCTCGCCGGACATACCCACGGCGCCGCCGGTCGAGGTCTGAATGATAATGTCGCACCGGGCGCGAATCAGCCGGATGGCCTCGCCGAACACCTCCGCGGACTGAGTGGAAGTTCCGTCGGGGTTCCGGGCGTGCAGATGGACAATGGAAGCGCCGGCCTGACAGCAGCGGACAGCCTCATCGGCAATTTCCGAGGGCAGATAGGGCACGGCGGGATTGTGGGAACGCATGGTTTCGGCGCCGACAATGGCCGCCGTGAGAATCATGGGCTTCATTTCAGGCATGGCAGGACCTCGGGAAATGCTGGTTTTTTGGGGGATAACAAAAAAAGAGCAGGCAAAGCGTCTGAACAATTCTCAATAATCCCCATCCCCTTTATTTTTATTATTATTATTATCCTCAGTGTTTCCGTATTCGCATCTGAATATATCAGCACAAAACAAATATATTCTTTTGAATCTCTTATTTTCCCTCCGCTGCCGCGATTTCATTCGCGTCAGGCATTTTTTCAATAAATTCCAAGATTATTTTGAAACTCATTCTTTTATTTCATCACTTATTATCGATTGAATAATACAAAACCGGGGAAAGCGTCAGACGATGCTTTATGTCGTCATCTGAGCGCTTTCCCCGGCAAAAGCAGAATTCATTCAAAATTATTATTTATTGAACGAATCATTCAGCGCACGCGCGCACTTGGGGCAGACGGGATGCGTTTCGTCGATGGCCTCACTGTAAGTCCAGCAGCGGGGGCACTTGGCGCCGGGCGCGCGCCGGACAGTGACCGACGCGGCCTCCTGGCCTTCGGGCGCCTTCGCCAGCGTCACCCCGGAGACGATGAAGAACTCGCAGAGGTGGTCCTTCTCGGCCTCCAGCAGCTTCAGCACAGCCTCGGGCGCGGCGACGGTCACGGCAGCTTCCAGCGACGAGCCAATAACCTTTTCGCGGCGCGAGGCCTCCAGCGCCTTCTGCACCTCGCTCCGCACGGCGAACAGGGCCTCGAAGCGATTGAGGAGCTCGGCATCGCCCTCGCGGATTTCTCCCTCGGGCATGCCCGTGAGAAACACGCTCTCCGCCTCTTTGTGGGGCAGGCAGGCATAGGCCTCCTCGGCCGTAAAGCTCGTCATCGGCGCCAGAAGCCGCAGCAGGTCCATGAGGATGGAATGCAGCGCCGTCTGCGCGCTCCTCCGCTCCGGCGAGTTCTTCCCCGCCGTGTAGAGGCGGTCCTTGAGGACGTCGAAATAAACGGCGGACAGGTCAACGGCGCACAGATCAACGGCGGTGTGAAAGACGACGTGGAAATCGTAGCTCTCGTAGGCCCTGCGGATTTTGGCCGCCGCCTCGCGCATCTTGGCCAGCGCCCAGCGGTCCACGAGGCGCATCTTGTCCTCGCTCACCGCGTCCTTCTTCGGGTCGAAGTCGAAGAGGTTCCCCAGCGCGAAGCGGAAGGTGTTGCGGATCTTGCGGTAGCTCTCGCCCATGCTGGCGAGAATCTTCGGCGAGAGACGGATGTCGTCGCGGTAGTCGGCCGAGGCCACCCACAAGCGCAGAATCTCGGCACCCATGTCTTTCAGCGTCTTCTCCGGCAGCACGAAGTTGCCCAGCGACTTGGACATCTTCCGGCCCTGGCCATCGACGACAAAGCCGTGCGTGAGGACGGACTTGTAGGGGCTCTTCCCGTGGCTCATCAGCGCGAGGAGGAGCGTCGAGTGGAACCAGCCGCGGTGCTGGTCCGCGCCCTCGAGGTAGAGGTCAACGGGCAGGCCGAGGTTCTTCTCGCGCTCGGCCACGGCGGCGAACGACGTCCCGGAGTCGAACCACACGTCGAGAATGTCGCTCTCCTTCCGGAAATGCGCATGGCCGCACTTGGGGCACTTGAAGCCCTCTCCCAGAAAGTCCTCGGCAGGATGGGCGAACCAGGCGTCGGCGCTCTCCTTCTCAAAGAGGTCCGCCGCCTTCTCCATGATGTCCGCGTCAATCACGGGCTCGTCGCACTTCTCACAGTAGAAGACGGGAATCGGCACGCCCCAGGCCCGCTGCCGCGAAATGCACCAGTCGGGTCGGGCCTCCAGCATGCCGTGGATGCGGTTGTGGCCCCACTGGGGAATCCAGGTGACCTTCTCCACCTCGTCGAGCGCGCGCTGCCGCAGGTTGTTGTGCGCCATGGAGATGAACCACTGGGGCGTGGCGCGGAAGATGACGGGCTTCTTGCAGCGCCAGCAGCACGGATAGCTGTGGCTGATGGTGGCTTTCGGGTCGGAGAGGAGAACGCCCAGATCGACCAGCTTCTGGATGATGACCGGGTTCGCGTCGGTGATGGACATCCCCTTGAGCTCATCGCCCGCCTCGTCCGTGTAGCGGCCATGAGCATCGACGGGGCTCAAGACATCGAGGCCATATTTGCGGCCCACATCGTAGTCCTCGGCGCCGTGGCCGGGAGCGGTGTGGACGAGGCCCGTGCCGCTGTCAGTCGTCACGTGATCGCCGCAGATGACGGGGTTTTCGCGGCCATTGAGCACGTGGCGGTATTTCAGGCCCTCCAGCTCGCTGCCCTTGAAGTAGCAGAGAATGCGGGTCGGGTCTTTGAGGGCCGCCACAGAGAGGGAGGGCTTCTGCACCGCGTCGGCGGAAGTGTTGCCCACCTCGACTTCCCTCACCGCCAGCTCGTCCGGGGCGATTTCCGTCAGGAACGCCGTCAGCAGATCCTGAGCGACCACCAGCACGCGCCCTTTGAGGTCGTAGGCCAGATAAGTGACTTCGGGATGGACGCAGATGGCGAGGTTGGCAGGCAGCGTCCAGGGCGTGGTCGTCCAGATGACGAGCCCCGCCTTTTTCCCGGGCAGCCGGCCGCCGGGCAGGTCCGAAATCAGAGGAAACGCCACGTGAATCGAGGGCGAAACGTGGTCCTCATATTCAACCTCGGCCTCGGCCAGCGCCGTGTGGTCCTTCGTGCACCAATAGACGGGCTTCTTGCCCCGCTTGAGGTAGCCGCCGCGCACCACCTTGGCCAGCTCGCGCACGATGTCCGCCTCGTAGGCGTAATTCATCGTCAGGTAGGGCTCATCCCAGCGGGCGAGAATGCCCATGCGCTTAAATTCGTTCCTCTGGATGTCGATGAACTTCTCCGCGTAGGCCCGGCAGGCGCGGCGAATGGCCACCTTGTCCATCTCGCGCTTTTTGCTCCCCAGCTGCTCCTCGGTTTTCAGCTCAATGGGCAGGCCGTGGCAGTCCCAGCCGGGAATGAACTCACACTGGCGGCCGGACATGTTCATGTACTTCACGACCATGTCCTTCAGGACCTTGTTGAGGATGTGGCCGTTGTGGATGTGGCCATTGGCGTAGGGCGGGCCGTCATGGAGGACGAATTTCTCCCTGCCCGCGTTCTGAGCCACCGCCTTCTCGTAGATGCGGTGCTCTTCCCAGAAGGCCGCCGTCTTCGGCTCGCGCTCGGGGAGCGATGCCTTCATGGGAAAAGTCGTCTGGGGCAGATGGACGCTGCCCCGGTAGTCATCGGCCTGCTGGTTCTTCGTGGGTTCGTTGGTGTCGTGCTCAGCCATTGGCGTCGTGTCTCCCGGAAAAAAAGCCGGCGCGGCTAGCATCGGCCCAGAGGCAAGTCAACGGAGCCCCCCTCTGGGCCCCGGGAGGAAACAGATGCCCGGAACACCTCGCCCGGAGGCCATGGAAGGGAAATGAGGCCGATGCAAAACGGCCACAATCGGTTTCATCGCCGACGCAAATCGTTGCACGCGGACAAATGAATCGCGGCCGCCGGATGCGTCAAAGGGCCTGGTTTTTTTCCGCCTCTTTCCAAGGACCAGCCCATGCCCCTGAACGCACCCGCGCTCCCGCAGCTTCGCAGGCGAAGCTCCTCCGGCGCACTGGCCGCCCTCCTCGTCCCTCTGCTGAGCATCGCCTTCTCCGGCTGCAGCGACCTCTTCGAGTACCACGCCTATGACGCCCGAGTGACGGGTGAGACGGGCATCAACAAAAAAAACATCGGCCTCATCGAAGAGCGGCTCCATGCGCGGGACACCTTTCGCTTCGCCGTCATCAGCGACACTCAGGGCTGGTACGACGAGACCGAAGAGTTCGTGGCCCACGTGAACAAATACGGCCAGGACATCGACTTCGTGGTCCATGCCGGCGACCTGACCGACTACGGCATCACGGACGAATTTCTCTGGCAGCGGGACATTCTCGAAAAGCTGGACGTCCCCTACGTGGCCATCATCGGCAACCACGACTGTCTGGGGAACGGCGAGAAGGTCTTTCAGCGCGTCTTCGGCGAGATGAATTTCACCTTCACCGCCGGCGGCGTCCTCTTCGTCGCGCTTCAGACCAACATTTTCGAATACGACTACGACAACCCCGTCCCGAATTTTCAGTTCATGGATGACGTTCTGGCCCGTCCGGACCTGCCGGAGCGCACCATCGTACTGATGCACGTCAGACCCTACGCCGACGATTTCAACGACAACGCGGCCATGGCCTTTGAACAGTATGTCCGCGCCTTTCCGGGGACGATGTTCTGCGTCAACGGCCACGAACACCGCTTTCAGGAGGACGACATCTTCAGCGACGGCATCATGTATTATGGCCAAACATGCGTTCAGCATCATGCTTATCTGGTGTTCACCATCACCCCCGAGGGATACACCCGTGAAGTGCGCCATTTCTGACCTGTTTTTGCCGCTCTTATGTTCAGGAAAATTGACGGCAGAAGCGCTCAGACTGGCGCTCCTCTGCGCTGTCGTCGCGGCTACGCTTCCCTGTCAGGCGCAGCCGGCTGAAGCAGAGGCTGAGATTCAGGCAGCCCCCGCGCAGGCAAACCGTCCGCGGCGCTATGTGCTCCTCCCTCTGGATGACGACGGTCGTGTGGTTCTGCCCGACGGGAACACATGGGATGTGCGTGATGGCCCCGCGCTCTTCCTGACTGCGGGCGGCGAGGAGGCTTTTTCCCGCACAACGCCTCCGGCGGCTGCGCCTGCCGCCAACAAGTCCCAGAAATATGTCCGGCGCATTGAGCGCTACCGAAACCTCTGGAACGCCCTCATTCCCGACCACGGCATTCTTCAATACGCGGGCTCCATGGGGGCCGTGTCCACGGGCTTTGGCTGGGAATACGGCTATTACGGCGGCTTCCGGCACTTCTCGACCGACATCCAGCTGGGGCTCATTCCCAAATTCAGCGACGCCAGCGCCCGCTGGACTTTGACGCTCAAGGAAGACTTCTACCCGGCGTTCATTCACCTGGGCCGCGGCTTCTACTTTCTCCCCGTCACCTCGGGCATGTACATCACCACCGTTTTCGGCAGCGATTACTGGACAAAGGAGCCGGACAAATACCCCAAGGGCTATTACTGGTTTTCCACCCGCTGCCGTCTGAATGCCTACATCGGCGAAGAGATCACCTGGGTGATTCCCGATCACAGGCGCCGGTTCGCCGCGGCCGTCGCCCTGTTCTACGAGCTGTCCGTCAACGACTTTGGCCTCGTTCAGTACGCGAGCAACAGCTACCTCAAGCTCAAAGATATTCTGCATCTGTCCGTCGGTCTGCGGACTCAGTGGTTCTGAGGCAGACAGCCCTGCCCGCGCTCCCCGGCCCTTGAATTTCCTTTGGCGTCTGCCACAAGTTCGATGTTTCAGTTTGTCTCATTGTCTCACGCTCAATAGCCCCAACAGCAGGAGGTCACTGGCCATGCCGCTCACGCCTTTCGCAGAAATCCTTGCCGCCGCCGTCCTCACAGGCGGGCTCATGGCGGGCCAAAGTCCCGAAACGCCGGCCGAACGCCGCTATGGCTGGACAGAAGAGCGCGCCGTTCAGGGCGGCGATACGGCCAAAGGGCCTCACAGCCAGCGCGCCTTCGTCCTTCGCGAGGACCTGATTCCCGATTCCAGCCCAGGCAAGGGCAACCACACCCTCTACGAGCGGGATGCAAAGAGCGGCGATTTGAAGAAGCTGGCCGAGCGCGTGGAGGGCGCGGTCAAATCGCCTCAGGGACGGCTGTTCTTTGTGCAGGACGAAAACCTGTTTGCGCTCGAAGACGACGGACTTCCCCGAAAAATCGCCGACCGATGCACCGCGGACCTGGTGTTCAGCCATCGCGGCGACATTGCGGTCGTCAGTCTGGGCGAACAGAACGACCCGGCGGCCATCGACCTCATTTCCGCCGATGCCGAACAGCGCACCGCCGCGCGAAAGCGTCTGCTGGACCTGGGCAGCGACAATGTGTGGCTCCCCCTCTTCACGCCCGACGGCCGGGCGGTGATTTATCTCTCCGGCGAATCGGGCTTTGCCTCGTTCTGGCGCCTGGACCTGGACGGCAAATCGCCCCGGCGGCAGCTGACCAATCAGAACGTCCGCGCCGACACGGGCGGCGTCTTCTCCCAGGACTTTGTTCCGCCCGCCGACCGGCGTGAAAATCTGCGTTTTATTTCTGACACTGTCCTGGAATACACCGCCGGAAATACCCTCTGGCACCTGAATGTTGTTACAGGCCATGCGGACCGCGTCAGCGCAGCCCAGCCGGCACCTCCCAAAGGAGGCCAGTGATGACCGCCGGCTCCCCCAAACGCCCTCTGGCAATGCTGTCGGCCCTCGCGGCGCTGCTGATCCCTGCCGGGGCCCATGCCGCTGAATATCTGTACAATCTGCCGCTGGGCGACTGCGACATGAGCACGCGCAGCAAGTGCTATATTACGGCCTACTATGACCTGAACAAAGGGAGCGGCACTCTCAAGGACTGGAACTGCGGCACCAAGACCTATTCGGGCCACAAGGGGACGGATTTCGGCGTCAACGGCACCATCAACGTGCGGCCCGTCCTCGCGGCGGCAGACGGCACCGTGGCCTACACAAATGATGGCTGCTACGACCAGAACTACTCCACGGGCAGCACCTGCGGCGGCGGCTACGGCAACTATGTGAAAATCAGCCACGCCGACACGGGCCACTCCACCTACTACGCCCACATGGCCAACGGCTCCATCGTTGTGAAGAAGGGCGACAAGGTGAAGTGCGGGCAGCTTCTGGGCAAGGCGGCGAGCTCCGGCAATTCCACCGGTCCGCACCTGCACTTCGAGGTGCGCTACAATTCCGACAGCGTCCGCGACGACCCCTACAAGGGCTCCTGCGGCGGGCCGCTGAGCTACTGGAAGAAGCAGAACGGCTACAAAGAGCTGCCGGCCAATGACCAGTGCGCCCCGGTGGAGACGGACGACGCCAAATTCGCCTCTGAAACCATCCCCGACGACAGCGAATTCACCACGGGCGCGAGCTTCACCAAGACGTGGACCATCAAGAACACGGGCAACACCACCTGGACAAAGGCCAAGGGCTACAAGTTCGTCTCCATCGGCGGGACGCAGATGTCGTCCGTGACCTCGGTGGATTTCGCCGACGGCGAGTCCATCGCCCCGGGGGCCTCCAAGACGTGGTCAGTCGCCATGACCGTCCCCTCCACGCCCGGCACCTACACGCACAACTGGAGCATGTCGCACAATGGCGTGAATTTCGGCGGCGCCATCTTTACCCGCATCAAGGCCGTGGCGCCGGCTGAGTCAGACGGCGCGAAGCTGGTGAATGAAAACACGCCCGCCGGAACGCAGATGACGGGCGGACAGCAGTTCACCAAGACATGGACCGTGCAGAATACGGGCAACACCACCTGGACAAAGGCCAGGGGCTATCGGCTCGCGCACGCGGGCGGAAGTCCGCTGAATGCCGTTTCGCCCGTGGAGCTGGGCGATTCGGAGTCCATTGCACCCGGCGGCACCAAGGTCTGGTCCGTCGCCATGACGGCCCCGGAGAGCGCGCAGACGCATCAGGGAACCTGGCGGATGGAGCGCTCCGGCGCGGCTTTTGGCGATGTGCTCAATGTCAGCATCGTGGTGACGGCCCAGCAGCCTGAGCCGGAGCCCGAGCCCCAGCCTTCTCCTGAAGACGATGCGGGCGTTTCTCCTTCTCCCGTCGTGGATGACGCTTCGGCGGATGCCGGAATTTTGCCGGCTGCTGATTCCGGTTCCGCGGATTGGAATGGCGGAGCGGATGACGCGGGAAATCAGGAATGGAATGTTCCCGCGGACGGCTTTGTGGCGCTGGAAAGCGGCTGCGGCGCGGCGGGGCCAGGCACGAGCGCCGGACAAACGCTGTCTTTCTGCGGATTACTTCTCGCCGGATTTGCCCTGCGGCGAAGAAAAAATACCTGAAACACCTGAACGGGCGGCAACACACCTGGAATACTGAGGCAGGAACTTTTTATTTGCCGTCTCGCCCTAACTAAAATCCCCCTCTCCGGAACATTGGAGCGGGGGATTTTTATTATGATTATATTTTTATTTGTAAAACCCTCTCCGACGCCGAAGGCAATGACTGAGAGGGAGTAAAGCCCGGGAATGCGTGCTAAAATTCCCCCGACGCGACCGCGGAGGCCCCGCCCTGCACAGGCACAATTCCAAAAGAAACATTGGCCGAGCTTTGCACGCTCCCCGCATCCGTCTCTTTGGGAATGACGCGAATGCGGCTCCTGCCCGTGTGAATCCACCAGCTGCCTACAATAATGGCCGCGAGGCCCAGAGCTGTTCCAACGGTTCCAATGCTGACCGTGGTGTTTCGATAGCGCCTGTCTGACCGAATGTGTTCGAGCTTCTTTTTGGGATCCGAAAGGTCGCAGTCACACTCCGGCGGGCCAATAATAAAAGCAAACCAGCCGAAGGCGCCTATGGCCAATGTGGGAATGCCGCCGGCCACAAGACCGATGCCGCCGGCCAGCCGCCGAAAGCTGCCCGCATGAATGACCTGAACATCGAAGTCGGGAGACGAAGTTTTCAGCCTGAACGTCTCGGAAAAAGTCCTCTGCGGCGTTTCAAAGACCAGTTCGCCGTATTCCCCCTCGCGAAATGTCAGGCGCAGGTCACATGGCGCCGCACATCGAACGCCGGAAGCGCCGTTTCCCACGCGAAAGGGCACGCCCTTCATTTCTTCCACGCCCGACACGTGGACGCGCTTGGAATACAGCGGGCCGGATGAACGCGATAAATATCCAGAAGAATGGTCAGAAGAATGGTCAAATCTATTGGCAGTATTGACGGAGGAATTGTCTTCCGCATGCGCAGCGGCTGAAAATCCAAGGATACTTATTCCACACAACGTCGGCAGAATCATTCGCTGAAACTTCATCGTTTTCTCCTTGATGACTTGTTCGGCCCGGCGCGCACCCCTGTTCAGAAAAAATATACGGCTTCAAGTAAAATTTTTCTGTTCTTTTGAGCAGTTATTCTGCCTCAGAAACAAAATTCTGCGCGGCCTGTGTCATTTGTGCCGTCTGCGCACGGTCAGCGACGTGCCTTATTGACGGAAATGCAGCGAATTTCTCGCGTCCATCACCCCGTCAGGAAGGCAATATCGATATAATGAAAAAGATTTGAAATTATCAAAACTAACGGACAAATCGCGACTGTATTTCCCGACAGTGACCAGTCTTCCGTATTGAAAAGGAGGAAAAAGAAATGATTGCAGATGAAATTCGAACAGTGCTCAAAAAAAGATCTGAGACTGACGATGAGTGGACTTATGGCGTCGAACAATGCTGGCAGAAAGAAATCGAAATTCTTTCACGCAATATGGATGAAACAATTTCATTTCTGGAAAATGACTGCACCGCTGATGAATTTTCGTGGCTTTCGGAAGTTTTTGATGATGTTGCAGAAAAAACGCAAAGCCGCCTCTTTGTCGATGCGCTGCATCGCGTTGCCCGAAAATTTCCAGAAGAATGCAAAAAATATTACATCGACAGGGTTCTTCAATACGCAGACGGAGCGCTCCTCGATGCTGATTGAAATATAATTCCTCGCTTTGCTGTAATATAAATACAAAGCCGCGTCCCCCACATCGAAGGGCGCGGCTTTTTGTTTCTGAAAAAGGTGGGCATCCAATCAAATCATTCTGCTAATTCGGATACACATAACCCAATGGGGCGCCGTTATTCTCAATTGTGTATCCCTCGCAGTTGGCAGCGGCCGAAATCATATGGTCGTTCGTCTTTGAGCTGTAGCAGCGATACAGCGGGACGGTGCCCGAAACCTGCGTATCGTAGGCATATCCCAAAGGCCCCATGGGGAATTGATTCTCGCAGTTGGCGGCCGTGCTGACGAACGAATGATCGCAGGTCGTCCCGTTGCCGAGGCAGCACTCGTAGAGCATGTGGGTGCCGGCCTTAGGATTGCGCAGGAGGAGCCAGTTTACGCCGTCCTGGGCATAACCGCTGGGCAGAATGCGCGTCGTCGCCCAGTGCTTGCCGCCCTTGGAGCCGCGGATGAGATGCGTCTTAGGTTCACTCTGACCGACAATATACTGGAAGCCGCAGTTCAGGTGGCCCGGCTGGTTGGCGAGCGCATAGGTCGTCCAGGCGGGCTTCGCGGAAGTATCCGAATTGCGAAGGCCGCAGCCCAGCCCCGCCGCCAGTTCCGTCGAATGATCCAGCATGCGGTGATAAATCATGCTCTCAATGCCCGGCGTGCCGTTCACCGCCTCAAATGCCTTGCAGAGGAAGTCATTCTGCTTGGCCTGCATGTTGGCATCGCCCGTCTTGCCGTTGATGCCATTCTCCGTCAGCTGAATTTCCCAGGCGTGGGGGTCATTGGGATAATTCTTGCGCAGCCAACCCGCCAGAACGCCCACATTTCCAAAGGTAATGCGGGGATAGTCGTTGGCGCTGAATGAGGGCACGAGGAGGTTCGGCGGATAGGAATGCCAGGCAATCCGCCAGTCCCTGGTGCCCACCTGGGGAATGAGCTTCGAGAGGAAGGTCTCCGCGCTGAATGCGGGGGCAGCGTCGTTGATCATCGAGTCATAGGTGCTGCCGAAGTGATGATCGAAGGAAAAGAGAATTTTCGCATTGGGCTGCTCTTTCTTCACCGCGTCGTAGGCCGCGTTGTAGCTCTGGGCGTAGGCCTTGACCCATTCGTCCTTCTTGTTCTTGCAGGTGGATTTGGTGCAGCCTGGATTGAACCAGGTGGAGGCGTTCACCTCGTTGTGAATGACGAAGTCCGCCACGCGGCCGTGGCCGTTCAGCCCGTTGAAATACCAGGCGAGGAAGCCGGCGAAGCGGCCGTAATCGGCGGCGCCGGCTTCGGTGGGTGCGCAGAAATAATCGGCGGCCAGCTGAGCGCCCGAGCAGTTGCGCCGAGCCCAGGCAGGTGCGCCGTAGACGATGCCCGTCACCACCACGCCGCGGTCGGAATAGGCCTTAATCGCGTTGGCGTTGCCCTGATCCACCACGAAGCAGTGCCCCTGATAGGCCACGCCGCCGTTGGAGCAGACGCCGTTCACGGGCGCCACGAGATTCGTCTCCCAAAAGGCCCAGACGAGGTTCATGGCCACGCCGTGGACGGCATTGCCGCTGATTTCATCGATGTTGCCCCAGAAGTCGGGCTGGAGCCCCTTCACCGTGGGCCGCGTGGGATAGGGCAGCGCCGTGGACGTGCAGTGATTGCTGGAGCACGTCTGACCGCCGCCGCAGCCGCCGCACGAGAGCGTCCCGCCGCACCCGTCCGAGGCGGTGCCGCAGTTGTATCCCAGGCTCGCGCAGGTCTTGGGCGTGCAGGTCGTCACGCAGACGTTGTTCGAGCATGTCTGATTGCTGCCAGAGCAGCTCCCGCAGTTCAGCGTCCC
>DBXV01000016.1:96601-135094 GCA_002309695.1 Myxococcales bacterium UBA1203 | reverse complement strand
GTTCAGCGTCCCGCCGCACCCGTCCGAGAGCGTCCCGCAGTTCTTGCCCTGCGCCGCGCACGTCTTGGGCGTGCAGCTCGTCACGCAGACGTTGTTCGAGCACGTCTGATTGCTACCCGAGCAGCTCCCGCAGTTCAGCGTCCCGCCGCACCCGTCCGCGAGCGTCCCGCAGTTTTTGCCCTGCGCTGCGCACGTCGTCGGCGTGCAGACGGGAGGACATGTGCCGCAGCTGAGCGTGCCGCCGCAGCCGTCGTCATACGTGCCGCAGGTCGCGCCCAGAGAGGCACACGTGGCCGGCGTGCACTGAGGAATGCAGGAGCCGCAGTTGACGGTGTTGCCGCACTCGTCCTCCACGACGCCGCACTCGACGCCCAGTTCGTCGCAGCTCTGAGGCGCGCAGCCGCACTTGCCGTCTCTGCCGCCGCCGGCGCAGGTCTTCGGCAATTCGCAGCTGCCGCAGCTGATGGTGCCGCCGCAGCCGTCGTCATACGTGCCGCACTCGAAGCCGCGGGAGGCGCAGGTCATCGCCGTGCATGTGCCGGGGTCGATGTCCTCGCAGCTGCCGCAGTCCAGCTTGCCGCCGCAGCCGTCGGCGATCTGGCCGCAGGCCGCGCCCAACGAGGTGCATGTGCCCGGCACACAGATCTCTGAAGACGGCAGCGGGCCCGAAAATGTCAGGTTCGATTCGCCGCATCCCCCAAGTGCAGCGGCCGCGGCGCAGATGAAAATCGCCACGGCCGACCAGACGGCGGATGCTCTGACTTTTCCGGAAATCCGCCCGCCAACATTTCCAGCGGCAGCGTCCTGACATTTGTTTTCACTCGCAGAACGCTTCTGGCTCCATATCCCGCCGCCCCTGCCTGCTCGCTTTGTCATCATCGCCCGCCATCCTTCCCGTCATCATCACGGCTGTGCATCACGGTTGTGCCGGCCATTCGAGGAATGTCTCAAAATTTCTCAAAGTTCCCCCCTGATAACGGCGTCTCCCCAGCCGATTTCAGGGCCTCGTGATTGGCAATCAGCGCTGCATCAAGCGCATGAAACTCTTTTAGACAATCATCTTTTCGGCCGATTCACCAATCCCCAAACGCCGTCAGATAGACCATCGTGCAGAAACAGATGATTCCGAACCATACGCCAAAACAAACCGGCGGCTTAAACAGGCCTATCAGTATTATTTTTATCACATCCCAGGCGGTAAAACCCAAATCCAACTTCTGTTTCCAGCGTTTTTTCTGCCCCTTCTCATTGATGATATATATCCACGGATTGTCATACAGCTCAATTCTGCCGTGTTTGACTAAAACGACGGGAATGACCGGCACAAAGATGCAGAACCACACGGCAGAGCCGCCCAGATTGATGAGGGAAAAATTAAATCCGTTGATAAATAGGGCGATAATCACCGGCAGGAACAGGACGCCAAGTGCCAGACCGAACATTCCTACCATTCGGGAAAACGTCGTGAATTTCAGCTCAACATTTTCCCGTACGCCGTCAATCTCCATAAAAAACATCGGCTTTGTCACGGATTTCACCAATTCAGCCGCAGACCGAACCAGACGGCCCTCTTTTCGAATATACGGCCCGCCCTTTGACGTAAAAATTCTGCGGTTCTTTTCCACCCTGAATTCGTTCTGCCTGTTGTCCCTGTATGTCGAAAACAGTGCAAACATGACGATGGTCATGATAATGCCGAGGCAGCCCGCCGCCGTATAAATCACGTCCGCTGCTGCGCCCAGAATATACATTCCCAGGGCAATGCTTCCCGTGCCGAGGACGGTCGAGAGAATGGCTTTGAGCCACCACGGGAGAATATAATAATACGATTCCTTCATCGAGCGGACGCTGACTTTGCCCGTCTGGCCGTTCACCGCTGCCATGATATTGCCAAATGAAATATAATATACCGGAAGCAATACAGGCATGCGGACAAGGCCCGGCGATCTGACGGACACGCTGACAGCTTTGGTTTCAAGCGTCTTCTGAATGACCGGCGTATAGTTTTCCTCTATTTCTGTATGGACGCGACGCGCCAGCTCGCTCTCCGTGATGTCCCCCGCCTTCACCTGATGTCCCGCGACGTATGCAAAATCAAATTCCGTCAATTCATCGAGATTGTATGGCTCCATTGCATCGAGCAGGAGGTTGTCCAGATTTTTCGAGCAGTTGACAAAAACTTCATCGACAAAACCGCCGCACCGATACGTCTTTCCGCCGTCAATGCGGTGCGCCTCACAGTCCACCGGGCCCCGGACGAGCTCGTACGGCAGATAAAAACCGTTTAATTCCTGAATGTTCTTCAAAATCTCCTGCGCTTCTTTTTTTCGCGAATTCTGACTGCACCAGTTTGTCAGAAAGCCCCGCGCTTCCTCTTTCGTAATGGAAAACGGAATCACAAGCTCAGGAATATCGTCTGCGTGAAGATATTCTTCTCGGACGAGCGCCCGCCCGCAAAAGGCGCAGTTCGCCACGGCATCGCCCTTGTCAAAGATGACCTCGGCGCCGCAGCCTTCGCAGACCGCCTTCTGCAGTTCGTAATTTTTCAGCGCGGCATTTATTTTTTTCTTTTGAATTGCCCGAAAGCCCGTGCGGGCCTTCACCGCTTCATCAATTCCCACGCTGCCGCCGCAGTATCTGCATTTATACACGCGGGACTTGATGTCATAATACGCGGGCGCACCGCACGCGGGGCAGTGTATTTCAAAAATTCTGGCTTTGGCTGTTTGTGCCTGATTGGGACTTTCAGTGCTGGCGCTCATCGTGGTTCGCCTCAGTTCATCCCGGGGGACGGCAGTACCCGGCAGCGCAAATAACTCATTCCCACACCCGAAACATCTTTGCGCCGTACTTTTCCGCGCATTTTTTCATCAAATTCACCCAGCTGATGCAGTGATCCAGTATAATGGAATCAGACGTCACGACATTTTCTTTGTCCCACAGCGTTTTATCGACTTCTTTCAATAATTGAATATCCAGATGAAAAGGCGAATTTTCCCCCATTTCCGCAATGAGCGCCTTGAGGCGTCCGGAATTGGAAACCGGCTCATCCAGTAAAACATGCACTGAATTTACCTTCATTTCTTCCAGCGTATCCAGGAGCATCCGCACCGCTTTTTCCGTTTCAGGAATAATTCTGTAAGTGCCCCGCAGCGCCGCCAGATCGCGGATTGTTCCGTCCGTGCAGTCAAACAGGGGCGAATCGCTGAACATGACTTCCAATGTAATAATCGTATTAAAACCGTCTATCCAGACCTCACAGCCGTTCAGATCTGACTTTTCCTTCGGCTTGCGGAGATTCAGCTGTTTGCTTGTGTCAATGCTGCGAATGAGCGCCAGCCGCTGCCGCTCGGAAAGCATAAAATGATTTCCCACAAAAGTGGCAGCCGATTTCAGCTCATAGCCTTCATTGATGAGATAGGCGATGTGCCGCGAGGCCCGCCGCATTGTTTCCAGAGCTGACGGTGAAAAATACTGCTCATCCTTTGTCACATAGCCGCGTTTTGCATTCATTGAATGGTGCTCCCTGATAGTTTTTCTTATTTTATATATTTTTCCATGAGTTTTGCCGCGCGCGCCTCCGCCTTTTTTTCAAAGGCGCCATAGTTTTCCTGTATGTATTCCGCCATATTGCAGAAAACATCCAGCCTGTCTGGCGCCACCCAGAAGCCCCTTTCGCGGTCGGTGTCGTAATCATTCACCCAGAGCTCGAGAATCTTGAGCGGAAGTTCCCTGACCAGCTCAAAGCGCACTTTTTCATTGACGAATACTTCTACGTTTTCCGAGTAATAAAACTCAAATGCGTTTCGCTTGACCTCCATTTTCGAAGACAGGCGGCGGCTTATTTCCTCGTAAGCTTTGTCGAGATCGACCGCGTAATCCTCGTCGCGCCAGAGCTCGTCGTCATGGAACAGTCCCTTCCAGGTCGCGATGAGCGACTTCACGAATCTTTCCATAACGTGGTCAATCCAGGCGCCCTGGGGCCCGAGATACTCCGCGAATGCGTCCCCGCCTTCCTGGCGGCGAATCTTTTCCGCCAGCCATTCGTAATAATCCCCGGCTTCGAGAAATAATCTTTCTTCCAGCGGAATATCCCCACTGTATTCCTTTTGATGGTATTTTTTGGCTTCCCTCGCCTCAATCGCCTTTTCGATCGCGCCGCTGCAGGGGATTTTGTTTTTCTCAAAATATGCCTTCAGCCTGTCGGGGAGCCGTGTATGCATGTACTCATACGGATAATCTCCCTCGTCGTAATAAGTACTGTCCAAAGATACCGTCAGATCACATATTTTATCCAAGAGCTCCGGATTATTTTTCAGAGTTTTTGCAGTGAGCTTCTCCACGAGCCTGCAAAAAGCGTCCTCCAGTCGCTTAAATACATCGTAATATTCGCTCGTTCCGTCGGCGAATTCCCCGTAATCGTCCATGTCGGGCGGATTCTCCGACAGAGTTTCCAGTAAGGAAATTACCGCATCCGCGTCTTTCAGAATTCCGTCCGGCAGTTTTTGAACGATTTCGTACCCGCCGGCGGTCAATACGGCTTTGATGAACTCAAGGTCGCTCTGCAGGCGATCGGAGACAAAATGCCAGGCATCTTTGTCCACTTTTAATGCGTCAACCGCGATTTCCCTGTCGTCGCGGAGCTCATCCGAGGCATACGCGAGCGCTCCCCTGCTGTTTTCGACCGCCGTGAGGACGATTTCTCTGTCGTTCCGCAAGAGCTCCGAGGCAAACTCAAGCGCATTGCCGTCGCTTTTGACGGCGGCGAGCACGACCTCGCGGTCGTTTTTCATATTTTCCGGAGCATATTGAAGCGCCTTTCCGCGGGCTGTCACGGCGGATAAAACCACGTCTCTGTCCGCTTTCAGACGTTCAGACAACGCTGCGAGCAGATTTCCGCGCTCGCGCACCGCCCGCATCACATATTCTTTGTTGTCGCGGAAGGCTTCCGACGCGTAGCACAAATAACATAGATCCTGCGCCAGTGCGGCCTCCACCACGTCGGGATCATTCTTGAGCCGCTCTGAGACGTATTGAAGGTTCGAGCCTTCCTTTTTCACCGCCGACAGCGCAATCTCCCTGTCGTCCCTGAATATTTCCCTGACGTGTCCGAACACATTTCTGTTGGCATTCAGCGCCTGCAGGACAAATTCACGGTCGTTCTGAAGCTCTTCGGAGGCGTAAATGATGGCGTAACTGGTCTCCTTGATAGCACCGAGAACAGTTGTTCTGTCCGACTTCGAGGCAGGCAGCGCGTACTGTAAACAGTCGCCGCGCCGGGCCACGAGTTTTTTGATGAATTCAAGGTCGGACAGATCCTTTTCAGAGGCGTTTTTGAGCCAGGCCCACCACCAATATACTGGAATTTTGTCGAGAACGTCTTTTTTCGGATAATCGAGATACTTATATTTTTCACACTGCTTCCATTCGTTGTGCGCCCACTTCTTAAATTCGCGGGCGTTATCAAATATGTATTCTGCGGCCCGGCAAAAAGCATCGAGCCGGTCTGGGGCAAAACTCAGCGGCTTTGCTTCCTCTTTGCCGTCCGGCATGTCCGGATCTGCCGGGCTGACATCGCTGACATCGGAAATTTCTTTATTCTTCAAGGGCACGCAGACGCTGACCACGTAATTTCCCGAATCTCCCCTTTGCAGCCTTAAGGAAACGCCTTCACCGACATCGATTACCATACATCCCGAAGAATCCGCTTCTCCGGACATCGATCCGCTGATTTTCATTTTGCCGGAGAGCCTCTGGCGCACGAATTCATCCGTTTTCTCCGGGGATACTGCAGCATTGTCCGTATTCTGCAAAATAAGCGCGTTGATAATTCTCTTAATGAATCCGGTCAGGGCAATTTGCTCATACTTCTCTTCGCCAAAAGCCCGCACCTGTTTTCCCTTCTTTTGTTTCAACAGAGCGCGAATATATTGATTCAGCTTCTCTGTCGCTTCGTCCATCATTTTTCTTTGAAAATCAAAATCATCCCGCCCGTCCATTTTTTCTATCCTGTCGTTCAGTAAATTTATTTATAACCAAAGAATTCTTTCAGTTCCTCATTTGGCAAAAGATCTTTTTTATCCAATCCAAAAGAATTGCCCGGAACAATCTCCAGATAGCGGTCTAAAAACTCCTCATACGTTTTTGCTTCAAAGCAATCCGGCGTAATGAAGAATTCTCTGCTGCCGCCTGTCACCCGGTCTCCGGCCGTGACGCTCACCTTGTAATCACCGGACTTCAGCTTATAAATGACATATCTTTCCAAATACCATCCGTTTATTTCAACACAGCCAAACGGAACCTTATACTCAGCCACAACAGAATTTTCCCGAAGTGCTGCTTCCTGATATTCATTCTCCACGCATTCGAGAAATCTGTCCGCAGGACTGCAATCGAACACATGAAATTCGTTATCGTTTCTGAATTTTCTGGCAAATTCCCATTCGCCGTCCACCTGTATTATCGCAAATTGACAGTGTTTCCGGAGCATATCTTTATTAAGCCAGCGATACTCCTTTTTAACCTTTTCGTAGGCTTTTTCCAGATATACGCTGATGTCCATGCCGTACTTGAATTTCGTTTCAGGATTATAATTCTTTACGGTTTCTCTCGTATAATCACACAAAAAATCAATAAATTCGTCAGCAGTTCTGCCGTCCGTCCATTCATTGAATAACTGGATGCCCATAATTGTTCCGTTGTCCTGGCCGAAAATATACTGTCCGTGACGCGGAACAATCATGTAGTTCGGCTGTCTCTTTTTCATCTGCGCCAGTGTCGCCCACGGGTATTCCCCGCGCAGCTTTTCCAGCGCTTTTTCGTAATACACATTTATATCCGTGCCATATTTGAATTTTTCCGGATCAGCCGAAGGATTCCTGTTCAGCTCCTCCTCTTTTAATCTCTCTCTTTCTTGTTTCTCTTCCCGCTCAAAAATCTCGTCGGAGCTTAAAGCGGCCCAGGCCCACACCTTATCCATGCTGTGGCTGGCGAGAGCCGAGGCGTAAATAAATTGTCCACCTTTCTCGCCCCGCCACTGATTCCATCTTCCGGCAGCTAAAGTCCCGTTTTTTAAGATCAGAAGACAGAACTGCTCCTTTTTGGGAAAATCGCTGTCTTTGAAGGACTTAAAACCAGCAATTTCAAAATAGTAGTCGCCGCTGTTTTCATTTCTTAAGTTTATACGCCCAATATCTTCTTTTTCTAATAAACGCGTCAGATCGTAACCATTCAAATCGTGCCATTTCGCGACTTCCTCTGCATCAACACTGTCCGCCGTTCCGCGGCCAAAGTTCCCGGCAATGCTCTGGCGGTCATTATAATTCTTCGGATACCATTGTCCTGCAGTGTGCCGTCCGTCTTTTAATTCGAGAAGGCAGTAATTCCCATATTCCGGCATATCGCCCGCTTGAACATCGTGAAATTCATAAAAACACAGCCTCAAACTTTTATAGTCACACTTAAACATGGCTTTCTTTCGCTCCTCTTCAAATCAAGACCTATTCATCTTCAAGCCAAAACCCCGGCCAGTAACAATCCTTGTATTGTTTATCCGCTGGCCATCTGCTTTTGAAGTATTCTCTATACGACTCGTTATCTGCAAATCGCATCAGATCATCCATGGGAATCTCGCTGAACCATCCCTCATAGTATTTTGAACTCGGGCCGCCCATGCCGCAAGGCTTATGTTCTTTCGTTACATGACACCACCAGGTAAACCCCTTGATGTTTCTTCCGACAGCGCAGCAAAAATCAATAAAGGTATCAACATCAGAAGGCGAACAGATCATATCGCTCAAACCGTTTCCAACCTGCTGAATTTTCAGCACTTTCAGCAATTCTTCCATTGAGATCACTTTAATGTAGCTGCTGTCCTCGTAAAAATCGTCTTCGCACCACTTATATTCCTCATAAGGCTGCTTTTCAGCGTTAATCCCCCATTCCCAGACTTCTGCCGGGCCAAAAGATACAATTCTCAGCAAGACTGTATTTCCGTTATTATCTTTGTAATTTGAGGCCATATTAATTCCCTTCAAAATGCCGCTTTGTCACGTTTCAATTTTCACCTTTATAGTGGCATTTCTGGTCGGTTATATCGCCACCCTCGCTCCAATAAAAGCTGCCCTGTAATCCGGCGGATTGGCGCATCTGTGCCCAACGCGAAGATTTACAGGCTGATTCTGCCAGCTGCCGCCGCGAAAAACCCGCTGATTTCCAGAGGATGGCCCCGTTGGATTGACCAAATGCTCTGACGGATATGAGGGCTCAAAGAAATCCTGACACCATTCCCAGACATTGCCGGACATATCATAGATGCCGAGTTCATTGGGCAATTTTGCAGCGACAGGATGAACGGAATGGAGCGGATTTGTCCCATTATCCGAATTTTTCCAATACCAGGCTACATTATCCAGCTTATTGCTGCCGCTGTATTTGTATCCCCTGCTCTCATTGCCGCCCCGGGCCGCAAATTCCCATTCGGCCTCAGTGGGAAGTCGGAATTTCAATCCCGTCAGGCGGTTCAATTCAGGCAAAAAAACATCAACGACATCGTTCCACGAAACATTATTCACTGGAAGTTTGCCGCCGATGCCCACGCCGTATTTACTTTCACTCGGATTGCTGCCCATGACAGCCATCCACAATTCCTGCGTCACCTGGATTTCGCAGATATAAAAATCATCGACGGTGACATCGTGAATCGGCATCGACCAGTCAAAATGATCTGAACCCATTTTGAACGTCCCGCCGGGGACATATATCATATTGCCGTAATGATTTCCCGCGATTTCAATTTTTATTGTTTTATTATTCATTCATGATTACTCCTCGCTCCGCAGCCCGGGATTTTATCCCAGAAAGAATCATGTCTCGGGCTTTACCCCAAGGAAATGCGGAGCTTTTTATTCCTCCACAAAATTGATCCTGCCCGGCAGAAGGGTTCTTCCCGGGTATTTTACCTGATCGTAATATTCCGTAAAATACCTGCTCATCCTCGCGGGAAGAGCGTCCCAGTCCGGTTGTTTCATATCGCCGATAATTTCGCTTAAATCGACCACGTTCAGCCCGGAATTATAGGGAAACAGTCGGCAGCGCTCAAAGCCGCCATGCGCGCGGGCAAATTCGACTGCGGCGGTGCAGCGCTCCTCCATGGTGCCCTCCAGCTCTTTGACTTCAAGATCGACCTCCACGCTGTCGGGCGTCCCCGCGCAACCGAATTCATAGCATAAATAATCAATCAGGTTATCGTAATACTTTTCTCGGTCGTCGTCCGGCATAATCGCTATCAAACCGCCGTCAGGTTTGCTCCAAAGAATATCGAAGTAATAATAACCGCCCGCCGCCACGGGAACCGTATCAGGCCCGTGTTTTTCCCTGATTTCTTTGGGATAATTCGGATACCAGTCGTCTTCCTCTTCGTATGTGACGGGATCGTACCAGTATTTCAACGCTTCTTCGGGCGTTTCAAAGCCCTCCGTCACATCAAGTCTGCAAGCGAACCAGAAATCGATGCGGCTCTTATTTGCACAGCAAAAACGGCAGTAGTTCAGAACGCCGTCCCAATCACGGCAGAATTTCTCCGCAGCTTGCGTATAAGGCACGCCCGCCTTGCGATATATTTTCGCAGTTTTATTTCGGTCGTATTCGCCCGTGCGGTGCGCTTTGGCAAATTCAATGGCTGCGGCGATGCGCTCCTGTAATGTTCCCGTGAGTTTCATGGGGTTTCCTTAAAGTGCCGCACATGTATGGAAATAAGGGGGAAGAAAAATTCTTCCCCCTTTTCCTTATCTTATCATTTCATCATTATGTCATCACCTTTTCCAGCAGTGATTTATAACTGTCCACGACATCGTAAACCACATTATTGCCGGAAATTTTTTCGGAAAGTGCTCTAAAATGCTCTCGGGCACAATGAATTTTTGACTCCTCTATGAGCCTGAGCTGCATGGAGTTCATAGAGCCCTTGGTTTCCGCGATAAAATATATGTGTTTGACCTTATCCTTATAAAACGCGATTGCCCAGTCCGGATTGTATTTTCCGACCGGAGTTGAAATATAAAACCCATTCGGCAGTTTTACATAGACCGCGACATCTGTATTCGTATCCAGATCGGCGGCAAAATTGCGCTCATTGCTGGAATCATAAACAATATGGTCATACAGATGTTTTTTTGCCTTCATTGCATTAACATCAAGTTTGCCCTTGATCGTCGGTTCAGTGAATATATCTGTATCGTACTTTTCCTCCAGAACATTGTATGTGATGTGCTCAATGATTGCCGTAGCTTTCTGATCGTTGATCAATTTTGCCGCCTTCAGAATGAACTCTTCCGGATTGTTCTTAAACTGATCAAAAACCTGCGGCTGAATTCCCGTCAAAATTGCAATAATCGTTTTTCTGGTCAGCTCCGTCTCATCCACCAGCTTTCCGACCAGGTCATATTTGACGTTTGAATTTGCGTGTGCAGTCACCTGGTAGCTGGCAGATTCTTCTTTGACGAATGCCGCACCTTCCTGCAAAGCCTCCTTGGATTGAATTTTTTGCAGCGCACCGGCCTCAACATTGAAATATACCTTCGCTACCCGGAGATCTTGATTTAAAGAAGCAATCGCTCTCTCAACCAATTCATCTGTATCAAAATTAACAGCATACACAGATTTAGAATTGATTCGAGACCACAGCTCCTTGAATTCCGGCATGGCCAGTTTGTCCTGATCCACGTGCAGCTCTACGTTGTTGCTTCGGGCGTTTTCGGGCTGCATGGCTCTTGGATCATAGATGGAATCAATGATTTTAATGACGGATTCGGCAAAGTCAGCCACTTCATCTGCGACTTTGACCTCGCCGTTTGCCTTATCTGCATAGTATTTATCAGTGAGCTGACCCTTCTTAACATACCCGTTTTCTATGAGACTTTCATGTATCGTCTCAGCAAGGTCATCATCGATAATCCGTTTTGCACCACTCTTGTCACTGATAACCTTGTTTTTAAACAGATCAGCCGTGACTTTGACAGGTCTGTCTGCGACAGCCTCAGCCAATTCTGTCTGGAGTCCTCTGGCAAAGGAATCATAGCTCTCGCTGGCAATAACCGTCAGTACATTGCTATTATGGACATCGTTTCCCAGAACATTGGTGTCCATGCGCTCTCCGTCCTGATTGACGCAAAGGCGCAGGCCGCGGCCCACTTCCTGACGCTTGCGGACGTCGCTGCTGCTCTGTTTCAGCGTGCAAATCTGGAATACATTTGGATTATCCCAGCCTTCGCGCAGCGCAGAGTGAGAAAAAATGAATCGAACAGGAGAACGCACAGGATCCCGATCCAGCAGGAGCTCCTTATTTTTCATAATCAGGTCGTAGGCGCTGACGTCATCGGAAGTCTTTTCTTTTTTGTCGACCTTACCGTTGATCATCTTGCCCTTGCCGTCCACGGAGAAGTAGCCAGCATGGGTTTTGGAAGCCGGGATGCTGCCCAGATACTTGCGGTAGTCAGCTTCTCCGAAGGACGATTGGAGCGTTTTTAAGACATCATCATATTCCTCTTCAAACATCTTGGCGTATTTCCCGTTTTCCGGCTGCCCGGCGGCGTCATACTGCCGGTAATTGGCCACTTCATCGATAAAGAACAGGCTCAGGACTTTAATACCCTTACAGAACAGCTGGCGCTCCCGCTGAATATGGGAAAGAATTGTTTCCCGAATCTGAATGCGGCGCAGCTGATCTTCGTTCACTTTTCCCTGCACTTCGCCGGCGTAAATTTTAATGCCGTTCTTGAATTCCACGGAATCGTCCCGACCATCAATGGACTTCACGACAAATCCTCGGTATTCCTCCAGTTCGCCAGAATAATCATACAAGTTGTCGCCAATCTCAACGATACGGCTCTTTACCTTTGTCCCTGACGCCTGCTTTACATCAAACTGTATTGTCGCCGTGGGATCACTCTTGGAGAGATTGATGCTCTCCAGATATATATAACTGTTCGTTGCCGTCGTTCCGGATTCCGAAATACCTTTGACCGCGATTTTTTTGACCAGACGTTTGTTGTATGCCTCCATGGCGTCCAGACGATAGATCATATTATAAATGCTGTCGGATCTATGCGTTGCTGAATAGCGCAGCGTCAGAAGCGGATTGAACTTCTCCAGGTTTTTCCTGGTTTGCGCTCCTTCTACGGATTGCGGTTCATCAATAATAAGAATCGGATTCGTTCTGGCAATTATATCAATTGGCTTACGGGAGCGGAAGCAGTCCATTTTTCTAAAGATAATAGCTGCATTTTTATCCGCTTTCTTACCTTGTTCCAGCTTGTTTTGAGCATCTACCGATTTGTTGAATGCCTGTGAATTAATTATCATAACATTGATATTATTATCACTTGCAAAGCGGTCTATCTCGGTGAGTCTTGCGGAGTTGTAGATGAAAAAGCGTATCTTCTTTCCGTATTCCTCAGCAAAGTGATCCTGCGTCATTTGAAATGATTTATAGACGCCCTCGCGGATAGCAATGCTGGGAACGACGACAATAAACTTGCTCCAGCCGTAGGCCTTGTTCAGTTCATACATCGTTTTAATGTATGTATAAGTCTTGCCGACGCCGGTCTCCATTTCAATGGTGAGATTGTAATGTCCTTCCAGCTTGTTCGAGGGCTTGATCTGATTTGCCATCTGTATTTTTTGCAAATGTTCCAGAATCAGCTGATCGTTCAGCTCCGGAACAATGCGCTGGTTGCTCCAGCCGGTGCCTTCCTCACTGTCCGTGAAGCTCTGCTGATAGCCCTTGCCCATATCTATCATATAACTTGGCGTCAGATTTGGCTGCCCGGCGAAGACATCGACAACTGCTTTGGCCGCATCGGCCTGAAATTTCTGGTGCTTGAATACTAGTTTCATTTTATATCTTCTCCTGAATCCTCGTCCACCCACTGCATCAGCTTTTCCTGAAGCACTTTTTTATTGGGAAGATAGAGCTCATATTTTGACGCATAGATATTTGAGTCTTTGGGCAGAGTCAGTTCTACTAATGCGTCGCTTTTCTTTTGGCATAAGAGAACGCCTATAGTCGGGCTTTCATCGTCCGTCTTTTCATAGCGGTCGTAGTAGTTCACATACATCTGCATTTGTCCCAAATCCTGATGTGTCAGTTCTCCGACCTTCAGATTGAATAATACAAAACATTTGAGAAGACGATTATAGAACACCAAATCTACTCTGAAATGCTGCTCATCGAAGGTAAATCTGACCTGCCTTCCGATAAAAGCGAACCCCTTGCCCAGCTCGAGCAAAAATTCCTGCAGGTGGTTAATGATACGTGTCTCCAGCTCTGATTCGCTGTATTCTGCCTTTTCATTCAATCCCAAAAATTCGAGCACATAGGGATCTTTTACTACATTCTGAGCGCGATCGCTGATGTGACCTTTGTCCGAGAGAGCTTTCACTGAGCGCTTATCCCGACTTAACAGCAGCCGCTCATACAATGAGCTGTTGATCTGTCTCGAAAGCTCCCTCAATCCCCAGTTTGATTTTTTTGCTTCGATTTCATAAAAATTTCGAGCATTCGCGTCGTCAATGCGCATCAGCCTTAAGTAATGCGACCACGACAAGCCAAATGGCATCTCCTCGCTTAAAATCCGCAGCACTTCTGCGGTTTTTCTCTCCGCGAAAATCCGCAACACTGTTGCGGAAATTCGATCCTTGTACAGAATATAGAAATTACGGCATCGTTCAATCGTATCCTCAGAGTATCCTTTTTGATAATGCTTGGTCAGCTCCTGTGATAATCGTTTGATGATGCGCTTTCCATAGGCGGCACGGTTTTCCCCGGCTTGCTGTTCCTCAACGATCCAGCATCCCAATGTAAAGTATGTCATCAGCTGAATCTGTGAAATCTGCCGAACCGAAAGTGTTTTGGCATATTCCACAAGTTCTATGGAATTCTTGCAGAGCTCCTCCACATTGAGTTCAACCGGAATGTTATGTTCGGGCTTTGGCTTTATTTCTTGTTTCATATAATTCTCCTTATATCACCTTCACCCTCGTATCCGGCGCCAGCATCTTGAAGATTTCCCCGACATTGATCTTCGACGGGCTGTCTGCAAAGCTGTCATCACGGAAAACAACTCTCAGCGGCTGACGTTTAGCAATAGTCTTTATGACGCTTTCGGGGATAGCCTTGTCAAAGCAGGCGATAAGGTCGCCGTCATTATAATTATGGACGGTGCAGCCGTTAATCTTCTCGGACTTGTAAGGCATGGAAAGCGGCAATCCCCACTCCAAAAGACAGCCGAACAGCAGGTCGAGGTCGGTGCGGTCGGCTTTGATGTTGGATTCCATCGCGCTCAGCAAATCCTGAGAGTATTCTCCGGCGGAGTAATAGACGTCATTCATATTGCTGGAAGCAAGTTTGAAGACACGGAAACCGTAGTCAATATCTGCACCTGTTTCGGATTTTATCTTTGCACCTGCCCTGCGGATACGCTCCTTACCTATCTCGCAGATATTCTTGTAGCCTGCATTGTATGCTTCACTATCTTCGGCTGTTTCTTCGGGTAGCTGAACCATAATAAACTTGCGGTGTCCGCCGTCCTCTGCGTTCAACTGCATAACAGCGTGGGCAGTAGAAGCAGAACCTGAGAAGAAATCAAGGACAAGAGAATCTGAATCTTTATACGATGTGACGAGAGATACAAATTTTTTCATTATGTCTTCATCTTTGGGAAAATCAAAAACTTTTCCACCAAATAATTGCTCAAGTCTTTTTGATGCACCTCTACCATCTTTGTAAAACACACTAGAAACAACTTCATACTCTGTCTCGCGCAAGTAACGTTTTAGACAAGGAACTTTTGTTTCATCTTCTCCAAAATGAATACGATTCTCTTTTAATAATGAAGGAAGTTTGTCCTCACCAAAACGCCAACCTCCTTTTGGTAATTTGCAAGGTCTCTTCGTGATTGGATGTAATATATCAAAACGTCCTCCATTTCCTGTACCTTGTGCTATATCACCTGGAAAATAAAGGCCTTTTTCATCAACACATTTGTATTGGGATTGTCTTTTAGAAGGATTATCATCTGGAAGATTCTTGTAAAACGAACGAATGCCTTTTTCTATTGACAAATAGTCATTGCCATATTTACTTTTGAGCCTATCATATTCTGCATATATTTCTTCTAATCCCTGTTTCTTTTCCTTCCAATTTGTATTCTTTATGGCAGAATCAACAAAAATATTGTTGGCCTTATCCTTACAATAAATGTAGCAGTATTCATGATTGATTGCTACTTGGGCAGCCATAGACTTCCTGCCTTGTTCCCATATTAATTCTGCAACAAAGTTGGATTCACCAAACACCTCATCGCAAATATTTTTCAGATTTTTCTGTTCATTATCATCAATACTTATAAAGATAACCCCGTCATCACTCAGCAAATTTCTCGCAAGCATCAGCCGAGAATAGATCATACTACACCAATCCGAATGAAATCTGCCGTTTGAATCGGTGTTCTTGAAAAGGCGGTTGCCGTCCTCGTCAAGCTGTCCGCTTTCCTCTGCGTAATCGTCCGCTGACACGGCAAAATCATCACGATAGATAAAGTCATTTCCCGTGTTGTAGGGCGGGTCGATATAGATCATCTTCACCTTGCCGAGATAGCTTTCCTGCAGCAGTTTCAGCACGTCCAGATTATCCCCCTCGATATATAAATTTTTTGTGGTATCCCAATTCACGCTGTCTTCGGGGCAGAGGCGCAGTGTCTTGCGGATCGGACGGTTCGCCTCAGCAATCGACGCCTTTTTGCCGACCCACGTAAACTCGTAAGATTCACACCCTCCCCCAACTACAGTGTCGGATAAAATTTGCCGAAGCAGATCAAAGTTGACGGCTTTCTTCAGATTGCCGTGTTCGTCCACCGTCTCAGTAATGCAATTGGGAAAAAGTTCCCCGATTTTTTCTATATTTGCCGCCGTCAGGTTGGGCGTTTCCATGCGCATTTTGTCCATTAGTTCTTTCCTCCATTTTCACTATCATTTCCCGAAGGATCGGTAGGATCGGTTTTATCTTCTCCTTCATCTAGCCCCATTTCTTTATATAGTTTAGATGGAATTTCAATTTTTGGCACCTTTGTCCTCTGCGCTATTTCATGAAATCCTTGGAGTGCAGCTGAAATATCGCCCGTCTGCTTCGTTATATTTTTTAATTGTTCTTGTAATGAAAGCACTACGGGACTCAGCTGGTAAGCGTTCGACAGTAGAGAAAACTGTTCGAGAGACCTCTGCATCCCAGATGATACAGTGCATGCAGAAGAAAATTTCTTCACATTTTCCATCATCTCACGTAATGCTGGATTTTGAGTATATATTTTAGATAATTGACATATTTCTTCTAAACTTGGTTTCAACGCATCTGCCATTGCCGAAAACCGCTCTTGCGCGCGTAATGCTCCCTCCAATGTTTGGTTGAACGTAGGATTACTTGGTGCCTTGCTCTCCACAATCTCTATATTCTGGAGAGCTTCATCTAATTCAGTATTGATTGTTTCATACAATGATTGTATTTCCTTAAAAATTTTCCAGTTAATGTGGTGGAAATGCATTATGGCATTTCGATATTTTCGAACATCGGTAAAACGTCGTCGAAGTGTAGGAACAGAATCTTTTCCCAAAAGCTTATCCCATAACGTATTCTCATCAAGTGACTCAATAGTAGCAATCACATTTGCTTTTGTGAAAACATCGCGATTTAGATTCTTTATCTCATCCTTAGCCTTTCCCATAAAACTCGTGTCAATGAACAGCAGGGAGAAAATCTGTCCAAAATCCTGTGATTCTAGGTTAGTTATATTTCCTGGTGACTTTTCATCGTGGTTAATAGCGCTTGTAAGATAAAGTAGCTTTCTTAGTTTATTTTCAAATCCGCTAACTAAAGGAAATAATCGTTTGTCGAAGTAGATGGAACATCCATTTTCTAAAATTGTCACTTGGAATGTTTTACGAACGTATTCGTCAACCTCAGACAGTTGTTTAGCTGTTTCATCATTTTCACCCTCAGTAGAAAACTGTACATACCAGCATTTTCCGGTATCAGCAGAAAATATCTGCTTGTATATGTCTTTGGGGTTATATGCCTTTATCGCATCTTTTTCGGCTGATTTCCGAAGTAGATATTCTTGAATCATACTATTTCCTCCAATTTCTGTCTCAGCTTTTTCAGTTCGGTATTCAGGCCCGTCTGCTTATTAAACTGTTTTTCTCGCCGAACCTTGTGCTCCATAGCAGCGATCTGCTTTCTCAACTCTTCCGCTCGGATACTGCGTTCCACAGATTCCCTGAGCGATTCGTCATCCTTCTTTTTGGGGAGTGCCTCTCCTGCGATTTGACGGACGAGGTTCTCATAGACCGTATCCATATTCAAACCGTCTATCCGCAGGGAGAATGTGTCCTCCGTCATCCAGTCGGTGTGATAATAATTTTCGACCTTGAAAGCGTCCTTTGCGCTTTCTTCCTTGTAGCACGTCCAAAGCTGATACTGTTCCTCAAATTCCAGTATAAATATCAGATGATAGTGGAGCTGACTGTCCATCTGCCGAAGCACGTTCAGGTCAAGTTCGCGTGTTTTCAGCTTAATATGAAATATCTCGACTTCCTCGACGGTACTTCCTTTCTCCACGTTCAGCGTATCGGCAGACAGCTTATGCCCCCATCGTATCGAAACGATCTGATCTATAAAACTGCGCTCCAGCTTCTTATCAATGGCGAGATTCTCATAAAACTTCTTCTTTGGAACGAGTGTTCCAACATATGTTTTATCGGGTAATCCGAACATTATACATCACCGCCTTTCACCACAAGGAAACAGATCAGCTCAAAGTCCTGCAAGCCCGAAATATTCGAGAGCAGTGCGCTTGTACCGCCCGAACCGAACAGGCTGTCAATATCGCTCTCTTCCTTAACATCAATGACCGACTTGATGGCGTCATTCAGCAATGCAGAGATCTTCTTCATGTCGCGGCCGTCATCGGTTTCCTCGTTGAATTTTCGGCATAAAGCCAAAATCGGTTCCTTCTTGCTGCGGCAGAGCAGCCGTATAGTATCCAGAAGTTTTTTCGGATTCAGATAGTTGCAGACAATTTGTCCGTCATTGCCGATATAAATCATGTAAAAAGGATGAATTCGATTCTTTTTATCAATGTTAATATCGTTATTGACATTTCGGAGGATGAAAATCACGCCCTCCGGATTCTCTGAATTCGACGGTACTACTGCGTGCAGCCCCTTCGGCTTCCTGTCCAGACCATCATGTGTCTTGATATAGTCCAAAAGATCCAGTCTGAATTCATTCAGACCGAGATCCATAATGGAAATTCCAGAGGACATGTCCTCGATATCCACAACCTCTTCCTGCATCCGCTGAAGCTGCTGTTTTCTGTATTCCAGATCGCCCTTTTCCTCATCATCGATCGGGTTATCGTCGCCGGTTGAGGTCATCACGGACGCTTTCATTCTGGATTCAACGCGCGCCTTCAGATTGATATAATCGTCCAAAGTCATATCCGGCCAGAAATTCACCAGTTGGATATATCTATTCTGACTTCCGATGCGGTCGATCCGGCCGAAGCGCTGAATGATACGGACAGGATTCCAGTGAATATCATAATTGATCAGATAATCGCAGTCCTGCAGATTCTGGCCCTCTGATACACAGTCTGTGGCAATCAGAATATCTATATCTGTTTTGCTGCCGGGCATCAGTATATCGCGATTTTTGGATATCGGCGAAAAGCAGGTCAGCACGTTGTTCAATGTCGGTTTCAAGCCCTTCACTGTCGTCTTGAGACCATCTGCAGCGCCTGTAATCATGGCGGTATTCAGACCGTACTTCTTCTTTATATAATTACTGACCTGATCATACAGATATTCAGCGGTATCCTTGAACGCGGAGAAAATGAGGATTTTTTTGTTGTCCTCATTGAGCGGACTGTGCATCTTTTCGTCCAGCTGGCTGATAAGGGCCTGTAATTTCAAATCGTGATCTGGTGTAATACCGGAAATCATGCCTTCCAGCTGTTCCAACGTGTCTGCGTCCTTCTGAAGTTCTGAACGCCACGTTTTATAATCCATATCAGCCAGATCGATTTTGACTTTTTTGCCGACAGTAAAGAATTCGGTATTGCTGTCTTCCATATCAAAATCATCTTCAGCGCCTTCATAAGATGCCTCATACGCATCGAGGCCTCCGCTTCCACATTTCTCAAAGCGGTCAATTGCTTCGATGGTGTGACGAATCAGTTCGAAAATGCGCTCTAAGGTCAGACGAAAAGAACAAACCGAACTCTCCAGACGCTTCAGGAGATTGATGCTCATCAGGCGGCGGATACCTCGCTCGCGCCCGCTCTGCGTCAGGTTGTTTCCCTTGTTGTGAGTCAAATTTTCATACTTAGACAGCATGCTGGGAAAGATATAATTAGACGGGGTATAAATGCACAGAGAGAGTTTCTCCAGAAGATTGTAAATCTGGTTATAGTTAATTCCCGACAGATCCGTCATAGACGGTCTCAGAGAGACAGGCTTCTGCCTCTGAGGAAACTTTCCAATCTCTGTCGTATCGTAGTATTTCTCAATATGCCGCCGGGAGCGGGCAATCGTCACGCTGTCAAGCAATTCAAAGAAATCGAAATCGAGGGTGCGCAGCAGTGCGTCAGTGGTTCTGGCTTCCGGTTCCAACTTGCTCCAGGCATTGAACGCTGTCTGCGCCTGTCTAAAAATTTCGTCTATCGTCTTCTTTGTACTCAGTTTGTCATTGATATATTCTGAATTGCCTTCATAAGCCAGAGCCAGCTGATTTTTTAGATCGGTAAATTTATTATTAACCGGCGTAGCGGAGAGCATCAGAACCTTCGTTTTGACGCCCGCACGAATCACCTTATCCATGAGTTTCATATATCGATTCTCATGAGTATTGGCATGTGTTCCCGCGCCGTTCCGGAAGTTATGAGACTCATCAATAACAACCAGATCGTAGTTGCTCCAGTTCAGCCGCTCTAAATCCAATCCGTTGGAGTAACCGCCGTCACGGGACAAATCTGTATGGAACAGTACATCGTAATTCAGACGGTCGGAGGCGATAGGGTTATTAACATAATTATCCTTGTAGGTATTCCAGTTTTCAGCCAGTTTTTTCGGGCATAATACAAGTACGGTCTTATTGCGATTTTCATAATACTTTATAACTGCCAGTGCAGTGAAAGTCTTGCCGAGGCCTACGCTGTCCGCAAGAATACAGCCGTTGTACTTTTCGAGCTTATTGATTATTGCCAGCACAGCATCACGCTGGAAATCATAGAGCTTTTTCCAGATCTCGCTCTGCTTGAATCCCGTGGCCTCGTTGGGAAGAACATCTTCAGAAATATCATTCAGAAATTCGCTGAACACATGGTAGAGCATCATAAAATAGATGAATTCCGGCGAATTCTCTCTATAAGCTGATGTCATGTTGTCGATAATGACATCAGTAACGTCCTGAAGTTTTGTTCGGTCATTCCAGATTCTGTCGAAAGTCTGCATATAGGAAGTCGCCATCGGCGCTTCCAGACGAGTGATCAGATTACAAATGTTATTGCCTCTCTCACAGCCAAGATCTACCGTTGTAAAACCATTGAGGGGCAGGTAAACCAATTTTTTTTCAGGAGAACTGACGGTCATAAAACCGTTTATATTTTCTCCGGTTATATTGGATTTGAATCGAGCTTTCCTGCGAATCCATTCGGCGCATTCCCGGGCGACAGCTTTTTGCGTCATTTCATTGCGGAGCTTAATTTCAAACTCCGTCCCATATAAACTTTTCTCCCGATTTAATCGTGGAATAAAAAATTCGCGTCGCTGCCGTTCTTCTTGTTCCTCAATAAAAGCCGGCGATGTAAAAATAAATCGGAACTCATCTATCGAATTGAGCTGTTTTTTCAGAGCATCATAGGCGTACATGGAAAAACAGGCCGCCGCGACAGAGACTTTGCTGCCCTTTTTGATATTCTTTTTCATATCGTCCAGAGCAATCGAGGTAACATTATCAAAGACAGATGAATTCATCACTTTTTCATTACCTTAAATTTTTAAGCCAGCAGAAATTCCGCTCATCATTTGCCGAAGTTTACAGCTTAGCCGTTCACTCCTTTTAAGAAAAGCAGCTTTCTCTTCACATTTCCATCCTCTCCTATCTTCGAAAGAGAGATTTTCTGCATCGTTTGCCTCTATGCTATGCCTGAATCATTGAAATTTTTATGTCCTTTGACAGCAAGAAATACTGCTACCTCCTTACAATCCACATATCGAACGCAAATAGAAAATTCTCAAATGCTTTTTTCGACAGAATAGTTTCGGCTGCCACGACGTCTATTGGTCATTTCGCAACACAATCACATTTTATTCAACTTTAACCACAAATAATAAAAAACCGGGGCAGCACATATTTTTTTATCTGCACTGCCCCGGTTTAGTTCTTCAATTCATTGAAATTGTTTCAGTTCCATTCACCCCCCAAACGGGAGTGCTGCCTCGACTTTCAGCAAATCAATGAACTGCGAGAGCGGCATGCACTTCAAATCCGCGCCGGCGTAGCGCCTCGGGCTGATGCCGCCCTGTTCGACCTCGTTGTCGCCGATGACGCAGGTGAAGGGAATCTTCATCAGCTGCGCGTCGCGGATCTTGGCGCCCAGTTTTTCATTGGAGGTATCCACTTCGATGCGGAAGCCCAGGGCGCGCAGCTTGGCAGCGGCGTCCATGGCATAGGCGTTGTGGCGGTCGGCCACGGTGATGAGCCGCGCCTGGACGGGGGCGAGCCACGCGGGGAAGGCGCCGCCGAAATGCTCCAGCAAAATGGCGATGAAGCGCTCGAAGGAGCCGAAGATGGCGCGGTGAATGACCACGGGGCGGTGTGAGCTGTCGTTGTCGCGGCCCGTGTAGGTGAGGTCGAAGCGCTCCGGCGCGAGGTAGTCGAGCTGAATCGTGCAGAGCTGCCACTTGCGGCCCAGGGAATCGGTCACCACGAAGTCGATCTTGGGGCCGTAGAAGGCGCCGTCGCCCTCGTGCAGCTCCCAGTCGAGGCCGGTGGCCTCCAGCGCTTCCTTCAGAGAGCCCTCCGCCTTGTCCCAGAGTGCGTCGGAGCCCAGCCGCATCTCGGGCCGGGTGGAGAACTTGGCTTCAAAGGGCAGGCCAACCGAGCCGTAAACGCGCTTCATCAGCTCGAAAATCGCGCCCACCTCTTCGGCCACCTGATCCTGGCTGAGATAAATGTGGGAATCGTCCTGCTGGAACTGGCGCACGCGGGTGAGCCCGCTCAGCGTTCCCGAGGCCTCGTTGCGGTGCAGCACGTCCGTCGTGAAGTAACGGATGGGCAGCTCGCGGTAGGAGCGCTTGGCCATCTTGTAGATGAGGTGGTGCGATGGGCAGTTCATGGGCTTCAGCGACTGCGTGCAGCGCTCTTCCAGAGGCAGGCTGGGGTCGCTCTCGCTGTCCACCACCAGGAACATGTTCTCTTTGTATTTTCCCCAGTGGCCGCTGGTCTCCCAGAGCTTCTTGTTGAAGAGCAGCGGCGTGTGAACCTCCTGATAGCCATTCGCCAAAACCATCGAGCGCATGGCCTCCTGGAGGGTGTGGACGATGACGCTGCCCTTGGGAAGCCAGAAGGCCGCGCCGGGGGCGTACTCGTGGAAGGCGAAGAGCCCCAGCTGAGGGCCGAGGCGACGGTGATCGCGCTTCTTCGCCTCTTCCAGACGCCGCAGGTGCTCTTCCAGGTCTTTCTTGTTGAAGAAGGCCGTTCCGTAAATGCGCTGAAGCATGGGGTTGCCCGGCTTGCCGCGCCAGTAGGCCCCCGCCACGCTCATGATCTTCACAACGCCGATCTTTTCCGAGGACGGCACGTGCGGGCCCCGGCAGAAATCAACCCAGTCGCCGTGCTGGTAGAGCGTCAGCGTCTTCGCGCCCTTCGAGACGATGTCGTCGATGATCTCCAGCTTGAAGGACTCGCCCTTCGACGCGAACAGCGCCTTGGCCTCATCGGCGGAGACCTCTTTGCGCGTGAACTTGAGCTTCTTGGCGAGCTCGGCGTTCGTCTCCTTCTCGATCTTCGCGAGGTCGTCGGGGGTGAACGGCGTCTCACGGAAGAAGTCGTAATAGAAGCCGTCCTCGATGGTGGGCCCGATGGTGACCTGCGTCCCGGGGAAGAGCCGCTGAACGACGCTGGCCATGACGTGAGCAGCGCTGTGGCGGGCCACATCCAGGCCCTCTTTCGACTTGTTGGTGACGACTTCGAGAGACGCATCGGCGTCAAGCGTCCGCGAGAGGTCGGAGAGCTCGCCGTTCACCTTGGCCACGATGGCCGCCTTGAGGAGTCCCGCGCCAATCTGCGAGGCAATAAATTCACCGATGGTCGTTCCCGCCTCCACCGCCTTCTGGGAACCATCCGGCAAGGTCACATTCACCTGACTCATGGAATTCTCCTCCGGCCTCGTGCGCCGGTGCTGTCGCTGCTGCGTTGTGGTGGTGCTGCTGTGCGCTTTTGGGATGCGGGGGAAAATCCGCCTGGCCCGCCGCGCAAAAAAAAAGACCTCCGAGCGTCTCATTCGCTCGGAGGTCTTTCTTAGGCCGGAGTGGGATCGAACCACCGACCCCTACCGTGTCAAGGTAGTGCTCTAGCCACTGAGCTACCGGCCTGTGTTCCTGCCAGTTCCAGAGCTTCCGAGATTCAGCTCCCGAAAGCGGCGCGGCATTTAGTCTGTTCAGAGATCCGAGTCAAGATATTTTTGAGGCTCTTCACACTTTTCCTCTCCGCGCTCCCGACAAACCGCCTCCGCACCGCACCGGACAAACACCGAATAGCCCCGCCCCTCCGCCTCGCCCTGAAGGCGCTCACACCAGTCGTCCGAGCTGCGCAGCCGCTGAACAAGTTCCGCATTTCGGCTGGTCGGCCACACGATGGTTCCCGGGGCGTAACTGTCGATGAAAGAAGCCCAGTCATCCTTCTTTCCCGATTCCATCCGGTAATAGGCATCCGCCAGCGCCGGAGAGAGAATGTTCGTCCTGCCATCGATGGCCACCGGATGGGCGACGTTTCCCTCTGCGTCGCTCAGCCGATACATGAGGTAGCCGCCATTGCTGAAATCGGTGAGGACGGGCATGGGCAGACCCTTTTCAAAAACGAAGTCCAAGGCTGAACGAGAATACAGATCCTGGTCCATCACACCCGCCTGAGCCCGCACCGCCGCCTCAGCGGCAAAACAAAGAATCAACAGAGATGAAAGCAATGCGGCAGCAGCGGTCAGCCACTTGGAATCGCCCAAAACAGCAGCCCACCTGCGCCAATATCTGCCAATGCGTTCCTGAACGAATGGCTCAAGACGGCTGCGCATCAGCGGCGTGCCGACGCGGACGACAAATGTGAGGGCGGCCAGAGCTGAAAATTCCAGGAACTTCACTGCATAAACGCCCAGCGCCAAAAAGGCCGCCGTGACCAAGACGCTGAATATCTGGCTCTTTATCGTCTGCATTCCGGCCGCCGCCAACACAGCCGCAAACAGGACAAAGCAAAGCAGCCACAGCGGAAACATAAAATGCGAGGGGCTCAGCGCCTCAAATTCAATAATGGCGTTCCTGAACTGAACTACATTGCCACTTGTCCTCAAAAACGTCAGCCAGACGCCGCCAAAGTATGGCGTGCATAAAGTTCCTGCCAGACCGAGGCTCAGCGCTTTCAGAGTCAAAAGTGCCCGGCCGCGCTGAAAGGCGAACAGCAGCCCTCCCAGGTAGCCAAGCCCCAAAATCATGGCCAGGTGCGTATTGGCCCACACGCAAAACAGCGCGGCTGTCCCGGCTGCATTCCACCGCGTCACGCCCTTTTGCAGAAATGACTCGGCCAGAGCCGGAATGAAGGCGAACAGGATAAATGTGACCACCTGAGGGCGCGGCGCGACAAAAGGGTCCGTCACAAACACCAGAACAGCGCAGGCACCAAAAGCAGCGATCACTGACCCTGAAATTCGGCGCCAAACGGCAAATGCAGCCCCAATGACCGCGATTCCCAGAAAAGCCTGGAGCCACCACAGGCCGGCCATGCCGAATTTCGATTCGAGGCTGGCGAAGACGACTTCGCAGGACCACGAATACGCCCGGAACACCTCTCCAAGGCCGAAGAAATTCCAGTGTTCCGTGTCCGGAAACGCACCCCTAGCCAAAATCCAGCGTCCGATGGTCACGTGCCAAAAGAGGTCGGGGTCATCCACCGGATAGAAAAATCTTCCGCAGAGGCACAGCAGGCACGCGACGAGAAGAAATGTCAGCGCTCTTGTTGGGCCACTGCATGGATGAAGTGAGGGAACAGACGCACCTTCACGCGCTTCTGACAGATCTTTTCCCTCTCCAACGTCCATCCCTCGAAAACCTCAACGACGGCATTTCACGCTTTGGAAAACAAAAATCAGCCGCAGCCCAGGCGGCGAAATCCCCAGTCTTCACGAAAAAGGCGCCCCGCCAGAAATCTGACGGGACGCCTTTGTTTTTCATCGTGAATCCGCGCTTTTTCCCTCCTTTGACTTCCCGGAGGGTCCGGCACGCGCGGTTCTGCTCACTTAGACTTCTTGGCCGGCTTCTTATCGCCCTTGGAGGCGCCCTTTTCGGCCATGGACTGCTCGATGATGGCGACCGACGCGCTGGCACCGATGCGGCTGGCACCGGCGGCAATCATCTTCTTCGCGTCATCCAGAGTGCGGACACCGCCGGACGCCTTAACGCCCATCTCGGGGCCGACAACGGCGCGCATCAGAGCAATGTCCTCCGCCGTCGCGCCGCTCGCGGCAAACCCGGTCGAGGTTTTGACGAAAGCCGCGCCGGCAGCCTTGGACAGAGCGCAGGCAATAATTTTCTGGTCGTGATCCAGGAGGCAGGTCTCGATGATGACCTTCACGGGAACCGGAGCCACCGCGTCCACAACTTCCTGAATGTCGTCGAAGACCAGCTGGTAGTCCTTGTCCTTCAGCGCGCCGACATTGATGACCGTATCGATCTCACGGGCACCGTTGCGGACGGCCTGACGCGCCTCAAACGCTTTGACCTCGGGCAGGGCCGCGCCAAGGGGGAAGCCAACGACGGCGATGGGGACCGTGTTCGAGCCCTGAAGCAGAGCCGCCGCCTCATCGACGTTGCAGGAATTCACGCAGACCGTCGCCGTGCCGTATTTGCGCGCCTCGTCGCAGAGCTTCACCAGCTCATCGTGGGTCGCGTTCGCCTTCAGCAGCGTGTGGTCAATATACGAGGCGATGTTCTCCGGATCGGGCGGTGCAACAGGGTGCGACAGATTCTGAAATTCTTCGGCGTCCATGCCGTCGAACAAATCGTCCTCGTCGCAGTCGCACTCGTCGTCGCAGTCGCTGCAGCAATCGCAGCAGTCACAGCAATCGTCGTCATCGTCATCATCAGCCGCGGCTTCGGCGCAGCGATCCGCCAGCTTGTCGGCAACCGCATCGGCCAGAAGTTCAACCAGCTCTTCCATCTCTTTCTGTTTGTCAGCCACGTTTCACCCGTTTGTTGGAGTTGATGATTCACACAGCATGGCCCCTTAAGAAGGGCCCCCAAAAACTGCGCGGCGCACTTTAGGGAGCAATCTTCGGATTGCAAGGACGGATGATGCGAAGCGCACCGCGGCACCGCGTTCACGCTGTCTCCGAGTCCTCCCTTCAGCGGCGGCCCCATTTACCCTCGCCAAGCGCATCTCCCGGGCACCTCGCAGACCGGGTCAGTAATTGGGGCGGGGAACGTTCCAGAAATCCACGGCGTCCAGCACTGAAAAATCAATCGTCCAGAGGCTGACCTTCTCGTTGTCGAGGACGCTGACTTTCCGGGGTTTTCCATCGCTGCCGAAGAGGGCGGGCACACGCTGGGGCTCAAACCCCAGCTTTCGCCTCCAGAACGACGACATCTCGTGCCACGCCAGACGCAGCGGATTGTGGCTCGTTCTGACCCATTCGACCTCCGCGCGGTATCCCAGCGCCGCGATGCGCTCACGCGCCTCATTGCAGCAGTCGCTGGCATATCCGGACTCGCGCCGGCTCAGCAGGGCATCGCCGTCAGAGAAGCCCCAGCGGCTGGCCAAATCGGTCAGGGGAAAATCACGCCGACGCGCCAGCTCCCGAAGCTCCCCTGTATCCAGACGAAAAAAGAAGCTGGCTTCCGCGGAAGCGAGCGTCCGGACCAGATTCGTGAACGCACCGCCGACGCCGGGCGCATCGGGAGCGACAAACTGATCCCAGGCCAGATACGCGGACACGCTCCCCACGAAGGGGCAGGCCGATTTCCACGTCAGAAAGGGCGCCGCGTTGCCAAAGGCCTGAACTGCTTCCTCCCGCGTGAACACTCGGGCTCTGCCGATGGTGATTCCCCCGTGAATTATCCGGAACATGCCCTCGGCAGGCTCCAGCTCAACGCCCGTGACCCGAAGGTTCGTCTTCAGCCAGTCCAGAGGCGTCTGACCGGTTTCCTCCGCATCCGGCCGCTGGCAGATGGCGGTCACGAAGTGCGGAACAAAGGCGACGGCTTCCAGAGAAAGCGGGGTCACGGCTGGGGAAAGATTGGACATGGCTTTGAATCAAATCTGCTTTCCGACAAAAGCGGGCCGCCTCTGTCATTGGTCCCCGCGGCCGTCCAGAAGCTCCAGCGCAGCGTTCAGAACGTCCTCGTGGATTTCTTCGCGCGAGCGCTCACGCCGACCGGAGACAGTGGGGATGCGCCGCCAGCCGGGCGTGTTTCTGACCTGAAAGCGGTATTCGGCCAGCGCGCATTTCAGATGGCGCAGATCCGCCTCGTTGGCGTCGAGTTTTCTGCGCGTGTATTGCCTCGCGTCCTTCTTGAGAACGCGGCTCTGGGCCAGAGAGACGGGCATATCCAGCAGAATGACCAGTTCGGGCCGGGGAAGCCCCAAAACGTCAAATTCCAGAGACTCGATGAAGCGGCGCACGGCAGGCCTGTTTCTGGGAGAAGCCCGCGCCACCTGATGCGCCATGTTCGAGCCCACATATCTGTCGCAGATAACCGTCTCGCCTGCTTCCAGCGCCTCGGCCAAACGCCCGCGCAGCTCGAAGCGGTCCACCGCGTAGAGCATCGCCGTCAGTCGGCTGTCGATGCTTCTGGGATCGCCGAGCCCGCCGTTCAGATAGGTGCCGATGAGCCCGCCGGCCAGCGTCTCGCCATAGGCTGGAAATGAAAACGGCCGGACGCGCACGCCCCGCCGCTCAAGCGCTTCGGCCAGAAGGCGCGCCTGCGTCCCCTTGCCCGTTCCGTCGATGCCCTCAAGGGCGATGAGATGTCCCGTTTTCAAAGCGCGGCGCAGTATGGGAAAAAAGTCTTCGGCTTCAAGATTGCCGTCTTCCGCCGTCCGCTGTGCCGCAGCAGCGGCGCGCTTTCGCTCAGGAAATCGAATGTCGGACTGTCTCTTTTCGCGCCGCGCGCACCTCACCCTCAGGCTGGCCCTGACTGCCGCGGCAATGACGGCGCTTCCGGCTTCGGCCCAGACCAGTTCGTCCGCGGCCCCGGATGCCGCGCCCCGCGCCATCGCGTCGAGCCACGCTTACGAGGCGTATCTGATGGCCTGGCGCGCCATCGATGCCGGGGACATTCCTGCCGCCAAAAACTGGCTGAAACAGGTGCTCGTCTTTGACCCAGCTGCCCGCGAGCCCAGAAATCTTCTGGCGGAACTGGAACGACGGGAACGCCTGCCTGAACGCGAGGCTGCACCGGAGAAAAAGACGAGCGTCTCGAAGCAGAAAGCCCGCGTCCGGAAGGAAAATCCGAAGCGCGGGCAGAAGGAAAACTCCCCTCGGGCAGCGCCTAAAGCGCGCTGAAATCCAGAGCGAGCTTCCCCTCGACCTGAAGGCGGATGAACAGCCCGCAGGCCAGCTCCGCTGAAGAGAGCGGCATGAGCGGCGCGTAGTCCTGGCCGCGCTCACGCGCCGCGAGCTGAATGACCGGCCCCTGGTTGAGCAGACGAAAGCGGGGAAAATCGACTCCGGGAATCCGGAAGGGAATGTGGGCCTTGAAGGGCACAAAGGCCTCAGGCTCGCGGACTGACAGCGCGTCCCCCTCGTCCAGTTCGGGCCTCGCTGGAAAGCCGTCCTCCTCAAAAAAGACCGGCGTCGGCAGCGTGGGATCGTCCACGGCGTCATCAAAAAGCGCGTCGTAGCGCGTTGGCAGGCAGCCATTGAGGAGCGCGAACAGCAGGACCGCGTCATCGGGAGAGGGCCGGTCAATCCAGGCGACGGCGTTCTCGCTGCCAACGGGCTGGAGCGTGAGGTGAACGCGGGGCGCGTGATTGGCCAGAAGCCCCCGCACCTGACTTCGGATGCGCGCCTCGGCTTCTCTCAGACTGCGGCGAAACACGTCGGAAGCGGCCTCTTTCCGGTCGGACAGCGCCTTTTCCGCCGCGTCCAGACGGCCCCGCGCCGCAGCCAGAAATCCCGCATACGGGTCGCTCTCCGCCTGCGTCGTCAGCGCCTCAGCTGCCTCATCCTTTGTCTGTGCGGGCTGTGCCGCTCCGGCCTTTTCCTCGTCCTTCGCCTCCTGCGGAGCGCGCGTCTGGACGGCGCCCAGCTTCCGGGCATTTTCCACCGAGCGAATGAAAATCTGCGCCTGCTGCTCCAGCCGCTCCTTCTCGCTCCCCATCTCCTTTTTCAGAGAGTCAAAGGATTCCAGAATCCGCTGACGCGCGTCGTAGAGGTCCTCGAGGAGCGTCGCAGCCTTCAGGCGCAGAAGCGCATCCTCGGCCTCCTCGCCCGCCGGCGTCCCGTGCAGAAGCGCCAGCTCCTCGGCATCCCTCTTTTTTTCTTCCGCGCTCTCAGCGGGCGCCGCAGCCTCGGGCGGGACAGCATCCACGGGCGTCTTTTCATCCATATCCTCAGACAGCCCGTCGTTCGGCGCACCGTGGACATTTTCGCCGGCAGGAGACGCCTCGCCCTCAGCGCGCTGCTCCGATTTCAGGCGCTCTTCCGCGGACATCTCCGCATCGCGCTTCTCTTCCGTCATCTTCACGCCTCCGTGCCGCGCGGAACGTCTTCGGCCCCGCCATCCTCCGGCAGAGGCTCATCCGTCAGCCGCTTGACCATCTCCAGATGAGGCATGCCCGCCTCCTGAAACTGGCCGCCGCGCACGCTGTATCCCTGACGGGCAAAGAGCTCCTGCAGCCAGGTCTGGACATGCACCACGAGACCCGCCAGCGCCAGGCGCCGCGCCTCGTCTTCCAGCGCCGCGAGAATCAGTCCGCCCATGCCGCGCCTGCGGGAACTTCCCATGACCGCCACACGGCCGATCTGACCCCAGCGGCCATTGCCGGCGGCATTTTCGCTCTGCGCATCCGGCCCGCTTTCGCCAAGGACGACGAGCCGGCCGGTCCCCACCGCGTGGCCGTGTTCGTAGGCCAGCACGTGAACCGCCGACTCATCCGCCTCGTCGCGCTCCACCTCGGGCGCCACGCTCTGCTCCTCGATGAAGGCAATTTCGCGGATGGCGAAGGCACACTCCAGATCGCCCGGGCCCTGAACCACTTCCGTCCAGCGTTCCGGCTTCGGTGCCGCGGGAGGCGCACCCTTGGCGCCCCGAGCTTTTTTGCTCATCTCGTCCTCCTGTTTCTCTCTGAAACCGCCGTTCCGGCCCCGGCAGGCCTGTGTGCAGAAAGCCGCGGCGCCGTGTCAGTTTCAGTCAGGTGAGGAATCGGTCACACGGACGGCGGAGGGCTGAAGTTTTCCTTAAGAGGCGTCCGAAGTTGGGGAATGCGCCCCCTGCCCACCGGCATCCTCCGGGCGCGGCAGCAGAACGCCGGCATCTTCCAGCGAGCACATGAGCATCGTCGAAGCGACCACCGCCAGAGGCACGAGCATGGCGTTGAGGATGGGGACCCACAGCAGGACGTAGATGCCGCTGCCGAAGCCCAGGAAGAGGAGCTTTCGGGCGGCAAAGGCGCGGAAGGCATCGGCAAACGGCCTCAAATGGCGGGCCATGGGGACATCGAGCTGCGCCAGGGCGATCCAGACGGCGGACCAGAGCCAGGCGAGGCAGCTCCAGAGCGCGCCGCCCACGCCGGGAATCAGGTTCAGGGGGAGCAGCAGCAGATGCCCGGCGGCAAAAACGAGGCCCCGCAGAAGCATGTTGATCAGCGAGCGCCAAGTCGCCCGAAAGCTCTCGGCCAACGTCTGAGGAATCACTTTCAGGCCCATGGCGCGTTCCGCGGCCTCCGAGAGCGGATCTGTCAGCGGAATGAGGACCAGCGACGGCAGCGTGAACGCACCGACGGCGAACAGCGCCGCGTAGGCCGCGATTTTCAGAAGCGTCCGGGCAGTCCGCGCGTACCAGGCATCCGCGGTGTTCCAGAGGGCATCCACGAGGGCAGGCGCGGCCCAGAACAGTCCGGCCGCCAGCACCACAAGGCAGACAAAGGCCGCCAGGGACATGAGCAGAACCCGGGTGCGCAGCGAGGGCGTTCTCAGGACAAGAAGCGCGGCCCTCAGGGGAAAGCTGGCCCCCGTCACAAGGTCTTTCACTGAAAACTCTTCGCCGATGGGCACTGCGGCGCTGCCCGCGCCCGGATTTCTGTCCGCGTCCGTCATGTCGCTCATGTCATTGGTGCCGTTCGTCACCATGGTGTTCTCCCTGCTCCGTCCGGCCGGCGTCTGAAGAAGTGCCCGTCAGAAGCGCAGCGACAGTTGAATGAGCAGCTCGTTGTTTTTGAAGTCCTGCTGCTCAACGCCCAGGTCACTGACGCCGTTCTCCTCCCACAGGAAGTAGTACTCGGCGCGCAGCCACACGAAGTCCTGAAACACCTCCACCGCCAGGGCCAGATCGAGCGTGTTCCAGTCCCAGCTGACGGCGTTGACCATGGCCGGCGACCTCAAGGCCAGGTCCCCGTTCACCTCGGTGGACCCCAGAATGCGGAGCGTTCCCAGGCGGACCAGCGGCTCCACGGATTTCAGCCACTTGTCGAAGAAGGGCAGGTCGAAGCGGCAGGAAATCTGAGCGTAGGCGCCCAGGCGGTCCAGAAGGTCCTCACGCGAGACAATGGCCTCGGCAAAGGCGCGCAGCCGCTTTCCCTGAAAGCCCGTCCGGCCGCCCCACCACCAGAAGTCACCCTCGGAGGCCGTCTCGCTGGAGTAGCCCTTCAGCGCCCGATAGTTGGGGAAACCGCTCCGCAGCGTGTCCGTTCCTTCCTGCGCGGCCAGCCTGCCGATGAAGCCGAACGCCTCCACAAAAGCGCCCCAGGCCTCGAAGCGAATCCGGCCGCCGCCGACGGGACTGTTCCCCGAAAAGCTCTTGGCCGGCCCGTAGGCGAGAAAATTGATGGTGCCGCTCTGAATGCCCGACTGCTGGACGCGGGAAAACACGAGCGGACGCATCATGGCCACGGAGGCGCCGAACTCGAGGTGCACCTTGGGCGTGAAAAAAAACGCGCCCTCGTAGGCCAGGTGAAATTCCGGATTTTTCCACGCGGAAGCGGCGGCCAGCGCGTAGCGCTCGCTCCTGCGGTCAGTGGCGACGATGGGCGTCTGGTAGCCCAGCTCAACGCGGTGAAAGAGGCGCTCGGGCGCTTCGGCGCGGAAGTCAATCCACATGGATGAGAGGCTGGCGCGGCTGGTCGTAAATTCGAGAAGCGTGTTCACGCCCAGATGCCTGGACATCCCCAGCCGAAGCGCCAGCGAAAAGCTGTCCAGCTCCACGTGCGGACTGCGCGTCCCCAGCGTCTGAGTATCCGTGCCGCTGTCGTGCTTTGGCCCGCCCTGCCCTTCGATGTCGTGCAGGCCCAGCTTCAAATCGCCCTTGAAGGCCAGCGTCAGCGCATCCGCAGCCCTGATTTCAAAGTGAGACGGCCGCTGCTCGTCGGAAAACTCGTCAAAAGAAGCATGCGCCTCAGCCGCCCACATCAGGGCCGATGCCGCCGCGGCCAGCGCCGCAGCCCGCGCAGGCCAAAATCCCGCTCCACACATTCGATGAAACTCCCGGGACGCATCCAAAAGCGCGGAGGGAGGAAGCGCTCATTCTTCGCCGTAGAAGATGCCCGAGCGCCTTCGTGCAGCCCGCCCGTTCCCTCCGCCGGCATTGTCCGGATCAGGTTTTCGGGTCTCTTCTCAGACGGCAGGCGCCCCGTTCGTTTCTCTCGAAGGAAGCCGCCCGCTGCCACCCCGCTGGCGAGCGCGGCGCCCCAAGTCACCGGGGAGGTCAAAAAGCAACCGGCAATTCGCCCATGCTCCCGTCAGTTCAGATGCGTGCCGCGCTGCTCTTCACAGGGAATCCAGGTTGCCGCTCCGAGGCGTTTTGTCTAAGGCGCGCCGCCCTTTTCCACAGGCTTCCTGAGCCTTTTGAAAGCAGCCCCATGAATCCTTCCCTGAACATCACTTTCATCGGCGCCGGCTGCATGGCTTCGGCGCTCATCCGCGGACTCATTACCCGAGGCGGCATTGAGCCGAAGCGCATCACCGCCTCCGACGTCAGTCAGGAGCGGCTCGGCCTCATCGCCCGCGATTTCGGCATCCGCACCGAGACCGACAACGTGCGGGCGGCCGCGGGCGCAGACGTGATTGTGCTGGCCGTGAAGCCGCAGGTCATGGACGGCGTTCTCTGCGGGCTCGCCGGCGCTCTGGACGCAGGGAAGCTGGTGATTTCCATCGCCGCCGGCATCACCACTCAGTTCATCAGCGAGAGGCTTCCCAAAGGTCCGCGCATCATCCGTGTGATGCCCAACACGCCGGCCCTCATCGGCGAGGGCGCGGCCTGTCTCTCGGCGGGGCCCAACGCCTCTAAGGACGACATGGCGCTCGCGCTGGAAATTTTCCGCTCAGTCGGCACTGCCTCCGAGGTCGGCGAACACCTGATGGACGCCGTGACCGGGCTCTCGGGCAGCGGTCCCGCCTACGTCTTCCTCATCATTGAGGCGCTTGCCGACGCGGGCGTGAAGGCGGGGCTTCCCCGCAAGACGGCGCAGGAACTGGCGGTGCAGACGCTGATTGGCAGCGCGCGCATGGTTCAGGAGACGGGGCTGCATCCGGCGCAGCTCAAGGATCAAGTCACGAGTCCGGGCGGGACGACCATCGCCGGCATGCAGGCGCTGGAGGCGGGCGGCGTGCGGGCGGCGCTCTATGACGCCGTGGACAAGGCGGCGGCCAGGTCGCGGGAGCTGGGCCGGAAAAAATGAAAAGAGGACCCTCGGCGGAAATTTTTCGGGGAATCGGCGCGCTGGGCATCGTCGCTCTCCGCACTGCCAGGGCAATTCCGAGGCTCGATTTCCGCGAGGTTCTCCGCTCCGCCGCCGCCTTTGGCAGCGACGCCCTCACGCTCTCCCTCGTCGTCGGCGCCTTCGTAGGCTTCATCCTGGTCCTCTTCAGCAACCTGGTCGTCGTCCGCTTCGGCGTCCGCTCGCTCTTCGGCTGGGCCTCGGGCTACGCCGTCCTCCGCGAACTCGGGCCGCTGATTACCTCGCTCGTGATGTGCGGCCGCATCGGTGCCCGCAACGCCGCCGAACTGGGCGCCATGAAAATCGGCGGGCAGCTGGAAGGACTGGTCGGCGTCGGCGTGGACCCCTTCGCCTTTCTCGTGGCGCCGCGCGTGCTGGCCAGCGCTTTTGCCGTCACGGCCCTGGGCATCCTCTCCAGCCTCACGGCCATCATCTCATCCATCGGCTTTGGCCAGCTCATCTCCGGCATTGAGCCCAGCACTTTCATGATGAGTTTCAGCGCCCGCGTGCATCCCGCGGACCTCGCCGCCGCGCTGGTGAAGCTGTCCGTGTTCGGCGCCGCCATCTCTCTGGTGTCCACCCGCACGGGACTCGCCGCTCAGGGAGGCGCCCGCGCGATTGGCAGTGCCGCCGCCCGCGCCGTCGTCGAAAGCGCCGCGGCTCTGACCTGTCTCGACTGGGCCATCACTTTTCTGACCGTGCAGGTGCTGCCGTGAATGCCCCTTCCGAACTGGCCGCCATCCTCACCGCCTCCATCGCCAGCGCGCGGGAAAACGGCATTCAGCTCAGAGAGGTCCTCCGGGAAACGGCCCGCATCGGCACCGATTCGATGCTCCTCGTCGCCGCGGGCATGGCTTTCTTCGGCGCCGTCCTCATCGAGCACGGGGCCTCGCAGGCGCGTCAGGTCGTGGGCGACATCTCTCTGGTGGGTTCGGCCTGGTTTGAAATCCTCTTTCGCGACCTGGCGCCCACCATCGCCGGCCTGCTGGCCGCGGTCCGCGTCGGCGCCGCCCTCTCGGCCGAAGCCGCCTCCCTTCAGGTGACGGGCCAGCTCGACGCGCTGGAGCTGTGCTCGGGCGACCGATTTTCGGACGTGGTCCTGCCCAAACTTCTGGGCGGCGTTCTGGCGCTCCCCTGCCTGCTCATCATCGGCACCGTCATCTCCATCGTCAGCTCCGCCTTCTGTGCGCTGTTCTTCTACGGCGCGGATGCCTCGGCATTTCTCGATCCGGCCCTCATCGACAGCGGCGACATCACTGCCTTTGCCGTCAAGTCACTGGGCTTCGGCCTCGCCATTCCTCTTTCGGCCGTGCGCTGCGGACTTAAAGCGGAGGGCGGCCCGGGCGGCGTCGGAGATGCCACGACGCGCGGCGTGGTTGACTCCTGCCTCTGCGTCCTCCTGCTCAACGTGGTCTTCGGCCTCGCGTTTTTCTTCCTGAAGAGCTGACGAACGAGGAGCGCTGCTGACGGACTGTTCTGAAACGGAACAGCGGGCTGTTCCGCCGCGAAACACCTGTTCCGATTCGGAACACGCCTCCAAAAGCCGCTCTCCCTCTGAAACTGCCCGGGCATGCCGATTGATGTGGCCCACGCAGCTCGTTTCGGCGGCACCTTCTTCGCCCCCGCGAAGCGCTTCGGTGCCCCGTTCAAGAGGGAGAGGACATGCTGGCTCGCGTACATTCCGCTGCTCTGATGGGGGTCGATGCTGTCCTGGTGGACGTGGAAGTGGACGCCAGCCTGGGGCTGCCCGGATGTGAAATCGTCGGTCTGCCCGACAGTGCCGTCCGCGAAAGCAAGGCGCGCGTGTATGCCGCGATTCGCAACTGCCATCTGGAGCTGCCGCCGCGGCGCCTGACCATCAATCTCGCGCCCGCAGACATCCGAAAGGACGGCACAGGCTTCGATCTGCCCTTTGCCCTGGGCGTTCTGGTGACGGCCGGCGCGATTCTTTCGGCCCCTCTCGAAGGATTTCTCTTCGCCGGGGAGCTGACGCTGGACGGGAGCATCAAGCCCATCCGAGGCGCGCTGTCTCTGGCCGTGGCCGCCCGCAATGCCGGGCTCCAGGGCGTCGTTCTGCCCGCCGAGAGCGCCCGGGAGGCCTCCGTCGTGGAGGGTGTGACCGTGATTCCAGCGGCGCATTTTTCAGAGCTGATTGAGCGCCTCGCGAAGGGTGAACTGCCGCCGCCGCTGACCGAGCGTCCTGAGCTGGAAAGCCTTCGGCAGGCGCACGAGGAGGGCAGCAGCGATTTCAGCGAAGTGCGCGGTCAGGAGGGTGCCAAGCGCGCCATGCTCATCGCCGCGGCCGGCGGCCACAACGCCGTGATGATTGGGCCGCCCGGTTCGGGCAAGACGATGCTGGCCAAGCGCCTCTCCACGATTCTTCCGCGCATGGCCTTCGAGGAAGCGCTGGAGACATCGAAGGTCTATTCGGCGGTGGGGCTCATGGAGGGCAGGCCGCTCATCACGCAGCGTCCCTTCCGCGCGCCTCATCACACCATCAGCGATGCGGGGCTCATCGGCGGCGGCACGCTTCCCCGGCCGGGCGAGGTGTCTCTGGCGCACAACGGCGTCCTGTTTCTCGACGAATTGCCCGAGTTCAAAAAGCACGTGCTGGAGGTCCTCCGCCAGCCTCTGGAAGACGGCTCGGTCACCATCTCGCGGGCCATGCAGACGCTCACGTTTCCCTCGCGGCTGATGCTCGTGGCCGCCATGAATCCGTGTCCCTGCGGCCATGCCGGAAGCCCCGGGCACACCTGCGTCTGCACGCCTTCCGACGTTCAGCGCTACCAGTCGCGCATCTCCGGGCCGCTCCTCGACCGCATCGACCTGCACGTCGTTGTTCCCGCCGTCCGCTACCGCGACCTGTCGCCGGAGAGGGCCGGCGACAGCTCCGCAGTCTTGAGGGAGCGCGTGGAGGCTGCCCGTTCGATTCAGAGGGAACGGTTCCGCGGACTCCCCCGGATTCACTGCAACGCGCAGATGGGTCCGAAGGCGATTCATCACTTCTGCCGCGTGGATTCGGAGGGTGCCGCCCTTCTGCAGAACGTCGTGGACCGCATCGGCATGAGCGCACGCGCCTGCGACCGCATTCTCAAGGTCGCCCGCACCATCGCCGACCTGGACGGCTGTCCGGACATTCTGGCCAGGCATGTGAGCGAGGCCGTCGGCTTCCGATCTCTCGACCGTCAAAAGGCCGCTGCCTGACGTCGGAGTGCCTTTTTTCAGCTCTTCCGAGGCGGGCGAAACGTCCCGCACGGAATTCAACCGCGCGGACTGCCCCCATCCGGGGAGCGACAGGCTGCGCCCAGCGCCGGGATGACCGGCAAGACAAGGAAGACCCCCATGGCGAAATTCACGGAGAGACTTGGAGAAAAAGCGCAGGTCATTGGCGCGGCCATCGCCCAAATCGAAAAGCAGTTCGGCAAGGGTGCCATCATGCGCCTGGGCGGCGAGGAGGTCCGTCCGCCGGTGGAAGCGATTCCCACGGGTTCCATCGGCCTCGACGCCGCCCTGGGCATCGGCGGCTATCCCAAGGGCCGCGTGGTGGAAATTTTCGGTCCTGAATCGTCGGGCAAGACAACGCTGACGCTGCACGCCATCGCTGAGACGCAGAAATCCGGCGGCACCGCCGCCTTCATCGACGCGGAGCACGCCCTGGACCTGGGCTACGCCCGCAAGCTGGGGGTCATTCCCGAGGAGCTTCTGGTCGCCCAGCCCGACACCGGCGAACAGGCGCTGGAAATTGCCGAGCAGCTGGTCCGCACCAGCGCCGTCAGCCTCATCGTCATCGATTCCGTGGCCGCGCTGGTCCCCAAGGCCGAAATCGAGGGGGACATGGGCGATTCACACATGGGGCTTCACGCGCGGCTGATGAGCCAGGCGCTCCGCAAGCTGACCGGCGCCGTGGCCAAGAGCGGCTGCTGCGTGATTTTCATCAATCAGATCCGCATGAAGCTGGGCGTCATGTACGGCAGCCCGGAGACGACCACCGGCGGCAATGCCCTGAAATTTTACGCCAGTGTGCGGCTGGACCTGAGGCGGCTGGGCCACGTGAAGGAGGGCGACGCGATTGTGGGCAGCCGCGTCCGCGTGAAAGTCGTCAAGAACAAGGTGGCGCCGCCCTTCCGCGAGGCGGAATTTGAGGTGCTCTTCGGCAGCGGCATTGCCTGGGAGGGCGAGGTTCTGGAAGCCGCCTGCAGCCGGCGCCTCATCGAAAAGAACGGCAGCTGGTTCTCCTACGGCGG
>DBXV01000016.1:92943-96587 GCA_002309695.1 Myxococcales bacterium UBA1203 | reverse complement strand
GACAAGGCCTGTGAATGGCTGCGCGATCACCCGGACATTCGAGAGTCTCTGCTGAAGGAAATCCGCGGCACCGCCGTCACTGAGCCTGTGCCTCCTGCCGAGGAGGTGCCGGCGGACGAACGCGCCGCCTGACGCAGCTGAAAAAACTCTTCGAAAAGCCTCTCCGGAGAAGAGTGGAAGGGAGCCCCGGCGGCGTCTTGCCCGCCCAGGGTGCATCCTCTAAAGGGGCGCCTCTTTTTCGGAGGGGAGGGGCCCGGCAGCCANNCCGCCAGCCATTCCGGCCGCCGCGGCCCTTTTCTTTTGTCCTGGAGCAACGAAAGCCGTGAGCAAGACCCTCATCACCAGTGCACTGCCCTACGCCAACGGCAGCATCCACCTCGGTCACCTTGTGGAATACATCCAGACCGACATCTATGCCCGCTTCCTCCGTTCCTGCGGCGAGGATGTCATCTACGTCTGCGCGGACGACACCCATGGAACGCCCATCGAGCTGAACGCCCGGAAACAGGGCATCGAGCCCGCCCAGTTCATCGCCCGGGTCCACGAGGAGCACATGCGGGACTTTGCCGCTTTCGGCATCTCCTTCGACCAGTTCGGCTCCACCAACATCGACGAGAACCGCCAATACAGCGAGGCCATCTTCCGCAGGCTTCTGGACGGCGGGCACATCGAGAAGCGGCCCATGGAGCTGACCTACTGCGAGCACGACAAAAGGTTTCTGCCGGACCGCTTCGTCCGCGGCGTGTGCCCCAAGTGCCAGGCGCCCGACCAATACGGCGACGTCTGTGAGAAGTGCGGCGCCACCTATTCGCCCACCGACCTGGCCGACCCCCGCTGCGCCATCTGCGGGCAGCCCGCTGTCCGGCGTGAGTCCTGCCACTATTTCTTCAAGCTGGACCACTTCACCGAGTTCCTCCGCGAATGGAGCGGCCGTCCGGGAACGCTCGACCCCGCGATTCTCAACAATCTCAGGAGCGGCTGGCTGGCCACGGGCCTGGCCGACTGGTGCATCAGCCGCGACGGTCCCTACTTCGGGTTCAAGATTCCCGGCGAAGAGGACAAGTTCTTCTACGTCTGGCTCGACGCCCCCATCGGCTACATCAGCAATACGGAGCGCCTCCTGGCCGACCGGGCCGGCAGCGCGGGCGATGGCAGGCGGGCGCTCGCCTACTGGGCGACGGATGCCGACGCCCGCGTCGTCCACTTCATCGGCAAGGACATTCTCAACTTCCACGCGCTGTTCTGGCCTGCCGTCCTGCACGGCGCCGGGCTGAAAACGCCCGACAAGCTGGCCGTCCACGGGATGCTGACCGTCAACGGCGAGAAGATGTCCAAGTCGCGGGGAACCTTCATCAACGCCCGCCAGTATCTGGACCTCCTCGATCCGTCCTATCTGCGCTTCTTCTACGCCTCCAATCTGGGGGCGAGTCCCGAGGACCTCGACCTGTCGCTCAGCGAGTTCCGGCTGCGGGTCAACGCCGAGCTGGTGAACAACCTGGGCAACCTCTGCAACCGCTCCCTGGCCATGCTGAAAAGCAAGCTGGGCGGCCGAATCGGCGGCGCCCGCGACGCAGGCCTTCTCGAAGAGGCGGCGCGAACTATTGGCAGGGTGCGCGAGGCATTCAGCGCTCTCGAATACAGAACCGGCATCCGCGCCGTCATCGAGCTGGGCGAGAAGGCCAACAAATTCGTCCAGGACCGCAAGCCCTGGGAGACAGCCAAGACGGCGCCCGAAGAAGCCAGCCGCGACCTTTCGACGGTGGCCGACGTCCTCTGCGTCATCGGCGCGCTCATGGCGCCCGTGGTTCCCGCCATTGCCGACGCGCTCTTTGGCCAGCTCTCGGTGACGCCCTTCACCTTCAAGGCGCTGGAGTCTTTCGCCTCGTCCCCCAAAGCCCTCCTGCCCGAGGGCCACGAGATTGGCCTTCCCTCGCCTCTCATCGGCCGCATTGACGCCGAGGCAGCAGACAAACTGGTGGTGGTTCCTTCCGCTGAGGCGCCTCAGGCGCAGCAGCAGGCGCCCGCGCCCAAAGCTCCGGAAGCCAAAGCGCCCGTCGCTTTTGACGACTTCTGCCGGCTCGATCTCAGGGCCGGAAAAATTCTCTCCGCCGAGCGCATTCCCAAAGCGGACAAGCTCCTGAAGCTCAGCGTCGATCTGGGCGAAGCATCCCCCCGCACCATCGCCGCCGGCATCGCCCAGGCATTCGATGACCCGTCTGTGCTGGTGGGTCGAACAGTGGCCGTGCTGGCCAATCTGCCTCCCCGGAAAATCCGCGGCGTCGAATCGTGCGGAATGATTCTCGCCGCGGGCGAACCCAAGAGCGGCCTCTCCCTCCTCGCCATCAACGGAAACATCGCCCCCGGAACGCCCATCGGCTGAGAACCGCGAAGACCTGTCCCGCGCCGGCTTTGAACCCGGCTCACGTTTGGCCCCGAACGACCGGGGACTGCCGTCAGGAACAGATACATGGCCACAGGAACACGCCTCCGCATCGGACTCATCTCCGACACCCACGGCCGATTCAGGAACGGCCTCATTCCTTTCCTGAATGGCTGCGACGAGGTGCTGCACGCGGGCGATGTCACCTCTGACGATCTGCTCCGGGAAATGAGCGCCTTCGCCGCTGTCCGGGCCGTGCGCGGCAACAACGACTTTATGATGGACACGCCGGAGGTCCTCATCCGCAGGCACGGCCGCCTGACGATTGCTGTCGTCCACAATCTGGGAACACCGGCGCATCCGACAGCCGCCATCGCCGCAACCATTCGCGAATCGTCGCCGGACCTCATCGTCCACGGGCACACGCACGTTCCGTCTGCTGAGACCTTCGGCGGCCGCGTCTATGTCAATCCCGGAAGCGCCGGCGGTCTGGGCCGAAGCGTCTCTGCCTGCTCTGCCGCCCAAATCGAGGTGCAGGACAGCGGCTGGACCGTCCGCTTTTTTGAGATTGACGACACAGGACCCGCGGCGTTCGGAGACGTCCTGTCATTTTCCTACAAGTCCGCTTCCGTCAGCTGACTCCGTGAAGAGCCGGGAACCTTTCCCCGGAAAATTCCGCTCCCCGACACCCCAACCGCACCTCTGACGCGCCTTTGCCCGCCCGGGCCAGGGAGCGCCGCCATCCCCCCGACGACAGGTCCGCCCTTGGAGAATTACGGCCGATACACGCTCCTTAGAAAGCTCGCTCTGGGCGGCATGGCGGAAGTCTTTCTCGCCTGTCCCGCCGGGGACCCGTCGAAGCAGCTCGTCATCAAGCGCATCCTGCCGCACCTGGCCGAGGACGCGCACTTCGTGACCATGTTCCTCAACGAGGCGCGCATCGCCGCCCAGCTGAGCCACCCCAACATCGTCACGCTGTTCGATCTGGGCAAAGAGGGCAGCAGCTTCTTTCTGGCCATGGAGTACATCTACGGGGAGGACGTGGGCGCCCTCATCCAGTCGCTCAGTGAGCGCGGCGTCCTCCTTCCCATCCCGCTGGCCGTCCGCATCATCTCCGACGCCTGCGAGGGACTGGCCTACGCCCACGCCAAGCGCGACCTCCAGGGGCGGCCGCTCCAGCTGATTCACCGGGACATCTCGCCGCAGAATCTGATGGTTGGCTTCGACGGCGCCGTAAAGCTCCTGGACTTCGGCATCGCCCGCG
>DBXV01000016.1:78603-92883 GCA_002309695.1 Myxococcales bacterium UBA1203 | reverse complement strand
CTGCGCTGCGACATCTTCTCGCTGGGGCTCGTGCTCTATGAACTCCTGACCGGCATCAGCCCCAACAAGCGGGACAACGAGCTGTTCACGCTGCGGGCGGCGCTGGAGGGCGAGATTCAGCCGCCGGGGCGCTACGCCGACCTGCCGTCCGGACTGGAACAGGTGGTCATGCGGGCCGCTGCCCGAGAAAAAGAAGACCGGTTCGCCTCTGCTGCCGAGTTCCGGCAGGCGCTCCAGCCCTTTCTGGGTAATGCCTCCGAACCGGCGATGCGGAGCCTGCTCGCCCTGACGATGCAGACGCTCTTTTACGACAGACTCCGCAAAGAGGCTGCGTCTGGCGGGCGCACAGGCAGCTTCACCGCGCTTCCGGCCAAAACGCCCGCCGCCATGGAGCGGGAGCTTCGGCTCGACCTCTGGCCCAGGTCCAGGTCCGCGGGGAGCGCATTGAAAGCGCCGGACCCCCTGGCGGCAGATGATTTCACGGATGAGTTTCTGAAAGCCGACGACAGTCTCCTGTCCGAATTCAGCCTCTTCGAGGAGCAGACGGACGGCGGGAATGGCAGCCGCCGAAGAGGGAACGCCAGCGCGGGAGCCGTCCGCGGACCTGAAGACAACGTGCGCACGCAGCCCGGCGCCGCCGAAAACGCGCGGCCGAAGCCGGCTCTCCTCGCGGACGCCGAAGATGACTCCGCCGTCACCGCCACAGAGACCAAGCCCGCCGGCATGAACGCGGGCGAGTTTCCCGGCGGAGAAACCGCGAATGCCCCTGAAAATCTGCCGTCGGTGTTCTCCAGACGCCCTGTTCCCACTGGCCTGCCTTTCAGGGACAGCGTGCCGCCTGCCAGCAGTGCCCGGCGGCCGCTCAACGTGGTCAACCAGCTGCCCGACAGCTTCCGCGAGCCCTCCGTTTCCGACGGCGAAATTCCTGAAATCGACAGCGACGCCTTTGAGGAAGACACCACCGCGAGCGGCCTGTCGCCCCTCCTCGCCGACAGCGGCTCCGGCGCGGGAAGCGTTCCTCCGAAGCAGCCCATCCTCAGCGGCTCGGACGAGGATGACGAGGAGACCACCACTGAAATCTCCCTCAATCCCATCGGCCTGAGCGGCTGGCCCGGCCGCCCGGCCTCTCCAGAGAAGCGTCCCGCCGGAACAGACGGGGACGAGCTCCTGCCGGATGACGACGACGAGGCCACTGTCGCTTCTGTCGGCAGGCGGCGCTCCGGACGCCTGCCGGAGCGCGCCGCTGCTTCACCCATGGAAACGCCCGGCAGCATGAGCGGAATCGCAGAGGATCAGACGGTTCCCGGAATCCGCAGCAGCGGCAGGCANNGCCAGCCGCGCTTTGAAGCGGCTGGATGCCGACGGACGTGCGCAGGACAGATACACGGACAGCGGCACAGGCAGCCCGGAGTTCATGCTGCCGCCCGACCGTCCCAAGGCGACGAAGATCGACCTCACGCCCCGCCCCGTCTTCGTCAAAAAAAGTCCCACGGGGCGCGACGCCGCTGCCAGTCAGTCTTCACGGCAGATGCCGCAGAGCCCCCAGAGTCCATGGCGGGACGCGCCGTCTGACGCCGGCCCATTTCCCGAAGGCTCTCTGGCGGACAGGCTGGACAGTGTCAGCGCCGGCGGCCGGAGAAACCGCAGAGACGCGCGGCACAGCACCTCCAATTTCAGCATCCGCTCCCGGACCAGCCTTCGTCAGCTCGGCATGACGGTTCGTCAGAAATTCTGCGCGCTTCTCGATGACGCGGATGACTGGGGGCGGCGCTACGGCATTCCCCGGGAAGTGATGATGGCGCTGGTGCTGAGCGCGGGGCTGTTCCTCGTCATCGGCCTCGCGCTGGTGCTGATCTGACGGCTGACCTCCTCATCGCGGCCAGTCGGAGCCGTCCGCGTCCAAAGGCATTGGCGTCCGGAAAATCTGGAAGGTGAGAGGCTCAGATGCGCCATCGCGCAGAACGGCAACGACCACCGGCGTTCCAGGGCTCCCTCGAAGCGCATTCTCCGCTCGCGAAGCATCCCAGCCCCGGGCCTGAATGCCGTCGATGGCCTGAATTTCATCGCCATCCCGAATGCCGGCAGCGCGGGCAGGCCCGAAGAGCGAAGAGGCCGCCACGAAAAGAGAGCCCGCCTTTTCGCCGACGCGCATCCCCGCCCAGCCCGGAAAAACAGGCTTCGGCGCCGCCGCGTTCTTCTGCGCCGGCGCGCCGGGGACAGGCGTTTCGGCCGCCGCAGCCGCGCGAACGTTTTCCGAACCAGACGCGGGCGGGGGAAGAGAGAGCTCCAACTGCGTCCAGCCATCCGCGCTCACGGTCACTTCCTGGGGCACCAAAGACGCGGCGCGGCGCCCGCCGGTTCCCGGTCTCTCTGCCCAAAGCCTGTATCGCCCGGGGGACAGCGGCAGGCGAAACGTTCCGTCGGAGGTCACAAATCGGCCGGTGCGCGCGGGGCCGGACTCGAGAGGAACGGCGGCCACCACTGCGTCTTTCACGGGCGAGCCGTCCGCCTCCCGCAGCCTGCCGGCAATTCCGACATCGGCGAGAACGAGAACGATGTCTGTGCTGTCCGCCAAAACGCCGTCGAGGCGCGCCCTGCCGGACCGCTGAGACGAGGCGCGCACGGAAAACACATCGCCCGAAAGCCCCGTCACGCGAAAGCGCCCCGCCACGTCCGCCGTCCACACGCTCCGACCGCCGGCGGGAGGCCAGGGCGGCTCCAGCCCTATGGGCGAGACATCAATCAGCGCGCCGGGAACAGGACGGCCGCGGCCATCCACAACCGTCCCGGCAACGCTCCTCTGACCCAGAACCAGAAGCGTGCGCGGAGCGTCAGCACCGGCAGGCGCAGCTGCTTCCAGTCCGCCGAGATCCGCCCGCCCATCCGGACAGCGCGCGCGGAGCGACAGCGGAATCCCCTGAGGAAGCCCGGTCAGCTCGAAGCGGCCCTCGGCATCCGCCGCACCACCGGCAAGCACCTCGCCCGCGACAGAATCCTCCGCCTCAATCAGGCAGCCCCGCGCGTGAGTTCCGTTGAGCCGGCTGACCTGCCCCGCCAGCACGCCCGCGGGCGCCAGCGTCACATCGATGTTTCCCGGAACGCCGGGACGCAGATGAACGATGTTCGAGCGGCCCATGAGCGGCATCATGCGGCCGCCCTGCATTGAACCGCTGCCGACAGCTTCTGCGCTGAGCATCACCATGCCCGGAGGCGCCATTCCCTCGTAGCGGCCGTCGGCATCCGAAACCGCCGCGGGCAGAGGCATTTCGTCCGCACCGGACGCTGTCAGAGCGAGGCGGCGGGCAGTGACGCGCGCCCCCGAAACAGGCCTGTCCTCACTGTCGGCAATGACGCCAAAGACACGAACGCTGCGCTCAAGATGAACGGCGAGGGCAGCCTCCGGCGGCGTCAGCAGAAAGCGGCGCGGCACGAATCCATCGGCAGTGACCTCGGCTGTCAGCGATGAAGCCGGCAGGCCGGGAAAAGAAAACTTGCCCTCAGCGCCGCTCACCGCCGTCTGCCCCATCACCGAAATGCGCGCGCCAGCGATTGGCTTTCCCGCGGCTTCATCCACAACGACACCCGCGGCGGCCGCACCGGGCATCAGCGCCAGAGCAATGCCGTGCCGCGCTTCGCCCTCTGAGAGCACCAGCGGCGGCGTGATCTGAGAGGCCAGAGGCGGTTCCAGAGNNAAGCCGCCAGCCGATAGGTGCCGGGCTTCAGCCCCGCGAACCAGAATCGCCCCTCCGCATCCGTCCGCGCCTTTCGCTCAGTGGGCCCCAAGACAAAGACAGAGACCAGCGGCGCGGGCTTTCCCGCCTTCGTGACCACTCCCGTGAGCGTGACCGCGGCCGGCTTCGTCTCGCCTTTGAACTGCGGCGGCGCGGCGGCGGGCAGCGGCGAAGTCATCTCCCTGTCAGGAAGCTCCCCTTTGGCGCCGCGGATGATCTGACGGATCTGCGAGCCCAGCCGGAAAATCACGCCGACAGCGACGAAGAGCATGAGGACGTTCTGAACCCGGTAACGCGAAATTTTCATCAGCGCCTCGTCCCCAGGCCACGCAGCCGTTCAGCCGTCAGAAGCCATCCTCGTTGTCTTCGGATTCGTCCGCTTCATCGTCTGAATTGGGCGCGTCAGGCACGCTGTCATCCGCCGCAGGAATTTCCCCGCGAATCGACGCGTAGAGATCGAGAAGCGCCTCAATGGACTCGCCGCTGCGCCTGCGCTCCAGAACACCCACCGCGCGCCCCAGCTCCCTCAGATTCTGCGTCAGGGAGTCCAGCGCGAGTTCCCGCTCCGTCAGCCGCGCTTCCAGAGTGCTGATGGCCGCCTCCGCCTGCGAGCGGCCCGCTTCGAGAGATGCCCTGCCCCGGCCTGCCGCTTCCAGGCGCTCAATCTCCTGATCCTGCTTCTGCACCAGCGCCTCGAGGCGCGCCGCCTGCCGCGCTTTCTCGGCCAGCGCCTGCTCCAGTTCCGCGATGCGGTTTTTGCCCGCCCCGCGCTGAGGCTTCTGCCTGCGGCCGGCCTCACCGTCCTCGGTCTGAGCAGCTTTCAGGCGCTCATTCTCCGCACGTGCCGCATCAAACTTTTCCTGAAGACGCGCCAGTGCCTCCCTCGAAAGCGCCAGATGAGTTTCCCGCTCGCGGCTGGCCTGCTTGCACGAGGCCTCTGCGGATGCGCACTTCTCAAGCGCCGCATCCCTGGCTTCCACGGCACCGCGCAGTTCGGCCTCGGCCTTTTCCGCGCGCTCCACGAGAAGAGCCCGCTCAGACGCCAGCTCATCCAGAAGCGACTCCGCGCGCTTCAGTTTTTCCTCGGCCAGCCGGCGCGACTCATCTGCCAGCGAGCGCTCTTTGTCGGCAGCCTGCGCCTGAGAAGCCAGCTTCTCCGCTCTGTCGGCCTCCGCGCCGCGCTGACGGACGGTTTCTTCGAGATGCGTCCGCGCGGCCTCGGACCGATGAAGCTCCTCCGCCAGCCGGTCAAAGCGCGCAGCACTCCGCGCCAGGGATTGAAGCGGAATCGGCACCACCGTCAGTTCAGAGGGAAAGTTCGTCCTCTCGGGAGAACACAGGGCCAGAAAAAAAGCGGCCCGGCCGCCGTCATCCGCGAGGCGCCCGTCGAGGGCACAGTCCTCACCCGAGCCGTCGAGCGGCGCGAGCTGACTGCCCCAGCAGGCGCACTGCGTGGCGAAGCGGACGCTGGAAAACCTCTGCCGGAGCAGCCTGTCCGCCGCGGCAAAATTGAAGCGGCCCGCGTCAGAAACAGAGCTCCGGCTGCCGAAGCTGGCGAGGGACAGTCCGGACGCGCTGCGGAAGACGAACAGAAAATGAGCGAAAGCCAGCCGCGACTGCACTCCGGAGATGAGAGCTTCCAGCGCCTCCCCGGCGCCAATCCACGAAAGGCCGTCGTCAACGACAAAAATGGAGGGCTCGCCGCCTGAGCGCGCCGCGATGCCGTCCAGAACATCGGAAGTGGGCGGGGAAGAAACGGTGCAGCAGACAGAAACTGCCGACGCGGCGCCCAACGACTCCAAAAAGCGGGCGGCTGGCTCGCGGGCCGATTCGGGCGGCAGAAACTCCACCACCTGCGCGCCCTCGATGAGGTCCGAGAGGAAGACGTAGCGCGCCCGGCGCTCATCAAAGCCGGGCGATTCTCTGGACTCTCCGGACGCGAACGACGGCGCAAACGATGGCTGTCTCGTCATGGGCGCCATTCATTCATTTCCCTCAGAGGGAGATTCGGCGTTCCCCGCCGATTCGCCGGAGGACGAATCCGCATTCCCATCTCCGCCTGCGGAAGGCGCCGCGCTGTCAGCCGCAGGCGCCGCATCCTCTACCCGCTGCTCATCGGCCTCCTGCGCAGGAGCGGCAGAAGCAGGCGCAGAATCCGCTGAGGCACCAGATGCTTCGGCGCTTTCCGGGCCGGCCTTTGAGTCAGCCGCGACGTCCTTCGGTGAATCGCCCTGAACCGCCTCCGGCGCCTGTCCCGCATCGTCCTTCGACGGCGCCTGGACGCTGTTCTGACGAAAGTTCTGAACGGCCTGCACCATCGGTGAAACGTGCCCCTTAATCTCGGACAGAAGCGCCTCTGCCTCCGCCGTATAGGGGCTGTCCTCTCCCTCGGAAGCGAGACGCAGCCGGGCGACAGCCTTCTGGAGCAGGCGCACCGCCTCTTCCAGCCTCAGGCGGCCTTCAAAAAAGGCATTCCGAATCTGGAGCGACCTGAGGGCCGCCTTCTGCGTGTCGCTGATGCCGCCCAGACGCTCGGCGCGCCGCAGCAGAAGGGCCACAGCCTCGACCGTCTCGTTGTCCTCGCGCCCGGAGCGCTGCTCGATGGCCTCGCGGTGCAGGTCAAACAGAACGCGGTCCAGCTGATCGCGCTCGTCATAGACGCGCTCCAGATCGAGGCCGGAGGTCACGTGCCCGTCGAGATGAAATGGCGCGTAGGTCTCGGCCGTCTGCAGGTCGGGAGGTGCCCAGCGCGAAAATCCAAAGGGCATCATCCGCCCCTTGAGAACGATCAGCTCCCCCTGCTCCGAGAGCGACAGCTTGAAGCGGCGGGAGTTGCGCTCACTCAGGAGGTAAAGCGTGACGGCCGCCAGCGTGAGAAGGAGGCAGCAAATCAGCACCTGCTTCAAAAACCTGACAGCGGGATGGCTTCCGCCGCCGTTCAGCGAGGTCGGCGCAGTTGGATCGCTCATGTCATTCCCTTCATGCCCTTCATGGAGCCCCGCGGGCGGCTTTCTCCTGAGGTGAATTTTGGAAAGCAGCGCCGCGCGCCCGGGCGTTTGGATTGGCCAGAAACGGCGGGCGGCCCCCTAGAGAGCCGCGTCCCGGGTTGCAAACCCAAATTCCCCAAATTTCCCCGCTCCGGGGCGGCGCATTCCCGCGCTCAAGGCAACATTTCCGGCCGTTCTTCACATGAGATTGAGGTCTGGATTTTCGCCTGAGCCTCCCTCTAATCTTCCGCCCCGTTTTTGCCGGCCGCCCGAATGCCCGGGGCGGCCGTTGTCGTTCCCGCGCCCTTTTGAGCTCTCAGCGTTCAGGAGGGCGCGTTTCTTTGTCGAACCAGCATTTTCCTTCACCACCCACCCACAGAGGCACGTCACATGGCAAACCGCGAAACACCTTTCCGCCCCCTTCCCTTAAAAACCCTCGCCGGCTGGATTTTCCGCGACCTCGACAGCGGCGACAGCGTCCTGGGGATTCCCAAGGCCAACATCAAAATTCCCTCGGCGAAGCTCGCCATGACCCGCATGGGCAAGACGTTCGCGTCTCCCCTGGGCGTCGCCGCCGGCCCCCACACGCAGCTCGCGCAGAACATCATCGCCGCCTGGCTCGTCGGCGGGCGCTTCATCGAGCTCAAGACGGTTCAGGTTCTGGACGAAATTCCCGTCTCCAAGCCCTGCATCGAGAGCTGTGACACGACCTTCAACTGCGAGTGGTCGCAGGAGCTGACGCTCAACCAGTCGTTCGACGAGTACCTCAAGGCCTGGGTCATCCTCCACGCGCTCGCCCACAAGATGGGGCTCAAGGATCCCGGCGTCTTCTTCAGCATGAGCGTCGGCTACAATCTGGAAGGCATCCTCAGCCCCACCGTGCAGCGCTTCCTCGCCCGCATGGACAACGCCGGGGACGACCTGAAGGCCGCCATCGCGGAGATGGCCGAGATTTATCCGGCGGTGAAAGAGCTGAACATTCCCAGCCAGCTCTCCAACCAGATCACGCTCTCGACCATGCACGGCTGCCCGCCCTCGGAGATTGAGAAAATCGCGAGCTACCTGATTGCCGAGCGGGGCGTTCACACGATGGTGAAGATGAACCCCACGCTCATCGGCCCGCGAGAGCTCCGGCACATCCTCAACGAAGTGTGCGGCCACGACATCACGATTCCCGACCTCGCCTTTGAGCACGACCCCAAGTTCCCGGACGCCATGGCCATGCTGCGCAGCCTGAGGGCACTGGCCAAAGGCCGCCCCAACAGCTTCGGCATCAAGCTGACCAACACGCTCGAATCGACCAACGACCGGGGATTTCTGCCCGACGCCATGGCCTATATGTCGGGCCGCTCGCTGCACCCCATCAGTCTGAACCTGGCCTGCAAGGTCACGGAGGAGCTGAACGGCGACATCGCGATTTCCTACTGCGGCGGCGCCGACGCGGAGAACTACGCCGACCTGATTGCTGACGGTCTGGGGCCCGTGACGCTCTGCTCCGATCTCCTCAAGCCGGGCGGCTACGCGCGGATGAATCAGTTCCTCGACAACCTCGAAGCCGCCATGGATCGCGTCGGTGCAGCGACCGTGGATGAGCTGCCCGACAAGGTCGCCGGCGAGCACCACGACGGCGCCCGGGGAAATCTGCGCCGCCATGCCGCGCGCGCGCTCACCGAAAAGCGCTTCCAGGTGCGCGAGAAGCCGCTGCGCACCAAGAGCCAGAAGCAGCTTTCCTGGTTCGACTGCAGCAGCGCGCCCTGCGTCGAGGCCTGCCCCGCGCATCAGAACGTCCCCGAGTACCTGCGCCTCATCGCGGCCGGGAAATGCAGCGAGGCATTGAAGGTCATCCTCGAACGGAACGCCCTGCCCTGCGCCACCGGCAACGTCTGCACGCATCCCTGCATGGAGCACTGCGTCCGCAATCACTGCGACGAGCCCGTGCAGATCCGCGCGCTCAAGCGCTACGCCGCCAAGCACGGCCGCGCGGAAGCGAAGAAGGTCAAAATTCTCAACCCGTATTTCAAGGTTGCCGTCGTCGGTGCCGGCCCTGCCGGACTCTCCGCCGCGAACTACCTCGCTGACATGGGCGTGAAGGTCACCATCTTCGAGGCTCACGAGAGCATGGGCGGCATGGTTGACGCCGTCATCCCCGCCTACCGCCTGAAAAAAGAGGACCTTGCCGAGGACATCCGGCGCATCACCGACAAGGGCGTCGAGATTCTCTTTGGCAAAAAGCTGGGCCGCGACATGACGATTGCCTCGCTGAAGTCCGACGGCTTCGTGGCCATTTTCCTCGGCGTCGGCGCTTCTCAGGGCAAAAAGCTGGGCATTCCCGGTGAGGATGCGGCCGGCGTCGTGGACGCGCTCGAATTTCTGGCCAGCGCCAAGAAGGGAACGGGGCCGAACCTGGGCGACAAAGTCCTGGTCATCGGCGCCGGAAACTCGGCCATGGACGCCGCCCGCACGGCCCGCCGCCTCGTGAAAGACGGCACTGTGGACATCGTCTATCGCCGCACCCGCGCCGAGATGCCCGCCGACCCCGAGGAAATCGCGGCCTGCATCGACGAGGGCATCGGGCTGAAGACGCTGCTCGCGCCCAAATCCGTCAGAGTCGAGAACGGCCGCGCCGTTTCGCTCATCTGCGACGTGATGAAGCTGGGCGAAAAGGACAAGAGCGGACGCGCCAGACCCGAACCTACCGGCGAGACGCGGGAGCTGCCCTGCACCGCCGTCATCAGTGCCATCAGCCAGGCTGTCGTCGCGGATTTCACGGCGGGTACGGCCATCCAGCTGAACCGCGGCGCCATCGCTGTGAACGAGAAGGGTGAAACCGCTGAAACGGACGTCTTCGCGGGCGGCGACGCGGTCCACGGGCCCGCGTCCGTCATCCAGGGCATCGCCGACGGCCGCGCCTTCGCCATGGAGTTCGCACGCATGCACGGCATTGCCGTGCCGCAGGAGACAGCCGTCAGCAAAGAGGGCATCGGCGCCGGCAATCTGGTCAAAAAGGCCATCCGCACACGCGCTGCCGCCATTCCCACGCTGCCGAAAGAGGCGCGGGGCGGCTTCGAACTCGTCCACGACTGCCTCAGCGACGATGCCGCCAAAGCTGAGGCCGGCCGCTGCCTGGAGTGCGACAAGCTCTGCAACATCTGCGTCACCGTCTGCCCCAACCGCGCCAATCAGGCCTACGAAGTCGGGCACATGGTCATCAGCGTGCCCACATTCGAGGTGAAGGGCGGCCGGCTGAACAAGGCCTCGGAAGGCGTTCTGGCCGTCACCTCGCCCATTCAGACCTTCAACATGGCCGACAGCTGCAACAAGTGCGGCAACTGCCAGGCCTTCTGCCCCACCGCCGGTGCGCCCTTCCGCGACAAGCCCCGCGTCTGGCTCTCCGCCGACGGCTTCGAGGAGGACACCGGCGACCGCTTCCACTTCCACAAAGTGAACGGCGCCGTGGAGCTGGTGGCCTGCATCGGCGGCCAGAAGCACAGCCTGCTTCAGGAAAATGACCATTCGGCCATCTATGTCGGCCCCCTGGCCAGGGCCTCGGTGAACCTCTCAACGGGCGCGATTTCCCGCGTGGCCCCCGGCGTCCAAGGTCTGGCGGACGGCACGCAGATTTCCCTGAGCGACTGCGCGCGCATGGCGGTGCTCTTCAACATCGCCAAAGTTCTGCCGCTGTAAAAAGCGCCGAACCGTCCGCCGAAAAGAAAGGCCGGCGGACGCGATACAGGCCCCGGTTCCTCCCCTGAGGAGCCGGGGCTTTTTCATCCCCGGCATCCGATTCGGCATCCGGCCGTGCGGCTGACGCCCGCGCTTTTTCCCAACTTTCTCTTCCCCGCGAACTGTTTTAGACGGCGGCCCGCCGCCGGATGGGGGACAGCCGCGGCGCCTGACGGGAGGCCTTATGAACATCAGCGATACGAGCGGGATTCGTCCATGTCCGGAGAGGCGCGTGAGAGCGCTTTTCACCGCGATTCTGTGCCTTGCCCTCTGCCCTGCGCCGGCGGTGCTGGCCGATGAGCCGCCCGCGCCCGCGGAGAAGCAGATTTCTCCCAAGGAAATGCTCGCCCGCTCGGCCAGGGCCGTCGAACAGATGCGCAAGGCCCTGAAAATCATCCTCTCCAAGCTGGAAGAGGCGCGCAGCAGCAAGGACATCATCAAGCTCAACTGCGTGAACGACCGGCTGACCGACGTCAAAAGCATGCTGCGCATCAGCGAGCAGGCGGACGTGGCCCTCCAGGAAGCCGTCGCGCGCCAGGACATGTCCCAGGCCAGCCACTCTCTGGGGACCGTCGAAGCCAACGGGCGCAAAATCGAGCAGCTGGCGACGGAAAGCGACCAGTGCATTGGCCTTCTGGCCTTCGACACTGCCGGGACCAAGCTCACGGTCGAAGAGCCGGAAGTCGATTTCTGGGAGAATTCCGATTCATCCGGTCAGGGGGATGGTCAGGGCTCTGCCCTGGGCTCAAGGCCCGTGGTGGCGAGTCCCGTGGAGTGAACTTGAATCGCCCCTTTCCTGTGTTAGGGGCGGCGGCCTTTTGCGAACGAGGGTCCCTGTATGAAGGGGCCCTTCTGTTTTCCGGCGGCCCAGTCGCCCCTTTCCTGTCTCCGGCGGATTGCTCCTGTTGACTCACCCATTTGCCAGAATGCGCGGCCCACTGTTCCTGGCGCTCGCGTGCTTCCTGACCGCTCTTGCCCTTGTGGCTGGAATGCCTGGGGAAGCCATGGCTGCGGCGCCGGACCGTTCCAACAACGGCTTCAAGATGGGCATGGCCCGCCTGCACCCCAGTCTGGTCCTGTCCGCCAGCTACGATTCGTACGCGGCCCAGCTGACCGCGGACAAAAAGGCCGGCGACGTCATTCTGACGGTGCTGCCCGGGGCTGAGCTGGAGCTGAGTGCCTCGCGGGTCGATTTCAATCTGCACGGCAAGGCTTCCTATTCCCGCTATCTGGGCGTGGTCTCCAGCGCCTCCACGGACGCTTCCTTTGTGGGCGTGGACGCGGGGCTCGGCCTGAAAATCAAGGCCACCGAAAATTTCAGCGTCAGCCTCGACGACTCGCTGAAGCGTTCGGACCAGTCCCAGGCGCCGACGCTCCAGGTGGGCGTCCTCTCCCTCTACAACGACGCGTCCCTCAGGCTGACCTGGCGTCCGTGGCACGGAAACCTCTCCATCGAGCCCAGCTACCACCTGGCCACCGAGATTTTTTCCAAGCGGAGCAGCTTCGACAATCTGACCTGCGATGAGGGCTTTGGCTGCTCCGGCTGGGATGTCAGCGAGTCCAACTATCTGGACCACAAGGCGGCGCTGGGCGTCCGCTGGGGCTTTCTGCCCAAGTCCGCAGTCATGCTCGATGTGAGTTTCCGGGCGCGCCAGTACCTGGGCGACAACGGCACCGACTCCAACAGCATCCAGGCCTCCGTCGGTATCCAGTCCGTCTTTCTCCCCCGCCTCACCGGCGCCGCGTCCTTCGGCTGGATTCACGAGCTGAAGAACGTCTATTCGTCGCCCGTCGCCCGTGCCTCGCTGAGCTACGCCCTGACCACGCAGAGCAAGCTCACCTTGGGTTACGAGCGGATGCTGATGCCGACGCCCAGCGTCAAATGGACCGCTTACAGCAGCGACCGGGTGCATCTGGATGCCAACTTCCTCTTCGCCGGCCGCTTCGGCCTCGACGCTTCCGTCTCTGCCCGCTTCCTCAAGTATCTCGCCGACGACGACTCGACGAAGGCATGGGAGCTGGGCGCCTCTCTGACCGGGACTTACGCCATTCTCTCGTGGCTCGACGTGAAGCTCTCCTACCGTCTGGCCTACACAGACCACCTGGCGGGCATTAACGACTTCCTCAGGCATGTGGTCACTCTCTCCGTCGAGATTCGCTACTGACGGCGGCGGTTTGCCGCTTTGCCGTCAGAGGCGCGGAAGAAAGCGATGCGCGGCGGGCAGGCCACTGAGCAGGTCTGAGCTTTCCGCGGAAGCGCCCGGCTTTGTCTGAATCCGTGCTTCCCCGCCTGCCGTCCCGCACAAAACACGCATCCCTCTTCGTCAGCCTTTGCCTGCTACCGCATCCGCCGAAATCGGAGCCTTCGTGAATCGCCTTCCGTCTTCACACATCCCCCCCCGACGCCGCTCTGGCCTGTCCTGGACGGCAGCCATCCTGTGCGTTGCTCTGGCCTGGCTCCTCACGGCCTGTGTGATGCCCGCCAGGACCGAAGTCGCCTACTCGCCGACAGCCGCTTCTTCTGTCGAATCCGCCCCCTCAGCGGGCTCCGGCGGCCAGGCATCTGCCGGCAGCGGCGCGCCTGCCAGGGCCGAGGACGACGACATCCGTCCCGTCACGGGTCAGCGCACGCTGGGCGCCGGGGATGTCATCGACATTCGTGTCTTTCAGGAAGCCGACCTGACCGGCACCTACCGGATCTCTGATGAAGGCACCATCGACTACCCGTTCTGCGGCCGCATCAACGTCCACGGGCTCACACAGGGCGCTCTGACCGACCGAATCACGGCCTGCCTCAAGAACGGCTACCTCAAGAACCCGCAGGTCACGGTGTTTCTGAAGGAATTCAACTCGCAGAAAATTTTCGTCCTGGGCCAGGTGAACAAGCCCGGGACGTTTCTCTTTGAGGAACGCATGACCGTCGTCCAGGCCATCTCTCTGGCAGGCGGCTTCGGCAAGCTCGCGGCCAAAAACTCCGTCATCGTCACCCGGCGGCACGAGGGCAGTGAGCAGAAATTCAAGGTCCCCGTGGAGAACATCGCCGAAGGGCGCCACGCCAATTTCGCGCTGCGGCCCGGAGACATCATTTACGTGCCGGAAAGTTTCCTCTGACGCGCGCCGCGCCTGAGAGCGCGCGGCCGCCTGCTGAACCGATCAACCCGCAAAGGAATCACAACGATGCCCCATCAAATCGAACGTCCCGCCTTCAAAGTCCGCGATCTCTCGCTGCACACGCTGGGGCGAAAGGAAATCCAGCTGGCTGAGCAGGAAATGCCCGGCCTCATGGCTCTGCGCGCCCGCTACAGCGCGTCTCAGCCGCTGAAAGGCGTCCGCATCAGCGGCTCGCTGCACATGACCATCCAGACCGCCGTCCTCATCGAGACGCTCATGGCTCTGGGCGCAAGGGTCCGCTGGGCGAGCTGCAACATCTTCTCGACTCAGGACGAGGCCGCGGCTGCCATCGCCGTCGGGCCGAACGGCACGCCGGAGCATCCCCAGGGCGCCGCCGTCTTCGCCTGGAAGGGCGAAAGCCTGAAGGAATACTGGTGGGCCACGGAGCAGATGCTCACCTGGCCCGATGCCGATGGTCCCGACCTGATTGTTGACGACGGCGGCGATGCCACCCTGCTGATTCACAAGGGCGCTGCCTTTGAGAAGGCAGGCCGGGTGCCCGACTTCAATCCCGAGACCGAGCCCGAGGAGTGGGGCGAAATTCTGGGGTGCCTCAGGACGCATCTCGCCCTCGACCCCGCCAAGTGGACCCGCATGGCCAAAACGGTCCGCGGCGTCAGCGAAGAGACCACCACCGGCGTCCACCGCCTCTACCAGCGCGAGGCCGC
>DBXV01000016.1:47739-78546 GCA_002309695.1 Myxococcales bacterium UBA1203 | reverse complement strand
ACCGCCACTCCCTCATCGACGGGCTCAACCGGGCCACGGACGTGATGATCGGCGGCAAGTTGGCTGTCGTCTGCGGCTACGGCGAGGTGGGAAAGGGCTGTGCGCAGTCCCTTCGGGGCCAGGGATGCCGCGTCGTCGTCACCGAAATCGACCCCATCTGCGCGCTGCAGGCCGCCATGGAGGGCTTTCAGGTGTCCACCATGGACGAGATGGCCAGCCAGGCGGACATCTTCGTCACCGCGACGGGCAACTACCACGTCATCACCAAGGAGCACCTGCTCCGCATGAAGGACAAGGCCATCGTCGGCAACATCGGCCACTTCGACAATGAGATTGACCTCGACGGCCTGAAGAAGACGCCGGGCGTCACGCGCATCAACATCAAGCCCCAGTTCGACGAATTCAGGCTGCCGGACGGGCGGGGCATTCTGGTCCTGGCGGAAGGCCGGCTGCTGAATCTGGGCTGCGCCACCGGGCATCCCAGCTTCGTCATGTCCGCCTCATTCACCAATCAGGTCCTGGCGCAAATGGAGCTGTGGCAGAACAGCCACAAATACGGCCGCACTGTCGCCATGCTGCCCAAGCACCTGGATGAGGAAGTGGCGCGCCTGCATCTGGACAAGCTGGGGGTCAAGCTGACGAAGCTGACGCAGGCCCAGGCGGATTACATCGGCGTCAAAGTGGAAGGTCCCTACAAGCCCAGCCACTACCGCTACTGAATCGAGCCCTTTCCCCTGCTCATTAAAAAAGGCCCTGCCGTCCAAAGCGGCAGGGCCTTTTCTTTTCTCCCGGATGCGCGCGCTCTGCGCTCCCCAAAATCCCGCGTCAGAAGCCTCGCTCCTGACGAATGGCCTCGTAGGCCTTCTGCACCTCCAGAAAGCGCTGCGTCGCCATCTTGGCCGCCTGCTCGCCCAGGTGGGCCACGCGGTCCGGGTGATTTTCCAGAACCGCTCTGTGGAACGCCGACTTGATTTCGCTGACTGTGGCGTCCGGCTTCAGACCCAGCATGGAGTAGTTCTCGTCTTCCTCGCTGCCCGCCTCGTCCGGCACAAACAGCGAGCGAATCTGCCGGAGCTCCGCCTCAGTGACGCCCAGAGCGCGGGCCAGCTTGTTGATGACGGCGATTTCACTCTTGGCCAGGTCGCCGTCGATGGTCGCGATGTCATAGAGCCCGTTGAACAGCGTGAGGATTTCGCCCCGATTCAGCTCGCGCAGGATGTCCTGACTCAGCGCATCGATGGTGCCGGGCCGCGACTCAGCCTCAGCAAATGCCCGGTCAACCAGGCGCTCATCGGCACCGCGGAAGCCCAGCTTCTGACTGAAAAACCTGTCCACGACCGCCATTTCGGCCGGACGCGTCGTTCCGTCCGCCCGGGCCACAAAGAAAAACGCCCGGGCAAAACAGCAGGCGAACCTGAACCGCTTGTCCTCCTGAGCCTGCTGCCGCGAACCGTAATCCGGAGCTGAACGGCTGCTGCGAGGCGGAGGCGGCGGGGCATGCTGCTGATACTGCTGCCTCTGGCCATAAGAATTGCTGCCGGAGCGAGGAGGCGGCGGTATGGGCGTCGGCGCCTCATCAAAATCAGAATCTGCGTCCACGGCGGCGGCACGGGCAGAACGAGGCTGCTGGGAAGAAGATCCCGACGGCGCGGCGTCTTCAAACGGCGAACGTGAACCCTCGGCCGATCCCACGTCAGCGCGTACACTTCCGCCGTCAGCAGACACTCTCTCCCTGGCCTTTGAAGGCTCTTCGGCTGAAACCCGCTGTCTCTGGCCATAGGACTGAGATTTCGGCAGCGAGGCATCAGCCTTGGCCTCCGGCTGCGGCAGACGTCCGGAAAACGCCTGAGAAATCAGGCCCGGGCCGTAGGAAAAATTGCGCACAATATCGACCAGGAGGCCGGCCAGCGCCCCGAGGCCGCAGGTGTCAATGACGAGTGCGATGGGCGCCCCTGTGGCCATGAAGATGGACATCAGGAGACCGACTGCGCATCCGGCGACGGCAAAAATGGCGGTCGCAAAACCGGGGCCCTGTGCTGACAGGCGCGCCCTGCGCTTCGCCTGATCGTTGCTGTGTTCGTCCAAGGTTCGCCACCTCTCCCAAAACAGGCGTCATTCCCGGCACCGGCGCCGGAACGCCAACACGAATTTCGCTCCCCCTCCCAACAACCCAATCCGAAAGCAGCCGAAGACCTTCTGCTGAGGCAGAGCCGGAAGGAGGTTCCGGCCCTCCATCGACGAAGTGCTCAATCGTCTTCCCGGACCTCAAAGAGCGTCAGTTTTCGGGCTTTGGATGAGAGCAGCAGCGCCCGGCCCGGCTTTCCCGGAATCGTCCGGACAATCTCTGCGTTGTCGCTCTTCCCCATCAAAGTCGTTTCATCGTTGAACCCGAGATACGGCTGTCCCGCACCGTCCTGACCATCCGGAACAATCAGACTGACCGAAGACTCCGCCTCATTGGCCGTCAGCACATAGCTGCCATCCTGAGCGGCACAGATGCCTTCCGGCCGAACCGTGCTTCCGTCCTCATCCTGCCCTCCCTGCTCATCCCTGCCCACCTTGACGGCCGTCCGCCAGGCAGGAGCCGTCGCGTCTGACATGTCATAAAAGGCGACGGCCCCGGCATGGCGCAGCGTCACAGCGACGTAGGGCCTGCCGCCGTAGGAAAATCCCGCGAGGGAATCGGGGCTGAAGAGCGGCGAACCGCTGTCGATGACCCTAGGGAAAGAAGACGGCATGTCGCTCTGAGAAATTTCTTTGTTGGCGACAGCCGCCCCATCCCGATCGACGACAATGAGGCGGTCATTCCACTCGCCGGCGATGGCAAAAAACTCATCGCCCGCCGCATCCTCGAACCGCAGGATGCCGTCAGGCCACGGGAAAGCGCCCAAATCGTTGGGCGGCAGCTTGACGATGCTGACAGCGTCGGAATCCGAGCTCACTTCCCCCTCTGGCAGCCGGGAAATGTCAAAAACGGCCACTTCATGGCTGTCCTGCAACGTCACCAGAACGCGGTTGCTGTCCCGCGAAATAGCCACGTATTCCGGCTCTCTGGGACCAGTGACATTGACATCTTCCGACATCAGGATGCGGCTCCGAACCGACGCCGCAGCCGGCCCCTGCGACAGGTCAACGACACTGATGGAAGGCGTCTTGCCGACCACAAGGCACTTCCCCCAGGCATCCGGACCGTCCCGCTCGTCGGCACTGACGGCGTATTTGCCGTCGTCTGAAATCGCCACTGCGTCGGGCATGGGACCTACTGGAAGTCGTTTCAGGACTTCGCCCAGTTTTCCATCCTCCAGCCCGATGAATACCAGCTCACCGCTGCAATCCGTCTGGGCGCCGCTGGCATCCGTTGAAATCAGCGTCCTCGTGGCAATGGCGTAAGTCCCGTCAGGTGCCACAGCCAGACTGGTCAGCTCGCTCTCGCTGGCATCATCCGGAAAGAAAATTTTTTCAGAAATTTTCTTCAGGCGTCCCTGTGGCTCATCGCTGCCGCAGGAAGCCAAAGTCATCATCGCAGCGGCTGCCAACAATACTTTCTGAAAAATTCTGACGTTTTTTCGCAATCCAATACTCCCAAACGCTTCTGACGCAGGTCCAGTGAAGCGCTGTACTCAGGGACAGCCCTTTTGCCGTCCGGCCCGACGCCCATGGCACGACCGCTCCCAAACGTCATCCCCTATTCGCCTGAAACAGAGCGGTATCCTTATGCCCCATTTCCATCGCAGACGGCCAAGTCATACTGAACAAAATCAGAACCCATGTTCCTAAAATAAAAACGCCTTCCTGGATTTCCAGGAAGGCGCTCACATATTTCACTGCAATTTTAGGGCTGCAAAATCGTCACGGCACACTGTTGAGCGTGATGGAGTTGATGTTGGTGGCCCAGATAGATCCTCTCCGGAATTCGCCGGACAGATGTCCCTTCCTGTGGGTGGTGACGAATACCTTCATTCGGCAATCCACAACCGCATCTGCGGAAGTGAGGGCACCGGCAGGGATAGTGACCCGCTCAGCGCTGACAGTAACGGTCGTCGCCCAGCTGGTGTCGATGCAGTCACCCTCGACAGCAATGCTGATGCTGTCATCCAACGCGGCATCGGTAGGCAGCGTCCAGCTGATTTCCAGATCTTCCGAACGGGAGGCGTTCTGCGCGGACGCAGATAATTCATAGACACCGTCGGGAACCACAACCGAAGAAACAGCCTTTGCATCTCCAGGACGATCCAGCGTCACAAAAATCTCACTGCCCGGATCAGCAAAAACATTTCTCGAATACCAGACCATGCCCAGCAGGCTGTCTTGCAGAAGCTCTACCCCCTCGCCATCATTCACGTTGACATAAAAGCTATCGTCATCGGACAAAACCAAGAACTTCAATGCATCATTGTAAGCGGTAAGTTCACCTCTGACACGAACTTTCGAGCTATCGACGTCCTTGGAGACGGAAATCTCGGCGTGCATTTCGTCGAGGTCATAAAAATCGGCGGATTCAGTCTCACAGGCTGAAAGCATAGCAGCGGCGGCGAACAGGGCGAAAGGTGCAACAAGACGTTTCATTGTATTACACTCCAGGTGAGGGGGGTTTCGTTTGCGTACAAAACTGTACGACGACCAAGCAACATGTTTTCCAAATAAAGCATCGCTTATGCCAAAAAATCTGACAGCAGGTCAGTCAGACCAATAGCATCTTCTTAGGTTGATTTCTGAAGGGAAAATTCTCCGTCTGAAACTTCCAAAAAGCACGCTTCGCTTCCTGCTGCCTGAGCGACCAGATTCCCATCTGTCGTCGTCAAAATACACTGAAGCGCCGCGCCGCGAAGGTAATCCATCAGAAAATGATTCCTCTCCGGATCCAGCTCACTGGAGACATCGTCCAATAAAAGCAGCGGCGAGACGCCTAAATGTGACTTCAGGTTCTCCAATTCCGCGATTTTGAAGGCGAGAATCAGGGCGCGCTGCTGGCCCTGCGACGCGAAAGCTCTGGCTGACCGGCCCCCGACACTGACACTGATGTCATCCGCATGAGGTCCAACCGACGTAAATCCGCGTTCCATATCGACAGCCAAACGCTCGCGCAGCAGGCATGAAAATGCGTCCTGAATGGAATCGAATGAGACCGCCCCGCCTGGACCTACATCTGACAGTCCACATCTGCCGCACAGGGGGACGTATCGGAGACCGGAGCCGCCATCACCGGGGGCAATGGCTTCAAAGCTGTTTTGAAAGCCCTCTGACAACTCCTGAACAAAGGCAATCCGCCGTGCAATGACAGCGCTGCCGCTTGCAATCAGTGCCCTGTCAAAGGCCTCGATGACCGTCCGCTCGCCGCCGCTTCGGAGCAGCTGATTCCTCTGCCGAAGCGCCCGAAGATATTCACGAGAACTCTCCAAATGCCCTGGAAACCGATTGAAGACAGCCCGGTCCAAAAATCGACGGCGCCCTTCGGGGCCGCCCTTGATAATCGAAAGATCGTCCGGCGTGAACGCGACGACAGAAACCCCGCCGAAATAGTCGGACAGTGACTGAGCCTTCTTGCCATCGACGCTGGCACTGCGGACGCCCCGCGAAATTTCCAGTGCAATGATGCGCTGAGCGCCGCCCAGTTCAAAGCGTCCTTCGACCCGGGCCTTTTCCGAACCGAATCGAATCAGCTCGACAAAACGGCTGGTTCTCAAGGGGCGCAGCGTGGTCAGCGCATAAATCGCCTCTAAAAAATTGGTTTTGCCCTGGCCGTTGGGGCCCACCACCAAAGTGCACTGTCTGGACGGCTCTACCTGCGCAGTCCGGATGTTGCGGAAATTCTCAATGGTGACCGACAGAAGCCTCATCCGAAAGCGTCCTCACCCTGTCCAGACGCGCCTTCGAACGTTTTCGTCACGTCAGCGCTGACTTGTCCCCCGTCTCCGGCAAGATCATCCAGCCTCGCCGCGATGGCCTCCCCCATCTGCACCAGACCTTCGGAACAGGCGGAATTTGCCTCGGGAACTATATCCAGCTCGACGCCGGAGTGCCTCAGTCTGCCAGCCAGCTGCGCCTGCTGCGAATCGGAGGCATCACGCCCCGGCAAAAAGACACAAACTTTGGTCATCAGCGAGGGCGCAGAATCCACGACGGTCCGCAGCAAAGTCTCTCTGGAAGGGGCCGCCAGCAAAATGCCGGTCAGCTCTGAATGCCGAAGGGCCAGCTGACAGGCGGCCTCCGCGCCGAATGCAATCCCGGCAACGGCAATTTGTCCATGAGACACATTCTCCTGAAGAAGGCGGAGTGCCCGCTCCGCATCCTCGATGGCTGCATCCAGGCCGCCCGCTGTCCCCTGAGAGGCCCCCACTCCACGCCAATTGAAGCGAAGCGTCGCGTGCCCCCTGCGTGTGGCAGCCCAGGCAATTTCCAGAGACAGCGGAAAATCCATGCTGCCGCCGCCGAAAGCCGGATGAGGCGAGAGAATCAAAAGTGCCGGCGTCTTTTGACCGCGATGCCACAGGCCTTCGAGGCAGAAGCCGCCCGATTCCACGAGGGTCGGCCTCTCAAGAAACTGCCCGGGCATTACCATCGGCGGGCCTCGCTTCCCTCGAATGCCGCGGCAGAAGGCGCAGCCGGCGAATGACAGCTGAAGGAGCGCCCCATCAGCTTCCGCCCGGGTCGAGGACGCGCAGGGAAATGCCGAAGAAATGGCTTCCCTCAAAAAGATACTGGTAGGCAGCCTCCACCGCGAATCCGCTGACGAAAACGCTCAAACCGCCGCCGACCTTGTGTGTCTCCCGCAGGGCATCCCAGTTATAGCCGACGCGGGGCATAAACATTCCCGCGATGAGGTATTCGCCGCCGGCGTAGTAGCTCGCCGTCCACTTATCCTTCGAGTTCTTCTCCAGCTTGGCGTCAAAGGCCACCCTGAACGACTTGTCCGAGCCGACGGAAATTCCCAGGCCCCAGGCGCGCTGAGCCTCCTCCGAATTCACGCCGATAAGATTGTAGCCCACAGCACCAATGGTCAGAAGCTCGATGGGGTGCAGAATCAGTCCGGCATCCATGGTGACGGCATTGGTATTCACAGCGCCGTCCAGCTTCAGGTACTTGCCCGTCACGCCAATGGTCAGATTTTCGTACCAAAGCGCGAGGGACAGTCCCAAGAGGACGATGGAACCGGTTCGCTTCTCCTCCCCATAACCGCTTCGGTAATAGGTGTAGGAGACGCCGCCTGCCAGCGGGAACGAGGTGTCCGCGTTCAGTTTGCTGTCTATGGCGCCCACTGTGTAGCGCTGGAGCCCGCGGTCCTTGGGAACCTCAAACGAGGCAGAAGAGTTGATGTTGAAGCGCGGGGCCGCGGACATGCCTGCCGGGTTGACCCAGAGCGCTTCGTCGCTGCTGGCAAAGCTGCGCGTCGCGTCTCCCATGCCTGCGGAGCGCACCGATGAGGCCTCCCGCAGCGTCGGCACCGTGTGTTCCGCCCAAGCAACCGAAGGGATGAAACAAATCGCCGCGCCAAGGGCAGCCCCTCTGAGAAATTGTATTTTGTTCATCATCAATTTTTTGTGCTTCCGGCCGGCCGTCATGGGCGGCTGACACCGATTCAGCTGGTCAGGGCTCGCCGTCTTCTGCCCCACACAAACCTTCAAAAAATACGAGGGCTTTTCTGCTGTTCCCGCTTCCGGCGATTTTGAGCCCGGAAGATTCCTGCGGTCATCGCGTTCGCGCACGTGCTGCCGCAGGGGCACAACAGATGACACACGCGGCTGCTGCCGACCCTGCCGCGCGGCGCCCGCTATGAGCAAGGCGTCCGCACAGCGTCAAGAGGAGGCAGGACGGCGCAGACATCACCGTAACGCAGGTGAACAGCGACAGCGCGCATTCCCAAAACACTTTCACTTTCAGGGAATGGCCACCGGAAGCTCGATGTAGCCAGCCTCAACAAAATGCTCGAGGCACTTCAGCGCATCGAACTCGCGCATGGGCGTCACACGAAGAAGCATCCGAACTGTCCGCGTGCCGTCGATGCGCGACAGCAGATATTTTTCCTGGGGAGACAGCGACAGGCTTTTGAGCGTCCGTATGTCGCAGGTCATTCGCGGCGCAGGATTCGGATGGAGAATCGACTCCTGAAGTGCCTTCAGATGCGCGCTTTCAATTTCGCTGAGGAGCTGCTGCGTCTCCGAAGTCTGCGACATCTCCACGATTTGAGAGGCCATCATTTCGGCCTGACTGAAATGGCCGCTCTTCATAAAGCTGCGGGCCATGCGCATCATCTGCGCGACATCGTCCACCGGCTCGCCGACGAGCATCGGCTCATTGGGATGCTTTTCCGGCCCGACGCCAATGGCCCCCTGCCGATACAGGGCATACATCTTCTGGTAGAGGAAGAACGGCGCGCGGAACAGCTTCTCGCCGATGCCGGAGAGGGTCTCTCCCTCGCGGATGAGCGTAAAAATCCGGCTGTCCAGCGACCCGGGCTGCAGCCCTCTGGGCAGCTTCTCCTCATGCGGCACAAGGGTCACGTGCTCCGACGGAAAAACCTGGCGCATCGTGTCCCAAACCGTCTTTCTGAATTCCACTTCCTGAAGCAGTGCGCCCACATCCACGGCGGCATCGATGGCAGGACGGTCTTCGGGCAGGACGCCCCGCTCAAAACGAAAAGTCCCAGACAGCCACTGCACCGCGTCCAGCATCATTTCTCGCGTCTGCGCGACCAGATGCTGGCGGACATCGTCCTGGGTCATGAGTCCGAGGCGAACCAACTGAACGCCCAGCAGCGTGCCCTCGCGATTCTTCGCTTCAGCAGCACACGCCAAGTCCTGCTCGCTGATGCGCTCAAACTGGCGAAGCATCAGAGCGAAAGATTCGCGGGACAGAGTCGAGTCGCACAGAGTGATTTGACCATCCTGAATGAAAAACACTTTCGCGACGCATCCCTGCTCAAGTGTCAGCCGGCCCGTCAGCCGCTTATTGCCCACAAGCGAAAGGACCTCGCCGAGTTCCATCGTCGTCAATTCACCCGCAAGACTGTCCATATTGCCATCCCGTCGATTCGGTCCCCCGCTTCGAGCCGTTCATTTTTGTGAAAAATGGTGAGGGCTTGCAAGGCCAGGCTCGCAACAGCCCCCCGGCGAGTTTGTATCTCTGAAATGGCAGCTTTGAGCGCCGTGTATTTCCAGAAACCTGAACAAAAAGACGGCTCCCCGCCATTTTCAGACTTCCACGGCCAACTTGACTCTGCGGATTCCCCCGCCTTTCGACGAAAAAAAGACACAAATGTCCGAATATCCTGCCAAACTTTGAATGAATTTATTTTTAGAATCTTTTTCCAAAATTTACTCAGAATTTAAGCAACACCATATTTTTTCAGAGGCAAACAAAAATTCTGAAATAAAGTCAGCATCATTACATTTCTATTCTAACTCCCCCTTTTTATTAACGGCACGCCCGATGCTTCTGGCCTCACGTTTTTTTGTTCCGCGTCTTGTCCGCCGGCGCTTTTTGGTGTGTGGGGGAGCGCATTCGCGCCGAAACTTCTGAGACTTTCATTGTGCGATGATGCTTTCTGTCCTCAATAAATTCCGACCGCTCTTCCTGATAACGGACCTTGTGCTCACGCTTCTCTCCCTCGCCGGCGGAGAATATCTGCGAACGCACATCTATCTGGGAATGCCGTTGGACGCGGGCGCGCCGATTGGCTGGCTGTCCCTGCAAATTTATCTGGCAGCCTTGGCCGCCTGGCTCGCCGCCTTCCAAATCACGGGGATTCACCAGCCCAAGGCCATTCCCGACCGAGGGACCTGGCGCGCCATCGTTTTCTCCGACATTCTTGGAACGGCGGCTTTTCTTTCCCTTCTGTTTTTCCTCAAAGTCACCGATTTTTCCCGCGGCCTGGTCGTTTACACATTTGTTCTCAGCCTGACGGCCCATCTGATTCGTCACGCTCTGACACGAAAAGGCCTGGAGCGCCTGCTCCGGCCGTTTGCTCAAAGAGTCCTGCTCGTCGGCGAGGGGGAAATGGGGACGCTGCTCGTTGACCGGCTCCTTGAGAATCAGTGGGGCATGAAAATCGTCGGCGGCATCGCGCCTCACGGTCAGCTGGAGGGGCTTCCGCGCATCGGCAAACTCATCAAATTGCCCGAAATTGTCAGGGAGCAAAAAATTGACGTCGTCCTGATTGCGCTCCCGGCCAGCCGCCACGAACTGACCAGTGAACTCGTTCTTCGGCTTCAGTCGCTGCCCGTCCGCATCCACGTCATGCCCGACCTGCTGAATCTGACGCTCTCCAAGGCAGCGGTTGAGGATTTCTTTGGGCTGCCCCTCATTGGCCTCAGAGAGCCGCCCATCGGCATCTGGGGACGCTGCCTCAAAAGGACCTTCGATATTGTCGCCTCGGCAGGGGCCATTCTCGTCGCCTCGCCTGTCATGCTGGCCGTCATGGCGGCCATTCGCATCTATGACGGCGGCCCCGTCTTTTTCCGGCAGAAGCGCGTCGGCGAAAATGGTCGTCCCTTCGATATGTTCAAATTCCGGTCAATGATTGTTGATGCCGAATCGAGGCTGACCAGTCTGGGAATCGACCGCGAAAAGCTCGACCGCGAAAATCCCGTTTTCAAATTGAAGAATGACCCGCGCATCACGCCTGTCGGCCGCTTTCTGCGCCGCTGGAGCCTGGATGAGCTGCCGCAGCTCTTTAATGTGCTCCGGGGCGACATGAGTCTGGTCGGTCCGCGGCCCGAGGACGCCAAAGTAGTGGCGCGTTATAATTTTTTCCTGCGTAAGCGTCTGGCGCTCAAGCCGGGGCTGACTGGACCGATGCAGGTCAATGGCCGCGGCGATCTGCCGATGAAAAAGCGCATGAGCCTCGAACTGGCCTATATCGACCATTGGAGTGTCTGGACCGATATTAAAATTATTCTCCAGACAATTCCGGCGGTGCTTTCAGGGAAAGGCGCTTACTGAATGATTTTATTTTGAAAACAAATGGAGAATAAATATATGACAAAATGAGTTTTTCAATACTCCGCGTGCCAGACGACGAACTAATGTATTTCCGAATCTGATTACATTCAAAACAAGCCAAAACGCCCCGCCTCCTGTGCTGGAAGCGGGGCGTTTTTATTATTTCATGCACGTTATTTTATCATTTCACTGACGGGCTCAGCGGGATTTCTCTATTCCGGCCGGCCCGGCATTCTGCTCATCCCGGTATTAAATAAAGAAGCGAATACCGGCGGAGACAGCCCAGATGTTGTGGCCGAAGAACTGGCTTTTGTCCTCAGTCAGTTTCTCGGTGGAGGGTGTGACAAAGAAATAGCGGTAGCTGCCTTCGACAAAAATAGAAACCAAATGAACTGGCCTCAGGAAAAGACCGGCACTGGCGCCGGCGCCCATATAAAAATTGCCGTCGGGGAACACCATCGGCACGTCAAGGGAAGCCTGAAGCCCGAAGATAGAGACCAGTGTGAAATGGCAGCCAAATTTGACGGTCGTTCCCCAATTTTTTCCGTCAAAAGTGCCTGAAACCATGGCCAGCAGGTCGCGCCCTGAAACGCCCAGTCCCAGCTCAAATCCGGCGGGCTTGAGGCTGGTGTCCAGTTTCAGCTCGTCCGGAAGGTCGGAGGGGGAGCTGCCGAAGGCACCGCCGAATGTATAGCGCAAATCAATGAGAAAATAGGCGCGGCGTCCTCCGGCACGGCCGCCCGAGGCAGTGCGCATCGTATCCGCATCCACATCCACGCTGTTGTCCGCCTGCGCTTCCTGCGCGCCCTCCGCCAGTCCCATGAAATCGTCGTTGTCGCCTTTCTCGTCCTCAACAATGGGAATGTAGAGGTCGTGAATCTGCCGGGCGCGAATGACAGCCTTCCTTCTGGCGAACTGATAGCCCGCGGGATCACGAATCTCGAACTCGTGCTGGCCGATGAGAACTTCCGTCCGCATCGGCGCAGTTCCGATGTTCTTGCCGTCCACCAGAATCAGGGCGCCGGGGCGGTTCGTCTTGATGCTGACCTCGGCACGAAGCGTCGCCTTGAGACTCTCAAACTCCTCAATGATTTTGGGGCTGACGTCATCGGCATCGAACTCAAACTTCGGATCGTTCTCGAGAATGGAAACAAAGGCTTCGTGGAGCTTGTCGCTGTTGCCCAGACCTGCATAGCAGCGCGCGCGGAGCGCATGAGCCTCGGCCAGCTCCTGAAAGTCCTTCGTGGCATCCACGGCGCTCTGAAGTTCGGCCAGAGCGTTCTCAAATTCGCCCGACTCGAGATCGCCCGCAGCGATTTCCATGCTCGCCTTGTAGCTGTTGTCCGCAAAAGCGGCGGGAGAGACCAGCAAGCTCAGGGCAGCGATGAGGGCGGACAGCAGTCCAAACAAAGGCATCTTCATCTTTCGTGCTCCATTTTCATTTGCAGATGACGTCGAAAACAGCGCCTGAGGAATCCCCAAAAGCGGGATGTTCCCCAGGGGTCCGAAAAAAGTGGGGGCCATAGCTTTTTTGCCCTCTGGTGGCTAGAGCCCAGACGGGGGGTGCGGCGTTTTCAGCCCGTTTTCCTCATTCATCGATTTCCATCAGGGGAATGCCGCGCGCGCTCCGCTTTTCTTTGCCTGACATCTCAACGGCTTTGCTTCTCCCATGATTCGACTCAGCAGCCTCAGCGTTCCTCTCGACACCCCTCTTGAAGAAATCCCGGGCATCGCCCTCCGCAGGGCAGGCTTCCGCGCGGGCGACATCCGAAACTGGCGGCTCGTCCGGCGCTCCATCGACGCCCGTGACAAGTCCCGCATCCACTTCGTCTGCACCGTCGATCTGGACGCTGCGGGCAGTGAGGAGGCCATGGCGCGCCGCTCCGCTTGGGCCCAAACCTCTCTGGAATGCCCGCCAAAACCGCTGGACTTCGCTTCTCTCGCTCCGCCGCCGAAAAAAATTTCCGCCTTTTCGCCCGCTGTCATCGGCACAGGTCCGGCCGGACTTTTCGCGGCACTGGCGCTGGCGCAGGCGGGGCTGAAGCCCGTGGTCCTCGAGCGCGGCCGCATGGTCGGCGAACGCACCCGCGATGTTGAAAATTTTCAGAGAAGCGGCGTGCTCGATCCGACCTCAAACATCCAGTTCGGCGAAGGCGGCGCGGGCACATTTTCCGACGGAAAACTCAACACCGGCATCCGCAGAGACGCCTTCACGGACTTCGTTCTCAGGACCTTCGCCGAGTGCGGCGCGCCGCCGCAAATTCTCTGGGATGCGAAGCCGCACATCGGCACGGACAAGCTGCGGACTGTGGTGGAGAACCTTCGCCGGAAAATCATCGCTCTGGGCGGGAGCTTCCTCTTCGGCCACAGGATGACGGGAATTGCCGAAAGCGGCGGGCGGCTGACCTCGATTGCTGCGATCGATGCGGGCGGCGCTGAGATTTCCATTCCCACTGAGGCCGCGTTCCTCTGCATCGGCCACAGCGCGCGCGACACCTTCGAGGCGCTTTTCGCGGCGGGCATCCGCATGTCGGCGNNCGTCCATGAAGGGCTTCCAGATCGGCGTCCGCATCGAGCATCCGCAGAAGCTGATTAACGAAGGTCAGTTCGGCCGAAAGTTCGCCAACCATCCCGCGCTGGGGGCTGCCGACTACAAGCTGGCGGTTCATCTTCCGAGCGGCCGGGGCGCCTATACGTTCTGCATGTGTCCCGGCGGCCAGGTCGTCGCCGCTGCTTCCGAAGAAGGCGGGCTCGTCACCAACGGCATGAGCTGCTTCGCGCGCGACGGTCAGAACGCCAATTCCGCGCTCCTCGTGGGCATCACGCCGGCGGACTTCGGCAGCGGCCATCCCCTGGCGGGCATCGCCTTCCAGAGGCACTGGGAGCAGCAGGCCTTCAGGATCGGAGGCGGCGGCTACCGCGCACCAGTTTCCCGCGCCGCCGACTTTCTCAACGGGCGGCAGACGAGACGTCTCGGGGCCATTCACGCCAGCTACCGGCCCGGCGTCACGCCCGCCGACATCTCGGCCGCGCTTCCTCCATTTGCCTCTGAGGCTCTGCGGCAGGCCATTCCCGCGTTTGAGCGAAAGCTGCGCGGATTTGCTCATCCGGACGCCGTTCTCACCGCCGCCGAAACGCGGAGTTCATCGCCGGTGCGCATTGAGCGCGGAGAGAATTTTCAAAGCGTCAGCCTCCAGGGGCTCTATCCCTGCGGCGAAGGCGCGGGCTACGCGGGCGGCATCACTTCCTCGGCCGCCGACGCGCTGAAAGCTGTTCACGCCATGCTGACGGGCCGCGGTTCCGTTCAACACGAATGACAGCAGCCTCACGCAACGCGCGGATGTCTGCTCCGCGGACAAAAAAACGGCCGCACTGCTTTCATCGAAGCGGGCGGCCATCTTTCAGAGGCTTTTTCTCAAGCCTGTTTTTCTGAGTTTTTTATCCCGGCAGATCAGGGGGCAGACGCCGGTTCGTTCGCGGGTGCTGCAGGTGCCGTTTCAGCCGCGGGAGATGCTTCCGCCGGAGGAGGAACTGTTTCTGGCGCATTCGCAGGAGCAGGAGGCGCTGCCTGTGTCTGCTCTGGCTGCTCCGCACCGGCCTCGTTCCCTTTGGCTTCCCCGCCCTTTTGGTCATCTGTGCCGGCCTTCACGCTGCCGCTGCCGCCGCTGCTCTCCGTCCCCTTCTCGCTGCTCCCGGGCGCCGGAGGCTCAAACAGTCCCGCGGCCTTGAGCAGCGTCAGCGCTGAAATCTGCGCCTGCATCGTCTGGGCAATCAGGTTCAGCTCCGCGCCGATGAGCGAGGTGTTGGCGTCAGAGACATCGAGCTGCGTGGCCACGCCCGCGTTGAAGTTGACGTTGACCATGTCGCTGTTTTCCCGCGCCAGCCGCAGCTGCTCCTTGGCGTTGATGATGTTGGAGCGCGCGCTGTTGAGGCTGACGATGGCGCTCTTGACCTCTTCGCGCACTTTCGACTCAGCCCCGCGCAGGTCGGCCTCCGCGGCTGCGATTTTGGCGTCGTTTTCCTTCACGGCCACCTCGCGCGCACCGCCGTCCCAGATGGTCCAGCTGAAGGCCAGTCCGACGCTCCACTTCTGCGTCCATTTGTCCTCCTCCCTGAGCGACTGGCCGGAGGCGTCCATCAGTGCCTCCATCGAGTCAGACAGCCAGTAGGAAGGCCGTCCCCACTGATAGGACGCCACAAAGAAGAGGCTGGGCAGGTAGGCGTACAATGCCTGCTTCATCCCCAATTCGGCCATTTTCAGGCTGTCGCGCGCCGAAACGACATCCGGCCGACTCTCCGCCGCGCGCTGGATCAGTTCTTCCTCGTTCCCCTCGGGCGGCTGAACTTCCTCGGGCGTCTCCACGTCAAAATCGACCACGTTCCGGCCAATCAGCGTGGCCAGCGCGAGCTTGGCAGTCATGTAGTTGTTCTCCGCCTGGAGAACCTGCTGCTGGGCGTTGACCGTGTCGATCTGGGCGCGAATCAGCTGAATTTTGGGAATAGTGCCCGCCTCAAAGCGAAAGCGCGCGTCCTTTTCGTGGGCCTCGGTGTTGGCCAGCATCCTTTTGCGAACCGCGATGGTCTCTTTGAGCGTCGCCGCGCTGATGTAGAGCTGGGAGACGCCGAACAGGACCTCGCGGCGGGCGTTTTCCACCGTCAGGTTCACCACGCGTTCGGCGATGTAGGTATTGCGAATGGCCGCCCAGAGCTGCGGGACAATCAGCGCCTGCTGAAAGGAGACCTGCGCGCCAAAGACATTCTTGCCGACCTCCATGGAGTAGTCGCTGCTGGCGACCGAAATCAGGTAAGGCCCGCCCATCTGCTGCGTGATGGCATCGGTGGCCATGATGGGCTGCTGATTCACCGTCGCCGTCGGGTCGCTGTTGTGGGTCAGGGAAGCGGCCAGCGTGATTTGCGGCAGGTAGCTGGCCCACGCCTTCCTCGAATAGAGCTCCGCCTGCGACAGCTGCGTTCTGGCCTTCTCCAGGGTGGTGTTGTTTTTCTGCGCCTCGTCCATCGCCTGAGCGAGCGTCAGAATCGGCAGGCTTTCAGACGGCTGCGCGTCCGCCGCAGACTCCGAGCCGGGCGCCTGCTGCTGAGCCGCCGGCGGTTCCAGATTCAGCTGCACGGGGTCTGGGGCCAGCTGAGCATCGGAGGCAGAGGCGGCAGACGCGTTCGCGGCCGTCCTCTCGTCGGCGGAAGGCTGATCGGCTGTTGGCTGAACGCCGTCTCCAAGAGGGTTGAGGAGCATGCCTGCCAGAAGCGCATGGACAATCATGGGAAAACCTTTCCTGTCGAAAAAAAGCCTTTCAAAACGAAATCAAATGCCCTGCCCCCCATTCGGGAGGCCCCCCGCCGGGGCGCGGGCTTTTGAGTTTGGCTTCCTGGCCCGTCAATGCCCTCCCTGTTCTCAAAAAGTTTCCGTTTTCCCCTCCTCCGGCCATTGCGGATGAATGCACTGTTTGAATGATTTTCGATTTCATAAGCATTCATCCGCATTCAGATGAATTGCCGCCGCGTCCTTTCCCCAAAAACTGAATATGTGAACAGGCCATATGCGGCATAAATAATCTGGTCATGGATTCAGTATTTTTTCTTATTTTTTGCGGCCAATCAGGGGCCAAAAGTCGTTCGAAGCCCACTTTTGACAAATGAAAAGCCGCTCATTTTTTCTGCACAGCGCATTTTTTTTTCGCCTAGGTTTGCCGACTCAAAATCCGTTCGGGGAGGCTCCCATGAAAAAATCTCACTGCTGGGCACTATCGGCCGTTTTCGTGCTGCTCACCGCGTCCTGCATCGACCTGCTTGGAGAACAGCATTCAGATTGCGTCCCCTACACAGTCAGCGACTGCCCGGCGGAAAGCAGCGGCTGCTTTGACGACGGATGCGGCGGCCTTCTGGACTGCGGCGGATGCGAAGAACCGCATTGCCTGACGCAGTGTCCGTCCGGCGCCTGCGGAACCATCGACGACAACTGCGGCGGGACGCTCTCCTGCGGTGCCTGCGGCTGTGAGGCGAAGACCTGCGCGGCCACGGATGAATGCGGCAGCGCCATTGATGACGGGTGCGGCGGCACCATCAGCTGCGGCTGCCAGGCGCCCGATTCCTGCGTCTCCGGCACCTGCCAGTGCAAGCCCTTCACCTGCGCCGACCTGGGCAATCCAAAGGGCGAGGCCTACGACGGCTGCGGGCATTTTATTCAGTGCAGCGGCAGCGGCGCCGACACGGAAAACATCCGCATTCTCACGGGCAACCTGACCACTTCCGACACGATGACGCTCTCTGACGGGACCGCTGTTTCTTTCTCCGAGACATGGGACCCGGGGCCCGGCCGGCGCATTCTCCAGGGACTCAAACCCCACATCGCCCTGATCCAGGAATTTAAGACGCTCTATTACGACAAGGATCACAGCGGCTATTGGCGCAATTCAGACGAATCCCTGCGCGACTTCGTCAGCCAGACCTTCGGCGACCGCTGGTACTCCTATCGGGAGGACCGGACCGGCAAGAACATGGGCAAGCCCAACGGCATCGTCAGCTATTACCCCATCAAGGCCGCCGGACAGTTTGAGAGCGCGCAGGACAACATCCGCGACCGCCAGCACGTCTGGGCGCGCATCGACATCCCCGGCGACAGGGATTTGTGGGTTTTCAGTGTCCATCTCACCACAGGAACAAATACTGACTATGGCAAGGAGTCCGAACAGCGCCTCCGGGACATGAAAGGGCTCATCGCCAACGTCAAATCACTGAACATCCCTGCGGGCGATTATCTGGTCATCGGCGGCGACTTCAACATCAGCACCCGCTCGGAGGACTGCATGGACGCGCTGAAAAACAGCGGCCTCGTCCATGTGGACACCGAAAACGAATGCCCCATCGACCAGAAGAAGAACGGGGACACCAGCATCAACCGGAATTACCCCTACGACCTGGTGCTCACGAGCGACAACATGCGCTCTTTTCTGACGACGCCAGTCATCGGCACGGCCAGCGGGCTGAACAAGCGGGGAACGGTCGTGGACACGCGGAATTTCACGCCTCTTTCAGCGATTTCTCCGGCGCAGAAGGCGGACAGCACCGCCAAAGACATGCAGCACATGGCCGTTTTGAAGGATTTCGCCCTTCCCCGCGCGCCCCGCTAGGAAATCCGGAATCCCGAAACTCCGCGGCAGACGGCGCGGAATGGCCTCAGACAAAAGCAGAAGCAGCCAACGACTCTTCGGCATCCCACGGACGATATATCCATGACTCAGAACAGCAGCGAGGCCGGTGCTCCGGCCGGAGGCGTCAAGAAGCATTTCATCGCCATGGCCGGCAACATCGGCGCGGGCAAAACGACGGCGGCCAAGCTCATCAGCCAGCGTCTGGGCTTTGAGCTCTTCGACGAGCCCGTCATCGATAACCGCTTTCTCAGGGACTACTACGCGGACATGCGCCGCTGGTCGTTCACGCTGCAGCTGGAATTTCTGATTCGCCGCATCGAGCACCACGAGCTGATTCACACGGTCCCCAAGAACTGCGTTCAGGACAGGACCCTCTACGAAGACCCGGAGATTTTCGCCAAATACCTCCACGGCCTTGGCTTCATGGATTCGCGCGAGCTCCAGCTCTATTACGAATACTTCGAGCGCATGAATCGGGACGTCATTAAGCCCGACAAAATCATCTTCTTCGACGTTCCCGACCTGGACATCCTCATGCGCCGCATCCGGCTAAGGGGGCGCGCCGAAGAAAAGGGCATCCAGCGGGACTTTCTCAAAGGGCTGGCCGGTTACTACTCAACGTTTCCGCAGGTGATGAAGCAGAAGTACGACATCGACGTTCTGACCATTGACGTCTCCCGCATCGACATTCGGGAAAAGGAACAGGCGGACAGCTTTATCGAGACGGTCAGGGCGTATCTCGACGAGTGATGGAGGCGCGCCATGACGACGAACGGAAAGAACTCTCTCTGTGCCTGGAGCTTTTCGGCAGCCGTCCTTCTCGCAGTCTGCTGCGCTGCGCCCGGTTCAGCAGACGCCGCAGCCACGGTCTCCGGCGGCGGTCACTTCAACCTGCCTCTGGACGGATGTGACATCGGCACATGGAAGAAGTGCTTCATCTCCGCCTACTTCGACCAGAACGGTGGCAGCGGCACCAAGAAAGACTGGAACTGCGGCACCAAGACCTATTCGGGCCACAAGGGGACCGATTTCACAGGCAGTGGCATCAGAGGGCGCAGCGTGGTGGCCGCCGGCGACGGCGTGGTCGATTCCACCAATGACGGCTGCTACGACCAGAACACTTCGACCGGCGATACGTGCGGCGGCGGCTACGGCAACTACGTCAAAATCACGCACAAGGACACCGGCCTGAGCGTCGTCTATGCCCACATGATGAAAGGCAGCATCGCCGTCAGCAAAGGTCAGTCGGTCAAATGCGGCGATGCGCTGGGCAAGGTGGCCAGCTCCGGCAGCTCGACCGGCGCGCATCTGCACTTTGACGTGCGCCCCCAGGGCGGAAACAGCGCCAGCCGCTTCGACCCGTATCTCGGCTCCTGCAATCCTTCGGTCAGCCAGTCCCAGTGGAAGGTTCAGAACGCCTATCAGCAGGTTCCAGCCGACGACCAGTGCGCGCCCCTGCCGGTCAACGATTCCCTGCTCATCTCCGAGACCACCGCCGACGGCACAGAGGTGCTTCCGGGAGAGGCATTCACCAAGAGCTGGACCGTGAAGAACACGGGCAACACCACGTGGACCGCAGGCGAGGGCTACGCGCTGATTTCCGTGGGCGGCACGCAGCTGAGCCAGGAAACTTCTCTGTCCATGGGCGCGGGCGAGTCCACCGCACCGGACGCCGTCAAGACGTGGACGCTCTCCATGACCGCACCCACCGCGCCCGGGAGCTACACGCACAACTGGCGCATGGCGCAGAACGGAACGCAGTTTGGCGCGGGATTCACCGCATCCATCGTCGTCCCGGTCCGAAACGACGCGCAGCTCGTCAGTGAAACGATTCCCGCGGGAACCGCCGTGAGGCCCGGCGAGACCTTCATCAAGGCCTGGACCGTGAAAAATACGGGCAATGTCGAATGGAATCCGCTGACTGGCCATCATCTGGCCCGGACCGGCGGTGAGGCCATGGCGGCACGAACGCCTGCCCTTCTGGCCGAGGGCGAAACCGTCGCCGTCAGTGCCGCCAAAACCTGGTCTGTGGAAATGACGGCCCCCACTGCGCCCGGCAGATGGACGGCCTCGTGGCAGATGGAACAGGCGGGCGTTGGAACGTTCGGCCAGATGCTCTCGGTGGACATCACCGTCGCCGACGAGGCGGGCGAAGAAAGTGACGCGGGAAGCATTGGCGCTCCGGACGCGAATGGTCCCTCTCAGAACACCGACGGCGGCTTTCACGGCGGCCCCGGAGAGCAGCAGGCCGGAAGCGATGAAAACGTCTTCGTTCTCCAATCCGGCAGCTGCCAGGGCGCGCCCGCGTCCCCGATGGCGCTGCCCGCTTTTCTCGTGCCCCTTCTTCTCCCTCTGCTGAGGCGGCGAGACGGCTAAAGCCAGCCGTTTTCATGCGGCGTAAGGAGAGAGCCTTTTGCCGCAAAGCGCTTCATCTCCGTGAAGCTCACAGGACCGACGAGGCGTCTCCCCTGCCCTGCCGAAGCACCTGAACCTCATCGCCCACGAGAGAGAGAATCGTCGAGGGCTGGTTCTCGCTGAGGCCCGCGTCCAGGACCATTTCCAGTCCGTGGCCGAAAATATCCCGAATTTCCTCGGGGTCTCTCAGCACCTCACCTCCCTGCGGCTGGGCAGAAGTCGAAACGATGGGATTGCCCAGCCCAGCGCACAGAAGGCGCGCGACGGGATTTTCGGGAATGCGCAGGCCAACCGTCTTCTGCTTCGTCTGCATGATGTCCGGAACCAGCTTGGTGGACTCCAGCACAAAGGTAAACGGACCGGGCGCGAGGTGCCGGATGATGCGGTAGGCGAAATTCGACACTTTGGCGTAGCGGGTCACGTCAGACAGATCGGGAACGAGAAACGACATGGGTTTCTGCCTGCTGCTGCCTTTAATCAGATAGAGCCGGTCGACAGCCTTCTTGTTCAGAAGGTCGCAGCCCAGGCCGTAGTAGCTGTCCGTCGGATAGGAAATGAGTCCGCCCCTGCGCAGCGCTTCGACAGCCTTGGCGATGATGCGCGGCTGGGGATTGACCGGATGAATCTGGAAAACTGGTGCGCTCATGGGGCGCCTCCTAAAGCACCGGAAAACAAGGGCGGCATCCTCAAAATCACCCAGCGCTGAGCCGCCCGCGCTGCTTTCCCGAGTAATTATCGGCAGGCACAAAAAAACGCCCGCTCCAGGCATCTGGATGCGGGCGCTTTTTCGCAGAGTTCGCAGTGAATCACTTCCGCCACTGCGGCTGGTCCGGCGGATTCTGCGGCAGTCCTCCCGGCCCGGTGGGAGTCGCGGGATGGAAGTGCTCGTTGCTGTCCACCGGCGAAGGCGCGGGCTTCTTGGGCGGCGGCGTCACAATCTCCATGAGCTCCACGTCGAAGACCAGCGTCGAGCCGCCGGGAATCCGCGGGCGGGGCCTGTCGCCGTAGGCCACTGCCGCAGGACAAATCAGCCGCGCCTTGCCGCCCACCTTCATTTTCTGAAGGCCCAGGGTCCAGCACTTGATGACGCCCATGAGCGGGAACATCGCGGGCTCCGCTTTGCCGTCCGGACCGACGCGGTCGTAGCTGCTGTCGAACTTCTTCCCGTCGATGAGCGTGCCCGTGTAGTGGACCTTCACCCTGTCGGTCAGCGTCGGCTGGGCGCCGGTGCCCTCGGTCAGAGACTTGAAGAAGTAGCCCTCAGGCATCTTCTCAAAGCCTTCAGCCGTCATCTTCTCGACGTAGGCCTCGCCTGCCTTCTTGTTCTTGTTGACGAGCGCGTCGTTCCGGCTCCTGACAAAGCGCTCAATCTTCGGACCGATCTTCGGCATGTCAGGCTCAGGCGCGCCCGGGGCTACCGACGCCAGAAATCCATTCTTGAGCGCGGCAATCTCCCCTTCCGTCAAATCGAACTGCCGCACGTTGCTACCCATCATGTAGCCCATGAAATACAGCGCGGTCTCATCGTCGGAGAGTCCGTCCGGCGCCTTGAAGTCTCCCGCCGGGGCAGCAGCCGCTGAGGCTGACGGAGAAGCCGCCTGCGCGGAAGGGATGGCGGACGCGGAGCTGCCGTTCGACGCAGGCTGACAGGCCGCGCAGGCCGCCAGAAGACCAATTCCGATGAGCGTTTTTCTGAACATTTTCCGAAGCCTTTCTTCACGAATGAAATGATCCCGGGGAAAGCCCGGCAGATGAAAGCGCGGCGGCTTATAGCCGCAGAAAAAGAGCGGGCAAGGTGCGCACAGCGCCGACGCGGGCAACGCCTCCCGCTGACGGATATTCCCAAGGCAGAGCGTGAGGGCGCGGGCCATCCTGAACGCGGCGGGCGGCTCAGCGGATGCGGACCAGATCGACGGTGAGCGTCATGCGGGCCCGGCCAGGCTCCACCTCCGCCTCATAGGACAAAAACCCCGGATGCCTGACCAGCACCTGATGGAGGCCGGGAGAGAGCGGCATCCCGCGGTCGGTGAAATCGCTGCACAGCCCCTGGAGCGTCCCGTCCAGAAGCACTTCCGCGTCGGGCGTGGAGCAGACGAGCCACAGCTCTGAGGAAATGGCGCGGCCCTCGTCCGCTTCCCCGCTGAGCATGCGCTCAAAAAAACTGGGCTCCTCGGTCTGGACAGCCGCGCAGCCCAAGGGCTCCAGAAACAGCGCGGCGCACACACCCGCGGCGAGCGCTTTCTCAAATCGCCCACGCCTTTGGACATCGATATGAGATTTCAGGAGTCTCATTGGCCGGCACTGTCCACGAGTGTGAGGAACCGCGCTTTACCGCCTATTTCCGGTCGGTATCCTGCTGCCGCTGCCAGGCATCGATGTAATCGCGAATCAGCTTGCGGTCGTGCTCGGTCAGCATCGTGAAAAGGATGCCGTGGCCGTCTTCGCCTTCGCGAATGGCGACGCCCTCGGCGTAGATGACCTCCTGAGAGCCCGGGAGCTGAAACTGGATGCCAATCTTCGAGTTGTCGTCCATGGGCTCAATCAGCTGCGAGAGGTAGATGCCCTCCATGCTGATGTCCCGCGCGCGGGCCATAAACGGCGTTCCCCGGATGTATTTGTTCAGAAAAATGTCCAGCGGCGCCCGGGGGCTGTTTCTGTTGTCGTTGCTCGTCATTGGCGGCTCCATGTCGCCGGGCGTCACCCCGGCGCGGCAGAGGTTGAAGCGAAAAGGCAAAATCCCCGGGGCCAGAAGTCCCGCGCGCCCGTCAGCGCGCGCTGTCCGAACGCCGTCAGGGATGTCCGTCGGCCCATATGAAAAAACCCGCCGCATCATGTCGATGGGCGGGCTTTCTGTGTCCTCGTCGGGACTCGAACCCGAGTTGCCGGCTTGAAAGGCCAGCGTCCTAACCTATTGGACGACGAGGACATCATCCTCACTCAAACTGCTCACTCTCACTGCAACTGCTCTCTGCGATGCGCTGTGCCGGGATCGAACCGGCGGCCCTCGGCTTAAAAGGCCGGTGCTCTACCGGCTGAGCTAACAGCGCCCTGCTTCCAGCGTTCGGGGCCGAACCCTGAAAACGGGCGGCCTTTTAGTCGTTCGCCTCAGTGAAGTCAAGAGAAATTTCGAGATTTTTTTGGGAGGGGCGTCCTCTGTTCTCAAAATACCTACTGAAACGCACCGACAGAAAAAATACCGACCGTGCAATTTAGGGGGAAATAAAAAAGCCCCCGCCTTAAAAATTGATAGGCGGGGGCAACAGACCGACAAAGAAACTACAGATAATCCGTCCAGTTAAAATTGCCTAAAAGAACCTGCTTGGCCAAAACATTGGAAACGCGGACATATACCGTCCCTGTCGTGTTGATGTTAATCGAAGGCGTCTGCAGGGCTGTACTGGTAAGATCATTAGCGACTGCAGAACTCGTCCATACATCAGTCCAAGTCGTCCCATTAGTACTCGTACTGACTTTCACCTGCCTATTACCCGCACCAGTATAGGCGGGGCGCCACTGGAAACTGAAACTGCCGATACCTGCTGTGGATTTCAGCTGAACATAAGCGTCTGTAACATTCTTAAAGATCATTCCTGCGCCATCAATATCATAATAATAAGTTACATCACCGCTTTTACTCTCCGTTTTATTTCTGGCATTCGCCCAATTCCACTCAAATCCATCCAGCGTTTCCGTTGCCGCCGCATAGCTCGATGTCAGTTTTTTCGATGCGGCAAAATTCTGAGTATAGGTCGTCGCCGATGTTTTTGTGACTGTAATCGTGGCAGCATTGCCTTCGACCAAATAATCCCCGGCAAGAATATCTGCTGAATCCATCGTCGCACCGCCGCTACCATTATTCTGCTTCTCTGTTCGGCAGTAATACCAGTCTGATTTGTCATCCGCCCTAAAACGCCAAGCATACGAATATGTCCCATTCGCAGGAAAGCTGTTCGGCGTCAGCGTGACACTCCATTGGTCGTTCACATCACTGCCGCCAAAAAGCTCACTGGATTTCGTTCCGGTAATTTTTCCCTCATTTAATTCTTCATCCCAATAGATCAGTTCACCTTGAATATTGGCATTGGCAGCATTCCCTGAATTATTGGAACCTGTAACGCCATTAATATTTACCTGGCCATACAGCGTCAGATTCGGCGTCGTGCTGTTCAGACTAAGAATATAGCCGCCGGAATGGCTCTGCGTCCGGCACCAGTCCACCGCAACCTTATTTACTGTGGGGAAGCAGACTTCCAGCGTTTTCTCATCGTCAATGACAAGTTTGCTGGAGCATGTCGCCGAGGCAGGTTTGCAGACGATGCTGGCCGTCGTGGAAACGCCCTCATCGCCAAAGAAATACACATCGCAGGGTTGCGGATGGCCGTTGTTATAGCTCGTACATTCCTCATCTGCCTGAACTGAATCACAGGGATCGGCGGGGCCTTCAATGCAGCCGTCTATATTCGCTTTGCAGTCAGAACCGCAGCTAAAGGTCCCCGACCAGCGCGGGCCAAGATCAGAACAGGAGGAGTATTCCCATTGGCTGGAATTGACGGTCGGGTCACAATCTTCGCCCTCATCCATCATGCCATTGCCGCACGTGGTGCAGCCATATTCAACTTCACAGGTGCTGCTGCAGGTAATTTCTCCGACGAGCACATAATACGGCGGCAAAGAATTCGCTGTGCAGCTCCGATATCCTTCCGCCCACTGCGTCGAAGGAATGCTGGGATCACAGTCTTCATCCGAATCCAATTTCTGATTCCCGCAATTATTGACGCAATGATTGTTCGTGCATGTCTGACTTGCGCTGCACGTATTATGTGCAGGATTTGAATCAATAATACATTCCACACAATTCCCGGAGGAGACGTCGCAGACAACGCCATCGTTTGAATGCTCCAGACACCAATCATCTGGATTCGCCTGAGCCGCACATCCGGTCAGCGCGGACTTGCAGGTACCGTCAGAGTTACAGCCGTGCGCGCACGGAGAATACTTGCCGCCGAGGCAAATATAGCCGTCATCGGTGCAGACAGTGCCGGTGCAGGAGGCCATCACGCAGGCACCGCCGACAGCAGAGGTATCGCAGGTCTGGTGAGCGCCGGTGCAGGAATGGTGGGAATTGCAGATATATTGCGAGCAGGAATGATTTGAATTACAATAGTAATCATTCTCATTGCCGCAATGGCTTGCCTGCGTGCATTCGAAACAGCCGCCCATGGCAGGATCAGAGGGGTTCGCTTCACAATGTTCCTGCCTGCAGTCCCATTCTGTCCCATCAATTTGGCAGTATTTATTGCTGGTGCAGGTGCCCGGTGTGCAGGCCGGGTTTTCATTCAACTTGCAGCCATCGCGGGTGTCATTGAGAACGTAATTTTCATTTGAATTGCAGTCCCAGTGACACGCGGCGGCGCTGGTCCAGCCCGTGTCCGCCGTCCAGGTAATCGTCACATTTTCTTGGCGGGCAGTGGCGTGAGCCGGTGTTCCGGTGCTGTCGCAGGGAACAGACTTGCTGGTGATGCAGCTGCCGCTGCTGCCGCACTGGCCGCCATTGGGGCAGGTCGTCGCCTGATTGTCGGGCGTGCAGTCGGGCGCTTTGACGCAGACGTCGCCGTCCTTCACCCAGTTGCCGCTGCTGCCCGTGTCGCACTTCCATTCGCAGACCGCGGGCTCAGTCCAAGTTCCGGTGGAGGAGGACCAGGTGATGGTCACCTGCGTCACAATGTTCGTCGAATGCGCGCCGTGGTCGACCGACTTGCAGTCAACCTTCTTGGAAGTCTGGCAGCTGCCGTTCACACACACGCTGCCCGGACAAGTGGTCGCCTGATTTTCGGGCGTGCAGTCGGGCGCCTTGGTGCAGCCTTTTCCATCGGCTGTGGGCTCGAAGCCGCCGTTGCAGTTCCAGCCGCAGTCCTTGGCCTTTGTCCAGCCCGAGGTGGCCGTCCAGGCGATGCTGACCATCTCAAGGCTGGCCGTCGCATTGGCCGGCGTATTGGCGTCGCTGCAATAAACCTTCTTGGAATTGAGGCAGGTGCCGTCCGCCTTGCATTCGCCGTCCTTCGGGCAGTCCGTGGCTTCGGTCTCCTTGGTACACTGAACATCAAAGATGCAGACCTGGGCCTCCAGATCGCACTTGCCCTCGGTGCAGGGTTTCGTCTCGCTGCACTCTGGCTCTGGCTGCTGGTCCGAGACGCAGCTTCCCAGCTGACAGGTCTCACCGGCGACGCAATCGGATTTTGTAATACATTCAACACAGATATGATCCGTCTGGCGGCACTTCGGCGTCGGCGCAGAGCAGTTGTAGTCTTCGAGGCAGCTCACACACCGGCCTGTCGAAGTGTCGCAAAAAGGCTGTTCAGACGTACAGCCGCCGCACTCCTCTTCTTCCTCTTTTTTGTCACTGCCGCAGCCGACGGCGCCCAGGGCGAGCGCCAGGATGGCGGCAGACATCCATTGCTTCGATTTCATAGTCATGGCGACTCCTTCAAAAAAATCCTCCGCTGGAGGGAGGACGGTTGTGAGGCGAAAAAAGCGGGCGAATCCAAGGAAATTCCCTCAACAAAATCAACTTTCGGCCGGGGGCCCCCGCAGGCTGAAAAATTCACTTCACCAACTAAACAAAATACCAGATAAGCAGCTGACACTGCGAAGCGGTCCGGGAACGCCCATGTCATGTATATAATTTATCTATGTATGGACCGATGTATACCTCCGGCGTCTCCCCTTGACGCCCCATCGCGCTTCCGGCAGACGGCGCAGCCTTTTGCGGCGAACATTGAGCGCTGTCAGCGGCCATGACGCTGGCGGACGCGGGACGTTCGCCGCTTTCTTTTTTTGATTTGAAGAAACCGGAAAAGCCTTCCGGGGAAACGGGGTTATGGACGCAATGATTCATCCAGTCATTCTGTGCGGCGGCAGCGGAACGCGGCTCTGGCCGCTCTCCCGGGAAATGCACCCCAAGCAGTTTGTCGATTTGGGCGAAGGCAGGACGCTCTTCAAGGACACTGTCCGGCGCGCCGCCGCCCTTCCCGGTGCGCAGGCGCCCATCGTCGTCTGCAACGAGACCCACCGTTTTCTCGTCAGCGCCAGTCTGTTTGAGTGCAGCACTGGCGGCCAGCTGATTCTCGAACCGGCGCCCCGCAACACCGCCCCCGCGATTGCTCTGGCCGCGCTCGCCGCGCTCGAAAACCGCCGGACGCCTGCCGAAGACCCGCTGCTGCTGGTGCTGCCCTCCGACCATCTGCTGGCCGACCAGGCGAGCTTCGCCAAGGCCGTGGAGGACGCTGTGCAGATGGCGCTGCAGGGGCACATCGTCACTTTCGGCATCTCGCCCACCGGGCCGGCCACGGGCTTCGGCTACGTGCAGCAGGGCAAGCCCATCGGCAGTTTCGGCTTCGAGGTCGCCCGGTTCGTCGAAAAGCCCAGCGCCGACAAAGCTCAGGCGATGCTCGATGAGGGCGGCTACTCGTGGAACAGCGGTATGTTCCTCTTCAGCGCCTCCGTTTACATGCGCGAGCTCTCCCGCTTTGCCCCCGGCATCGCCGAGGCCTGCCAGCGCGCGTGGAAGGCGCGGAAGGCCGACGGCAGCTTCATTCGTCCCGGCGCTCAGGACTTCACCGCCTCCCCCTCCGACTCCATCGACTACGCCGTCATGGAAAAGACGTCGCTCGCGGCCATCCGCCCCCTGAGCACGCCCTGGAACGACCTGGGCTCGTGGGAAGCCTTCTATCAGACGGGCGACAAGGACTCGGACGGCAATGTCGCCGCCGGCGATGTCGTGGGCGAGGACGTTCACGACTGCTACCTGCACAGCACCCACCGGCTGGTGGCGGCGCTGGGCATTCACGACCTGGCCATCGTCGAGACCAAGGACGCCGTTCTGGTGGCGCCCCGCGAGCGCGTGCAGGACGTGAAAAAAATCGTCGAGAAGCTCCACAAGGCAGGACGCCCCGAGTCGAAGCTCGCCTCCGTGGTTGACCGTCCGTGGGGCCAATACGAGTCGCTCATCTCCGGGCCGCGCTTCCAGGTGAAGCGCATCATCGTGAACCCCGGCGCCATGCTCTCGCTGCAGATGCACTACCACCGGGCGGAGCACTGGGTCGTCGTGCAGGGGACGGCTGAGGTGACGAAGGGCGACAGCGTGAAGCTCTTCACCGAAAACCAGTCCACCTATATTCCCATCGGCACCATGCACCGCCTGCGCAACCCCGGGACGCTGCCGCTCGTGATTATCGAGATTCAGTCGGGCGCCTACCTGGGCGAGGACGACATCGTGCGGGTGGAAGACGTCTATGGGCGCGAGGACGCGAAGAATGTTCCCACGGCCTGAGGCAGCACCGGGCTTTCCCTCTGTCATGACAGGCAAAACGACAGGCATCACGACATGAAAACCGCATTCATCACAGGCATCACAGGGCAGGACGGCGCCTATCTCTCCGAGCTTTTGCTCTCCAAAGGCTACCGGGTGGTGGGGGCCTACCGCCGCACCAGCGCGCTCAACTTCTGGCGCATCGAGGAGCTGGGCATCCGCCATCACAGCAGCCTGAAGCTCATCGAGTTCGACCTGACCGACCTGGGCAACAACATCCGCACGCTGGAAAAGGTGCAGCCGGACGAGGTGTACAACCTCGCGGCCCAGAGCTTCGTGGGCGTCTCCTTCGACCAGCCCGAGACGACGGCTCAGATCACGGGGCTCGGGGCGATGCGCCTCCTCGAGGCGATTCGCACGGTGAATCCGAAGATTCGCTACTACCAGGCCAGCACCTCCGAGATGTTCGGCAAGGTGCAGGAAGTTCCCCAGAAGGAGACGACGCCGTTCTACCCCCGCAGTCCCTACGGCGTGGCCAAGCTCTACGCCCACTGGATGACCGTCAATTACCGCGAGAGCTACGGCATCTTTGGAACGAGCGGCATCCTCTTCAATCACGAGTCGCCGCTGAGGGGCATCGAGTTCGTGACGCGCAAAATCACAGACGCCTTTGCGCGCATTCATCTGGGCAAGCTCGACTGCGTGGAGCTGGGGAATCTCGACGCCAAGCGCGACTGGGGATTCGCCAAAGAATACGTCGAGGGCATGTGGCGGATGCTCCAGCTCGACGCACCCGACACGTTCGTCCTCGCCACGGGCCGCACGCAGAAGATTCGCGATTTTGTGGAGATGGCGGCCAAAGCCGTGGGCATCGACATCGAGTGGCGCGGCAGCGGCGTGGACGAGGTGGGCGTGGACAAAGCGACCGGAAAAGTCCGCGTGCGCGTGAACCCTGAGTTCTACCGGCCTGCAGAGGTCGATCTGCTCATCGGCGATGCCGGCAAGGCGCGGCGCGTCCTCGGATGGGAGCCCAAGACCACGCTCGAAGAGCTGTGCGCGATGATGGTGAAGGCAGACCTCAGGCGGCACGGCGGCGAAGGCTGAACTCGCCCTCTGAATCTCCCGCGTCCCCGACAAAAAAGCCCCGCCTCCCGGACCGTCTTGGTTCCAGGGGAGACGGGGCTTTTCATTGAGGGCCGGGATTCTCTCTTCACGTCACCTGACGGCGGCGGAAGGGCGCCTCATTTCACTTGCTGTCTGACTCCTTCTTCGCGCCCGAGGCCTTGCCGCGCGGCTTCTTCGCCGAAGCGCTCTTTCTGCGCTCCGTTTCCTGAACCTTGGCCCCGGCCTTCTCCGAAGCACCTTCGGCGGCATCTTCACCGTCATGGGCCGCAGGAGAAGCCTCGCCCGCTTCCGCGTCCTTCGTCCCAATCTGGAATTCGATGTGGTCCCCGGAGGGCGCCAGATCGGCCGTCACCTCGGAGCCGGAGGGGATGTCGCCGGCGATGAGCTTCGAGGCCAGCGGGTTTTCCAGCCACGTCTGCACCGCCCGCTTGAGCGGCCGGGCACCGTAAACCTGGTCGTAGCCCTTGTCGGCGATGAAGCCCTTGGCGCTGTCCGTCACACTGAGCGAGACGTTCATATCGGCCAGACGCCTGCGGACGCCCGACAGCTGCAGCTCTTCGATCCGGCCAATGTGGCTGCGGGTCAGCTCCTCGAACATGACAATCTCGTCGATGCGGTTGATGAGCTCCGGCCGCATTTTCTCTTTGAGGCGCTCCAGAACAGACTTCCTCAGCGCCGCATCGAGTCCATGTCCGCTGGCGACCGCCGACTGGATTTCGTCGCTGCCGATGTTGGAGGTCATAATGATGACCGTGTTTCGAAAACTGACGGTCCTGCCCTGCGAATCAGTCAGCCGCCCGTCGTCCAGCATCTGCAGCAGAACGTTGAGCACGTCCGGGTGCGCCTTCTCGATCT
>DBXV01000016.1:31037-47702 GCA_002309695.1 Myxococcales bacterium UBA1203 | reverse complement strand
TGGCCGCCCTCCTCGTAGCCGACGTAGCTGGGCGGCGCGCCGAGGAGACGGGAGACGGTGTGCTTCTCCATGTATTCGCTCATGTCGATGCGGACCATGGCCGTCTCGGTGTTGAAGAGGAAATCCGCCAGGGCGCGTGCCGTCTCGGTCTTGCCCACGCCGGTGGGTCCCAGAAAGAGGAATGAGCCCAGAGGCCGGTTGGGATCCTGAAGTCCGGCACGTGCGCGGCGGATGGCGTTGGACACGGCGCTGATGGCCTCTTCCTGCCCGATGACCCGCTCGCCCAGCCGCTCTTCCATGTGGACCAGGCGCTTCATTTCGCCGTCGGTCAGGCGGGACACCGGAATGCCGGTGCGCCGGGCCACCACGTCGGCGATGTCTGCCTCGTCAACCTCTTCCTTGAGCATCCGATGCTCTTTCTGCAGAGCCGCCAGCCGCTCGCTGTGCTCCTTCATCGAGCGCTCCAGCGAAGGGATGGTTCCGTAGAGAATTTCCGCGGCCTTCGAGAGGTTGCCCTCGCGCTCGGCGATTCTCTGGTCGCGGCGCGCCGCCTCCAGCTGACGGGCCGTGTCGTGAATCGCCTGAATGGCCGCCTTCTCCGCGTCCCAATGGGCATTCAGCGCCGTGAACTTGGTCTGCAGACTCGTCAGTTCCTCATCGAGGATGCGCAGGCGGTCGCGGCTCATGGCGTTGTCCTCGCGGCACAGCTGCGCGCGCTCAATCTGCAGACGGATGATCCGCCGCTTCACCTCATCCATCTCGGTAGGCATGGAATCGATTTCGATGCGGAGCCGGCTCGCCGCCTCGTCAATCAGGTCGATGGCCTTATCCGGCAGGAAGCGGTCGGTGATGTAGCGCTGCGAGAGCGTGGCGGCAGCGACAATGGCCGCGTCCTGAATGTGGACCTTGTGGTGCGCCTCGTAGGCCTCCTTGATGCCGCGCAGGATGCTGATGGTGTCCTCGACGGTCGGCTCCTGCACGATGATGGGCTGGAAGCGCCGCTCCAGAGCCGGGTCCTTTTCGATGTTCTTCCGATATTCGGAGAGTGTGGTGGCGCCGATGCAGTGCAGCTCGCCCCGGGCCAGCGCCGGCTTGAGCATGTTGCCCGCATCCATCGAGCCCTCGGCCTTCCCCGCGCCGACGACGGTGTGCATCTCATCGATGAAGAGAATGATGCTGCCGTTCGCCGCGCCAATCTCCTTGAGGACGCCCTTCAGCCGGTCCTCGAACTGCCCGCGGTACTGAGCGCCGGCGACCAGCGCGCCCATGTCGAGAGAGAGAACCCGCTTGCCCTTGAGCATCTCCGGCACGTCCTCCTCGACGATGCGCCGCGCCAGCCCCTCGACAATGGCGGTTTTGCCCACGCCCGGCTCGCCGATGAGCGCGGGGTTGTTCTTCGTCCGGCGGGACAGGACCTGAATGACGCTGCGGATTTCCTGATCGCGGCCGATGACGGGGTCGAGCTTGCCCGCCTTGGCCAGGGCCGTCAGGTCAGTGGTGTATTTGTCGAGGGCGAAATACTGGCCCTCAGCGTTCTGCTCCGTGACGCGGCTTCCGCCCCGAACCTCGCGGATGACCTTGAGCAGGGCTTCCTTTGTCAGCCCGATGGTCTTGAAGGCCGCGCCGATGCCCTGCGTCTCGCCTGTCAGCGCAATCAGCAGATGCTCCGAGGAAATGAACTGGTCCTTGAGCTCCTTGGCGGCGTCCTCGCTGCGGTCGAGCAGCCGGTTGAAGCGGGACGAATAGCGGTCGTCGCCGCCCTGAACGCGGGGGAGCTTTTCCAGCTCAGCCTCGGCCCGGCTCCTGAGGAAGGCGATGTCCACGCCGGCCTTCTCCAGAATCGGCGTCGCCACGCCCTGCTCCTGGTCGAGGAGCGCGATGAACAGATGCTCCGGCTCGATGTACGGGTTGTTTCGGCGGCGGGCCGCTGCGGTTGTGTCCTGGAGTGCGGAAAAAGCCTGATCAGTCAGTTTGTCCTTCAGCATTTTTTGCCTCCTGTTCCTCAAAAAAGGCGCCCCGGAGAACTCCGTGCGCCCGTGTCAAATTTTGGAGCGCGCCAAAGCTAAGAACGAATTGACCGATGACAAGCCGGCCGAGCTTCATCGAACGCCGGCGAAGCGTGCGCTTCAGAGGAAAACGCGCCGGCAAAAGCCCTCGACAACAGTCAGCCGCGCCGGCAAAGGCCGCCGCTTTTTCAGGGCTCCGGAGCGGGCGGGAATCGATGGCGGACAGTCAGCATCCTTCAGCGGCAGCGGCCTCAGGCACGAGCGGCACGAGCCGCGGACTCGGAGACGAAATTCGGGCGCTGGTCCGACTGGCGCTGCCGCTGGCTCTGGTGCAGGCGGGCAGCAACCTCTTCGGCGTCTCTGACACCGCCATCATCGGGCGTCTGGGCGCCGTTCCCCTGGCCGCCGTCGGACTCGGGCACGCGGTCTTCTTCGGCGTCACCATCGCGGGCAGCGGCATCATGATGGGCTTCGACCCGCTCATCTCGCAGGCCCTGGGCGCAAAGGACGAACTCCGCGCCCGATCGCTCCTCTGGCAGTCCATCTGGATGGCGCTCGCGGCCGGACTCGTTCTGACGTGTCCCCTGCTGATTCTGGCGCCCTTCCTCTCGGTCTTCGGCATCAGCCGGGAACTGGCGCAGGCGGGGACGCCCTATCTTTTGGTCCGAACGCTGGGACTCATCCCGCTGCTCATCTTTCTGGGTGCGCGCTGCTACCTGCAGGCGAAAGGCAAAACGGCCTCGCTCGTCTGGGGAATCATCGTGGCCAATGCCGTCAACGTGGCCGTGACCATCTGGCTTGCCTTCGGCGGAAGCATTCTGCCCGGCTGGACCGGTCCCCTGAGGCGCATGCCCGCTCTGGGAGCCACCGGCGCCGCTGCCGCATCGACGCTGTGCGTCCTCATCCAGCTCCTCTTCGTTCTCGCCGCTCTCCGAGACATCCCCGCGCCGGGCTTCACGCCCTCCATGCGCCGCCTCTGCACGAACGACCTCAAAATGGCCTTCCGTATCGGCCTGCCCGTCGGTCTGCAGATGACGGCCGAGGTCGGCATCTTCGTCATTGTCTCGGTTCTGGCCGGACGCCTGGGAGACGGCCAGCTGGCCGCGCACCAGATAGCCATCACGCTGGCGGGCATGACGTTCAGCTTCGCTCAGGGCGTCGGCGCTGCAGGCTCGGTGCGCGTTGGAATCGGCGTCGGTGCAGGCAGCCTCGCCACGGTCCGGCGGGCAGGTTTCACCTCGTTCGGCATCGGCCTCGCCTTCATGTCCTGCTCGGCGGTGTGCTTCTTCATCTGGCCGATGGAACTCTCGGGGCTTCTGTCCAGTGACACAGCTGTCCTCGCCATCTCCGCACCGCTCCTCAGCGTCGCGGCCTTCTTTCAGCTGTCAGACGGCTTTCAGGCTGTCGGCGCGGGCGTTCTCAGAGGCGCGGGCGACGTCAAATTCCCCTTCATCACCAATCTGGCGGGCCACTACGGCGTCGGACTTCCCATCGCCCTGTGGCTGGGCGTCCGCGGAACGATGGGCGTCCAGGGACTCTGGTGGGGCATCTGCGCGGGACTGACCGCTGTGGCAGTGACGCTCTTCATCCGATTTGTCCTGATCACCCGCCGGCCCATCAGGCCGCTGACCGGAAGGCCGATGGTTGACGCAAAGGCGGAAACAAACGCACCGGAGACCGCCGATGGGGGGCCGGACCAGCAGCCCGCCTGAAAGGCGCCGCACCATGAAACGACTTTTTCTCTCCCTGATTCTCTTCCTGGCGCTGGCCGTTTCCCTGTCCGTCTCCATCTCCGCGTGCGGCGGAAGCGACGGGGAGCAGGCGGACGACACCGACAAAGGCACGTTCGGCAAGAGCGGCGGCGTGCTCACCGTGGACGGCGGGCAGCTCACCATCCCTCCCGGCGCACTGGCGGAGGAAACGGAGATCACGCTCAGCGTTTTCAGCAGCGGCGCACCCGATGTTTACGGCCGCGTCCGCGTCACGCGGACCTTCCGCATCAGCCCGACCTCCCTTCGCTTTCTCAGCTTTGCCACCCTCAGCGTCCGCTATCTGCCCGAAAACCTCCCCGGCGATGTCTATGCCTCGATGTTCGATCTGCGCAGAAGCGACGCCTCCGGCGCTCAGGAGCGGCTGAACGGCGTCCGCGTGGATGCGGAGTCAGAAACTGTCAGCGGCGAGGTCCTGCGTGGGGGCACTTTCTGGGGCACCGTTCCCGAGGCCGTCCGTCCCGCCTCCATCACGCTCACCGCCGAGCGCCAGACGTTGAACGTGGGTGAAACGGCGGCGCTGACGTTTGAGGTCTTCGACCAGGCGGGCGCGCCCATGGACCCCGCCGCGGCAAAAATCGTCTTTTCGCCGCAGGACGGCGCCGTGATTTCCGTGAGTGAAGAAGGCGTGGTCACAGCCCTGTCCCCCGGCAGGACATCTGTCACGGCCAGAGCCGGCGCCGCGGCGGCCTCACTCGACATTTTCGTCCGCAACGGCGCGCCTCTGCCCTCAGACCTTGCCTGGGAAAATCCGCTGCCTCAGGGCAATTCCATCACGGCTCTGGCGTTCGGCAGCGATGCAGAGAAGCTCTATTTCGCGGCGACGGATGGCTCCATCTGGGAGCGGAATCGCTCGGGAAATTTCCGCATGCGCCACAGGATCGAGGGCGCGCGCTTCGGGGCCATAGCGACTTCTGGCGGCAGGCTCGTCGCCGTCGGGGCCATCGCCTCCGCCGGACTCATCGTCACCCTTTCGGAAGACAGCACTGATGACGCCGCCGAATCCGCCGTCCTTCCGGGCTCCCCTCTCACCGCGCTGTCTTTTGACGGCAGTGCGGGCATCGCCGCCGGCCCCGGGCCGCAGCTTCTCCTCTACAATTCAGTCTCCGGGCTCTGGGAACCGGCGGAATCCCCTTCCTTCGACGCGCTGTCAGCTGTCGGTTTCGCGGACGGCATTCCCCGGGTCCTCACGGCAGGCGGCAAAATTTACGAACGCCTGGGGGAAGGCTGGATGCTCGTGTCCGCGGTCAATCCGCCCGAAGCCGTCGCGAGTGCTGCTCCCTGGAACAACGGCGGCTTTTCGGCCATCGACGGACAGGGCGCCTTCGTGCGCATCGGCAAAAGCGGCATCTGGCGCACGCATGCCCTGGATGAAACCGGCGGCCCGGATGATGGGGAACCCGCAGAGGCCGCGTCTCAGCTCAGGCCGCTCTCCGTCACGGCGGCCGGCGGCTGCACGCTGGTCCGCGCCGTCTCGAATGAAAATGAAAATTCCGACGGGAACACGCCGCTCACCTCGGTTTTCGCCGACTGTGATTCGTCCTTGGATGACGACACCGGCGGCACTCCCGTCTGGACGCGCATCGGCCTGCCGGATGCGGAGACGCCCGTTCTCACTGCGCGCTCTGAGACAGACCTTGCGGCCGCGGGCACGGCGGGCCGACTCCTTCACTGGAACGGCAGCGCATGGAGCGCGCTTTCCGAGGGCAGCCGCAGCTGGATTATCGGTCTCAGCGCCTTTGACGGCGGCGAACTCTTCGCCCTGACAGAGGAATGTCTGAACGCCGCCTGTGACATGGTCTCCAACAGGCTGCTTTTCAGGACGGCCGCGGGCATCTTCAAAGACCTGACGCCGCCGGATGGCTTTGCCGGGCGGATGCACGCCGTGGGCGGCCTGAGGAGCCGGGACATCTGGGTCGTGGGTGAAGGCGGGCGTGCCTACCGGCTTCTGGAAGGCGACTGGAGCGCAGCCGATGTGACGGCGTTCGGCGCTCTCCGTGGTCTGGAAAAATGCGGCGAAGAGCTTTGGGCCGTGGGGGACAACGGCACGGTCGCGCGCACCGCAGACGGCCTCTGGACGCGCGTCACTCAGACGAGCGGAAACCTCAAAGCGCTCTCGTGCAGCGGCAGCAACATCATGGCCGTCGGAGATTACCTGACCGTCCTCTGGAAAAACGGCAGCCCGGTGGTCATCACGCCCAACGATAATTCCATTCGCACGGCCCTCTGGCGCGCGGTTTACGCGGCGCCCGGCGGCGAGGCCTTCATCGGAGGCAACGCCCGCTACATTCTGTTCTGGGACGGCGTGCGCTTCAGCCACTTCGACATGCCCGCGCGCCTGTCCGTCTTCAATGTCAGGGCCCTGGCGGGAACCTCTGTCACCGACGTATGGGCGGCGGGGACACTCACCAGCGGCGCCGGATTCCTCATCCATTTTGACGGCGCGGACTGGACTTCTTTCGACCCGAAAACGACGCGCCCGATTCTGTCTCTCGCGCTCTCGCCCGATGACGGCTCACTCTGGGTCGGCGGCGGAAACGGCTCCATCCTTCGGGGAACCCTTCCCTCCCCCTAGCGAAAGGGCACAAAGAAGTGGGACGGATGGCACAAAAAAAGGGATGCGGCCCGATGAAGAGCCGCATCCCTCATTTATTTTTACACAGGTGACTCAGATGACCGCTGCCCGCCGCTCAGGGTCGGCCTGCGCTCAAGGCGAAAAGCCTATTTGCCGGCGACCTTGTCGATGCGCGGATACAGCGGCGCGAGGGAGGCATCCGACAGGCGGAGTTTGTACACTTCCTCCCCCAAATCCATGATGCGGTCCTCGAAGTCCCTCTGGGCATCTTCAATTCTGCCCTCGGTCTCTTCGGCCTGGTCCTCCAGCTCCTGAATGCGCTCGTTGTATTCGTCGGTCCGCTCGTCCAGCTGCTGCTCCAAATCGATCTGACGGCGGCGCGCCCGAATGCCCTCGGCACCAGGTCCGGACTTGGGATTCATAATGTCGTCGTATTTGGACTGAAGGTCGTCGCACTCCCGGTTGCGCTTCAGAAGGTCCATTTTCAGGTTCTTCAGCGCCTGCCGCTTGTCGTGGGCCTTGTCCACGTAACCGTCAGCCTCCAGCTGCTTAATCTGCCGCTCCATCTTGGAGAGGTTCTGACGCGCGACACCCAAGTCGGACCGCTTCGTGCGCAGCGACTGCTCAATGGACTTGGCTTTCGATTCGGCCAGCTTCACGGGCTTGATGTACTTGTCCACAAGCTCCTGGCACTGAGCCGTTTCCTCATCGACGGCCTCCTGAAACTCCCGGAAGGCGTCCTCTTCCTTGTCCATCGAGGCTTCCAAGTCGCGCAAATCAATCTTGCAGTGCTCAAGAGCCTCGCCGGCAGCAATGACCTCCACCATCGTCGTGAGGTCGCCGGGGTTTTTCCAGTAGCGCTCGTAAGCAATGTCTCCGAGCGTGAAAATCAGGTCGTCGTAGTTGTCAGCCATGGTGGCGCGGCGCTCTACTTCGGAAGGTCGGCTTGTCAAGGCGCCGAAAAGACCGATTTCCCCCTGAAAAAACGCGGTCTTCGGCAGTCTCACGCGAGGCTCTCAGCTGCCCCCCCTTCGTTGACATCCGGAAGCCTTCCCCCTAATGGCCGCCGCCCTCTTTAGAATCCAGCCGACCAAAGCCTGTCGGCATCTGAATAAAGGTTTTCATCGTGGCCGATACAGATTCGCCGTCCGGAAATCCGCGTCTGATTTCCAAGGCACTTGTCCGCATTATTCGCGCGGCGGAGCGCAGAGAACGCATGCGCGCCGCGCAAGATGGCGGCACTGCCCCGAAACCGCCCTCCGCTCCCATTCCCGTCGAAATTCTGGCGGGCCGAATCCGGCATGAACCCAAGGGGAGATTCGTCACCGGCGGCAAGGTGGAGGCCGACAGCACGAGAGGCACGGCGTCCAGGCCGGTCCGGAGCAGCCTTCCGAGGCAGCACGCTTCTTCGGAAATGCCTTCCGGAAGGCAGGACCGCACTTCCCGGAGCAGAAGCGCGGCGCCATCCGCAGCCTCCGCCGCATCGGCTGCATATGCGTCGCGGGGCAAATATGTCCGAACCGCCCAAAGCCGCGGGCCGGCCGGCAAAACAGCATCAGCTGCCCCCGCGGAACCGCGTTTTCCAGGCTCCCCCAGAAAGGCCCCCCAAAAATCCCAAGTGCGCGCCTTCGCCAAAGGACAGGGACGAGCCGCCTCCACCAATGCCGGCCGCCATGGAGACAGCCCACGCGCAGTCTTCAGTGCTCAGGCAGCCTCCGCGCGCTTCGCGCCTCCCCCGCCCCCAAAAGCAAAGGCCCCCGGCTTTCAAAAATCCCCTTTCAAATCGGGGAAAACCTCCGGCGGAAAACATCTGCCGCAGGAAAACCGGCGCGGAAATTTCCGGGGACGCGGCTTGAAGCCCCGACGGAAATAACCTTGAATGCCGCGGTTCGGCGCATCGTTGTTTTCTCTCCCGCATCGCGGTGCCTGCTTCTCTCGAAACGGGCACCGCCTTTTCGTTTTGGCCAGCGGCGTTTCCTGTTGTCCCCGGATTGATTGTCATGCCCCAAGTGACCGGCTTAATCATCGGCGGTGTCGTTGCCCTACTGGTACTGTCGCTGCTGATATGGAGGCGGCGCCGCAGGACGAAGTCGCTTCGGGCCCATGCGGAAGTTCTTCTGGGTTGGGGAGACTATGAGGGGGCCGCGAAAGACCTTCTGGCTGCCGGACGCTGGGAAGAGGCGGCAGGTCTTTTCTGCAAGGCGGGCAAAAGGTTTTTGGCGGCTGAACTTCTGCTGAAGCACAACCGTACCGACGAGGCGCTGGACGCGCTGGCGGGTGCATCTCAGGCCGAGGTCGAACAGGCAGAGGAATCGCTCGCGAGGACGAAGGCGCTGGAAAATCCCGCCGCTCAGAAGCGACTGGCCGAAATCGCCCGCTCAGCGGGCGCCTTTGAGATGTCCATCCGCCTCTATGAATGCCTGGGCGACCAGCAGGAAAAACACACGGCCCAGCTGATGGCGGCCAGGTCTCTGGCCTCTGAGGGGCGCCATCTCGAAGCGGCGATTCTCTATTCGGAACTTGGCGAGAAGCGGGAAGCCGCTCAGGCGCGGCTGGATGCCGCCCGAAAGGAGCCGTCGCCGGAAAACAGAGTGTCTCTGGCCAAAATGGCGGCCGATGAATTTACCGCTCTGGGCGAAATCAACGCCGCCGTCGATGCGCTGCTTCTGGCGGACGACCTTTTTTCTGCTGTGGAGCTGCTCCTTTCCCGGGGGCAGGAAAAGCGTGCTGCAGCCCTTTGCGAACAGGGCGGGCAATGGGTCCAGGCGGCCGGTCTCTACGAAAAGCTGGGCGACCTGGAATCCGCGGCGCGTGTTCAGAAAAAGGGCGGTCAGCTCCACAAGGCCGCCGCGCTTCTGGAACGCTCCGGCGACTACGCGTCCGCTGCCCGGTGCATGGCCGAAATGCACGACATGGCCGGCGCCGGCACCATTCTCCTCCATGGCGGCGACGTGGAGGGCGCGCTTCAGTACTTCACCATCGTCGATGACAAAGAGCTGCCGACCGCCGCGGAGACGTTGGCTGCCTCCGGTCACCTTCGCCAGGCAGTGGACCTGCTCGTGCGCCGCAACCATGTCCGGGCCGCCGCCGACCTGCTCAACGCCAATGGACAGCAGGAATGGGCCAGCGAGCTCCTGGCTCAGCTGGGCGACCGCTTTGAAAAGGCCAAGCTCCTCAAGGCGCGCGCCCAGTTTAAGGAGTCAGCGTCCGTGCTGCTCGAACTGGGCAAAATTCAGGAGGCCTATTCCGTTCTCAAGGAAGCGCCCCGCCTGGACACCGCCTCCAAGTCCCTCCTCGCCAAAATCGCGCTCCAGCTCGAACATCCGGACGAGGCCATCTCGATTTATTCCGGCCTTCTGGAGTCCGGCGACGCGGGCGCCGACCGCTCGGAAATCCTCTATGGACTGTCGCGCGCCTTTGAATCCTCCGGAAAAGTCTTCGAGGCCTCCGCCGCGCTCCAGGAACTTCTGTCCATCGACCCCAATCACCGGGACGCGGCGCTTCGCCTGCGCCTGCTCCAGGGGCGGTTCACGCCGCAGCCCTTCGCCGTCTCCAATGCCGGTCAGGCAGCGGGCGAAGGTCAGGGTGCCAACGATTCGGGCATCGCCGGCATTCCTGCCCGCTATCGGGTGACCGCAGAGCTGGGACGCGGCTCCATGGGCGTCGTGTACCGCGCCATCGATCAGCAGCTCTCGCGGCCGGTGGCCATCAAGGTCTTGGAGCAGCAGGCCGGCGGCAATGCCCGCATCCGCGAATACTTCCTTCGCGAGGCGCGCGCCGTCGCTCAGCTCAACCATCCCAACATCGTCACCGTCTATGACGCAGGTCTCCAGGGAACGACGCCCTGGCTCGCCATGGAGCTGGTGGAGGGCGACGACCTGAGGACGCGGTTCCAGCAGGGCCGGCCGTCGCTGATGCAGGCGATGCGCATCGGCGCTCAGGTCGCCTCTGCCCTGGACTGCGCTCATGCCCGCGGCATCGTCCACCGCGACCTCAAGCCGGAAAACATCATGGTGGCCAACGACGGGTCCGCCAAACTGATGGATTTCGGCATCGCCTACGTCATGCAGGAGGGGGGCAAGGACGAGAGCCGCAAGAACACCGTCGTCGGCACGCCCGTTTACATGGCTCCCGAGCAGATCAAGGGCGAGCAGATTGATGGCAGGACGGACATCTACGCTCTGGGCGTCGTCCTCTTTGAATGCTTCTGCGGACGCCTGCCTTTCGACCCGGACGCGGCGATGTTCCACAACGTCAATACGCCGCCGCCCGACCCGCTGCTCTACCGGCCGGAGCTGGCGCCCGAGCTGGCAGAACTCGTCCTGAAATGCCTCGAAAAGTCGCCGGAGAACCGGCCTCAGAAGGCCTCGGAGATTCAGCGCACCCTGATGAAAATCGGCAGCCGGATTGCGTCAGGCGCCAAGGGGGGACGGATTCCTTCCGCGCCGTAACGCCTTCACAGCCGCCGCAGCCTTCCGTGCCTGTCAGTAACGCCGTTCATGCCCATACGTTTGCCTGAGGGTTCAGCTGTGGTGACGCTGACAGCGCGTTGGACGGCGCGGCTTTTTTCCTGCCTCATCGCCTCTGTCTGCCCTGAGGGAAGCGCGCGGCGGGATGCCGGACACCGAATTTTGAGAAACCGCTCGCATGACAGAAACCACAGGAAACACACCGGCTGACGGTGCCGATTTGGATGAGGGGGGAGCGCCGAAAGGCGGCGAAGCAGAAGCCGCCTCTTCGCCGACAGACGCCGCCGATGCGGAGCGAGGCATAAGTCCGGACGCGCCGAAAGCGAACGACAGCGCCGCGAGTGAACGCCGGGGACTTCTGCGCTCCACCGCCATCGTCAGCGCGGCCACCACAGCCTCCAGAATCCTGGGCCTCATTCGCGAGCAGCTCTTCGCCGCGCTCATCGGTGCCGGTTTCTATGGGGACGCCTTCGTGGTGGCCTTCCGCATTCCCAATCTGCTCCGCGACCTGTTCGCCGAGGGCGCCCTTTCCGCCGCCTTTGTCCCCACCTTTGCCAAGGCCGAGAAAGCCAAAGGTGCCGACTTCGCCAACGGCCTGGCCAATCGGCTGGTGGGCGCGCTCCTCCTCATCGTGGGCACGCTCACGCTGCTGGGCATCCTCTTCGCCGACCAGATTGTCTTCCTCCTGGCGTCGGGATTTTCCGACATTCCGGGGAAGGCCGAACTGACGGCGTCTCTCGCCCGGCTGATGATGCCCTTCCTGCCCGCCATCAGTCTGGCCGCCGTGATGATGGGCATGCTCAACGCCCGCAAATCCTTCGGCGCGCCGGCGCTGGCCCCGGCACTCTTCAACCTCACCGCCATCGCCGCTGGCGCGGCCCTGAAACTCTTTGGCGCTGCCGATAAAACGGCTGTCATCGGTTGGTCTGTGGGAACGCTCCTGGGCGGCGTGGCTCAGTTCGCCGTTCAGCTCTTTCCCCTCTCCCGATTCGGCTATCGCTTCCGTCCCGCCTTCCGAAACCTCTGGCACGACAGCGACCTCCGGCACATCGCCTTCCTCATGGCGCCCGCGGTTCTGGGGCTGGCCGCCACCGAGGCAAACATCTTCATCAACACCCAGTTCGCGAGTCAGCAGGACGGCGCCAACGCCTGGCTGAACTTCGCCTTTCGGCTCATGTACCTGCCCATCGGCGTCTTTGGCGTTGCCGTGGCCACCGTCACCACCACGTCTCTCGCCCGCAAAGCTGCCGACAAAGACCTCGCCGGCATGAAGCAGAGCCTGGCCGACGGCCTCAGGCTCATCGCTTTTCTGGCGCTCCCCTCGATGGCCGGCCTCATGGTCCTGGCGGAGCCCATCATCCGCCTCATCTACCAATACGGGCGCTTCACTGCCGATGACACGCTGCACACCGCTCTCGCACTCCAGGGCTACGCCGTCGGCCTGTTCGCCTATTCCAGCGTCAAAGTGGCCGCGCCCGCGTTCTACGCGCTGGACATGCCCCGCATTCCGCTCCTGGGCTCCGTGGCGGCCGTGGTGACGAACCTCATCTTCAACCTCTGCCTTTTCAGCCGCCTGGGCTACCTGGGCCTCGCGGTCGGCACGGCGCTGGGTTCGTGGGTGAACTTCGCCATTTTGTCCTCAGTCTTCGCGCGGCAGACCCGAGGCGCAGGAAGCCTTCCCGCCGGATTTTTCTTCGAGATTCTGCGGACCGCCGGTGCAGCCCTCGCCATGGGCGCCGCTGTCTTTGGCGCGCTCAAAGGCTGCGACCATCTGCTGGAGTCATGGGGATTTGGCAGCCTTGTTCTCTGGGTGAGGGTTCTGCGCGCTCTGGGCGGCGTCGCCGTCGGCGTGGCTTCCTACGCGCTCTTTGCCTGGGTCCTCCGGCTGTCCATGCTCCGCGAGGTCTTAAGCGCCATCCAGCGCCGTCTGAGACGGAGAAAGCAGGCCGCTGCCCATGACTGAAACTGCAAACGGCGGCAGTCCGAAGTCCGCCGAATCGCTGCGCCTCGACCGCTTTGAGCGGCTCATCGGCAGCGAGGCGCTCGGCAGGCTGAGATGCGCCCATGTCACTGTCGTCGGCGTCGGCGGCGTCGGCTCCTTTGCCGTCGAAGCGCTTGCCCGCTCCGGCATCGGGCACCTGACGCTGGTGGACGGCGAGACAGTTTCCGCCACAAACCTGAACCGCCAGCTGCACGCGCTGAACACCACGATTGGCCAGCCCAAGGTCGAGGTGATGAAGCAGCGTCTGCACTGCCTGTCCGAGGAACTCAGGGTGGATGCCGTCCATGCCCGCTACCTCGATGAGACGGCCGCGCAGCTCGTGCCTCTCGCGGGGCCGGAGCGTCCCGACATCGTGGTCGATGCTATCGACAACGTGACATCCAAGATGCACCTCATCGCCCGCTGCAAAACGGGCGGCATTGCCATCGTCTCCTGCATGGGCGCGGGCGGGCGGCTGGACCCCACCCGCATCGTCTGCGGCGACCTCTGCGAGACGAAGGGCGACCACTTCGCCAGGGATGTCCGGAAATTTCTGCGGCGGCGCCACGGCATCGACTGTTCAAAGCGGACCGGCATTCTCGCCGTCTGGTCCACAGAACCGGGACGCAAGGCGATGAAGCTCACAGACGACGCCCAGAGCGGCATCCCCGATGTCAATCCGGACATTCCGGGCATCCGCGGTCCCAGGTGCCAGGCCAGCGCCGTGTTCGTCACCGCCGCCATGGGCATGACAGCCGCCTCACTCGTGATTCGGCAACTTCTGGGCGGCGAATGGCCTGAAGAGCCGTCCGTCTCCCCGGCACCATCCTCTCAGGAGCCCGCATGTATGAGCTGATCAAGCACCGGCTGATTCCCGATTTTCAGCAAACGGACGCCCCCGGAGTGCGGCTGCGCTACGGCACTGTCGCCGGCGCGCTGGGCATCGCCAGCAACCTCGGGCTCTTCGCGCTCAAGCTGTCGGTGGGCCTGCTGTCCGGCAGCGTTTCCATCGTCGCCGACGCCATCAACAACCTGTCCGACGCAGGGAGTTCCATCGTCACGCTTCTGGGCTTTCGCCTCTCCAGCCGCCCCGCCGACGCCGAGCATCCCTTCGGACACGCCCGCTACGAATACATCTCCGGCTTCGTGGTGGCCTTTGCCGTCCTCGCCATCGGCATCCTCCTCGGCAAATCCTCCATCGAAAAAATCATCTCTCCGGAGCCCATCTCACCGACGCCCGTCACCCTCGCGCTCCTCGCCGCAGCCATCGGCGCCAAAATGTGGCAGGCGGGGCTCTATCGAAACTTCGGCCGCGCCATTGGCTCCTCCGCACTGCTCGCCAGCGCCGCCGACAGCCGCAACGACGTGATCTCGACCTCCGCGGTCCTGCTCTCGGTCATCGCCGCCTATCTCCGCCCCGGCCTCAACATCGACGGCTTCATGGGTCTCGCCGTCTCCCTCTTCATCATCATCTCCAGTCTCAGGCTGGTGAAAGAGACGCTGGATCCGCTGCTCGGCACCATGCCCGACCCGGAGACCGTCTCGAAGCTCTCGAAAAAGGTCCTGTCCTACGACGGCGTCCTCGGCATCCACGACCTCCTGGTCCACAACTACGGTCCGGCCAGCCGCTTCGCCACCATCCATGCCGAGGTGGACGCCTCTGTGGACATCCTCAAGAGTCACGACCTCATCGACAACATCGAGCGGGACGTGTTCCGCGAGCTCGGCATTTTCCTCGTGATTCACATGGACCCGGTCGTCACCGGCGACGCCGAATCCGACGCACTCAAGCTGAAGGTTCTGGAGGCACTGCGCGAGGCGGCCGGTCAGAACGTCACCCTCCATGACTTCCGGCTCGTCCGCGGCGAGACGCACACCAACGTCCTCTTCGATGCAGTGCTCCCCTTCGGCAGTCCCTGGAACAAGGCCTCGCTCGAAGCGATGCTCCACGAGAAGTTCAGCGGCGCCGGCCAGACGCCGACTGGCCACACCTGGTATTTCGTCATCACCATCGATCAGGACTTCTCGGGGAGCACCCTCGGGCACGCGGCGCACTGACGGCGCATCCTTCCCCCACCGAAAACATTCCGAACTCGAACAACGGCTTTCTGTCCCCGCCCCGCCTCCAGGAGGAACACACATGGCCCATCACTCCTTCCCCTTCCTGACGGCCGCCGCGCCTCTTCTGGCGGCGATTTTCACCTTCCTCCCCACGGCGTGCGGCGGCGCGAACACCAGCCCTGTTGTGAATCCAGGCGGTCCCGATGCCTCTGCCGAAAGCGACGCGGCCTCTGATTCAGGCGGTGAAACGCCCGAGCCGGAGGACAGCGGCGAAGAAGACGAAGACGCGGGCAGCGGTGAGGAGGATGCAAATGAGGGCGAGCGAGACGCCGGCGGCGGTGAGGATTTTGATTCCGGCGGTCAGGAGCCTCCCGTGAACTGGAAGTTCTGCAGCGAGTACGACTTCGCGACTGAGACGCAAAAGCTGGATGACAGCCGCCTGACCGGCGTCTCGGGCATCGTCGCTTCCCGTCAGAACGCCGGCATTCTCTGGGTCCACAACGACTACGCGGGGACGCCCACTGTCTTTGCCGTCGATGCGCAGACTGGAAAAACGAAAGCTGTTCTCACGGCGCCCGCGGGGGTGACGGCCAAAAACATTGAGGACATCGCTCTGGCGCGCTGCCCCTGGACGGATGACGAAGAGACCGCGAGTCAGGCGATTTCAGAGGCAAATCCCTATGGCGGCGCGCCCTGCCTGTGGCTCGCCGATTCCGGGAACAACAACCAGAACCGCACGGACCTCTCCGTCATCGTCCTGCCCGAGCCCAAACTCAGCAGCGCCGCGGCCTCGCTTGCCGCGCCCGAGGAAATCACCGCCGGCCGCGCCTGGCAGATGCCGTACACGTATCAGGTGGACAACTGCGACTCCGAGGCCTTCGTCGTGGAGCCGGACGGTTCGGCCATGTTCCTCATCGAAAAGGTCAACGGCGACGCCCGGCTGTTTGAAGCCTGCGGGCCCTTTGCCGACGGGGACTCTCTCGTCTTTTCTCCCATAGGCACTCTCCCTGCGCACCAGCTGCCGCAGGAGCTTCAGAATTTGCTCCCGCTGCTTCCGGCGTCCTTCCGCGAGCACCTGGAGCTCTACGGCCTGATGATGACCGGCGCTGACCTGCATCCCAGCCGAAAGCGCCTGCTGCTCAGGACCTATATCGGCAGCTTTGAATATCGGTTCACGACCGGCGACTGGCCGCGCGAGATGCCGGGCATGGCCAGCGACTTTGACCGCCTGGGGCCCGCGTTGGGGCAGACCAAGGAGAGTCAGGGCGAGGCGGTGGCCTATGACGCCGACGGCATGAGCTACTGGACCATCTCGGAAGACCCGGACCAGAAACCCGGCCAGGGGATTCATTACTATCCGTGCATCGACAAATGAGCCCGGACGAAGAACTCAGAACACGAGCAGCAGCGGCTGTTCGGCCCCCATTTTTTTCGTTGACTTGTTTCCGGCCGTTTCTCTAGGGGCCGCGCCGCCGATACCCCCCGAGGGAAACTGATTCCATGTTCAGAGATTTCAAATTTATCGGCATTCACAAAAGCCGCTTTCATTTCTCAATGGAGAGAAACAGGAGCGGCTTTTTCGGTTCAGGAGAAAAAAAATGAAATATCGCGGCTTTTGTTGTGCAGCGGCTTCTATGCTGGCTGTTCTGTTTTCTTCTGCAGCTTTGGCTGATTCCAGCGACTGCACCTTTATTCGTAATGATGACCAGAAATCCATGTGCAGAGCACTAACAAAGAAGGATTCATCTGAGTGCACCTTTATTCGTAATGACGACCTGAAATACATGTGCAAAGCTCTGACAAA
>DBXV01000016.1:190-30931 GCA_002309695.1 Myxococcales bacterium UBA1203 | reverse complement strand
ATGTGCAAAGCTCTGACAAAGAAGGACTCATCTGAGTGCACCTTTATTCGTGATGACGACCTGAAATACATGTGCAAAGGAAATCTCTAATATGGATTTATCTAAAGCATTAACTGTTTGAGAGTCACCAAACACAAAAAAACCCGGCCGCTCATCTGAGCGCCGGGTTTTTGTTTCATCGAACCAGCCAAGACAGGCCAGTAAAAATGTTCAGTCGAGACTCTGGCGAATAATTTCCACCTCAAAGGCCTCGATGACATCGCCCTGCTTGATGTCGCCGAAATTCTCAATGGAGAGGCCGCATTCGTACCCCTTCTCCACTTCCTTCACGTCATCCTTGAAGCGGCGCAGCGAGGCCACCTTGCCGGTGTAAATCACCTTGCTGTCGCGCAGCAGCCGCACCTGCGCGGAACGCGTGACCTTGCCGTCGATGACGAAGCAGCCGGCAATCGTTCCCACCTTGGGGACATTGAAGGTGTTCCGAACTTCGGCGCGGCCCAGCGACTTTTCCTTCTTGGTGGGCTCCAGGAGGCCTTCCATGGCCTTCTGCACCTCGTCCACCGCCTCGTAGATGATGGAATAGAGGCGAATATCCACGCCCTGCTGCGCGGCCATTTCAGAGGCCTTGAGCTCGGGGCGGACGTTGAAGCCGACGATGATGGCATCGGAAGCGGCCGCCAGCATGACGTCGTTGCCGTTAATGCCGCCCACGCCGGTGTGGATGATTTTCACGCCCACCTTCTTCGTCGCCAGCTTGGACAGGGACGCGCTCACCGCCTCGGCAGAGCCCTGAACGTCAGCTTTGATGACGAGCTTCAGCTCCTTGAGCGTGCCCTCGCTGGCCTTGGCGAAGAGGTCTTCCAGGCGAACCTTGGCCGACGCGGAAAGCTCCTTCTCGCGCTCCTTCTCGGTGCGGTGCAGGGCAATTTCCTTGGCGGCGCTCTCGCTCTCAACCACGTCGAAGTCGTCGCCCGCGGTCGGCACGCCGGTCATGCCGATGATTTCCACGGGATAGCCGGGCGGAACCTCCGTGACCTTCTCGCCCTTGTCGTTCTGCATCGCCCGCACTTTGCCGGACTGCGTGCCGCTGACGACGGCGTCGCCCACGCGAAGGGTGCCGTCGGAAACGATGACCGTCGCCACAGGCCCCCTGCCCTTTTCCAGCTTGGCCTCGACCACCGTTCCATGGGCCTTGCGGTTCGGATTGGACTTCAAATCCAGAACTTCGGACTGGAGCAGAATCATCTCCAGCAGGTTGTCCAGGCCCATCTTCGTCTTGGCCGAGACGGGAACCATGATGGTGTCGCCGCCCAGGCTCTCGTCCACCAGGCCAAACTCCATCAGCTGATTCTTCACGTGCTGCGGATTGGCGCCCGGCTTATCCATCTTGTTGATGGCCACCAGAATGGGCACCTCGGCGGCCTTGGCGTGGTTAATGGCCTCGCGCGTCTGCGGCATCACGCCGTCGTCGGCCGCCACCACGATGACCACCAGGTCGGTGACCTTGGCGCCGCGGGCACGCATAGCTGTAAAGGCTTCGTGTCCCGGCGTATCGAGGAACGTCACCCTGCGCCCGCCCTCGGTTTCCACCGAATAGGCGCCGATGTGCTGGGTGATGCCGCCCGCCTCTCCGGCAGCCACGCGCGCATTGCGGATGGCATCGAGGAGAGACGTTTTGCCGTGATCGACGTGGCCCATGATGGTGACCACCGGCGGGCGGGAAACGAGATCCTCGGGGGCATCCGTCACGTCGCTGATGTAATCCTCGATTTCAAAGCCCGTCTTCTCGACGCGCCACCCGTAGTCGCTGACGAGGAGCGTGGCCGTATCGATGTCGAGGTTCGAGGCCATGGTGACCATCATGCCCAGGTCCATGAGCTTGCGGATGAGCACCGTGGCCTTGACGCCCAGCGTCTGGGACAAATCAGCGACGCTGATGCTCTCGTCGATTTTGATGACTTTCTTCTCGTCGGCCATCTGCGTGATCTGTGTTTTGACGCCCTTCTTGAGCGGTTTCTTTTTCTTGGCGACGCGCAGAGGCGGCATCGAAGTACGCCCGCGGGCCAGGTCCAGAAGTTCCTGCTTGGAGTAGCTCTCCTTCATGTCCTGGCGGGCACCGGAGCGCTTCCTCGAAGGCTGATCGCGAGTGGCATCCGTAAATTCGCGGCGCCCGTTGTAGCCCATGGTCACGTTCAGCTCTCTGACCGTGCTGATGGCCTTGGGGCCTGGTGCCTGCGGGATGTTGCGCCGCGCATTGTCCGCCGCCGCGGTAGGCGTCACGCGACGAATCGGAATCAGCGGACGGCTGATGACAACCGCCTGATTGGCCGTCGGATGCAGCGTCTTGGGATCGACCGGGGCCGCCTTGGAGGCATCGGCCTGCCCGCCTCCCGGCTGCTGCGGCTTCGTCCTGAGCCCCGTTCCACGATTCGCGGCGCGCTGATCACCGACGATGACTTCCTTCTTGGGCTCGATGGGGAGCTTCGGCTGCCCGGAAGAAGCTGCGCCCTGGGCTGTTCCGGAATCCGCAGCGGCTTTCTGAGGCTTTTCAGCGCCAGCCGGCTCGTCCTTTTTGGTGCTGATGCCACTCGCGGCACTGTGCGCGCTCTGCGCCGGCGTCACAGCAGCCCCGGAGGCTCCCTCACCCGACGCCGCTGCGCCCGAAGCAGATTTGACGGCCGCCGGCTTCACAGAAGAAGCCGCCGTCTCCGGAGCAGAAGCCGCTGTTCCCGCCGTCCGGCTCTCGTCGGAAGAAGTCCGGACAACGGCAGTCTTGGCAGGAACGCTCTGAGTTGAAGCCGCCTGTGCGCTGCGCCCGCCTGGCGCTGCACCTGTCCCCGCAGGCTTCTCCACAGCGGCCGCACTGCCCGCCCGCCGCACGACAGGAGGCTTCGCCGAAACGCCGGAAGGCGCGGCCGCATTCTGCTGAGCAGACGGAGCTGCTACCGCACGGCGGCGAACGACAAAACCAGCGGCCTTCACTTTGGGAGCCGGCGCGGGCTTGTGCCTCTGGATAATTTTCTCGATCGCCGCATTCGCCATCTCTTCGTCCAGTGACGAGGAGTGACTTTTGACAGGGTAATCGAGCTCCAGAAGCTCCTTGAGCAGCTCCTTCGGCTCCAGCTCGATGCCCTTCGCCTTGAGCTCCTTGGCGATTTCATGAACGCGCTTCTTGGCCATTCAGCAAATTCCTCATGTCAAAACAAAACCCGGGGACTGAAAAAAAACGCGCCGCTCTAGGCGGTTCCGTTTTTGGCGTCACTCGTTTTTGGTGGTCGAAAAATGTTTTCGGGGACGATCACTCGTCCCCGAAAAAAACATGACGGCAGCGGGCGCTTCGTCCCGTCCTTTTCAGGATTCGTCCGCCTTCTTGACGGCTTCGGCGGCAGCCTTTTCCGCATCCAGCTCCGCTCTCAGCTTGCTCTCCTCGGTCAGATAGGCCTCCGCGGCGGATTTCAGCTGCTTGATTTTTTTGATGCCGATTCCCGTCTTGTCCGAGAACTTCACCACGTCGCGCTCGGCAATCAGCGCCTCGACGGTGGTGCATCCGCCCTGCGCGAGCTGCTCGGCAATCCTGTCGCTGATGCCGCGAACGCGGAGCAGGCGCTCCTGAGGCGACAGCTCATCCGGATGTCGGCGCGCCTCGGCCTGCCTGGCCGCCTCGCGGTCGCTCTCCATCTTGCGCAGCGCGGCAATGTCTTTCTCGCGCTGACTTTTGGCCGCCTGCTTCAGTTCATCCACCCACTCAGCGTCGATTCCGGGAATCTGCACCAAGAGCTCGCTGGGCGCGTCCACGATGTCCGACGCCTGACGCAGCCCGTGTGAATACAGGGTTTCGATGAGCTGGTTGTCCAAATGGGGGAGCTCGCCCAGTGAAATCAGCGCGAAATCGTGCAGCGCCTTGGCACGGCTCTCCGAATTGATGTCCAGCTTCCAGCCCGTCAGCTGAGCCGCCAGGCGGACGTTCTGACCGCGGCGCCCGATGGCCAGGGACAGCTGGTCGTCCGGAACAATGATTTCCATCGCGTGGTTGGCCTCATCAATGAGCACGCGGCTGACCTCGGCGGGCGCCAAAGCAGCGCAGACAAAATGCGCGGCGTCTTCGTCCCAGGGAACGATGTCGATTTTCTCGCCTCGCAGCTCCTGAACCACCGCCTGGACGCGGCTGCCCTTCATGCCGACGCAGGCGCCCACGGGATCCACGTCCGGGTCATGGGTGCTGACGGCAATTTTGGACCTGCATCCCGGCTCGCGGGCGGACGCCTCGATGACCACCACGCCCTCGGCGATTTCCGGAACCTCGCGCTCAAACAGCTTGGTCAGGAAGAAAGCCGACGTTCTGGAAAGAATGATCTGAGGCCCCTTGGACTCCCTCTGCACATCGAGGACGTAGGCCTCGACGCGGTCGCCCGGACGGTAATTCTCGCGGGGGGCCTGCTCGCGGACGGGAAGAATCGCCTCCGCACGTCCCAGGTCCACAATGAGATTGCCGTGTTCAAAGCGGCGTGCCGTGCCCATCACGAGCTCACCCTTCCGGTCAGCGTACTCGTTGAAGACGATTTCTCGCTCGGCGTCCCGGGTCTTCTGAATGATGACCTGCTTCACCGTCTGAGCCGCGATGCGTCCGAAGAGCTGCCGCGCCGTCTTGAGCTTCAGGATGTCTCCGTACTGGTCGTCCTGGGCTTTGGCCTCTTTGGCATCCACATCGAGGTAGAAAATCTGAAAGACCAGCTCGTCTCCCACCGCAACGTCCAGCCCTTTGGACTGCGCCTCGGCCAGCGTCAGCTCGTTCACCGCCTGAATGGGGTCCAGGTATTCTTCGACGATGACAATCGGCTGGAACAGTTCGACCACCCCCTTATCGGGGTTGTAGGAGGCCTCCAGCTTCCGGTCCTGCCCGAAGCTCTTCCGCGCAGCCTGAAGAATGGCGTCCTCCAGAGTGCTGATGAACACACTCCTCTCGAGGCCTTTCTCCTTGGCGACCTGGTCGATGATGAAGTTCAGGTTGATGCTTTGCGGCTGTGACATGGCTTCGTTCCTTCCTCAGATTGTGGTTTTCGGCCCCTAGCGCCCGGAAGCGGCACGTTCCTCAGGCGGGGGGCTGTATGGCGGCGGGCATCTGTGCGGCATTTGGTCCCGGCGCTGTCACCCTGATGCGGAGCTTTCCCCGCATCCCTTTCGTCTCATCTCAAATCACGGCTTTCTTTCGGCATGATGCGCAGCCTGCAGGAATGTCAGTCCCACTCCGGCTTCAGGTTGGCCCTAGCGATATCCTTTCTGTCGATTTCAAATCGGCCGGCGCCCTCGACATCGATGGCAATCCTGTCGTCTGAGAAGGCCGCCAGAATGCCCGTCAGCGCCTTTCGCGGCGGTTCAAACTGAGGCTTGTAGAGGCGGACATGAATTCGCTGCCCAATGGCGCGCTCAAAATGAGCGGGCCGCGTCAGAGGCCTCTCGATGCCCGGGCTGGAAACCTCCAGCGTGTATTCCGTCCGAATCAGGTCAGCGACCTCGATGGCGGGATCGATGGCTTTGCTTGCTCTCTCGCAGTCGTCGATGCTCACGCCGTTTCCAGGCGTGCTGCCGCCCAGTTTGTCGATGAAAACGCGCAGGACATGCCGCCCCCCCTCGCGCACAAATTCCACGTCGATGGGCTCAAACCCCTCATTTTCCAGAATGGGTGCGATGAGGTCCCAAGTCTGTTCCGCGACTGTTTTCAAAGATTGTCTCCAGAAAAAAAGAAAAGCGGGCCAACAACGCCCACTTTTCGGAAGAAACCGCCTGATTTCACGAAAAACGCCGCGCCGTTAGCACAGTGTAAATTTTCTGACAAGGCATCGAATTGCCGCGGCCGACGGCGACATCAGGCGGCCCAGCCCGCAGCAATTCCTGCTCATCCTGTCAGCCAGTCAGCGGCCTTTTCAGCGAAATGGGGGCCCGAGGTCCGCCCATCAAAGTGACGCCGGCAATTTGACACCGACATGACCTGCGCCTATACGCCCGCCGCTTTTTTGGACGCCCCGGATGAGTCCTGCCTCCCGAGGCCTCGCCCGACCATCCGTCCCTCGTGTTTTTTGCAGTCCAAAACGCAGGAAACTCAGGGACTTACCTCATCACCATCACAGCCTTTCATATCGACTGAAGGAGTCGGACTATGTGGGAACGCTTCAAACGGGCCATGCGCTCATTCGCCGGTTTTTTCGTCTCGTCCATGGAGAATCCTGAGCTGATTCTCGAGCAGAACATCCGAGACCTGAATGATCAGGTCCCCAAGATGAATGAAAACATTGCCATGGTGCGGGCGAATGTGACGCTGCTCGAAAAGGAAAACGCGAAGTGCAAGGCGGAAATCGCCACGCTGACGAACAAGATGAAGGCGGCCATTCAGGCCGGCCGCGATGACATCGCCTCGGGCTATGCGTCCAAGCTGCAGATTGAAAAAGCCACGCTGGCCAAAAATGAGCAGCAGCTGGTCGGTGCGCGGGCCGCCTATCAGAAGGCTCTCGATGTCAAGAAGGCCTTCATGCGCGAAAAAGAGCGCCGCACTCAGGAAGCCCAGGCCGCTCTGCAGGATGCCCAGCGCGCCAAGTGGCAGGCGAAGGTCGCGGATTCGCTCGAGTCCTTCCAGGTTGCCGGTGTCGATGCCACCCACACCGAGATGCTCCGCAAGGTTGAGGAGCAGTCTGCCGTCAATCAGGCGCGCCTCGAAATGGCCCTCGACTCTGTGGATACCGCGGGGATGAAGATTGAAGAGGATGCCCAGGCCATGGAGGCCGATGAAATGGTTCGCCAGATGAAACTGGAAATGGGCCTGATTTCAGCGCCTGAGCCTGTGGCGGCCGAATCTGCCGCTCCCGTGAGCGATTCGGTGGGCGAAAGCTCCAAGACCATCGGCAAGAAGGTCAGCGAATTCGACGCCTGATCCTGAGAACTGCCGCCGAAGACCGGCGCGCCCCCTGCCCCATTCAGCAGCTTTGAATGCGTCAGGAGAGAGGCGGCGCCGGTCTTTTTTATTGTCCGCTCTTCTTCGCCATGGGCGCCGGCCTGCCCGCCAGCAAAAATGAGGGTTTTCCCTCTGCTTCCCCATGAAAAAGTTTTTCTTCAGTGCCCAGGGGCTGGCCGCCGCGGCCCTGATTTGTGCCCTGGTTTCTCCCCTCGTCTGGTTTGCGCTTCTGCCCCGCCTCATCGGCAGCGCGGATGACTGTTCGGGCTCGCGATTCTGCGCCGGACATTCCCGGCATCTGAAAGCACCTCTTGGTGGGCAGGAAGATGCCGACATTCGAGGCCGGCGGACTCTGTCCCTGATGGATTTTCCGGCCGCCGCGGATGCGCCAGGCTCGCCGTTCAGCACGAGGCCCCGCCGTCTCGTGCGCATGGTCGCTCTGTGGACGCCGTCAGCCGCCATCCTGGCGCAGCTTTCCGGGGGGAAGGGTTTCCGTCCGCAGTCGCCGGCCGCCGCCACGTATGGACTGAGGCTCCATCTGACTTTTCCGCAGGACGAGCGCGAGCTGAAGGAACTCTTTCTGGCCGGCGGGGATGACAGCGGCGCGGACGTAATGGCCATCAGTCTCGAAAGGTTTGTGGCCCTCCTTCCTGAGCTTCTGCCCGCGCGTCCGGAAATTTTTCTGCTGTCCGCCTATTCGCGGGGAGCTTCCGAACTGGTGGCCTCGGCCAAAAGTGCCGCGGACATCCCGTCGCTCAGAGGAAAACCCGTCGCCTTTTCGTCTGAAAATGCCGGGCGCTATTTCCTTTTGTGGCGCCTGCTCCGGGACGGCGTCGATGCCTCGGAGATTCAATGGCTTCCCGCGGCCTCTGCCGCAGAGGCCTTCACCGCGCTGAAATCGGGCCGGGCTGCCGCGGCATTTGCCGGTGCGCTGGACATTGGAGCCGCCGGCGAAACGCTGCTTCTCGAAAATGAGGCAGCGCCGGGTGCTGCCGATGAAGTGAATGCCGAGGGCGAAGCCGACGAATGCAAGCCGGAAGATTCCGCGCCTTCAGGTCAGGCCGGGGCCGGCGGCGATACGGCCCAGCCCGCAGCAGATTCGGCGCCCGCGGCAGAAAACGAAAACGCAGAAAACGAGGACAAGGCTTCCCCTCCTGCCGCCTCCGATTCGCTGCACACGCTGGCCACGACGGCAGACGCACCGCTGCTTTCCCCCATCGTGCTGGTGGTCCGGGGGGACTTCGCTGCGCGCTATCCGGAGACCGTTCGCCGTCTGGCGCGGGCTGTCCTCGCGGAAGGCACTCTGGCGGCGGACACGCCTCTGCCCGCAGCCCGGCGCCTTCTGGAGCGTTTTCCCTGGGTCACCGACCCCCGAAAAATGCTGGCGCTGGAGCCCAGCGCTTCCCTGGCCGACAACAAGGCTTTTTTTGGACTGAGCAAATCCCCCGCGCATCCGGTCCCCTACGGCGAGCTTTTCAGCAGCATGCTCCGCGTTCTCGAAGTCAGCGGGGCCGGCGGGGCTGCAGCTCTGGATATCTCGCCCGAAGACGTCTTCTGGGACGGGCCGCTCAAATCGCTCAGCGAAAAGGCTCTCGTCACTGCCAAAGCGGCGAGCAGGACGGCACAGAGCGCCGACGCAAAGGCCGCCCAGACTGAGCCGGCAGAAGCCGCAGAAACAGCGGAAGCGCAGGGCAATTCGGCTTCGGAAGCCAGCCCCGCGGCCGCTTCAGGTCAGGATGAATCCAATTAGAGCGCACGAAGTGCCGCTCCGGGCTTGAAGGCCAATGCTTCCGCGGTGCTGCCGCAGGGGACGCGGCCTTGCGTCCCGGAAGAACTGAAACTAGGGGCGCGCCGCCCAAAAACTGGTGCGGCTGTCGAGCCGGCGGCCTCTGCCTGCTTCTGTCCGCCTGCACATCTCGTTTTCCTGGAGCTCCCCATGTCTGCGACCTCCAAAAAAAATTCCGGCCCCGGCTATCTGAAGGCCGCAGCCAAAAGCGGCGGCAATGCCGCTGTTCTGGGCGCCTCGATTGTCGGCTGCGGCATTGCGGCGCAGATGACCGGGCAGCCGGAACTCCTGGCGCTCATTCCCTGCATCGAAGGCGTGTTCCTCGCCATCAAGTCGCACCTTCCCGGGTTCCGGAAGACGATTGACGACAGGAAAAAGGCTGAGCTTCGCCAGGCGCACGATGAGCGCGTCCGCAAAGAGCTGGCGCTGCTGTCGCCCAATCAGCGGGCCATCTATCTGGAGCTCAAGAGCCTCACTGAAAAGACGCTGGCCTGCTACGCGCGCCTGCCGTCCGGCGGTCTCCTGCTCGCCTCGTCCGAGACACAGCTGACAGGAATGCTGGACGTGTTTCTCAAGCTGCTCAACGCGCTCAACGGCTACCGCCGCTACCTCAGCGCGACCGACCGGGCGCAAATCGAGAAGGAGCTGGCGGTGCTGCGCACCGAAATCTCCGGCATGACGCCGGAGCAGGAGCTGGACCCCGTCAACAGAATCAAGGCCCGGCGCGTGTCTCTGCTCGAAGAGCGCCTCAGCAAATTCGACAAGGCCATCACCGGCCGCGAGCTCATCAGCCACCAGCTGGCCAGCATCGAGGATTTCCTCAGGCTCTTTCATGACCAGGCCCTCACGCTGCGCGACCCGGACATGGCCACGATGCAGATCGAAAGCCTGACGCAGCAGCTGGAAACGACCGACGAGACGATGCGCTCTCTCGAGGGATTCAGTGCCGTCACCGAGGAATTTGCCGCGCTGGACCCCATGGAATCGCTGCCGTCCATCCAAGTCCGCTGACGCGCTCAGGAGACGCGTCGGCCAAAAAATTCAGGAGACACACTCATGAGCCAAGAGACCAAGCCGGACTACTTCCACGAAGCGCTCTATTCGTCCCTTCACAAGGGCGTCCTGTCCGCGGTCATCGTTTCCTGCGGCTTTTTCGCCTGGCGCCATCTCTGGTCGCTGCTCGTCGTGGCGCTCGCGGCCGAAGTTCTCTTCCTGCTCATCACGCCCAGAAGCCCCGCCTTCCGCAGTGCCTGCGACGCCAAAGCCGCGGCAGAACACGCCAGGAAGCGGGCGGCCCTTTTGGAAGACATCGCCAGAAGGCTCTCTCCTGCCGCCAAGCTCCGCTACGAGGGCGTGACAAAGCTGCGGGACAAAATCCTCGACACGCTGCGCACGCAGCCTCAGGCCGCTCAGCTGGAACAGCTCTGGGAGCCCCGGCTTCGGATGCTGCGCGAATGGGCGCTGAGGCTTCTGGTCGCGATTGACGCCGCGCGCCTGACTGCACGGGACCAGCAGTCTCTCGAAGAGGGCATCCGCCAGGCGGAGCAGGAACTGGAAGCCGCCGGAACCGACGAAGCGGCGCGGCAGATCAAGGAGAGCAAGCTGAAGCTGGCCAAGGACAAGCTGGAGCGCGCCGTTCGTGTGCGCCAGCGGCGCGAGGCGGCCATTGTTCAGCTGGAGGCTGTGGAAGGCGTCCTCGAGGACATCGTTTCTCAGGGGCTCAAGTCGGGCGAAGAGGATGCCTTCGCCGGCCGGCTGGAGCTGATTGGCTCGCAGGTTCAGGCGCTGGGAGATTCGCTGGAATCGCTGTCCAAAGACGAAACGGCCTCGTACCAGCTGGACTCAGCCAAAAAACTCGCCGTCTGAGCCTGGCAGGACGCTCCCTGCGTGCCTGTTTCCGGTTTTCAGTTGCAGAGTCTTCAGGGACGAAATCGCGCCTTCATCTTCACGGCATGGAGGCGCGTTTTCTTTCTGAATCTTCGGTCCGAAGGCAGCAGTGCACACGGCCTCCGCCGCATCGCAGTGCCCCCGCATCGAAAGGGACCCCATGAAACGCAAAATCGCCCTTCTCCTCGTCATCGCTGCGGCCACGGTCGGTCTGTTCCTGTTCCTTCAGGGCCGCCATTCGTCCCGCATCCCGCCCACGGACTTCATTCCCGCGGCCTCGGGCAAAGTGGCCATTCTGGCGAGCGCCGAGCGGCTGGGAAGCGAGCTGAACCAGCTGGCCTCCCGAAAAGTTGTGAATGAGGCACTGGAACTGGCGGGCATTCCTCCGGCGAAAGAGCTTCTGGATAAACTGGCCACGATGCTGGGCGCCGACATCCGCGATGCGAAGTCCCTGGCCGCGGCCGGCATCGACGGCACTGCTCCGGTCTGCGTCTTCACTCTGGATGCGGACAGCAAAAGCGACATCGCCGCCATTCCCGTCGCCTCTCCGGAGGCCATTCACCGCTGGCTCGACGGGCGCATTCAGGCCCTCCTGGGAGGCATCCCGCGAAAAGACGAGGCCGACACCAGATTCCTCCGCTACGCCTCGGGTGAAAGCGGGCCCGACGCCGCCTCCGCGGTGCTGCACGGCGGCTACCTCTACATCGCTCAGGGACCGGACAGCGCAAAGCTGCTGGAGCGCGCTCTGGCCACGCCCAAGAACGCTTCTCTGACCAGCTTCCGTCCCTTCCATAAAGGCGCGCAGTCTCTGGGACATCCAACGCTCCGCGTCTTTGCCCGGACAAGCGGCGTCCAGATTTCGGCCGGTCTGGACCTGACCGGAACTGTGACCGACGGAACGTCGCTCAAGGTGCATCTGGCCGCGGACACAAAGGCTGAGAGCGTTGTCCAGCGAGGCATGGCGGCTGTGTTTTCGGAGCTGACCGGCCTGTCCGCGTTTCAGCCGACGCCGGCGGACATCACTTCGCGCCTCGATCCGGATGCCGCTCTGCTGCTTCAGTCAGGCATTTCCCCGCAGGAGACAGTCAAGGTCTTTTCGGTCATCGCGCCCACAACAGCGAGCAGGCTGAAGGGGCTTCTTTTTCCGACGGGCATGACGCTGGAGAAGCTGGCCGCCGAATTTCTGCCGGGCGCGGCCATGTCCGTCAGCCTGGCGCCCAGTGCCAACCTGATGGCGCTGACTTCACTGGATCGTCTGAGGTCCACCAGCGCCTTCGACATCATCCACCTGGAGTTCCTGGCAAAAGTCCGGAACGAAGAAAAAATCCGCCGGGTCATCGACGCGGCGGCCGGCGCGGCGCCCGCTCTGGGGATTCAGGTTCAGCGGTTCGCAGCTGACGGCACTTTCATCGACAGCGCGTCGTCCCCGCTGGGTGGCCTCAGAGGCATCGTCGCGGCATTGGGGCTGATGGGCCAGAATGCCTCCAGCAGTGCTCAGGATGCGAACGTGCCTAGGGCCAGCCGCTGGGTCTGCGGCTTTCGGCAGGGTGAGGGCTTCACCGTGGAGCTGAGGGACGGAACGCTGCTCGTCGCGGGCGGCGGCAAGCAGGTCTATGACGCCCTGTCATCGCGAAACGCATCCCCCGAAGCGCCCCGCGGCATCGATGCATCCGGTGCCGTTCTGCATCTGGATTTCAGACAGCTGGTTTCAAGCATCCGGGCCATTCCCGAATCGTCCTTCGGCATGGGCGGCGCGGTCATCAAGGCCACGCTGGACAAGTGGCTCAGGACCTTTGACGGCATCCAGTCGCTCCGCGTCAGCGCGTCCGGTAGCGGCGGCGGCGCACTGGACCTGACGGCGTCCCTTGAACTTCAAAACACTGAAACGGCCGGTTCAGGAAAGGCCGTCCCGTGATTCGCATCCACAGTCTCTGCAAGTCCTACCGCAGCGGCACGGAGGCGCCTGCGGTCATCCTGCAAAACGTCGAATTTCAGGTGGCCAGGGGCGAATTCGCCGCCATCACCGGACCCTCCGGAAGCGGCAAAACCACGCTCCTCAACATCATCGGCGCCCTGGACAACGACTACGACGGCTCGGTCGCCATCAATGGCCAGGACATGCGCTCGCTGAATGACCGGCGCCTGTCGGAATTTCGCAATCAGACGGTGGGATTCGTCTTTCAGCACTCAAATCTGCTGGCGCCGCTGACGGCCCGCGAAAACGTCCTGCTGCCCGGATATTTTGCCCGGAAGGGAGAGAACGAGGCTGCGCTCAATGCACGCGCGGACCAGCTGCTGGAACGGGTCGGACTGGGCGCCAAGGGCCACCACCTTCCCTCCCAGCTCTCCGGGGGCGAACGTCAGCGCGTCGCAATTGCCCGGGCGCTTCTCTGCAATCCGCCGCTGATTCTCTGCGACGAGCCCACCGGCAACCTCGATTCCGCGACAGGAACCGCCATCATCCGCCTGTTTCAGGAACTTCAGGCGGAAGCGAATCTGACGCTCATCGTCGTCACTCATGACGACAGGGTGTCCGGCGCGGCCAAAAGGATTCTGCGGCTGGAAAATCACCGCGTCGTGGAGGGCTGACGGACAAAGCGGGGGCGTCCTTTCGCTTCAGAGCAGACACGGCGTTCGGACAAAAAAAAGAGACCGGCATCACTGCCGGTCTCTCGATGGTTCCCCATCTAAAAATTGATCAGGCGAGAGGCTTAACATTCGACGCCTGAAGACCCTTGGGGCCCTTGGTGACGTCGAATTCGACGCGCTGACCCTCAGCCAGCGTGCGGAAGCCGTCGGCCTGAATCGCGCTGTAATGGCAGAAAACGTCATCGCCGCCATTGTCCTGAGAGATGAAACCAAAGCCCTTCGCGTCGTTGAACCACTTCACTGTTCCAGTTGCCATTTGCTTCGTTCTTTCTTTGCCGGTTCCCCGGCATTGGGTGCAGCCACCTTGATGTAGGCGGTGGTGTTTCAATCAACCACTGACTGAAACGGCGCGGCAATCTGTTGAAGTCCCAAAAAAAATCAAGGGCCTTGAACCCCTCTTTTTTTTGAACGGCGCCGCCTCTGAACAGCGCCTGTCAGTGACGCCAGCGGAGCGCCTCATCCACCGCGGCCTGAGGCTGCAGCGTCCCCCAGCCCTGCTTATCGACTTCCACGCCCGGCAGGCGCCGCGCCGTCTTAATCAGAATCTGCTTCACCTGAAGCGGCGTCAGGTCCGGATTGGCCTCCAGCATCTGAGCGACGACGGAAGTGACGATGGGCGCGGCGAAGCTGGTGCCGTCCACCATCTTGTAATGCTTGTCGATGACGAGCCCGTCGCGCAGCGCGGCAGAAACAACCTGGCGAATCTGAAAGGGCTGCCTGTCCCGCAGCTCGTCCAGGGGATGAAAAACGCCGGGATTAGCCTCGATGATTCCCCTGAGTTCCTCGTCCCTCGCCTGATCCAGTTTCGAGAGCAGAACGGCCTGCTTGTGGGTCGGCGTATTCGGCAGGATGGGGGCCGCAATCCAGTCGGCCAGCGTGACAATCTCCGGCTTCTGAATGCCGTCCAGCGTCGGACCGTAGGAAGAGCGATAGAGGCTGACGTGGCCCAGGCGCGGATTGCCGGCATCATCGACGCCGCCCACGCTGATCACCGCGGGAACGGAAGCGGGCGGCAGAATGTATCCGGGACGGTCGCCGCGATTGCCCACGGCGCAGACGACGACGATGCCGGCGCGGACGGCCATCTCCGCGAAGCGGGACATAGTGTCAGTCAGGTAGCTCTCCTCGTAGTCACCGCCGCACGAGATGTTGAGGATGCGGATGCCGTAGCGCAGCCGGTTAAGAATCACCCACTCGATGCCCCGCGTGATGTCGTCGTGGTGGATGCGCTGGGCGGTTCCAACTTTGACCAGAACCAGGTCCATCTCCGGCGCCAGCGACTTGAACCTGCCGTGGGAGAGCGCCCCGTTTCCGGCCGCTACGACGCTGGACATCATGCCGTGCCACGCCGACGGGTCCTGCGTGTTGGCGTCCAGATGCTCCGTCCCCGTCTTCCCGGACATCAGATCGTAATAGGCGCGTATCCGCGAATAGGGCGTGACCAGGTCCGGATGGGGATGAAAGCCGGAATCCAAAAACGCCGTCACGACGCCTTTGCCTGTGAACTGGGGATGAGCGCCGATGCGCTCGGCAATGGGAAGAGGTCCGGGAATCTGACTCGACAACTGACTGTCCTTTCCTGCTCCTGACCGGATTTTTGGGCCGAAAAAACAGCCCTCACTAAAAAATCGAATCCGCGGCGGTCAGGGAGCCCCGGAGACCTGCCGGCAGTCTTTCCAAAATTTGAAAAATTGCCGGTTTACGAATGAAAACGCCTGTTTTGAATACCCCCAAAAAAGGCAAATTAAACACTTTCATTTCGAGGGCACTTCGACTAGGCGCCGCGCCGCCATGAACCCGAAAGACAAACCCGTCAAGATATGTCTCATCGACATGAACAATGGCGTCGCCAACCAATCGACCCGCTGTTTCCGGCGCATTGTGGACGCCTTCAAAGAGCGGATTCACGAGCTGAATCCCTCGCTCGACGTTCAGTTCAAACACGTCCAGCCGCGCAACCTGGGGGAGCTCCCCGACCTGGATACGGACATCATTCTGTCCTCAGGCGGGCCAGGCTCTCCTTTCGACGGCTGGGATGAGCCCTGGGGCGTCGGCTTCAGGAAATATCTGGACTACATCATCGACCAGAATCGTCTCTCTCCCGAGGATTCGCCCAAGCTGTTCGCCGTCTGCTACTCGTTCGAGCTGGCCTGTGAGCATCTGGGCGTCGCCCGCATGCAGCTGCGGAAAGACGGCACCAAATTCGGCGTCATGCCGGCCTACATAACGACGCTGGGCCAGCAGATGCCCTACCTCTTTCCCTTCGGCGACCGGCTCTTCGCCTTTGAAAACCGCGACTGGGAAGCCGTCGATCTGAATGAGGAGCGTCTGAAAGAACTTGGGGGAACCGTGCTGGCGCGCGAGAGCCGGCCCGGTCTGTCCGACAAGGGCGAGGCATACGTGGCCTTCCATTTCGCGCCCGGCGTTACGGGGACGCAGTTTCATCCCGAAGCCGACCGGCTGGGCGTTCTGACCTGGGTGAACAACCCGGAGCAGGCCGCGCGCTTCAAGAAGGTCTATGGCGAGCTGACCTACGACCGCATGGTCAAGACGCTGGACAATCCCCGCCGCGTGGCGCGGACGTTCGCCATGCTCATTCCCACGTGGCTGACCCTGCAGTTCAACCGTCTCGCGGGACCGCGCCACTACAAGGCCATCGACGCCCCCGAACAGGACATGGCGGCTTTTCTGGCCGAAGCCCAGACGAAAGCCGAAGCCTGCTAGCGCCGAAGCCTGTCTGACGCCGCGCCCCAGCCCGCCGCGAAGCGTCATCCGAGGGGCAATTCAGAAAACCGTTGAGTTGCCCTTTTTCATTTTCCGAAGGCCGCGGGACTTCCCGCGCAGCCCCGGCAGACAACAAAAACAAAGCAACGGATTTCCCGAACGGAGCACGAGCGAATGACCGAGCGCATTGGCATCATCGTCGGCTGGGAAGACACCTTCCCCCACGCCTTTATCGACAAGGTGAACAAAGTCCCCGGCTTCCAGGCGGAATTCGCCAAGCTGGGCGGCATCAGCGAGTCGGAACCTCTGCCTTACAGGGTGCTCATCGACCGCATCAGCCAGGAAGTTCCCTACTACCGCATCGCCCTCAAGCACGCCTCGCTGACCGGCACGTTCGTCATCAACGATCCCCTGTGGTGGAACGCCGACGACAAATTTTTCGGCTTTTCCCTGGCGCCGAAACTGGGCGTGAAGGTTCCCCGGACGGTGGTGCTGCCGCAGCGCTCCTATATGTCGGCCATCGACCCCAAACGCAGCCTCCGCAATCTGGAATACCCCCTCAACTGGGAGGCTATCTGCAGCTACGTGAAGTTTCCCGCGGTCCTCAAGCCCGCGGAGGGCGGCGGCTGGAAGAACGTCTCGGTCGTTCACAACATGGACGAGCTGATTCAGGCCTACAACGCCTCGGAGCAGCTGGTGATGACGCTGCAGGAGTTCGTGAACTTCACCGAGTACGTGCGCTGCATCTGCATCGGCAAGGAGTACATCCTGCCGACCAAGTGGGACCCCAATAAGCGCGACTACATCCCGGCGGAGCACTTCCTGCCCAAGGCGCTCGAAAACGAGATTCTCGACGGTGCATGGGCCATCAACAACGCCCTGGGCTACGACATGAACTCCGTAGAGTTCGCCATCGCCGACGGCGTTCCCTACGCCATCGACTTCACGAATCCCGCCCCCGACATGGATTTCTGGTCACTGCACCAGTTCTATTTCGACAAGGTGGTGGACGCGATGGCGGCCTTTGCCGTGAAGGCCGTGAAGGAGAACCGGCAGAACCATCAGGGCTACGCCTTCCGTGAATGGTTCAACGCGCCCAAGCCCAGAACGCTGGGCGCCTGCGGCGAGCCGCTTCTCAAGTAATTTCAGGAAAAGGCTCGCTGCCGTCATGGCGAGCAGCATCAAGGAGTTACGACATGTCGCTCTTCGACAACGACTTCACTCTGGGCGTCGAGGAAGAATACCAGATCGTCGATCCCGAAACCCGCGAGCTCAAATCCTACATCAGCAAGCTCATTGAAGAGGGCAGCCACAGCATCCTCCGCGAGCGCGTCCGCAGCGAGATGCACCAGTCGATGGTTGAAGTCGGCACTGGCATCTGCCGCGACCTCGAAGGTGTGCGCAGCGAGCTGACCGAGATGCGCGGCGACCTGGACCGGCTGGCGAGAAACGGCGGCCTGCGCATCGCGGCGGCTTCGACGCACCCCTTCTCCGACTGGCAGAACCAGAACATCACAGACACGGTCCGCTACCACGAGATTGTCGAAGACCTTCAGGACATCGCACGCGCCAATCTCATCTTTGGCCTGCACGTCCACGTGGGCATCGCCGACAAGCAGGTGGCTTTGGCCATCACCAATCAGCTCCGCTACTTCCTGCCCCACATTCTCTGCCTCACGTGCAGCTCGCCCTTCTGGCTGGGGCGCAAGACGGGGCTGATGAGCTTCCGCAGCCAGGTCTTCAAAAGGTTCCCCCGGACCGGCATTCCCGACGAATTCGAGTCGGTGGAGCAGCTGAAAAATTTCATTCACCTGCTCATCAAGACCAACTGCATCGATAACGGCAAAAAGATCTGGTGGGACGTCCGCACCCACTGGCGCTTCGACACAGTGGAAGTCCGCATCAGCGACATGCCGACGCATCTCGAAGACACGCTGGCCGTCGTCGCGCTCATCCAGGCCCTCGTTGCCCAGCTCTACTCGATGTACAAACGCAACATTACGTGGCGCAGCTATCCCAGAAGCCTCATCGAGGAGAACAAGTGGCGGGCCTCGCGCTATGGAACGGACGCCAAGCTCATCGACCTGGGTCTGGGAGAGGAAAAGCCCTTCACCGAGCTGGCTCACGAACTGGTGGAGTTCGTCTCCGACGCCGCCGAGGCTCTGGGGACGGTGAACTACCTCGAACACGTCCTGGAAATTGCCCACAACGGAACCAGCGCTCATCGGCAGCTGGAGGTCTTCGACAGGAGCGGCGGAGACATCAACGCCGTCGTGGACTGGCTCATTGAGGAGACCATGCGGGGCATCTGATGACTGCCCTGCCGGCATGGCGCCGCGCTTCACAGACCTTTCACCGCAGAAATTCCCCCTAACCTTCATCACACCTCAACGAGGGCAGACATGAACGACATCGACGAAAACGGAAACCCCATCGCCCAACCCGCAGCGACTGAAGAGCCCAAGGCCTCCTTCGAGGACCAGCTGCCCGCCGACAACGCGGGCATCGCCCCGGTCAGCGCGGACAACGCCATCCATGGCGGCGCGGACGTGGTTCGTGATCAGGACAAAATCATGCTCATCCTGGCCTACATCTTCCCCTTCGTTCCCTTCCTCACTGTGAAGGACAGCGAATACGTCATCTGGCACGCGCGGCAGGGACTGGTGAACTGGCTCCTCAGCATCCTCATCTCCTGCACCTGCATCGGCGCCATCTTCTGCATCTACGTCTGTGTTAAGGGCATCATAGAATCCCTGAAGCCCAACCGCTGGGAGGCGCCGCTCGTCTCCAGCATCACCAAAGCAATTTTTAAGCAGTAATCGGAGCAGCGCAGTTTGAAGCTGAGGCGGGGCCGCCCATGACGGCTCCGCCTTTTTTGTTGCGTTCCCCAGCCCGGGACCAGGCGTCCAGGAGAGCAGCACCGCATTGGCGAACTACCTGAAAAAACAGGCCCTCCGCCTGAAGACCTTCGTCGTGGATAAAATTCTGGGCGTCCACGACAGCCCCCACCGCATTGCGCTGGGCGTGGCCATCGGCATCTTCGTCACCTGGACCCCGACCATCGGCTTTCAGATGGCGCTGACCCTGGCGCTCTCCACGCTCTTTCGGGCAAACAAGGTCGTCGGCGTCCCGCTCGTGTGGATTTCCAATCCCGCGACGCTGTGGATTTACATTCCCAACTATCTGTTGGGGTGCCGGCTCCTGGGCGAGAAGCCCAGCACGGACGTGCTGCTCGCCGCGCTGTCGAAGGCCTTCGGCGTCAATGAAAGCGGACTGAAAGAACGCTTCATGACGGTGGTCCAGACGCTCTGGGACGTGCTCGCGCCGCTGATGCTGGGCAGCGTCATCATCGGCGCCCTTCTGGGCGTCCTCTGCTACGCGGCCACGTACAAAGGCGTGCAGATTTTTCAGGCTAGACGGGCGGCCAGCGGCGCGGCGTCTTCCGGTGAAGAGTCCGATGCCTCAGCGGCCGCAGATGAAACTCCGGCCGGCGCTGATCTCGAAACGGCCGCTGCGCTTCCTTCGCCGACCGCGGCGGAAATCCCTGACGCTCCTCAGCCGGCAGCGGCTGTTTCAGCTCCGGAGAATCCTCCTGTGCCGCCGGAGGCCGCGCACCTGACATCGATGCCCCCTGCCACCTGACCTTCTCCGGCCGCTTCCCTCGCCCTCCAAAACAACCAAGGAAACAAACGCCATGAACGACGCCATCAAAAAGAGACTCGCCGACATCCGCGTGGACACCGACAACCTCTATCAGGAGACGGCCTTTACGGATTTGGCCACCGGCACCTTTCGGCGGCTGACCCCGGTGAAGGCTGACGGCACGCCGGACCCCAACCGCTTCACTTTCTTCCTCGTGCAGACGCACCTGATGACCGCGGCCGGACCTGTTCCCCTCGATTTCCGCATCGACGCCGCCACGCTGGCTGAAGCTGCCGAAAAATTCCCCGAGGCTGCCGGCAAGGCGCTGGAGGACATGCTCAAGGAAATCGAGGAATACCGGCGCCAGCAGTCCAATCTCATTGTTCCCGGAAGCGCCGCGGGGCTGGGAGGACTGGGCGGCGGCAGCGGACTCGGCGGTTCCGGCCTGGGCGGCGGTCTGGGCGGTCCCGGAGGCAAAATTCAGTTTCCCTGACGCCTCACGCGCACTGTTCCCTCTGCCTCAGCCTATTCAGTCCCGTATTTCCGATGGCTTCTGAACCAGCGTCCAAATCTGCGGCCCGCCAGAGGCGGGAGGCGGCATCCGGCGGCAGGCGCGCCTCTGACAGCGGTGCGTCCGTCGCGGAGGACCTGGCGAAGCGGCTTCTGGGCCGGGGCAAAAAGTCCATTCCCGCGGCGGGCATTCCTCCGGGCGCGTGGGGGCACCTTCTGGCCGAGCTGTCCCGTCTGGGCGTCAGTCCTTTTGTCTGCGTCACGCCCGATGAGGATGCGGCCGATGAACTGGCTGCCTGTCTGGAGACGTTTCTGCCGCCGCCCGTCGGGGAAACAGCGGCCGTTCTCAGGCTGCCCGCCGAGCCGCTGACGCCTTACGAGCTTCCCGCTTCCCGCCACGCCGAGCGGATGACGGCGCGCCTGGCCGTGCTGGCGCATCTGGCGTCCGGAGCGCCCTGGAGCGCTCTGGTCATTTCCGCGGCCGCTCTGGCCATGCGCCACGTTCCCGCCCCGCGCTTTGCGGCAGGCACCGTTCTCACCGCGGGGGAGCCCTGCGACCGGGAAAAGCTCCCGGAGAAGCTGATTCAGCTGGGCTTCCGCCGCGTTCCCCTCGTGGAAGACGCCGGCAGCTTTGCTGTCCATGGCGCGCTGCTCGACGTTTTCCCCCCTGCCTCCGGGAATCCCGCGCGCGTCGAATTTTTCGGCGACGAGGTCGAGACCATCCGGCTCTTCGACCCTGAAACGCAGCGGGCTGTACGCGCCGTCAGCGAGCTCAGGCTCTCGCCCGCTCAGGAAGTCGTTCTGACCGGGGAGGCGCGCGAAAAGGGAGAAGAGGCGCTTCTGGAGCTGGCCGACCGGCTCTCCCTGCCTTCCGCAGAGGTCATGTCGCTGGTGGATGACATTCGCCGGGGCATCCTGCCGCCCGGTCTGAACGGCATTCATCCGTGCTTCTTCCCCGAAGGCATGTCGCCGCTCTTCGATTTTCTGACGAGCGCGAATCCCGTCTTCGTCCTCCATGGTCCGAAGGACATTGCCGAGGCGCTGGAACAGAGCGGCCGCACTCTGACGCAGGGTTATCAGGAGGCCATTGACCGCGGCGAACTCGCGCTTCCCCCGCAGGCGCACGCCCTCTCCCGGGGAGAAATTCTCAGCGCGCTCCAGAATTTCCGCGTCATCGAGCACCAGAACTCTCTGCCTGCCGATGGTGCTTCCCGCGCCAGGCCGCTGACTTTCCGCTTCGGAAGTCCGCTGAATCCTCTGCTGGCCGCCGATGAACAGCGTCCGGACAGCGCGCAGTTTCCCGACGACGTGCGCACGCACTTCGATCAGGCGCTCCTCGCCGCCTCCAGGCAGCAAAGAACGGAGATGGAGACCTGGCAGCGCCGCATCCGCGAATGGAACAGGCAGGGATTCCACGTGGCGGCTGTGGCGGGCACGCAGGCTCAGGCGGACAAGCTGAAGCGCCTCTTCGAGGACCATGGCCTCAAGGCGGCACTCATCCCCGGATGCGTTCCCTCCGGGCGAGAAAACGGCGCGCCGGCCGATGACTTCGACGTGCATCTGCATCTGGGATTTCTGCCTGAAGGCTTCATCGACGCCGACGCCAAGCTCGCGGCCATCGCCGAACAGGAAATCACGGGGAATCAGAACGCCGCGCCCGTCAGGCGGCACAGGCAGGCCCGGACGGATGTCCGTTCCGAGCGGGCCTTCATTCAGGCCTTCCAGTCACTGCATCCAGGCGACCTCATCGTTCACTCCGATTACGGCATCGGGCGCTACGAGGGGCTTCAGCGGCTGACCTTCGGCGACAAGGCCAGCGACGTGATGGTCATCCAATACGCGGGCAGCGACCGCATCTACATGCCCGTGTCCCGCCTCAGGCTCGTCCAGAAATTCACCGGCGCGTCGCCAGAGAACGTGGCGCTCGACCGGCTGGGCTCCGTCAGCTGGGAAAAGCGCAAGAAGGCTGTCAGGGAGCAGCTGCTTCGGCTGGCGTCCGACCTTCTGCGCATGGAAGCCGCGCGCAGGGCCCGTCCCGGCCATGCCTTCCAGGACGATGAAGAGAGCATGACGCGGTTCGAGGCCGGGTTTCCCTTCGACGAGACGCCGGACCAGCAGAAGGCCATCGACGACGTGCTCTCGGACATGCGCGCTCCGAGGCCCATGGACCGGCTCATCTGCGGTGACGTGGGCTTCGGCAAGACGGAGGTCGCCCTGCGCGCGGCTTTCCAGGCGGTGAGCGGCGGCAAGCAGGCGGCCGTTCTGGTTCCCACCACTGTTCTGGCGGCGCAGCACGCGGCCACCTTCCGTGAGCGCTTCAAAAACGAGCCTGTCCGCATCGACGTGCTCTCCCGGCTGCACACGGCAAAAGAGAACCGCGAGGTGCTGGAAAATCTGGCCGCGGGCCGCACCGACATCGTCATCGGCACCCATCGGCTGCTGGCCTCGGACGTGCGCTTCGCTGACCTGGGGCTGCTCATCATCGACGAGGAGCACCGCTTCGGCGTCACCCACAAAGAGAAGCTCAAGAAGCTCAAGGAGTCTCTCGATGTCCTGACGCTGACCGCCACGCCCATTCCGCGGACGCTGAACTTTGCCCTCACCGGCCTGCGCCAGATGTCCCTCATCGCCACGCCGCCTGTGGAGCGAAAATCCATCCGCACGTTCGTCATCAAAGATGACCCCGCGCGCGTGGCCGAAGCGATCCGCATGGAGCTGAGGCGCGGCGGCCAGGTGTTCTTCGTCCACAACCGGGTGGCCACCATCGAGCAGAAGAGACAGGAGCTCTTTCGGCTGGTCCCGGAGGCCAGATACGCCGTCGCCCACGGGCAGATGGAGCACGGCGCCATCGAGAAGGTCATGGCCGAATTTGCCGAGCGAAAGAGCGACGTTCTCATCTGCTCCAGCATCATCGAGTCGGGCCTCGATATTCCCACCGCCAACACCATCATCGTCGAGCGCGCCGACCTCTTTGGCCTCTCCCAGCTCTATCAGATTCGCGGGCGGGTCGGCCGGAGCAGCGAGCGCGCCTATGCCTATCTCCTCGTGCCGGCGGCGCTTCCCCTGCACCGCGACGCCCGCAAAAGGCTGGAAGTGCTCCAGAGCTTCACCGAGCTGGGCGCCGGGTTTCACATCGCCGCTCAGGACCTGGAAATCCGCGGCGCGGGCAGCCTGCTTGGCCGGGACCAGTCCGGGCAGATTTCTGCCGTGGGCTTCGACCTCTACTGCCGGCTGCTGGAGGAGGCGGTGGGCGAAGCCAGGGGCACGCCTCCCCGCGAGGATGCGGAGCCGGACATCGACCTGCCCGTCCCCGCCTATTTCCCCGAGGAATATCTCCCCGACATTTCCCTCAGGCTCGTCTTCTACAAGCGGATGGCGGAGGCCCGCGGCGAGGAGGAGCTGGAGGACCTCAGGAGCGAACTGCGCGACCGCTTCGGGCCTCTTCCCGTGGAAGTGGAGCGGCTCTTTTCGCTCATGGGCATCAAGGTCCGGCTGGGTCAGCTGCGCCTCAAAGCGCTGGAATGCGGTCCCCGGGGACTCGTTCTGACCATCGGGCCTGAGGCAGGCCTCTCCCCCGAGAGGCTGGTGCGGTTCGTTCAGGAAAACCCGCAGAAGCGCCGCCTGACGCCGCAGATGAAGCTCGTCTCCGCCCTCTCGGAGACCCATCCGCGGCCCGAGGAGCTGTTTGAGGACTGCCACCGACTTCTGGACGCCGTGGAGCGCCTGCGGCTGCCCGAAAAAAAGAGCGGCAAACCGCGCTGACAGCTTCGGCATCCGGCCACAGCCCTCTTTTCGGTTGCGGCTCACATAGGCGCGCCCTACTGGCCCGCCCCTTTTTTCGGACGCCCCTCCTCTCCCCCCTTCACTCACCGGGAGAAACGCGTCCGCCTCCCCCAGAAAAACAGAGACAGAACCAACATGTCCGCATCCCAGCTCGAACGTGAAATCGCGCGGCGCCGCACCTTCGCCATCATTTCCCATCCCGACGCAGGCAAGACCACCCTCACCGAAAAACTCCTGCTCTACGGGGGCGCCATCCATCTGGCCGGCTCCGTCAAGGCGCGCCGCAAAAGCAGGCACGCCACGAGCGACTGGATGGAAATCGAGAAGCAGCGCGGCATCTCGGTCACGTCATCCGTCCTGCAGTTCGAGCACAGGGGCTTTGCCATCAACATTCTGGACACCCCGGGCCACCAGGACTTCTCGGAGGACACCTACCGGACCCTGGCCGCCACCGACGCCGCAGTGATGCTCATCGACGGCGCCAAGGGCGTGGAGGCGCAGACGCGCAAACTGTTTCAGGTCTGCCGCAAGCGCCGCATCCCCATCTTCACCTTCATCAACAAGCTGGACCGCGACATCCGGCCGCCGCTGGACCTCCTGGATGAGCTGGAAAAAATCCTGGGAATCCGCAGTGCGCCCATCAACTGGCCCGTGGGCTGCGGCAGCGCCTTCAAAGGCGTCTTCGACCGGGCGACGCGCAGCTTCCTGCTCTTTCAGGGCGGAAATCACGGCGCCAGCATCGCGGACATGGAAGTCCTCGCCGAGGATGCGCCCGAGCTGAAAAGCGTCGTCACGCCCGCTCAGAGAGAGGCGCTGGATGAGGAGCTGGAGCTTCTCGACGTGGCCGGAGACCCCTTCGACCTGCAGCGCGTCCTCGCGGGCGAGCTGACGCCCGTCTTCTTTGGCAGCGCCATGACCAACTTCGGCGTCCTGCCGTTTCTGGACGGCTTTCTGAAAATGGCGCCCACCCCGCGCGCCTACCGCGCCGAGGGCGAGGAGATTCCCGCCGATGCCGACCGCTTTGCCGATGCCGAGGCTGCGGGAGGCACGGACGCGCTCCCGCGAACAGTGCCGAACAATCCGGACTTCTCGGGCTTCATCTTCAAAATTCAGGCGAACATGGACCCCGCGCACCGCGACCGCATCGCCTTCATGCGCGTGTGCACGGGCAAGTTCACCGGCGGCATGACCGCCCGCCATGTGCGGCTGGGCAAGGACATCCGGCTGGCCAACCCGCAGCAGTTCATGTCTCAGGACCGTCAGGCGGTGGAGGAAGCCTGGCCCGGCGACATCGTGGGGCTCTTTGACCCGGGGCATTTCCGCATCGGCGACACGCTGTGCGCCGGAACTCCCGTCCGCTACGCGGGCATTCCCAGCTTTTCGCCGGAGCATTTCGCGAGCGTGCGCCTGAAAGAGGCCCTGAAGCGCAAGCAGCTGCTCAAGGGGCTGGAGCAGCTGTCGCAGGAGGGCGCGGTCCAGCTCTTTCAGGCGCCCGGAGCCGTCAGTCCCGAGCCCATCGTGGGTGCGGTCGGACAGCTCCAGTTCGACGTTCTGAAATTCCGGCTGGAGCATGAATACGGCGTGGCGCCGATTCTGGACACGCTGCCCTTCGTCCACGCGCGCTGGGTCGCCGAGGGCTCCATCCATCCCAACGCGGCCGGAACGGGCGACAGCGTTCGTGCAGTGGAAGACATGTCCGGCAGGCAGGTGCTCCTCTTCAAAAGCGACTGGGCCCTGAACTGGATCACGGAGAAAAATCCGGGGCTCGTGCTGCACGACACCGCCACCTCGGAGCGCGCCCTGCGCGAATAGAGGCATCACCTCTGAGAAAAGTGTCCCGACAAAAAAAGCGCCGCGGTCCTCCCCTCCAAAGGAGAACCCCGGCGCTTCGTTTTTGTGCGGGCTCCGGATGGGCGCTTTGACCGGCGTCTCAGACGTCAATCAGTCCCTTGCGGATGCCTTCGGTGACGGCCTCCACGCGGTTGGTCACTTCCAGCTTGGCGTAGATGTGTTCCAGGTGCGTGCGGATGGTGGCCTTGGACAGCCCCAGCATCGATGCCGCCTCGTTGTTGGAGATGCCCTTGGCAATCAGCTGAAGAATTTCCGTCTCCCGCTCCGAAAGGGGCGTCGTCTCCGGCTCTTCCAGAAGCGCGGGCGCTTTGGCAGGCGTCTGACCGCCGTCCGGAACCTCCATGCGGAAATGCTTGAGCAGATTGCGGGCGAGATTGGGCTGAATGACGGTGCCGCCCGCGCGGACATCGCAGATGGCCTCCACGATTTTGTCCGCCGTGGCGCCCTTGAGCATGTAGCCGGAAGCGCCCGCCTTAATGGCTTCGAGGACTTTCTGTTCCTCGTCGAAAATCGTGAAAATCAGAATCTCGATGGCGGGCCAGCGCTTCTTGACCTCCCGGGTCACGTCGATGCCGCTCATCTTGGGCAGCCCCAGGTCGAGCAGCAGCACCTCCGGCTTGAGCCGCTGGATTTCAATCAGCGCCTCCTCGCCGCTCATGGCGGTCCCCACCACGTCCAGCTCTTTGGCCGCGTCCAGAAGCTTCAGCTGGTTTTTGAGGATTTTGGGCTGGTCTTCGACGACCAGAACTCGAACGGGACTGCTGTTTTCCATGTGTGACCTCCAATAGCGGCGAGACTTTTCTGGAAAGCGGGCCTGCCGCTCCTGCGCTCCGCCGCGCGTTTTTCGATTTCGATTTCGTCAGTGATGAAGGGCCGCTCTCAGGGCGCCGCCGCGGGCAGGACATAGGGAATTTCCAGCGTGATGCGGGTTCCCTTGCCCGGCGCAGTGTCAATCTCGGCCGTGCCGCCGATTTTGGCGGCCCGCTCGCGCATGGTGGTGATGCCGTAGTGACCGCGCTTGGGAACGCTGGCGTCGAACCCCTTGCCGTCGTCGGCAATGGTGAGCTGGAGCATCGACTCACCGAAGACAAGGCTCACGCGAAGCTGCTTGGCCTCCGCGTGCTTGCGGGCGTTGTTCAAAGCCTCCTGAAGCACCCGGAAAATCGTCAGCTGCGCGTCGTTCCTGAGCGCCCGGGGCACGCCCTCGCGGCGAAATTCCACGGGCAGGCGCGAACGATTGCCGAAGGTCTTGCAGTAGTCCTCCAGCGCCGGACAGAGCTCGAAGTCGGCCCGCATCATCCGCAGGGCGCGCCTCAATTCGTCGATGGAATCCTCGGCGCAGCTCTTCAGCTCGGAAATTTCACTCTTGAGCTCCGGATTCTCCGCCAGGTTCTCGATGTATTCCGCCTGAATAATCAGCGAGGAGAGTGAAGCGCCCAGGCCGTCGTGAATGTCCCGCGAAAGCCGGTTGCGCTCCTCGGTGACCGCCAGCCCCTTGAGGTCGCGCTCCAGGGCCACGATGTCATTCTGCGCCGCCTCCTCCCGCTCGTGCAGGTACACCATGACGTAAACGACGATGAAGTTAAGCATCGAGTACCAGATGAGAATCATCAGGTCGTTGACGCCAATCACGCGGAGCCCCAGCAGCTGGTCCAGCTTGGCGATGATCGGCAGCGTCAGCAGAGGCGGCAGAATCGCCAGCGGCTTGGGGAACAAGAGGACGAACAGCACCGTGAACATGAGCTGCGTCGCCAGAAGCGGGCTCTTCAGGCCGCCGGAAGACACGATGAGATAGACGGCGACCACGAGGTCCAGGCACAGCGTGATGAAGGTGAAGGCGCGGCCGGTCCTCTGATGAGGCAGCACGAGGAAATTGACGATGCTGTAGCCGAGCATCCCGAAGAAGACGGCGAACGCCACGGAGCTGTGGATTCCCAGCGAATAGGACCACGACGGAACGGCCAGAATCGCCAGTCCCAGGGTCAGGAATGCCAGCCGCGTGAAAAACAGGGCCCGCGCCCGGGTGATGAATTTTTCGCCCTTCCAGGCGTTGTCGGCGCTTTCGGGGGTCAATGACGCGTCCTCAAGCTGGCCGGGAGTCGTCTGCACAGTTCTTCTCCTCCATGTGCCCTGACCGCCTGGCGCCGGCGAACGGGCGGCCGCCATTACCCCGGCGGCAAAACGACATGCAACGCGGGGGGCGGGCCTCTTCTCTGACCGAAAAAATGGTTTTTCCCCTCTGAAAACACCGCCCGGCACCGCCTCACGGAGCGCCGTCCTCCGCACGGACCGTCACGTCCATCCAGGAAACGAACAGCTGCCTGCCGGGCGTCCCGCTGCCGGAGGCCTCCCTTCGCTCCAGGAGCATCTCCAGAACCAGCTTCATCTGGCCGATGTCGTCCGTATCGATGGGGTGCTCGCTGGCGATGACGGCAAAGCGGTTCACGCCGACAGTCCCGTGCATATCGATGCTGAACGGCGTCCCGTCGGCAGTTCCGTCCGAGACAAGGACATGGCGCCCGGGAGACTTCCGCGCAGGCGCTTCCAGAAGTTCCAGGCTCTCGTCCGGCAGCATCTGAAGAACGGCCACGAACTGAGACCTCCGCAGCGCATAGGAAAGAAACAGCCGGGCAGATTCAGGGAGCACCTGGCCGGGCGCACAGACGGCGGCGCGCTGTCTTCCGGAACTTTCGGAAAGCAGGTCCTCGGCAGACGAGACGGATGCGCCGGCAGGTTCCCAGAAGAGCTCAATGGACGCGGGCTGGTTCTGAAAACTCTCCGCATGGCGGGAGAACTTCGGCGTGACGGAAAAGGCGAAAACGGCGAGGCCGAAAATGCCCAGGAAAGCCGCAAAGGTCAGAGGAAGCCGGTCGTTCCACCTGCGGCGCAGGGCCGCTCCATAAGCGAGGCCGCTTCCCAGGCGGGCGTCCAGGCGCAGGCGGCGCATGATTCGGGCGAACATCGCCGGATTGCTCCTGTGGCCGGCCTTTCCTGAGAAGAGCACCGCCAGAACAAAACCGTCGAGGGCATCGGCCGTGCGCCTGCGGGACAGATAGGCCTCACACTGAGGACAGTGAGCCTGAAGATGCTGAAGGAGCGTGCCGCCGTCCTGCGGGGGAATGTTTCCCTGAAGGGTCTCCGACAAAAGGTCATCGGACAGATGCAGGCCGCCCGCCGCGTTCGGAGGGGGGTCATTTGGCTGCGCCGCATCCGCTTCCGAATGCTTCGTCGAGAGAAGCCGCTCCAGCGCGTGGGCGAGAAAAACAGCCTTCATCCGCGCATAGGCGGCGTCGAGGCAGGCACCCACGGCCGCCACTTCCATGGAGCGCGTGGCGGCCAGCAGCTGGGGGCGCGTCTTCTGGCCAAAAAAGCACGCCTCAGCCAGCGCCCGCGTCTCGTCCGGCAGAGTCTTTACGGCTTCTTCCAGCCATGTCTCCGCCTCGGGACGGCTGCCCTGCACCAGCGAAAACGGCGCGCTGATGAACGGCTTTTCCGCGAAACCGCCGTCGTGCTCATCCGGCCGGCCGCGGCGAAGGGCGATGCCGTAGGCCGTCCCCAGCAGGCACTCATCGAACCGGCCGGGCTCGCGGAGCATTTTGAGGCGGGAAAACACGTGGACGAACGTCTCTTCCACCGCCTCGGCCTGCTCGGAGACCTCGAGATTCCAGACGCGCGCCACCGCCTCCTCGACGGCGACCACGTGCCGCTCAAACAGCCTCTGGAAATCGCTCTCGTCCCCGGCCGACGAAACCAGCCGGGAAATCGTCATGGCATCGTCTCTGGGCATCTTCCGCGTCTCCTCGATTTTCCGGGGCTTCGGGCGCCGCCGTGCAAAAAAAAACGGCCGTCCTCGCAGGAGAGGAAAGCCTCTTGAGAAAATATCAGCGGGCAGACGGGGGCAGCGGCCGAAGCTGGCGCCTGGGCGCCTCACCGGATTTTTTCAATGTGGCCTCCGCCCGCTGCGGCTCGCCGCGGCGCTCGTAAAAGCGGGCCAGCCGACGGGCGTGCAGGGCACTGGCCGGATGGCGGGCGAACAGCGCCTCATAACTTCGCCGGGCACAGTCAAAATCGCCCTGGCGCTCGCAGGCCTCGGCCAGATGCGCCCGCAGCAGATCGTCCTCGGGAAAGCGCGCCGAAGCAGTCTTCAATTCGGGAATTGCCTCCGCATCCCGGCCGGCCAGCACCAGAAGCACGGCGAGGCGTCGCTGAATGTCTGTCCTTCCGGGGCGCGCCTGAAGCGCCTGACGGCAGCTCACGACGGCCTTCTCGAACGACTGATTCCGGTCGTAAGCGCCGCACAGTCCCAGATGAGACCGGGGGTTCTTTGGCTCCAGCGACGCGGCCGTCTCGAACACCTGCACCTGCCGCTCGGCCGGCGCGCCCTCTTTGACCAGAAGCTCCCCCAGTTCGAGCTGCGCCAGGCCAAATCCCGGGAAACGGCGCACCAGCGCGTCCAGAATCTGATGGGCATCGCGCAGCTCCCCCCGCTCGATGAGCGCGCGGGCGTCCTGGAGCTGCTGAATGGGGTTGGGAGCGGCGGCGGGGGCGGCAGTGTTCAGCGCCCAGAGAAGCGTCAGAAGCGGAAGGCTGCACATCATGTTGAATTGAACCGTTTGGCAAAGCGGAGCGGCCGCCGTTTTCACGGAAATCAGGCCAGGGACAAGTCCACGTTCCTCTTGAAGGCGTCCACGCGCTCCACCCGGACGCGGACCCGGCTGCCCAGGCTCAGCGTCTGGCTGCGCCCTAAACGCACGCGCTGAAATTCGGGAGAGAGCTCCACGCGGCTCTTCCCCATGAGTTCAGGGAGCAGCAGGCCCTCGGCGTTCAGATCATCCATGAGGACGAAAGCGCCGAAATCGGTCACGGCCATCACGGTGGCCATGAAGGTCTCGCCCACATGCCGCGCCGCCACGGAGGCCGCCGCCCAGGCATGCACATCGCGCTCGGCGCTCATGGCCGCCCGCTC
>DBXV01000016.1:0-182 GCA_002309695.1 Myxococcales bacterium UBA1203 | reverse complement strand
GCGATGGCGTCCAGAAGTGCCTCCAGCCTCCCGGACGATGCCGCTGACCGCCGGTGTCCCTGTCCACGCTTCTCGGCAGAGGCCAGCGCGGCCTTGAGCTGACGGTGAACCTCCAAATCCGGGTAGCGCCGAATGGGCGACGTGAAGTGCAGGTAGGCGTCGGAGGCGAGGCCGAAGTGGCC
>DBXV01000013.1:37479-72318 GCA_002309695.1 Myxococcales bacterium UBA1203 | reverse complement strand
CCATTCCCTGACCCGGAGCCACCATCAGAAGATGCAGAACCTCCAGAACCAGGTCCCGTTCCCGCATCCAAAGCGGGCATATCTAATCCCCCTCCGAAGCCAGCATCAGAGAAAACACCAGCATCAGCCCCAATCGAAGATCCTAAGCCACTATCAGCCTCTCCACCATTATTACCGCCATCATTCCCGCCTTCAGAGGCTGAGGCATCATCCCCTTGTTCAGCCCCATTTTCAGAGCCATTATTTCCTGTTCCAGCATCTTTGTTATTATTATCGCTTGGATCTTCATTGCCTGAGGGAAAACCATCATCTGAACCTGCATCTAATCGTGGAGATTCTTCATCGTCATCATCATCTTCCCCTGCGTCTTCATCGTCATCTAATCCATCTTCCCAATCGCCCTCGGCATCTTCATCAAAATCATCCGCATCAAAATCCATATCCTCAACGCCAGCGTCATCATCTACCCCCCCATCATTATCGTTATCTCCGCCGTCCCCTTCTCCATCGCCACTAAACGCACAAGCTACCGAAGGATCATAAACAGGAACTACATAATCACACTCATCATCCTCTGACTCTTTAGACAAGCAGTATTTATCGGAATAAATAGCTATTGGAAATAATAATGATCCAATCGACGCACCATCTCTAGTCAGCCATACTTGAATACGAAGCTCGCCGCTTTGAGTAGGCTCAATGTCTTTTATATAAAAATATTTTATACTGCTCAACCCACTATTAAAACTAGCAAACCCATCATCAGCAGATATTGGCGCTAAAAAACTAATGCGCTGATTTATACCCCCGCCCATAATATCGAATGAAATCACATCGCCACTTTGAATAATAGAATCTACATATAAAATTAAATCCATTCGACGATTTTTGCGTAGACCGTTCTGATATCCACCCGCTCCCAGCTCGTCCTCACGCTGTACAGAACAGGTCTCATCATCTAAATCCCCACACGGGTCAAGCAATAAAATGGTGACACCATTAATATTAGGAAATGCAATTTCATGGATAGGATTTTCTAATTTTCCCGATATAGAATTAACCTCGCTACTGTTTTGATCAAGAACTCTACATCTCCATTCATAAGAAAAGTCAGCCCATTGACCACCCAAAACTTCCGAGCTACAATTCATCGATCCAGTTGTCCAACCACGTGTACACCCCGAAACAATTGATGGAGATAAAGTTGTTTTAATCTGACTCTGGGTAGTATACTTTACATAGGTATAATTTTCTGGGTTATTTGTTCCTGGCTCAAAAGTACAATTCGAACTCGCCGATGCACTAAGTGTCAAAGCTCTTCTTTTTACATAAATATGCGCGGTGCTTGTATCACATAATTCACAATCGCTCGAACATATTTCATATTCTTCATCACTTTCCGAATCAGCGGCACAATCAGCAATACATTCAGCTTTTGTTTGTGTCTCTTTTATCTCAATTGTTCTTGTCGGCTTCCCCGCACGCGTAATCGAAAAACTCCCTGTCGGATTAGCAGATTTTGCAACAGGCGGGGGCAATGGCGGGGGCGGCGCGGCATCGACGTCTGCATCGCCTTCTCCAGCGTCCGAACCGGCCAAAATATATCCTGCATCGGCAAAATTCAGCTTGTTGTCGGCTTCAGTCGCAACCGGGATGAGCATTCCGAAGCAAAGGGAGATTCCGAGTCCGAGGAAGGTTTTCGTCGAGTTATCCATTGAGGGAGCTCCTTGTAACCTTACGGTTTTACTAAACAATTAAAGTGCTGCGGCTGACAGGCCTAGCCAAATTGTTTCTGTTAATTTCGGAAAAATCAGGCGTCTCGTCAAGGTCAGCCTGGGAAAAATTTATCCGTCAAACGGACGATACGGACGGGGCAATCGGACCGGCGCATTCCGGACGGCATGACCGAATGTGATTGTGTTCATCGACCTGAACAATTTTTGGTCTGTGCCGAACCGCTTCGTCATCAGAGAATTGGGCGAATGTCGCAATAATGACCAAATCGCCCGGACTGACGAGATGCGCCGCCGCACCATTGATGCAGATAACGCCGCTGCCGGGCTCGCCCCGCATGGCATAGGTGACCAGCCGCGTCCCCCGGGTCACGTTCCACACATGCACCTTTTCAAATTCAAGTATGTCCGCCGCCTTCAGCAAATCGTCGTCGATGGTGACGCTTCCTTCGTAGGCCAGATTCGCGTGGGTCACTGTGGCCCGATGAATTTTGGAGCGAAACATTTCCCGCATTTTCACACCTCTGTTCGGCACTCAGACAAATCATTCCAGACCAGCGCCGCCGACGAACCGCATTTCACTCAGAAATCAAATGACATCTGCCGGCGGGACGCCCCTGCTGACAGCACTTCGCCGTTCAAATGCACCTGAGCCGAGGCATCAGCCGCCGCACTTCCGCTGACAGCAAAACTGTCAGGCGGGGCCGCATCCGATGCCGATTCGCCGCCGCCCGTTTTATCGGACGATGAGACTCCGGAAGACTTTCGTCTCTTCCGCTTCTTCCGCCGGCGCTTCGGCCCTGCTTTGTTCGGCTCCAGCTGCACCTGTTGTGGGACGATGCCGACGCTCCATTCTTCAAAAATGGGCATCAGCGCCCTGTCCGCCAAAGCGTGAACCCACAGCAGTTTGAGGCCAGGCTCAAAATCCGGATGCACCTTAAAGGAGCGTAGCGAGCGCTTGCGCCGCAGCTTGCCGGTCAAAACAGCCTCGGCCCAGAAGAGCTTCCGCACGCGGTCCGTGATGCGGTGGGGAAGCCGTGAATTGAGGACCAGCTCGTCCAGAAAATCGGAGGCCGCGCTGGTCAGGTGGCCCGCTTCCTCCGCTCCAAGCGCCAGAGGAGAAAGCACCACTGCAAGGAGCGTCGCGTCGTCCAGCCCCTTCATCGCGACCGCGCTGTCCAGGGCGGCCAGCTGCCCGAAGTAGCGGCGCAGAGCCGCCTCGTCCGCGTTCCGAAGCCATCGAGCCACCGGCGGCAGCAGGCAGTCGAGGATGCCCGCCTCGCGAAGCATCGAAAAGGCGCGCTCGGCGACCCCGCATCTCAGAAACTTGAACAATTCCTCCAGAAGCCTCGGCGCAGAGCATCGGGGAAGTTCCGGAACCGCCGCCAAAATGGCCTGCCAGGTGGCCTCCTCAATCGTGAAGCCGAAACGGGCTGAAAAACGAATCGCCCGCAGAATTCTGACCGGGTCTTCCCGAAGCCTGACCAGAGGCTCACCGATGGTGCGGATGACGCCCTCACGCAGGTCCTGAAGACCGCAGCCGACGAAATCGACGACGCGGCCGCGCTGCACATCGTAAAATAGAGCATTGATGGTCAGGTCGCGGCGCCAGGCGTCCTCGGAGGAAGTCCCAAAGACGTTGTCGTGGACGATGAGCAGGTCTTCGCTTTCAAGGTCTGCAATGTCCTGAACATCGGCATGGGGGGGCTTCGCCCGGAACGTGCTCAGCTCAATGATTTTCCCGTCCCTGAAATAGATATGGGCCAATCTGAATCGCCTGCCGATCAGCCGGCAGTTGCCAAAAAGCGCCTTAATTTCGTCGGGACGCGCGGACGTGCTGATGTCGAAGTCCTTGGGCGTGTGTCCCAGAAGAAGGTCGCGCACGCAGCCGCCCACGAAATAGGCCTCGAAGCCGCTGCTGTGGAGCCGGTCGAGGATGCGCAGTCCATCCTGGTCCAGAGCGGACGAGGGAATATCGGCTGGCGCGCCGTCGTCTCTGACCTCGGCCGCATAGGGCGTACAGCTGTCGATAGCGGCAAAGATGCGGTCTGCCTGCGAATGCCTTCCCGAACGCGGACGGCGCGGGCGCCTAGTCTCAGATTTTTCGCCGGAAGAGGCGGTCGATGACGCGCCATCGCCGTGTGACTGGGCTCTGTCCCCCGGCGAGGAATGCCCTCTGCCACGGGAATGTCTGTTCCGGCGGTGCCGCTGTCCGGAAGGAGCATCGGCGGCTTCGGCAGAAGGCGTCTCTGGCGGCGCCGACTCCGAAAGGGCAGCATCCGAAGCCGAACCTTCCGAAGAGGCATCGGCATCTCGATTTGCCGAAGAGGAAACTGATTCTGGCAGTGATGGCGACACAGAAAAACCTTCCGAAAGCGGACCGTCACCGCCAGTCCCACAAATCCATGAGGCACAAAGGTTCCGGCACACTGGCGAATTGAGCCCGAATTCATCCGGGGAACATCCGCCCAAACAGCAGACAAAACAGCCAAACAGCACGAGTCAAAAAAGGGCGGCCGCTAGAGGTGAACCCGCCTTGGATTGTCAAGCGGAAACACATAATCCGCCGCCCCCCTGCGCTGCCTCTCCCCAGCATGACATGGCGCCCGGGCGGCATCTTCACAGACGCACAGACGAGAGGAGTCCCTTCCATGGAATGTCCCAATAAAGAGACCAATCAGCAGAGCTGCCCATGCACGTGGCCGGGATGCCGGGTGAAGGGCACCTGCTGCGAATGCATCCGAAAGCATCTGAAAAAGCGCGCGCTTCCGGGGTGCTGCTTCCCCAAGGACGCGGAGGCCTCTTTCGACCGTTCCTTCGAGCACTTCGCCCGCCTCGTTCAGTCGGGAAAAGTCTGAGTCGATTCTCAACCGAAGAGCCGAAGCAGCGGCAGGATGGCTACCTCGCCCAGGGCGCCACATCCGACAGAAGCAGCTCCATGGCGTGCCAGGCGTCGTCCAGGCTGCAGCTCATCACCAGCATGGTGTGCTTCTTTCCGTCGAGGTCCATCACGTGGTTTTTCAGCTCTGCCTCAGCGGAAAAACCGACGCGCTCACACATTTTCCGGACGGCATTCTGACTGTCCATGATGCGGGCAGTCAGCTTGTCGAAGCCGCGCAGGCCCGCCTGATCCACCAGCTCCCGCAGAATGATGGAGCCCAGCGACTTGTGCTTGAAGCCCTCGCGGACGATGACCCGGACTTCGCCCACGTGCTGCGACCAGAGATGCGGATTGGGCTCCAGAAGTCCGTGCCCGGCCAGAATGCCGTCGCGAAAGGCGAGCAGACGCAGAGAGCGCGGATGGCGCAGCGTTTCGATCAGACGGTGCTCGAACTGCTGCGAGCCCTCCACGTCATAGCGGAGGAACATGCGGTCCTCTCTGGGCATGGCATGGAAGAACCCTTTGACGACGTCGAAGTCGGAAATCTGCATCGGGCGAAGCACGTACGCATTGCCGTCCCGGTCATGAATCGAGCGCGGCCAGGTTTCGTGGTGGGGATGATCCATGGAGCTCATCGGTTCTCTTCCTTCGGCATGGGTAAAACGAAAAATTGGGAGCTTCTTCAGGCCAAAAAATGCCGGCGGCACACCCGGCTTCTCTCAGTGCCTGCAGCCGCAGCCATCACCGCAGCCGCGCACCATCCCCTTCTCCACCAGGAGTTCGGCAATCTGGACGGCATTGAGAGCGGCGCCTTTGCGCAGATTGTCCGCGCAGATGAACATATCGAGTCCGTTCTTCTGGCTTCTGTCCGTGCGGATGCGCCCCACGTGAACCGCTGTATCGCCGCTGGCCAGCATGGGCATGGGGTAGATGTTGTTGGCCGGGTCATCGAGCACCTTGATGCCGGGCGCACGCTTCAGAAGCGTCCGCGCCTCATCGGGGGACAGCGGCTTCTCGAAGGCCGCGTTGACAGCCTCGCTGTGCCCAAAAAATAGCGGAATGCGGACGCAGGTGGCGCTGACGGGCAGGTCGGGGATGCTCATTATCCGCCGCGTCTCGTTGACCATCTTCATCTCTTCCTTCGTGTAGCCGGAGCCGTCGTCGGCGAAGTCATCGATGTGCGGGATGACGTTGAAGGCGATGCGGTGGACGAACGCGCTGTTGGTGGATTCGCGGCAGTTCATCAGGTCGCTGATCTGCTTCTCCAGCTCGTCGATGCCCTTCTGCCCCTTGCCGGAAACCGCCTGGTACGTGGACACGACGATGCGGCGCAGGGTGGCCGCGTCGTGGAGGGGCTTTAAGGCCACCACCATCTGAATCGTGGAGCAGTTGGGATTGGCGATGATGCGGCGCTTCTCCGCCAGCGGAACTGTCTCGGGATTCACCTCGGGAACGACGAGCGGAATGTCCGGCTCACCGCGGAAAGCACTCGAATTGTCGATGACATAGACGCCCTGAGCGGCGGCGACGGGCGCCCACTGGCGGCTGACCTGAGCCCCCGCCGAAAACAGGGCGAGATCGCATCCGGCAAACGCCTTGGCGCTGACCTCGTGGACAGTGACCTCGCCGTCACCAAATTCCAGCTTCTCGCCCTCGCTCCGCGCCGACGCCAGAGGCACCAGCTCATCGACGGGAAAGTCGCGCTCCTCAAGAACGCGCATCATCTCCCTGCCGACGGCGCCCGTAGCGCCCAAAATCGCAACCTTGAAGCCGGACATATCCCGAACCCTCCCGAACTGATGAATCACAGCTGCATCTGCGCGCCGATTCGGCGGACAAAACGCGGCGCAGCTTCCTCACAAAATGCCGTCCTGAGCGCCTACGGAAAACTCCGGCACGTCTGAGGAACACCGGAGCGCAGCCGGGGCGAAAAACGGGCGGCCGCAGAGGCGCAACGAAACGCTTCTGTCAACCGCTGACGCCGCTTTCCTCAAAGGTCAGCGTCCCCGCCGCGCCGTCGAGCTGAGCCCTGCATCCCAGGGGAACCGGCATGTTCTCCAGTCCATGGCCGACAGGAAGCGACTTCACGCAGGGCAGCGCGTGCGCGCGGACAAAGTCCATGACCACGTCCTCTCCGCGGAAGCGCTGGTCATCGCAGTCTGTCAGCGCCCCCAGAGCAACACCGGAGACAGCGTCCAAAACGCCGCACAGTTCGAGATGCGCCATCATCCGGTCCAGCCGGTAAGGGCGCTCGCCCACGTCTTCGATGAAGAGAATCGCGCCCCTGAGATTCGGCAAAAAGGGCGTCCCCAGAAGGCGCGTCAGGACGGAGAGGTTGCCGCCGATGACAGGCCCCGCGGCGCGTCCGTCTGTACCCCGCTCACCTCTGAGAACAATCCGCCCGTGCGGATTTTCCAGCGCGTCAAACAGCGCCTCGGCCGTGGAACCATCCAGCCTGCCCAGCTGGGTCACCACGGGGCCGTGAAGCGATTTCCAGCCGTGCTGCTGACAGGCCAGGTGCAGCGCCGTGATGTCAGAAAATCCAACGAGAACCTTCGGCGCGGACGGCCAGCGAATCCCGGGCAGCAGCCGCATGGCGCCGTAGCCGCCGCGGGCGCAAAAAATGGCCCGAATCGAGTCGTCATCCAGCGCTTCCTGCAGAATCCGCAGCCGCTCGCTGTCGGGCCCGGCAAAAAAGCGTTCCGCGTCGTAAATCCCGTCATCGATGGAGACGCGGTAACGGGCTGCAAGAACGGAGAGTCCCCGGTCAAAAGCCTCGCGGTCAAAGGGGCTCGAAGGGGCGGCGACGGCAACACGGTCGCCGGCACAAAGGCGCGGCGGCGTCTGAAATGCGCAGTTCATGGCCGCGCCCTGCCCGCAAGGTTTGGGAATGTCGAGGGCGGAGTTCAGCTCCGGACGGTGCACCGGAATTTCGGAAAAAAATAAAAAAAGCCCCCGCCTCCACGGAGGAGACAGGGGCTTCTGAATTCGAATTCACTCGAAACTGCGGCCTTAGTTGAAGCCCAGCAGGTTCTGAATGACGGGGGAGAGGCGTACGATGAGCGGCGTGAAGACGACCGCCACCATGCTCATCAGCTTGATGAGGATGTTCAGCGAGGGGCCGGAGGTGTCCTTGCAGGGATCGCCCACGGTGTCGCCGATGACCGCCGCCGCGTGAGCGGGGTTCTTGGTGCCGTCGGTGAGGCGCTTGCCGCCGAAGTTGCCCTTCTCGATGTGCTTCTTGGCGTTGTCCCAGGCGCCGCCGGCGTTGTTCAGCAGGCAGGCCAGGGCGAAGCCGGTGGTGAGGCCGCCGGCGAGGAGTCCCATGAGGCCGGGAACGCCGAAGACGACGCCCACGAGCACGGGGGCGACGATGGCGATGATGGCCGGGACGATCATCTCGCGCTGAGCGCCCTGCGTGGAGATGGCGACGCAGCGGGCGTAGTCGGGGCGAGCCTTCTCTTCGAGGATGCCGGGGATTTCCTTAAACTGGCGGCGCACTTCGTTGACCATGGAGCCCGCAGCGCGGCCCACTGCCTTCATGGTCATGCCGCAGAAGACGAAGGCCAGCATGGCGCCCAGGAAGAGGCCGGCGAGGAACAGCGGGTTCATCACGGTGATGTTGAACTGGGTGGCGAAGAAGTTGATCAGCGTGCCGTTGGCCTTGGCCGCGCCGTAGCCAGCCCAGTCGAAGTTCTTGAAGAGCGCCTTGAAGCTCTCGGCGCTGGAGCCCGAGCTGAACCGGGTCATCCAGATGTCCACTTCCTGAATTTCGGCGGCGAGGAGCGCCATGGCGGTGAGGGCTGCGGAGCCGATGGCAAAGCCCTTGCCCGTGGCGGCGGTGGTGTTGCCCAGCATGTCGAGGGCGTCGGTGCGCTCGCGAACCTGGGGATCGAGGTGGCTCATCTCGGCGTTGCCGCCGGCGTTGTCGGCGATGGGGCCGTAGGCGTCCGTCGCGAGCGTAATGCCCAGCGTGGAGAGCATGCCGACGGCGGCAAAGCCGATGCCGTAGAGGCCCATGCCGATGTCGCTGAAGCCGCCGGACATGGCGAAGGCGGCCACGATGGCGACGGCGATGGTGATGATGGGAATGCCCGCGGAGAACATGCCCACCGCCAGGCCGTCGATGATGGTGGTGGCGGGGCCCATCTGCGACTGTTCGGCGATGCCCTTTGTGGGCTTGTATTCATCGGACGTGTAGTACTCGGTGGAGTAGCCGATGATGATGCCTGCGGCGAGGCCGACGATGGCGGCGCCGAAGATGCCCCAGGTGATGACGCCCATCGCAGCCAGTGCCACCATCGCGCCGACGATGCAGATGGAGCTGAAGGTCGTTCCGATGTGGAGGGCGTTTAAGAGCGACTTCATGCTCGCGCCCTCTTTGCAGCGGACGAGGAAGATGCCGATGATGGAGAAGACGATGCCGAGGCCCGCGAGAATCATGGGCGCGTTCATCAGATTGACGACGCCGGAGAGGTCAGCGTGGGGGGTGCTCGCCAGGAGGGGCAGCGTGGCGCCCAGGGCGGCGGTGGAGAGGATCGAGCCGCAGTAGGACTCGTAGAGGTCGGCGCCCATGCCGGCCACGTCACCGACGTTGTCACCGACGTTGTCGGCGATGGTGGCGGGGTTGCGGGGATCGTCCTCGGGGATGCCGGCTTCAACCTTGCCCACCAGGTCGGCGCCGACGTCGGCGGCCTTGGTGTANNTAGATGCCGCCGCCCACGCGGGCGAACAGAGCCTGGGTGGAGGCGCCCATGCCGAAGGTCAGCATGGTGACGGCCATTTCGGCGAGCTTCGCCTGACCGGTAGTGTTCGGGTGGACGAGGCAGACGTCATTGCCGAAGCAGCCGAAGCCGGTGGCCATGTGGCCCGACGTGTAGATGAGCTTGTCAAGGATCAGGTACCACATGGTGATGTCAAAGAGGCCGAAGCCAACCACGACGAGGCCCATGACGGCGCCCGAGCGGAAGGCCACCTGAAGGCCGCGGTTCAGGCCTGTGATGGCACCCTGAGCGGTGCGACTGGAGGCGTAAGTCGCTGTCTTCATGCCGATGAAGCCGCAGAGGCCGGAGAAGAAGCCGCCGGTCAGAAACGCGATGGGCACGAAGGGATTCTGCAGGCCGAGGGCAGCGAGGACGAGGAAGATGACGCAGAGCACGGCGAAGACGATGCCGACCCGCGAATACTGCTGTTTCAGGTAGGCCATGGCGCCGTCGCGGACAAAGCCGGCGATCTCCTCCATGCGCTCGTTCCCGGTCGGGGCCTTTTTCATCAGTTTATAGAGAAGAGCGGCCATACCCAGTGCGAGCAGGGCTGCCACGGGGGCAATCCACCAGGCAGACGTCGTAGCGCTGTTGCCCGGCAGTTCAGCCGCCTGAGAGACGGCAGCGAGCAGGGAAAGGATGGTTTGGTTCATGTGCGGAACTCCTCAAATGAAAAAACCGAAGCAGCCGTCGCCGGCACTGAATCAACGAATCAACGCGAAGGCGGCTGTTCGGTCCGTAATGACAGACCACAAAAAAATGGGCGGAACGCGGGTGCACTCCGTCCTGTTGATGCAGCTTTCTGACAGCAATCTCGGGGACTTCAAAAAAGCGCCCTAGCTTACACGACCGGCGGCTTCCGCCACCTCAAAAAGACGGCCTGCCGCGAGCCTTTTATCCGCATCGTTCTTGAGCGCCGTGCACAGCGTCGCCCGGATGGTGTCCATGTCGAGAGAGTCGGTTCCAAGAAGGACCAGCGCCCTCGCCCAGTCGAGGGTCTCGCTCAGAGAAGGCGGCTTCCGCAGCTCAAATTCACGCAGCTTGCGCACAGCGGAAACCACCCGCCGCGCCAGAACCTCTGAGACATCGGGAAGGCGGCGCCGGACGATGCAGACCTCCAGAGCCTCATCGGGATAGTCAATCCACAGGTGGAGACAGCGGCGCCGGAGGGCGTCAGAAAGTTCCCGGGCGTTGTTCGAGGTCAGAACGACGGCAGGCGGGACAGCGGCCGACACAGCGCCGATTTCAGGAATGGTGACTGTCCAGTTCTCCAGAACCTCCAGCAGGAACGCCTCAAACTCCGGATCCGCCTTGTCGATTTCATCAATCAGGAGGAGCGCGGGCTCATCGCTGGTGAGCGCCTGGAGCACGGGCCGGGGCAGCAAAAATCCGCGGTCGAAAAAGGCGCTGCCGCCCTCTCCGATTTTACGGACGGCCTCCGACAGACTGGCGCAGTCGCCCACGACCTGTCCGACCTTCTCTTTCAGGAGCTGCGCATACAAAAGCTGACGCGCGTAGTCCCACTCGTAGAGTGCCCGCGCCTCGTCCAGTCCCTCGTAGCACTGGAGGCGAATGAAGCGCCTTCCCGACGCCTGGGCCCAGCTTCTGGCAAGTTCCGTCTTGCCGACGCCGGCCGGGCCTTCCACCAGGAGGGCCTTGCCCAGGCCGCCCGCCAGAAAAACGCCCGTGGCAATGGCCTCCGAAGCCACGTAGCCAGCCTGAAAAAGCCCCTCTTTCGTCGATTCGATGTCCCGCATGGCGGCGGCCTCTTAGGAGTGGCCCGGAGGGGAGTCAAACGGCGGCAGGACGCGCGAAATGCCGACGAAATTCGGAGAAAAATTGTTCCCCGCCCTGTTCCGGCGGCGGACCTGAATTTTTTCTTAAAAAACTTCTAATCCATTGATTTCACAGTGTTTTTTGAACGTTTTGGTAAATTTTGGCGCCGTTTCATGTCAGAGCTGTCCTGCATTTCTCCTGGCCAAACCCGAACAGCATCGAGGGAACGCTCATGGACGAAAGACTGGCCGGCAGGGACGCTCGTGAAAGCGGTGCAGACAGCACCATGCCCGATGACGAGAAGCATGCAGTTCTGGCCTTCAGCGCCGTCGCCGGCATTGGGGAAGCCACTCTCCGCGCGCTCAAAACGATTTTTGGCAGCCTCGCGGCCGCATTGAAGACGCCCCGGCACGCGCTCATTCGGCATCTCAAATCCATCGAAGCCCAGAAGGCCCTGCATGACGCAGACAGTCTGGACAAACTTGCCGACCGCGTGAGGCGCCGAACCGCCGAGGCGGGCGCAGGCATTGTCTTTCCCGGAGACCCGCTGTGGCCCAGACGCCTGTCGGACGAAAACGCGCCTCCCCTGCTCTTCTTCAAAGGAAATCTGGCTGCGCTGAATGCCCCTTCTCTGGCTGTGGTCGGATCCCGCAGGTCGGACAGTTATGGCCTCAAGGTCACAGAATTTTGGGCAGGAGAGGCAGCCCGCAGGGGAGTGCTCATCGTGTCAGGCGGAGCCATCGGCGTGGACAGTCAGGCACATCGCGCCGCCATGGACGCTGGCGGGCAAACCGCGGCCGTCTTCGGAACGGGCATCGACGGAACCTATCCGCCCTCCCACGGCCCGCTCTTCCGCCGCATCGTTCAGGAGAATGGCCTTCTCATCTCGCCCTTCCAGCCGGGAACGGCCCCCAAATCCGCAAATTTCATACGCCGCAATCACCTCATCGCCGCCCTGACCGACGTGACGCTGATCACGCGGGCCTCTGACACCTCGGGAGCTCTGTCCACTGCCCGCGCAGCCAGCGAGATGAACAAGCCCATCTTTGCCGTTCCAGGCGACCTGGACGCGCCTCTTTCCGCGGGCATCCGGCTGCTGATCGACTCAAACCTTGCCCGGCCCGCCTTCGGACTGGAACCGGTCGGACGAGCCCTCGGCATTGCTGGCCCCTGGCCAGTTTTCGCCGCCTCCGCTGCACTTTCAGCCCCGCCATCATTGGCCGCCCACGCCCCAAAACTTCACCGCGCCGACGCCTCATCGCCCCCGCTCCATCGGGACAAATCTCCCCAGCTTTCCCTGCCGTCCTCGGTGTCCGCCGCGTCTCTTCCCGAAAAATTATCAAGCATTTTCAAGAAGTTAGGGGCTCAACCGTGCCAATTTGACGAACTTCTGGCCCAAACCGGTCTTGACGCCGCCGCCCTAGCGGATGCACTGCTTCAGCTGGAGTTACAGGGGTTGTGCGAAGAACTGCCCGGCCGCCTTTTCCGACGGCCGCCGTCTGGATGACATCCACGGACAGCCAAATTCACCCATCCCCAAAGGGCAGGCTTTCGGGCCTGCAGCACACGCCGCCCGGAATTTTTTCTGGATTTTTGGCGTTTTTTCTCAACATCTTTATGTCTGAACCAGTCCGCCAAGGTAGGAGCAACGGAACATTAATGCATCCAGCTATTTCCATAGAGAATACATGGATGCGCCTAAAAATACCGCCTTTCCCTGATTTGACCGGTTCTGAACGTTTTCCCCTGCCCGCCGATTATTTACGGCGGATTAATCAATAAACAAATGGGATGCTGACCCGCCAGAAAAACATATATCCCTCCATCATCAGTTCCGGATTATTTATATTTCCGGATTTGATGACGGGCCGCATCCCGCCGTCTTTCAAGAGGAACCAAATGCCGCACTATTTGTTGGTGGTCGAATCCCCGAAAAAAGCCAAGACCATCAAAAAATACCTAGGACCCGATTTCACTGTCATGGCTTCCGTGGGCCACGTGAAGGATCTGCCATCGAAAACGCTGGGCGTGGATATCGAAAAAAATTTCTCCCCCGAATACGAAGTTATTCGCGGCAAAGGGACGGTCATTAAAGAAATTAAATCGGCCGCCAAAAAATCCGATATTATTTATCTGGCGACCGACCCCGACCGCGAGGGTGAGGCCATTTCCTTTCACATCGCTGAAGAGCTGGGAAAAACGCAGGCGCCCAAGGTGAAGCGCCTTCTTTTCCACGAAATCACCGAGCGGGCTATCAAAGAGGCCATCAAAAATCCGGTCGCTCTGGATGAAAATAAATTCAACAGTCAGCAGGCGCGCCGGGTTCTGGACCGTCTGGTGGGTTACCAAATCAGCCCCATTCTCTGGGACAAAATCAAACGCGGGCTGTCCGCTGGCCGCGTCCAGTCTGTGGCCGTCCGTCTCGTGGTAGAGCGAGAAGAAGCCATCAAGGCATTCAAGCCTGAGGAATACTGGACACTGGAAGTGCGCCTTCAGGCCAAAAAGCCGCCAATGTTCACCGCCAAGCTGGTCAGGCTGGACGGCGAAAAGCCCCGCATTCCCGATGAGGCGTCGGCGCTGAAGCTGGCCCGCGAGCTGGAGAAAACGCCCTTCGTCGTCCTCGGAGTCGAGCACAAGGAGCGGCGGCGCATGCCCTTGCCGCCGTATATTACATCCAAAATGCAGCAGGACGCGGCCAACAGGCTCAATTTTACGGCCAAGAAGACGATGACCCTGGCCCAGCACCTCTACGAGGGCATCGAGCTGGGAGCAGAAGGTTCAATCGGCCTGATTACCTATATGCGAACCGACTCTCCCCGAATTGCGCCCGAAGCCGTTGCCGAAGTCCGTGATTTTATTGCTTCGGCCTATGGACCGGGGGAGCTGCCGTCCAAGCCCAACGCCTATAAGACGAAGGGAAACGCCCAGGATGCCCACGAGGCCATTCGGCCGACCTCGATGAAATACACGCCCGAATTCGTCCAGCCTTATCTCGAGCGCGACATGTATCGCCTCTACAAACTCATCTGGGACAGATTTGTGGCCTGCCAGATGAAGCCGGCGATTTATCAGCAGACTTCCGTGGACATTGGCGCGGGCAGAGCCGGTTTCCGGGCCACGGACAGCAAGCTGAAATATATGGGCTGGCTCAGGGCCTACGGCGACACTGATTCCCTGCTCAAGGAGCGAAACGCCGAAGAAAAGACGGATGGTGACGAAGAGAATAAGGGGACCGTCAATCAGGAGCTGCCGCCTCTTTCCAAAGATGAAATTCTCAAATTAAAGGAACTGACCAAAGGCCAGCATTTCACGCAGCCGCCGCCCCGCTTCACAGAAGCCTCGCTCAATAAAGAGCTGGAAGAAAAAGGCATCGGCCGCCCCTCGACCATGGCCACCATTATTTCCACCATTCAGGACAGGGAATATGTGGTGAAAGAAGGCGGCACTTTCAGGCCAACGGAACTGGGCACTATTGTGACTCACGAGCTCGTCCGGGCATTTCCCAATGAAATGGACGTAAAATTCACCGCCTCCATGGAAGATCGCCTGGACGCCGTGGAAAATGGCCGCTGCGGCTGGATTAAGCTGCTCCGGGATTTTTATGGTCCCTTCAAAAAGAGCCTGGATACGGCCTCGCAGACAATGCGGAATGTCAAGCGCGAGGAGACGCCCACCGACCTGATTTGTGAGAAATGCGGCAAGCCCATGGTGATTAAATGGGGGCGTATGGGACAGTTTCTGGCATGCAGCGGCTATCCGGAATGCAAAAACACCAAGAATTTCACAAAAGAAGAGGACGGGACGATTAAGCCGGAAATTCAGGAAACTATTGATGAAGTCTGCCCGAATTGCGGCAAGCCCATGGCCATTCGCAACGGCAGATTTGGCCGATTCATCGCCTGCACCGATTATCCTGCCTGCAAAACGACCAAAAAAATTACCACCGGCGTCAAATGCCCTGCCTGCGGCGTTGGAGAATTTACCGAACGCAAATCCACTAAAGGCAAGGTCTATTACAGCTGCAATAACTATCCAAAATGCCGAAACGTGGTGTGGGACAAACCGGTCAACAAACCCTGCCCACAATGCGGGGCATCCTTCACCGTCGTAAAATCGAAGCGTCAAAACGGCGACCTGCTTGCCTGCGCCAATAAGGAGTGCGGCTGGGTACAAAAAGAGGAGAAAGAATAATATCTCTTTTTGCCTGATCAACTTTTTCTGACAGTAACTTCCATTTGCTTTGGGGAATAAAAGATGACTGATAAAAATAACCAGCCGATGATTATTCGTCCTTATGGCGACCGGCTTGACGATGGTATTGTGCAAACGGCATTTGTGCTCCCCGTCCCGCCTTCTGAAAAAGCAAAGGAAGCAGCGCGGGAGCTGATGCGCAAAATGGGGTTTATCGATACAAAAATCGCCACCATGGAAAAAGCGGCGGAGCAGTATAGTTTCTTTATTGGTTATGGCCGCCTCAAGCATACCATTGATTTTTCAGCCATTGATGTCCCTGAGGTCGTCATCAATAAAATGTCCAGAACCGAATTAGATAAATGGATTGGCGAAAAAATCGGCAGAAAAATCGTTGTTTTTGGCGCCTGCACAGGGACAGACAGCCATACCGTCGGCATCGACGCTATTATGAATATGAAGGGTTTCGATGGCGATTACGGACTTGAGCGCTACGCCATGTTTGAAGCACATAACCTTGGCGCGCAGGTTCCCAATGATACGCTGCTCGACCAAGCCATCGCCGGACACGCCGACGCAATACTTGTCTCGCAAATTGTCACGCAACGCGACATTCACATCGACAACGCCCGCCACTTTATTCAACGTGCCAAAGATAAAGGCATCTATGGCAAAGTAATTCTCGTTCTGGGCGGCCCGCGCATCGACCACAAACTGGCCTTGGAACTCGGATTCGATGTCGGTTTCGGACCAGACAGCCGCGCTTCAGATGTAGCGAATTTTGTGGCGAAGGGAGTGGTTGAGAAAAAGAAAGTTCTTTAGATATTATCTTTTTATCTTTAAAACAGCCCTTCGGAAGGGCAGAAGGGCACCTCACTCCTCAAAATCAGGGAGATGTAGTCGGTATTCTTTCGAGCCCTCTCCCCCGCAGAGGGAATTTTGAAGGGGGAGGACAGGCGGCCGTCCCCTTCAAGAGGTGCAACGTTGCCGTTCTTGCCCTGAACGGCCTGCGCATACAACTTGTTTGATGAGCGATAAAAGATCGTCATTTCGGTGGTTGTAGCGCCACTCGCACTCCTGGTGCAGCGCAAACGCCGCCGACGCACAGCCGTTGAATTTCGCCAGGCGACGCTTCGCAAAGCTCCAGAATTCGATGCCGTTCACGTGCGCGCGAATTCATTTTCGCTGTGGAATACGCGATAATGGTCGTAGCCATTCAGCACAAATCCGTCGTAAGCCCGCCAGTCATCAGTATAAACAGTTAATTTTTCAAGGATTTTTCCCTGAATGATGGGCATCAGCGTCTCCCGAGAACAATCGGGAACAATGGTCACGAATACTTTTTCTACGCGCTTCAAAAGGCCAAAAACGGGCGTTTTTCCCGCCGCACTGCGCCCGCGTTTCCCTCGTACGCGCCGCGCTCCGAAATACGACTCGTCCAACTCGAACACGCCAATTTCCGCCTTTTCCTCCTGCACGCTCTGCGAGAGAATCGCCCGCCGAAGCAGTGTGTAATAGCGGTTCACCGTGTTCCGGTTGACTCCGCAAATTTCGACCGCCTGCGTCGCCGTCAGATCGTTCGTGAAGCTCAAAAAAATTTTGTTCCTCTTTTGTCATTTTGTCTCACTAAGGTAATGGCAAATTTAAAACAAAATAAATCGATCTCAAATATATATTTAAAGCTGACATCATAAGTGTGTAAATTGTTGCGGCTCCGCAAAATCCAAAAAACATAAGTATTGCGTACTCGGTCATCGCCTGTCCAAAAATCCTCTTATTTTTTAGATTTATTCTTTTCTGTAATCGTCCCATAGGCCTTAGTCCTTAAAAAGTTACCGCGCGGATGCGTGAGAACGCCCCGCCATATAGTATTTCGTTCGATTCTCAAAAGCCGTCTTATATTTTAAGCCCGATGGACGAGGACGCCCAGTTATCCAGGCAATAAATCTCTGCCATAAAGAACTACTATCATTATAAAGAGGCGTCGTATAGGGCTGAGGCCTTAAATCTAAAAATCCCAATGTTAATCCCCTGATAATTGTTCCAATCATGCTATCAGTTTCTAAAGTAGGGACATACTTATACGATTTTAATTTATCAGTTCCCCAACGTCCATTCCAAAAATCACGAATTATAGATCCACAGGTTCCCCCCCCTGGCGCACACGTTACCATATATAAGTCCATAATATTAGGCTTTGCAAGATCAGCTCTTGCCGTCGTCGAACCAACAGATCTTTGATCTAAAAAAACAGTGATATCTGCGACAGCTTCATTCTTTGCAGTCTGCTTAAATTTAAGTATAGGCCTCAAATGATTAATAAATTTTGCTGAATTTCTCACCTCATTCGTTACAGCTTGAAAATAAGTCCTACTCGGATAACTTGTATCAAAAAAAGTATCTGGAGCATAACTAAGACGTGAATTTGTATAATCATCTTCTAGTTCAAAAAGTCCCCAACTGTCAGCTAAAATAAAAAATCTATTTGAGATCGTAATATTAGGGACCTTTAAGCTCATCGTTCGAAATTTAGTTGGGACCAGTCTATTTTTTAAGAGTACTTTTGTTCCAATTTCTACAACACCTCCAGCTGCATTGCCCTGCAAAGCAGCAATTCCATTTTTGTAGACACTTCCAAAATCTGTCGATGTCTTTCCAGAAGCACTTCGTCCCTCAGAAAAACTGCCAATATTACTTGATGTTTTTATACACTGTAATTGTTGGCTATAACTACCTTTCACGAAAGCATTTCTTCTATACTTCGCCCCTGTTGCATATTGCTCTCTCGCCATGTTACACATATCAGTTATACTTCCTGAAGAGGTCTTAAGCAATGTAAAAGGAAAGGTCGAAACATCCCAAGTTGCAGCAACAACCTCCTCTTGAGCCTCTAAGAGGCTCATCGACATTTCCCCTGCAGAAAATGCGTACAGCAATAATGGCACAAAAATAATCATGAGTATTGCGGTCTCAACAACGGCTCCACCAGCTTCCTTTGAATAATCGATGACATCTAAATTTTTCATTCCACTCTCTCCATTCACTCAATTAAGACCATCCATTACAAGATCTGAACTTTCGGAAAACGCTCCTCTGCCGTTCATTAAATCATATATATTATATGAATTTCGATAAGTCTCCGATGTTATAATTTTCTTTGCGAGTTTTTTAAATTCGGCTGTGCTCCATGGATGTAGCTTAGCGCGCCAATGTGGATTCCAAAAATTTGGAGGCTCCTTCCAATGCCCTGGACGATGGTAATACACCATCGCCTTACTAAATACAGTTGCCTCGTCCGCCCCGCTAAGGTGAACGCTCGTTATCAACCTTCTAAAAAAGCTGATCCTAGATGTTGTTCCAAAAATATTTCCCTTAAATTTACCTGATTCATAAATATCCCAAGGTTGACGCCCACCTCTTTCATTTACAGCTAAATTTTGTGTCATACTTTTATAAACAATTGGCTGATTATAAGAACCATTCGGTATAATCAAAAATCTCTGGAACGAAAGAAGTCTATCCCATGCAGTTATGGGGTGTTTGACCGACATATGATGAGCGCCAAGACCAGTCAAAGTCATGATAATATCAGTCACGTAGCTTCCACCGAGATTACTTGGAGATATCGCGCCAGGCGCATGTAGCGTATAGAAAGAATTTTTTCCTGTGGCCATTCGTGCAGGTTGCTGTGGAAGGCCCGACGTTCCGGCAACAGGGAATGGCTGAAGTCCAAAGGGCGCTCCCCCCGTGCAAAGACGTTTATTTCTACCACTAGTTTTGTGACCACATGTACAATATGGAATAGTCCAATAATCCATGGCAAAAATCTGGCGTCCCTGAACCCCCGCAGCAGGGGCCTGCAAGGGGTATCCGACCATACCTTTAATCCATTGAGGGAAAAGGCCGCTCAGCAATGACTTATCATAACTATACAGCCCCGTCTGTCCCTGCAAGAAAGGAATTTGTGCAAAAGTGCAGTATCCATTATGTTTAACTACACTTTTCACTTTATTAATTAAAGGGGTTAATACAGGAAGCTGAAGATTATCAAGGCTAAATCCAGCCCATCTATTTCTTACCCATAAAGGCCTCGCAGAATTTGCAACGTCAGTTATATCTATCTTAGCCCCTTTACTACTATTATTATCAGAAGATGCATTTTTTCCACTTCCTGTCGTAATATTAATTGCATCATTTAAACTTCTAGCCGTATAATCATCTGCCACTCCATTTAGCTTGGCTGCAGGAGAATTTCCTTTAAGCAAACCTGGCGTAGCAACCGTTCCAATATCTAAATTCTCTAAACCATAACTAACTCCTGGAAAAGATACTCCTGGAATATTTCCCACCAATTCTGCACCAACAGAACTTTGGCTTTTTCTAATTTCATCAATACTATCATACAACCCTTTAATGGTATTATCAAACTGTGCATCTATTCTTTTTAATGACTGAGATAATCCCCATTCTTTTCCTGCAAGCCTTATAATCGTAAAAATATCTTCCGCTTCATGTGCCAAAAAAATTGGCCAGCCAATTGAATGAATACATCTAGTCTTAAAAAGGATACGTGCTTTATAATGACATCCTCCAACCGCCGCTTCTTGTATTAAAAACTCCAGTGCCCACGTTGCAGCAAGATTCCAATACAAGCCAACAACCGCTGTTATTTCACTTTCATATGAGTGAGCTACCATCATTGAAACAAGATGACTTGCAATAGATCGATTAGTGTACGCAAAATAATTAAAAGCGCGGGCCGTTTTGGTTGCCTGCGAGTATGCACTAATATCTGAGGTATTCTGGAGTCTAATGCGTTCTTTCGTCTTCCAGCCAATACCAATCGTAGTAAATACTATAAAAGAAAGAACTAGTAACATTGCAACTGCAAGTACAAATGTCTGCCCCACATCCGTCTTCTTCTGTTTATTTAAATGCTTCGTCATGAAAACTGCCTCCTAGATCATTCAGTGATCCTTCATAAAGATCGATCTTTACCTTGATTTATACACAAGTTCTTTTTAGGAATATAATTTTTATATAGATTAGACTGCATTCTAAAAGAGTAATTCTCCTTCATCGGTAAAAAATATCTTTTTTTTCTCAATGCCATTATGTATAAATAACCATAATCTAAAAGATTTCTAGACGTTTCTACTGAAGCCCCCTTTGCCTGCATCCGCAATATTTCATTCTGGTTAAGTCCCATAAAGCATCTAAATATAATTACATTTGCAAATGGAATAACCAACTGTTGATGATACTGAAGCTGTATACGCAATCGGGTCCTAGAATATTCATCACTCGACGAAAAAAGTACATTTTCAGGAGAATCAAAATCATATTCATTACCGATGCTCTTCGTTTTATATTTTCCAGCGCCTTTTCCGAGTACACTTGTAGTCGGTTGGCAAACAACTGTATTCAGCAACGGATAGCCTAATGACAGTCGGATAAAGCGCAAAGCCGTTCGATCTATTCCTTTGTAAGCTTCTCCGTATGTTTCCACTGACATTGTTTCTACATTTGAATTTCCTGTTCCATTCCCCATAACAGGAAGCATCACTGCTAGAGCCGACCTCGTCATCGCAGTCGGATTGCCATGAAGTAGTGCTCCTGTTCGTGCTGCACGGTATGCAGCATACTTCAATAAAACTTTTGCTTGATATATAAGCCCCATCTGAAGAATGCCTAAAAGAATGAATATAAATAATGGTATAATAATAGCGGTCTCCACCATCGCCTGTCCAGATTCCTTGTTCCTTGTCATTTTATCTCCATTTTAATAAAACAAATAAGATATCAAAATATCTATTCAATCTACCCAGTCTATTAAGGCACATCCAGTTCAATATCCTTGGCCAACCGTTTGCGTTCTTTATCACTCTTTCCTAAATACTCTTTGGCGTCTTTCTTACCTTCATTACATTCCTGCATTGTGTTTTTTGACATTTCATCACACTGCCCAGAACATGTCTTTTGGTCTACACTCTCTCCCATTGTAGCACATATGCTTACACACTTCTTTCGTACCAGATCTGCTTGATCTTGGCAGTTCTGCCTCACCATCGAGTTCATTAACGAATCCACTTTTGCCATTCTTTGATCTTCTACAACATCTCCGGCAAGCAAAAATAATGTTGCTACCATTGTAAGCCACATTTCTTACCTCTCTTTTGTTAGAATATTTTACTCTAACATTTCTTGGCAGTATGCCATTGACCTAAACAAACCAACATCTTCTAAAGGTTCTACAGAAATCACACAATGCCGTAAATTCTTTTCAACTCTGATCACACGTGATTTTCCCTCTCGTTGTACGATTTTCGGCATAGACCATCCCGAGCGAAGTAAATTCTTAGTATAAAAATTAACGACTTCATCCGACGACGACGCACGCACCACTATTGATCGTGTTGTCTGCTTCATGTGTGCATCTGAATGCCTACTGACAATAGGATTCTGCTCTGCTTGCGGCTCTACCCAGCCTTCCCAAGCTTTCATTTCAGCGTCTCTGTTTACCCCCATAACCCCCTCATAGACTTTCCGAGCATCCGTAACTGAAGCAAAGACGACTGTTTGCTCTCCAAAACCGACAAGTGTTAGTCCACGCATAAAACCGTCACTCTCTCTAAAAGTAATTCCCAGTGTATTTGCATACAACAGTTGCATCCTTGGGGAAACCCCCTTAGATGTCAATTCCTTAAAATAATATTCTGCTACAGTTTGAACATTATCAAAAAGATCAAGGGAGGCAATCCGAGCTTCACTATCTCCAAGTTGAATATTTTCTCCTAAATTCTCTGTTGGAAGTTTCCCTTTATATTGTGCAAATTCAAAAAGCTTTTCTGTCGACTGAGTCATTACTTTGGCCAGTGCGATCTTATACTCCGACGGCTCCATCGGAGGTTGCATTGGAATAAAGTCATGAATTTCATCTAACATTTTTTGAATATTGACCTGAAGGGTTCTTTCATCTTCAAATTTACGCTTTCTTTCCTTATAGATATCTTCAAGGGTAGGAATCTCTTCTGAATTTGTATGCTCCTCAGAAAGCATCCCTAATCCTCCCGGGCCTAATATATCAAACAAAGTATATCTTCCTAGCGCAACCTCCTGGGCAATCCTATCAATTTCTTCATCAGTGGCTTCATAAATATCCGGCACTTGAAGAACTGATAGCAAAAAAATGATCGCAGCGACACCCATAAGATATGCACCTCCAGCTTATCGTACTTTCCTATACTCCATCGCCGCTTTAACAAAACCTGCAAACAGCGGATGCGGCAAAAAGGGTTTGGACTTGAACTCCGGGTGAAACTGACACGCGATAAAGTAGGGATGATCCGGCAACTCTATCATCTCGACCAAGTCCAGTTTCTCATTTATCCCAGAAAACACCATCCTCCTTTTGGCCAGTTCTTCACGATAGGCGTTGTTGACCTCGTAGCGGTGGCGGTGGCGCTCGCTGATGTCCAAGGTACCGTAGATGGAAGCAGCCAAACTTCCCTCTTTGAGCCTGCACGGATAAGCGCCAAGTCTCATGGTCCCCCCTTTGTCACTGACAGACTTCTGCTCCTCCATGAGCGTAACAACGGGATGAGGTGTTCTTGGGTCCAGCTCCAGGCTGTTGGCGCCTTCCAGCCCCGCCACATGACGGGCGAACTCGATGACAGCCATTTGGAGCCCCAAGCAGATGCCGAAAAAGGGAACCCGATGCTCACGCGCATAGCGAACAGCTTCAATCTTCCCCTCTGTTCCGCGAGCGCCGAAACCTCCGGGAACCAGAATCGCGTCCACAGCGCCCAGAATTTCGTCCGGATTCCCTGTTTCCAGCGATTCGGAATCGATAAACACAGGCTCCACGCGGCAGTCATTGGCAATGCCGCCGTGCGTCAGAGCTTCGTTGAGGCTTTTGTAGCTCTCGATGAGACTGACGTATTTGCCAACGATGCCGATTTTGACCGTTCCGTTTTTGGGTGCCTTGATGGTTCGGACGATCTGTTCCCAGTGGTCCATCTGGGGAGAGCGTGACCAGATATTGAGAAACTCAGCGATTTTCTCATCCAGTCCCTCTTCCTTAAAGACAAGCGGCAGCTCGTAAATCGTCGGGACATCTCTCGAAGTGAAAACCGAGCCGGGCTGGACCGAGCAGAACAGAGCAATTTTGTCGCGCAGTGCCTGATCGATTTCCCGGTCGGTCCGGCAAATGAGAATGTCGGGCTGGATGCCGATCTCGCGTAGCTTCATCACAGAGTGCTGCGTCGGTTTCGTCTTCAGCTCTCCTGCGGCAGAAATGTACGGCAGCAGCGTGACGTGGATGTAACAGACATTTTCGCTTCCCACGTCATAGCGCATCTGACGGATAGCTTCGAGGAACGGAAGGCTTTCGATGTCGCCGACAGTGCCGCCGACCTCGGTAATACAGACATCAAATCCGTCGGCCGTCGCGCGGATGCCCGCCTTAATCTCGTCGGTGATGTGGGGGATGACCTGAACGGTGTTGCCCAGATATTCGCCCCGGCGCTCCTTCTGGATGACGGCGTTGTAAATGCGGCCGCTCGTATAGTTGCTGCCGTGGCTCAGGGGCGCATGGGTAAAACGCTCGTAGTGACCCAAGTCCAAATCGGTCTCTGCGCCATCATCGGTGACAAACACTTCACCGTGCTGGACCGGGCTCATGGTGCCGGGATCGACATTGATATAGGGGTCCAGCTTGAGGTGGGTGATTTCCAGTCCGCGGTTCTCCAGAAGGGCGCCGATGGACGCGGAGGCCAATCCCTTTCCCAGCGAACTGACGACGCCGCCGGTCACGAAGATGTATTTTGTCCGTCTCGAACGCATGCTGGCTTCCCGCTTTCTTCGTTAAAATTCGCCGTCCCCCGAAAAAGCGTGTCATTTTACCACCGAAGCGCCCCGGGCCAAAACGAAAAATAACAGCCTCGTCGGGAGCTGTTTAACCCATTTCTCCACGAGCGATGAGCTGACGCATTCGGGCTTCGGCCTGGAGCAAATCATCAGGCGTATCCACGCCGATGCTTGAATGAGCCGTCAGCACCGTCCGGATTTTGTGGCCATTCTCAAGGACGCGCAGCTGCTCCAGGCTTTCAGCGAGTTCCAGAGGCGTGCTGGGCATCGCCGTCAGCGCCTCTAAAAAAGGCTTTCTGTAAGCGTAAACACCCACATGAGCGAAGAGCGGACATGCCTGCCCTCGGAGAAACGGGATCGGCAGCCTCGAAAAATACAGTGCGTCTCCATTCAGGGCGCAGACGAGCTTGACGACGTTGGGATCACTGCCTTCGCCGTCGGCCAGCTTTCTGCGCAGCGTGGCCATCTGGACCTCCGCATCGCCAAAAACCTTCAGCAGCTGCCCCAGGCATTCCGGGTCGATGAGAGGCTCATCCCCCTGAACGTTGAGCACCACGTCGGCATTCACGCTCCGGACAGCCTGACAGACGCGGTCCGTTCCGGTTCTGCACTCCCCTGTCATGACGCATTTCCCGCCAAACTTGATGACGGCTGCCTCAATTCGGCTGTCGTCCGTCGCCACCAGGACGTCGTCCAGCCCCGGTGTCCGCAGAACACGCTCGTACACGTGCTGAATCATGGGCTTGCCGCAGAGGACGGCCAGAGGCTTTCCCGGGAAGCGGGAGGATGCGTAGCGGGCGGGAATCACGGCCACTGTCCGAAGGCCGTTCCCAGATGTCTTTGCTGTCTTCATTTCTGTCATTGTCATTTTGATTTTGGACCTCGTGCATGCTGCGGCCGCCGCAGAGGCGCGCAGAACAACAAGTTTCAAGCGGATACATCACGCCTGACTTCACGGCGAGAATCTGCGTCACCGCACTCTACAATCTCCTGGCGTCTTCCGGCCGAACATCCCCCAAAAAAATCCTCAGCCTCCAGAAAATTATAATTATTAAAGGCTGATTAGAATTGTTTATCCAGCTGGCGAATCAATTCATCGGCCCAGTAAGCTGTTATTTTTATTCGTTAAATTCTCTTGAAGAATAAATTTAGCTTATATAATAAGTGTTATTTTTTACCTAATATAATATCGTATTGTCTGAGGTTTTGTCGATGGATCCATCTACCATTACTTATATCTGGTTCGGCGCCGCCCTGGCGCTCGCACTGGCCGAGTTCTTCATCCCGGGTTTTTTCATCATGTTTTTCGGGATTTCGGCCGGGCTCGTCGGGGTGCTGAGGCTCACTGGCCTTGTGGAAAGCCTCCTGCCGTGCCTGCTGCTCTGGCTCGTCATGGGCATTGGACTGTTCTTCAGCGTCGGCAGGTTTCTGCGCAAGCACGCCCAGGGCGACCGCACCATCGCGGTCATTGATGAAGACGCGGCTGCCTATAACCAGATTGTAGATGTCACCGTGGCCATCGAGCCCGGCGGCAAGGACGGGCGGATTCGCTATCAGGGGAGCACCTGGAAGGCGCGGACGCTGTCCGGCAAGCCGGTCCCCGCCGGCGGCAAGGCGCGCATCATCGACCGCGACAACCTGTGCTGGATAGTGGAGCCGGTGCCTTCCGAAGCCGATATTCTGGCAGCCCAAGTGGGTCAGTCGGCACTCACGGAACCGACCTCGATTCAGGAAAAAAACTCCTGATTTCAGAAAGTTTCGACATGGAGGCCGTTGGTTCACCACCGCTTTGAGCGCTTGTTTCACGCGCTTTTACAAAGAGCTCCCTGTTTTTTCTTCGCAGCTGTCACTGACTGAAAATTCCCGGGATGAAAGGCCGGCGAAAGGCCGCATGGCAGACCTTCGACCAGTCCGAAGTCCCAAGTTTCCCGCAGCAGAACAAACCCCACCCATCCACACGGCTGACATTCAGCCCAAGGAGCGAATGCCATGTTCCTAGCAGCCACAATCATCGCCGCACTGATTCTGATCTTCGTCAGCAAGACGTGCGTCGTCGTCTCCTCGAAGGAAGTCTGCATCGTCCAGAGGTTCGGCAAGTTTCACAAAAAGCTCGGCCCCGGATTCCATCTGCTCGTTCCCATCCTCGATGACATCGCCTTCCGCCACGAAATGCGCGAGCAGGTCATCGACATCCCGCCCCAGACCTGCACCACCCGCGACAACATCCAGATCGAGGTGGACGGCGTTCTCTATCTGAAAGTCGAGGACGCCATGCTGGCCAGCTACAAAATTCAGAACTACCGCAAGGCCTGCATCAATCTGGCGCAGACGACCATGCGGGCTGAGATCGGCAAGCTGACGCTGGAGAAGACCTTCTCGGAGCGCGAAACCATCAACGCCAACATCGTCAGCGAAATCGACCCGGCGTCTGATCCCTGGGGCGTGAAGGTGCTGCGCTACGAAATCAAAAACATCACGCCTCCCCACCGCGTCATCGACAAGCTGGAAAAGCAGATGGAGGCAGAGCGGCAGAAGCGCGCCAACATCCTCATCGCCGAAGCCGAGAAGAAGATGCTGGTCTGCCGTTCGGAAGCTGACCGTCAGGAGTCCTACAACCTGTCCGAGGGCGCCAAAATCCAGCGGATGAACGAGGCCGAAGGAAAGGCCAAGGGCATGACCATCGTCGCCGACGCGACCGCAAAGGGCATCGAGCGGGTCGGCCAGGCGATTACGCGGCCGGGCGGCAGCGCGGCGCTCAAGATGAAGCTCGTGGACCAGTTCATCGATGAACTGCACGGCATTCTCGAAAGCAGCCGCGTCTCGGTCGTTCCCGCCGAGCTGGCAAGCATGAAGGGCTTCTTTGAAGGTGTCGGGCACGTCTCCTCGGGCGTGGCGGGCACGGGGGCATCCCAGGCCCCTGTTCCTCAGGCGGCTCCCAGGCACGCCATGTCTCCCCAAGACGGCATTCCCTCGCCGGTGCGGATGCCTGCCGCGCCGCAGCAGCCAGTCCGCCGCGCACCGCCCCCCCGAGGCTGATGTTCCAGGCACGCACGCCAAACGGAAACCTTCAATGATTCCCAAGGAGATTGTTCATGGATGACTTCATCACCTCAGACTTTAACGGCATGGATGTAGTGGCACTCATCATCTGGGGCATCATATTTCTTGTATTCATGTATAAGTGCAAAGACGTGTTTGTCTCCGTTCCACAAGGAAAGGCCTACATCGTCGAGCACTGGGGCCGCTACAAGGAGACGCTGGGGCCCGGACTCCACTTTCTGACGCCTATCGTCGAGCGCATCGCCTTCAAGCAGGACCTCCGCGAGCAGACCATCAACGTCCCCCCGCAGGAGTGCTTCACCGCCGACAACGTGAAGATTCTGGTGGACGGCGTCATGTACATCACGGTCACCGATCCTCAGGCCGCCAGCTACGGCGTGACCGATTACAACTTTGCCGCCGTTCAGCTGGCACAGACGGCGACCCGCTCGGTCATCGGCACCATCGAACTGGACCGCACCTTTGAGGAACGGGAGACGATTTCCAGCCGCGTCGTCTCGGACGTCAATGACGCGGGCCGTGGATGGGGCATCCGCATTCACCGGTATGAAATCAAAAACATCCAGACGCCCAACACTGTCCGCGCGGCCATGGAGCAGCAGGTCACGGCAGAGCGCGAAGGGCGCGCACTGGTTGCCCGCGCAGAAGGCGACAAGCAGAGCCGCATCAACCGCTCCGAGGGCCAGAAGCTGGAACTCATCAACAAATCGCAGGGCGAGATGCAGGCGCGCATCAACGAGGCCGAAGGTCAGGCGGACGAAATTCTCAAAATCGCCAACGCCACCGCGGAGTCCATCGAAAAGCTGGCGGACGCCATCACAGGGCCCGGCGGCGAGGATTCACGGCGGATGCAGCTCCTGGAGAAGTACTTCAAAACGCTGGCTGCCGTTGGACGCGCCAACACGCAGATTGTCCTTCCCGCCAACCTGACTGACTTCCACGGGCTGATTGAGCAGCTGGGCATCTCGCAGAACATGCTCAGCGACGAGGAAATTCAGGCAGCTCAGGCATATCGGGAGAAGCGTCAGCTTGAGGCGCGCGCGGCGGCGGAGCGCGAACTGAACGCAGCCAAGGCGGAAGCTGAAAGCGCTGGCATTCAGCCCGTTTCCACGGACGACACAGACACCGCGAAGATGCTCGAAAAGCCGAACGGCGGTGCCCTGATTAAGCCCGCAGCTCAGCCTCTCCCCGGTCTGGCCGCCGCCTCCGCACCCATGATGCAGCCGGCGAAAGCCGCAGACGCGCTGTCCGCTCCTGTGCCGGTCCGCAGGCCGCCGCCGCCCATGCGTTCGCGGGCGCCCATCGACATGGACAACGGCTGAATCACCTGAACCGCTCTCGAAAATGTTCTTCGAGAGGTGAGGCACCAGAAGCCCGTCCGCTTCCTCCGCACAGGGAGCGGGCGGGCTTTTTTTGAGCCCGATTCCAAAACGGGCGCCCCCATGGTGCGGCCTTGTTCCTTCCATGGCCCATGCTAGGGGCGGCCGCTTTTCATTCACTTGCCTTGAGGAAAACAGATGACGCGCATCTCTTGTGTCCTTGCCGCCGGATTCCTCCTGCTCCACGCCGCGGGTTGTGCCACCTCCGGAAACGGCAGCGGACAAAAGCAGGAAGCGGAGACCGAACTGGCGCGGGCCAGCCGGCTCATCCACGAAAAACAGGCAGACCAGGCGCTCAAAGAACTGCGCAAAATCATCGCCCGGGAGCCGCAGTCCACCGACGCCATGCGCCTGTTCGTCGAAGCAGGCTTTCGCAGCGGCCAGATCAGCGCGGTCATCGGCGAGCTCTCGAAGGAGCTGCAGCTGTCGCCGGGAAGTCCAAATCTCCATTACGGCCTCGGCATCGCGCTCTACGCCCAGTCCGCGGCTCAGGAGACTCAGGCGCTGGAACACCTCAAGGAGGCCATCGCCGCCGCCCCGCAGGTGGCCGAATATCATTTTCGGGCAGGCCTCATTCATCTCGACGCGGAGCGGTTTGATGAGGCGCTGACGTCTCTCAGAAAAGCCGCGGAGCTGGACCCGAATGCGTCGAGGCACCACATCTCCCTCGCTCAGGCTCAGGCCCGGACCGGCGACCGCAAGGGCGCACTGGATTCTCTTCGCGCCGTCCTCAATCTGTCGCCCAGGCCCACAGACATCAAAGTCGCAGCTGATGTCATCGCCAGGCTCAATCTGCCTTTCCGTGAGGTTCCCAAGGTGGTGTCCGAGGAGTTCGAGCGCGGCCTCAACTACATGCAGGCCGACGCCCCGCAGCAGGCCATGGTCACCTTCCAGGAAATCCTCCAGAAGTTCCCGGATCTGGCCAGCGTCCACGCCGCTCTTGGGCTCTGCTTCCAGCGCATCGATGACGCCAGCCGCGCCATCGAGGAATTTCGCTACGCCATCGAGCTGACGCCCAGCGACCCTCTGAATCACCTCTACCTGGCAGACATTTATTTCGCCAAAGAGCGCTTCGACCGCGCCGCTGAAAGCTACCGAAAGGTGCTGGAGCTGGACCCGCTCAATACCCACGCCTACGAGAGACTGGGGGCCATGGCCCTGCAGCTGTCCGATTTTGCCCAGGCGGAGCCGTATTACAGGCATCTGGTCACGCTCAGCCCGCAGGACGACGGCGCCAGGCTGGCCTACGGCGCGGCTCTGACCGGCGCCGACATGCTGGATGAGGCCGAAGCCGTCTATCAGGGGCTCCTGCGGAAAAATCCCAAGAACATCGAGGTCCTGATGCGCATGGGCATGCTCCACATGGAGCGCCGCAAGCGTGAAGAGACCAACCCCGAAAAAGCCAGGGAGTGGGGCGGCAAGGCCGCGGGCTTCTTTGAAAAGGTTCTGGACCTCCAGCCACAGAACGTCTTCGCGGCCCGCATGCTCCAGACGCTTTCCAAGGAGCGCTAGTCCCTGCCCTGCCTCGTCAGTCCCGCGAGTCATTCCCCGAAAAAATATCAGGCGGAAATCATGGAACAGGATGCCGGCACAAATTCACCCCCGGATTCCGGGAGCAGCACCTTTCAGCGATGGCTTTCAAATGCCCGGGAGCAGGTGCGCACGGCCGATGCCGTTTTGAAAAAAAAGGCCGTGATTCTCGGTATTTGGCTGCTTCTTTCCGCGGCTGCGGTCCTCATCGCCTTCCTGCCCTATATGACGGACGGGACGCGGGCACTGGACGGCAGGGTTCGCATTCAGGAGGTCTCCAGCCTCAACCAGCGCATCGTGGCGCTCTATCTGGAAAACACGGGCACCGACGTCTGGGAAAAGGCTGAGCTCACCGTCAACGGGCGCTACGCGCTGTTCATTCCGTCCGTGCAGCCGGGAACGAACACAGTGGCGCAGCTGGACAAATTCAAATCCCCGGACGGCGACCCGGCCCCCACCTCCATGCCGCTGAAGACGCTCCGGCTTTCGTGCACCGGCGGCGAGCTGACCTTCAATCTGGAGACGGGCGAAGTAACGAGCCGCTAGCCGCTTCAGGCGCATCCGGCGCGGCTGCGGGTCCATCAGGCCCGCGCATTTCAGGAGTCGATTTTGGACAAGAAAATTTTCAGCTGTTCCTTCTGCGGAAAACTCCAGAAGCAGGTCAAAAAGCTCATCGCGGGCCCCGACGTTTACATCTGCGATGAGTGCGTCGCCCTCTGCAGCGACATCGTGGATGAGGAGACTCAGGACGAGGCGAAGAAGGATGCCGACCGCAGGGTCCCCCGCCCCTCCGAAATCAAAGCGGTCCTGGACGAGTACATCATCGGTCAGGAGCAGGCGAAGAAGACGCTGGCCGTGGCCGTCCACAACCACTACCGGCGCATCGAGTCCAAGGCGGAGGGAACGGCGGACACCGACGACGTGGAACTCCAGAAGTCCAACATTCTCCTTCTGGGCCCCACCGGCAGCGGGAAAACGTTGCTCGCCCAGACGCTGGCGCGGCTGCTCAACGTTCCGTTCACCATTGCCGATGCCACCTGCCTCACCGAGGCGGGCTACGTGGGCGAGGATGTGGAGAACGTCATCGTCAATCTGGTGCAGGCAGCCGACGGCGACATCGCCAAAGCTCAGCGGGGCATCATTTACATCGACGAAATCGATAAAATTTCCCGCAAGGGCGACAACCCGTCCATCACCCGGGATGTCTCCGGCGAAGGCGTGCAGCAGGCCCTTCTGAAGCTCATCGAGGGAACGGTGGCCAACGTTCCGCCCAAGGGCGGCCGCAAGCATCCCCAGCAGGATTTCATTCAGGTGGATACCACCGACATCCTGTTCATCGTGGGCGGCGCCTTCGACGGTCTGGAGGACATCATCGAGCAGCGCAGGGGCGGCCACGGCATGGGCTTCAACACGGAAGCTCAGAGCAAGGAGAAGCGCTCTCTGTCGGAAATTTTCAGGGACGTGGAACCGGAGGACCTTCTGAAATTTGGCCTCATCCCCGAAATGATTGGCCGGCTGCCCATCATCGCCACGCTGGATGAGCTCGACGAGCAGGCGCTGATCAACATTCTGACCGTCCCCAAGAATGCCCTCATCAAGCAGTACACGGAGCTGCTCCGCATGGATGGCGTGGGTCTCAAATTTACCGACGAGGCACTGAAGGCCATCGCCGAAGAGGCTGCCCGGCGGAAGACGGGCGCGCGCGGGCTTCGGGCCATCGTGGAAACCGCCATGCTGGACGTGATGTATGAAATCCCCGGGAACAAGAAGGCCAGGGAAGTCATCATCGGCCCGGAGGTCATTCTCAAAGGCGAGAAGCCGCGCGTCCTTCAGGAGACGGTCAGCTCTCCCGCGCCGGCAGCCGCCGGGGAATCAGGGGGAACGCCTTCCTCGTCCGGGAGAAAAAAGTCCGAAAGCCGAGGGCAGGCGTAGAGAGCTGATTCCCGGCATTCCCCCAGCGGCAGACGGGTCATGCCTTGGGCTTGAAGGTCTCCTTCACCTTTTCCCAGAAGGATTTGCCCTGGGGATGCGTCTCCTGCGCGGTCTTGGACAGCGCGGCAAAATCTTCCAGGAGCTTCTTCTGCTCTGGCGTCAGCTTGGTGGGCGTCTCGATGACCACGCGCACGTGCTCGTCGCCTTTGCCGAAGCCATTGAGGGCGGCGATCCCCTTGCCCCGCAGATGGAAAATTTTGCCCGTCTGAGTCCCTGCCGGGATTTTCAGCGTCTCAGGGCCATAAACGGTGGGCACCTCAATAACGGCCCCCAGCGCCGCGTCCGTAAACTGGATGGGGATGTCGCAGAAAATGTCCTGGTCCTGGCGGTGGAAAATCGGGTGCTCGCGGACATTGAGGAAAACATAAAGGTCGCCCGGCAAGCCGCCGCGCACGCCGGGCTCGCCCTCGCCGGTCAGCCTCAGGCGCGTCCCCGTATCGACACCGGCCGGGATTTTGACGGTGAGGTGCGCCTCTGAATCTTTTTTGCCCCTGCCGCGGCAGGCGGGACAGGGGTCCTTGATGACCTGGCCGGTGCCGCCGCAGGCGCCGCAGGTCCGGGAAATGGCAAAAAATCCCTGTGAAACGCGGACCTCGCCGCGTCCGCCGCAGGCTGTGCATTTGACGGGAGTCGTTCCCTTCTTGGCGCCGGAGCCGCCGCACTCCTGACACAGCACAGGGCGCCGGACCGTTATCTCCTTTTCGACGCCGGAGACTGCCTGCTCAAAGTCCAGCGTCAGGTCGTAGCGCAGGTCGGCACCTCTGGGCGGCTGTCCGGGACGTCCCGAAGAAGCGCCCCTGCCGCCGCCGAAAAAGTCGCCGAACAAATCGGAGATGAAATCGAAGTTGATGGAGCCGTTGGCGCCAAACCCCTCGAAAGGATTGCCCGCTCCCTCAAAGCCGGCGTGGCCAAACTGGTCGTAGCGCTGGCGCTTCTGGGGGTCGGACAGAACCGCATAGGCCTCGGCTGCTTCCTTGAACCGCTCCTCCGCGGCCTTGTCCCCCGGATTTCTGTCCGGGTGATTCTTCATGGCCGCCTGCCGGTAGGCCTTTTTGATGTCATCCGCCGAGGCGTTCTTATCGACGCCAAGGACTTCGTAATAATCGCGCTTGTTTTCCTGACCCATGGTTCTTCCTGCGGGAACTCTGGAAAAAATAAAAAGTCCCGCACCGTCTCCAGAAAAACCAGGCGATGCGGGCCGTCACTTCAAAGGGGGGATTGTCCCGGGGGCGGGGTCGGAATGGCCGCGCCGCCGGCGGCTTTCGCGGAAAAGCGGGCAAGCTAACGCACAAAATCACCATGGCAAACGGCACCGCAAAAAAGAGCGGCCCGCGTCCTGGGAACAGAGGGGCATTCAGGCCAGGCAGATGCGTTCTTTCCCGTCGTGAGCGCCGCGCTTGTCAGCCCAAAATGTTTCTGTGAAAAGCCCGCGCCCCGCTTCTCCCCCACTCAGCCCCACAGCAGGATTTTCACGATGAACGAATCTTCGGATGCCGCCGCGCCCAATGCCGCCCCCAGCGGGGATGAGGACAGGGACGAATACAACCCGGAACTTTACGGCGGCGCGGCCTTCGATCCTGACCGGGGCGTGGTCAGCATGACGGACGCGCCGGAAAGCCCGCAGCTCAGCGGCCCTCAGCCAGACGCGCTTCTGCCCGCGAGTGAGGCGAGCGGACCTGCCGCCGAAACAGCCATGGTCCCGGCTGAAAGCGCTGAGGATGACGTGGTGCCGACCGTTCTGGCAGGCGAGATTCCGCTGGAGCTGGATGCGGATGCAGCGCGCCACGCCTTTGCCGCGCCTTCAGAGGCCGAGGCAGTGCCTGACGGCGTCAGCACCGAGAACGCCTCTCCGGAAATCCAGCGCCAGACGATGGCGTATCGTCAGAGAGAGCCGGAAAACGCGCCGGAGCAGAGGCGCCCTATTCCCTGGATGCTGCTGGCTGTTCTCTTCTTTCTCGTTGTGCTGGCGTTTGCCTGGAATGAGGCGACGGCCGAGTGGGATGCCAACGGCAACATGCTGGAGACGAGCCTCTTCCGCCGCTTCCACGTGCTCAAAAAGCGCATCGAGGGCACCTACGACCCGCAGTCGGCGTCCGTTTTCTACCGGCGCGTCCAGCAGAAATTTTCTGATTCCAAGGCGGCGGAGCTGGCCCGGCAGGCGGCGAACACCATCTCTCCCCAGAAGGTGCTCATCATCACCAGCACCCCCGAGGGAGCTGATATTGAGCTCGACGGGAAGCCCATCGGTACCACGCCCTTCGCGGGCGAGGCCGAGGTCACGGCCGGCAAGCACCGGCTGAAGCTGACCAGAAAGGGCTACCGCGATCTGGAGACAGAGCAGGAAGTGACGGCAGCCGAAGATGAAATCCGCTGGAAGCTGGTTCTAGTGCCCGCTGGCGCGTCCAAAAAAAGCGCCGCCAAACGTGAGGAAGGCAGAGCGGATTCATCTCCGGCGCAGAAGGCGGGTGCGGGCGAAGAGTGAGCGCCGCAGGTCTCGGACCTCAGACAAAGACCACCGTCTTGTTGCCATAGACGAGAATCCTGTCTTCGAGATGCCACCTCAGGGCGCGGGCCAGAACCACGCGCTCCAGGTCGCTGCCCTTGCGGGCCAGATCTGCGGGCTGATCGCGGTGTGAACAGCGCACCACGTCCTGCTCGATGATGGG
>DBXV01000013.1:0-37455 GCA_002309695.1 Myxococcales bacterium UBA1203 | reverse complement strand
GCCGTGGCGCCGATGAGCTTCACGCCGCGCGCGTGGGCCTGCTGGTAGGGCTTGCCGCCCTTGAACGCCGGCAGAAACGAATGGTGGATGTTGATGATGCGGTCCGGAAACCGCTCGATGAACTGAGTGCTGAGAATCTGCATGTAGCGGGCGAGCACCACCACATCGACGCGCTCCTTCTCCAGCAGCTCACACTCGGCGTCCTCCTGCGCGCGCTTGGTCTCGGGCGTGATGGGAAAGACGCGGAAGGGCACGTGGAAATAGTCGGCCACGCTCTTCAGAGCATCGTGATTGCTGATGATGAGGGGGATGTCGCAGTCCAGCTCGCCCGAGTGCCAGCGGGTCAGAAGATCGATGAGGCAGTGGTCGTATTTGGAGACGAAGAGGGCCGCGCGCTTTTTCCGGTCGCCCCAGGACAGGCGCCACTTCATGCCGAAGCGCCCAGTCAGCTCGCGGATGCCGCCGATGAGCGTCGCCCGGTCGCTCAAGAGCTCGCTGGCGTCGAAGCGGATGCGCTGGAAAAACTGCCCCGCCGAACGGTCCGTGTGCTGGTCCGAATCGATGATGCTCGCACCATGGCCGGCCAGAACCTGAGCCAGTGCAGCCACGATGCCCCGCCTGTCCTGACACGAGACGAGAAGCGTCCCGATTTCCGCGGGAGGCGGCTCCGGAACGGGCGTGGTCATGGGGGCAGTTGGAACGGGCGCGGAAGGCGGATTCATCAGTTGATTCGTCATGGGGGTTCCAGGGGCAAAGGTCTTCGGAGACGGCAGCCGGAGCGGACGTGCCTCGCGAATGACAAAAAGAATGGCGGCCCTGCCCGCCGCTGAAAGAGCGCGGGGACACGGCCGCCGAACACAGCTCAAAAAAATCGACGGCGGCGTCCCTGAATCGCCTCAGGAGCGCCGCCGCCAATGGTGCAAAGCAAAGGCTGTCCGTTACTGCTTGTCTGCCGCAGGGGCCGACTCAGCCGCATCCGCGGCTTTGGCAGCTTCAACCTCGGCCGCAACTTTGGCCAGCGCAGCCTCCGCGTCCTCCTGAGACACGTGCAGCAAGGGCGCCAGCTCTTCGCGAATCAGCGACCGCTCCTGACCGGAAAGAATTTTGTCGATGGCCAGGATGCTGACCGCTTCGTCAAAGAGCGCACGGCCGATTTCAGCCTTCATCGCCTCGGGGACCTTCTCCATGGTGGCGCGAATCTTCGCCAAGAGCTCGTCCTCGACCAGCTCGCCGCCGCGGATGCCCTTAATCTGGTCCGTGAAAATCGTTTTCACTTCCGTGACCGACAGCAGCGTGGCGCGCATAGGCGAAACCAGAGCGTCCACCTCTTCGTCAGCCAGGCCGTCCCAGACGGCGGCGACAATTTTGATGTAAACGGAGGCGTAGTCGCAGGCGAGGGCAAGTTCGTCGTCGTTGAGCCTGTCGAGAAGTTCCTTGGAAATAGCCATGTCTGTTCTCCTCACATCGAATGAAGGATGCGGTTGAGGGATGGGTGAAAAAGAGCGGCGCCGCTAGCTGAACGCCGGTTTGGAAACAAGGGGAGGCGCTCAGAAAAGCAGGCCTGCCGCGCCGGGGAAAAACCGGGTTGCCCGACCTCGGGCGGATGCTAAAGCGCGCCGCCCTTTTCGGAGGCATGTCGATGGCAACGCCCGCCCACATCTTCAAAACCGCACGACGCCAGCTCAGAAAAATCAGCCGCAGAGGGGCTTCTACAGAGAAGGAAAAGGCCATTCTTGCTTCGGCCGACAGACAGCGGGCCCAGGGGCTTGGATGGCGCTACGACGGCTTCGCGGGCACCTCCACGCAGGAAATCATGGAGCGGCTTTCCGAGATCGGCATCGGCGCGGACGAGGCGTCCTTTCGGCAGGAAGCACTGGCCGCGGGCACGCCGACAAAGCTGGGAGAGCAGTGGCTTGCGCGCTGCACCGCCGAGGGCCGCTGGGTCGATTATCCCCATCTGGCCGCGCGGGAGCTGTGGGCGCGCCTTCTGGCCGATGAAATCCGCGCAGAGGTCGTCTCCGACCGCATCGACGCTCTTCTGGAACTGGCCGAAGTGGAGTCCGAGGAGCGCAGGAAGGCTCTCTGGCACGATGCCGCCCTGATTCTGACGGACGCCTGCATTCGCGGCGGTGAGCCGGACAGGGAGCTCTTCGCCGCCATATTGAAGGAATCCGGCTGCGATCTGACCGGCTGGATGAGCGAGCTGCCGCCCCTCCTGATGGGCACCGAATTTCAGGAGGACGCGCCCAGACTGTGCCGGGACTTCGCGCATTTCACGGATGGTCCCGCCCTCCTGGCCGAGCGCGCCGAAATTCTGCTCCGGCTGGGCGACGCGGAGGGTGCCAGGACTGAAATCAGCGCCCTTCTGGAAAAGCATCCGGATCAGCCCGCTGTCCTGCTCAAGGCGGGAGGCATCTACGAAGCGCTTGGAAATCAGCCGGAAGCGCAGCGGTGTCTGGCCGCCTATCAGGAAGCCATGGAGAAACAGCGGCGCGCCGCTCAATCCGCGCAGGCTGCGGGCAGGATGCGCCCGGGCGTCATTCCTTTGTCCGCGCTGGCGCTCAAAGCCGAGCCCAACGCGCCGTGTCCCTGCGGCAGCGGCAAAAAGTTCAAGCACTGCCACGGCCTGACGCACTGAAACTGGCGCGCGGATGCAGGTCGAAAGCGGCGCATGTGAGCGCAAAATCCCGCTTGTTCGGCGTCTGACAGGCGTTGTTTAGTCGCCCGCTTTCCCCGCCCGCCCTTTTCTGCCGCCTCGGACGCTCCTGCTTCGAGCGGCGGCAGTCTTCCGGCGGGCGCCCGTTTTTCAGGATTCCTGCTCCATGAACCGCAGCTTCCGCGTCCCGCTGTCCGCCGGTGCTCTCTGCATTTCACTCCTTGCTTCCCTGCCAGCTCTGTCAGCCCCGATGCAGACGCAGCCCGCAGAGCTGACGGACGCCGCGGGGCGGACGCACCGACTCCTGCTTCACGGCGACGAATTTATGAGCTGGATGAGCGACCTGGACGGCTACCCGGTCGAGCGCGGGCCCGACGGGCTGTTTCACTACGTGCAGACCGGGGCGGACGGCACCTGGAGCCTCTCACCGCATCTTCTGGGCATCGCCACGCCCGCTTCTCTGGGACTGAAGCCCTGGCCCGCCCTCGACCCTGAGGCGCTGAAAAAAGGCCGGGAGCTGAGGGCGCGCTTCACCAGGCCCGCTGCGAACAAAGGAGACGCGCGCACGGTTTCGCCCAACAAGCCTTCGGGCAATCTGCGCGCGCTGGTCATTCCCGTGTCTTTCTCGGATGTGGCGCTCTCCCGGACACAGGCCGAGTTCCAGGAGTTCTTCGACGGTCCTGTCCGCAACTATTACCGGGAGGTCTCGGGCGGAAAGCTGGACCTGACCGCCGCCGTGATGAAGCCGCTGCGCCTGCCCCGCAACGCCATCTACTACGCCTGGAACTCCCATTATCCGTCGCGCCCGGCCTGGGACATGTTCTTCCAGAGCTTCCGCTACTACGAGGACAGCTATCCCGACGAACACGGCGGCCAGCTCTTCGACTTCACGCAGTTCGATCAGAACGGCGACGGCTATGCCGACCTGGTCATCATCATTCACGCGGGCAAAGGCCGGGAGCAGACGGGGAACGACTCGGACCTCCACTCGCACTTCATGCCCTTCTCCAACATCAGCGGCTATTCCGAGACGGTCACTTCGCACGACAACATTCAATTCCACGGCTACGTGACGATCCCCGAGAGCGCCATGAACGGCGACATCACCCCTCTGGGCGTCGCAGTTCATGAATCGGGGCACTACTTCGGGCTGCCCGACCTCTACGACACGGGGAGCAAGCAGGGCGTTGGTCTGGGTGAGTTCTGCCTCATGTCCGGCGGCATGTGGCTGGGCGAGACGCCGGGAGCAAAGCCCGCGCATCCCAGCGCCTGGTGCAAAATCGCTCTGGGATGGAAGACGTCGCAGACGCTGACCGCCTCGGGGGCACAGAAACTGGAGCCCATCCAGAGCACCGGCGGCAAAATCCTGCGCATCGACACCAGCGACGATGCCCGGGACGCCAGCCAGTATTTCCTTCTGGAAAACCGGACGAAGACGGGGTTCGACGCGCTTCTGCCGGGCAGCGGCCTGTTCATTTACCACGTGGATGAGGGGCAGTTTCCCGCCCCCGACAGCTCCGATCGCTTCTGCTTCAACAAGGATTCGGACCGCTACGGCATCGACCTGGAGCAGGCGGACGGAAAGCGGGAGCTGAACACCACCAGCAGGCGGGGAGACGCCAACGATCCCTTCCCCACGGAGACAAATGCCGACTTCACGCCCCGCACCACGCCCAACAGCCTGGCCTACGGCGCCTCCGTCGGGAATGTGGCCCTCACCGACATCCGCCGCTCCGGAAGCGACATCACTTTCAATTTTGCGCTCCAGGAACCTCTGGACAACGGCGCCGACTGCGTGCGGGACGCCGAGTGCAGAAGCGGCATCTGCGCGGGCGTCTGCTGCGACGAAAACTGCTCTGGTGAGTGCGGCCGCGTCTGTGCCTCCGCCCGCCCGAATTGTCCCCTGCCCTCCGGCATTCCCTGCGACGACGGCAACGCCTGCACGGACAGCGACCACTGCGAGAAAGGCCTCTGCGTCGGCGGAACCGAAAAAACCTGCCTGACGTCGGACTCGGGATGCGTCCTGGCCTCCTTCTGCGACCCGCAGTCGGGCAGCTGCTTCGTGCAGTTCGCCGACGATGGAACCGCCTGCGAGCTGGAAAACCGACCGGACGAGGCGGACAGAATCTGCGCACGCGGACAGGCCTTCTGCTCCAACGGCGTCTGCTCGCCCTCCTCCGACATGGACGGCATTCCCTGTGACGACAGCGACAAATGCACGCTCCAGGACGTCTGCCGAAGCGGCCGCTGCGTCTCCGGCGAACGGAAAAAATGCCCGGCGCTCGACGAATGCCACCTGGCCGCGGACTGCGACCCTGCCACGGGCGACTGCCCGGTCATCGCCGCTTTCGAGGGAACAGCCTGTACGGGAGGCACCTGCCGGTCCGGTGTCTGCATCAAAGACAAGGACAACGCCTCAGGATGCGGCTGCGAAACTTCCTCCGAAGGCGGACTCTTTGCCGGATGGATGGCGCTCGTGGGGATGGCCGCGCTTCGGAGACGGCAGCATTCCTGACGGACGGCCTCTCACCCGTCGAAATCGCCAAAGCACTCCCGGGGAAGTCCGGCGAAGGCGAACCCCATCCGTCCTTGGCGCTTGACTTCGTAGAGCTCGCTGTCCGCGCGGGTGAAGAGCCCGTCGGGGTCGTCAATCTCGGGCGAAGGCCAGGATGCGCCCCCGATGCTCAGGGAAATGCCCATCGAACGGGCCTTCATTCCCAGACGCCGGGCCAGAGTACTGGCGCCCTCGGCATCAATCTCCGGCAGGACCACGACAAATTCATCGCCGCCGAACCTGCCTGCCACGTCATCCGCCCGCACCTCAGCCCGAAGCATGGCACCCAGCTGCCGGAGGAGCTCGTCGCCCGCCGCGTGCCCGCGCGAATCGTTGACCTCTTTGAAGTGGTCGATGTCGATGATCAGCATGGAGCAGGGACGCCCATGCCGCCGGCAGCGGGAAAATTCCGAGGCCATCCGCGTCTCAAGCTCGCGCCTGGAAAAAACGCCCGTCAGCGCGTCCATCCGGGCCAGAGCCTCGACGCGCTTGAGGAGCGCCAGATTTTCCCAGGCCAGCGCCGTGTGGTCAGTGAACAGGCCGAAGTAATCAATCTGATCCGCCGTGAACTTCGTGCCCGAATAGAGATTGTCCGCCATCACCGCGGCCAGCAGCCGGCCGTGGGGGCGAAGCGGCGCCACGATGACCTCCTGACCAAGTTCGAGCCGGCTGCCCAGAAGCCGCCTCAGGTCGCCGCCCTGAACGACAAAAGGCGCCCTGGACTGCATCAGGCGGCCGAAGAGCTCCGGCGAGTCATCCTTGCTGAAGGAAATCCGCTGAATCCGCGCCTGAAACGCCGTGTCGAACTTGCGCGCGTCGATGTTGCGAATCAGGTCCTCCAGGCTGTTGTCCTCGCGCTCCAGCTGCTCCCAGACCCGGTGCGCCTCCTCGCCGTCGGCGGGGCCGATGGCCTTGTCGCCCCGGAACGTTCCCTTCTGTCCGTCGTAAGCAAAGAGGACAGCCCGGTTGAACCCGAGGGCATAGCCGGCCGTGATGCCCGACAGCATGATGTAGAGCGCCCGATCGACATTGTCGGATTCCAGCATGTAGCTGGTCAGCGAACGCAGTGTCGCCAGCATGGAGCACTGGAGGGCAAAGCGCTCCGTCAGCGAGCTGAACTCGGAAAGCGTGAGCAGGGCTTCGAGAAAGCGCCGGACCACGTCGGACAGACCCTGGTGAAGCTCTTCCAGAGACGGCTCGTAAATTTTCGCGCCGCGCACCACCCGCAGGACAGGCGGCAGGCCGGCAGCATCACCTGAGCAGACAACGGCCGTCTTCCGCTGCTCCTGGAGCATCAGGAGCCTGATGAGCTGGCGCGCGGCCAGAGGCATCGGCGGCATGGCCAGAGCCTCGGAAGAAACCTCAAGGGTGAAATCCGCGGGCAGGTTGGAAAAAACCATCCGCAGATACAGCGGGACCGAGGTCAGGCCGATGGCGTCACGAATCGCCTGCGCACCGTCCCCCGCGTCCTCCAAAGGCTGCGCTGCCGATATGTCCAAATCCATGAGATGACTTCCTTACAGGCTGCCCTGGCAGTCCCCCGAAAACCTGCCGCGGGCCGGCCTCCCGCGGCTGCTCCAAAAGCGGCGCCGCAAAAACGGCAAAAACAAAGGATGCGAAACCTCTCCCGGCGCCTCTGTCAACACGGGCCGATTGACACGGATAGCGCTTTCGACGAATGGGCGCCGCTTCCTCGGGAGGCGGCCGGCCTCCAGGACTCCAGGAACCGCAGGCGCCCTGATTCACCGATTCAAAGGTGCCGCGGCGGGAACCGAAAGGCTGTCAGACTCCATGAATGCTCGTTTGCTGAAAAACGGTTTTGCTGCGCTCCTCTTTCCCTGTGTCCTCGCGGCCGCGTCCTGCGGCGCTCAGAAGGAGTGCTACTACGACGGTCCGCCCTATTCCCCCGAAGACGCGGGCACGGCGGCCTGTCCCACGACGCCGACAACGACGTCCGTTCAGTTTGGCATTCCCGCGCCCATGACCGGCCTGACTTACGAGCAGTGCAAGCCTGAGGTGAGCTCCGGGACGGGCGCCTCCACCCGCTACTTCACCGGTCTCTACACGCCGGCGCAGATTGACCGCCTGGAGACCATGGTCCTGTCCGAGACATCCCCTCACAAGGCGAAGCTGCCCTACCTGCCCACCGACCTGGACGACAACCCGTGGGACCATCCGGACCTCTACACCTTCCCCTCTGAGTCCACCGTCTGCGGCCTCAAAATCGTCAACGCCGCCAATCCCAACGCCATCATTTATTCGCTGGAAACCTACGCCAGCAAAGCGTCGGCAGAGGCGGCTGGAGCGCGCGTCACGAATCTGGGCATCTGCGGGCACTGCTCCTCGCTCAGCGACCTGGCCAAGCTGCTGCGGATTCCTGACCGGGCCTATCGGGTCCGTCAGTGCGCCATCAAATCGCTGACCGACGGCAAGGAGGCCGTTTACAACTGCATTAAGGAATTCGGCCTCACCGATAACTGCGCCATGATTTGGTATTACAATGCGATGTACACCTACAACGCCTGCCTGGGACGCTGCGCCAAGCTGGCCGAGGCGAACTACCACACTGCCAGCGGCGAGCTGAATGACTGCATGATGTGCAACAGCGAAAAGGCCGACGCGCTCTTCAAGCTCCTGGCGGGACGACGGGACGACGGACAGCCCATCTCCATGTGCCGTCAGATCCCCGAAGATGAGTGGATCTGCCACAACTACGCCGACCACTTTGACGATCCCTATTCGTGCATCGGCATCGGCGCCCCCAAGCAGAAATGGAACTGCACCCTCGACGACTACAACATGGACACGCGGGACTACGACTTGGAGAAATGCGTGTTCACAACCGAATAGCCGGACGCTGAATTCCCGGGATCCACATCAGTCAGCAGAAAAAGAGCGCCGCTTTCCGTCACACGATGGAGCGGCGCTTTTTTTTGTCCTTTGCACCCCTGCCCCTCTCTTTTCTTTCTGCTCTGCGCCGCTGCTGTGCGTTCGTTGACACTCCCGGGGACTCCCCCCAAAATCCGCGCCCTTTTTTCGCCGGGACACAGGAACACAGCTCTCCGATGTGCCCTGACGCGAAAGAAAAGCCGGTGGGCCAGCGACGGAAAGACTGCCCCGGCCACGCCGATCCGCTTCCCGGAGTCTGATGTCACATGTCTTCCCTCAATGCCCGCATCGTCCCCTTCGTCTGCCTCCCCCTGGCCCTGGTTCTGGCCATCTGCATCGCCGTTTTTGAATTTCTCGGCCTGCCTCACGGGATGAAGGAGCTGATCATTCTTGCTGTCGCGGCGCTGGTGTCCGCCGCCGCCGGAACCATGGCCGCCCTGCGCCACTTCGTCTGCTTGCCGCTGGCGGCCCTGACCGCGCAGATTCAGAAAGCCGCCAAGGATTCCTTCCTGCTGCGCGCTTCGAACAAGGACCAGCCCGAAGAGCTGGCGGCGCTGTCGGACGCCTTCAATGTGGCGCTCTCGGAAATCACCACCATGCAGGTGGCCGCCATCGAGACGGACATGCAGGTCAGGCAGATGGAGGGCGAACTGGCGCTCAAGGCCGAGCTCGAAAGGCGCAACCACGAAATCGAAGAGGCCAACGCGCGGCTCGAACAGCGGGTGCGTGAAATGTCCATGCTTCTGGACGTTTCGCGGCAGCTGGGCTCGACCCTGGAGCTGCCGGAGATTCTTCGCTCCATCACGGAAATCGTGGGCACAGCCATGGGCGCCGACCAGTTCACCGTGATGCTGCTGGAAAATGAGGAAACGCTGACGGTGGCGGGCAGCTACGGACTTCACGCGGACAAGCTCACATCGTTCAAACTGCGCATGGGCGAGGGCATCAGCGGCATCGCCGCCCAGACCCGCGAGCCCGTTTACATTCCCGATGTCCGCAATGACGCCCGCTACATTCGCGGACCGGACGACCCGGACACCGATTCATCGCTGCTCTGCGTGCCGATGATCTGCCGCGGTCAGTTTGTCGGGACTCTCAATTTTACGCGGCTCAGGAAGGACGCCTTTTCGGACAACGACATCGTCCTTCTGCAGCTCATGGGGGCCCAGGCGGCGCTGGCGGTGCTCAATGCCCAGCTCTTTTCCCAGCGGCAGAGCGCCCAAGCGCAGTGATTCCCCCGAAAGCTCCTTTTGCTGCGCCAACTGCTGTTCCCCCCAAGTTTCGATATTGCATCAATGTAATATCGAATTGACAATCTCCCCGCTTCATACGGTTTCACCAGCCACCCCCGTCCGGGACGATGTCCGCCCCGGATTTTTTCTATTCACAGAGGAGAAGTGCCCATGCCCAAGACACGACAGCTGCCCTACGGTGAAAAAGCCGAGCCGGCCCTGAATATCCGCCTCGCCATGGAGGAAGCCTCGCGCTGCCTCCTGTGCGACGACGCTCCCTGCTCCCGCGACTGCCCCGCCGGAACCGATCCCGGCAAATTCATCCGCTCCATCCGCTTCCGCAATTTCAAGGGCGCCGCCATGACCATCCGCGAGAACAACATTCTCGGCGCCTGCTGCGCGGAAATCTGCCCCCGGGAGCGGCTCTGCGAAAAGGCGTGCAGCCGCTGCGGCATCGACAAGCCCATCCAGATTGGCCGTCTGCAGGCCTTCGCCATGGAGCAGGAAAAGCTCTTCGGCATGAAGATTCTCGAGAAGGGTGCGCCCTGCGGCAAAAAGGTCGCCTGCATCGGCGCCGGGCCCTCGTCTCTGGCCGTCGCCTCCGAGCTCGCGAAGAAGGGCGTGGACGTGACGATTTATGACGAGAATGAGAAGGCGGGCGGTGTGCTCCGCTACGGCATCACTCCTTCGCGCCTCTCCGACGAGACCATCGATCAGGACATCGCCGCCGTTGAGGGGCTGGGCGTCAAATTCGTGATGAATCACCGGGTGAGCGCCGAGGAACTGGCGAAGCTCGCCGCTGAAAACGACGCCGTTTACGTGGGTGTTGGCCTCTCCGCCTCGAAGATGATTCCCAACATGAAAGGCGCGGACAAAAAGGGCGTCACCACGGCGCTCCCCTTCCTGAGGGCCGCCCGCACCGGCAAAATCGCGCAGGGCAGCCTGGGCAAGGTGGTCATCGTGGGCGGCGGCGACGTGGCCATGGACTGCGCCTCCACCGCGCTGCAGCTGGGCTCGAAGGATGTCTTCGTCACCTTCATCGAGACGCGCGAGAACATGCCCGCCAGCCAGAAGGAGCTCTTCTACGCTGTTGACCTGGGCGCCTCCATCATCCCCGCCTTCAAGCCGCTGGAAGTTGTGGGCGATGACGCGGTGAAGGGCGTGAAGCTCGCCTCCATGGACGGTGCGTCCAGCATGGAGCTCGCCGCGGACACCGTCATCTTCGCCGTCGGTCAGAAGGCGACCGACGATTACAAGGCCGTGAAGATGGGCGGAAAAATCTGGATTGGCGGCGACCTGCTGAACGGCGGTCAGACCGTCGTGGCCGCGGTGTCCATCGGCAAAGGCATGGCCAAAGCCATCGCCGAGGCCCTGAAAATCTAAAGGCGGTCGCCATTCGTGCGGAGCCAATCCAACTTTTATGAAGAAGGAGTTTTGAAATGACTCACAAGGCTGACCTTTCCATCGATTTTCTCGGCGTCCACTGCGAGAACCCCTTTTTCCTGTCGTCCTCCCCCGTCTGTCACAACTACGAGATGATCGCGAAGTGCTTCGACCTGGGCTGGGGCGGCGTCTTCTACAAGACCGTCGGCATCAACGGCATGAACGAGTGCAGCCCCCGCTTCGACAACGTGCGCAAGGAGGACTGCGGCTTCGTCGGCTTCAAGAACATGGAGCAGATTTCCGAGCACTGCTGGCAGGAGAACGCGGAAATCATCCGGCGCCTGAAGCACGACTACCCGACCAAGGTCATGGGCGTCTCCATCATGGGTGCCAATGAAGAAGAGTGGTCGCTCCTCGCCCGTGAAATGACCAAGGCCGGTGCCGACATGCTGGAGCTGAACTTCTCGTGCCCGCAGATGACCAGCCACGCCATGGGTTCGGACGTGGGCCAGACGCCGGAACTCGTCGAGAAGTACACGCGCGCCGTGAAGAACAGCACGCACCTGCCCGTGATTGCCAAGATGACGCCCAACATCAGCCACATGGAGGTTCCTTCCAGAGCGGCGGTGAAGGGCGGCGCGGACGCCATCAGCGCCATCAACACCATCAAATCCATCTGCAATATCGATCTGGAGAACATGACGGGCATGCCGGTGGTCAACGGCAAGAGCTCCATCTCCGGCTATTCCGGCGCGGCGGTGAAGCCCATCGCGCTCCGCTTCATCACTCAGCTGAAGCAGGACAAAGAGCTCGCGAAAATCCCCATCAGCGGCATCGGCGGCATCGAGACGTGGATGGACGCGGTGGAGTTCCTGCTGCTCGGCGCCGAAAACCTCCAGGTCACGACCAGCGTCATGCAGTACGGCTACCGCATCGTCGAAGACATGAAGGACGGCCTCGGCATCTTCATGCAGGAGCGCGGCTATAAGTCGCTGCGCGACTTCATCGGCAAAGCCCTCCCCAACATCATCCCCTGCGAAAATCTGGACCGCGATTTCCAGATTATCCCCAGGATTGACGACACGAAGTGCGTCCGCTGCGGACGGTGCGCCATCAGCTGCTTCGACGGCGGTCATCAGGCGATTGATATTGAGAAGGACACACGCAAGCCCATCATTACCGACAAGTGTGTCGGCTGCCACCTGTGCCTGAACGTCTGCCCGGTTCTTGGCTGCATTACGCCGGGAGAGCTCAAGTGGAAGCCGGGCCGCACGCCGCATGACGTGGCCATCAAGCACAGCTACGACAGGTAATTGATTCGTCGGTGTGCATCTGTTTCATACTAAATAAAAAATCCCCCTTTCCGCACAGAGAGGGGGATTTTTTTATATATTAGCGGCCCACCTGCTTATTTATATCAATTGTTTTGCTGCAAGCCAAAATATACTGGAAAGGTGAAATATCATGTCGAGCTATGAATCGTATCTGGAATGTGCGCCCAAGGGCATTCAGGTCGTCCGCGAAGGCGGCCATACAGATGTCATTATCAATGGAAGCATATTCAAGGCATTTGTGTTTGCGATTTTTGCCCTCGTTACCGGAGCAATAGGCGCGGTCGTGGAAATTCTGACGTATGGCGCCGCCCAAAATCACCAATGCTGCGGCGACGGAGGCTGCCAGCCCTGCGGTCTGGGGGAGGACATGATGCTCTTCGTCATCATGGGCGGTCTGGGGCTGCTGTTTCTTCTTCTCGGAGTGATGCTTATTTATATGTCTTTCAAAATGGCCCTGGGAAAAACAATCATTCGGATTGATGCGCTGACGGGCAATTTTTCTATTTTTGAAAAAACGCCCTTTGGGGAAGGAAAACACCGGGAATTTTTGCGCGACAAGGCCTCGTCGTATGTCCGACAAATAGAGCACAGGACGAGAAATGGCGCCACCAGCGTCTATTACCACTTCGTCATTCTTCCTTCACAGGAGAAATCGGACGCAAAAATGAGGTCGGAAGATATATTTATTGTCACGGACTGGAGTGAGCAGCGATGCGACTGGGTGAATGGTCTCATTTGCACCATTCAGGGAAAGAGTCTGCCGACGAATTACTATTGAATAAATTACAATTTTTTTGAAAGGATGCATGCATTTCTCTGTCTCAATACTTTTTTGATGAAAAGAGGAAAACGAATGGAATTTATCGAAGACGGCGGGATCTGGAAGGCCTGCTATGATTCCGACAGAGAACTTTACACCGCTGAAACGTGGGGGAAGGGCGTCAATGAACTCTGGGAAATCACAAAGGAAACCTTTGACTTGATTACACTGCCGGATGTTACCGAGGAGGAAGCCATAAAATTGATTCGGACGGAGGGCAGATGTCTTCTGAAAAACGTATGCGACAGGTGCGGGCTGCCGTATTCGGTTATATTGGACAGCGATTATAAAGAATTGTGCCCCTGGTCGAAAATGAAGCCGGACTTCCCCGTCTGGGGCGAAGCGCTGACCGACGGTGCGGTGGAATTTTTTGATTCACAAAAAAGCAACAGGGCACAGCGGCGGGCCAAGAGAAAACAACGGTTGGGGTAAGCAGCTGTGACAACAATCCCTCCCGGAGTGCATTGAACCTGACACTTTCAATGTCGGGTCCCGCAAATCTGCTGAATACGCCAAATTCAGGGGAATGCTGATGAAAACCAGAAAATATATACGGCTGCTGTTCGTCCTTCTGTCCTTTGTGCTGCTGGCCTCCTGTTCAGGCAAATATACTGTTCCCGGCAATGAACGGCAGGAAGCCCGCTATATTATTTATGATACAGATATTGGTTCATCGACCGATGACCTGTTTGGATTGGGCATCATCTATTCGTTTGCCCATCAAAAGAAAATTGAGCTGATCGGCGGCATCGTCTGCCGTATGGGGGATGAATATGCCAAAGTCGCCGATCTGATGAATACCTATTATGGTTTTGGCGATATTCCCTTGGGGGTTGAACGCCATGGCGTGGAGAATCCAAAAGTCTATATTCCCTATTCCGGCATTGCCGATATGAAGAATGACGACGGCACATTGATGTTCAAACGCAGCATCAATGATTATTCAGCTCTGCCCGACGGGTGGAAGCTCTACCGGAAGCTGCTCTCGGAACATCCTGACCACTCGGTGAAAATCATTTCCTTCGGCTTTATGTCGGCAATTGCCCAGCTGCTGCGGTCAGGGCCCGATGAATACTCGCCGATGAGCGGCATTGAGCTGGTGCAGCAAAAAGTGCATTCGCTGTATGTTATGGGCGGGAAATTTGGTGAGGAAGGCAATACCAAACCGGGATACAATTTCGGCCACAAGACGGCGATCAATTTCTCCATCGAATTTTTAGATAAATGGCCCCATTCCGTGCCCATTTATTTCTCGCCGAGTCTTCCGGGCGACAATCTCGACTACCCCCCGGACGAAGTTGTGAGGGATCTGGCGTGGATTGAAAAGAACCCCATCAAGCAGGTGTATAAGAATTACCAATGCGATACGGGGCAGCGCATGTGGGATGTCTATCCCGCATTGATGGCACTCAGAGGTGTTGACGATTATCTGGGCGATAATGCGCCGGGCATTGTGACGATTACCCAGAAAAACGCGGATGCGGACGGAGACGGCGTCAACGATTATGAAATGAAATTTGAAGAATCTCCCGATGGCTATTGCCAATATCAGAAGCTGAGCAGTGAAGATGAATTAAAAGAAGATATGAAATGGGTGAAGACGTGCAATACTGTTCAGGAAACAGTCAGTCCCATCATCCATCCATAAAAAATCATTGTTTCGGCGAGGGAAATAAAAAGAGGAAGCGGCGTCAAAAACATCATTTTTTCGCAAAATTTCTCAAATTTTCTCAAAATGACTGTTGCATGATTGCCAGATTTCTGTTATGGTAATGCCAGATTTTGGGTTCAAAAATATTACAAAAGCAACCCAACAAATCCCCGGAAAATAATTCTGATGTATCAGTTCACCTATGAAGAGAATTTGTCAGAACAATGTGGCTCAGCATTTCTTTCAAAATTCGCAGCATTTGAAAATACAGCCGCATCACCCCTCGAAGAAAAATCTGCCGGCGTCTGAATAAGGACTCAGACGCTTTTCTTTTTGTCTATTTTTGGGCGGTCCTCAAAACCGCCGCCATATGCGGAGGACGATACAGACAATGGCCAAGACAACAGGCTTCACCGTCTGGATGACGGGCATGAATCTGACCGGAAAAACGACAATCGCTGAACTTTTGGCTGCCAAACTGTCGGCCATGGGGCGCAGGGTCGAACTTCTGGATGATGCCGATTACGCCGAGATACTGAACGGAGGTCACGGCGAAAATAAAAAAGAGCGCAATCAGCTCGTTCAGCGTCTGGGTCAGCTGGCCATGGTCCTGAGCAGGAATGACGTCATTGCCATTGTGGCGGCGCTCAGTCCTTACAGGGATGCCCGTGATCAGAACCGCCAGAAAATCGGCCGCTACGTGGAAGTCCTGGTGGACGCACCGACCGAGGTCCTGCTTCAGCGGGAAATCAATTTTGAGAGGGAGATTGCCCGCATCAATAAAACGGAGGTGTCGGAGGGGAGATTCCACAGGGCGCTCGCGGGCGAATGCAGCATGATTGGCATTACAGATCCCTACGAGACCAGCCGGTCGCCCTCGCCCACGCCTGAAATCACGCTGGACACCAATGTGAACACGCCGGAGGCCTGCTGCGCTCAGATTCTCCAGACCCTGTGTGAAATCGGCTACTTCCGGCCCGAGGAAATCGAGATGGTCACGGGCATGAAGGTCCGCAAGTTCATCAAGCCTTCCAATGCGCCGCTGGTTCCGCCCAAGCCCCGCGGGCCCATCATGCTGGTGCCCAAAAACTCGCCCCTGCGCACCGCCCTTTTGCAGAACCCGGGCAGGCTGCCCGCCGAAGTCCGCAAGGCCCTGCGGGCCAATGCCGCGGAACTCAAGGCTGAACAGCTGGCGGCGCGTCAGGCCATGCTGGACGAGATGAAGCCCGTCCGCGAGGAGCCGGCGAAGGCAGAATCTCCGAAGCAGGTCCCGCCCAAGGCGGAGAAGGCCGAAAAGTCCGCGCCCGCCAAAGCCGAAAAAGCGGTCAAAGAGACCAAAGAAACAAAGAAGAGCGCCGCCGAGTCGAAGGCCGCGGCCAAAAAGGCTGAAAAGGCAGAGTCGAAAAAGGCGGCGGCCAAGGCTGATTCAAAGAAGGGCGTCAAAGCTGCCAAAGCGGACGTCAAGGCAGCCGCGAAGAAGGCCGATGTGAAGAAGTCCGACGCCAAAAAGACGGATGCGAAGAAGTCGGATGCGAAGAAAGCGGCGCCCAAAAAGGCCGAGGTCAAAGCCGCCAAGCCTGCAAAGGGCGCTAAAGCCGCCGCGCCGGCCAAGGCCTCAAAGAAGGCAGACAAGGCCGCTCCCGCCAAAGCCGCCAAGGCGGATGCCAAGAAGGCCAAGGTCGCGCCTCCCACCAAGGCCAGTCCGAAGAAGGCCGATGTGAAGAAGTCCGACGCCAAAAAGGCGGACGCGAAGAAGTCGGATGCGAAGAAGGCGGCGCCCAAAAAGGCCGAGGTCAAAGCTGCCAAGCCTGCAAAGGGCGCCAAGGCCGCTCCCGCCAAAGCCGCCAAGGCGGATGCGAAGAAGGCCAAGGCCGCGCCTCCCAAGGCCAGTCCGAAGAAGGCCGAGGTGAAAAAGGCCGAGGCCAAAGCGGCCAAACCTGCAAAGGGCGCCAAGGCCGCGCCTTCAAAGAAGAAAAAGTAGGCCTCCGATTGATGACCTCCACTCTGAGCCCCGGCAGCCGGACGGTTTGCCGGGGCTTTTCCTTTGAGGGTCAGGGGGCCCGCACAGGAGTTTCGCCATGCACGACGCGCCGCCGACCGCTCCTCTGATGCCGCTGACGCCGCTGAGCCGGATGCTGACTGTCTGTGCCATCGAGGGGAAGCAGGCTGCCGTTCAGCTGACCGCGTCTCTCACCAGTCCGCAGCGCCGGACGCTGCATCAGGAGGCCGCGGCAGCGGGATTTGAATCGCTGGTGACGTCCATTCTGGAAGAACCCGACGTCCTGGCTGAGGCCCGGGGGCGAATCGAACGCTTCCGCTTTTCACAGCATCTGAACGCCGTCTGGACGATGGCCGGACTGCTGGCCGCGCAGGGCATTCGGGTTCTCATCCTCAAAGGGACCGCTCTCGCGCTCCGCCGCTATGCCGTTCCGCCCGTTTTCCAGCCCTGGATGCGGCCGGCCGGCGACATTGATTTGTTCGTCGAGCCCTCTTCGATGGAGCGCGCCTTCGGCATTCTCGAAAGTGCGGGGCTCGTCTGCGCGGACAGCGGGGGGAAGCCCGATTTTTCGACCAGCCACGCCATCACGCTCACCGGCAGGCGGCTGGGGCGTTTCGCCGGTCTCTGGGTCGAGCTTCACGCCCACCTGTCCCATTCGCCGTGGCGCGAGCATCTGGAATTCGGGCCCCTCTTCTGGCGGGGGGAGGTCTGGAAGCCGCCGATGACGCCGATGCCGATGATGGAAAACGTGCCGGCGGCGGCGCGAGGAACGCTGATTCGCCTTCTCTCCGACGAGGACGAGACCGTGTTTCTGGCGTCTCACGGCGCCGGACACCGCTTCGCCCATCCCAAGTGGCTGCTCGACATGGCGCTGGCGCTTTCGGCGATTCGGACGGCGGAACAGTGGGAGCGCATTCAGCGCGTCGCCGTGGAAACCGGCTGTGCCTCTGCCCTGAGCCTCTCCGTCGAGATTGTGAACAGCGCGCTTGCGGCCGGGGACGATGCTGAAACGCCGCGCGCTCAGGGTTCCGAGGCCCCCTGGCGAAAGCCTCCTTCCCATCCGCAGACATGGCGGCGCCTCGCCTACCGAACGGCCTGCGAACTCACCGACAGCGCGGCGCTGACGCGGGGGGCACTCACCTGTCTCGCGCTGACGGACGCTTTTTCTCCGGGACAGATTCGCCCTCTGGCAGCCCTCGCCCTGAGCAAAATCCGGCAGCACAGGGCCGCGCGCCTCACGCCTCCCGTCGAGGCCAAATGACCCTTGCCGCCCCGGCAGTCAGAGGCCACAAGGCGCCGCCGAAAATCGAAGCATCACCTTCAAAGGCGGCCGGCTCCGGCATGGGGTCAGCCGCCTTTTTCGAGTGCCGCTCACCTTTTCCGAACACCGAAACAGGCCGCCCGTCATGGAGTCAGCCATGCCCAGAACCATCGAATGCGTTCCCAATTTCAGCGAAGGCCGGCGCCCGGAAGTCATCAGCCAGATTGCGGACGCCATCGCCGCGGTGCCCGGCGTCTCCATCCTCGACCGCGAATCGGATGCCAGCCACAACCGCTCGGTCATCACCTTCATCGCCCCGCCTGAATCGGTGGTGGAGGCTGCGCTCCAGGGCGCGCGCGCTGCCCGCGACCTCATCGACCTGAACGGCCACACGGGCGAGCACCCGCGCATGGGCGCCATGGATGTCTGCCCGCTCGTTCCTCTGGAAGGCGTCACTTCGGAGATGTGCGTGGCCCTGGCCCGCGAGCTGGGCGAGCGCATGGCCGCCGAGCTGGAAATCCCCGTTTATCTCTACGAACAGGCCGCCGTGCGCCCGGAGCGCGCGGACCTGGCCGCCGTCCGCAAAGGCGGTTTTGAGGTTCTCCGCGAGGCCGCGCTCACCGACGAATCGAGGAGGCCGGACTTCGGCGGTCCCGGGCTGCATCCCACCGCCGGAGCCACCGCTGTGGGCGTCCGCAAGCCGCTCATCGCCTACAACATCGACCTGACGACCCGTGACGCGGACATCGCCAAAAAAATCGCCGCCGCGGTCCGGGGACGCGACGGCGGCCTGCGCTGCCTCAAGGCTCTGGGTTTTTTCATTCGCGAGCGGGACTGCGCCCAGGTCTCCATGAACCTGACGGACTTTGGCGCCACGGGCCTTCACCGGGCCTTCGAGGCTGTGAAGCGCGAAGCAGAGCGCTACGGCACGGGCATCCGCAGGAGTGAAATCATCGGCCTCGTTCCCGAGCAGGCACTTCTGGATGCCGCCGCCTGGGAGCTGCAAATCGACGGTTTCAGCACCTCCATGATTCTTGAGCGGCAAATCGCCGCCGCCCGTCAGTCCGCGGCCGACGCCGCCAAGAAAGAGGCGCCTGAGACACCACACCGCTGCTTCGTGGACAAGCTGGCCTCGCCCGAAGAACCCGCCGCCGGATGCCGCGCCGCCGCAAAATCCGGTGCCTTGGGATGTGCCCTTCTGGAGCGCATCGCTTCCGCTCTGCATGCCGGGCCGGACACGTCTGACGGGAGCGGGCCCAAAACGCCGGCGGAACCGTCTGAGGAGGGGCCGCGGACGGCGTTTCAGCGGCTGCGGAACAGCTTTCAGAAAATCGCCCGCCAGACGGACGAAAGCGGCGCCGACGACCCGACGAAACTGCCCTTCCGCATTCTGGCCCTGTCGGCAGAGGCGCTGGAGGGGGCAGCAGAACTGGCCCTCTCGTGCGGGCGCGCTCAGGCGGCCGATCTGGGCATCGCCGCTCTGGAACTTTCCGCCTGCCTGTCCGGTGCCGCGCTCCATCTTCAGATCATGGACGGCGCGCCCGGAGGGCAGCCGCTGGACAGCGGGCAGAGGCGCCTTCTTTCTGAGCTGGCGGCGCGCGGTCAGAACGCGGCGCAGTCAACCGAGGCCCGCGTCCGCAACATCATGCAGGGGTGACACATGCTCTATTCGCTTATCCTGACGCTGACGGTCGTCCTGGGGATGCCATTCTGGCTCGCCCACAGAAAGACGCGCCCCGGGTTCGCGGAGCGCTTCGGCTTCTATGGCGGGCGCCTACNNGAGGCGGGCGCCACCTGCCGCAGGGAACGCCCCGCATCTGGCTCCACGGTGCCTCTGCCGGCGACCTGCTCTCGCTCTCTCCGATGATGAAGCTCCTGAAGCAGCGCTTTCCTCAGTGCTGCCTGGTGGTGTCGGCGCTGACCGATTCCGGCGCGCAGATGGCCCGCACCCGCATGAAGGACGTCATCGACGAGTTCATCTTCGTTCCCTGGGACACGCCCTTCGCCACGCGCCGCGCCATGGAGCGCGTCCGGCCCGACCTGCTGGTCCTTGAATACACAGAGATCTGGCCCAACCTGATTCGGGCCGCCAAAGGCGTGGGCGCCAAGGTGGTCATCACCAACGGCCGCTTCTCGCCCAAGCACCTGAACGGCTACCGACGGCTCTTCGCCCTCACCGGACACCCGCTGAAAAACATCGACGTTTTCCTCATGCGTGAGCCGGAGGAGGCGGAGCGGGCGCTGCTGCTGGGCGCGCCCAAAGAGCGCGTCGTGGTCACGGGCAACACCAAGTTCGACGCGCTGGCGCCTCTGGAAACTGACCCCGCCGGAAAATCCGCGATGCGGCAGGCCCTGGACTTTCCGGAAAGCGCCCCCGTCCTCATCGCCGGTTCCACCCACGAGGGCGAGGAGCCGCTCATCATCGGCGTCTATCAGAGGCTGCTGGAGCACCATCCGGACCTCAGGCTGGCCATCGCGCCCCGCTACATCGACCGCGCCGCACGCATCGCCGCCGCCGCCGAAAGTGCCGGCTTCAAACCGCGCCTCCGCAGCGCTCCGCTCAATCCCGATTCCAAACGCGAGACCCGCGTCGCCGTCATCGACACCATCGGCGAGCTGACCCGCGCTTACAGCATCGCCAGCATCGTCTTCGTGGGCGGCTCGTTCTGTAAGCGGGGCGGCCAGAACATTCTGGAGCCCGCCGCTCAGGGCAAACCCGTGTTCTTCGGGCCCAACATGGACAACTTCAAAGACAGCGTCCGCCTGCTGGTTGGCCGCGGGGGCATTCAGGTTCAGGACCCCGAGCACCTGTTCAGCGTCGTGGACGAACTTCTGTCCCGCGAGGACGAGCTTCACGCGCTGGGAGAACTGGCGCTGAAGACGGTCTCTTCGATTCGCGGCGCCAGCGAGCGCAACGTGGCCGAGATGATGCGCGCGCTGGCCGGTGAGGGGACAATCCACGACGCCTGCACGCTGCTGCCTGCCGCCCAGAGGAATGGTCTTCCCCTGAGCGCCGATTTTCACACGCAGGAGAGGCCATGAGCGACGGCGGCGCCATGCAGGAAGAACCCGGGCGCATCCTCTTCATCCGCCTGTCCGCGCTGGGAGATGTGCTGCTGGCCACACCCGCGGCACGCCTCGCCGCGAAGCGCTTTCCCAATGCCGCCATCGACTGGCTGGTGGAGGCGCCCTACGCGCCGCTCGTCGCGGGGCTTCCCTTTGTGCGGAACGTCATCGCTTACGACAAGCGGGGCGCCCACAAGGGGCTTTCCGGGCTTCTGAACATCCGGCGCATGCTGGACAGCAGCGGCTACGGCCTGGCCATCGACCTGCAGAACAAGCCCAAGACGGCTTTTCTGCGGCAGACGGCGCGCCGGACGCTGGTCTTTCGCAAGCGCACCGCGGCCGAGGCGATTCAGTCGCTCTTCGGTCAGGAAAAGCCGCTCGTGCGCGGCCACGCGGCGGCCCTCTTCGCCGAGGCGCTTGCGCCCCTCGGCATCCAACTTTCTCAGAGCGAGATGGACGCGCTGATGCCCGAGCTCCACCTGACGGACGCCATGCTCACGGAAACGGATGACGCCGGCATCGCAAAGCCTGCGGACAGGCCTCTGGTCGGACTGGCGACGGGCACCCGCTGGGCCACCAAATGCTGGCCCGCCGACCGGTTCGCTCAGCTGGCCCGCAGGCTCGAAGAACATGGCTGCGGACTTCTGCTGATTGGAAGCCCCGCCGACAGGCCCGCCTTCGAGACCGTGCGCGCTCAGCTGGCGTCTCCGGAATCGTGCCGCGACACCTCAAATCTGTCGGTTGCCGGGCTGGCCGGCGCCATTTCCAGATGCAGCCTGGTCATTTCCGGCGACTCGGGCCCCGCGCACATCGCGGCCGCGCTGGGACGCCCCACGCTGGCACTCTTCGGCCCCACCAGCCCCGTCCGCTGGGCACCGCGAGGGCCCAAAGCCCGATTCCTGACGCTGGGTCTCCCGTGCAGCCCGTGCTCCAACTACGGCGGACGCGCCTGCCCTCTGGGAACACACGCCTGTCTGAAAGAGATGAGCGTCGATGCCGTCTTCGCGCAGGCCGAGGAACTTCTGGCCGCCTCCTGAAAATGGAGAGGCCAAGGTCTTCTTTCAGAGCCTGAGTCAGGCGGCGGCAGTGTCCGTCCCCGTCTTGAAGTCGGGCGCAGACAGGAAATAGACGCGCGCCGCCATGCCCTCCCCTCTCAGTTTCCCCCCCATCGACACCGGCGCGCTTCGCTGCCGGGAGGTCATGCGCCGGAAGACCATCGGCGTCTTCGACAGCGGCGTGGGCGGGCTCACCGTCCTCAAGGCCATCCATCAGCGCCTGCCCCTCGAATCGACCGCCTATCTGGGCGACACAGCCCGCGTTCCCTACGGCCCGCGCTCGCCAGAAGTGGTCATCCGGTACTGCATCGACAACGCCCGCTTCCTCCTCAACCAGGACCTGAAGCTGCTGGTCGTCGCCTGCAATACCGCCTCGGCCGTGGCCCTCGACGTGCTCCAGAAGATGCTGGCGATTCCGGTCATCGGCGTCATCGAGCCGGGCGCACGCGCGGCCATCGAAGCCACGAAAAACAACCGCATCGGCATCATCGGCACGCGCGGCACGGTGAAGAGCGGCGCCTATCAGAGCGCCATCCGCAAGCAGCGCGGCAACGTGGAGCTCAAAGCCTCAGCCTGTCCCCTCTTCGTCCCTCTGGCAGAGGAAGGCTGGACAGATGGCCCCATCGCCCGGCTGACCGCCGCCCGCTATCTCGCCGCTTTCGACGGCTTCGGCATGGACACGCTGGTGCTGGGCTGCACTCACTACCCGCTGCTCCGGAGCGCGATTGCCGAAGTTGTGGGCGAGGGCGTCTCACTGGTGGATTCCGCGCAGACGACCGCCGCCGCCGTGGAGGAGCTCCTGGATTTTCGGGGCTGGAAAGCGGAGGGCCCGTCGGACGCGCCCCCCAGCCGGCACTATTTCGTCACCGACCAGCCCGAACCCTTTGCCGATGTGGGCGAGCGCTTTCTGGGAGAGCCCATCCGCGGCATCGAGCGGATCACCTTCCCCGAGTTCTGACCTCTGCCTCCGCGCGTTCCCGCAAACGAAAGGCGCCCCGTGTCCCCCCTTGAACGAGACGATGAAGCAGCGAGCGGACTTTCGCCCCGGGACGTTCTGCGCCAGGGCATCGAGAACGGCTTTTTTCCCGGCGCGCAGGGCTGCGTCATCTTCGGCGGCGCAGAGCTGTTCAGCGGTGAGGCCGGCACCACGTCCCTCACCGGCGGCGGCGTTCCCGTCGATGGCCGGACCCTTTTCGACCTGGCCAGCCTGACCAAAGTCCTCGCGGCCACGCCCGCCGTTCTCCGTCTCGCCGCGCTGAAGGAAATCCGTCTCGATGATCCTGTCCGCCGCTTCTGGCCTGCCTTCGCTGCCTGCGGCAAGGACGCGCTGACGCTGCGGATGCTCCTCTGCCACGCCTCGGGGCTTCCCGCCTGGAAGCCCTTCTTTCTCGATGTCTTCGGCTCGCCACTCTTCGCCGCCGCGCTGAACCGCGATGCGCCGCCGGGTGAACGAAAGCTGGCCTGCCAGTTTGGGAAAGCAGCCGTTCTCAGCGCGCTGGAACGCATTCGTCCGGAGCGCCGTCCCTGGGAGGCCGCCGTTTACAGCGACCTGGGGTTCATCACTCTGGGCAGCATCGTCGAGCGCGTCACGGGCATGCCTTTCCAGAACTTTGTCCGCGACGAAGTTCACCTTCCCCTTGGATTCGCTTCCTCTCTGGCCTTCCGCCCGCTGGACGCGCCGGCGGAGAAAACGCCTGCTTCCATCGCCGCCACGGGCCTCTTTCGTCCGAGAGAACCGGCCGCGGGTCAGGAGAAACTTCTGCGCATGCCCTCCTTTGAGCCGCCGCTGCCCGCGCCCATTTTTGGAGAAGCGGACGACGACAACGCCTTTGCCATGGGCGGCGTCAGCGGACACGCCGGGCTCTTTGGAACAGCACGCGACGTGGCCCTCTTTGGCTGGCGCGTTCTCGAAGAGCTGGGCGGCGCCGGGCGCCTGGGCCCCGCGGAGCTGTGGCAGGAATTTCTCCGGCGCGACGAGCGGACGCCGGACAGCACGCGGGCGCTTGGATTCGACACGCCGTCTGCCTCGGGGTCTTCCGCCGGCGAGCTCATGGCCGCTTCCCGCAGCGTCGGCCACACGGGCTTCACCGGCACCAGCCTGTGGATTGACATCAGCCGGGGCATCAGCGCCGCGCTCCTGACCAATCGAGTTCATCCGCGCCGGGGCAATGAGGGCATCCGGCGCGCCCGCCCCGCCTTTGGCGATGCAGCCGTCCGCCTGGCCATGTCCTCCGGCAGCACCTCGCCCCTTTGAGCCGCTGCCGCAGATTTCCTTCCTTTCATTCACAGACGCATTGAGGAGCACTCATGTCCGACGCCCAGGCCGATCACGCCGGCGAATCCACGCCTTCCACCGCATCCGCCGCTCCAACAGGCGATGCGCCCTCTGAATCTGAGGCCGCGCTCGCGCCCGCCCAGACTTCAGCCATCGGCGATGCTTCATCCGCTGACGGGCAGAAAAACGACGCCGGCGCGCCCAAGTCTCCGCTCTCGTGGCCGGACAAAATTTTCCTCGCCTATGCCACGGGCTTCGGCGCCGGCTTCTCGCCCAAGGCGCCGGGAACCGTCGGCACTCTCGTGGGCGTCCTCTTCCAGCTGGCCATTGCCCGCACGCATCCCGCGCTCCAGGCGCTGACCGCCCTCGCGCTCTTCTTTCTGGCGCTCCACGCGGCGGGCATCGCGGGCAGACATTTCGGCAACAGCGACGACCAGCACATCGTCAGCGACGAAATCGTCGGCTACCTCGTGACCATGCTCTTCGTCCCCGCGGAGCCCCTCTACCTGCTGGCCGGGTTCATCCTCTTCCGCACCTTCGACATCCTGAAGCCCTGGCCCTGCTCCCACTTCGACAAAAACCGCCACGACGCCGTGGGCAACGTGATGGACGACGTGTGCGCGGGCATTTACGCGCGGCTGCTGATTCTCGTCTGGACCCTCCTCTGGGCATGAGGGTCTCTGACCTCTGACGGCGCGAACGACGAACGAAGAGACAGGAAACGCCATGCACATCAGCGAACAGGAAGCCAAAGCCGCGGCCATGCTCCTCGACAAGGCCGCCGATCGGACAGAGGCCGTTCTCAGGGGAAAGCGCGGTGCCGTCCGCCAGGCGCTGGCCGCGATTCTGGGCGGCGGTCACCTCCTCATTGAGGACCTGCCGGGAGCAGGCAAAACCACTCTGGCCAGGACGCTCTCCATCGTCCTCGGGCTTCCCTTTTCCCGCATCCAGTTCACCAGCGACCTTTTGCCCAGCGACGTGACGGGCGCGCAGGTCTTCGACCCCAGGACAGCCGAGTTTTCCTTTCGGCCCGGGCCCGTCTTCTCCGGCGTGGTGCTGGCGGATGAAATCAACCGCGCGCCGCCCAGGACTCAGTCCGCGCTTCTCGAAGCCATGAGCGAGGGGCAGGTCACCATCGACGGCACGGCGCATCCTCTTCCCGTGCCCTTTGTCGTTCTGGCCACGCAGAATCCTCTCGACCAGAGCGGCACCTATCCCCTCCCCGATTCCCAGCTGGACAGGTTCCTGATGCGCATTTCGCTGGGCTACCCGACCGCCGCTTCCGAGCGGGAGCTTCTGCTCTCCCGCGACGCGATTTCTTCGCCTCTCGAAAGCGTCGAGCCGCTCCTCGACCCGAAAAAGCTCCAGGAGCTGCGCCGGGCGGCCCAGAGCGTGCGCATGGATCCCTCTCTGGCCGACTACATCAGCCGCATCGTGCAGGCCACGCGCGGGACGAAGCTCCTGACTTCCGGCGTCTCCACCCGCGGGCTTCTGGCTCTGGGCGCCGCTGCCCGCGCCTCGGCGCTTCTCGACGGGCGGTCCTTCATGCTTCCCGACGACGTCAAACGCATGGCTGTTCCGGTTCTGGCGCACCGCGTCCGGCTCGCCCGGGGCGGCGCTGATCTCCACGGCGCGCGCGAGGAGTCCGGCAGGGTCATTCAGGCGCTGGTGGACAGGACCGAGGTCCCGGCGTGAAGGCGGACGCGGCCGGTGAAGCCGGAAAAAAAGGAGCTTCCGCGGCAGACGGCAGCGCTCCGTCGGACGGCATCCGCGAAGTTCTGGAAGCTGAGGCGCGCGAGCGTGAAGCGGGGAAGCGCTTTCGGGCCAGCCTCCGGCGCCTGTCCTTCACCAGACAGGGCAAAATTTTCGTGGCCGTGACGCTCGGCGTGGGGCTCGCCGCCCTCAACACGGGCAACAACCTGCTGTTCCTGATTCTGGGGCTGCTCCTCGCGACCATCATCGTCTCCGGCATTCTGGCCGAGAGCTCCCTCCGCGATGTCGCCGTGATGCGCCTGCCGGGTCAGGACGCCGTGGCCAGAGAGCCATTTCTCTGCACGTTCCGCGTCACGAACCTCAAACGCCGGCGCGCTTCGTTCTCTCTGACGGTCATGGACCCGGAGCCGCCGCTGGAGCGCGTGCGGGCCGCGACGCTGTTCGTGCCGCCGGGCGAATCCGTGGATGTGTCGGCAGAGACCATCGCCCCTCAGCGGGGGCTCTTTCGCCTGCGCACCATTCGCCTCGCCACCCGATTTCCCTTCGGCTTCTTTGAAAAATCCCGGGACATGGAAGTTCCCGGCGAACAGTTCGTTCTGCCGGGCCGGAGACAGCTCGTACTGACCACGGCGGACGAGGGCGGACAGAACGAGGGAGCGCTGCGCGGCCTTTCCGGAGACGGCGCCGAGCTCAAAGAGCTTCGGGAGATGGTCCCAGGCGACGACCGGCGGCGCATTCATTTCCGCAAGAGCGCTGCCGCCGGGCGTTTTCTCATCGCCGAGCGCGAGGACGAGCGCGCGAAGCGGCTGACCATCGTGGTGGACAACACAGCGGCCGCCGGAAGCCAGCTGGAAGAGGACATCGAGAACGCCGCGGCACTGATTCGCCATCTGGATGCGGCAGGAACAGAGACAGGACTTGCGGTCAGCGGCACGTCGGTGCCTCCCGGATCAGGGCCGGAACATGTGTCGCGGGAACTGAGGCTTCTCTCTCTGACGGAGGCCTCTCCCGACGGTCCCGTTCCCGAGCGCGGCAGCGGGCTGCTTCTGGACATCGCGGCGTTCCGGTCATCGGCGCGAGTTCCTTCGGCCAAAACTCCCGCGCAGACCTGACGCCGGGCATCAGCAGAGGCAGGCGCTTGTTGTCCCTCTGCGGACTTGTGCTAGGGGCCGCCCCGCTTTTGCCCACCCCCTTTCCCGCCGGTCTCTCATGCTCCCTTCGGTCTTCGCCCCAGCCCTCGCCGCCGCCCTCTGGGTGCCCGCCGCGCTGCCGGCGGCGTCCGAAGCCGATGCAGCTGCAGAACAGGCGCCTCCCGAGGCCGTTCAGAACCGCCGCTTCACCAACAGCGGAAAATGGGAGGCCTCGCTGTCCGCGGGCGTCACGCCCGTCTCCCGGCTGACGCTCCACGGCGCGCTGGATGCCTCCTTCGGCTGGAACATCACCGAGCACTGGTCCGTCCACGTGCGCGGCGGCTGGGCATTCTCCCGGCACACGTCCGCGGCCGATGACGCTGAGGCGGCATTCCAGTCCGCGGACCCCCAGATGCGCTTCCGAACCGCCGACGACTTTCAGGACCTGTGGGAACTCAACTGGTCCGCACTGGCCGCCGCCCGCTGGATGCCGATTTACGGCAAGTTTTCGCTCTTCTCCGCGGCGGTCATTCACTTCGGCGTGTGGCTCTCTCTTGGAGCAGGCGCGGGCGGCTTTGAGCGCATGAGCCTCATCTCGCCCGCCCTCGACGAAACGGCCGTGAAGCCGCTGTTTCTGGGCGCGCTGGGACTCCGTTTCTACGTCACGCAGCTTTTCAGCCTCGACCTGTCCTTCGACGCCCGGCTCTTTCCCGACAGCTATCGGGTTGACATCGACCGCGCCGATCCCGCCGCCTCCGGCAGACGAAAAACAGGCCTCTCCTGCCTCTCCTTCATCTCCCTCGGCGCCGTTTTTTCCTTCTGACCGCTGCCGCCTGCCGCCGCGCCTTCCGCCATGAATTTTCCCGCCCTCATCGCTGCCCTCGCCGTCGCCGCCGGTTCCGCCGCGAATCCGAATGCGGACCTGACCGGTGCTGACGCCGAATCGGATGACGTGCGGCGCCACACGGTCGAAGAGCGGGCCTTTGCCAGCGAGGGACGGCACGAGCTGACGGCCTATCCGCTCACGGTGCAGGTGGGGAGTGCGTGGACGCGGCACTGGGGCGTGGCGCTCGCCTACACGTACCACTTCACCGAGCGCTTCGCCGTCCAGGCGTCCCCCTTCTTCAACTACGTCAGCGGCGAATCCGGCTTTCAGCGCGAGCTCATCGACAAGGCCAGCATTCAGTCTGATGCCGCCACGGCGCTGCTTCTCCGGGGCGGCGCGGCGGCGGGCATCGAGCTGTCGCCCGTCGATGGAAAATTCGTCTTCGGCAGAGGCGTTCTGGGCCATTTCAGCCTCTCGCTCTCGCTGGGCATCGGCGCCGCTGCCACGCGCGTCCAGCTCAGCGAAGACGGCTTCGGCAGCACGGGCGTTCGCTTCATCGGCACCGCCGGCATTTCCGCGCGCCTGGCCGTGGCCGAACGCGTCGCCGTGCGCCTGGAGCTGAAGGACTTCATCGCCGCCGCCCGCATCCGCAAAATCAACGGCTGCACGCACAGCGACCTGACCGCGCTCAAGGACGGCGGCGAAGCGGGCAGCGGCTGTCACGCTTCGGACCTCAGCGAACTGGAGCGCGGCAACGCCCGGCAGCTCCTCGAAGAGCCGAGTTCCTCGGTTCTGAACCACCTCTCGGTCCTTCTGGGCGTCAGCGTTCTGCTCTGAGGAAGGGAGACGACTTCCATGCGTGCCGAATTGCAGGAGCTTTTGACGAATGCCGAGAAGACGCACTGCATCGCCTGCTCCGCCTGCCTTCTGGGCATCTGCTGCCGCTATGACGGCCAGAGCAAAAATGCCGGAAGCGGGCTCATCGAAGTGCTCCTGAAACGGCCCGTCCGTCCTTCGTCCGGACCGTTTCCCGTCCGCAAGCTCTTTCAACAGGCCATGAGGCGCCCCGATGTGCGGCTGCCCGACCCCGCGCCGATTCTGGACGAGATGCTCGCGCGGGGCGTTCACCCCATCTGTCCGGAGCTCTTTGGCTGCCTGAGCTGCCCGCGGCTTCCGGCCGATTTTCACGGCGGCGACGGGCAGGCGCTCCTCGGACAAAACGCGGTGCTCATTGACCGTGCCGGCAGGGATGTTTCCCAACAGTTTCTCGACGGCGCCCGGAACACGCTGGAAGCGCTCGCAGGCTTCGGCATCACGCTGGCGATTCTCAAGGAGGGAAGCCCCTCGTGCGGCGTGCGCCGCGTTCAGTGCAGCGGCGTCAAAATTCCGGGAGAGGGCGTCACCTCGGTGCTTCTCGCCCGGGCGGGCATCCGGCGGCTGACGGAAGAGGATTTTTCGCAGGACAGCTGACCTTCTCCGGCCCTCCCTGGCCACACCTGAAGACATCTCGAAGCGCGGCGAGCGCCCGGATTGTCTTTTGCGGCGGTCAATGCCATGGGCCCCCTCCCCAAAATGACCGCCCTCCTGAGCTCGGAGGCGGTTCAGCGCGCCGTTTTCTCAATCTTTTCTCCGCTTTTTCTGACCGTTCCCGGCCAAACAGGCCGCACCGGAAATTTGATGGATTCCCCTTTGATGAAGCCACCTCAGGCCACCCTGTCGGCCATTCCCAAAAAACAAATCGCCGCCCCGCCGAAGCAGCCCTCACGGCACATCTACGACGTCATCATCATCGGGCGGCAGCCGGGCGGCCTTCTGACGGGCGCGCTGCTGGCCAAGCGGGGGCTGACGGTCCTTCAGTTCGATCCCTTCGGCCATTCGCCGTTCTACGACTTCAAGGGCACGCGCTTTCCCATTGGTCCCTCGATGGTGCCTTCCCTCAGGGTCATGCCCCGCGTGGAGCAGGCGCTGTACGAGCTGGGCATCAATCTCGAACTGAGCCGCTTCCAGGAGGCCGAGGGACACGCGCTCCAGTTCATCCGTCCCCGGAAGCGCTTCGATCATTCGCTCAATGAAGCCGACCTTCGGACGGAGGCGGGCCGTCTCTTTCCCGGAAATGCCGAGGCTGTCTGTGATTTCTTCCGCCAGACAGCCGCCGCTGCCGAGGCAACCCACAGCTTCTTCGGCGCGCCGATTCCTTTTCCGCCCAAGGGCTGGTGGGACCGGTTCCGCCTGCGCAAGGCTGTGCGTGAGCTCATTCCGCCGGTGCTTCCCGATGCCGAAATCGGCGAAGTCAAAATGCTGCCGTCCGTCCCGGAGAACCCCGCCGTCAGCGAGGTCAGAGACGGTCTCTTGGCCCTGCGGCCCTTCCTGACGGGCTTTGAGCGCGACAACGAAATGGGCGCCGACCGGGCGCTGTCGCACCTCATGCACGGCGCCTATCGGTTCCCGGGCGGAGAACTGGGCCTGGGTGCGCAGCTCGGACAGCGCATGCTGGAGCTGGGCAGCGACATTCTCGGGTGTTCCGACGCGGTCCATCCCATCGAGGAGATGGAATTCACCTTCGCCAAGATCTCCTCGCTCAAGCTGGAGAACATCAACACCATCCTCCACGCCGGCTGCTACGTCTGCGCCATGGATGCCCGCGACTTCGCCTGCCTGCCGCTTCCCGAAAAGCAGGCTGCCCGCATGCGCCGCTTTGCCCAGCCGCTCCGCGAAACGACCATTGGCCTCACGGTCAACCTTCTGGTTCGCAATGAGGGTCTTCCTCTGGGCATGGCGCGGCGCGCAGTTCTCTTCCCGCAGAAAGCGCCCGAACTCGGCCCCATCCTCGTGGAGGTTTCACAGGCGCGGACGGCCGACGCGACGATGGACGACTGCAGCGTCGTCACCGCGGTTATTCGCGTGGACCGGGAGGACCTGGACAGCACAGACCGGATCCGCGCCATGGCCGACCGCATCCGCGGCGTCGTCATCGACGAGCTCTGCCCGTTCATGGACAGGCACGTTCTGGCCGTCTCGATTCCCATGTTTGACGCCGGCCTCAATCAGCCTGCGGTCCTGCCCGGTTACGAGCGCCCCGACAAAAGCTATATCGGCATGGTCGGCCTGCCGCTCTGCACCTGCTTCCGGAACGTCTATCTGGCCAACCGGCAGGTTCTGCCCGCGCTGGGGCTGGAGGGCGAACTTCTCGCGGGCATCCGACTGGCCGACCTGATTCAGCGCAAGCTGCACAAGCACAATCCGCTCAAATAGAGTCAGCTGCTCAAAGCAGACTGCGTCCCGAAGTCCCCTTCCCTTTTTGAGCTTCCCTTCGCGGAGCATCCCTTTCGGATGCTCCCTTTTCTTTTCCAGGAACCCTGGTTTCCTGAATTCCCCCCAACTTCCGAGGCGGCCACATGTCCCAGGCGCTCATCACCGGCGTCGCCGGATTCACCGGAAAATATCTCGCCGAAGCGCTGGCCGCTCATGGCCACCGCGTCTCGGGCATCGGCATCGAGCCCAGGCCGGACAGCGTTCCTCTGGATGACTACCGGCGCGCGGACATGCTCGACGCAGACGCGCTGAAAGACGCCGTGGCTGCCCTGCGCCCGGACTTCGTCTTTCACCTCGCGGGCATCAGCCACGTGGCCCACGGCAGCGCCGACGCCATCTACCGCGTCAACATCGTCGCCTCCCGCAACCTGCTCACCGCGCTCGCCGCGCTCGAAATTCCGCCGCAGCGCGTCCTCCTCGCCAGCACCGCCAACCTCTACGGCAATCAGGAGGGGGTTCTCACCGAACAGACGCCGCCCGCGCCGATGAACGACTACGCGGTGAGCAAGCTCGCCATGGAATACATGGCGTCCCTCTTCAAAAGCCGCCTGCCCATCACAATTGTACGGCCGTTTAACTACACGGGGCGCGGCCAAAGCCCGGCCTTCCTCATCCCCAAGCTCGTGCAGCACTTCAAAGAGAGGCGGCCTTTCATCGAGCTGGGCAATACGGACGTGGTGCGCGACTTCTCCGACGTACGCGATGTCGCCGATTGCTACGTCCGCCTGGCCGAAGCGGAAAACGCCGGCTGGGGGCCATACAATTTTTGCTCTGGCCGAGGCCTCTCCATTGGCGACATTCTCTCGCAGCTCCACGAAATGACGGAACACTCCATCGAGATGCGCATCAATCCCGCCTTTGTCCGGCAGAACGAGGTGAAACACCTCATCGGCTCGCGGGAGCGCCTCGAAGGCGCCATCGGCTCGGTGTCCCCCATTCCCTTCCGGGACACCCTGCGCTGGATGCTGGACGAGTGATTTTTGCTTGGACGGCAGTCCCAAAATTCTCTGCTCAGCAGGTTTTTTATGAATTCCAAAATCAAAAGTGTCGTTCGCAGTGTCCACAGCGGCATCGGCGACCTGTTTCCGTCCATGAAGACGGACGCCATCCGCCGCATCAACCGGCATCCCGGCCTGAGCAACGCGCTTCGCAGCGCCGCAGGCATCGAGCCCATTGAAAATCCGCCCGAGGACGAGGCTCCCATCGGCTTTGTCAAAGCGGTGAGGCAGGACGCGGAGCGCCTGACCAAGGGTGTCGTGGTTCGCGAAGCCCGCAAACTGGTGAATCAGCCGTGGGTCAGAAACAGCGTCCTGCCCGTTCTGGATCACACCCCGCGGTTCCGCGCCTGGCTCAAGCGCTCCGTCTTTGAACCGCCGAAGTTCGACGGACAGGAGACCTGCGTCGGGGCCGTCCGCGACCTCTCACGGCAGGGGCTCATCGTTTATGGCGTGCTCTCCTCGCTGGAGCAGAGGGGGGACGACTGAAATGCGCATCGCTATCGACATGCAGGGTGCCCAGACCAGCTCCAGATTTCGGGGCATCGGCCGCTACACCATGGGGTTCGCCCGGGCGATTGCCCGCATCGCCTCCAAAGACGATCAGATTTTTCTGGTGATGAATGGCCGACTGGGACCGGGCATCGACGCCATCCGCAGGGAGTTCAGCGGCCTCGTTCCTCCCGAGTCATTCAAGGTCTGGTACGCCCCCGGCCCTCTGGCGTGGACTTCCCAGAACGCCCATGGCCGCCGTGCCGTCGCCGAAAAAATCTGGGCGCGCTTCATGGAGAGCCTCTCACCGGACGCCGTCCTCTGCTGCACGCTCTTCGACAACCCGGGGGAAGAGCTCATCGCCGCGCCGTCGCTCCTGCCCGCCTCCATCCAGACGTGCGCCATCGTCCACGATTTCATTCCCCTGCATCAGCCCGAGGTTCATCTGGCCAATGCCGCCGTCGCCGAGTGGTACGACAGCCGCCTCGAAGAGCTGAAGTCCGCGGGCAAGCTCTTCTGCAATTCCGAGTTTGTGGCTCAGGAATCCAAAGAGCGCTTCCCGGAGGCCGATGTCACGGCCATCTCCACCGATACGTCTGAGGTGTTCCGGCCGCTGACCGACGATGAGCGCGCCAAAGGAGGACTGGCGGAATGCACTCCCGTCGCAGGCCGCTTCGACGGCAGGCCGTTCATCCTCTACGCGGGTGGAACCGACGAACGGAAAAACCTGAGGACGCTGATTGAGGCCTACGGCGCGCTCCCTCCCGAAATCCGGGATGCGCACCAGCTCGCCATCGTCTGCGGCAACCATCCCGAATCGCACCGCCGGGTCGTTCACATGGCGGAAAAGGCGGACATCCCGGGCAGGAACCTCATTCTCCTGGGCTATCTCGACGACGAGGACATGCGGACGCTCTACGGCTCGTGCGAACTCTTCGTCTTTCCCTCGCTGGATGAGGGCTTCGGCCTGCCCGTGCTCGAAGCCATGCGCTGCGGTGCTCCCGTGATTGCCTCGAACACGAGTTCCATCCCCGAAGTGGTCGGTCTGGATGAGGCGCTCTTTGACCCGACAGACGCGGACGGCCTCCGGCACAAGCTGGAAGAGGCCCTGACATGCGAGAGCTTTCGGCAGCGGCTCAAAGACCATTCGGCCAGACAGCAGGAAAAGTTTTCTTGGGATGCCTCTGCGCAAAAGTTCCTGGAGCGCCTGCGCGAGGATGCCGGGCAGCCCCATCCGCAGGCCGACGCGCCAAAACCCTCGCCGCTGGAAAATCCCGAGGATTTGTTCGCCTTCTGCCGGGAACTCTCGCCCGATACCCGGGGACTGCCCGTGCAGACCGCCGACGCCATTGCCCGCACCTTCGGGCGCCCGGGGCTCAGGCGCCAGATGTTCGTGGACATCAGCGAGCTCTGCCACATCGACGCGGGCACCGGCATCCAGCGGGTCACGCGCAGCATTCTGGCCTATCTGCTGAAGCACCCGCCCAAGGGCTACGCGGTGCGTCCCATCTATGCCACGAGCGACAGGCCCGGCTACCGCTATGCCCACCGCTACATGCTCAAGAACTATGGCTTCGACGATGGCGAAGGCGACGACTACGCGGTGGATTTCTCCTCCGGCGACATGTTCTTCGGCCTGGATCTGCAGTCCTGCATTGTCCCGCAGCAGGGTGTGGCGCTCCTCAGGATGCACCGCCACGGCGTCCGCCTCTGGTTCGTCGTGTACGACCTGATTCCCATCCAGTTCCCCCAATACGTCCACAAGGGGAACGAGCAGATTCACGCCGAGTGGCTCTCGGTCATCACCCGCTTCGACGGCGCCCTCTGCATTTCCAGGGCGGTGGCCGACGACCTGCGCGCCTGGGTCAAAAAGAACGCGCCCGAGCGGGCCGACGGCTACGACATTCGCTGGTTCCACCTGGGGAGCGACATCAAAAACTCCGTCCCCAGCAAAGGACTCCCGGCGAGCGCTGCGGCCACCCTATCCGCCATGAAGAATCGCCCGACGTTCCTCATGGTCAGCACCGTCGAACCCCGGAAGGGCTACGCACAGGCACTGGCGGCCTTTGAGCTCCTCTGGAAGCGCGGCGCAGACGTGAACCTCGCCATCGTCGGCAAAGAGGGCTGGAACGTGAAGACTCTGGCCGAAAGGCTGCGCCGACATCCCGAAAACGGGCGGCGGCTCTTCTGGCTCAAGGGCATCAGCGACGAATATCTGGAAAAGGCCTACGACGCCGCTTCGGCGGTCATCATGGCTTCCGAGGCCGAGGGCTTTGGTCTCGCCGTCGTCGAGGGAGCCCGCCACAAAAAGCCGCTCATCCTGCGCGACCTGCCCGTCTTCCGCGAGATCGCCGGGGATTCGGCCTTCTACTTTGACGGACTGCGCCCTGACGACCTCGCCGATGCCGTCACCCGCTGGCTCGCGCTCGATGCCGAAGGGAAAGCGCCCTCTTCCGACGGCGTTGAGCGGCTCACTTGGGCCGAGAGTGCGCGTCAGCTGATCCAGCGGCTGCCGCTCTGACATTCACCGGGAACGCGCCGCTGTTCCCTCCCTTTTCGTCGGGAGCCGCTCTGATGGCGGCCCCCGATATTTTTTTGAGCCTCTGGCCACTGGCCCCGCCCTCCGACCTCCATGACCACCTCTGAAGACAGCATCTGGACGCGCATCGCTGTCCTCACTGTTCTCGCCATTCTGGCGGCGCTCTCCCTTGCCCTCCCCGACCCGACCAACGACGCCTACGTCTATCATTTTCAGGACCTGAACCGCCGGGAGGACATCTCTCCCATCACGCCGAAGGAGGGCTACGGCTGGTACACGTGGGGGCCCTATCTCTCGCTGCCGCCGGGAACGGTCCGCGCCTCTCTGGAATACGAGGCCACCGAGGACGGCAACGAGGTGGATTACTCGATGGCAGAGGGCACACGCGCCCTCGAACGGACGCCGCTGCCGCGGGAGGAGCGCTCCCAGACGCTCCGCTACGAATCGCTGTCCGCGCCGATTCAAAACTTCCAGCTCCGCAGCATTTACAGCGGCAAAGGGACGCTGAAAGTTCACAAAGTAGTCGTTCAACACCTTCAGAACCGCTTTCGCCCCCTCACCTGGAACATCCTCATCGCGGCATTCGTCATTCTCGCCGCCTATGGCCTGTTCCGCCGACGCTTCCTGCTGGCCCGCCCGGGGCTCTGGAAGCTCCTCGCTGTCAGCGCCCTCGGCGCCGCCGCCTTTCTGGCGTTCTGGTTCGTCCGCCTGCGCCTGCTCAGTCTGGACCCCGCCTATTGGGAGGACGGACTCATCCAGCTCGCCATCTGCACAGGCATCGCCGCCATCGTCTCCGCCGAGTTTGGAGACAGAGCGTCCGACGCGGCCCGCGCCTTTGGACTGGGGCTCGCCTTTGCCGCTTCCTTTTTCGCCACGGCGGCCATCGAGGAAGCGTCGGTCATGGCGGTCAACGACATCTCCGTCATCTGGCGCGTGGGCATGCAGATTCCCGCCTATCTGCTGCTCCTCGAAGCCTTCCTGCGGCATCTCCCCCTCAAGGCGCCCCGAGCCAAAGGGGGCGTCTGGGCCCTGACCCAGCTTTTCCTCATCTTCCCGCCCGTCTGGAACCTCGTTTACTTCACTCTGTTCGGCCAGACCTTTGGCTACGACGCCATCTTTGGGATTTACCAGACGAACCCCGACCAGGCGCTGGAGTTCCTCTCGCAATACGTGCCGCAGCTCATTGGCCTGATTCTCGGCCTGTTGGGCCTCGCGGCCGCGCTGGCGGTCTATGGCAGCCGGCGCATCTTTGCCCGCTCAGAAGACCTCCCCTCAGATGAGGCCCCCCGGACAAAGCGCCTGCTTCTCCCCGCCGGCCTCGCAGCTGCCGTCATTCTCTCCCTCTCCGGCATCGCCGACTCGGCCGCCGAGACGCCCGCCGCCCGCGAGTACGCAAAAATCGACCGCTACTTCAAAAGCCTCTCCGACCGCAGCCTGGACTCGGGCATCAGTGTGCGGCGCATCCCGGGAAGGCAGGAGGGGCCCAAAACAAAGGTGGTCGTCGTGGGCGAGTCTGCCGCCAAAGACCACATGAGCCTCTACGGCTATGGCCGCCCCACTTCCCCCTGGATGGACGCGCACAGAGATGAGTGGCTGATCTTCGACCACGCCTATGCGGCCAATAAATTCACCATCTACGCGCTGGAATACGCCCTCTCTGAAGAGAACCAATACAACGGCAAGACATTCGGCGAATCGCTGTCCGCCGTGGAGGCGCTCCAGCGGGCCGGGTATCGTGTGAGCTGGCTGAGCAATCAGAAGCCGAACTCCAACCACAACACGCCCTTTGGGCTCATCGCCAAGCGCGCCAACCGCTCCTTCTGGACGCCCAAGGCGGGCAAGGGCTTCGACGAGGCGCTCCTGCCGGAATTCAAAAAGCTCTCGCCCAAAGACGACAACGTCGTCTTCCTGCACCTCAACGGCAGCCACGGCCTCTACAAAGAGCGCTATCCCAAGGAAAAACAGGTCTTCTCCAGGGGCAGTGACAACGTCGTGGACGAATACGACGACACCATCCTCTACACGGACGGCTTCCTGCGGGAGATCTTTGAATACGCCCGGGACAATCTGAACCTGGATGCCTTCATCTATTTCTCCGACCACGGGGAAGACCCGGGCGTCCCCAGAGACCGCTTCCACTGGCCGATGATGCGCATCCCGCTCGTCATGTGGTTCTCGGACGAATACCGGGCGAATCACCCGGAGCGCATCCGGCGCCTCGAAGAGCGCAGGCAGAGCGCCTTCTGGGGCGTGGACATGCTCTACGACACGCT
>DBXV01000012.1:157472-227253 GCA_002309695.1 Myxococcales bacterium UBA1203 | reverse complement strand
AGGCCGTCAGCGTCCGTTCCCGACTGCAGGACGACGGCGGATGCACCTGCTTCGAGAGCTGTCCGGGCGAACTGGGGCGCCACGGCGAAGAAAATATCGCCCGCCCGCATCGTCCTCGTGTCGCACGAGACGCCGGTGGCCTCCCTGTCGGCCGCGCTCTCTCCGAAAAATTGCAGGCTCGTCCCCGCCATCAGTTCCGCAAACTTCATGTCGTTTCCCCAGAATCCATCTCAAAGGCGGCCATTTCCGGCGTCATTTGAGCCTCATGCTGACAGTCGTCCCACGGCGAACGCTGGCGCCCACCGGAGGCGTCTGCTCCACGACGAGGCCGAAGCCGTTCATCACCGGGTCCAGATCAGCCTCGAGCAGTGCCCTGGCAGCGGCCCGCGCCGTCAGACCGCACACGCCGGGAACCCGGATCATTCCCTCCCTGACCGCATCAGATGAGGCGACGACGCCCTCCTCCTCGACGAAGCCCTCATCCTCGTCGCCCGACGACACCTGCTGCGCCATGGCAAAGGCACCGGCCAGACGCGCCCTGCTGACGACCGCCATTCGTCCGCCGCGGCCAATCAAAGGGACCTCCGTCCCGTCATCCTGCTGCTCAGCGGGCTTGGCGCGCGGCGGGATTCCCAGATGAACCAGCGCACCGCGGGCAATTTCCTTGAAAGGAGGCGCTGCGACGACGCCGCCGTAAACGTTGGTGGAAGGCTCATCCAGCGTCACTGCAATCACGAGTCGGGGCGCGTCCGCGGGAACGATGCCGGCAAACGAGGCGATGCGCTTCGTCTTGGAGTAGCCGCCGTTGGGGTCCACCTTCTGGGCAGTCCCCGACTTGGCCGCCACCGCGTAGTCGTCCATGTAGGCCCGCGTCCCGGTGCCGCCCTTCTCAACGACGAGCTCCATCATGTCGATGACTTCGCGGGCGGTCTTCTCGCTGACGACACGCCGCAAGAGCTGAGGCTTCCGGTCCAGCAGCAGCTTCCCCTCAGCATCCACGATGCGGGACACCAGATACGGCTTCATCAGTCTGCCGCCGTTGGCCAGCGCGCCGTAGGCCACTGCCGTCTGCAAAATGGAAGCGCTCATGCCCTGACCGAAGCTCTGCGTCGCCAGCGCAATCTCGGCTCTGGGATACGGCACCGAGCCTTTCGCCTCACCGGGCATCTCCGTTCCGGGCTTCTCCGCGAAGCCAAACGCCTTCAGATAGGACTGCAGTTTGTCCCGTCCCAGAAGCTGGGCGATTTTGGCCACGCCGATGTTGCTCGAATACTTGATGATTTCCGCCACGGTCATCGAGTCGTGGGGATGCGAATCGTGGATCGTGTGCCGCCCGATGCGCATCGCGCCCTTCTCGCCGTCGAAGACGGTGTCCGGCCGGACGACTTTCTCCTCGAGGGCCGCGGCGACGGTGATGGGCTTGAGCGTCGAGCCCTGCTCCATCTGGTCCACCACCGCCCGATTTCGGCGGGAACGATTGTCCGAGGTCGTCGGCGAGTTCGGGTTGAACGTTGGCCAGTTGGCCAGAGCCAGGATCTCCCCCGTGTGCGGGTCCAGAACGACGGCCATGCCTGCCGCCGCCTGCGATTTCTCCACAGCCGAAGCCAGAGCCTTCTCAGTCAGATGCTGAATGGACGAATCGAGGGTCAGCGTCAGCGTGGCGCCAGTGAGCTTGTCGGCCTGCACCGTCCCGTCCATCAGCGCAGCCCTGCCCCGCCTGTCCCGAACACCGGACACGTAGTCGTGACGGCCCTTCAGAACATCGTCGAACACCCGCTCCAGCCCCTCGATGCCGCGGCCGTCGATGTTGGAGTAGCCGATGACGTGAGCGCCCAGTTCCCTCTGCGGATAAAATCGCTTGGAAACCTTCTGGAAGGTCAGCCCCGCCACGTTCGTCGCCTTGATTGCCGCCGTTTCCTGAGGCGACGCCTGACGCTTGAGCCAGACGAACCGCTTGCGCGTATCCAGCAGACTGGCCACCCGCTTCTCAGGAAGCCCCAGCGCCTTGGCCAGCCGCCGCGTCGCTTCCCCCCGCTCGTAAACGATGTCCCCGGAAGGCGCCTTGTAGGCCTTGCCCCTCTCCTCGGCGCGCCGCTTCTTCTGAGCCTCCTCCTCCTCAATCTGAGCGGACGACTTCAGCAGCGTGGGATCGATGGCGATGCTGTCCACATCGACACTGGCGGCGAACTCTCTGTTCTGACGGTCGAGGATGCGGCCGCGCTGACCGGGAATCTCAAACTGCCGGACGTACTGGTCCCTGGCACCGGCCGTCAGCTCACCGCTCTGGACGACCTGGAGCTGAACGGCACGCCAGACGAGAATACCGAAGCCCAGCGCGAAGGCTGCTCCGATGCACCTCACGCGGCGGCGGAACCATTTGGCGTCCGTCTCCGTGATTTCTCGTTGTGGTGTGGCCATGGCAGTTTGATTCAGTGAACTTTCTAAAAGGCGGAATGGGCGCCTCGATGAGAGTCGGAGGAAAGGGCTAGCGGCCGCTGTCCCGTTTCGCGGAACCTGCGCCGTTGTCCGAAGCGCCGGCGCCGCTCCCGTCAGAAGGCATGCGGATGGTCACCACCTGCCGCGCGTCGGGCTGCTGGAGTCCCAGCCGGTCCCGGGCAATCACTTCGAGGCGCGAGGCAGCGCTCAGTGTCGCCCGCTCCATTTTCAGCTGTTCGTTTTCACGGAGGAGCTCCCGGTGCCGGCGCTCAATCTTTCCCAGGTCGTAGCCCGCCTGAACGACGCGCCCATGATTGACGACGTGAAAGATGCCGGCGGCCGCGAGCATGGCGGCGATGGCAGCCGCGCGCAGGACATAGCGATTGCGCCCGGCGGTCATCCGCTTCCGAATGACAGAGACCTCGCTGCTGGACGGCGCACTCATCGAAGCCTCTCCAGTCCGCGCAGACGCGCGCTCCTTGCCCGTGGATTCGCCTCAGACTCGGCGGCGCCGGGCTCTACGGGACGCGGCGTCAAAATCCGGTAGTCCGACCTGAATCCGCAGGCGCAGACGGGAAGTCCGGGCGGACAGGTGCAGCGGCCTTCCAGAGCCCTGAACCTCTCCTTGACCCGGCGGTCTTCCAGCGAATGAAAACTGATGACCGCGATGCGGCCGCCAACCGACAGGAGAGAGGGAATCGCGTCCAGCAGCGCATCCAGCTCGTCCAGCTCATGGTTCACGGCGATGCGCAGCGCCTGAAACGTGCGGGTAGCGGGATGGATGCGCTTCGGCCAGCGCCCCCGGGGAATCGCCGCGGCCACGACATCGGCCAGCTGTCCCGTCGTTTCGGGCGGCTCGGGCAGGCGCTTGATGGCGCGCGCGATTCGGCGTGCGTCCCGCTCTTCGCCAAAATTGAAAAGCACATCGGCCAGTGCCTGCTCCGAAAGCCTTCCAATGAGTTCCCGGGCCGTCTCACCGTCCGTCCCCATGCGCATGTCCAGCGGACCGCTCTGAGAAAACGAAAAGCCGCGCTCCGGGTCATCGAACTGAGGCGAGCTGACGCCCAAATCCAGAAGGATGCCGTCCACGCGCTCGATGCCCAGCCCGTCCAAAACCTCTCTGGCGCGGGAAAAAGTGGCGTTCACGGCATGGAACAGCTCTCCGAAACGGCTCAGCCTCTCAGTGGCTGCGGCCACAGCTTTCGGGTCGCGGTCGATGCCAACGACGCGTGCGCCTGCCGTGAGAAGCGCCTCTGAATGACCGCCGCCGCCAAGAGTGCAGTCGAGCAGGGTCAGACCGGGACGCCCCTGAAGCAACGCCGCCGCCTCGTCACGCAAAACTGTGACGTGGTGGAACTCCACAGCGCCTCACCTCACTCAATGCCTCAGGCAAAAGAACGAGCTGAGGAACGACCGCTTGGCGTCGTCAATCGAGGCATAGGTCTCGAAGGCATCTTCGTAGCCGGCGGCGCGCAAAATGGCCGCCAGGTAGTTGGAAAGCCCCGACAGCTTCACATCTCCGCCGCCTGCGCGCAGGTCCCGCGCCTGGACGGACAGATGCCCCAATCCCCGGTAATCGACGTGAGTGACGTTGGAGAGATCGAGGACCACGCGGTTGTAGCCGTAGCTGTTCAGACGAAACAGCTCCTCCCCAATATGGGCCAGTTCCATGTCGCCCATCTCCCCCTCACAGCGAATGACAGCCACGTCCGTCTGGACGCGCTGGGCCGTCGCCGTCTGAACTCCTGCATTCACCGCGCTCTGCTGCATTGCCATCTGCTTGCCTCGCCTGTTCCCGTGATCCTGCGTTTTCCCCGCGGCCGCCCCGTCTCCGGAACGTGCCTGCCTCAAATCTCCATCGTTCCGGCCGTTCAGAGACCGACGGCCATCTGGACGCGCTCGAGCTTGACCTTCTTCTCCTCGGAATCGGCCTCGGCATCCGCCAGCGCCTCGATGCGGTTCCACCGTTCCGGCGACCACAGCTCCATGCGCTTGCCCTGCCCGACGCAGACGATGTCCTTGCCGATGCCGGCCCACTTCCGAAGTCCCTCGGGCAGAAGAATCCGCCCTTGTTTGTCGAGCTCCAGGTCCTCTGCGTGGGCGATGATCGTCCGTTCGATTTTGCGCAGCTGGCCCGCGGCCTCCGGACATTCCTTTTTGAGGCGGGCGATTTCGCTCTGCACCTCTTCAAAATCGCCGAGCGGATACAGGAACAGGCACTGGCCGGATTCGTCGGAAATGTTGGGATCTGCGCCCCTGGTCACGACGAGCTGGACGGGCTTGCTTTCACCGTTGACGAGCTGGACGGACTTGCTCTCACCGTTTCTGGCAAGCGCATCGCGAAACTTCGCGGGGAGGCAGGTGCGCCCCTTCGCGTCGATCGAATGCTCGCTGTGACCTCGGAACATCATGATGACCTTGCTTCCCAATCCTTGTCCGGAGTGTCCATTTCACTCCACTTCGCCCCACTTTCTTCCACTTTGTTCCGCCACCCGCCAATTTTAGTCAAAGCAAAACACCAGAACTGATTCGCCCCCATGACCACAAAATATGGGGTCCCATATCGCAGCCGACCACTATCTGGACGATTTCTCCCTGCCGCCCCGGCAGACCGGACCCCGGTCCAGAAATTCTGGACGAACGTCCAATAAACGGCCGGCCCCGGGCAGCAGGATGAAAACGCATCACCGTCAAACGCCCGCCGAGACCGAAGCGGTGCATCGACGGAAACGCCAAAAAAGCCTTTCCTGCCGCGCTCCATCGGGCTCTCGTCGCGGCCCGTTCGCCGGCTCCGGAGAGGCAGTTCACCATCTCCATCCGGCGCCTTCCAAAGGCTCCCCTCACCACTCACCCAGAAAGGCTCTCTTCAATGCCCCGGATTTTCGCATCCAGAACGCCCTGTGCCCTCATCGGCATGGTCCACTTCCGTCCGCTCCCCGGCGCGCCCGACTTCCGCGTCCCGTCCGATGGACTCTCCCCCACCAGCAGCGAAACGCTTCGCCGTGCGCTGGATCAAATTGAGGATTTTGCCCTCGCGGACGCGCGTGCTCTCAAGGAAGGCGGCGCGGACGTCATTCTCATGGAGAACATGGCCGACCTTCCCTATCTGCGTGGCCGAGTGGACCCTGAAACTGTTGCTGCCGCGGCCATTCTTGCCCGCGACACCAAACGTGACTGCGGGCTGCCCTGTGGAATTCAGCTCCTGGCGGGCGCCAATCGGGAGGCCCTGGGTGTGGCAGCAGCTGCCGGTCTTCAGTTCATCCGCGCCGAAGGGTTCGCCTATGGGCATCTCGCGGATGAAGGCTGGATGAACGCCTGCGCCGGCGATCTGCTCCGCACGCGCGCCGCGCTCCACGCTGAGTCGGTCAAAATTTTCACCGACATCAAAAAGAAGCACTCATCCCACGCCTGCACTGCTGACCTGTCTCTGGGCGATATGGCCCACGGAGTTCAGTTCTGCGCCGCTGACGGGCTCATCGTGACCGGCGCTGCCACTGGCTGCCCCACGTCACCGGCCGATTTGGATGAAGTGCGCGCCGCCGTTCCAGAGATGCCCCTTCTGGTGGGTTCAGGCGTCACGCCTGAGCAGATTCCGGTGCTGGCCAAACGATGCGACGGCCTCATCGTCGGCACCTGGATCAAAAAAGACGGGAACTGGCGCAATCCCGTCGAAAAGGAGCGCGTCCAGCGCCTCAGAGATGCCCTGGACAAAGCCTTCTGAGCCGAAGGACGCCGGCAGCCGCATCCAAAGTTTACCGGGCCAGCCTGCGCCACGCATCACCATCTGCCGGAGCATAAAAAAACGGGCGTCTCTCCTCAGGGAGGGACGCCCGTTTCATTTGACAGACTTTCGGAACGGCTTCGCTCGCGGAAGCCCTCCAGTGCCGGCGCCGAAATCAGGCGCCTTTCGTCATCTCAGCCACCTCAGCAGCCAGGTCGTTCTTCTTCTTCTCCAGGCCATCGCCCAGCTCGAAGCGAACGAATCTGCGGAGCGTGATGTTCTCGCCGATTTTAGCCACCGCCTCGGTGATGACCTGATGAACCTTCTTATTCAGGTCTTTGGCGTAGGGCTGATCGACCATGCAGACCTCTTCGTAGAACTTCTCCAGCTTGCCGCTGACGATTTTGTCCCACGCAGCCTGAGGCTTGCCCGACTCCTTGCACTGCTCGGTGTAAACTTCCTTCTCGTGGGCGATGACGTCCGCGGGAATCTCCTCGCGGCGCACATATTTGGGCTTCATGGCCACGGCATGAACCGCCAGGTCATGGGCCAGAGTCTGAAACTCCTCAGTCCGGGCGACGAAGTCGGTCTCGCAGTTGACCTCGACGAGAGCCCCAAACTTGCCGCCGCCATGAATGTAGCTGGCGACCGCACCCTCGGCGGTCACGCGGCCCGTCTTGGCGCCGGCCTTGGCCAGACCCTTCTCGCGCAGCCATTCCTTGGCCGCGGCCACATCGCCGTTCTTCTCAACGAGCGCCTTCTTGCAGTCCATCATGCCGGCGCCGGTCTTCTCACGCAGTTCCTTCACTGCCGCTGCTGTCACTGCTGCCATCTTGAAAATCCTTTCGGGCCATTTGTCCCGCGCCCCGGCATCGGGAGGCGGAGAGCCCTGAAACAGGTAGGTTGTTACGGAAATCAAAAGGGGCGCCGGCAACTCCTGCCGACGCCCTTTCTCGTCTCACTTCACTGGAACGCAGACTGAACGCTGTGCGTCCGCCAATCACTCGGCTTTGTCAGCCGCGTCATCAGCGGGAGCCTCCTCGACGGGGGCAGCCACAGCCTTGCGGACGACCTCGACTTTCGGCCCCTTGCGCTCACCGCGGCCGCGGCGCTCACCGCCCTTGCGGTCGCGGCGCTCACCGCGGGAGGCGCGCTCCTCACCTTTGTCGTCGCCCTTGTCACCGCCGAAGACGCGGCGGCGGGCGTTGCCCTCGACGCTGGCGTCAGCGATTTTGCCGGCAATCAGACGAATGGCGCGAATGGCGTCGTCATTTCCAGGAATCACATAATCGACGCCGGTGGGATCGCAGTTGGTGTCACAGACGGCAACGACGGGAATGTTCAGACGGTTGGCCTCAGCGACAGCAATCTTTTCCTTGCGGGGATCGATGACGAAGAGGGCGCCGGGCAGACGGCTCATCTCTTTGATGCCGCCGTAGCTCTCACCCAGCTTTTCACGCTCGCGCTCCAGAAGAGCGACCTCGCGCTTCGGCAGGCGCTCATAGGTGCCGTCCTCTTTCATCTTCTCCAGCGATTTCAGACGGTCGATGCCCTGCTTGATGGTGCGGAAGTTGGTGAGCGTTCCGCCCAGCCAGCGGCTGTTCACGTAGTACTGGCCAGCGCGCACAGCCTCTTCGGCGATGGTGTCCTGAGCCTGCTTCTTGGTTCCCACGAACAGAACGGAACCGCCGCGGGCGACGACTTCCGAAACAAAGGCACAGGCCCGGCGGAACATCACTGCGGTCTTCTGCAGATCAACGATGTGGATGCCGTTCCGGGCGCCGAAGATGTACGGCTTCATCTTCGGGTTCCAGCGGTAGGTCTGGTGGCCGAAATGAACGCCGGCCTCCAGCAGCTGCTGGATAGAAATGGCGATGGGGGCCGAAGCAGGGGCAGCCGCCTCGGGGGCCTTCACTTCCTCAACTTGCTCTTCACTCATTGCTGGTTTGCTCCACCGCTTCCCTCAACTCGTCCGGCAACGGCGGCTGCGGGAGGGACATTCCCTGAACCGAATCACCGCCGAACCTGTCGGCCCGATCAGGAAGCGTGCGTATTTGCGGCACATGGCCGCGTGGGTGTTTTGGGCGAAAAAAAATACCTTTCCGACCAGAGGAAATGCTCCTCCCCCGCGAAAAGGCGGCGGGCGCCTAGCACAGCGCCAGCGAACGCCGCAAGTTTGATTTGGAGCCAGACATCGCACCGATTCGGCATATTCCCCGGCGCCAACAACAAATGAAAAAGCCTTCCCGGCATCGGTCGGGAAGGCTTTTTGGTCAGTCGCTCTGACAGGCGAAGCCTGATTACAGGAAAGAAAGCATCACGTTCCCAGAGAAGAGGCTGAAGTCATACAGCTGGGGGCCGCTGGTGATGTAGCCGCCCTGATAGCGGGCCTCGAAGCCAATCCGGAAAAAGGGCGCCAGCGGGATATTGATTCCAAGAGCCACCAAAGCGTTCCAGCCGTATTCGGTACCGTCCATCGACGAGAAGTTCGTTCCCGCGTCCTTCTCGTAGCCCGTCTCATAGGACAGGTTCATGCCGCTGAATCCGACGCCGACCATGACGTAGAACAGCTTCTCCGGGTAAAATGTCAGGGTCGCGTCGCCCGAGAAGAACAGGCGGCTTTTGACGGACACATCGTAGGTATAGTCCACACCTTCATAACCATAGCTGTAGTCATATTCGTAGCCATAGTTCCAAGGCTGAACGGCCAGAGATGCGTCGAGGCCCAGCATCAACTTTTCGTGAACGCGGAATTTGAGCCCCAAAATAAAGTGCGGCCCCTGAGATTCCGTCCCTTTGTAATAATCAGCGCTATAGCTGTTGAGGCTCGCGGACCAGCCGACGCCCAGGTCCAAATGGACGGGACCGCCGGGCACCGAAGCAAAAGCCGAAAAAGGAAGCAGGAAAGAAATTGCCGCGATCAGAAGAAGAAGCGTCTTTTTCATGAAAGACCTCGTGGGTTGGTGAGCCATTCAAAAAAACGGCGGGCCAGGGTGATTTCTCAATTCCCTGGCCCGTCTCTGCGGGTGTCTTTACGACGGCCGGCGCGCGTATTCACAAAGAGTGCCGAAAAATCAAACTGCGTCCCTGACCACGGCCACCATCTCTGTCGGACAGCTCTTTCCCGTCTAAATGCGACATAGGTGACAGCCTTTTGAACAGCAGAGTCTTTTGGATGTACCCAAAAAACTCTGCTTCGGCACTACCAGACTCTTTATGTGGGAAGTCATCCGCATTCGCCGACGCGGATTTTCGGGCTCCCCCATGAATGAAACAGGACGTTTGCAAGCGATATAATTTTGAGTTTATATCGAGATAACGATGAGTGCGGCCATCTGTCGCATTCATCGTTTTCATTTTTCATCCGCACCCAAAGAACCCAGCCATGCCCGACACAAACTCTTCCTCTCAGCTGCTCATCCGCGGAACCATCCTCAACCCGCTGAGCGACACACGCCTCGACGTCTTTCCGGACGGAGTTCTGCTGCTCGAACGCGAAAAAACCGGCGGTTTCCGCATTCGCGCCATCGACCATGCAAAGAGTTTCCCTCTGAAGCAGGCGCGGGACATCCCGGAAATCGACCTGACTGGAAACCTCATTCTTCCGGGCTTTTTCGACATCCATTTTCACTGGGTTCAGGACGAGGTGTGCAGCGCGCCCAAAGAAAATCTGCTGGACTGGCTGACGAATCACGTCTTTCCCCGGGAGGCGAAATTCGCCGACGCGGACTACACGCGAAAGCAGGCGGCCATCTTCGCGAAGAAGCTCATGCGGGCAGGCACCTTTGGCGGAGCCATCTTCTGCTCGCTCCACGCCTGCAGCGTTGACTCTGCACTGGAGTCCTTCACGGGGGATTTCGTGGCGGGCAATCCATTGATGGACATGAATTCGCCGCCGTTCCTGACCCACGAAACAAAGTGCGCCCTCGCCGATCTGGAGGCCCTGGCCGAGCGCCACGGCAGCCTCTTCGCGGTCACACCGCGCTTTGCCCTGACCACCAGCCCGGGACTCATGCGGGCAGCAGGAAAACTCGCCCGCGACAAAGGTCTCTTCACCCAGACGCACCTCTCCGAATCGCCCCGGGAAATCGCCTCCGTCGTGGCCATGTACAGCGGCATTCCCGGCTTCGAAGGGATGAAGACCTATACGGACGTCTACGACCGCGTCGGAATGCTGACGGAAAAATCGGTGACGGCCCACGCGATCCACATGAGCGACGACGAATACCGGCTGCTGGCGAAGCGCGGAACTGCCGTGGCCCACTGCCCCACCTCCAACGCCCCCATCGAGGAAAGGGGCCTGGGCTCGGGGCTCTTCGATTTCCGCCGCGCCGAATCGGACGGCGTGCAGTGGGGATTTGGCAGCGACATCGGCGCCGGGCCCTTCCTGTCCATGTTCGACGTGATGCGCTCCTTCGTCCGGCAAAACCGGCGAAAGGGCATCCGCGAAGCCACGTTTACCAAAGCCCTCCACCGGGCGACGCGGGTAGGCGCCGAAATTCTGGGAGTCGGCGAAGATTCTGGAAATCTCAGCGCCGGCAAGTGGGCCAATTTCATCGTCTGCCCCGCGAAGTTCCGGGTGAACGACAATGAAGGCATGAGCGGCGAGGAGATTCTGGATCGCCTGACCTCGTGTCTGGACACCGACCGGACGCGCTGTGAATCGCTCATCTCCCGCGCCTTCTACCGGGGGGAGGAGATGTCTCTCGAATGAGCTGTGATGAGAAACGCTCCAATCCCCATGCCTTCCGCAATGATGCCGCCGCCAAGGTGACGGGCCGGGCGAAATACGCGGACGACCTCAAGGCCCACGGGATGGTTCACGTCGTTCCCGTCTATTCGGACGAGGTTCACGCGGAACTCGTCTCGCTGGACGTGTCCGGGGCCGAAAAGATGCCGGGCGTGGTGAAGGTCATCACGGCGGACGACGTGCGGCGCATCGGCGGGCAGCCGACGTGGAGCTACCTCATTCCCGATTACAGAATGATCGTCGGCGCGGGCGATCATATCCGCTGCAACAGCGACGTGATCGCGCTGGTGGCGGCCGAGACGCGCGCGCAGGCACTGGAAGCGGCAAAGCGCGTCACCAGCGTCACGAAGCCGCTGCCGGTGGTGCTGGACGCCGAGGAGGCGCTGAAAAATCCCCCCGTCTTTCTCTACGAAGACCGCGTCTTCGAGGGGAAGAAGAACAACGTGGTGAACCACTACAAGGTGCGGCACGGGCGGGGAAAAGAGGCGCTTTCGGAGTGCGATTTCATTCTGGAACACACCTTTCGCACGCAGCACCACGAGCACGCGTACATCGAGCCTGAGTCGGCGCTCTGCACGCTGCGGCCCGACGGCGTGATGGAAGTCATGGGCAGCATGCAGCACCCCTTCAGCACGCGGCGCTTTGTGGCGGCGATTCTGGGGTGCCCGCTGGCAGACGTGGAAGTGCGCTCCATCCCCATGGGCGGCGGCTTCGGCGGCAAGGACGACACCGCCGCCATCGTCTGCGCCCGGGCCGCGCTGGCCGCCCGGCTGACCCACCGGCCCGCCAAGCTCACCTATGCCCGCGAATGGTCGATGCGCGAGAGCTACAAGCGCCACCCCTACATTCTGCACTACAAGATGGGCGTGAAGGACGGGCGCTTTTACGCCGCCGAGGTGGAAATCATCGCCGACGCGGGCGCCTACTGCTCGGCCACGCCCTGGGTGACGTTCCGCTCCACGGCGCAGTGCTGCGGCCCCTATCCCGTCCCCCACGTCCACTGCGACGTGTACGGCGTTTACACCAACAACGTCTTCACCGGCGCCTTCCGGGGATTCGGCTCGCCCCAGGTCAATTTCGCCATCGAGGAGCTCGCCGACATGGCCGCCGAAAAGCTCGGCATTTCGCCCGTCGAATTCCGGCGGCGGAACATGGTGCGGCAGGGCAGCATCACCGTCACCGGGCAGGCCTTGAGCAGCCACGAGGTCACGCTGGAAAAGGCCATGGACGCGGTGCTCGCCGCCGCGAACATCGAAGAAAAGATGAAAAAATGCAGCCATGGCGTGCCCGCCGAGGGCAGCGACGAACTCTACGGCGTGGGACTGGCCATCAGCAGCCGCGGCATGAGCCTGGGCGGCGAGGGCGCGGACTTCAATTCGGCCATCATCAACGTGAACTTCGACGGCTCGATTCTGCTGGAGGTCGCCGTCCACGAAAACGGCCAGGGTGCGGAGTCGGCCTTCATGCTCATCGCCGCGAAGGAACTCGGCTGCGACGTGAAGCGCATCCGCTACCGCATGGCCTCGACGTCCAACATCCCCGACGGCGGCACCACCGTTGCCTCCCGAGGAACGCTGATGGGCGGCGGCGCAACGGTCATCGCCGCGCGAAACTTGAAGGAGAAGATGGCCTCCGTCCTCTGCAAAAAGCTCTGCTGCGCCCCCGGAGAAGTGACGTTTCACGACGACCGCATCTGGGGAAAGGACGGCGCCGTTTCCATGAGCTGGCAGGAGGCCGGGGACGCCTTCTACTGGAGCAAGGACTACCCCTACGCCTTCGGCGTCTTTCAGGGCGGACACGTCAGCTGGGACGAGGAGACGGGCCAGGGCGATGCCTATTTCACGTGGGTTTACGGCTGCCAGGCGGTGGAGCTCACCGTCAACAGGAAGACGGGCAAGGTGAAGGTTCTGGGCATGACCGCCGCCCACGAGATCGGCCGCGCCATCAATCCGCCCATGCTCCTGGGCCAGATCTACGGCGGCATGGTGCAGGGCCTGGGCTACGGGCTCCAGGAGGAGATGAAGAACGAGGGCGGGCGCATGAAGACGCTCAACTTCAACAGCTACAGGCTCTTCCGCGCCGCAGACCTGCCCGAGATGCAGGCGTTTTTCCTCGAGAGCGGCGACCCCAACTCGCCCTCGGGCGCCAAGGGCATCGGCGAGCCCGCCCTGGAACTGATGGCCCCGGCTGTGGCCAACGCCATCGCCAGCGCCACGGGCGAGCGCTTCTTTCAGATTCCCGTTACGCCGGAGCGGATTCTGGCCCGGTTCAAGGCGCGGGCCGCTGAGGCTGAGGCCAAAGAACATGGCGTCGGCAAATCGGAACCGGAGGGGACATGAGCGCCGTCACGAACATCAATGGCCGGGAAGTCGCGATCCCGGATGAAGAGCTGGAGATGAACCTGCTGGAATGGCTGAGGGAAGTCCGGGATCTCACCGGAGCCAAGAACGGCTGCGGCATCGGCGTCTGCGGCGCCTGTACCGTCCTCGTCGATGGCAAAGCGGTGCGCACCTGCCGCCAGAAAGTCGCCTTCATCGCCGGAAAATCGGTGGTCACCATCGAGGGCGTCAGCCCGCCGGAAGGCCCGCTCCACCCGCTCCAGCAGGCGTTCATCGATTACGGCGCGATTCAGTGCGGCTTCTGCACGCCGGGGATGGTCATGGCCGGTCTCGCGCTCCTCGCCCGCACGCCGCACCCCACGCGCCCGGAAATTCGCAAAGCCCTCGCCGCGAACCTCTGCCGCTGCACAGGCTACCAGCAGATTGTCGATGCCATCGAGGCGGCGGCCGGAGAGCAGAAATCGGACACATAACCCCGCTTGCATTCCGTGAAGGAATCCTTCTTGGGGCGCGCTTTTTTTTGGGGGCGGCATGCCGTCGAGACCGATGCCGGCGCATTTCAAACGCGCCGTGGACAATTCGGCCATCGACGAGCGGACCGCTCCGGCGGCCCCGGCCAGCTGTCTTCACGTCAGCCGGAATGTTCTCGGGGCGCATCTGAACGTCTGAGGATTTCAACAAATGAGCAGCACCGAAGCAGAAGCCACAAACACCATTCTCCCCCCGCCCGCAACGACACTGAAAGAGACGCCCGCCGCCACAATTCCCCTCTGGAAGCGCGCCCTGAGAAACATCCGCCGCAACTCGCACCTGCTGCTGGCGGAGCTGACCATCGGATTCCCCTTCATCGGCTACAAACTGATGGCCGCGCTCCTTCTGAAATCGGCGGGCGAACAGGGGGCCTTCGGCGGCATCACTGTGTCGGAGATTCTGTCGGCTTTCCTGCTGGTGCTGGCCATCGTCGATTTGGCGTTCAACCTCATCAATCTGATGGCGCTGGTCTTCATCGGCCACAGGCTGGGCCCCGTGTGCTTCCTCAGCTGGGTCTGCAAGCACACCCCATTGAAGCGGCGCTACAACGACATCGGCGAGGCGCTGGACACCATGCTGTCCTTTTCGATTGTGGCCGTCGTCGTCGGCGTGAACCTGTTCCCCAACCTGATTGCCATGTCTCCGGCCGATGGCCCCAAGGTCTATTTCATCCTCTGGAACACCTGCACCGTGGCCAACGTGCTGGGGGCCGGCATCGCCCGGCTTCAGGCCAGCCTTCACCACGACAAGGTGGTGAGCCGGATGGAAAAACGGGCCTGACGCACCACTTCACAGGCTCTCAGGACGCAGGCGCGCGCTCAGAATTAGACAGCCGTCCAAAAGCCCTTTCCGCACCCGGCGCGGAAGGGGCTTTTTCAGTTTCAGACGGCGGCGTCCGTGCCTCGTTTTGGCCAGGCAGCACGGAAGCGGAATTTCCCCGGCGGCCCCCTTGTCATTTTCAAAAATGAAACGCAGGGCGCGCCGGTTTTTGTCCCCACCCCGCCGCATCGCCGCCCGCCTGCGCGGGGCCGGAGCCGACCTTTCCTTTTCAGGACGGGAACCATGTCCAAAAAACACCAGGAACCTGCCGCTTCTCAGCCCGCTGCCACGGACGCGCCTTCCGCTGAAAGCGGCGCCGCGGCTGTCCAGCCTCCCCCCGCTGCCGACAAACCTCTTTCCGCCGTCATCGCCAGGGTTCTGGAACCGCTCTCCCGGTTCTTCGGCGATGAGGGGCCCATCTTCCGCACCGAGCGGCACACCGTTGCCGCGGCTGCGATTCTGGCCGCGCTGATTTTCCTGCCCTGGCTGGGCGCTGTCGGCCTCTGGGACTGCTGGGAGGTCCATTACGGCGAGGTGGCGCGGGAGATGGTGGCGCGGCATGACCCCATCTATCCCTATTGGGAAAACGCCTACTTCTTCTCCAAGCCGCCTCTCACCATGTGGATGCAGGCGCTGGGCATCTGGATTTCCAACGGTCTGGCCGAGGGCAATTCTCACCTGGGCATCTACGTGGAATGGGCCATGCGCCTGCCCTTCGCCGCCCTGATGATTCTGGCGGTGTCCCTTCTGACTCTGGCCGTCGGGCGAACCGTCAGCCGCCGGGCGGGGCTCCTCAGCGGCGTTGTCCTGTCAACCTGCCCGCTCTTCTTTCTTCTGGCCCGGCAGACCGTCACCGACACGCCATTCGTGGCCCTGATCACCTGCGGCATGAGCGCCTTCATGCTGGCCGAGCTCTCGCCTCAGGCCGTCCGCGCCCGCGAGCTCTCCGAGAGTGAAAACGCGGAGGAAAAGCAGCGCCTCGAAGGCGACGTCACTTTCTGGTGGCTTCTGGCCTACGCCTTCTTCGGCCTGGCGACGCTGGCCAAGGGACTCCTGGGCTTTGCGCTGCCGGGCGCCATCCTTCTGGCCTACCTGCTGGTGACCTGGGACTGGGCGCTGCTGAAGCGTGCGCGGATTCTTCCCGGTCTGGTCGTCTTTCTGGCCGTGGCCCTGCCCTGGTACCTGACCCTCAGCCTCTTCGACGGGAAGGACGACGGCTCCAAGACCTTCGTGGACCGCTTCTTCATCCACGACCACTTCAACCGCCTGAACAAGGGCGTCCACACCACCACGCCCAACACGACCTTCACCTATTTCATCGAGCAGCTGGGGTTTGCCGTCTTTCCCTGGCTCGTTTTGCTGCCAGCGGCCTTTGCGAGACTGCTGAAACTGGACATCCGTTCCAAAACGCCGGCGGACCGGGCTGTTATTCTCACCGCCCTCTGGGCCGCCGTGGCGTTTCTGGTCTTCACGCTCAGCGCCACCAAATTTCACCACTACTGCTTCCCCATCGTCCCCGCGCTGGCCGTGCTGACTGCCGCCGCCGCGGACGAACTTCTGACGCGCGCCCGGCAGGGGGAAGGCGGCCGCGGCATTCTGCTCCTGCTCTTCGGCCTGATTCTGTACGCCGTCGTCGCCCACGACCTGTGGAAGACCCCGGCGCACCTCATCAACATGTACGTTTACAAGTATGACAGGCCCTACCCGCTGGAGGAGGTCGCGCCGCAGAGCGCCTTTATGACGCTGTTCATTCTGGGCGGGGCAGGCATGGCGGCCGCCTTTATTGGCCGCTCCCGCAAGTCGCTGGTCGCCGCCGCCGCCGTCTTTGCCGTGGCCTTCGCCATCTATGGCTCCTGGATCCACTGGAAGCATCTGACCTACCACTGGTCACAGCGGGACATCTTCTGGGCCTACTACCAGGGGCGGAAGACGGCCGACGAGCCCATCGGCGCCTACTACATGAACTGGCGCGGCGAGACGTTCTACTCATCGAACACCATTCGCCAGATTAAGAAGCCCGAGAAGTTCAACGAGTTCCTCGATCAGAAGGGCACCGTCTGGATTCTCGTGGAACAGAGCCGCTACGAAAAAATGAGCAAGCTCGTCCAAAGGCGGAACCGCAAAATCGAGATTGTGGACAGGAGCGGCAACAAGTTCTTCCTCGCCCGCTCCACAGAGCGCTGAGTTTGGCCGGCCCGGCGTCCGACGAAACTGGACAGGCGTCACAAAACAGCGCTCCCGCTTCTCTGACCTCACTCCGCGCACTCGCATTTCGCGTTGAAGCCAGAGGGCTCGTCCTCTATAGGCGCCCGCCTTTTTGCCAACGAAATCAAGGGGACTGACCTCAGAGGAAAGGTGGACGCCATGAAGTTCTATCCCAAAGTCATCAAGGCCATCGCCCGGGACGTCATCCAGAAGCTGACAGCCGACAAGGACATAGAGGTCGAAACGCTCCGCATCAGCGCCGCCGAAGAGGACATGGAGGCCATCATGCGCGAATACGTCGCCATGGAGGAGCGCGTGAACGCGGCCACCCGCGAAGCCATGGAGCGGCGGAAGTGCGACGCTTCCAAATTCGCGCAGGTCAAACGGGAGATGGCCGACGTCCGGGGCTTCAAGGCCGGCGATGACGGCATCGATTTCATCATCAACCAGATGATTGAGTTCCTTTTGGTGTCCCGGAACGTCGAAGAGGTCTTCTCGGACGACCCGACCATGCGTCGGAAAATCAACCTCATCATTCGCAAGCATCTGACGATGGACGAGGAGATTGACCGGGAAGCCCGCGGCCGGCTGAAGCACCTCCAGGAAGGGACCACCGCCTGGGACATCGAATACCGAAAGACGGTGGAGCAGCTCAGGCGCGCCAAGGGGCTGTTTTCCTGAGTTTTCCTCCCCGCCCCGCGCGGTCCCGACTCTCTCCAATCAAGTCTTGAATGACGCCCCTCCGGACCATCTCCCGGCAGCGGGCGTTTGTATTTCGTCCTGGAAACGAAAAGCCGCGGCACTCCGTGAGTCCGCTTCTCCTCTGTCGGCGGGGCGCGCTGAAAGCCCCTCCGGCCTGCCTTACCGGAATCGTTTCAGGCCATCTCCGCAGACCCTTCACAGAAAGCGTGGTCCACCATGGATCGTCGAAGCGCCACCATCCTCGGCGTCATCTTTATCGGGCTCTTCCTGGCCCTCTTCGCCTTCGTCGGCCTGGTTTTCACCGTGGTCGATAAGGTGGGCGACGACTCGGACAGCAACAGATTCAGCAGGGGAAGCGGTCCGGCCATCGGCGTCGTTGAAATCCGCGGCGAAATTCGCGGCTCCGACAAAATCATGGCCCAGCTCCGCAGGCTCAGCGACGACGATGACATCAAGGCCATTCTGGTCCGCATCGACTCCCCGGGAGGCACCGTCGGCGCGTCTCAGGAAATCTATTCGGAGCTCCGGCGGATGGCGAAGTCCGTCCCCGTTGTGTGCAGCATGGGCGATCTGGCGGCATCCGGCGGCTACTACATTGCCTCTGCCTGCGACTTCATTTTCGCCAACGCCGGCACGCTGACGGGCTCCATCGGCGTCATCATGCAGGCGCCCTACCTGGGCGGCATCGCTGAAAAGTTCAGCTTCCAGATGCGCACCATCAAGGCGGGAGCCAACAAGGACATCGGAAACTCCTTCCGGCAGATGACGCCCGAGGAAAGCGCCCTGCTCCAGGCCATGCTCGACGACGTTCACAAGCACTTCATCCACGACGTGGCGCTGGGGCGGAAGCTGGATGAGGAAGAGGTCCGTCCCTGGGCCGATGGCCGCATCATGACCGGCAGCGAAGCGCTGGAACACGGCTTCGTGGACAGAATCGGCTCGCAGAACGACGCCATTCGCTACGCGGCCCAGAAAGCCGGCCTCTCGGAATCGTCTGTGCGCCTCCGCTACATGCGAGAAGACCGCTCTTTCAGCCTCAAGCATTTCGCGGGCGAAGCTGCCGATTCGCTGGCCGGCGCCATCATCCGCGGCCTGTCCGGCGCCGAGCCCTCCGCGGCGGTCCCCGCCGGTGCGAACGGACTTCCCATGCCGATGCTTCTGTCCGCGCCCCTCGCTCAGGGACTGGCCGCCGCGTACGCATCGCCGGAACCTCTGGCGCGCTGACATGACTGCTGGGGATGAGTCTGAACGGAAGCGCTGTCCCATCTGCCGCCAGGCCGCCGCCAACTGTTTCTGTGATGACCTTGTGCCGCAGCAGACGGGCGGCGCCGCCTTCGTCTTTCTCCAGCATCCGGCCGAGGCCAGAAATCCCGTCGGCACCGCGCGCATGGCTCATCTGTCGCTCCCCGGTTCCAGCCTCTTCATCGGCGTGGATTTTTCGGAAGAGCAGCGCCTTCGGGAGCTTCTGGACAAAGCCGTTCTTCCGTGCGTCCTCTTTCCTTCGGACGATGCTCTGCCGTTGGAAACTCTGCGGAACGCCCCCGCGGCCCCGACGGTGGTGGTCATCGACGGCACTTGGAGCCAGGCGCGCAAAATCTGGAAGCTGAATCCCTTTCTGCGGTCGCTTCCGGCCTATCGAATCGAGCCCAAAGTGCCGTCGCGCTACCGCATCCGGGCCGAGCCCGCGGCGCACTGTCTTTCCACCATTGAGGCCGCGGCAGCGGCGCTGGAAGCGCTGGACGGCACTTCCCACGAGTCGATGCTCCGGCCGTTTCTCAAACTGGTGTCGCGCCAGGTCGCGTTTTCCGTTTCGCCGGAGCGCGCGCCGCGCTGGCACGCCCGGAAGCCCCGCCCCGCATTTGTGCCGCCGCTCATCGCGGCCGCTCCTGAAAACGCGCTCATCGTTCACGTGAGTTCCAACGGCTTCCGCAAAGCTCCCCGCGGCCAGCACCCCGATGGCGAAGTTGTTCGGCTTCTGGCCAGACGCCTTCGGAGCGGCGAGACCTTTTCTGCGGTGACGCTGCCCAAAAATCAGGGCCCCTGCTTCACCGCCGGGGAAATCACCGAAAGCGACCGCCTCCACGCCGTTTCTCAGGAAACTCTCCGGAGCCAGTGGCGGGAATTTCTGAATCCCGAGGACGTCTGGCTGATGTGGACCGATTTTCCCCGCGCGCTGATGGCGCAGTCCGGGCTGGAGACGCGGGCGGCCGACGACCTCAAGCACTGGTGCGCGGGGGCGCTGGCGAGAAATCCGGGAGGCATCCCCCGCGCTGCGGAGCTTCTTGGACTTCCGGCCCGGCCCCCAATGCCGGGGATGCCGCGTGCGGCGCGCGAAATTGAACTTCTGGAAGCCATCTTCCGACGGCTCCTGACTGATGCCTCAGCGGGGAAGGCCGGCATCTGACAGGTGCCTGTCCCGGCAGGCGCAGGGGCCGTTTCGTGGAGAAACAACGACGTGAAGACGAAAACCGCCACTCCGAAAAATCCGAAGAAGCAGAAGCGCAGGGTGCTGGAACCGGAAGTTCTCCCCAGGAAGCCGCTCACCGACGCGGAGGCTGACGGCGCCGGGCCTGCCGAATCTCGGAGCAGTCTCAGTGATGACGATTTGGGGAAGCTCATCTCCGCCAATGCCGACGGCGACGCCGCGGCCGCTCTGCCCGACGACTCCGAGCTGGACCGCATCGCTTCGAGTGCCGCAGACGGCTGGAATCCCGACGAGCCGGACGATGACGAAGAGGAGAACACCGATTCTGCCCATGAAGACGGCGTTCCTCAGCTGTCCGACAGCACCGACTGCATTGTTCTGGACAGCGGGCAGGGGATTCGTCCGTCGATAGATGACGCCGAGGCGGGTGAAAACGGCGAGGACCATGAGGAGGCCGCCTTTGGCTTCATTCCGGAGAACGCGCGGCCGCGGGATGACGGAACAGGGGCGGAGCGCGCGGAAGCGCATGAGCTGAATCAGTCTCTGGCCATCGTCCCCGCCGTCGATGAAGAGGATGAGCGCGGCACTGTCCTCGATCCGCTCCACCGCTATCTGCGCGAAATCAAAAAGCACCCTCTGCTGACGCGCGAGGAAGAGCAGCGGCTGGCGATTCTCTACAAGGAGACGGGCTCGCCCCAGGCCGCCTACCGGCTCATCACTGCCAATCTGCGGCTGGTGGTGAAAATCGCCAACGAGTGCCGGCGCAGAACCATGTCCCTCATCGACCTGATTCAGGAGGGGAACATCGGCCTCGTCCACGCTGTCCAGAAGTTCGACCCCTACCGGGGCGTCAAGCTGTCCAGCTACGCGGCCTATTGGATTCGCGCCTACATCCTTCGCTACATCATGGAGAACTTCCGCTCCGTGAAGCTGGGAACGACGCAGGCTCAGAGGAAGATCTTCTTCAACCTCAACAAGGAGAGGGCGAAGCTGCTGGAGGAAGGCCGGACGCCCACCGCCAAGCTGCTGGCCGACCGGCTGGATGTCACGGAGCAGGAAGTCGCCGAAATGGAGATGCGCATGTCGTTCGGCGAGATGCGCCTCGACGCCCCCATCAGCGAGGACGATCCGACGCCTCAGGCGGAGCATCTGGTCCGGGAGACGGAGGGGGCGGACGACGCCCTGGGCAACATGCAGGTGCAGGCCATTTTCCGGCGCAAAATCAAAGAGTTCGGCGCCACGCTCGAAGGCCGGGACAAGGCCATCTTCGAGGAGCGGCTCACATCGGAAGAGCCCAAGTCTCTCCAGGAACTTGGGCAGCGCTTCGGGCTGACCCGGGAGCGCATGCGGCAAATCGAGGCCAAGCTCATCAACCGGATGCGGGACTGGATTCGGCAGGAAATTCCCGATTTCCGAATGCTGGAGGTCAACGCCTCCTTCGATGAGGACCGGCCCGAGGCGTGAGCGGCTCAGTTCCGAACAGCAGCCTCTGAACGGCACCGGAAGGAATCCATCGGCCATGTTTTCGAGACGCACCGCCTTTGAACGCTTTGAAAATGAAATTTCGCTGCATCTCGGCCGGCGGCGGGCCGCGGGGCTTCCGATTCTCGACCTGACCGAATCGAATCCCACCAGCCAGAGGGGACTTGGCCCGGATCAGCCGTTTCTGGCGCGCGCGCTGAGTGCCCCCGGCATCGACCGCTACGCCCCTGATCCCTGCGGTCTTCCGGTGACGCGCCAGGCCATCGCTGACGACATGGCCTCCCGCGGCCTCACCGTCTCGCCTGAGAGCATCATCGTCACGGCATCGACCAGCGAGGCGTACGCCTACGTCTTCAAGCTACTGGCCGACCCCGGCGATGAAATTCTCGCCCCCTGCCCCAGCTACCCGCTGTTCGAGTTTCTGGCCGGTCTGGAATCGCTGCGCCTTGGTTTCTACCGGCTGGGCTACGACGGCGAGTGGTTCATCGACTTTGACGCGCTCCGGAAGGCCGTCACGCCGCGGACGCGGGCGGTCATTGCCGTCAGTCCGGGCAACCCCACCGGCGCCTATCTCAAGCGCCATGAACTCCACCGCCTGTCGCGATTCTGCGCCGAGCGCGGTCTGGCCCTCATCTGCGACGAGGTCTTCTTCGATTACGCCCTGGACGCGGACATGAGCGGCACGGCCAGCGCCCTCGAAGACTGTGAAGGTGACTGTCTGCGCTTCGTTCTTTCCGGCCTGTCGAAAATCGCCCTCTCGCCGCAAATCAAAATTGGCTGGCTGGCGGTGCGCGGACCCGACGCGCTGACGGCTGAGGCACTGCGGCGGCTGGAAGTCACGGCGGATGCCTATCTGTCCGCTTCAACGCCCGCTCAGCTCGCGGTCCCCGTCATTCTGAAAGAGCGCCTTCGCATTCAGGCGGGGATGAAGGCGAGGCTCAGGCGCAGCCTCGACGCGCTGAAAACCCTCCGAAGTTCTCTGAGCAGCGCCGCGTGGGAGCCCCTGCGGACGGAAGGCGGCTGGAATGCCTGCCTCAGGCTCCCGCGGACGCGCACCGAGGAAGAGTGGGTCATCAGCCTTCTGGAAGACGAGGGCGTTCTGGTTCACCCCGGCTACTTCTTCGATTTTCCGGAGGAGGCCTTCGTCACCGTCAGCCTGCTGGCGGCCCCCGATGTCTTTGACGAGGGAATCCGCCGCATCGCTGGCCACGTGGCACAGTCGCTGAGCTGATTTTGAGAGGCGCGCCGCCGGGCCCCGTCCTTGACTTCCCAGAGGAAATAAGGATTGCCGCGCCCGGCCTCGGAGGCCGCTTCCTGACACCCCCTCACCGCATCGTTCCTCAGGGACTGTCGAGTGAAGGAGGTCACGGTGAAGCCGGCGTCCGCCCCCCCGCCAGTCAGGGAAGCGCGGCGGAAGAACGGCTGCGTCTGTTCGGCTCCGTCTGTCTGTCCCTGTGTCCAAAAGTTCCCGCCAGCCGGCACGCTTTCCACGGCCCGGCTGGAGAATGGAGAAGCGTTTCGATGGATTCCCCCGACCAGAAGCAGGGCCGACTGCTGCCCGCCAACGCCTACACAAAACTCGCCCCCGGCGAAGAATACCGCCCCATTGTTCCCCCGGAGGACACGCGCCCCGAGGTTTCCAAGTGGTCCGTCCTTCTGGGCCTCGGCATGGTCGTCCTCTGGTCGGCGGCCTGCATCTACATGGCGCTGAAGGCGGGCAACGGCATTGAGGCGGCCATCCCCATCGCCGTCATGGCCATCTTCTTCGGCAAGATGCGCAAGGTGAAAAGCACCATCCTCGAAAACGTCATGGTGCAGAGCATCGGCCAGGCGGCGGGCGTGGTGGCTGCGGGCGCGGCCTTCGTCGTCCCGGCGCTCTACATCAACCAGCTCTCCCCCAGCTGGTGGCAGATCTTCCTCGCCTGCGCCATCGGCGGCTCTCTGGGCGTGGCCCTCATCATCCCGCTCCGGAAGTACTTCGTAAAAGACCTCCACGGCGACCTGCCCTTCCCCGAGGCCACGGCCATCAACGAGATCATCGTCTCCGGTGAAAAGTCCGGAAAGGGCGCGGGCCGCATCCTGCTCATGTCCATCGGACTGGGCGCGCTCTTCGACTTCCTCGCCGAGACGGTCCACGCCTGGAATCCGTCCCTCACCAGCAAGACGCTTCTGGGCAGCCTGGGCGAAAAACTCACCGCCCTGCGCATGGATCTGAACGTCAGCGGCATCGCCGCTCTCTTTGGCCTCGGCTACATCATCGGGCTCAAATACGCGGCCATCATCGCCGCCGGCAGCGTCTTCGCCTGCCTCGTGCTCGTCCCGCTGATCTTCCACTTCGGCTCCCAGGCAGAGTCGTTCAATTACCTGGGCCAGACCTTCCACATCGCCGAGATGACCTCGGGACAGATCTTCAGCGAGTTCGTGAAGCCCATCGGCATCGGCGCCATCGCCGTCAGCGGCATCATCGGCATGATCCGCATGGGCAAAATCATCGCCGGGTCGGTCTCCCTCGGGTTCAAGAGCCTCAAGTCGGGCAAGGACAGCGCCGCCGCGGCTGAGGAAGTCCGCACACAGCGCGACATCGACCCCAAACTGGCGCTCCTCGTTCAGCTCCTCTGCGCGCTCCTGATGGCCGCACTCTTCTTCATCGTCAGCATCCACAGCGACGGCGGCTACGGCGCGGGTCAGTCGGCGCTCTTCGCCCTGGTGGGCGCTCTCGTGGGATTCCTGCTGAGCTTTCTCTTCACCCCCGTGGCCGCCCAGGCCATCGCCACCGTGGGCACCAACCCCGTCTCCGGCATGACCCTCATCACGCTGGTGGTGGCCGCCGCCGTCATGGCCCTCGTCGGCCTCTCCGGAAACGCGGGCATGTTCATCGCCCTCGTCATCGGCACCGCCGTCTGCACCGCCCTCTCCACCTCCGGCGCCCTCATCACCGACTTCAAGATCGGCTACTGGATCGGCTCCACGCCCAAAAACCAGGAAAAGTGGAAGTTCGCGGGCATCCTCCTCGCCTCGCTGCTCATCGCCTTCATCATCCCGCTGATGGACAGCGCCTATCACTTCCTCGTCGCCGACCCCGCCACGGGCGCGATGATTTCCAACACCGACGTGCTGCCCGCGCCCCAGGCCAACATGCTGGCCGCCATCGTGAAGGGCGTCATGTCCAGCGCCGAGCAGCCCATCCTCCTCTATGCGCTGGGCGGCGTGGTGGCGATCCTCCTCTGGATGGCGGGCGTCCCCATGCTGGCCTTCGCCCTGGGCATGTACCTGCCCCTCTCCATCAACCTGGCCGTCCTTGCCGGTGCCTTCGTCTCCTGGATCGTCGCCAACACCGGCAAGACCAAGGAAGTGAAGACTGCCCGCGCCGAGCAGGGCCACCTCATCGCCTCGGGCCTCATGGCCGGCGCGGCCCTCATCGGCATCTTCTCCGCCGTCAGCCGCCTGCCCGAGTGCGGCGCCCTCATCCGCTTCCTCAGCGTCGGCGAGAAATTCAGCTACGACCCGACGAGCGCCGTTCCCAAACTCATCGACGAGGCGGCGGCCTGGTACACGGGACTTCCCGGACAGCTTTCCGGCCTCATCGCCTTCATCCTGCTGGGCGTCGGCTGCTACGCGCTGGCGCGGCTGGGCGCCAAATGGGACATGGAAGACAATGCCCCCAAGTCTGATGACAAGTCGGCGGAACCTGCCAAGGAGACTGCAAAAGAACACAACGAGACAGAGGAAAAGGCCGGGTAAGATGTCATCTTATTCAGCTTTACAGAAAGCTTCCTGAACCGCCCCCCAAAGGGGACGGAGAGGGATGATTCTTCAGAATCCGGGCATCTCAAAAATGCCCGGCTTTTTGTTCAGGAGCAAAAGCAATGCAGAATAATTCGTCGGCAGTAAAAGCATCACTCCGTAGGGGTAAATTTTGTTTAGTTGTTTTACCTGTTTTTATTGGCTCCCTGCTGCTGATTAACTGCGGCGGTTCGGAGGAAAAAGGCGACGGGTCTGACGAGTCGTTGGAGATTGATTCGGGGGTAATTGCCGCCGATGCCGGTATTACCGAGAATACTGACGCCAGCATTCCAGCCACTGATGCCGGCATTATTGAGAATACTGACGCAGGCATTGCCGAAGATGATGCAGGTATAGATGACGCCGGTACCGAAGATGAAGACATTGAATTTATCGGCATTCCCTCCGGGTCATTTGTCCTGTCACACAAAACGACATTATATGATGCAGACGATACTGTTCAGGTGTCCGCGTTTGAATTAAAGAAAACGCCGGTGACGGTCGCTGAATTTGAAAAGTGCGTGACCGCAGGCGCCTGCACGTCGGACAATTATAAACCGATGTCGTCGGCGGACAAATTCTGCAATTACAATCGCGGCGAGGATTGGAAAAATCACCCGATGAATTGCGTGAACTGGTATGGCGCCAAAGAATACTGTGAATGGATTGGCGGCAGACTGCCCACAGAGGAAGAATGGGAATATGCGGCGACGCATAATGGCACGAAACACCTGAATACGACATATCCGTGGGGAGATGATGCGCCGACGCACTGCGTGACAGCACAGTATTATGACGTCACCACGAAAAAGTATTGTCAGGGCAATGCGGCGGCGCCGATGTCGAATGATGATTGTGAGGGCACGAGCGACGTTTCGCTGCATTCGCCTGCCGGGGACAGTCCGCTCGGCCTCGTGGATATGAGCGGGAATGTCTGGGAGTGGACTTCTTCTTTGGATTTTTCTTCCGGGGGTAATTATTATTACATGCTTAAGGGAGTTTCCTTTACCCAAAAAGCATCCGACCTGCGTGTCACATCTCGAAGCAGCCCGTCTATTGCTTTGAGCAGAAGCCGCAACCTTGGGATTCGCTGCGCGAGGCAGGAATAATCTGTCTGCGGTTCGCCTCGGCGCGGGGGCATTTCGCCTTTTCATAATGGAAATGAGACGAAAGGAATCTTTCCCTGTTGAATAGCATTACTCCCCCAACATCCTCTGAGTAAATCGAATCAAAAGCTATTGGAGAATTAATAAGGAGAAAGCGGTGCAAAATAAAAGGAATGACCAGAATCAGCAGATCAAACTTTTTCAGGACAGCAAAATACGCTCTGTGTGGGATGAAGAGGAGGAGCAGTGGTATTTTTCGGTCGTGGACGTCGTGGCGGTGCTGACGGACAGCGTCAATCCACGGGATTACTGGTTTAAGATGAAAAAGCGTGTCCGTTCAGAGGATGGACTTGAACTGTCGACAATTTGTCGACAGTTCAAAATGCCCGCGCCGGATGGCAAGATGCGGAAGACGGATGCCGCGAACGTAAAATCGCTGTTCAGAATCATTCAGTCTGTTCCGTCGCCCAAGGCTGAACCCTTCAAGCAATGGCTTTCGCAGGTCGGTTATGAGCGCATTCTTGAAATCGAAAATCCTGAGCTCGCACAGGAGCGGATGAAGGCACTTTATGAAAAAAAGGGGTATCCCAAAGACTGGATTGACAAGCGCCTTCGGGGAATCGCCATCCGGCAGAATCTGACGGACGAATGGAATGCGCGAGGAATAACGAAGGAAAAGGATTACGCGATTCTTACCGCCGAAATTTCCAAGGCGACTTTTGGACTGACGCCAGGCGAATATAAAAAATTCAAAGGGCTGACCCAGAAAAATCAGAATCTTCGCGACCACATGACGGATCTTGAATTGATTTTTACGATGCTGGGGGAGCGGGTCACGACGGAGATTTCACAGTAGGAAAAGCCTGATACTTTTGAGGAAAATAAAACGGTCGCCCGGCGCGGCGGCAATGTGGCGGGAGTTGCGCGAAAAGAGACCGAAAAAGAACTGGGGCATTCCGTTGTCTCAAGTGAAAATTTCCTTGAATTAAACGGCGGCAGCACGGGGGCTGGCGCTCTGCCGAAGAATAAAAGCAGAAAACCTGAATGATTTCAATTCAGTGCCCGGAAAGGGCGCCTTTGCCATAGAGAGCGGAATAAATTTCCGAGAAAGATCAAAATTCCCCATGAATCCCACCGTCCAGAAATTCCTGCCGATCTTCAAAAAAATCCTGTTCATTGCCGCACTTGGGATTCTCTATTACCTGTGCCTTGGTTTGGCTTTCCACTTATTCCCCATGGCGCGGCTTGACGTGAACTGGGGACTCAGCCTTCACTGCCATATTATAGCGTATTTCGCCATTATCATCATTTATGGCATAATCTTTCCGAAGCCGGTTTCATTTTATATTGCGCTTATACTTCAAACAATAAATTCCATTGTCTTTTTCTCATCCTACCATCCGCTGAGATCCATCGCGATGATTTCACTGGCGTATTTCTTTATTATTACGCCGTATGTCATACAGAAACTCGTTTGTATTAAAAATAAAAAATCTGAAATAAACGGAACGGAAGAAGGCTCTGAACCCCCACCCCAAAAGGTATAACAATGCTCCTCCTCCGCAAAATTCTCTGTGGAATTCTTTCGGCTGTAAGCCTTCTGGGCTCTCTCGTCCTCACTTGTATGGGGCTCCTGGCGCCATTGTGCCCCTACACAGAGGAACTCGCTTCCAAGGTGGACGATGACTGCGCCGCATTTATTGAAATTACATGTTTTTTCAGCATTCTTCTGCTGGGAATATCATTGGCGGGCCTGAAATTCGGAAAATTCGACATTTTCCAGAAAATAATAACAAAAGTCGTCTATCTGGTCTGGTTTATCATGACGTTGGCGAGATTGATTTACGCCGCGTCTTCCGTGTCTTGCGGATGATCTTGCTTAAATCCAACTCAACGCAAAATCCGGAATCCTCTGATGAAAAAAAGCCTTTTCCTGAGCATCATCCTGTTTTTCCTGATGTTTTTCTCGTCTGCCGCGCAGGCGCATCCGGCGTATTCAGGAACAAAGCGAACCATCGAAACTGAAAGTAGAGAAAAAATAACATTTACCCGTTGGTATGGCGACGGAATTCTTTCCATTGATCCTGTTAAATTACTCGTTCAGCGTGTGGGTGAGCGCGGCGAAGAAAATGTTTTTGAAACAGATTATGGCCGGGAAGTGGCTGTATTTTGTCAAAACAAAGAGAAATGCTTTATTTTCTTATATAATAATGACATTTTGTCTGTTTTCCCGAGCGAAATAGATCAGCTTGAAATTAAAGAGAATATTAAAGCCACAGAGCTCAAAAACATCGAAATTGATACCTGGCTGAAATTCTGCGGGATTGTTATGCCGTTTATAGAGAATCCCCCGGGTTATCTGCTGCATATAACCTGTCTCTTTCTGGCGATAATGCTCTTTTTCTTTGGCCGCAGGCAGATAATTCAAAAACAATACACCGGCGCCGGTTTTCGTTTCTTTTACGGTGCGCTGGCACTGCTTCTCTGGATTGCTGCCATTATTTGGGGTCGTTTTTTCCTGCCGCTCCTTCTGGCTCTGACACTAATAGCTGCACTTCTTTTCGCGGCTGCATTGTATTGTCTCTACCGCCAAAAGAAGATTGATTCCTTTTTAGGCGCTGCAGACGGCATCGTTTATTTTTTTGGCGGTCTTCTCGCGCTATCCATGCTCCTGGCTTTTATCGGCCTGATCATCAGCGTCTTGATGAAAATGACGATGGGAACACGGCCGAACATGCCGCTCTTGTTCGCTGTAACAGGAATACCCGCAATAATTTTATATTGCCTCTACCACTATAAAAAGAAGAAAAAGAAAACCGAACCCCCCGCGTCCCCTTCTGACCAGCCGCCCGCCTGAATCTGTCGGCGCTCCACTTTTCTTTGAGAGGAAAATCTCGTGCATTCTCGAATTCAAATAATGACACGTTTTCTGATTCTCTGCTTTCTGATTGTTTTCCCAGCCATCGCACGTGGTTATGATTCCGGCGATGAGGAAGATCATAGAAAAGTTATAGAGGCCGAAAATGGCAATAAAATATCATTTGTCTGGCTTTCTGCGGACGACATTATGCACGGCCCGCCTCTCCGGTTAGAAATTCGTGAATGTGAGGACAACTGCGCGTCCTTCTTTGGGACGGATTACGGCCGGGATGTGCTCGTATCCTGTTCGGGAAATCAGAAATGTCTGATATTTTTATATAAAGATTTTTTCTCCGTTGTTCCGCAGGATGCCTATGAATTTGAAATAAACGCCCGGAAAGTGACGAAAACTGACGCGACTGGGGTAAAAATCTATGGCATTTTTCTCCCGCTTCTGCAGAATCTGTTTTCGTATTTGTTTTTAGCAATAATTTTGATTTTCCCAATGATTCTTTCTGCCTATCCCATCCGGCAGCTGTATGAATCTTCCAAGGAAAAAAATAAATTACGAACACCAAAACTTAGTTTTTGCATTATATTACTTCTCATTTCAATAATCTTGCTGCTTGCCTCAATTTGGATTGATTTTATGTGGCTGGTATTCTCAGAACTTTTCTTCTGGCCATTTGCCGTTTTAACGGGAATAACAATGGGAATAGCAGTAATTATTTTTCTCCTCAAATTTCGTCGTGCAAAACAAAAATAGATCAAAGCTAAACTTCATTATACAAACAGCCCCCCTCCGATACGTAAAATAAATGTATTGGGGGAGGGCTGTTGTTATATGCTTAAATGCAATTCTGATTTATTCCTACTTGGCACAGCGAAGCCCATAATTCTCGCTCTTCGCCAAGTGGTCGGGAAAGGCGCCGGCGCGAAGGGAGACGGAGAGGTCTTTATCTTCATTATAGAAGGAACCGCCCTTGACAACGGGCTTTGCACCACTGTTGTTGGCATACAACGAACTTGTCCACTCCCAGACATTCCCGGACATATCCACGAGGCCGAGCGGGCTGTCGCCTGCAGGTGAATGAATCAAAACGTCGCTTGTTCCCTCGGCCTCATGCGCCTCTACCTTATTCGGCATCGGGGCCGCCACATTGCCCTGACAATACTTTTGTGTGTCGTCGTCATAATACAGCGCATACTGCGCGGTCACACAATGCTGCGGCGCATCGTCCCCCCAGGGATAGGTCGTATTCAAATGCTTCGTTCCATTATGAGTTGAGGCATATTCCCATTCCTCCTCGGTCGGCAGGCGCCCGCCAATCCATTTGCAGTATTCTTTCGCACCATCCAAACTGATGCAATTCATCGGATGGTTTTTCCAATCAGCGCCTCGATTGTAATTGCACATATCGGTATCTACCATGCCATCGTTACCCGTCTCGGCACGATAGGCATAATAATGCTCTGACTTGCAGGCCCCGGCCTCGACGCATTTCTCAAATTCGGCAACAGTGACAGGTGTTTTCTTCAATGCAAACGCATTCAACTTCACGGTATCGCCCGATGAATGGTTTGCCGTCTTGTGGCTTAAGGTAAATTTCCCGGCGGGAATGTTGATAAATCCGTCGTCATGCTGAACGACATGTCCGCCGCCGCCCTCATCCTCATCATCAGACTCAGGGTCGCCGCAGGCAATCAACAGCTGCGAACCAATAAAAACAGACAAAACCCCTAAACAAATTTTACCCCCAAATAAAACATTTGCTGCCGAAGTATTTCGTTGCATGGCATTATCTCCGTTCATCAAAAAGCCGGAAAATTTCCGGCCGGGTAAAAAACTGCAGCGAACGAACTACAACAAACTGGTGGGCGCGTATGTGGTTTGAGAGAGGAAATCAAGGAAAATTTCGCACTTTTTGTCAGATTGCGCAGCTATGAAACTACACTTTATTTTTATGTACTACTTATTCAAATTCACATTGGAGATCGTATTGAACGCGCTCTAACTGCTATTCAAAATAACTCCCCGTGAGTTTTTCTATTTCATCTTGGTTCCAAAATTCATTTTCCCAAAAAAAGTATTTCGTCTTTCGTTTTTTGAAAATGCGGAACGGCACATCTGAATTGTTATATAAATGAAATACATCACAGAGGCCTATGAGTTCTGGAATCAGCGCCAGCGCCGCCGAATTGCTCGCCTCAGATATATTCTCTCCTGCCGTCCGGATATTTCAAATATGCCCGCTTTGTTTCCTTATCATATTTGGCAACGGGCAGTCCCTTTATTTTCTGCGGATTTCATTGTCGATGCGGATGGATTGCCGAAAGCGCTCCGTCAGCTCCTCGTCGGAGAGCCCGCATGTAAAATCAAATTCGTTTTTCTGGTTCATTTGGATGCCCCCTGTCTCGCCCCACCACGTCCGGGGTTCCCTGCCTGTCTTCGATATTTTGCCCTTTCAGAACGATTTTTATTCCATTCAAATCCCCAAAGGGGCGCTTTGGGAACAGCACAGACCTTCGATGAAATCTCTTCCCCCCATTCCACTCTAAATCTGCCGGTTTTCGAGAAAGTATTTCATTTCGAGGATGAGGGCCGCCGCAGACAAAAGGGCGAGGAACCATCGGCAGCGGACGGGCACGCGCCTGTCGCCCAAAACGAGGGAAGCGCCGGAGCAGAGCAGGTATTGGCGGCAGGGCGCCACACCTGCACCCATGACCAGCAAAAAGAGCCACGTCACGGACAGGCAGAGAAAGCCCAGACGTGTGCCCTTTCTGCGCAGCATCCCCCGCTGGACGGCAAGTGTGAGGAGAATGACGGCGAAGACGGCAAAGATGAGAGAGATGAATCCCATGCCGCTCGCCGAGACCGACTTTTCCTGCGTCCTGCCGATAAAGCGGATGAGCGTCGCCAGCGGGTTGTGCAGCCCATGACCGTATTTTGCCTGCGTCTCGAAGAAAGCCGTCGGGTTCCCGGTGAAGGCGAAGATGACCAGCTGAACAGCGATGAATCCGAGGAAGCCCAGCACCGAGGTCTGAAGCAGCCGGACGATGGCCGCCCGAAGTCCCGCCTTTTCCTCCCAAGACTCCCAGAGGACGAAGAGCCCGAGGACGGCGCAGGTCAGGAAGCCCGTGCTGTAGGACGCGCAGGCGAAAAAGCAGAACGCGCCCGAAAGGAGATACCGCCGCCGCATCACAGCCAGATACGAGAGGACGGCGAAGAGAATGCAGAGGCTTAAAGGGTAGGCCGCGAGAAGAAAGAGACTCCCCGGGAAGAAGAGGAAGAAGAACATTCCCCAGTCCCGCGAGATGACCTTCGCCTCGTCCATGAGCAGCGAAAACGCCCAGGCGGCCAGCGTCGTGGAGACAGCGGAAACGGTAAAGGCCGCCTCGGAGAAGTTCAGCGGCAGCACTTCCCGGAGGATGCGCACGAGGAGCGGGTAGAGGGGGAACCACCCGCAGTTGCCCTGAATCTCGCCGGTCTTCGGACTGAAGCTGAGGAAGTAACCGGACCTGCTGATTTTCTCGTAGAGGCCCGAGTCCCAGCGCCTGAAGTTGGTCAGGTCGAACGGGTTGTGGCCGAACAGATAGCTCAGGGTGAAGACGGCCAGATAGAAGGCGCCCACCCAGAAGGCCACAAACGCCAGACGCTCCTGCCAGGGCATGGGAGCGTCCGACGAAGGTGTGTCAGATGAGGGCGGGACGGCTGCTGCGTCAGGCGGACTCGCGTCCGAAACGATGCCCGGCAGAGCGTCCGCGCCCTTGTCTGGCTGAGGCTCCACCTCAGGAAGCCTTCGGTGAATCAGAGGCCGGAGCGGCCTCCGGTGACGCCGCAGAAGGTGCCGGCTGCTGTTCCGCAGCGGCCGCGTCTGACGGCTGGGACTGAACCGCCGCCTCAGGGGCAGCTTCGGCGGGCTTCGGTTCTTCGGCCTTTGCTTCCTCAGGCTTTGCCTCGTCTGCCTTCACCGCTTCGGCAGGCGCTGACGGAGCCTCCGGCTGTTCCTGCTTCTGACCTTCACCGTTTTCACCGGCATTTCCGGCGCTCTCGCCTCCGGCCGGCGCTGCAGCATCCTGCGCAGCGGGCGCCGGGGCAGATTCAGATTGGGACTCCGGCCTGGCTTCTTCAGATTCGGGCGCAGGTTCCGGAGCGGGCGGCGGCGCGGGCGGGATGTAGCGGCCGACGCGCACTTTGGCTTCGCGCACCACCTGCCCGTTCATCAGATAACCGGCGCGAAATACGTCGAGAATCACCTCGTCCTGATCGGCGCCTTCCACGGGAACGACCTCCAGCGCCTCGGCCATGGTCGGGTTGTACAGCTTGCCCTTGAGCTCCATCCGCTCCACGCCCAGCTTCGTCAGCCGCCCCTGCATGGACCCGTGAATCATCCGAACACCCTCAGCCAGAGGTCCCGTCTCGTCTGCGGATGCGTCCAGCGCGCGGTCAATCTCATCGCTCACGTCGAGAAGCTCGCGGACGACCTTGGCGGAACCTTCGGCGATGGCCCGCTCCTTCTCCTTTTGAAGGCGCTTCTGGAACGACTGCTGGTCATTGAGGAGCCCGGCATAGGCCCGCTTGAGCTCATCCACTCGGGCGTCCGTTGCTTTGGCCTTCTCCGCCGCCTCGTCCAGCTCCTTGCAGAGTTCTTCCTTCGTCTTCGACAGGCGGGGATCCACCTCGCCCTCAATCAGTTTCTGCTCGGGTGTTCCCCTGCCGAATTTCCGTTTGAGCCACTCCAACAGTCCCATGGTGACCTCCTGTCTGAGCCGTGATGCGAAAACTTTTGCACGCCGGACCGCCGAAAGGCGGCTGTCTCACTTTTCCTGCGCCTCCGCAGAGGGCGCTTCTGACGCGGGAGCGGGAGCTGGTGCCGCCGCCGTCTCCGCAGAAGCGGCCTTCGCCGCCTGTCCCGAAGCGTCTGCCGCCGGCCGCGCAGGCGCTTCACCGAAGAGCCTGACCGCCAGCGCGCGCACATCGGCGAAATAGTCGTATCTCAGAGCCGCCGCCTTGCCGTTCGCCGCCGCGGTTTTCCGCTCACTCAGCGCCTGGAGAGCCGCGGCACGAACAGCGCGCCTGTCGCTGAACAGCTCGCGGAACAGCGCGTCGTCCACCTTCTCTTTGTTCGTCTCGTCGCCGCCGAGCTTTCCCAGCGCGGCAATGACCTGGGGGCGCTCGCGCAGCGCGGGGTCACGCAGCTTTTGCAGCAGCTCCGGAACGGACGCCTGATCGTTCATGGCCGCGACAGCCTCGATGGCAGCCTCGCCGTCCTCGCCGCCTTCTCTGAGAAGCGAACGAATAACGGGCAGCGATTCCTTCTCGGCATCCAGCTCCATCAGGGCACGAATCAGCGACGCCCTCTGCTCCGTGCGCTCGGCCAGAGCCTCGGCAATCAGATGAGCGGCCTTCGGACCCTGGCGCACCAGCCCGCGCAGCGCCGCCTCCTGATGCTCGCGAATGCGGTCTCGCAGACAGCGGCGAAGAATTTCCTCGGTATTCATTCCGGAACGCGCGGCCTTCTTTTCGGTCTCCGCATTCTGGCCATCGGGCGCGCCGGCAATCTCAATCCTCACGCCCGCAATCTCACAGGCGCGCTCGCGGCTGGCCGGCGTCATCCACAGATTCTCCAGCGTCTTGTCGGTCAGAGGGACGCCGGGAAGCCGGGACAGCGCCACGAGCTGCGCATCAAAAACAGCGTCCTCATCGGGCGGGAGGTCGGGAATGAAATTGTCGCGGTAGGCGAACAGCGTCTTCAGGTCGGCCGTCTTGAGTCCCAGCGCCTCGGTGCGGTCCTTCGCGATTTTGTCCAGCCGCCCCATGAGCTTCTGCAGGCCGCTCTTCTTCTGCCCGGTCGTCAGCGTGGCCGAGCTGTCTTTCAGAAGATTCTCCACATCCTTGTCGGAGAGCTCCGGCACAGGCGCGTCGTCATGGTCATCGTGGGCATGGCTGTGGTCGTGCTCCGGCGACTCAAACTTGCTCTCCGGCCACTTGCCGTGGACCAGCTCCATGGGCAGCCACGAGGCGGTCAGGCTGTCATACGAGGCAAAACGCTCGGTCAGACGCTTCTCCAGCTCAGCGCGCACCTGCGGCAGCTCCGTCAGATTGGACAGCGCCCGCCAGGCCTCCGTCCGCAGCGCCGTGTCCTCGGCATCGAGCAGCGTAATCATTTTGTCGGCCAGTTCGGGCGCCTGAATGCGGGTCAGCGACGTGAGCGCGGAGAGAGCAACGGCGCCGCCGGTCTCCAGGTCCTTGCCCACCGAAGTCATGTCGCAGGTGATTTTGTTCCGGCGAATGGTTGCCGCCACCGCTTCGGCCGTGGCCGGTTTGCTGGCATCCAGAAGGGCACACAGCGCCAAAGACGCCTGCTGACGGGAAGCATCCTTCGACGAAAGCTCGCCCAGCGCGCGGATGGCGTCCGCCGACTCCTCGCCGCCTTTTTCGGCCAGCTCACGAATCGCTGGCACTGCCGCCGACAGTTCCAGAACAGCCGCCGTGCGCGCGGCCTGAGCGCGGACAAAGGGCGTCTCGTCTTCAAGAAGTTCCAGAACCGCGTCCTTGCTGGCGCTGCTGATGCCGGTCCCAAGTGCCGCCAGACCTTCGAGCGCTCCGGCCACCACATAGGGAGACGGATCCTTGAGCAGCCCGGCCAGAATCGGCTCCGCCTCGGAAACGCGCCCGCTCTCGCCCAGAACGCGCGCAGCAACGGCCTGACGGGCCGGAGCCGGAACCTCCAGCTCTTCGATGACCTTCTTCCAGCGCTCTTCGGCTTCCCGATGAATGAAGTCAGCGAGCATGTCAGCGGAGGCCTCGCCGGCAATCATCGTCCGCGTCTCCCCGCTTTTGCGCAGGAAGGCATTGCGCACGTAGGCGACATTGGCCGGCGTCGGGTCGTTCAGCAGGCCCTTCACCGCGTAGGTCTGCACCTCGATGACAGGGTCATCCAGCAGAGAGCGCAGCAGCGCGGGCACGCGGGCATCTTCCTTTTTCAGATAGAGCGCCTTTGCGGCTTCGACGCGCACCGCCCACGACTCATCCCGGGAGGCCTTGAAGAGGACCGCGTCATCGTTGGGCCACGGATCCTGAGCGATGCGGCCGATGGCGCGGGCCCGGACCTCAGCCCGCTCGGACTCCGCGTCCAGCAGCAGCTGCTCGTGCTCTCGGGTGCAGCCTCCGGCGGCAAGGATTCCAAGCAGGAGAAGGCTGAACTTTTTCAGGGAGGGATGGCCGTTTTTTCGGGACACGACAGACCTCGTCGGAAAGGGCTTGTGGGGGTTCTGACAATGAAGGCGGAGAAAATGCGCGCTTCGGAGAGTTCGATTCGGCGGTTCTGATTCAAATTCAGCGGCGGCCGCGTCCTGGAGAGCGCCGCGCGCCCGGCGGACGGCCTTTCGGAGTGCGCTCCAAAGGCCTGGTGCTGGAACTTTTCGAGGGCGTCCGCCGCTTTTCCGCATGAGGCAGCGCCACGTTCCACGCACGGGGGGCGGCCTTTTCCGAACGGTCATCCGTCCGCTTTCCGCTGCCGCCATGCTTCGGCGTGAACTTCCGGCGTGAAGGAACGTCCGAGGGCGATTCCTTTTTCCGGCTGCCGCGCCGCCCTTCTCCATCAAACAGAGCGGCTTCCATGGCGTCGGTAAAAACGGCCGCCCGCTCCGGACGCTTCGGCTGCCCGGACTGAGACGCCTCCGGAACTGACGCGGATTCCTCGGAATTTTCCGAGGCCCGATGCCTGCGCGGCGGCGCCTTGATGGCCGAAATGGCGGGAATCGGCGCGCGTCCGCCGTTCTGGAGAAGCGCCACCTCCGCCGGCGTCAGCTGCCTCAGCTCGCCGGGGCGCATCCCCTCCGCGCTGACGCCTCCGTAAAAAGGCCGGTAGAGGCGGACCACCGGATGTCCCAGCGCCGCGAAAAACCGCTTCACCAGATGCGGGCGGCCCTCGTTCAGGACCAGCTTGACCCAGGTGTTCCGCTCGGCCGTCTCGCCCGCTTCCACTTCCGCCGGCCGAACCATGCCGTCGTCGAGCCGAATGCCCTTCCTCGCCTGCTCCAGCGTGGCCTCATCCGGCGTTCCTTTGACCTTCGCCAGATAGACGCGGGGCACCTGAAAGCGCGGGTGCATCAGACGGTTCGCCAGGTCGCCGTCGTTGGTGATGATGAGCGCGCCCTCGGCGTCGTAGTCCAGACGGCCCACCGCGAAGACCCTCTCGCGCACGCCCGTCAGCAGAGATGCCACTGTCGTCCGTCCCTGCGGGTCGCTGAGCGTCGTGACGACCTCGGGCGGCTTGTAGAGAACGAAGTAAACCTTCTTCTGACGGTCATCGAGGAGCCGGCCGTTCACCCGAATCAGGTCGCGGCCAGGTTCGACGCGAACCCCCTGCTCCCGAACGATGGCGCCGTTCACCTCGACCTTGCCGGCGGCAATGAGCTCCTCCGCCTTGCGGCGCGAGGCGACACCCGCCTGCGCCAAGACCTTCTGGAGACGCACAAGGGACATGAAAAACTCCTGAAACAGCCGCCGGGGACTGAGAGCGGCGCGCCTGCACCGCACCAAAGAAGCGAGCGGCGGGGCCAGCGGCCGGAAAGTGACCTCCCGCATCCTCACAAGGCGCAGGAAGAAAGCTGCCCCCGGCTTCGAGGCGCGCGTGCCTAGCCGCCCGCCTGTCCTTTTTCAATCGCGTCACCGGGCACAAAGGCAATCTCCAGCCCGCCCTGAACGCCGGCCCGCCGCCTCAGCCACGAGCTCTCGCGGCGGCCAATCACGTACAGAACCTCCGAGGCGCTGTCCGTCAGCAGGGGAATGCGGCCGCGCGCCTCAGCGGGAATCCGCGCGTCGATGAGAAATTCCTTGAGCTTCTTCGTGCCCACGCCGCCCGGCCGGAAGACATCGCCCGCGCGCCGGAAGCGCATCACGAGAGGCAGACGCAGCAGCCCGCCCGCCGCGGCACGCTCAAGGTCCGAAACGTCGATGCCCACCGCACCGTTTCCCGCCGATTCGCCGGGCAAAAGATGACGAATGCGGACGTGCATCCCCTGCCAGACGGCGCTCCACGTCCCGCCCGGCTCCGGAATTTCCAGCGTCAGCGGCGGAACCGTGACCGCGGGCGTGCTGTGAACGCGCTGCCGCCGCATCAGGACCTGCCCGTAGCGAAAGAGAATCTCCACGCCGCCTTCCGCCTGAACACGCCGGGGGCCGCGCTGCCGAAGAGACGCCTCCATCCGCTGAAACAGCTCCATGCCGAAGCGCCCCCCCAGCTGCTGAACGCCGTCTCTCAGAACGCGAAAGCGAATCGCGGCATCGAGTTTCAGAAGCGCCGCAGCGTCCCGAATCCAGGGAGCGTCCGCATCGAGAAGCCCTTCCGGCGCGGGCCGGGAGCCGAACAGCTCTTTCCCGGCCGCGGCAGCCATCGCTTCGAGACACTCGGAATCGCCGGCGGCGATGTCACAAAAGCGGCCAAGAGCGGCCAGCGTCCCGGGGCCGAGCGCCTCTTCAAGCGCGGGAAGAACCGTCTGCCGGACGCGGTTCCTCGCAAACATGCCGCTCGCGTTGGTGGGGTCAGTGCGCCCGCGCAGCCTCTGTTCGCTCAGAAAATTCAGAACGTCCTGCCGCGAAATCTCCAGCATGGGACGAACGACGATGCCTGACTTCCGAAGAATGCCGCGCGCGCCCAGAAGCCCCGTCCCGGAACCCAGCCGCATCAGAAGCGTCTCCGCCTGATCGTTGAGCGTGTGTGCCGTGGCGATGACGCTGCACCCGGTCTCAGCGGCCATCTCGTGAAGCGCCGCGTAGCGGGCCTCCCGGGCCTGAGCCTCCACGCCGCCCATGCCGCCGCGCAGATTCAGCGTGAGTTTGCGGAATTCACAGGGAACGCCGAGTGCCCCCGCGATGCGCCGGACATAGAGAGCGTCCCTGCCAGAGCCTTCCCGCAGACCGTGATCGACAGTGCCGCACCGCACCTCCAGCCCGCATTCACGGCCAAGCCAGGCGAGCCCGATGAGGAGCGCCAGCGAATCGGGACCGCCGGAGCAGGCGGCGAGAATGCGCTGGCCGGAAAGTTCGAGCCGCCCGATGCCCGCTCTGAGGAGCCTGAGAAAATGAGCAGACGACGGCCCGGCAGAAGCGCCTCTCACAGTTTCAGCCCGGCCAGCCGCGTCCACAGAAGGTCCAGGTTCATGCCGTCGATGGAGGAAACACCCAGCGTGCTGCGCGGGGGCAGATCCAGGCTGCGGTCAATGGCGTTCACGGCAGGGATGCGCTTGTGCTTGGGAAGCCGGTCCATCTTGGTGGCAACAACGATGGGCAGGCGGCCGATGGACCTGAGCCAGCCAATCACCTGGATGTCCGCGTCGGTGGGGCCAATTTCGCCGTCCACGATGCAGACGACTGCGGCCAGCGTCTTCCGCTCGGTGACGTAGCTCTCAATCATCCGACGCCAGCTCTCCCGCTCCGTCTTGCTGACTTTGGCGAAGCCGTAGCCGGGGAGGTCGCAGAAGCACACATGCCGCCGCGTCTCCTGTTCCCCGAAGGTCACGTCGAAGAAATTCAGCAGGCGCGTCCGGCCCGGCGTGTTGGAGACGCGCACCAGCTTTTTGCGGCGGCACAGCGCGTTGATGAGCGAGCTCTTGCCCACGTTGGACCTGCCGGCAAAGGCAATCTCGATGAGGCCTGTGTCGGGATAGCCCTCGGGCGAGGCGGCGCTTTTGATGAATTCGGCGGAGAAAATTTTCATGTCGCTTCCCGGAAGTTTGTCCGGGGCGCCTAGCGGGCCAACTCCACTCTGACGTCAAGGCCTTTGCGCCGCCGGGAAAGCCCTTTTCTTCACGCCGCACGCCTCCCTCTGCCGCCGTCCCAGATTTTCCTTGAAGGCAGACGGCAGACGGCGTTTTGGCGCCGCGTTTTTCGCCATCGACACCTCTCAGCTGAGGCGATGGCTCCGCAGGAAAGGAATCCCGCAGTGACCGACAGCATCGAGGACGAGGCCGGTGCAGACGATTGGCAGGCCGTGGGTGAAAGCCTTCACTCGGGCGACATGGCCGCGGCCAAAACCGCGCTGGAGCGCATCTGCCGCGTCAATCCAGGGCTGGCCGAGGGATGGATTAACCTGGGTTCCGCGGAGCGCGCGCTGGATGAGCTTGAGCCGGCCGCGGTTCATCTCGAACGGGGCATTGAGCTTCTGAGCGCCCGCGAAGGGCCGCCTGACCCGCTGCTCCTGCCCGCCTGGCTCTCTCTGGCCGAAATCCACGAGCTCCGCGAGGACACGGCCAGCGCAGAAAAGGCGCTTCGGCAGGCCTTTCGCCGCTCGCCGGACATGGCCTCGGCCCTCATCCAGCTGGCCGGTCTCAAGGCGCGCTCGGGCGACCTGAAAGGCGCCTCCGACACAGCGGCCGAGTATTGCCGGGCGGCCGTCAGCATCCTTTCGGAAAAGGCGTCCATCGGGCTCGTCCGCAAATTCCGCAAAGCCATCGACAGCGCGGACGGCGTGGACGGGCGCCTTCTTCTTGTCGCCACGCGCGAAGCTGCCGCCATGGCGTTTGACCGGGCCCTCGCCGCACTGCCGCCCGGTGCGCGTCCGGAAGCGGTCACCAGCACGACGGCCGAAGATGTCTTTGCTCTCAGGCGCGCCGACGCCGTCACGCCGTCAGGAGAAGCGCGGGAGCTGCTCAGCGGTCCCATCTATGGATTTCCCGGGAACACGCCTCAGGCCCGCGACGCGCTGTTCACCGTTCCCGCGGCCATCGGCGCCGCCTTTCCGGTTCTCGTCTGCACGCGGACAGCCTGGAACGACATGCACATCCGCATTCGCTTCGAGAAGGCGGACAGCGCGGATGCGGCTCAGATCGCGCTCCCCGTCATTTCCGAGTGGTTCCGCAAGGGCTTCACCGGCGGCTTCTCCGACGGCAGCGGCCGCGGATTCTTTCATTCCATGTCCCGGCCGGTGCTCATCGGCAGCCGCGGCGTCCGCTTCGACCTGGACCTGGGCCTCGGCTTCCAGTCAGCCATCGATGACCTCGTGGAGCGCCTCAACACACTTCACGCGGCATTCCCTATCGAGAGGGTCGTCTTCGGCGACGGCCTTCTGGGCTGACAGCTTCTTTCTTCCCGTGCGCCGACCAAACGGCACACCCGCGTCACGGCCATGAACGACAACGCAAAAAACAATTCCCTGCGGTCCATCGTCGATGAACTCGCCAGCGACACCTCAATTCACAAAGCGCTGAACCTGAAGCCCGGCATCCGCCGCGAACTTCCTTCGCGGACACAGCTCATTGAGCTGGTGGAAGTCCTGCGCGGGATTCTCTTCCCCGGTTACTTCGGCGCCTCTGAGGTCTCGGTTGACAACCTGACCTACGCCATCGGCGCGGCCATGGAGCACGTGTTCCACGGGCTGTCGGAGCAGATTCGCCGCGGTCTGTGTGCTGCCTGCTCTTCGCCCACGGATGCTTCCTGTTCCAAATGCGCCGAGCGCGCCCGCGGCATCACCCGGGACTTTCTGAGCCGCCTGCCCGCCGTCCGCGAAACGCTCCTCACCGATGTCTGCGCCGCCTACGAAGGTGACCCCGCCGCGTGCAGTCCCGCCGAGGTTCTCTTCTCGTATCCGGGCATCTTCGCCATCACCAACTACCGGCTGGCCCACGAACTTCTGAAGCTGGGCGTTCCCTATCTGCCCCGAATCATCACCGAGCACGCCCACAGTCTGACCGGCATTGACATTCATCCGGGCGCGGAAATCGGCGGCGCCTTCTTCATCGATCACGGGACCGGCGTGGTCATCGGCGAGACCTGCGTCATCGGCGAGCGCGTCCGCATCTATCAGGGCGTCACTCTGGGCGCCCGCAGCTTCCCGCTGGATGAAAACGGCAATCCCATCAAAGGCATCCCCCGGCATCCGGTTCTGGAAGAGGGCGTCGTCATCTATTCCAACGCCACGCTGCTCGGCCGCATCACCATCGGCCGCAACTCCGCCATCGGCGGCAACGTCTGGCTGACCCACAGCGTCCCGGAAAACAGCGTCGTCACTCAGTCAAAACTGAGCACGCCGTCCTCGGGAGAGGTCTTCACGCCCGTCCCGGACGACCGGAAAAAATAGGCTGTCAGCGGCAGTTTTCCGGACAAGGCCGGATACAAATTTACCTGTTTTGCGCCCAAAATTTCCTTGACTCTCCGCCCTCAAAAGGCCATAAGGTCGCCCGTCTTGAGACGGACAAAACAAGTTTTCGGGCCCTTATCTCCCCCCTGAGGGTCCGTTTGAGGCCCGGCGGGTTTTTCTCTCCTTTCCCCGCCGGGCCTCTTTTTTTTGTTCTGAATGGAAAGGGCACCGCCTCGATGCGATTTCTCAGGCATCTCCCGCGCTCTCTGCCGCACGGCACTTCACGCCGGGAAGTCCTGGAACAATCGGGCGCTTTCTGCGTCGCTGCCGGCGTCTTCCTCTGCCCGTTCGCCCTGGGCGGCGCGCCTCTCTGGTCGGCAGCGGCTGCGGCAGGTCTCTTTCTTGCGGCGCTGACGCTCCTCGCCCTGTCCCGGCATGCGCCCGAGCGCGCCGTGCGGATTTTTCCGGCGGCACTGGCGCTCCTGGCCGCCGCCATCGCGGCCTCTCTCCAGCTCGTGCCGATGCCTCCGGTGCTGCTGAAGGTTTTCGCGCCTGCCAATGCGCGGGCTCTGGAACAGGCGCTGACGCCTCTGACTCCGCTGGGAATGCCGGACCTGTGGCCCGCGTGGCGCCCCGTCTCGCTGGACCCCCCGGCCACTGCCCGCGCCCTGCTGACAATTCTGGCCTGCCTTCTGGGCTTTCTCGCTGCGTCGCAGACGGCCGTCTTTCCCAAACAGCGGACCCGCCTGGCCGGGGCCATCTCCCTCAGCGCGCTCCTCATCGCCCTCATCGGATTCGCCCATGCGCTGGCCGGTGCGGATGCCCTGTTCGGCGTCTTTCGCTTCAAGCAGGCCGCGCCGCCGCTGCTGACCCCCTTCGGCAACCCCAACCACCTGGCGGCATTCCTCATCGTCGGGGCTCTTTTCGCCTCGTGTCTGGCCGCAGCCGCCGATTCGCGGACGCGGCAGCTCTTCTGGAGCCTGGCCTGGTTCATTCTGGCGACAGCCATCGTCCTCAGCCTGTCGCGGGCGGGTCTGGCGGCCTTCATCACCGGTCAAATTCTCACGGCCGCTGCCCTCCGAAAGCTGTCCGAACAGGACTGTCTCAATCGCGAAGGCGCGGAAGCGCATCACGGAAGTACCGAGTCCGCCGGGCCCAGACTGTCCGTGCTCGCGCTGGCCGCCGCGCTCGCCTCTGTGGGGGCGGCTTCGGCCTATCTCGCCGCTGACCGGCTTCTGGCCGAATGGAAGCCGCTCTCTCCGCTGTCCGACGAGGCGGGCCTCACCGAGTCCAAAATCGCCCTGCCGCTCCGCGCTCTGCCGATGATTCGGGAGCACTGGCTGACGGGCGTCGGCAAGGATGCCTTTGAACCGGCGTTTCTCCGCTTTGCCGAGACGCCTTTCCTGGGGAGCAGGACGGCAACGCATCCGGAAAACATCATCGCGGACTGGCTGGCCGGCTTCGGCATTCCCGCGGGCATCCTTCTGCTGACGGGGCTCCTCGCCGCGCTGGTCATCGGCTTTCGGCGGGCGGGCACCTCTCCCCTTCGCTGGACGGCCCTCATTGCCGTGTTCGCCGTCTTTCTCGATGACCTCCTCAATTTCAGTCTGTCCTTCGTGGGCACTGCGGTTCCCGTGAGCGCGGCTCTGGCCATCGGCACGGCCCACCGCCGTCAGGGGCTGCGCCTGTCGCTCAGGGCGTGGGTCCTTCTTCTGCCCGCGGTGACGGCTGCGGCTTCCGGTGCGTTTCTTCTGGCCCGGCACGACTTGAGGGCCGACGGTGAAAAACTTCTGACGGCGATTCAGTCGGGCAGTCCGGACAGCCGGCAGCTCTTTGCCGACGCCGTTTCGCGGCATCCCCTCGATTACTATCCGAGGCTTCTGGCCGCCTCGAAGGCACTGGCCGCCGGTGTGCCCGAGACTGCGGTCCGGCTGGCGGGCAATGCCATGGCGCTGTTTCCGGCGCATCCCGCGCCTCATGCCGCCGCCGCTTCCGCTCTCGAAAAGCTGGGGCACTTTCTCCAGGCCGCGACGGAATGGCGCATGGCTCAGGAACGCGGATGGAAAACGGCCGCCGCGCACCTGGCCCGGCTCTTTGCCGAAGGGAAAATCGACGCCGCGCGCATCACCGGCATCGCTCCAGCCGACGAGAAGCATGGTCTGGCTTTTGTGGACGCACTTCGCCGGGCCGGTGCCGCCGGGCTGGCGGAAACGCATCTCGACGAACTGGAACGGCAGCATGGCCGGAATGCGCGGACGCTCATGGCGCGCGCCGCTCTGGCGGAATCTCAGGGCGACATGGAGCGGCTGCTGAAAACGGCCATGGCGCTCGACGAAGCCGAGATGAACGGCACTGACACCGGCCGGGAGGGGCGCACGGATTCCGCTCCGGCACAGGGGCTTCTGCTGACCTCCCGTGCGTTGGAAGCTCTGGGGCGGCGGGCGGAGGCCATCGCGCTGCTGGAAAACCGGCTCGGCCAGAAAAATATCCCGGCGATTCGCCTGAGGCTGACAGAGCTGAAACTGCGGACGGGTGACGCGCCGGGTGCCGGGGCCGTGCTCGCTGAAATGCCGCCCGCTCTGACCCGCGATGAACGCGTGTCCATGCTCCGTCTGAAAGCGCTGGCCGCCCGCGGGATGAAGGACTTCGCCGCGGCCGCCGATGCTCTGAAAACAGCGGCCATTCTGCGCCCCGGTGATCTGGACCTGAGGCTGGCGCTGGCCGACGCGCTCATTTCCGGAGAACGCTTTGAGGCGGCCATGCAGGAGCTGGAACAGGTGCGGGCGATTCTGGCTGAAAAAACAGGTGCCGGCGGAGCTGCCGCGACGAACACACCTCCAAACCGCAGACAGCAGCGTCTGGAGCAGCTGACGGCAGCGGCAAAGCGCGGCCTTGCGGACCGGAAATCCCGCCAGAGCGAATCCCTGCTGCGAATGCTGTCGTCGGAACCATCCCAGGGCAGACACTGATGCCGGAGCCACTGCGCAGATGCCTCTGAACCACGGCTACACGTACACGACCCGGGTCGGCCCCGACGGCGCGGACATGGCGCTGGAGACCTATCTGGCCGCCGCCTATCCCCATGATTCAGAGGACTGCTGGCGCAAGCGGGCTGATGCGGGCGAACTGACCGATGTGAAGGGCCGTCCGCTGCCGCCGGGAACGCGCCTCAAAGCCGGGGATGTTTTTCTGTGGCACCGGCCGCCGTGGAATGAGCCCGGGGCGCCCACGGATTTCGAGGTCATTGCCTCGGACAGCACCTTCGCGGCCGTGAACAAGCCCGGCGGACTGCCGACTCTGCCCGGCGCAGGATTTCTGGAGCAGACGCTCCTCTTCCAGGTGCGGAAGCAGTTCCCCGGGGCCGTTCCCATGCACCGGCTGGGGCGCGGCACCACGGGACTGACGCTGTTCGCCCTCACCGAAGCGGCGCGGCGGGCCATTCAGGACGACTGGCAGTCCAGGCGCGTCCGCAAGCACTACCTGGCCGTGGCGCAGGGCATCACGCCCGAGCGGCAGCTGATTCGCACGCCCATCGGCCCCGTGCCGCATCCGCTTCTGGGGAGTGTCCACGCCGCGAAGCCCGACGGCCGTCCTTCCGAAAGTGAGCTGATTCGCCTGGCGGTCGCCGGCGAAAACACCTGCGCGCCGAAGAGCGTGGTGCTGGTGCGCATCGCCACGGGAAGGCCGCATCAGATCCGCATTCATCTGGCCTCCATCGGCCATCCGCTGGCCGGAGACCCGCTGTTCCTTCCCGGCGGGCATCCAGCGCCCGACAGCACGGCAGTTCCCGGTGACTGCGGCTATCTCCTGCATGCCTGGCGGCTGGAATTCCGGCATCCCGAAACGGAGCGCATCGTCGAGCTGGAAGCGCCTCTGCCCGCCGCCTGGGCGGATTACGCGAAGCTGATTCACCCCGGCGGCTGACGAATTTTACGGGAGACTTTCACGGCCGCCCGACTAAGAGCGCCGCCCCATGAACGACATCGCCTCTCTCCCCCTGGCCGTTCCCCTCTGGTTCTGGGCCGCCGCCACGTTCCTCATCAGCGCCTGCGTCGGCAGCTTCCTCAACGTGGTCGCCGCCCGCGTTCCCGTCGGACAGTCCATCGTCTGGCCGGGCTCCCACTGCTTCACCTGCGGCGCGCCCATCGCGGCCCGGCACAACATCCCCGTTCTGTCGTGGTTCCTGCTCCGGGGGCGATGCCACAACTGCCGGGCGCCTTTCTCCATTCGCTACGCCCTGGTCGAACTGGGTTTTGCCGTCCTCTGCACGGCGACGGTCATCAGACACGGCGGCCCCACGCACGCGGCGCTCACGCAGTGCGTCCTCTTTGGCTTCGTCTTCCCGCTGTCGTGCATCGACCTCGACACGTGGACGCTGCCGCACGCCATCACGCTCCCCGGCATCATCACCGGCCTTCTGCTCTCGCTGCCCGCCGGACTGGACGTGTTCCTCAATCATCTGCTGGCGGCGGCGGCCGGCTACGGCGTGCTGATTATCGGCGCGTTCATCGGCTCCCATCTCCTCAACAAAGAGGCCATGGGCGGCGGGGACTTCATGCTCTTCGCGCTCATCGGCGCCTTTCTGGGGACGCGGGTCATGCTGCCGGTGATTTTTCTGGCTTCGTGTCAGGGTGCGCTGGTGGGCATCGCCATGATTCTCGTGCGCAAATTCTCGGGAAAGGACGCCCCCGCCGATTCTGAAAAAGAAGCCAGTGCCGCTGAATCAGACGCTGCCCCGGCGGATGCCCCCAAAGCAGAGGAGGCACAGGCGGAAGGTGCCGCGGAGAGCGCATCGGAAAACGCCGCTGAAAATGCCGGAACGGATGCGCCTGCCGCCGTCGCTCCCGCGCCCGTCCTCTCGGCCGAGACGGAAGCCCTGCTGCATCCCAAGTCTCTGGACGACCTGAAGACGTTCTCCTGCAAGGTTCCGGATGACGGCTGGACGCCGGACCCTCACGCCATTCCCTTCGGGCCGTTCCTCTCGCTGGCGGCCGTCGAAGTGGTGGTCTTCTCCCACATTCCCGATCTGCTGTTTCCCTGGTCGGCCTGACAGCTCAGGCGTCAGGCGCGCCGTTCTTTCCCTTCGCCGCCATTGCCAGCTCGAACGTGTTTTCGAGAAGCATGGCCACCGTCATGGGGCCGACGCCGCCGGGAACGGGCGTGATGGCCGAAGCCACTTCCGCGCAGGCAGGGTCCGCGTCGCCCGTCAGCCTGCCTTCCGGCGTCCGGTTGATGCCCACATCGATGACCACCGCGCCGGGCTTGAGCCACTCCGGCCGCACGAGCCCCGCCTTGCCGACAGCGCTCACCAGCACATCGGCGCGGCGGACCTCCTCAGCCAGATTCGGCGTCTTGGAATGGCAGATGGTCACCGTGGCATCGCGCGCCAGAAGCAGACTGGCCACGGGCTTGCCCACGATGTTCGACCGGCCAATGACCACCGCGTGCTTCCCGCGAAGAGAAATCCGCTCTTCATCGAGAAGCCGCAGGATGCCCCGGGGCGTGCAGGGAACAGGCGCGTCCAGCCCGAGGAAGAGCCGCCCCGCGTTGAGCGGATGAAAACCGTCGGCGTCCTTGTCCGGCCGGATGGCGGCCAGAACCCGGTGCTCGCCGATGTGCCGCGGCAGAGGCAGCTGCACGAGAATGCCGTGAACGTCCGCGTCGCTGTTGAGCCGCCGGATCTCTTCGAGAAGTGCTTCCTCGCTCACGTCCTCGGGCAGCGCGATGTGGCGCGAGGCAAAGCCCGCCTCGGCGCAGGCCTTTATTTTGGCCCCCACGTAGGTCCTGGACGCCGGGTCCTCGCCCACGCGGATGACGGCCAGACAGGGAATGATGCCGGCGGCCTCCGCTCTGGCCTTCAATTCACGCCTCAGCCGGGCAGCCAGTGCCTTGCCGTCAATGCGCCGATGTTCGCTGTTCTGCGCCGCCTTCTCGTCTGCCGATTCCGTCATTGAATGCTCCTCGCGGGACTCTCGCCCGCGGCTCCTCAAAAAAGGGGGGCGCCCTAAATGCGGCCTTGACCTGGGGAAAGGCGTTTTTTGACCGGCCGGCACATGCCCGAGCCGCGCGTCTCCGAAACGACTCCGCGCACCCGCGTCCAAAGGCCGCCGATTCCTTGATTCACCGACGCGGGACGGACTAGGCGCGCCGCTTCCCACACCCCAAGGAGCCGACCTTCCCCTCTGCGGACGCCATGTCGGCCCTCCTGGAGACCATTCCATGCCTCATTCCTCCCTTTTTCTGCTTCCTCTCCTTTCCTTTGCCCTGACTCAGGCTGAACCGACGACACCCGACGACACATCGGCGGCGCCGGCGGCTGAAACGCCGGCAGAGGCCAGCGCGGCCACGGCGTCAACCGAGGCCGGGCCCAAGACGGATCCGAAGCCTTCCATCGACCCCGCGGCCTACATGAAGTCGAATCCGGCGCCCGCGCGCGGTGAGCCCGTTCTGGTCCTGTCGGAGGACAGCGTTTCTCTTGGGCTCACGCCTCTGGCCGACATGAGCTTCAAGCTGCCGGAACCCGCCTGGGAGAAGCCCGCCGCCGCTGAGGAAGCGTCTGAGGGCGCCGAGGAGCTGGCTCTCGATCTGGTCATCTTCGGCGAGGAGAAGGGCGACCTAGCCCATATCGACTGCCGCAAGCCCGACGACCCCAAAGCCAACATGTTCCACTACGCCTCGGACGTCTCACTCTGGAAGGCCGTGGCGCAGAAGGCCGCTTCCGAGGGGCGGCCCGAACCTCTGGCGCTGGGCATCGGCGACATGGTGTTTCCGGGGGCCATCGGTCACTTTCTGCTGTCTCAGGGTGAGGAGGGCTCGTCCGGGCTCGCCGGAGTCCTGGCCGAAATCCCCTTCGACGGGATGGCGGTGGGCAACCATGAATTCGGCGACCTTCCCCAGCACACACAGGGCTTCTTCAAGGCGGCGGCGAAGACCGGACTGCCTTTCCTCGGCGCCAACATCGAATGCACGGGCGAGGAGCTGAGTTCATCGCTGTGCCGCATGACGGGAACGGCGGCGGGCGGAAAGCCGTGGCGCATCGTCCAGCGCGGCCCGCTCAAAATCGGCATCACCGCCATCACTGACCCCGCCATCAATGAGCAGCTGGCCAAGGACCGGCTGGAAAAAGTCCAGATCAAGCCGCCCAAAGCGGTTCTCGAGGACATCATTCCCAAAATGAAGGCCGACGGCGCGGACCTCGTGGTCGTGCTTCTGCACAGAGGGCACGGCATCAACCGGGACGTTCTGGAGACGTTCCTCAGCGAGTTCAGCGACCTGGACCTGATGATTACCGACAAGCTGTTCGCGCAGGACGAGGAGGACCTGACCGCCGACGCCATCGCCCACCGCGACATGGGCTTCATGGTCATTCCCCGGACCCACACGTTCCTCATCGGTGCGGGCAGTTCCGAGCTGAGTTCCACGCTGGCCACGCTCACTCTGAAAAAAACCGACGGTCGCTACCGCGTGACCAACGTCAAACCCCGCTACCTTTCCAACGGCGTCTTCGAGCCTGACCCTGCGGCGAAGGCCAAAATCACCGCCGCTTCGACGAATTTCTGCACTCAGTGGGGGCAGCCTCTGCACGAGGCGAAGATGGCCCGCGACTTCCAGCCTGAGGACATGTCCACGTTCATCCTCAATGTCCTCCGCTTCACGGCCAAGGCCGAGCTGGCGTTTATGAACACGGGCGCCTTCCGAAATCCGGAGCGCTTCCCCATCAGCGGCGGACTCACCACCGCCGACATTTCCGCCACCCTTCCCTACGGCAGCCGCTTCATCAAAGCCGGCATCTCCGGGGAGATTCTGGCCAAACTGGCGGCCTCTCTCGGAAAGGGCCTGTCCTGCGCGGGTCTCGAAAAGGACGCCGACGGCGAATGGCGCGTCAACGGGCGGCCGCTGGACAAGAAGCGCAGCTATTCCATCGTCATCAATGAGTTCCTGGCCGAGGGCAGCGGCGGCTTCATCGACCCCAAGACGCTGAAAAATCCCACCTTCTGGGAGGACCCTGACACCGGGGAGACGCCCGACATCGCCACCATCGTCAGCACATCGGTGCGCGAGGGCCGCTTCCTCGAAGAGCGCGACGACGGGAGCAAGGTGATTTCCCCCGACGGGAGCTTCCCCGACCTGCACCTCAAGCTCCTCTGGCAGCTGGGCGGGCACCTGAATGCGTCTTACAGCCACATGAACATTCATAACCCGAATCAGGCGGTGGGCTACGAGGGCGATTACAGCAAGAAGCGCCTGACGGCCACGGCCACCGACCGGCTGAATGTGGATTTCAAAATCATGGCGAACGGCGCGACCCGAAATCACGGCTGGGACAATGATTTTGTCATTCAGTATTCGACCACGCGGCAAAAGGGCCCCGAGGAGACCAATGAATTTGAGGAGGACAAGGACATGGCCCGCATCCGCTCCGCCTATAAATATCTCGGGCAGCGGGCCGACTTTGGGGATGCCTGGTATGTTCCTGTGCCCTTTGTGGAGGGGCAGGTGGAGACGCAGCTCACCAAAAACGACGGCAGCGACCATCATCCGCTCGATTTGACGGGCATCGCGGGCCTTTTGCTCAAGCTGCACGCAAATCTGGAATTCAAAGTCGGCTTCAACATTCGCGGCGACGTTCTGGAAAAGCACGGCACGCCGTCGATTGGTCTTTTCACCGGCTATCGGCTGTTAAAAACGGAACTTTTCCGCATTTCCAATAATCCGGTCCGGTTCGAGAGCGAATGTGAATACTTCTTCAATGCTGACGGCAGCGACCGCATTCATGAATTCCGCTGGGACAATCGGCTTTTCTTCGACATCACCAATTATCTGGCCCTGACCGCCAGCTTTAATATGTACCTTTACAGGAAAAAATCCGTCGGCGAGCTGGGCAAGGCGATTGAGGGAATGGTCGGCATCAATGCGTCCATAGAAAGAATGGTGCAGAGCTTTTAATTGTTTCGTCCCGCTCCAATCATTGGGAAAGACTTTGCTGCCAGAGAAATCTGTTTTTTATACAGGAGCAAGGGAATGCGCATGAGCAGCTTTTTTGAAAGAATGGCGGCCGCCGGTGTTTTATCTCTGGGAATTCTTCTGACGTCCGCGGGATGCCCTGCGCCCCAAAAGGCGCCGCCGACGGCAATTACTGCTGCGGTCGTGAAGAACGACATTGACGGAGTCAAAGCGCTCATTGCTGCCGGTGCGGATGTCAATGCCCGGGATAAAGATACCGGCCTGACGGCGCTCATGATGGCGGCGTCGCAGGGCAAAAATGAACTGGTCAAAATACTTTTGGGCGCCGGGGCCGAGGTCAACCTGCAATCCTCGAATGACAAACTGACGGCGCTGATGGCGGCCTGCAGCGAGATGCCCAATGATGGGGCGGCCCATGCGGACGTGGTGGACGCGCTGCTCGCCGCCGGGGCAAAGACTGAAATTCGCGACAGTCTGGAGCGCACCGCGCTGATGCGGCTGGGCAATTACGACAAAAAAACGGGGCGCGGCCAAATCGCCCGGGCGCTCATCAAAGGCGGCGCCGATGTGAATGCGCGCGATAAAGATGGCCTGACGCCTGTTATTTTTGCCGCCGCATCCGGAAATAATGAAATCGTGGAGGCGCTGACGGAATCCGGCGCTGATGTAAATGCGGTCGGGAATAAAGGCCGGAATGGTTACTGCGCCCTCATTGCCGCCAGCCGGAACGGGCATGTCGAAACCGTGAAAGCGCTGCTGAAAGCGGGCGCAGACGTGAACATCCGTGATGCCTGGAAGCAGGGAACTGCACTGATGCCCGCCTGTGCAAATGGTCATGTGGACATCGTCAGGCTGCTTTTGGAAGCCAGGGCCGACGTGAATGCCAAAGACGTTGAGGGGACGACGGCGCTGATGCTGGCCAGCGGGCTGGGCTACGCTGAGGTGGTGACGCTGCTCGTTCAGGCAGGTGCGGATCTGAACGCACAGGACAGCCTGGGAAGAACGGCCCTCAATCTGGCGCAGAAAGATGACGTCAAAAAGGCGCTGGCGGCAGGCTTAAATGGAGAAAAATAATCTATTCCTGCCGCATTCAGCGTGAAGAGATAGATTACCCGGCCCGGCAATAAAACACAAACAGCCCTCCCCCAATACATTTGATTTACGTATTGGCGGAGGGCTGTTGTTATATATATATAAATTTAATTCTATTACTTAGACAACAAAAATATCATTTAGATTCAGATGTCCAATAATTAATCTGCCGCCAATATCCTACATCGAAACCCATAGCTGACGTGCCAGTTCTCGCGCTCGTCGCGGTAGCGGCTCGTGACGGCCAGGCGGATCACAGGGTCGGCCCAGGAACCGCCTTTTATGATATAGGATGAACTTGCGGTGGATGAACCCGCCGGGACAAACGGCGAATTCGTCCACTCCCCGACATTCCCGCTCATATCTACCAAACCAAGAGGGCTGTCGCCGGCCGGCGAATGCAGCCAAACGTCACTCGTGCCCTCAGAATCATCTCTATCATTATCTGGCATCGGCGCGGCCGCATTGCCCTGACAATATCCTTCTTCAGCCGCTTTGTCCCAAAACTGTGCAGTCACGCAGTGTGCCGGCGCATCATCGCCCCAGGGATACGTCGTAACCAAATGCGCAGTGCCATTGTGCGTCGAGGCATACTCCCATGCCTCTTCCGTGGGCAATTCGCCTCCAATCCATTCGCAGTATTCTTTCGCACCATACCAGTCGATGCAATTCATCGGGTGATTTTTCCATGCCTTGCCGCGATTATAATTACACAGCGCTTCATCCGAGGCCGTTCGATAGTGATTCGACGTGCAGGCGTTAGCTGCCACGCATTTTTCAAATTCAGCCACCGTCACAGGCGTTTTCTTCAATGCAAACGCATTGAATTTCACGATATCGCCCTGTGAATGGCCTCCCGTATTGTGGCTCAATACAAATGCCCCGTTGGGAATGGGAATATATACATTCTCTCCTTCCCCGGTTCCGGCGTCATCTTCGATAATGCCGGCATCGTTTTCTATAATACCTGCGTCATTTTCATTTATGCCCGCGTCGCTGATGAGCACAATTCCCGCGTCGTTTTCGGGCTCATCGTCTTTTTCTGAACCGCCGCAGGCTGCCCCCGAAACTACTAATGAAAATACTGAAATTAAAATCGAAATTGATTTGAAGAATCTGGGCGAAGCCGTTTGTCTGACAGAGGGACTGTCTATCCTCATCCCGCACACATTGACAGTCTTTTTCGCTTTGTTCTGCATTGTATTGCCTCCGCATTGAGCGCCGGCCGGCCCCGGTTTGGGTGAAAAAACGGCGGGGCGCATAAAAGAGGCAAAACAGGGCTGTCAAGGGACAAAATGGGTGATTTTTGGAAAGCCCCTCTCCTTTGGGGAGGGGTTTGGGGTGAGGCGAAAATATAAAAGCCCTCCCCAAAAACATGCAGTTTTCGGCAGCCAAGCACCCCAATTTTATGCAAATTTTTCTTGTCGAACACCCCATTTTTATGTAAAAAGTCGAGAAACTCCCTCGAACGGAGGTCGGGATATGCTCAGGCGCAAAATTTACGACAGTTTTCTGGAATGGAAAAAAAAGAGAAGGGATCAGCAGTTCAAAAAATGCCTTCTCGTCAAAGGGGCGCGTCAGGTCGGCAAATCATTCATCATCCGGGAATTTGGGAAGAACGAATATAAATCCTTCGTTTCCATTGATTTTTTCCGTCAGCCCGCACTGAAAACGATTTTTGACGGCGAACTGACGTCCGATGAAATCCTGAAAAGAATCACCGCGAATGTTCGCGATTTTACACTCGTTCCCGGAGAGACGCTGATTTTTCTCGATGAAATTCAGCGCTGTGGCCAGGCGCGCACGGCGGTGAAGTTTCTTGCAGAGGATACGCGCTTCGATGTGATTGCTTCCGGCTCTCTCATGGGACTGACCTACGGCGAGGATGACGACGACGGCGTTGAAATTCCCGAATCCATTCCTGTCGGCTATGAAACACAGCTGACGATGTATTCTCTCGATTTTGAGGAATTTTTATGGGCCTGCGGCCATGGCGCGGACGCGATTGATATTCTTCGCACCTACTACGCATCGGGTGAAACGATTCCCGAGGCTATTCACCATCAATACGCCGCGCTGTTTCGTGAATTTATGGTCGTGGGCGGCATGCCGGAATCGGTCGCCGATTTTACTGAACATCAGGATTTTAACCGCGTCGATAAAATACAAAATGATATTCTTGCCACATACCGGGACGACATTTCAAAACACGCAAAAGGCAGGGAAAAGCAGCTTGTGCGCATGTGTTACGATGCCGTTCCAAAACAGCTGGCGAAGGAACTGAAAAAATTTCAGTATTCCACCGTTGAGCGGGGACAGACTCGCCGCAAATATGGCGGAAGCATTCAGTGGCTGAAAGATTCGCAAATTGTAAACGCCTGCTATAATATCCGTGAGCCCTTTCTTCCATTGATGGCCAACGCCAATGAAGAACAATTCAAATTATATATCAACGATACGGGCTTGCTGTGCTGTATGTATGGCTTTGAAACAAAGCGGGCCATTCTCAATGACACAATCCGGGGGAATGCCCGAGGGGGAATATATGAAAATATCATTTCAGAATGTCTTGTTAAACGCGGCCATGCACTGTATTACTTCAAACCGGACAGCGAGCATGAAATAGAGTTTTTGATCGAGAAAAACGGGGGCGTCGTTCCGGTTGAGGTCAAATCCGGCAATAATCCGACGCCGTCGCTCAATCAATTCATCAGAGATTTTTCTCCCTCTCACGTATATAAATTGACCGGGGGAAGAAACGGCTGCGTCGGGGCCAAAATGACGCTGCCGCATTATTTTGTCATGTTTATATAGTATGAATATATAGTATGAATTAAAGGCAGAAGCGTCTCCAAAAACAAACCAGCCCTCCTCCAATACATTTGTATTACGTATCGGAGGAGGGCTGTCGTTATATGCTTAAATTCAATTCTGATTTATTTTTGATTTATTATTATTTCGCGCAGCGAACGCCGCCGTAATTGTTCGTGAACGAGGCAAGGCTGTTGATGCGATCCGTGATGGGCAGGTTGATCCCACTGTAAAGCCAGGAACCGCCTTTGATGGCGTAAAATGGACTGTTGCTCATATACAGCGAACTCGTCCACTCCCAGACATTCCCGCTCATATCCACGAGGCCGAGCGGGCTGTCGCCGGCCGGCGAATGCAGCGAAACGTCGCTGGTGCCCGTCAAATCTTCATCCGACGCCGGCGCCGCAGCATTGCCCTGACAATAGGTGCTGTCCAAATACTGGGCGGTCACGCAATGGACCGGCTCATCATTTCCCCAGGGATACGTCGTATCCAGATGCTTCTTTCCATTATGCGTCGCCGCATATTCCCATTCCTCCTCGGTCGGAAGCCTGCCGCCAAGCCATTCGCAGTATTCTTTGGCGCCATCAAAGTTGATGCAGTTCATCGGGTGATTTTTCCAATTCTCGCCGCGCTTGTAATTGCAGTCATCCGGGCCCGATCGATAATTCCCTGACGTGCAGGCTCCGGCGACAATGCATTTTTCAAATTCAGCGACGGTGACGGGCGTTTTTTTCAATGCAAACGCACGCAGTTTCACGGTATCGCCCTCTTTGTATGATGCGGTGTCGTGCGACAATACATATGACCCGGCGGGAATGCTGATAAACTCGGGGGGCACATCCGCGGTTCCGGCGTCATCTTCGATAATGCCGGCATCGTTTTCTGCAATACTTGCGTCATTTTCAGTCATGCCCGCGTCGCTGACGACCACAATTCCCGCGTCGATTTCGGGCTCATCGTCTTTTTCTGAACCGCCGCAGGCAATAAACGCCAGAGAGCCGATCAAAATCGACAAAACACTTACATTTGAAGCTGAAACATTTCTCGGCATGACATCATCTCCGTGAATAAAAAAGCCGGAGAAATTTCCGGCCGGGAGGAATTCAAATACTATCTCTGCCGTGACAACACGGCGAAACGGCTCAAAAAAAGCGGCGGCAGGTACGGATGGGAAAAGGAAAAATCAAGGGGAAAAGTCTGCCCATTTGAGCCAATGAAATCGTCCCTCTTGGGCTCTGCATTGAGAAAAAATTTTTTCCAGAGGGACGGAATACCACATTTGGGGGATGCCGCATTCGCAGCATTCCCCAAAATGGGAGTGAATTATTCGTTTATTTTTATTGTTTTACACACCGAACGCCCCAGGCATCCACCCAGTCGGCCGAATAATCATCGCCCCGCAGAGTCACCGGCAGATTATATTCAAAATCATCCCAGAAGCCGCCTTTATAAATATGAGATGAAACAGAGGCGTCATCCAACGACGATGTCCATTCGATAACATTGCCGCTCATGTCCACCAACCCAAGCGGGCTGTCCCCCGCGGGGGAATAGGTGCCGACGGCCGAGGTGCCGTTTTTTTTCAGAGACCGCCTCGTTTCCACTGCAATAGGTGGCCGAGGCTGAATCCCGATACGTCGCCGTCACACAATGGACCGGCGCCTCATCGCCCCAGGGATACATTGTATTCAGGTGCTGCGTTCCGTCATGCGTCGCCGCATATTCCCATTCTTCTTCGGTCGGCAGCCGTCCGCCCATCCACTGACAGTATTCCTGCGCTCCCTGCCAGCTCAGACAATTCATCGGATGATGCGTCCAGTCGCCTCCGCGGTTATAATTGCAATAAAAATCATCCATGAATGTATAATAGTGTTCAGGCAAACAGGCGCCGACGGCCGCGCACTTGGCAAACTGTTCAACCGTCACCGGCGTTTTCATCATTGAAAATGCGTTGAGCGTTACTGTTTCGCCGCAGGAATAAGACGATGTATTATGAGAAATTACAAATGAACCGACGGGAATATCAACAAACAGCTCGGAAATATGGGTACACTCATTTTTATCGTTGACTTGATAAAACGGCGCGCAGCCCTCGGGAACACATTCGCCGATGCCATTGTCGTGATAGCCTTCGGCACAGGTGCCGGCCGCGACGCACAGTCCCCCGCCGCCCGGATGGTAATTGACGGCGCACGGCTCACCTTCGGCAATACATCTGCCGGCCCCGTCATCGTGAAAACCACCAAAGCAGGCCCCGGCAATAATACATTCACCGTTTCCGCCGTCGTGATAATTCGCCGCGCAGCCAGATGCCGTGCATGCCCCGGTGCCGTCGTCATGCTCATCCGCCGGGCATTCAATATCCAGCAAATAGCTGCTGGAATAAACACCCTCGGAGTCAGCGCGCAGATATTCCCCTGTTCCCGAATAAGAACCGCCTTTGACAATATAATAAGCGGGATGATTTGCGCCGGCCGCATAATACAATGCGGATGTCCACTCAAAAACATTGCCGCCCATATCCACCAATCCCAGCGGACTGTCACCGGCGGGAGAATAAATCCCCACCATTGAGGTGCCGCTCATGGCCGCCGTCTCCGTCCGCCCGGTGCAGTAGGAATCAGACGGCGCGTCAAAATAATTGGCCGTCACACAATGGACCGGCGCCTCATCGCCCCAGGGATAAGTTGTATTCAAATGCTGCGTTCCGTCATGCGTCGAGGCGTATTCCCATTCATCTGAAGTCGGCAGCCGCCCGCCAATCCACTGACAGTATTCCCGCGCGCCCTGCCAGTTCACACAATTCATGGGATGCGCTGCCTTCGCGTCCCCGCCGCCCGCATTACAAATGGCATCCGATGCGGCAGTATTATAATTCGCTGAATGGCACCGGCCGGCGGACGCGCATTTGTCAAACTGCGCCGCTGTCACGGGCGTTTTCCCCAGACGAAATGCCGTCAGAATGGCACTTTCTTTTTCGGGGTGCCCCAAAAGAAGCCTCCCGCCGGGAATGGTAATGAATACCTCAGATATATGAATACAGGTATTATCATTCTCTTCACTGAATTGAAAAAACGGCGCACAGCCCCCGGAAACGCACGTTCCCAGACCATTATCATGCTCTCCCTCAGGACATTCTCCGCCATCTGTATCCGCAGAGACCCCGGCATCCTCCCCCTGAACCCCCGCATCATCCAAAGGCGCACCCTAATCCTCTTCCGGCTCTGCAAAACCGCCATCATTCACTGGCGTGAGTTCACCGGAGATACCTGCGTCATTTGGGGCATCCGCAGCAATGAAGTGTTCCGAACCGCTGCAGCCTGGCCCGATCAGCGCCGCTGCCGCCGTCAACGCCGCCGCGCGCAGAAACATCCATCCGGCCTGTGCTCTGTTCCGCCGTCCATGCACATGCGCAGTCATGCAGAACCTTCCTCCGCGCACAGGGAGCGCCGTAGGCAGTTGATTCATCGGGACCGCCAGCCGCGCTGCCATGCACCATCGGCCGTCCCGCCCGCGCATCGGACAGGGCAGCAAAAAGCGGCAGTGCATCGAGAGCCGCGGGGGCCAAATCGAGAACCATCCTGTATCGGCCAGGCTGCATCTCCCTTCGCAAAGCCCCAAGGATTTCCTGCCTTTTCGCAGCCGAATCGTGTTTGAGGCCCGCCCCTGAAAAGCTCCCCCGCATCGGACGTTCACGAATCGCGTCGGCACCGGACGGACACGAACGAATACAAGTTCTGCGTTCGGGGCGGCCCCTCCAAACAGGTCGGCCATGTCTGAAACACTGCTGAAAAGCGCCCTGGAAAAAATCGTCTTCTTTGAGTGCCGCATCGACCAGCTGACCGCAGACCTGAAACGCGCGGAGGAAGAGCTGGAGCTTCTTCGACAGGAAGCCCGGGACGCGGCCGCGCGGGAGGCGGCGCTGCGGAAAAGTCTGGCTGAAACGTCGGCGCGCGAATCCGAAGCAGTCCGTCAGCGGGATGCGGCGCGCCGCAGAGCCGAGCTTCTGAGTGCCGAGCGGGAACGTTTCCTGGGGCGCCTCATAGAGATCGAGCAGATTCGCAAGGCGGGCGGGGATGCCGACGACAGCTGCGGGGATGTGGATCTGGCTTCCTTCATGGCTGAACTGCGGTCGGAAGTGATGCGTCTGACGGCTGAAAACCGGGCGCTGAGGGCTGCGCTGGAGCAGTCGAACCGTGAATCCCGTGAAAACAGCGAATCCGGGGACAGCGGCGTGCAGCCTCCTTCCCCCGCGGCTCAGACACCTCCGCCGACGCCAACGCCGACAGCTGAGCCTGCGCCGACTGCCGAAGCGTCCGGGCAGCGAAAACCGACTGTGCCGCCGCCCAACACAGGTTCTCAGCTGGCGCTTCCGCTCGCGGCCGCTCCGCGCGGGCGCCGCCCCATCCGCGAAATGACGGCCGCCTTCCGCACGCCGGAAGAAGCCGCCGAGTCTCTTCGGAAAACAGGGCGCCTGGGGCTGACAGACGAAGACAGAAGCCTCCTTCAATCGTCCATTGAGCGCCGTTCCGCTTCGGACCGCGAGCGGCCGCTCCTCGGACGCGACATCGGCGATTTGCAGTCGGGCGATGCCTCCACCCGGCGCCGCGCGGCGGAACGTCTGCGCACGTCGGCCCCGGCTGAATCGCTGCCCATGCTGGCAGCCGCCCTGAATGCCGAGTCCGATGATGACGCGGCCAAAGCGCTCATCGCGGCCATTGCGGAAACGGGCTCTGAACACAGCCTGCCGCTGATTCTTCCCAGCCTTTCTTCAGGCTCGCTGACCGTCCGCCTGGCCGCGCTGGAGGCCGCCGCGCGTCTGGGAGGGAGCGAATGTGTTCTCAGCGCCATGGACGACCCCTCACCTCTGGTCCGCCGACGCGCCGTCGTGCTGGCATCCGCCTCAGGAGACCGGCGCGCCGTCCTGATGCGGGCAGTCCGGGACGCAGATGTCTCCGTGCGAAAGGTGGCGGCGCTGGACCTGGGCGCCTCGGCAGATGATGCCGCTCTGGCCGAAGCGCTGGCGGAAGCACTGGACGACGCCGATGCCTCGGTCCGCGAAGCCGCCGCCAGAAGCCTGTCCGCTGCCGCCGGTCCGGAAATTCTGCACGCCGTCCGTCTCGACCCTTCCATCCGCCGCAGAGAGGTCCGACGCATCGTCGCGGCCCTTCATCCTGTTTCTCAGGCGAACAGCAGCGCGCCGCTCATGGTTTCAGGGTCGATTGACCGCCGCCTCGGGTCCATCCAGCGAACCCTCACGGCCATCGCGCAGGGACGCCGTTCCGTCACGCCCGCACCTGCTGCCGCCGTCCAGCCTTCCGCGCTGCCCGCAATGCCCACGACGCCCACTCCCTCCACGCCGCCGCCGGTGACACCCGCGCCTGCCGAAATTCCCAGGCCCGAAAGAGAAATCCCCGCCGCTGCGGCCGCGCCCGAGGTCACGAGTACCGAAGCGCCTCCCGCTGAAGAGATCAGCGGCGAGGCTCTGAACAGCGCCATCATCTCCCGTGTTTACGGCGCGCTCCGGGGGCAGACGGCAGAAGGTCTGGCCAAAGCCCTGCGGCTCGGCGCGGACACCATCCGTCCGGCTGTGGAAAAGCTGGTTCAGGAAGGCCGCATCGTCCGCCGCGGCACCCGCTACTTCGTCCCCTGACCTGTGCGCGGCCCGCGAGAATTGCCCCTGCAACCGTCCGCCAAACGATGGCATGAGCGCCCGCCCGCGGCGGCTCTCCAGGACATGTCCGCCGAATCACCTCACCAACAGGCTTCGGCATCCGAAAGCAGAAGGAACTTTTCATGCGCATCTCATCCGGCGTCGGCGTCACGGCCGCGAAAGCAGCGGCGGATGTCCAGACGGACCAGAACCTCCCGGGGCAGTTCATCACTCAGCCCATGTTCCCCGCGCCGCAGCATGACGGCGGACCGCTGCATGACACGATTGTTCCCGCGCCTGCCGGCACCGCTGAAAACACGTCCGACGACAGCCGCCGTCTCGATGATCTGCGCGAGCGCCTGCGCGACGCGGCGCGGCCCGTCACCGTCTCCGAACCGACGCCCAAAAACGCCGCGGATGCCCGGGCCAGCGCGCTGAATCTCATCGGAAATCTGCGCTCTGAGCTCGAAGCCGCGACCGCCAGAAACAGGAACCTGACCCGGGAGCTGGAGCAGACGAAGGAAGCGCTGACCCGCGCCTTGGAAGAGGCCTCCAGCCGCACAGATGAGGCGCGCCGTCTGGCCGACGAAATTCAGGTGCGGGCGTCACTTCTCGAAGAGGCGGGGCAGGAACTCACCAGTCTCGAAAACGAGCGGAATGACGTCCTCGTGGAGCTTCGCGGAGCGCAGAGCGACCTCTCGGCACTGAAAGCCACGTGCGCCGCGCTGGAATCCCGGGCTGCCGCCCTCGAAAACGAGCTGGCCGCCTCGCAGGCATCCGAAAATCGGCTGGAACGGGCGCTGGCTGAAAGGGACGAAGCGATTCATCAGTCCGAGGAAGCGCTGCGCACGCTGACGGCCGAACGGGACGCGCTGGCCGCTCAGGTGGCAGAGCTCACTCAGGAGCGCGAGGGACTTCTGGAGTCACGCAAGGCCCTCGACGAGATTCACCGGGCGCTGGCTGAGGCGGCCTCAAGGATTCCCTGAAAAGCTGCCGCCCCGGATTCCGCTAGAGCTCCATCCCCTTGGGAACGACCACCAGATGCTCATTCGTCCCCTGAATGGGAATCACCTTGAGCCCGCGCGCTTCGTCATTGCCCCTGTCCACGCCGATATAGGTTCCCGGTGAGAGGCGAACGTTCCTGTCGATGATGGCGTTGCGGATGAGGCACCCGCGGCCGATGGACGTCTCGAGAAGCATCTCCTCGCTCTGCTCGCCGCCCATGAGCACGGAATTCTCGATGTACGAGTAGCTGTGAACGTGCGTGCCCGGTCCCAGAATGGACCGCCGGATTTTGGCGCCGCTGATGATGACGCCGTCCGAAACGATGGAGTTGATGGCCACGCCGGTGCGGTTGGCCTCCTCGTGTACGAACTTGGCAGGAGGGAAGTGCTGGGGGCAGTTGTAGATGGGCCACAGCTCTCCATAGAGGTTGATGCTGGGCGCCGCCGCCACCAGGTCCAGACTCGCCGCCCAGTAGGCGTCGAGCGTTCCCACGTCCCGCCAGTAGGTCGAGTCCGTGGCGCGCTCCACCACGCGCTTGATGCGCACGCCGTCCCTCTGAATCCACTCGTTCTCGGAGATTTGATTCTGGGTGGTGAAGTCGAAGGCAAAGACCCGCTCGCCGGCAGAGACCATGGCGGGAATCACGTTGCGCCCGAAGTCGTCCATGCCGTCGCCCAGGTACTGTCCCAGCTTCTCGCGGTTGAAGACGTAGATGCCCATGGAGGCCAGGCACTCGTCCGTCCCGGGAATCGGCGCAGGGTCCTCAGGCTTTTCCTGAAACCCGATGATGCGGTTGTCCTCATCGACCTGGAGCACGCCGAACTGGCTCGCCTCGGAGCGCGGAACGCGAATGGCCGAGACCGTCAGCGCCGCATCCTTCCCGTCGTGGAAGCTCCTCATGCGCCGGTAGTCCATCTTGTAGATGTGATCGCCGGAGAGAATCAGGACGCGCCGGGCGGGCGACTGCTCGATGAGGGTCCAGTTCTGCCGGATGGCATCGGCGGTTCCCTTGTACCAGCGGTCTCCCAGCTGCATCTGCGCGGGAATCTCGTCGATGAACTGATCGAGGCGCTTGGGCAGAAAATCCCAGCCGGCGCGCAGATGGCGGCTCAACGAATGGGATTTGTACTGGGTCAGGACGTAGATGTGCCGGAGGCCCGAGTTGATGCAGTTGCTGAGCGTGAAATCGATGATTCGGTAGCTGCCGCCGAAAGGGACCGCAGGTTTGGACCGCACGCTTGTCAGGGGCATCAGCCGCTCGCCCATGCCGCCGGCCAGGACCATCGCCAAAACGTCAAAACTCATGCGTTCCTCCCTCTCTCCTTTGCGTCCGTCAGCGCCGCACGCGCTCATCCGCCGCGGCCAGATTCCCGGCGTCCTCTTTGCGCCTCATGGTCATGCGATGTTCACGGGGGCGAAAAAAGCCGCCGGAACCGCCGCTTCCCTAAGCCTGCCCGCACGCTTTCGGAAACATCTGGCCGCCCGCCTCCGGGCTGAAACAGCAGCACGGCCTGCCGTCGTTCAGGATTTGCAGAGGGTCCCGGTTTTGTTGCAGAGGCGCGCCTCCCTCAGGGCGGACCTCCGCTCCGGAAGAAGAAGCCATGAAGAAGAAGACCAGAAGCAAAAGCCTCATTTCGGCCCTGTTCCTCGGCACGTTCCTGCTGGCCGCGCCGGCGATGGCCGCTCCTCACGTCGTCGATCGGGTCGCCGCCATCGTGAACGAGGAAATGATTCCTCTGTCGGAGGTCTATGCCCGCGCCATTCCGCACATGGTGCGTCTGGAGCAGGAGGGCAGAGCCACGGCGGACAACAAGAAGGCCATTCTCAAAGCCTCCCTTGAGGAAAGCATCGCGGATCGGCTGCTGGCGGCCGAGCAGAAGATTTACGGCATCGAGGTCACGGACGCTGAGGTGGAAGCCGCCCTCGACGACGTGCGCATGCAGAACCGCATGGACCGGGACACCTTTGAGCGCGCCCTCTCCGCGCAGGGAATGACCATGGACGCCTACCGCGACAAGCTGCGTCAGGACCTGGCCAGCATGCGGCTCGTGTCGTTCAAGGTCCGCTCGAAGGTCAAAATCAGCGAAGAGGACATCCAGGCCGAATACGCCAACATGGTTCGCGACGCGAAGACGGACTTCGAGGTCCGCGCCCGCCACATCGTCATTCAGGTGCCCAAAAACGCTGATGCGGATACCGAGGCAAAGGCCCGCCAGAGGGCGCTGGAGCTGACACAGCGGGCAAAGGCCGGCGAAGACTTTGAAGCCCTGGCCCGCAAATACAGCGAGAGCGCCTCGCGGGAGATGGGCGGCGACCTGGGATTCTTCAAGCGCGGGGACATGGTTCCCGCCTTCGAGAAAGTGGCCTTCGGTCAGGAGCCCGGAGAGGTCAGTGAACCGGTCAGAACGCCCTTCGGCTGGCACATCATCCAGACGGTGGAGCGGCGCGCCCGCGACCTTCCCAGCATCGACGCGCTGCGCGGAAAAATTCAGGAAAAGCTGTCCCGCGTCCAAATGCAGAAGCAGACCGAGAAATACGTCATGGAGCTCCGCGCCAAAGCCGAGGTGGTCATCAAGGCAGACGATCTGATGTGACGCGGCGCCGCCCCGCAGAATTCATCTCAGTCTTCGGACGAGCGGTCGGACTCGGTCCGTTTTTCACAGCTCCCGCGGCCTTTCGCCCGGGGACATCACGCAGACAGGCAATTCGCCATGAATCTCTTTTTTTCTTCCTGTGTTCTCGCTCTGGCTCTCACCGCGTCCCCGCAGCCCGCCGCTTCTCCGGCCGCGTCCGCGAACAAAAATGACAGCAGTGCCGTGCAGCATCAGGGGCACGTCCCGGCTGCTGGCCACGATGCCCATCACCATCACGGGCACGCGGATGAGCTGCCTCCCACACCTGAAGAAACTGCCCGCCAGAACGAGATGAACAGCCTCAGCGAGAAGAAGCTCCAGGCTCTGGCGGCCTATCTCCAGGCGCTGATGGACGGAAAAAGCGACGCCGAAGCTGTCCGCAAGGCAGGCGTTCCCATCACGGAGCTGGACAAAATCTCCTTCCTTTCCGAGCACTACTATCCGGCCCGCTCACAGGCGCTCCGCTTTGAGGAAGAGCTTGCCGCGCTGCAGGCCTCTCCCTCTGCTCCCGCAGCGGCGTCTTCCAGCCGCCGCTCTCAGCAGGTGATGCTGACCCGAAAGCTCGCCGCCCATGAGCGCTTCCGCGGACAGTTTTTCAAAAACGTCTCAGACGCCAGCAAGGCGCTCATCGACAAATACGAGCCCACCTTCGTCCAGCTGGTCCGCGCGCAGGAGGCCAAGCGCGACAGTCTTCGTCAGGAGGCCCGCCAGCTGGCCGTGAAGAACTTCAGCGACAAGTGCATCCCCGGGTTCATCGCCTACCTCAACGCCCGCGCGGCCAATAAGAGCGAGCGGGAGGCGATTCAGGCCAGCGGGCTCGACGAAAAAATGATTCTGGGACTCTCGCAGCTCGTCAGCGAGTACGGCGCCCGGAAGCTGACCGCCCAAAAGGCCGCCAAGGTCATTCCTGATGTCCGTGCGCGTCAGGCCGAGAAGGAAAAAGCCGGGCAGTCCACCGCCTTTGAGGTGCGTCTGATCCAGTATCACCAGGAGCAGATTGCGGCCTTTGAGCCCTTCCGGACGAAGTTCGCGGCCGACAACGGTGAGGCGCTGACCAAAGCCATCGACGACAACTTCGACGCGCTCATGGCCGGCTACACCAAACACGAAAAGCACAAGTCGCTCGAACAGTCCGGCCACTGAAAAGGGCCTCTCGCCGCCGACCTTGCCCTCACCGTCCAAAGGAATAGACAGCGCCGCCCTTTTTCCAGGCCGGCTGACTCCCCGCCTGACCTCCGGGACAAAAAACAATGAGAAGTTTCATCCTCGGATTCATCTGCGCCGCCCTGGTGTTCACCGGGCTTCACTACCACTTCATCCTCACCTCCAAGGACCTCATTGTTTCGCGCAAGGACAAAGTCACATTCGTCGATACCGTCGTCGATACCCGGAGCTGGAGCGCCGGCGACTACCTTCGCAATCCCGGCATCACGCTGACGCTGCGCAAAAAAGGTCTTGGGCAGGTGGTGGATGAGGCTGTGAACAAGCTGGTTCCGCCCGAGGCGCGTGACGACTCGGCAAACGCGAAGAACACGAAGAAGAAGTAGGCCTCCTTGCGGCATGTCTCCACGAGGCCTGCGGGCCCCGGTCAGCGGACATGCTTCTGAGCCGTCAGGAATGCAGATGCGGACAAACCGAACCATGACCGGCGGACTGACGGCCGCCCTGCTGAGCCTGACCTGCTGCGCGATTGATTCCGGCGTTCAGCAGCCGCCGCGGACGGAAGCGAAGCTGCGCGTCCGCGTTCAGGACCAGAAGGCCGAGGAGGCCTTCCTTGCGGCTCAGAAAAAGTGGACGCGCCGCGTGGAAATTTACGACCGGATGGATGCCCGCAGCTTCTTTGCCGCGACGCTTCTCTCGCCCGAGTTCGTGGAAGCGCTGGATGCCCGGGATGCCTCGCTCGGCCTGCTTCCCCTCGCGGAAGCCCACGCGGCGGGCAGCTGTTCCCCTGCCATTCTGCTGGGGACCTACATGCACGACAGCCGTTTGGACGACTTCGCGCACCAGAAGAGCGTCTGGCAAATCTCCCTGCAAATGGGCAGCGGCACGGCGCTGAGGCCCGGAAAAATCAGGCGCATCTCTAGGCCGGACCATCGGCTCCGAACGAGCTTCCCTTTTCTGGACCGCTTCTGGACCGGCTACCTGATTGTCTTTGAAAGCAGCGGCGCTCTGTGCGGCGGCAGGCAGCCCTCCGATGCGGAACCGAATGCCGGTCAGAACGCCGCTTCCACTGCCGATTGGAACGGCAGCGTCCTCGAACTGAACAGCATCGTCGGCCGGGCCTCCATGCGGTTTGGGCAGACTGGGCAGACTGAGCCGCCCGCAAAATCTCCCTAGAGGTGCGGGCGGAAGACACATCCGATTCGCCAATAAAAAAGCCACCGGAGTCTGCATTCCGGCGGCTTTTTTGAGTTCCTGACGCTGTTCTGAGTGCTGCGTCCCTGCTTCGGGCGGCGCGCCTTACGGATTGGGCGACATCAGATAGCCCTCACCCCGGACAGACTTGATGATTTTGGGCGCCCGGGCGTCGTCCCCCAGCTTGCGGCGCAGGCGCGTCACCCGCAGGTCGATGGAGCGGTCCATGCCGTCCCATTCGATTTTGCGGATGTCCCGGTAAATCTGCTCGCGGCCCACGATCTGTCCCTTCCGCATGGCCAGATAAACCAGCAGCTCATATTCGGCCCCCGTCAGATCGATGAGCGCGGACAGGCTCTTGGGCTTCGCTTTCAGAGCTTCTTCGAGCATACCGCGAAGCGCGGTCCGGTCCTCCCTGTCCTTCTTCCGGGAAAAGACGATGCCGCTTTCATTGCGGACCATGAGCGGCGCGACGATGCCTTCCGACGATTCGCCTTCGCCCTGCCCTCTGACAGCGCCGGCCTTCTCGTCCATCGCCACAAGGTTCTCCAGGCAGTGAGCGCAGAAGAGGTGCGCCAGCTCGCCGTGCATCCACACCTCACGCTCGGTCGTGCGAACCTCCAGTTCCCCACAGGTGATGACGGCCGCCGCGGGCTCTCCGGCGCGAATGTTCCCCTGAGCGACATCTTCCAGAAGTTTCGCCTGCTCCGCCTCGCGCTGCTCCGTCTCGCGCAGCAGAGCCTCAATCCTCGCCAGGAGCTTTCGGGGACGAACCGGCTTCGGCAGATAGTCATTGGCGCCCGCGTCGAGGCCATTGATCTCGTGATTCTCGTCGCTGAGTGCCGTCAGCATGATGACCGGGCCGCGGAACTTCGGCATTCCGTCGGCGTTCTTCTCACGGATTTGTCGGCACACCTGAATACCGTCCAGGCCGGGCAGCATCAGGTCCAGCAGAACAATGTCCGGCTGCTCGCGAATAATGAGCGCGGGCGCGCGGGCGCCGTTGCTCTCGTGAAGCACCACGTAGCCGACGGCCTCCAGGTATTCCCTGACAAGATTCGCCAGCTTGAAGTCGTCCTCGATTAACAAAATGCGCTTTTTATTTTCGGCGGTCATGGGCGGGCTCCTTCGAAAAAAGGGGAGAAGTAAGCGGGGCGGCCTCAAAGCGTCTTTCTGGGACCGGCGGCAATCCCCGGGGTGTTTCCGTTTTTGTCACTCGAACATTCCCCCGGCGTCCGCGCCCTCCGGCTCCCCCATTTCGGATTGACACTCTCGGGCGGCGGTCGCTAGAGCGCGCCCCCTTTTTCCGGGAGGCGTTTCCCTCATCGTTGTCCGCCCCTGGTTCCGGCCTTCCGGCCGCTGGATTCATCCGAGAACGAGAGGCGACAGTTTTGAGCGAGCAGAGCATTGCGCGGCGGTATGCGAAGGCCATCTTCGAGCTGGCTCTTGAATCCGGGACTCCGGATCTCGTCAGGGACAACCTGACGCTGGCCAGGGACGCCATCGCCAGGACGCCCGAGTTCTGCGCCGGCCTCCTGTCCCCTGAGGTGCCGAGGCAGGAGAAGCGCCAGCTGGTCGAGAAATTCATCAGCGCGGCGGCGTTTCTTCCCATGGTGGCCAATGCGATTCGTCTGCTGGCCGAGCGCCAGAGGCTGCAGCTCCTCCCCGACATTGCCGAAATTTACGGAGCGCTCCTCGACGCCCACCGGGGCGTTCTCCACTGCCGCCTCACCAGTGCCGAGCCGCTGGACAGAAGCGACATGGCCGCGATTTCCGTAAAGCTGGAGCGCCGTTTCGGTCAGTCTGTGGTCATCGACGCGGCCGTCGATCCGTCGCTCATCGGCGGTCTCACGGCTGAAATCGCCGGCAAGACCATGGACAGCAGCGTCCGAGGGCAGCTGCAGGCGCTGGGGCACAAACTCCGGAGCGCATGAGTTTTTTCCTGAAGCGAACCCGGCTGTCCCCCTCGGGAGGATGGCCGCCACCGGAGCGGGAGGGCGCAGAGGCCTCCTTTCCGGACATCGGTTTTTCGTATCCCACGAGGTTTCACGACCATGACGATCCGTGCTGACGAGATCTCCCGCGTCATCAAGGAGCAGATTCAGAATTTCGGAAAGGAAGTTCAGGTTTTCGAGCAGGGGACCGTCCTCTCCATCGGCGACGGCATCGCCCGCATCCACGGACTGGACAACGCGCAGGCCGGCGAGCTCCTGGAGTTCGAGGACGGCACGGGGGCCCTGGTGCTGAACCTGGAAGAGGACAACGTGGGCGCCGCCGTCATGGGTTCCTGCGAACACCTCTGTGAGGGCGCCAAAGTTCGCCGGACGGGCCGCATCGCCGAGGTTCCCGTTGGTCCCGCTCTTCTGGGGCGCGTGGTCAACGCTCTGGGCCAGCCCATCGACGGCAAAGGGCCCATTCAGGCTGCCGAACATCGGCGCATCGAGGTCAAGGCGCCCGGCATCGTCAAACGCAAGAGCGTCCACGAGCCTTTGCAGACAGGGCTCAAGTGCATCGACGCGATGATTCCCATCGGCCGCGGCCAGCGCGAGCTCATCATCGGCGACCGCCAGACGGGAAAGACTGCCATCGCCATCGACACCATCATCAATCAGCGCGGCGGCGACATGCAGTGCTTCTACGTCGCCATCGGCCAGAAGCAGTCCACCGTCGCTCAGGTTGTGGAGAAGCTCCGCCGCTACGGCGCCATGGATTACACCACCGTCGTGGTGGCCAGCGCTTCCGACCCGGCGCCCCTTCAGTATCTGGCGCCCTATTCCGGCTGCGCCATGGCCGAGTATTTCCGGGACAACGGCCAGCACGCGCTCATCGTCTATGACGACCTCTCCAAGCAGGCCGTGGCCTACCGCCAGCTCTCGCTGCTGCTCCGCCGTCCCCCCGGGCGCGAAGCCTATCCCGGCGACGTTTTCTATCTGCACAGCCGTCTGCTGGAACGGGCGGCCAAGCTGTCCGATGCCGAGGGCGGCGGCTCTCTGACGGCACTGCCCATCATCGAGACGCAGGCGGG
>DBXV01000012.1:62060-157456 GCA_002309695.1 Myxococcales bacterium UBA1203 | reverse complement strand
GTCATCTCCATCACCGACGGCCAGATTTTCCTGGAATCCGACCTGTTCTACTCCGGCTTCCGGCCCGCCATTTCCGTGGGCATCTCGGTTTCCCGCGTGGGCAGCGCCGCTCAGATCAAGGCCATGAAGGACGTGGCCAAGTCGCTGAAGATGGAGCTGGCCCAGTACCGCGAGCTGGCGGCGTTCGCGCAGTTCGGCTCGGACCTCGACAAGAGCAGCCTCGAAACGCTGGCCCGCGGCGAGCGCCTCATGGAGGTCCTCAAGCAGACTCAGTACGCGCCTCTCCCGGTGGAGCAGCAGGTGGTCCAGCTCTACGCGGCTTCCTTCGGCGGCGAGGGCGGCGTTCCCTGGATTCGCGCCATTCCCACGCCGCAAATCGGGAGGCGCCTGAAGGAATTCACCGAGTACATGGTCTCCCGCCACGCCGATGTTCTGGAGCGCATCCGCACCGGCAAGGTTCTGACGGATGAGCTGCGGTCGCAGCTGGACCAGGCTCTGGCCGACTTCAAAAAATCCCCCATCTTCCTGGCCGACTGACGCCGCCGGATTCTGTTTTGAGAAGGGAGCCTTGAGGAATGGCTTCGCTGAAGGCGATCCGGACCCGCATCCGGTCGATCAAGAGCACGCAGAAAATCACGCGGGCCATGAAGATGGTGGCAGCCGCGCGTCTGCGGCGCTCTCAGGAACAGGCTCTGGCCGCGCGCCCTTACGAACACCTGATGAATGAGGTGCTCAGCGGCGTCGCCCAGCGCGTGGACCTGGAGCAATACCCTCTGTTCAAGGCCCGGGATGTCCGCTGCGTCGAAATCGTGGCCATCACCAGCGACCGGGGGCTTTGCGGCGGCTTCAACGGCATCATTGAAAAAAAGGTCCGCAAGCTGGCCGATGAGGCGCGGGCCAATGGCCAGGAAGTCGTCCTGCGCATCATCGGAAAGAAGGGCACCGAGTATTTCAGGCGCCGCGAGGTGGAGATTCGGAAGAGCTACACGGGTCTGCTCAGCTCTCTGAAATTCAGCTCCGCGCAGGAAATCGCCACCGAGCTGACGATGCTCTTCAACGAAGGGCGCATCGACAAAGTGCTCCTCGTTTACAACGAGTTCGTCTCGGCCGTTGCGCAGAAGGCCGTTGAGCGCCAGCTGCTGCCCATCGTCCCTCCGGAGCTGCCGAAGCCGGATGCCGTGCCCGTGGACTACATCTACGAGCCGGAAGCCACGGCGATTCTCGATGACCTTCTGCCCCGCTACATCACCAACCAGATGTGGGCGGCCCTCATCGAGTCTCTGGCTTCCGAAAATGCGGCACGCATGACGGCCATGGACGCCGCCACGACGAACGCGACCGAGATGATCGACAAGCTGACCATCCAGCTGAACCGGACGCGCCAGGCGGCCATCACCAGCGAACTGGTGGAAATCGTCTCCGGCGCCGAAGCCCTCAAAGGCTGACCCAAGAGGCTCCCTTCGGGGGCTTTCCTTTGACTTTTGATTTTCCAAGCAGCGCCCGGCCCGGCTCCGGATGAACGGATGCCGCCGCGGCGCGAGGACACAGAGAACAATGGCGACGACATCTGCAGAAAACGCCTCCGGCCGCGTCACCCAGGTGATGGGACCGGTGGTCGATGTGGAATTTCCGGCGGGCGCCCTTCCCGAAATCAACACGGCGCTGCGCGTCTCCACAGACAACGGTTCGGGCGTGAACGGCCTCATCCTGGAGGTCTCTCAGCACCTCGGAGAAAACAGCGTCCGCGCCATCGCCATGGACTCAACCGACGGGCTGGCCCGCGGCGCAAAGGTCATCAACACGGGTGCGCCCATTCAGATGCCCGTGGGCAAGGCAATCCTCGGCCGCATCCTCAACGTGGTCGGCGAAGCTGTGGACGAGCAGGGTCCCCTCAACGCCGAATCCACGCGTCCCATCCACCGGCCGCCTCCGAAATTCACAGAGCAGGACGTGAAGGTTCAGATGTTCGAGACGGGAATCAAAGTCATCGACCTTCTGGCGCCCTATACGCGCGGCGGAAAAATCGGCCTCTTCGGCGGCGCGGGCGTGGGCAAGACCGTTCTGCTCCAGGAACTCATCCGCAACGTGGCCGTGGAGCGCGGCGGCTTCTCCGTCTTCGCCGGCGTGGGCGAGCGCACCCGCGAAGGCAACGACCTCTACTCCGAGATGCAGGAATCCGGCGTCATTCAGGTCGAACGCGACTCGAATGGACACATCCAGCGCGACGCCCGCGGGCTGCCCAAACTCATCCCCGGCAAGAGCTCCACGGTTCTGGTTTACGGCCAGATGAATGAGCCTCCCGGTGCCCGCGCCCGCGTCGCTCTCTCCGCTCTCACCGCCGCAGAGTATTTCCGCGATGAGGAGGGCAAGGACGTTCTCCTCTTCATCGACAACATCTTCCGCTTCACTCAGGCCGGTTCCGAAGTTTCGGCGCTGCTGGGGCGCATTCCTTCCGCCGTGGGCTACCAGCCGACGCTGGCCAACGAAATGGGTGAGCTTCAGGAGCGCATCACCTCGACGAGCAAGGGCGCCATCACCTCAGTGCAGGCCATTTACGTCCCCGCCGACGACCTGACGGACCCCGCGCCCGCCACGACGTTTGCGCACCTCGACGCCACCACGGTTCTGAACCGCGCCATTTCCGAAATCGGCATCTATCCGGCCGTGGACCCGCTGGACTCCACCTCGCGCATTCTGGACCCCAACGTGGTTTCGCCTGAGCACTACGCCGTGGCCCGCGACGTTCAGGGAATCCTCCAGCGCTACAAGGAGCTCCAGGACATCATTGCCATTCTCGGCATGGACGAGCTGTCCGAGGACGACAAGCTGGTGGTCGGGCGTGCCCGCAAGGTCCAGCGCTTCCTCTCGCAGCCCTTCCACGTGGCCGAAGTCTTCACCGGCATCCCCGGGCGCTACGTGAAGCTCTCGGACACCATCCGCGGCTTCCGCGAGATTCTCGACGGCAAGCACGACGAACTTCCCGAGCAGGCTTTCCTCATGGTCGGCACCATCGAAGAGGCGGTGGAAAAGGCCAGGAAGATGGCTCAGCAGTTCTGATTCGCCTTCGGCGCCGCCTTTCCCGCCGGCTTTTCTGCACAACACCAGGAAGCGCCCCGGATAAGGCCAAAGGAACGCCAACCTCATGGACAGCATCGAACTCGAAATCACGACGCCGGAGAAGCTGTCGTTCAAAGGAATGGTCAGCGAGCTCATTCTTCCCGGCGCCGCAGGCTCTCTGGGCATCCGGCCGGGACACGCGCCGCTCTTGTGCGCCATGCGGGCGGGCATCCTCACGGCCATCACCGACGACGGAAAATCCAGCCGCTTCGTTCTGGGCGGCGGTTTCTTCGAGGTCTCGGGCGACCACGTCCGCATCCTCGCCGACACCTCGGACAAGGAAGACGAGATTGATTTGGAGCGGGCGAAGGCCGCTTTTCAGGATGCCGATGAAAAACTCCGGCACCTCACCTTCGGGACCTCGGAGCATCTGCACCAATGGCGGCGGCGGGCACGGGCGCAGCTGCGCATTGAGCTCGCCGAACAAAACGCAGCCAAAACCAGCAGCTGACACCGGATGCCGACGCATCCAAGGGAGACAGACGATGAGCTCACTGGCGAAACTCTCATGTGCCGCAGCAATGGCTTCCCTCCTGTGCGCGTCCTGCGCCTCCACTCAGTCCGCCGTGAAATTCGAGGGCGGGCCGCAGGCTTTCGAGCTGCTTCAGCCTGTTCCCGAAGCGGAAACCACCAAGCGCGCAGAGCAGCGCAAAGACCTCTACGTGACTGTCACCAGCGGCGAGCCTGTCCCCTTCGTCGTCGGGCAGAACACCATCGGCCCCATCAACCGCCAGGGCGGCCGCGCCAAGCTCTACGGCGACAAAGAGGGCCGGATGGGCTGGAACGTGGACAACTTCATCCTGCTGGAAATCTCCCGGACTGACGGGACGCTGATTCAGCGGCTGGCCATCGGCTTCCAGCAGGGCGTCTCCATCGGCTCCGAGCAAATCGACACCGTCGGCCCCATGCAGTTCCAGTTCGGACCCGGCGAAATCGACCTCACCCGCTTCCTGCCCGAGAACGAGCCCGTGAACATCACCGCCACCGCTCTGGACACGGGCAGCACGGGCACCGTCAGCGCCGTCTATCTCATCCTTTCCGCCGATCGGGCCGGTTCAGGCAGCGGCGCGGATGACTTCCGCGACTGACCGCCGCGCCACTTTCCCGCTCACACAGCGAAGCCCCTCTCCCTCTCCGGGACAGGGGCTTTTTCATATCCGCCGCGGCCGAAGTTCCTCTCCTCTTCAGGAGGAAATACCCAGTTCGGACAGCACCTCGGCCCAGACCCGCGCAAATTCCCGCGCCAACGCCTCGCGGCTGCCGTTGTTGAAGATGACCCAGTTCGCCTTTTTCTGCTTGTCGGTCAGAGGCCATTGAGCCGCGAGGCGCCGGCGGGCCTCGTCTTCCGTCAGAGCGTTCCGTGCACGCAGGCGCTCCAGCTGCACACTCTCGTCGGCCGCCACCAGCAGCACGCCGTCAAACTCCCGCTCCAGCCCGTGCTCGAAAATGAGCGCGGCGTCATAGACGCAGAGGGCCGCCCCCTCGCTCGCGCGCTCACTGGCCCACGCCTCAAACGCGCTCTGAATCGCGGGCAGAACGATGCCCGCCTCCATCTGACGGGCAGACGCGTCGGCAAAGACGATTCTGGCCAGCTCAGCCCTGTCGATGCCGCCGTCCTGAGTGCCTGCCTGCGGCCACAGATTCAGAATTTTCCGGGCCGCCTCTGTTCCGGGCGCCATGACCTGACGGCACAGAACGTCCGCGTCCGCCACGGGAACGCCCGCCTGCCGAATCAGCGCTGAAACGGTGCTTTTTCCAGAGGCGATGCCGCCGGTGAGCGCGACGCGCTTCATTTTTCTTCTCATCAGCTTCTCCTTCTCCATGTGCCGGGGCCTCCTGCCTCTCTGCTGTCTCAAAAGGGCTTCCCCAAAATCGCCGGCGCCTGTCCGAAAGCATCCGTTGTAGAGGCGCCGCGCCTCACGCCGAACATTCGCCGGCCGGCATCAACGCCCTCTGAAAGGAACCCGCCATGGCCAAGCCCAAAAAGCACTTTTCCTGTCAGTCCTGCGGCTACCAGTCCGCCCAATGGCTGGGGCGCTGTCCCTCGTGCAGCGCATGGAACACCATGGTGGAGGAAATTGAAGAGCCGGAGCCTGCCGCCGCGTCCCCGCGCCGTTTCACTCAGACGAAGTCCGTCCCCATGCGGCTCAGTCAGATCAGCGCAGATAAGGAGCTTCGCTGGATGACCGGCATCTCCGAGCTGGACCGGGTGCTGGGCGGCGGCGTGGTTCAGGGAAGCGTCATTCTGCTGGGCGGCGACCCGGGCATCGGCAAGAGCACGCTGATTCTGGCGGCTCTGGCCCGGCTGTCTCACCACGGAACGGCGCTCTACGTGACCGGAGAGGAATCGCTGCGCCAGACGCGGATGCGCGCCGAGCGGCTGGGCATCACCAGCGACGCCCTGCTGCTCTACGCGGAGAACGACGCCGAAAAAATCATCCGCACCGCCACGGAGATGAAGCCCGGTGCGCTGGCCATCGACTCGATTCAGACGCTGTGCATCCCCGAGCTGGGGAGCGCTCCGGGGACCATCGGGCAGGTGCGGGAAATTTCCGGCCGGCTCATCGCCTTCGCCAAGCAGACCGAGACGCCTACCTTCATCGTCGGCCACGTCACCAAGGACGGCGCCATCGCCGGGCCTCGGCTCCTCGAACACATGGTGGACACGGTTCTCTATTTCGAGGGCGACCGCGGTCATCCCTATCGAGTCCTCCGCGCCCACAAGAACCGCTTCGGCTCCACCAACGAAATCGGTGTCTTCGAGATGAAGTCGAGCGGCCTGTCGCCCGTGACTGACCCGTCGGCGCTGTTTCTCTCCGAGCGCCCGACCGAGGCCTCCGGCTCGGCCGTCACAGCGTCCGTCTCCGGGACCCGGCCGCTCCTCGTGGAACTCCAGGCTCTTGTCGCTCCCACCGGCTACGGAACGGCCCGGCGCACGACCATGGGCGTCGATCACAACCGCGTCGCGCTCCTGGCGGCCGTCCTCGAAAAAAAAGAAGGCGTGGACCTGGTGGGCTGCGACCTGTTCGTCAACGTCGCCGGCGGCATCGAGCTCAATGAGCCCTCCGGCGACCTGGCCATCATTGCCGCCCTCGTCTCCAGCGCCCGCGACCGTCCCATCGACGCGCAGACGCTCGTCATCGGCGAGGTGGGGCTGGCCGGAGAAGTCCGCGCCGTCGCGCAGATGGAACAGCGGCTGACCGAGGCCTCCAAAATGGGATTCCGCAGAGCGGTGGTGCCCGCGGCCAGCGTCCGGGGGCTTGAGCCGAGAACGCTGGAACTCATTCCCGTCGCCACCGTGGGCGAAGCGCTGCGCGCCCTCTTCGAGGACTGAGCGGGCGCTTCTCCCACGCAGCATCACGTCCCGATGTCACTTCCGGCCGATGGTCATGGCGTTGGGAATGGGCCGCCCGTAACGCACCGCCAGCATCTCCGACATGATGGACACCGCGATTTCCGCCGGGGAGCGGCCGCCCAGATTGAGACCGATGGGCGCGTGAACATCCTGGAGCCAGGACTTGCGCTCGTCCGTCGTTCCCAGATGCCGCCACAGCTCCGCCAGCTTGGCCTTTGACCCGACCAGCCCCAGATAGCGGCAGGGACGGCCCAGGCAGGCGTCGAGCACCTCTTCGTCGTGCGAATGGCCGTAGGTCATAATCGCAGCGTAGGTGGAGGCCGCGTCGAAGGGCATCTCCCGGGCAATCTGGACGAAATCGCCGTGAATCAGCTTCGTCCCCTCGGGAAAGAGACGCGCGTCGAGGAAATCTTCACGCACGTCCGCCACTGTGACGCGAAAGCCGCAGGAGACAGCCAGCGGCGCCAGAGCCCGGGCGATGTGGCCGGCACCAAAGAGCACGAGGTGCGGCGCGCCCAGAAAGGGCTGAATCAGAAAATCGCTGGTGCCGGTGCAGGCCTTCTCCACGTTCTGCTCTGCCCCGCGGCTGAAATCGTAGTGAAGCTGGCGGGCGCAGCCGTCCTTCATGGCTTCCAGCGCGTGGCGGATAGCGAACAGCTCAAGATTGCCGCCGCCCACGGTCCCCACGATGGAGCCGTCGGACTTCACGGCCATCTGGCTGCCCATGCCCCGGGGCGCGGAGCCCGTGGCGCAGATGATGGTGACGAGGGCCACGGCGTTGCCCTTGTCCCTCTCGGAAAGGACGGCCTGCATGGGGCTGGTATCGGCGATTTCTCGGCCGTCCCCCATGGCGACAAGTGAATTTTTGCAGCCGTCGATGGCGGTGGTGTCGATGGAGACGAAGCGGGTGGGAGAGGACATGGCAGGCACCTCAGAAACGACGGGCCGGGGACAATGGCGGCGCGCATCGCGGAAATGGCCGAGGGGAAGCCGCGCGGACAAAGCGCAGCTGCGTCCCTCTGACGGTCAGACAGCTCAGGAGGGCGCGCCGCTTAGCCAAAGGCGGCACAGGCAGAAAGCGGCGAGTTCGGACATTCCGCGTCATGAAGTGCCAAGTTTTGTCAGTACTTCGGACAGAGCGCCCGCCTCATCCCAGGACTTGAGCCACTCGACGGATTTTTCCGCCCGAAACCAGGTCCACTGCCGCTTGGCGTAGTGCCGGGAGAGCTTGGCCGTCTCCTCAATCGCCGCCTCCACAGACATCTCGCCGCGCACCACAGCCATGGCCTGCGGATAACCGATGGCCCGCTTCACCGCCGCAGCCTCGGCCAGCCCATCCGCCGCCAGTGCATTCACCTCTTCGAGAAGCCCCGACTGAAACATCCGGCGCGTCCGCTCGCCGATGCGCCCGTAGAGAAGCTCCCGTGGAGGATTCAGACCAAAAATCCGCACGCGCCAGCGGGGCTGACGAAAGGCGTGGCGCGCCCAGAGCTCACTGGGCCGGGTGCCGGTCAGACGAAAAAGCTCCAGCGCCCGGAGGATGCGAACGCCGTTGTGCGGGCCGATGGACTCCGCCGCGGCCGCGTCGATGGCCTGAAGCCGGGCGAACATGGCCGCTTTTCCCTGCGCATCCATCTCGCGCTGAAGCTCGTCGCGGAGAGCGGGCACCGACTCCGGAACGTCAATCATTCCGAAGACAAGCGCGCGGAGCCACAGTCCCGTCCCGCCGGCGACAACGACTCTGCGGCCCCGCTGACGGATGTCTTCAATCGCCGCGTCGGCCAGGCGCACGTAATCGCCCGCGGACAGCTGCTGCGTGGGCTCGCACACGTCCACCAGATGATGAGGAACGCGCGAAAGCTCCCCGGCTGAAGGCTTGGCGGTCCCCACATCGAGGCGCCGATAAACGTACTGACTGTCGCAGCTGACAATCTCGGCCCCGACAGCTTCGGCCACTGCGATGGCGAGCGCGCTCTTTCCCGAGGCAGTGGGACCGACGATGGCGACAAAATCCAGGTCATCGAGGCCAGCCAGTCCCGCCGGCTCACCCATGTGATGCCGCCGAATCGCCTTCGTGATGGCTGCCATCGTCCGCCGGTTCAGCGAGGTCAGCGGGCGATGACGGCGAGGCTGCATCCGCCGCTTCGCCCGCGTGCGGAACGTCAACCTCCTGCATGGCGTGAATGCCTTCGTCGTGCGCGTCGGCCTTCACCAATCCGAGCCGCTTTCCCAGCCACAGCGAGAGCGGCTTGATGACGCTGGGAATTGCCAAAATGACAATGACCATCCCGAGCAGGAGCCAGTCATCGCGGGTCATCATGTCGAAAAGATTCATGGTCGGCTCCCGACGTTCCAAACCGCCGGAGCGGCACTGGGGCGCGCCTGAAAAAAGCGGCGGCCCATAGGTCAGCGGCCTGTCCGTTTCAAGGAACGCCCTCCCCGCGCCGGTCATCGCCGAGCTTCAACAGCTCGATACCCAGGCGGCGGGCCACCTCGAAGATGCGGTCGTCCCGGTAGAACTCGCCATAGACGATGCGGCGGATGCCCGAATTGGCGATGAGCTTGAAGCACGGCCAGCAGGGACTCGCAGTGATGTAGATGTCCGCGCCGTCGATGGCGACGCCGTTCTTGGCAGCCTGGATGATGGCGTTGGCCTCTGCGTGAATCGTGGCCACGCAGTGCCCGTCCTCCATCATGTGGCCCACCTCGTCGCAGTGCGGCATCCCGCGAATCGACCCGTTGTAGCCCGTCGAGAGGATCGTCCGGTCGCGCACGATGACTGCGCCCACATGCTTGCGGTCGCAGGTGGCCCGCGTCGCCACGACCTTCGCGATGGCCATGAAGTAGTCGTCCCAGTTTCTGCCCCTGCATTCGCCGTCCATGTCTTCCTCCTCGCCGCCTTCCTCACGCACGGGAAGACGCGCGGCCTCCTCACCTGGCCTCAGACGCCTGCTCCGCGCTCTCTTCTTCCTTCTCCACAACGGCCTCTGACACCCTGAGCGTGGCGACCAGTTTGTCCTCGCCGTCATCCGCGTCTTCCGGCCAGTCATCCGGCGCATCGGAGAGCTTCATTTCAAAAATTCTCTGTCCCGAAAGTCTGACGACGAGACTGGCCTGAGGCGGCGGCATCCCGCTCTTCCGGCGTACGTGAATCTCCACGTCGTCGGGCAGCAGAGACGGCAGGGCGATGTGCGTGGCGTAGCCATCCGAAGCGGGAACGCACCATTTCTGCGGCGCCGCCGCGCTGCACACGTCCTCCGGCTCAGGCCGCTCATCTTCATCCGCGTCATCCGGCGCATCGCTGCCGCCGTCAGCGGAACCGGCATCCGAGGGAACACTTTCGGCCTGGCCCGCATCGGCATTCGGAGGCTCATCAGCCTCGGTGCCGACCCGAACCAGTTCCAGCTGATACCCGCGCAGCCCCTCCGGCTCCTCCTCCGCGAGCTCGATGTCATAAATCGGCATCCCCGCCTCAACGTCCACGACGCGGCTCGAAACGAAGCCATCGCCGCGGCTGCTGCGAACGCCAATCTGATAGCGGCCCTCATCCGGAACGGTCAGCCGCGCGGTCCCCGGGCCCGTTTTCTCGATGGCAGCGCCCGAACCTTCCGGCGCCGTCAGCAGCTCAAAGACGATGTGAGCGCCCGCCTCCGAAGAAGCGCTGCACTCAACCGTTCCGCCCTTGGGCGGCAGCGGAAACGGAAGGGCATTGCGGAACTTCCTGACGTTCCCGGCCGCGCGGCAGACCGCTTCGAGCGCGGGAGGCGTCAGGCAGCTCTTCTCTTCATGACGCCGCAGAAAAACCTCGGTCCGCCCGGTCCTGCGCGGCAGCGTCAGCAGAAGTGACGGCCGAAATATGCCGCCCTGAACAGGACAGTCGGCCGCCGGCGCATGGACCGCGAGCAGCACCTTGAGCGCGCCGCCCTGCTCAAAGGCGCCCTCAAAGACAATTCGATGGCCGAAGCCGCGCTGCTCCCCGCCAAAGGCCGCCAGCACCATCTCCTGAGAAAAATTGATGGCGGGCGCCTCCAGACCCGGCGGCCACAAAGCATCCCACTCACGCTTCGTCCGAATCAGCCGCACCTCCTGCTTCGGCAGCCCCGGATGGCCGTGAAAATTGCGCCCCGGATGAACCGGCCTGGCCCGCTCACCAAAATCGGGCTTCTCCCCGACCTGCTGAACCACCAGACCGCCCGCAGAAGTGCATGCGGCCGCCTCGACCATCAAAGCGGCGGCGAGAGCGAAAGAACTCCGGCGCATCTCTTCCTTCCTCTCTGCCTCGTTCAGTCAGTCTTTCTGTGAGGCGGCGAACCGGCGGGTGCGGACAAAAACGGACATAAAAAAAGCCCGGTTTGCGGGAAACCGGGCTTCGAGAGGTGGCCGAGCACACGAAAAGTATCGCTACCGTTGCTTCCTTCCGGACCTGGCGGGGTTCACGGCTCCCCGTTGCCCGGCCATAAATCGATTGGAGAGCCTGTCCCCCTGCACCCTCCGTTACGGCGCGGCCCTCTAGCAGTCCGCCCCGACCGCGCAAGCGCTTTTTAGGGCGCCTGTGCGGCAGAAATTTCATCGGCGGGAAGAGGGGCACCAGGCTGTCAGGCGCCCCTGAACTCGGGCCGGCGCTTTTCGAGAAACGCCTTCATGCCTTCCTTCTGGTCCGCCGTTCCGAAGAGCAGCGAAAAGGCCTGACGCTCCAGCGCCAGTCCCGTCGTCAGATCGGCATCAGCGCCCTGATTGATGGTGCGCTTGGCCTGAGCGATGGCCACCGGCGCCTTGACAGCAATCTGGCGCGCAAACTTGCGGCAGCGCTCGATGAGCTCGTCGGGCAGCGTGGTCTCCAGCGCCAGCCCCATCTCCACAGCACGCGCCGCGGCCACATAGTCGCCCGTAAAGATGAGGCTTCTGGCCCGCTGCAGGCCGACAGCACGCACCAGACGCTGAGTGCCGCCGAACCCGGGAATGATGCCCAGCCCGACCTCCGGCTGACCGAACTTGGCGCGCATGGACGCGAACACCACGTCGCAGGCCAAAGCCAGCTCGCAGCCGCCGCCCAGCGCATAGCCATTGACCGCAGCGATGGTGGGAATGGGCAGCGCCTCCAGCTTCGCCATGACCCGATGTCCCAGCTCCGCGAAAGCGATGGCCTGAGCGGGCGAAAGGCTCGCCATCTCCGAAATGGACGCTCCCGCGACGAAGGCCTTGCCCGCACCGGTGACAATCAGCGCTCTCGGGACGGGCGAGCGCTTGATCAGCCCATCCAGCAGCTCCTCCAGATCGCGCAGGGCCGCCGAATCGAGCGCGTTCAGCGTCGCCTCATTGTCGATGGTGAGCAGCGCGATGCCCTCGGCATCAATCTCCAGCTTCAGATTCTTCCACTCATTCTTCCAATCCATGATGTCTGCCTCTCTGCCGAAGCGCGCCTCACGCCTCGTATTTGTAGAACCCGCGGCCGGACTTCCTCCCCAGCCATCCAGCATCCACATACTGACGCAGCAGCGGACTGGGCCGGTATTTGTCCTCGCCATAGCCGCGCTGGAGCACCTCCATGATGGCCAGACACGTATCGAGGCCGATCATGTCGGCCAGCGCCAAAGGCCCCATGGGCATCCCCGCCCCGAGCTTCATGGCGTCGTCGATTTCACTGGGCGTCGCCGCGCCGTCAGCCAGAGCACAGCAGGCCTCGTTGAGCATGGGAATGAGCAGCCTGTTCACGACGAACCCCGGCAGGTCCTTGCAGACACTCGGCGTCTTGCCGATGCGGCGGACGAAAGCGATGGCGGCGTCCCGCGCGGCATCAGAGGTCGCCAGCCCGGGAATGACCTCCACCAGCGCCATGACCGGAACGGGATTCATAAAGTGCATGCCGACAAAGGACTCCATGCGCCCTGTGGCCGTCGCCAGCCGCGTGATGGAAAGCGACGACGTATTGGTGGCGATGATGCCGTCGGACTTCACAACCCTGGCCAGCCGCCCCAGAAGCTCGCGTTTCAGATCTTCCCTCTCGGGGGCGACCTCGATGGCCAGATCAAACTCCCCGCCGCTGAAATCGGTCGTCAGCGAAAGTGAAGACAGCGCCGATTCCACAGTGACGCCCTCAGCCAGCTTCCCCCGCTTTTCGGCCTTGGCCAGCCCGGCGGCGATGCGCTCTCTGGCTTTGTCCAGCTGCGTCTGGGCGATGTCGTACAGCGTCACTTTCAGACCGGCGGCCACGGTGACCTGGGCAATGCCCGTCCCCATCTGACCCGCGCCGGCGACCAGCACATGCTCGATTGCCATTGTCGATGCTCCTTCAATCAAAAAGGCCGCCCTTCATTGGGCGGCCGCACACAGAACCAGCGCCGGGAAGCGTCACAGGGCTTCGACTGCAGAGTCAAGGGGCGAAGCCTCCGGCACACATCCATCGCTCCTTTCGCCGCGATGCCGGGCGTCAACAAAAGGCAGGCGCACGTCAGACGTTCTGCTAAACGCCCCCCTTTCTTCGGCCGCCCTTCGCTCAAAACGTCCAAAACGCAGGGAGTGCTTCGACCATGCGCGACTTGTTCTTTCTTTCCGCCGCCGAATTTACGTGCAGGACCGGTCTGGTGGAGCCCGGCCCCCTTTTCGACAAGCGGCTCCAAAAGCTCTCCTGCACCGTGGCTGTCTGCGTCCGGGACAACGGCGACCTCGTCCTCATAGACGCTGGCCTAGCCCGAAAGACCTACCTGCATCCGGACAAAAACTTTCGGAAAGCGATGCTGCGTCTTCTGGGGCTCGACCTTGCCCGAAGCACGTCCATCGTGAGCCAGCTTGAGGCGCTGGGATTCGATGCAGGCCAGGTCAAAACCATCGTCGCCACGCACTGCCACTTCGACCACATCGGCGGCCTGGCTGATTTTCCCAACGCGGAACTGGTCACGACGCCGGATGAACTCGAAAGCATCGGTGCCATTGGCCTCCAGCCCTTCTACCGACCGGCCGACCTGGCTGATCAGGTGCGCATTCGGACCATTCAGCTGACAGAACCGCGGAAATACTGCTGTCCCGCAAGTCTGGACCTCTTCGGTGACGGCGAAATCATTCTGCTGGAAGCAGAGGGACATTCGCCCGGACACATCGCGGCGGCACTTCAGGGTCCCGACGCCATCTACATCCACGCTGGCGATGCGCTCTTCCTCGACTGGGAGATTGGTCACGGATTCGAGGGGCCTTCGCGGCTCTCCAAACTGCTCTGCAGCGATGCCCGGGCGCTGATGCGGACACAGCAAAATCTTCGGAGACTCGGCAGCTCCGACGACGCACCGATTATCGTCTCCTCCCATGACAGCCGAATCTTTGAGCAGCTGCCGCACACGCCCCTGGCCCCCGCATCCACCCCATGAAAGCCGGCCCAAAGTCACTGTTCTCCGTTCTCGCCCGATATTCCGGCATGGCCGCCGCGGCATACGGGCTCCAGGTCTTCGCGGGCCTGTCAGCTCTGGCAGATGATGTCCCCTCCGCCACCTCGGAACGCCAAGGAGCATCCGGAACAGACATCAGCGTCCATATCTGCCCTGACGAACCGCGCGCTCCGCCGGAAGGATTCGTAGATTTGAGGACCTTCATTCCGACCCTGCGCTTCGACATCCGCTACCACGGGACGAACAATTTCACCGGAGACCACATCGCCGGCTACGGCGCCCCGGGCGCTTGGCTGCTGCGCGAACCTGCTGAGGCCCTCGCACGAATCCAGAAGAATCTCTCAGCTCAGGGACTGGGGCTAATTATCTACGACGCCTATCGTCCGAGGCGCGGGACCGACGCCATGGCAGATTGGGCCTATCGAACCAAGCAGGAGGCACTGCTCAACGGCGGCTACATTGCCCGCCGCTCCCGTCACAATCACGGAACGACCGTGGACCTGGGTCTCGTCGAATTGGCCACAGGAAAAACCATTTTCATGGGCACCGACTTCGACACCCTGACCCCAGAAAGCAGGACCAAAGCTGCTACGGGCAAAGCTCTGCGCAACCGAATGACACTCAAAGCCGCGATGGAGCGCGAAGGATTCAAGGCCTACTTTCGAGAATGGTGGCATTTCCAATTTGACGTTCCCGGAAGTCGGCCCCGTGATGTCCCCTACGGAAAATGCGAATCCAACGAACCTGCAACCTTCAAATCTCCAAGCGCAGTCAAGGCTCCCTCTAAAGAACATCTCTCCCCTTAATTGGTTGTACAGACGGGAGAAAGGTCCGGCCTCTTCCCCATCAAAACTGGCACGCCATCTGCTTTTATATTTTTCCGTTCGTTCGATTCGTCAGGTGTCAACATTTTTTTGATTGTCCCTGAATTTCGGGCAACAAAGTCGTTTCGGTCCCTTCCCCTTGAGTTTTACCGAAGTCCAACCAAGCGGACATTTTCTGCCGCTTTCCCGCTGAAAAGCACCGAAGGAGTTAAACAATGCGTTCGCTCAATCTTGGCATTCTTGCCGCCGCTACCATCGCCTTGGCCGCCTGCAGCACCCCTCAGCAAGCCACTCAGGCTACCGAGTCGGAAAAAACACCGATGAACTCACACATCATGAACGCTCTGGAGGGCGCTCCTGAATGGGTCACCGGCGACTGCTCTATCTACCTCAGCAAAATTGGCCGTTCCGAAAAGCTCTGCGCTGCTGGCGCCATGGGTGGTTCCCGCAATATCGCTTTGATGAAGCAGAACAGTGCTCAGCGTGCCCGCCTTGAGCTCGCCAACATGATGCAGTCCAAAATTAAGGGCATGATTCGCGATTATCAGCGCAGCGTCACTGGCGGTGAGCAATTCGGCACAGCTGCTGATGACGAGCAGTTCTCTGAGAGCACATCCAAGTCTATCGTCGATACGACCCTGAGCGGCACGCAGGTCATTGCCACTTGGGCGAGCCAGACCGGCGAGCTTTGGAGCTTGGTCGTTCTCGATACACAGAGCTTCATGGATGCTCTCGGCAAGATGCAGCAACTGGACAGCCGCGTGCGTGACTACGTCGTCAAGAATGCTGAGAAAGCCTTCGAAAATCTCGACAGCGAAATTGCCAAAGAGCGCGGCGAGATTCCGACGGCCCCTGCTGCCCAGTAATACTTTTGCCGACAATCCATCGGCATTGCGGACTCAACGCCCCGCAGCACCTTTATCGGCGCTACGGGGCGTTTTTTTGGGAAAGATTCCACTGTTTACGGGCTCGATAGCGGTCAACTTCGGCCGGCAGATTCCCTCCCGTCCAAAAATTTGAGGCACGACCACCATGCACCGCTCCGCTTCATCCTTTGCCGTTTTGCTGCTTCTTCCAATGACGCTCCAACTAGTGGCCTGTTACGTACCTCCTCAGACAGTTCAGGTCACCCGCATCGATGAGGAACAGCCAACGGATTTGAGCGGCCGCTGGAATGACACTGACGCCAAAATCGTCGCCGCATCATTGATTCGTCAGGCGTTGGACCATCCATGGAGTGTCCAGGCGCTGAACGAACTTGGCCGCAAGCCCGTCCTTATCGTTCAGACAGTGCGCAACCGAAGTTTTGAGCACATCGACACATCGAGCTTCATTCAGGAACTTCAGCGGGAGCTTATCAACAGCGGCCGCGTTTCGTTTGTAGCCAGCGCCAGTGAGCGCGAAGCCCTGCGGAATGAGCGTCGGGATCAAGACCTCCATGCGACGGACGACACTCGAAAAAATATGGGGAACGAAATCGGTGCCGACTACGCGATGGGCGGTGAAATCAATGCTTCGCTGGATCGAGTCGGCGGCACGTCAGTGATGACCTACCAAGTCACCGTCAAAATTACCCATATTGAGACAAATCAAATCGTCTGGACCGGCACCAAAAAACTGAAAAAGCAAATTCAGCGTGCCGAATCCACCTGGTGACCTACCTGTTGTCATCCATCCTCGCCTTACTGCACCGCTCGCCGAGCATCAGGCATCCACCACGCAGCGACAGCGACTGGAAGCCAATCACGAGAATTTTCGCCATGTTCCTCAATCTCCGACGCAGACTTGGATGGTGTTTCTGTGCAGCGGTTGTCTGCCTAGCGGCGTCGGGATGCGCCGATTCAGGACCATCGCTTCAATACAAGCTGGATGTTCGGTCATTGATGGACGAACAAAACTTCAATGCTGCCGATCGACTCATCGACCAAAACCGGGATGCTCAATACGGCGAACTCAATTCCGTTCTGTTCCATCTGGATCGAGCCGTCGTGCTTCACGACTTGGAACGCTACGAAGAAAGCGACCGGCACCTCGATGCAGCAGAAATGCGGCTGGATGAGCTTTACACCAAGGACATCTCTAAATCCGCTGCGCGCTATTTCGTCCATGACGCCACAGAGGATTTTCGTGGTGCTCCCCACGTTCGGACGCTTCTGCACATCTACAGAGCGCTGAACCGTCTTTATATGGGCCAAAGCGACGAAGCTGCCGTGGAGGCGCGCAAGGTCAGTCTCTTCCTCACTGAACTTCGCGAAAAGCACGACCTCAAGCTCAGCTACAGCGACGATGCTTTCGCTCACCTGTTGAGCGCTTTGGCTTTGGAGGACGCAGGCGAGGCGGACAACGCCCGACTTTCCCTTCAAAAATCCAAAAAAGCATTCATCGCTCAGTCCCCGATTTTTGAAACGCCGGTTCCGAAACACATTCTGCAAGACCTGCTGTTCAGAGATCCGGAGGCCGAGGCCCGGGCGGCAGAAGCCAGTGCTTTGCCCAAGCGCGCTTCCAAACAGGTTCGTGCTCTGGACTGGAGACAAATTTCGCTCTCCCAAACGGATGAGGGAAACGACGCTCCGCAGCAGGAACAAACACCTGACAAAACTGAGGAGAGTGCCCCTCTTCCCTCCGATTCGGAAGCAGCCCAGACGTCTTCAACAGATACCAACGAAGAAACGACCACCGCTGAAGCGGCTCCTGCTGTCTCTGACATCAAAACCTCTGAACTTGCCGCGCCGTCAATCCCCGACGGCGAGCTGGTGTTCATCCACTACAACGGGCTGCTTCCCTATCTGACGGAGAAGCGTCTCCAAATCGCAGGCAGCCAGGCCGCCATCTACGTTCGGGAACATCCTGAGGAGCTGAATGGGCAAAACTGGCGTGAAGCTCATGCGGCCGCGCTCAGTGATGTGTCTTTCGTTATCGCCATTCCGGAACTTGTTCGGGAGCCTTCGACTGTGAGCGGTTCTGTTCTCGAATGCACCGACGGCAGCTGCTCTGCGACGGCAACAGAAATCGTCTCCAACCCAGGGGCCATCACCGCGAAGACGTTTGCCGAGCAAATCGGCGACATTCAGGCGCGCGCCGGTGCCCGGGCGGCCATCAAATTCGCGCTGACCACCGTGGCTCAGGCCGCAACCTACGCTGCGCTCAAGTCGCGTGATGATCTGACAGCCACGACAGGTGCTGCACTCGTTGGGCTCATCGGGCGCATCGCGTCATCCTCCACTGAGCACGCGGACACGCGCAGCTGGCTGACGGCGCCTGCGGAGATTCGCATGGCCAGAATCCGGCTCCATCCCGGCGAGCACCATCTCCGAATCGGGCTCACGGGCAGAAACGGTCAAATCCTGAACTACTACGAGCTGCCGACCGTCAAAATTGTCTCGGGGAAACGGACCTATCAGCACATCAGGACGGCCTACTGACGTGTCTCCAGAGCAGCTGCCGACGCATCCACAAAGGGGCTCAAGATGAACCATCGCCGCGTTCCTGCATTTTTTCTGACTGCCGCCCTCGCGGGAGGCCAACTTGCCTGTTCTCCGGTCATCATCGTCGCCTCTCCCGAGGAAGCCGCCCGCCGCTCCGGGACGGCAGCCAACGCAGGCTCTGCCAGCAATCCGAATGCGACTCCGGATTGGGTCCACACGCCAGACGTCAGATTCCCGCCGCAAAAATTCCTCGCTGGCATTGGCAGCGGTGCGGATCTGGTCGGTGCAGAAAACAGGGCCAAGGCGCTGGTGGCCGAAATTTTTACCGCCCGCATTGAGTCCAGCCTGACCACCATCGAATCGGAGTCCATCGCCGACGGCAGCGCCTACGCCATGTTCCAGTCGTCCCAGCAGCTCATCCGGGCCACCACCCACCAGCAGCTGTCGGGCGTCCGCATCGCGGAATCGTGGAAGTCGCCCGACGGCATCTTCTGGGCAGCCGCCATTCTGGACCGCATCCAGGCCAAAAACGCTCTGCTGGGAGAAATCGCCGAAATCGACAGGCGCCTTCTGAGGGCTGAACGCGTGCTCAATGGTCAGGAACCTCTGAAAATCTCCCGCGTCCAAGTCATCTTGGAAGATGCTCCCGCGCCGACGCCTACCCCTGCCCCTCAAATCAAAGCGACGCCCTCTCCTGCTCCTTCTGCGTCAGCCGCCGCGCCGCAGCCCCGCTCGGCAAGCCGCTTCGAGGAAGTGATCATTCACGCAGAAGATGCTTTCGCCGCGCTGGACGCAGAGTTTGAGAGCCCAGCTCCCGCTGCCGCTCCGGCTGCGCCGCCGCCCGCGGCATCTCCAGCTGTCCGCTCTGCTCCGGCTGCAAACACGCGCCCCTCGCAGCTTTCAAATGAGGGTCCCAAGCCTGCCAATCGGCTTCAGACGGCGCGTTTTGCCCGCGAAGTCGCCGATTTGCTGATTCGCAGGAGCGCCTTGAACAGGCAGCTCCGGATTGTCTCCCCCGACGGCGCCATGGCGGCTCCAGCTGTCGATCAAATCAGGCTGCATGACTGGTCCATCGCTGCGCTCCGGGGGCTTCGCGTTTCTCTGGAAGCGGGCTTTTCGTCGGATGAACAGTCCCTGCAAACGGCCCTGCGTGAAGCAGTGGCGGCATTTGGCTTCCAGCTGAAGCTGGCCGACGAGAGCCCGGATCTGATGATTCGCGCAGAAATCCGAAGGACGCCCGACATCCTCAGCCAGGGCTGGCACATCAAAACTGCGTCCCTGCACGTGAACATCATCGACCGGGAGGAAGGCGCCGTTCTTCAATCCTTCGAAATCAGCGGGAAGCAGTCGTCCCAGATTCCGGAAGAGGCCAGCCGGCGGCTGTGGAAATTCCTGGCGTCCAAAATTCCGGCAGCCATGGAAAACGCACTGGGCGCGGCACTCAAATAGCCGGGTGGGAGGTGAAGGCTGAATTGAAAGGCCCGCCTTCACCTCCGCATTCAATCTGTCGGACCGTGGCAGCATCCGGTTGCTTGGGGGAGGGTTTTGGACCAAAGCGCCGCCGCCATGCCGACCAGCGATTTTGAAGACCCAAAGGCCTCTCTGTTCCGCCTCTTCGGAAAGATGGGCGGAGCGAGATGCGGATGTCCTGGACTTCTGACGCCGCTGTGGCGCGATGCCGCAGGGCCGGTGGCGGACAGGACACGGGTTAGGGGCGTCTCCGACGGCGTCCTTCTGGTGGAGGTCGAGAAGTCGTTTTTGCCGCCCGTGCGGCAGGCCCATGACCTTCTGGTGGAGCGGCTGAACCTCAAGCTGGGGCCCTACCATCGAATCAGGTCCATCCAGCTGACGGAGCTGCCGGAAAAGTCGGATCAGACAGAGCTTCCCTTCGTCCGTACGTCCTCTCTGCGTTCCGGAAATTCAAAGGTTCGTCAGCACCGCGCCGCTCGATGACTGCCGCCCATGATTCGCTTTTTTCATGTCACCAAGCGCTACGCCGAAAACAGGGAGCCGGCCCTGCGGGATGTGACCTTCGCCATCGAGCGGGGGGAATTCGCCTTTCTCACGGGGCCATCCGGTGCAGGGAAAAGCACGCTGCTGCGGCTGATTTTCTGCGGCGAGCGGGCGCAGGAGGGTCAGATCTTCATCGACGGACGCAACATCACGCGGCTGTCTGAGAGGGAGATTCCCCTGCTGCGCAGGTCGGTGGGCGTGGTCTTTCAGGACTTCAAGCTGCTGCCCGACAGGACCGCCGCTCAGAATGTCTCCCTGGCGCTGGATATTCTGGGCATCGGCCGCCGCGAGGGAGAGCGCAAAATCCGCAAGGCGCTGAGCAGTGTCGGGCTGCTGCACAAAGCGGACGCTCTGCCGCTGACGCTCTCCGGCGGGGAGCAGCAGCGAGTCGCCATCGCCCGCGCCATCGTCAACACGCCGGCCATCCTGCTGGCGGACGAGCCGACCGGGAATCTCGACTCGCAGCTGACCATCGAAGTGATGGACCTCATGCGTGAGCTGTCGGTGCAGGGAACGACAGTGCTGGTGGCCACCCACGATCAGAGTCTGCTGGCCCGCTATCCCGCGCGGGTCATCTCTCTCAAAAATGGCTGCTGCACCGAGGCCGTCACGCCGCACCGTCCCGGCGCCTAGCGGACGCCCTCCCAGGGAACCAGCGCCAGCGGATGCCCGCTTTCCTCCAGAAGGACATCCGCCGCTGTTCCCGCGCCGAGACGCTGCAAAATTTTCACGGCGGGCGCCTGTTCGTCCTGACCGCGAAAAACTTCGCGGACGCGGGTGCCCACGCCGCCGCCGTCGAACAGCACCACCTCTGTCCGCTGATGATGCGTCAGGCCAGCCAGAGCCGAGGCGCGTTCAATGGCCTCCGCCAGACCACCCAGCTTGTCCGCCAGTCCGCTCTTCACCGCGTCGCTTCCGAGCCAGACCCTTCCAGCAGCCAGGGCCTCCACATCGGAACGGGGCATTCTCCGGCCCTCCGCCACACGGTCGAGGAACAGGCCGTAGGCATCGTCCACCGCCCGCTGCACAGACGCCTTCTCCGCATCGTTCCAGGGACGCGCCATCGACATCACCCCCGCGCCCTTTCCCCGATCCAGCGACTGCGCATCCACGCCTGCCCTGTCCATGAGCCCCTGAAACGAAGGCTTCATAATGAAGACGCCGATGGAGCCCGTCAGCGTGGAAGGCGAAGCGAAAACCTCCGTGCCGGCAGACGCGATGTAGTAGCCGCCCGACGCAGCCACATCGCCCATGGAGACGACCACCGGCTTTTCCTGCGCCGCCAGCCGGACGAAGCGCCAAATCAGGTCACTGGCCAGGCTGCTGCCGCCCCCGGAGTCGATGGCGAGGACAATCGCCTTCACGCTCCCGTCGAAGAGAGCTTTCCGAAGCGCTTCCATCACGTCCGCAGCGCCCGTCCGCCGCCCCATACCAAGCAGACCGCCGCCCGAAGCCCCGGAAACAATGAGGCCGTCAATACGGATGAGGGCAATTTTGGGGCACAGGCCCCAGGGCTGAGGAACTTCCGGCTCTTCATCTGCCGAGGACACCAGCTCGGTTCGCGCCTGCTCCAGCCCGGAGACGACGGCGCCAATCTGGTCGGTGAACAGCACGTCATCCACGAGTCCTCTGGCCTTGGCACCCGCAGCTCCGGTGACGCCCTCATCCAGCGCGCTCCGAACAGCCTGCTCCGTCAGGCCCCGGGAAGCGGCGATGGCACTGACATAACGGGGAAAAATCACATCCAGAGCGGCCCCCAGCTGCTCCTTTTCGGCCTCGGACATGGCGCTGGCGGTGAACGTGTCGGGCGCCGTCTTGAAGCGGCCCGATTTGGCCACGTCCATGGTCACGCCAGCCTTGTCCAGAAGGCGTCCGAAGAACGTGGACTGAAAGCGAAAGCCATTGATGAACAGGTTCGCAGCAGGAACGGCGACGATGCGGTCGCAGGCCAGCGCGGCCAGATAGTCGGGGTCCTCCGCTCCCAGAAGCAGCGCCACTGCCTTTTTGCCGCTCTTCCGAAGCCGCGTGATGCCGGCACTCAGAGCCTCAGCGTGGGCCAGCCCCAGGGCGCCGGAACCTTCCAGCTTCACGACGATGCCCGCCGTCGAATCGTCGCGGCCAATCCGCTCCAGCTGGGCGAGCAGCGCCAGCCAGCCATCCTGGCGGCCGAAAATGTCGCTCAGCCCTTTGCCGCCCGGCCGGAGGGCCTCCTCTACGTCCACCAGAACGTAGCGTTTGCGGGGCAGAGATATACCCCGCTGCCTCGATGTCGCCGCCGAAACCCATGCCGTGTGTTCAGCCGCCTGAGTGTCGGCGAAATGCGCTCCGAAGGCGTAGCCCGCGCCGAAGTGTTTCGTGTTCAGCGACAGCGCAATCTGACCGGCCAGCCCCTCTCCGGAAAAATCCGTGGAAAATCCGGCCGAAAGCAGAACGCCCTCCACGACCTCACCCCGAAGGACAAATTCCATTTTGGAATCGGCCAGAGGCGTCAGGTCATCGAACCGCCAGTCCACGCCGATCTCCACCCGGTCCGTCCCCGGCCGAAAGCCCAGACCCAGGTCGAACCGCCTGGCGAGCCGCGCCCCATCGAGCCGCGGCGCGTTCAGGTCAAAAGCAGCGGCGCCGATGGACACAAAAGAGGCGGGCCGAACCACAGCGCCCAGGTCCCAGGAAATCATCCGGTCCAGCGAGTGGGAATCTGCGGACGAATAGAAATTGAGGCTCGTGCCGAGTCCCAACAGATGGCTGCCAACGGCCAGCGTCAGAGATGTCCTGCGGTAATCGGGCACGTCCCCGCCGTAACGCATCCAATGCTCGGACAGGCCAATGCTGACAGGACCGATGCCGGCCGCACCGGCCAGTGCGTCGCCGATGCGGTCCTGCGGAATGTTGCGGTCATGGAGATAGGCCGCCTCGACACCAAAGAGGCCGCTGATGCCCGCCGGATTCACCCCCGGAGAAAGCGCTCCGGAAGTCAGGGCGGCGCCCGACAGCGGCGCGGGAAGGGCGACTCCTTCCGTCACAGTCTGCGCGCGGACGGCACTGACCTGAGCCAGAGCCGACGAGGGAAGCAGCGCGAAAACAGCGAGCGCGAGAGCGGCGGAAGCGGTCTGAGGAAGAAGCCTGCGGGTCAGAGACGCTCTTTCTGAATGTTCAAGGCACATGCTCGTTGTTCTCCCCTCGAAAAAAGCGCGCTGACCGGGGCTGCCGTTCACCACCGGCCAATCCCGGCTGGCCGCCGCGTTTGCTCACAAAAAAGCCCGGCGGTGAAATGCCTGCCGGGCTTTGAATTCGTCAGAAGCGCTTTCGGCGCGCTGTCATTCTCTTCTGTCGTTTTCGCGGAACGGTTCTCTTACGCCGTCGGACGCGGCGGCTGCCTGCCGTCATCCAGATGGCTGATGAAGTCGGTGACGAGCCGCCGCTGCTCCTCCCGACTGGCGCTGGACTTCATCAGGTGCTCGGCCGCAGCGAGGGCGATTTCCACCGCTTCCTGACGAATCTCGCTTCGGGCGACTTCCATCTCACTGGCGATGGTCCTGCGGGCCGCGGCCAGAAGCTCTTCCGATTCCTGACGGCTGCGCTTGAGCATCTCGTCGCGCATGCGGTCCATCTCAATGGCGTTGCGCTTCGACTGCTCGGCCATCTCCTGCTGCACCCGCGTGACTTCGGCCTTCTGCGCCTCCACCAGCCGCTGGGCCTCCTCACGCTCCCGCTTTGCCGCCTCGATGGAGTCCTCGATGGCTTTTTCCCGGTCGTGAATGAACGACATCATCGGCCCCCATGCCGCCTTTCGGAGGATGAAAGCGACGATGAGGAACGTCACCAGAGTCCACAGCGTCAGGCCCGGATTCACGTCGATGAGGCCGGCGCCGAACAAAACTGGAGAGAGAGAGAGATTCATCTGCAAGCCTCTTCATTCAAAGAAGAGCGCCCGGCGCGGTGGCCATTCGGTGACCTGAAGAAACCGCGCGGGCGTCAGGCAAACAGGGATTCCGTCGGGAACCCCCAAAAGCGGCGGAGGCGAAGGCGGGATGCTGAAAACGTCCCGCCTCGGTGATGCCAATCACTTTTTGACAGCCAGCAGAATGCAGATGACCTCTCCGAAGAGGGCGACGCCCTCAATCAGCGCCGAGAGGATGATGGCCGTGGTGCGGATCGCGCCTGCCGCGCTGGGCTGACGGGCGGTGCCGTCCATGGCGGAGCTGGCCAGCTTGCCGATGCCGGCGCCGGCGCCAATCACCACCAGGCCGGCGCCAATGCCGGCGGCCAGATAGGCCAGGGAGTAGTTGCCGGTAGAAGCGGCCTCTTCAGCGGCGGCCGTCACCAGAGAAAGAAGCGTCGTGGGATCCATCATTGTCGTGACCTCATGGCCCAGGGGACGAGCCTCTGGGGAAGCAGGATGAAACGGAATCCGCCCCGCCGACGGGGATGAACCGTTTGCCGGAGGGGCGGGGGAGTTTGGGAAAGCAAAGGAACCAGGCTGCGACCGCCGTCAGTGCGCGTCGCCTTTGGATTCGGCGTCTTCGTGATGACCCGAGGCGGCGCCCAGACCAATGAAGATGGCGCTGAGCAGCGTGAAGATGAACGCCTGCAGGAAGGCCACGAAAATCTCCAGAAGATAGATGGCGGCGGCAAAGGCGATGGAGACGGGCGCCACCGCCAAGGTCTTCAGCAGAAAAATCAGGCCCAGCAGGAAGTAGATGACGATGTGGCCCGCGACCATGTTGGCGAAAAGTCGAATCGTCAGAGCGAAGGGCTTGGTGAACAGGCCCAGGACTTCGACCGGGACCATGATGGGCCACAGAGCCCAGTGAACGCCGCCCGTCAGGTGCTTGAAGTAACCGATGAACCCGGTCGCCCGCATGGTCGCCGCCTGAGTCAGACAGAACGTGAAGAAGGCCAGGGCGAGGGTGACGCTGACGTTGGCCGTGGCACTGGCGCACCACGGAATGAGCCCCAGCAGGTTCATCGTCAGGATGAAGAAGAACGCCGTCAGCAGATAGGGCGTGTAGCGGTCCGCCGCCTCGCGGTCGGGGATGTTTTCGCGGGCGATGTCGTCCCGGACGAACAGAACCATCATCTCCAGCACGCTGTAGAGGCCCCGGGGGACCCAGTCGCCTTTTTTAGGCGGGCGTCCAATCAGGAACAGCAGAATCACGGCCAGCGCGCCAATCCACAGCCAGAAGGTGTGCTTCGTCGGCGTCAGATCGATGCTGACGCTCCCCGCGCTGACCACGCCGTTCCAGCCGAAGGTGCCGCAGAGAATTTTGCGGAAGTCGATGCTGAAGCTGCCGGGCGCCACGCCGTCGTCCGTGGGCAAAGGGCTCTCGAATGTAATCAGGCTGTCGTTGCCCACGTGGTGAAGAATCACGTCGCTGGCCTCCGCGCCTTCATGGCCGCCCTCGTGGCCCGCAGCCAGAACGGCCTCGCAGGTCGGAGGCGTATCGGCGTCGGCCGCATGAGCAATCCCGGGCACCGCCGCCAGAACAGCGGTCATCAGGAAAAGCGTGGCACAGCATGTCAGTGAAAGGCGCCTCATGGCCTGGACTCCTGCAAAGGCGTTTCTGTTTCAGGGTCGGGGGAAGCGATGGCCGGAGACGCCGCAGAGGGCGCGGCAGCCAGGGCCTTGTGTAAAAAAACGGCCTCGCTCGCTCTGAAAACCGGGAAAAGGGCAAGGAAGAAAATTCCGCAAGTCAGGACATTCGCGCTGCCAATAGCGGCGGCCGCGGCGAGCGACACTCCCAGACACAACATGCGGACCAGTGCCCCGGCGGCGACAGCGATGAGGGGCTGGCTTTCACGGGCGCCGGCCAGCCGTCCCTGAACGGCGCGCACCGCCAAAAAAGCGCAGACAGCCGCGGCGGCCAGAGTCCCCGAAGCGCCGCAGACAAGAGGTCGGGCATCGAGGGACAGCCACAGAGCTGTCACCGGAATGGCGGCCAGAGACACGGCGCCAAGCACCGCGCTGCGGAGAACGAACCCGCGAACAGCCGCGGTCTGTGCTTCAGGTGAGTCAGTCATGTCCGAACGAACCTTCTTCGGCTCCAGCCGGAGGGAAGTGCGCGCCGCCGTCTGATGAATCTGCCGAATGGCCATCCGCGGCTTCCCGGGCCTCATCCCGCACCGCGATTTTCAGGACCGCGGCCAGCCCCGCGAGAACAGAGAGCGCTCCCAGTCCCGCAAGGCAGACAGGAAACGTCCCGAACTTCTGATCCAGAAGCCAGCCAACGCCGCAGGCGCCCAGAGTGCAGGCGTCCATCGTCAGAACCGCGGCCAGCATTCCCCTGTCTGTCTGATGCTTTCGCCTCTGTCGGAGATTCACCGGTCCGTCCGCCGGCACAGGCTCCGGGACAGGATGATTGCGCATGGTCTTCGCCGCCGCTGTCCCCCTCACCGAAAAGCGGCGCGCCCTAGCATCGGGACGAGGGTGCCGCAACGAATCAAAATGATTCCTGATCTGCGTTCCGGACGCCTCTTCACCTTTGGGAACCGCAGCGAACCGCGCGGGAATTGCGCTCTTGCCCGCACGGGGAGCCCGGAAGTAAGGCCGCGCGCCATTTTCGACCGGCACTGGATGTCCGCTGCCGGTCTTTTTGTTTTTCCCTTCCAAACTGCCGCCCGCTAGGCCGCTCAGCAGCCCCGCGCTGACGGCGGGAACAGGAGCTCTCTGATGCGCTCGTCGAAGCTGTTTCTGCCCACGCTGAAAGAAATTCCCTCAGACGCCGAGGTCAAAAGCCACAAGCTCCTGCTTCGCGCCGGCTACATGCGCCAGCTGGGTGCCGGCATTTACAGCTACCTGCCGCTGCTGCGCCGGGTGGTAACGAAGATCGAGGCCATCATCCGCCGCGAGATGGACGCGATTGGCGGCCAGGAATTTCTCCAGCCAGCGCTTCTGCCCAAGGAGCTGTGGACGGAGTCGGGCCGCTGGGACGTGATGGGACAGAACATGTTCCGCATCCGCGACCGCAAGGGCGCCGAGCTCTGCCTGGGCATGACCCACGAGGAGATTTTCACAGCCATCGCCCGCGCTGAGCTGCGCAGCTACCGGCAGCTCCCTCAGTTCTGGTACCAGATTCAGACGAAGTTCAGAGACGAGCCGCGCCCCAAGTCGGGCCTGCTCCGCGTCCGCCAGTTCACGATGAAGGACAGCTACTCGTTCGACTCGACGTGGGAGGGGCTGGACAAGAGCTTCGAGGCACACCGCGCCGCATATGAGCGAATCTATTCCAAATGCGGCCTCAAGTTCGTCGAGGTCGAGGCGAGCTCCGGCTCGATGGGAGGCTCCTCGTCGGTCGAGTTCATGGTGCGAACGGACGCGGGCGAAGACCTCATCGCCTCGTGCGACAAGTGCGGCTACGCGGCCAACACAGAGAAGGCCACGAGCCGGATTGATCCCATTGAGGACGCGCCCGGGCCCGACAAACCCGAGAAATTCGCCACGCCCGGCGTACGCAGCATCGAAGACCTGACCCGCGAGCCCTTCGGCGTGGCCGCAGAGAGGCAAATCAAGACGCTCGTCTATGTGGCTGACAGCAGGCCCGTGCTGGCGCTCCTGCGCGGCGACCATGAGCTGAACGAGGTGAAGCTCGCGGACGCCGTTGGCGCGAGTGAAGTCCGCCCCGCGCGCGCTGAGGAAATCGTCGAATGGATGGGCGCGCCCGCTGGCTCTCTGGGCGCTGTGGGAATGAACGACGTGCCCGCCTTCAAGGGCCGCATCTTCGCCGACCTCTCGCTCAAGGGCCGCAGCAACATGGTCACGGGTGCGAACGAGCACGAATTCCACCTGAGAGGCGTGACGCCGGGCCGCGATTTTCAGCCTCAGTGGGCCGACCTGCGCACGGTGAAGTGCGGCGAGGGCTGCCCCCGCTGCGAGCACGGGCATCTCGACACCTACAAGGCGCTGGAAGTCGGCCACATCTTTAAGCTGGGCACCAAGTATTCCGAGGCCATGGGCGCCAACATCCTCGACGAGACCGGCAAGGAAAAGCCCGTGATCATGGGCTGCTACGGCATCGGCGTGGAGCGCGTGGCTGTGGGTGCCTGCGAGCTCTACTGCGACGATGACGGCATCAACTGGCCGCTCGCCATTGCGCCCTACCACGTGAACGTGCTCGCCCTGCAGGCCAGGGACGCAGAGGTGATGGCCGCGAGCGAAAAGCTGACGGCGGCGCTGGAGGCAGAGGGCATCGAAGTTCTCTTTGACGACCGCGACGAGCGCGCCGGCAGCAAGTTCAAGGACGCGGACCTCATCGGCATCCCCCTGCGCATCGCCGTGGGCAAGAAGGGCCTCGCGGAGGGCAAGGTCGAGTTCAAGCGCCGGGGCAGCAAGGACTTCGAGCTCCTCACCATCGAAGAGGCCGTCGCCAGGGTGAAGGCGCTGGTGGCCGAGGCGGTCAGATAGGTCAGGAAGCAGACAGCAGACTTTTCAGAAAACCGAGGCGCCGTTCCTGATGGCAGGGACGGCGCTTTTTTCTGACGTGCCCTTCTTCGCAGTCCCGTTTTCACGTCCCAGACAGACGAGGTTCTCATGGCCAGAAAAGCAGACCCGGCGCTTCTCCAGAAACTGCTCTTTCAATCGTGGAGTCAGAAGGCGGCCGCGGGGGACGCCATGGCCCAGTTCAACACGGGGCTGGGCTATCTGGGCGGCATCGGAACGGAGCGGAATGAAAAGGAGGCCGTCCGATTCTTTGAGATGGCTGCCAGGCAGGGGCTGCCGCGCGCTCAGTATCAGCTGGGCTTCTGCCTCCGCATGGGTCTGGGCATTCCCAAAGATGACGCAAAGGCCTTCGAGTGGTTCCTCAAAGCGGCCGGGCAGGGACTCGCCGAGGCTCAGTTCAGCGCCGGCGTCTGTCTTTCGGCGGGTGAGGGAACCCCCAAAGACGAACGCGCCGCCTTCGAGTGGTTTCTCAAGGCGGCGGAGCAGGGGCACGTCCACGCTCAGATTGACCTGGGGCTCTGCTACTACAAGGGCACCGGCGTGAAGATGAACGAGAACCAGGCCCTGTTCTGGCTCCGCAAGGCCGCGGACCTAGGCGATGCCGAGGCGCAGGAGCTTTTCCGGGCCATGGACGCCGAGCGTCAGGCCGCCGACGATGCCGGCAAGGCCAAGCCCGACAGACCCGACTGAATGGCCGACCGGCGCAGGCGCAGAAAGCGCGCGTCAGTCGTTGTCCAGCTCTTCGAGGCGCGCCTCCAGCTCGCGGATTCGCTGCTCCATCGCCCGCATTTCCGTCGTGAAAGCGGAGAGGCGCGACAGCTGTTCCATGGTCTGGTGGACGCGGGAGTCCAGCTCCTTGTGCCAGTCGTCCAGCGACTTCTGAAACTGTCCAAGAGGCGCTTTCTTCCCCTTTGCAGCTGTCCCCGGCTTCCCTGACGCTGCCTCTGCGGCTGAATCGGCCGGCGCGGCATCATTCGTCGCCTGCGCCTGCGGGGCCGCGCTCTTCCGCACGTCAGCAGAAGCCCTGTTCTCCTCTGAAATCCCCGGCGCGGACGCGGCCTCTTCCGCCTTCTCCCTGTCCTTGTCTTTCGTGGGCCGCAGCCGCTCGCGAATGGCCCCGGCGCGGGAAGTCACCTGCTGCGCGCCCGAGCGAATTTGTCCGCCAATCTGCCCGCCGAGCTGAACGCCCCGGTTCCGAATCATGGAGAGGAGCAGCCCCAGCGGCATCTGCGAACGCTTCTTCTCTTCCTCGAAGATGATCTGGGCCAGCGTCACCGAGGTCAGGTCCTCGTGAGTCCGATTGTCGAACACGCGGACCTCGTCACCCTGCCGAACCAGGTCAGCAATCTCCTCAAGCGTGACGTAGCAGCTCTCCTCCACGTCGTAGAGCTTCCGATTCGGATAGCGCTTGATGATGCGGGGGGCCTTGGGAATCGGCGCCGCCGGGACCGGCTCTCGGTGGTCAAATCTGCTCATTGTTTTCTCCGTGGTGGGCGGGAAGCGCCGGTGTCTGCGCTCTCTGTCTTGGCCCGGGGACGCCGGGGGCGGGCAGCCATGGCGGAAGCGCCTCGCCCGTTCCAGCGGCTTTTTGCATCGGCTCTTTCCGGCGGCCGCCACTTCATCTGGCCGGACGCACGCGTTCCAGCTCAAACAGCTGCGCGCGGACATGCTCCATGTGCGGATTGGCGGCCAGTACCCGGCGCAGACGGCTCATGGCATCAGCCTTGTCGCCGGCCGCAGCCGAAAGCCGGGCCAGCTGAATCTCGGCGTCCACGTGCCTCGGGGCCAGTTCGAGAACCTTTATCCAGGCATCGCGGGCGCACCGGTCATCCTTCTGCGCGGCGCAGTATTTGGCCTTCATGTACCAGGCGCTGCTCTCGCGGGAGGCGAACCCAAGAGCGGTATCCACAAACCGCTTGGCCTTCTTGTCGTTCTTCTGGTCCAGCTCCATCTGCGCCCGATAGACGAATGAAATCAGCGAAGTCGGCTCAGAACTGATGACCTGATCCAGAGCCCGGGCGCTGCCTTTGAAGTCGCCGGAATGGAAGCCGGCCAGAGCGCCGTAAATCAGATAGAGCCACTGAGACGCGGGGCTCTGGGAGGCAGGCTTCGTCAGATGCCGGCGCGCCTCGTCGAGAAGCGGCTTTTCCGGCTCATAAAACTCGTCGAACGACGGCGGCTCGGAAATGCGCGAGTAGGGGTCCAGCATGAGAATCCGGCTGTGCAGCGCCCAGGCGGCACGCTCGTTCCCCTGCTTCATCTGGAGAATGCCCTCCGCCAGAAGCGCCGTCAGACGCAGCGGGTTTTCCTCGTTGGCCTTGTGAAAAGCGGTCAGCGCGTCGTCCACAGAACCGTCCATCAGCGCCAGGCGGCCCAGAAACTCCTGATAGAGCCCCGGCTGGAGATGGCGGCGGCAGCCTTCGAGATGCTTCTTCGCCTCGGCTGTCCTGCGCTGGGCGATGCCGATTTTCATGGCCAGGTAGTGAGCGGCGCCGTCTCTCTCATCGAGCTCGATGGCGGCGGCGGCGGCGGCCTGCGCCCCGGCAAAATCTCTGATCCCGAGAAGACGCTCGGCATTCAGCCTGTGGAAAAGCCCCTTCTCGGCCGTGGTCATGCGGTCCAGCGTTTTTTCCAGCTGGCGCAGCGACGCGGCGGCCTTTTCGTTCGACTTCTCGAGGCGCAGACTCAGCGCCGCGTCCCACAGCTTGGGCGAAACATCATCCGGATAGGCCTTGAGATAGGTCTTCAACGCGGTGCGGGCATCTTCGAGGCGGCCCAGCTTCAGATAGACGCGGACCAGAGCCTGGAGGGAATCGCGCTCCCTGCGGTCCGCCGCCAGCCGCTCGTCGTAGGACTTCACCGCCCGAATCAGGTCGCCCGAATTCTCGGCAGCCAGCCCCTGATAATAAATCGCCCGCTTGAGATGGCGGTTCCGCTGGAGCGCCTGGCCAATCTTCTCCAGCGCCACCGGAGCGCTCTTGTGCAGATAGACGTAGCCCTGCATCAGCAGCGCGTCGGCCTGCTCCTCTGGAAGCGCCAGCCTGACTGCCTTGTCCGCCTCGGCCAGCGCCGCGTCTTCCTTCTCTTCGCGCATCAAAAGGAAAGCGTTGACCCGATGCACCAGCGACGCATCGGGAGATTCGGCGAGTGCCAGATCAAGCAGCGCCCTGCAGGAATCCATGTAGGGCGTTCCCGGGCGGACGTGCAGTGTGGCTTCGACGTAGAGCGCCATGGCATCGGTGCGGCGGGGAGCGACCGACAGCGCCTGAATAAAGGAGTCACGCGCCTCGCGATAAGCCACGGCCGTGTCGTTCTGGAGCAGCGAGAGGCCCTGCTGAATGAGCTCGTCCGCAGTGCTCTGCTTGGCGCCGCCAATGAGCTCAGGCCGGCTCCGGAGCGCTTCCTCGATGACAGCGGACACCGGCGCAGGCGGCGGCTCGTTCTCGACCCTCTGAAACCCAATGCCCTTGAAGTTCCAGACAGCCGCCAGAATCACCGCCACGAGCACCACCAGCAGCACGAAAAGGACAATTTTGCCTTTGCCGACAGAGGTGTTGCGGGCCACGGCGGGAGCAAAGGGACCTGAAATTTTGGCGGGTCTGGGCGCGGCAGGCGCAGCGGGATGCGCCGCCTGATCCGAAGAAGCGGAAATCGAAAAACCGCTGTTTCCAAGGTCAAGTTCCAGACTGGGGATATTCCCGGGAGCGAAATCGGCCGACTGCCCGGAGGAAGAGGATGAAGCCCCCGGCGCAGTGCCCGCCACAGGGTCAACGGCCGGCGCGCCAAAATCGGCTGACGGCATCGCGCTGGCGCTCCCGGACGAAAATCCGGAATCCGTGAGACCGGCATCCGAACTTCCGCTGCCAGCCGGCGACGGTCCCGCATCTCCATCGTCCAGGCCAAAGGAAGACGCATCGAGAGGCTCGAAGGACGGACGCGGCGGCTCCACAACAGCAGGAGGCGCGGATTCCAGCGGATGAGCGGGCGACGGAGGCTCTGAAAAACCAAACGAAGCCAGCAAATCGTCCTGTGAGGGGGAAATGCCTGCGGCAGGCGGCGGAACAGCGCCGGCCGCAGAGCCCGGAGCAGCCGGCGGAGCCATGCCAGAAGCGGCTGCACCGGCGGACAGAGACGATGAAAACAGGCTGTCCGCCAAAGCGTCGGCAGCGTTTCCCGGCCCGCTTCCCGGAACAGAGGCGAGCGGCGGAACATCGGCAGCGGAAGGAACGGGATGCCCCGGCTGCAGCGTCGGCATCTTCCCCAGGTCAAAGAGACCCGCCGCGCCAGGCGCGGGCTGAAGCACCTCACCGTCAAACAGGGCATCAGCGTCCAGCGGCGGCATGGAATCCAGGCGGGCGGCGTCGGGAATAAGGGGGGTTCCAAGAGGCGGCGTGCGCACGGGCGCGGCAGAAGCCGGAGGCGCGGACGGAACAGCGGGCGGAGGCGGCGGAACTGCCGATTCGAGACGGCCGGAATCCGCCGCCGCTTCCAATGCAGGTTCGGAAACCGACGCCCCGGACGGCGAACCAAAGAGAGCGAAAATGTCCTCGGCCTGAACGGGGCGCGAAGACTCGGCAGCCGCCTCGGCCTCATCATCCTCGGCCTGCTGAACCGCCGCCGTGTCGTCCAGACGCCCAAACAGCTCGTCCACGGGCGCATCCGATTTGGCAGCCTCTTCCAGCTGACCAAAAAGCGTCGTCCCGTTGACCAGCCCGGACAGCTGGTAGGTCACGGTCTTGTCCCGGTCGGCATCGGCGGAATCGTCATCGATGGCCTCGCCAAAAATGCGGTCTCCCAGATCGAAGACGTTTTCTTCCTTCTTGTGCGCACTGCCGCCCGCGGCGGCATTTCCGGTCGGCCGGCAGAAGGGGCACGTCGGCCATGTCCCTGACGGAGGGGCAAGCTCGTCCTCCACCTCGTGTACCTCGCCGCATGATTCGCATCTGACCAGCATGGCAAACTCCTAGCGGGCCGGCTTCTCCGGCCGTCGTTGCGGGGCATTCCGGGCATCGTCCAGGGCTCATGCCTCACAGGACTTGCAGCAGGCGCGTCCCGCCCCCCTGACCGCGGGTCTCAGGCCGGCCTGCCGCCGGAAAAGCGCGCCTCTTAAAAACGCAGCCCCGGCCCCGCAAGTTTGTTCGGCGCGAATCGCGTTTCACTCGGCCGCCGATGTTTCTTCCGCCGACGGCGGCTCACGCTCGCCGATTCCCCGCGCAAAATTCCCAATCCGCAGCCACGGCGCCTCCGCTTTCAGCGCATCCAGCATCGCCCGAACGCCCATGGCCTCGCCCCCGGCGTCCCTGCCGCGCACCCGAGCCAGATACTGCTCAGGGTCAATGCACAGCGACCGCGTCTGAATCTGATCGACGTGAAACTCCGTCACGAGCGCCGCCAGCCGCTCCACTTCACCCAGGCGGTCATTGACCCCCGGCATCATCAGCAGATTCACAGCGATGTAGAGGCCGGCATCCCTGGCGGCGGCCATGGAGCGCCGCACATCCTCAAAGGTGTAGCCCTGGGGCGAGTAGTAGGCGTCGTAGAGGCCGCCGCCCGCCGCGTTCATGCTGAACCGAACGGCGTCCAGCCCCGCATCGATGAGGAGTTTCAGCCCACGGGTCAGACTGCCGTTGGTGTTGATGTTGATGGAGCCGCGGTCTGTCGCCTCACGCATCCGCCGCACGGCCTCCGCCAGTGCAGGCGCCCGGGTCAGAGGCTCACCCTCACAGCCCTGCCCGAAGCTGACCATCGCCCGGCCCTCGGCGCGCGACAGATGCCAGGCGCCCAGCTCAGTCAGGTCCTCCACGGTCGGCAAATCATCCAGCCGGCTCATGGACGAAGGCGGGCCTCCGGGACGCCTCTCGCTGATGCAGCCCAGACAGCGGGCATTACAGGTGTTCGACGACGGCAGGCCGCCCTCATCGCGGCAGTAAAAAATGTTCTGTGCGGTGAAGCAGCGCTCCACGAGCGCACAGTGCATGAGGTGGCGGACGACGCCGTTTCTGGGCAGCGCCTTCACAAGCGCATCCACCCGCTCCTTCAAATCGGGCGTCGAAAAACGCCGCGGATCCCAGTGATCCCGCTCGTCCGTCCGCAGACAAAAAGCCACTGGTCCATGCTCACCCCAGCCGGCAGCCGTGTAGGCCCACTGCGGCAGCTGAGGCGTTCCCGGTATCTTGAGCGCCGCCGGAATGAACGTCCTCGTCCAGCCGGGCGGAAGCAGCGCAGCAACCGCGTGCGGGACGAAGGTCCGGCCGTCCAGGCGAAACGTGTCCAAGCGCACAGGCTCCCCCGACTCCGGATTCAGCCCCACGGGACGATAGCCGGGCAGATGGGTCAGCTTGCCGCAGGGAGGCAGCGGCACCGGCTCTTCGGTGGGGAGCAGAAAATCATCGCCCGACCGAACCGGAGCCAGAAACCTCGGATGCTCAATGACGACGCCTTCGGGCGTGGCCAGAAGCAGCTTCGGCGGAACAATTTCTTTCTTCGTCGCATCCATGTCGGACCCGTCCTTCACAAAAGTGTGGACACAAAAGCTGGGGGCTCCCTTCCCGGCGGCAGTCCGGGGACAAAATTGGACGCGTGTATTGTTTTCTGCCGCAGCGCCCCGGCCATTCCTGCTCAGCAGCCCCTTTGACTTCTCCCGGAAACCGACCGTCAGAGCGCCGTTTCATCCGAAGCAGGACAAACGTCTAAAAAAGCTGGAATCCGGGAGATTTCAGAGCCGCTGAAGGCTCTCCTCCTCGTTTTCCATAACGTCTTCCTTCGGGCGCGGAATCTTCTCGAAAGGCAGGGGCCCGTTTTCCACAGCGCAGACCAGCCACTGGCCGTCCCGGTCCTCAAATACGAGGGAAACGACCTCGCTCTGGGCTGTGACCGAAGGAAGCCGATACCAGGAGACGCGGGCCAGAACGATTGCCTGCCGGTCCGGCAGGTATTGAACGTGTTCCAGCTCGAAATCGAGAATCTTCAAAGTCTCGTCATCCCCACGGTCCAGGATGCCTTTGACGTAGGAAAGCCGCTGTTCCGGAACGATGAACTGCGCCATCCCTTTGAAATCCCCCCAGCGCAGCCGCCGGGCGAAACTTTCGGAGGTATCCCGCAGCTCCTTGGCTGAAGCCGTTTTCTGATGCCCGGCACAGGCCGGAAACACGACGGTAAAGAGGGCCAGAAGCACAGAGAGGAGACGCGCCGAAACCGTTGACTTGTCCATAGGCGCGCCACTAGGGGCGCCCCAGGGGCGTGTCAAGGCGGCCTCCCGAGGGTCGAGCTCCCCTGCCGACCGGCATCGGGCGCAGGTCTTTTTCCCAGCCGAAACCGGTTTTCCACAGGCTCTCAGGCCGCCTCCGAACGCTATGAACCATCGCGCCGCCGCGCGCTTCCCTCGCGGACCGCATCCCCTCTTGAATTGGTCGAGGTGTGCGCACCATGCCGACACTGACGCTCGAAAACTACGAACAGATTCTCCAGAACGAGCCGGGCAATCCCGTCTTCGTCAAGCTGGCCAAGGCTCTTCTGGAACAGGGCGACGCTGTCCGGGCGCTGAATGTCTGCGCCGCCGGCATGGTCCACTGCAAACAGCCGCTGGTGCGCATCTTGGCCTGCGTTCTCTCCGCCAAGGCGAAGCTCGCGCTGAATGACCGGCCGGCCGCACTGGCCTTCCTGCATCAGGCCACTCAAATCATTCCCGGCGACCCGCAGGCTTTCGTCTTTGCCGGTGCCCTGCTGCACGACGCTCAGCTCTTCGAGGACGCCGTCCCCTTTCTCCAGCATGCTCTGGCGCTGAAATCGGGCGATGAGGCCACGGCGAAGCGTCTCCAGCATGCCCGGGAAATTCTGAGAAGCCGCCAGGAAACCGCCGCAGCGTCTGCCGTTCCCGAGTCGTCGCCCTTCGATCAGGTGGCGAGCATTGCCCAGGACGACGGCGACACCATTCCCACCGTGGTCGATGCCAGCGCATATGTGCCCGCCGCGTCTGAAACGGATGCTGCGCCTGTCACCGCGTCGGACAGTGCTCCTTCAGTCGCTCCACTGCAGGCTGAACCTTCCGCTTCACTCCCGGAGGAAAACGCTTCGGCTGAATCGCCTGTGCCTGCGCCTTTGGAGACGGAAAGCCCGGCGGCCGATGCTGCTGCTGAGGTTCAGGCCGAACCTCCTCCCCCGGCTCCGCTGTCGCCCTTTGACCAGGCCGCTGACTGGAGCGGTTTCCAGGAGGACGATTCGACGCTTCCCACCATGGTCGAAGTGGCGGCCTATGCTCCCGAAAAGGCCGGTTCTGAGGCCAACGCAGCGGAGATGCCCAGTCTGCCGGAACTGCCGGCCCTTGCCCCTCTGCCGACGCTGGATGCCCCCTCGGAGGATTCCATCTCTCCGGAACCTTCGGCACCGGAACAGCCCGCACCCGCCGCTGATGCGCAGGCTGAGCTTTTCCCGCTCCCGACTGAAACGGTTCCCGGCGATGTCCCGGCGGCAATGGAAACGGAACCGCCGCAGCCTTCGCCTTTCGATGCGGCGGCTCAAAACGCGCCGGCCGATGCTGAGCCCGTCCTGCTGAGCAGCCCGGGCTTTAATGAGGACCAGAGGGAGCTTTCGGCCATCTTCCGCGCGCTGGACGCCCCCGATGTTCCGAATGTTCCGGACGAGGCGCCTCAGCCGCCCGCAGCCGCCGGGGACGGCGCGCCCATGATGCTTCTGTCGTCTCTCCTCAGCTCGTCGGACGGCATGCGCCGGACTTCCAGTGAGGCCATTCACGCCTCGAAGGGCTGGTACGCGCCGCAGGACGTTCCCGACGACAATAAGCCCCTGACCGCGGCACGTCCGGCGCCGTCTCCCGCCCCGTCCGCGCCCGACGCAAATGCCGGCGCCGACGAGGCGAACAGCGAGCCTTCTTCTCCCGCGGAAGCACCGTCAGAGGCCCTTCTCCCGTCCGACGCCAATGCTCCGGGCGATTTGACGGACACAAACGCGAACGTCGAGGAGACGCCGAACGACACTGCGGGCACGCCGCCGCCGCTTCCTTTTCCTTCGGCGCGCAAACCGAGCATCCCGCCGCCGCTCAAGCCGCATCTGGAGTCAAAGCCTTCCTCCAAGCCGCCGGCGCTCCCCAAATCCGCCGCTGCCGAAAAGACGGCGGGCGGGCTGCTCACGGAGCTTCCCGACGAGGCGATTTTCTCCTCGCCGCCCAGACCGGCGGAACCCAGCGTCGTGGTGACTTCTCAGACGGCGGAGGAAATTGCCCGGCAATACGAGAAAGAACTTCGCGAACAGCTGTTTCAGCAGCCGCCCCCGAATTTCTGGCGACGCAACTGGCTGCTTCTCGTCGGCATCGCCGCCGTCCTCGTCGTTCTGATTGCCGGCGTCACCATTTACAGAAACGCCAACCAGCGAAATCAGGGGGACCGCATCGCCCAATATCGGAGCACAGCCGCGCGGGCGCTCCCTCTGGCGACACCTCAGGCCTACCGGGACGCCATCGAGCTGGCGGACCGCATCCTCAGCGACGTTCCGGATGACGCGGAAGCGCTGGGAACCAAGGCCTTTGCCAGTGCCGCCCTCTATCAGCGGTTCACGCACTCGGAGAACGACAAGGACACGGCCAGCAGCCTGCTCGACGCTGTCCGAAGGCATTCCCCCGGACTCGCGCTGGCCATCGAAATCCGCCTCGAAGACAAGCCCGACGTCAAGGCGGTGGCCAAGAAGCTGGCCGGCCTCAAGGCCGATGAGCTCCGCACCAACTTTGAAAAGGCTGAAATCAATCTGCTCATCGCCAAGCGGTACATCGCTCTCAAGGACCTGAACAAAGCCAGCGAATATCTGAACAAGGCCTCTCAGGCGGACCAGTCCCACGTAGAGTCGAAAATCGTCGCCGGCGAATACCTGCTTCATCCGATGCAGGCAGGCCAGCGCCCTGACCCAGAGCAAGCGCGGCGCATGTTTGACCAGGCGCGGCAGATTTCTCCGGACCACGTGGGCGCGCTTCTGGGGCTGGCCGAGGCGCAGCTGGCCTGTTCCGGGACATCCGCCGATCAGGACCTCAGCGATGCCGAGGTCGTTCGGCTTCTGGCGCACGCGCGCGAAGTTCACGCAAAGGCCGCTTCCACGCCCGCGCCCTGGCCCCGCGAGTACCAGTCCAGATTCGACCTTCTTGAAGGGCAGCTGCTGACGCGCATGGGGCGCGCGAAAGAGGCGGCAGCCATCCTTGCCAAAGGCGCCGACAAGTTTTCCGAGCACGCCGATGAATATCTCGAGGCACTTGGACACGCCCACGTCCGCGGCGGGCAATACGACAAGGCCGCTGTCATCTTCCGGGACCTGTCCAAAAAAGCGCCCGGCAATCCGAAGTTCCGCATTCTGAGCGCCCGGACGCTGCTCGCGCTGGGCAATCCGCAGGAGGCGCTCAAGGCGCTGGAAGGGAACAAAGGCGCCGCGTCCAAGGCGAAGAAGGAATTCCTCATCACGAAGGGCATCATTTTTTACGAGCTTCGGCAGAAGACGCGGGCCCGCGACAGTCTGGTTTCAACAGCCACGGACGGTCAGTCGGTTCCCATGGAAGCCGGCATTTACCTGTCGCTCATCGACGCGGAAGCGGACCCCGAGGAGAACCTGGAACGTTCCCTCGAATATCTGGGCGGCATCCGCAAAACGAGCCGCTGGTGGCCGCTGGCGCAGTCCATCAGAGGGCGGCTGCTTCTCGAAAAAGGCGACGAGGCCGGCGCACGGCTGGCGCTGGAGGAGGCCGCCCGCATGAATCCGCTCGACTACGAAAGTCCCTGCGCGCAGGGCCGTTTTGCGGCCGAGAAGGGCCGGATCGAGGAGGCCATACCTCTGCTCAAAGAAGCCGTGTCCCGGAACCCGTTCCACGAGGAAGCGGTCCTCTGGCTGGCCGAGGCACAGATAATGACCGGCGACTTTGACGCCGCGGCCGCATCTCTCGAATCGCTGAGCGACAAGCGGGGAACAGCCAACGCGCTGGAGGCCAGGGTTTATCTGGAACTCTCCCGAGGCCGTCTGGATGCCGCGCGCAGGGCTCTGACTCAGCTGCGCAAGGCCTTTCCTGCTGCGACTGAGACCTCAGTTGTCTCCGTCATTTTTCTGGCCATGGACGGCGACACCGAACAGCTCCAGGCTGAAATCAAACGCCTTCGCAAAAAGGGCGGTCCCGACACCCGGGCTCACCTCGCCAGAAGGCTTCGTCGCATGGGGATGTGGGACGACGCCCGGGCCATCTATGACAGCTTCGACAAGACGGAAGCCGTCAGCGAGGCGAAGGTGGGGCTGATGGAGCTCGGAATGGCATCGACCGACAAAAAGCAGCGGGCTGCCGCCGACAAGGCACTGGACGCGCTCCTCAAGGCCGCCACATCGAAGGAAACGCCTCTGGAAAACGACTCTTGGACAGCGCGGATTCTGGCCGCGGATTCCCGGCGCCTGGCCGATGCCAAAAAGAAGCATCAGGCCCGCAAGCAGGCGTCGGCGGCCATCGCGGCATCTCCCTTCTCTCCCGAGGCGCGTCTGGCGATGGCGATTTGCGATCTGCGCTGGGGAAAAGCCGACGCGGCGGCGGCTTCTCTTGAAATGGCCATTCGTCTGGATCCTGCCATGGCCGAAGCCTACGCCGAGCTGGGAATGCTTTTGGCCAGGACCAACGGGAACGCGGCCAGGGCCGCCTATTGCCTCGACACGGCAGCCAAACTTTCACCTAGGGCGCCCTTCATTCCCGCCGTTCAAAAAGCGCAGACTTCTCTGAAGAATTCGGCCGCGGGGGCGTCCAAGTGAGCAGTCAGAAAACCCTTTCCGAGATTGCGGGAACTCCCGAATCATTCGGGGACCTCCTGCGGACTGTCTGCCACCAGTCCCTCTGGATCTGCATCGGGTACCTGCTGACCGGCATCACTTCCGAAATCCTCCGAAAGTGCGACGTTCACGCTGGCATCACTCTGCAAAACTTTCTGGACGGCATGGCCATCGCCTTCATGCGCGTGACGGGACTCATCGACTTCTATGTCAACGCCACGGCGGGCGGCGTCCTGACGCCCTTCCTCAACAGGTGCTTCCTCGCAGTGCTGACGATGTTCCTGATTCTCGTGCAGACCTTCATTCTGGGGTCCGCATTCTCCGCGCTCTTTCTCTTCATCGAGCGAAAGCTGGACGCCAGGCATGAGACAACATCCCAACAGCCGCCGATCCGGCATTAGACCTTCCCTCCGGAATGCCTTTCAAAATGAGGCGCCCCTGAAACGGCATTTGCTTTTCGAGGGAATCAAAATTTTCCACAGGATGAAGAAGCCCTAAAAGGCGCCCATTTTTTCAACCTTCCCCACATGCTCCCGCCCCTCGGGAGCCCTGAAAAGCGAGGTATCCATGAAAAAACTGATCGTAGCCTTGGGTTCCCTGAGCCTTCTGGCCATGCCGCTGACCGGCTGCGGCGGCTCCAAAGGCAATGATGACCCCATCGTTCCCGACTCCGGCCCTGTCATCACTGACGGCGGACTCATCATCGACGACGCCGGTGAAGACGCCGGACCGACGGAAACTGATGCCGCTGAACCTGAGGATGCCGGCGAAGATACGGACGCCGCTGAGCCCGAGGACGCCGGCGAAGACACGGATGCCAGCCAGTGCGTTCCCCGCACAGAAGAAGAAGCCAAGGCCTCTGCATGCAGCACCGGTGCTCTCAACGCCGCCTGCGGCCCCAAGACCGTGCCTGACGGCTGCGGCGGAAACATGGACATCACCTGTGGATGTACGGGCGAACTAAAATGCGAGGATGAGAGCCATACCTGCGTTGAGGGCTGCGTCCCGCTGAACTCGAACACGGGCCACGCCTACTACTGCAACCACGCGCCCAACTTCTGGGAGTGCGGCGGCAAAATTGAGCGCGACGACCTCTGCGGCGGCAAGGTCATGGTCAACTGCGGCGGCGACACGGCCTGCAAGGGCGGCAAGGTCTGCGACACCGACCCTGACTCTGACAGCTACCTACACTGTGTGTTGAAGGAATGCGTTCCCGAGGCGGAGACGGACGCGAAATTCTGTGAGCGCTATCACAGCGAATGCGGCACGGCTGACGGCGTGGACAGCTGCGACAACGTCAAGCACGTGGACTGCGGCGGCTGCACCGGAACCGACATCTGCGTCTCGCAGATGGTGACGGCCGGCAGCGCCACCTACTTGGAGCGCAGCTGTGAGGAAGCCCCCACTGCCATCGACCTCGCCTCCTGCGTCGAAACCGAGGGCGATACGTCATCCAGCGATGCCTCCAAGGTCATGCTCGTCGAGAAGAACAACAGCTACCTCTACGCGGCTCCTGAGATTGTCTATGCGTGGAAGGCTTCGGCGTCGGGAGACGTCACCATCACAGCCACGCCCTGGAACAACGGCGACTATGACCTCGTGCTTTACGTGGTGGACAGCCTCGCCAGCCGCACGCCCATCAAACTGGCCGACAGCGGCATAAACTCCGAACGCGAGCCTTATGGCGCCGCGGAGTCACTGACCTTCACCGCCACGCAGGGAAAGACCTACTACATCGTGGTCGATGGCGGTGACTGGTCCTCCCACAGGTATGACCGCGGTCCCTTCCACATCACCGTCGATGACGGGACCTGCACTCCCGCGGAGAACCCCTACGACGGCAAGGTCGTCATCTCGGGGCTCTACACAGGCGGCGGCAACAACAGCTACCCCATCTGGTTCCAGGACTACATCGAGCTGCACAACCAGGGCTCCAAGGACATCGACCTGAGCAACTGGACGGTTTTCGTCTCGCCCGTGGACTCCAGCAGCAACTGGCAGCTGAAGACGACCATTAACAGAGGGACCATTAAAGCCGGCGGCTACTTCCTCATCGGCCACGTCTCGCCCAAGGGAGACACAGCCACAGCTCAGGACATTCCCGCGCCCGACAAGACCACGGGCAAGGTCACAGCCAACACGATGCAGCTGGGCGAAGCGCACAAAATCCTTATCGGCATGCCCAAGGGCACCACGGAGCTGACAGAGGTGGAGGGCGTCCTCAAGCCGAACGGTTCCGGTGCGCTGACCAGCAACGACCTGAAAAACATCGCCTGCCCCACGGATAAGGGCATCCTCTTTACCTACGGCAGCACCGGGACCTGCGGTTCCTCCCTGCCCGAACTCCCCAACGCCACGCAGGCGCTCCCCTATCTGGGCTACGTCTTCTATTCGGAGGACGGCTGCGAAGCGATTGATGGCAGAACGGAACTCACCGTCACCACGAAGGAAGTCGTCGATGACCAGGCCAGCCATCAGACGCACAAGGAAATCACCGCTATTTCCCCGATGCCCCGCAACAGCAGCACCACGGCTCACCAGTGCGGCGACTGATGCCGGCTGATTGAACAGCTGTACAACTCGACGAAGCCCCGTCTCCCTCTGCGGAGGCGGGGCTTTTTTCGTTTTGGCGGCAGGCGATTCGGGACTTCTTAAACGGCCGTCCAAAAACACACTTTCAGAGGGCAGACACCTTCCAAAAAAATTCTCACCTCTCCTTTGGGCCCGTGCTAACCGCCGCGCCCTTTTTTGGCCCGCCCCCCCCCTCTTCCCCGGGGGCAGGACAGTCGGCGGGCCGCACTCAAACAGCTGTCAACAACAGCGAAAGCTCCACGCCATGAAACACCTGAGCGCCTCTGAAATCCGCGAGCTCTTCCTCTCGTTCTTCGAAAAGAGGGGCCACCGCCGCCTGCCTTCCTCCCCACTCGTTCCTCAGAACGACCCCACGCTGATGTTCACCAACGCCGGCATGGTTCAGTTCAAGGACATCTTCACGGGCCGCGAAAAGCGCGACTACTCCCGCGCCACCACGTCTCAGAAGTGCGTCCGCGCCGGCGGCAAGCACAACGACCTCGACAACGTCGGCTACACCCCGCGCCACCACACCTTCTTTGAGATGCTGGGGAACTTCTCCTTCGGCGACTACTTCAAGAAGGAGGTCATTCCCTTCGCGTGGGCGTTCATCACCTCGAAGGAAGGCCTCGACATCTCGCCCGACCTGCTGGCCGTGACGGTCTTCAAGGGTCAGGACGGCATTCCGGCGGACGACGAGGCGGCTGAAATCTGGAAGTCAGTCGGCGTGCGTCCGGAGCGCATCTTCCGCCTCGGGAGGAAGGACAACTTCTGGCAGATGGGCGACACCGGCCCCTGCGGTCCCTGCTCCGAGATTCACATCTATCGGGGCGATGCGCAGGGCATCGAGGCCATCGACAAGAAGGCGGCGCAGTTCTTCGCGGACGAGTCGAGCGACCCCGACGGCTGGATGGAGCTGTGGAATCTCGTCTTCATGCAGTTCGAGATGCTGTCTGACGGCTCGCTCAAGCCGCTTCCCCGTCCCTCCATCGACACCGGTGCGGGACTGGAGCGCCTCGCGGCCATCCTTCAGGGCGTCCACAGCAACTTCGACATCGACCTCTTCCGCAGCATCATCGCCCGCATCGAGCAGATCTCCGGGAAGAAATACGGCGGCACGATGTCCGACGACGATGTGTCCATGCGCGTCATCGCCGACCACGCCCGCTCCACAGCCTTCCTCATCGCCGACGGCGTGCTGCCCTCCAACGAGGGGCGCGGCTATGTCCTGCGCCGCATCATGCGCCGGGCCATCCGCTACGGCTCGCGTCTGGGGCTCGATGAGCCATTCCTCTTCGACATCGCCCAGACGGTGATTGCCGAGATGAGCGGTGCCTACCCGGAGCTGAAAGAAAATCAGGCGACCATCGTCGAGTTCGCGAAGAACGAGGAAATCGGCTTCCGCCGTACGCTGGACAAGGGCCAGCGGATGCTGAGCGAAGCCATCGACGGGCTCATCGCCGAGGGCAAAACCGAAGTTCCCACCGAGACGGTCTTCTTCCTCTACGACACGCACGGCTTCCCTGCTGACCTGACGCGCATCATCGCGAACGAGCGCGGGCTTGCCGTCGATGAAGCCGCCTTCGAGCGCTACCGCCAGTGCCGCGCCGAAAAGTGCGGCTGCTTCGGCGGCAGCGGCGAAAAGGCAGTCTGCGACCTCTACCACCGCATGTTCCGCTGCTGCGGCGCCACGGTGTTTCTGGGCTACGAGCGCCTCAACGCCGACAGCGAGGTCATCGCGCTCATCAAAGACGGCGAGCCGGTGGAATCAGCCACTGCGGGCGACGCGATTGAGTTCGTCTGCCGCGCCACACCCTTCTACGGCGAGAGCGGCGGTCAGGTGGGCGACACCGGAACTGCCTCGGACAAGGGCGGCCTCTCCATCGACGTCACCGACGTGCAGAAGCCCGTTCCGGGCCTCTTCGTCCACAAGGGCAAGGTGGTCTCCGGCGAGATTCGCCGCGGGCAGGTCATCAGCCTTGCCGTGGATCAGGAGCGCCGCGCGCGCATCGCCGCGAACCACACCGCCACGCACCTGCTCCAGCTCTCGCTGCGCACCATTCTGGGCAGCCACGTGAAGCAGGCTGGCTCCAAGGTGGGGCCGGATGAGTTCCGCTTCGACTACACGCATTTTTCAGCGCTCACTTCCGAGGAGATTCAGAAGGTCGAAACGATGGTGAACGCGCTCATCTGCAAGAATGACGGGCGCATCTTCAAAGAACTGTCGCTGGCCGAGGCCCGGGCCGAGGGCGCGATGATGCTCTTCGGCGAAAAATACGGCGACCGCGTGCGCTGCATCCGCTTCGGCGACTCCGTGGAGCTCTGCGGCGGAACGCATGCCGACCGCACCGGCGACCTGGGCGCCTTCTGCATCATCAGCGACGAGTCCATCGCTGCGGGCGTCCGGCGCATCACCGCGGTGACGCGTGCCGCCGCCATCCAGCGCCTCATCGGCTTCCGCACGCGCATTGGCGAGATTGCCCAAAAGCTCAAAGCGAGCCCCGAGAACATCGACAAGGCCATCGACAGGCTCCAGGGCCAGATTGCGGCCTTCGAGAAGCAGAGCGGCGAGCAGGCGAAAAAAGCGACTGAGATGGGCGCGAAAATTCTCATCGACCGCGCCATCGACGTGGGCGGCATCAAGGCCGTCACCGAGCGGCATGACCCGGCCAACATCGAGGTCTTCCGCAATATCGCCGACCGCTTCCGCGATGCGCTGCCCAACAGCATCATCGGCCTGGGCGGCACCAAGGACGGCAAGGCGGTGCTCATGGTCGCTGTCGGTCCCAAGGCCGTGGCGAAGGGCTTCAAGGCGGGCGAACTCATCAAGGAGATGGCCAAGGTCGTGGACGGCAAGGGCGGCGGCAAGCCCGACCTCGCGCAGGCCGGCGGCTCCAATCCCGCGCGCATCGAGCAGGCACTGGCGAAGCTGTACGACCTGATTGAAACGAAGCAGGGCAACGCCCGGGACAAATGACGGTGCCCTTCTTCGGGTCTGGCGGACGCGCTCGTGTGAGCTGCGTCCTCCACGAATCAGCCCGGGAGCTGTTGGATGCGTTGGATTTCTCCAGAGACGGACAGCGAAGACGCAGAACGATTGGCGGGTGAGCTGGGCATGCCCGCGGCCTGCGCGCGGATTCTTCTGGCCCGCGGCTTCTCCTCTCCGGAGGCTGTCAAAGCGCTGCTGAACACCGACCTGTCCCAGCTTCCTGATCCCTTCACGCTCAGGGGCATGGAGGCCGCGTCAAAGCGCATCGCGCAGGCCGTCATCGGCAGAGAGCGCATCGCCATCTTCGGCGACTACGACGTGGACGGCGTCACGGCCACGGCCACCCTGTTTCTCTTTCTCAAGGAGGCGGGGGTTACGTCCGAGGCGATTCTTCCCCGCCGCATGGTGGAGGGCTACGGGCTGGCCCGCTCCGTCGTCGAAAATCTGGCGGACAAGGGCTGCGATCTGCTGGTGACTCTGGACTGCGGTGTGACGGCCGTGGACGAAATCACTCTCGCCCGTGAACGCGGCATCGACGTGGTGGTCATCGACCATCACCCGCCTCTGGACCCGCCGCGCCTGCCGCCCGCCAATGCCATCGTGGATCCCCATCAGCCCGGCGAAACGGCTTCCTTCGACGGGCGTCCGCTGTGTGCCGCGGGGCTGGCTTTTCTGACGTGCATGGCACTGCGGAAGACCCTCCGGGACATGGGCTATTTCGACCGGCGCCCGGAGCCGCGCCTGCGCGATTACCTGGACCTGACCGCACTGGGCACGATTGCCGATGTCGTTCCGCTGACCGGCATCAACCGCATCCTTGTCAGGCACGGTCTGGACGAGCTGGCCGCAGCCCGGCGTCCGGGAATCCGCGCGCTCAAGAGGGCTTCCGGCTTCGACAATTCCCTCACGCTGAGCGCGGGGCAGGTCAGCTATCGGCTGGCGCCCAAAATCAACGCGGCGGGGCGGCTGGATGAGGCTCTTCCCGGCTTCAATCTGCTGACCACCGACAATCCCGAGCTGGCCCGTTCCATCGCCGCCGAGCTGGACGCCGTGAACGTGGAGCGGCAGCTCATCGAGCAGAAAATTTTCAACGAAGCGCTGAGTCAGGCCGAGAGCCAGGCTGCGCAGGGACGGCGGACCATCGTCGCAGCCGGTGAGGGCTGGCACCGAGGTGTCGTCGGCATCGTCGCTTCCCGTCTGGTGGAGCGCTTCCACAGGCCGGCCATCGTTCTGGCACTGGAAGGCAGCGGCGGCACCGGTTCAGGCAGGAGCCCCGATGGCGGCATTCATCTGGCCGACGCACTGACCCGCTGCGATGCCCTGCTGACGCGCCATGGCGGGCATCATCGGGCCGCGGGACTTTCTCTCGACGCGGACAAGCTGGAGGCCTTCCGCGAGGCTTTCGAGGCTGTCGCCGCCGAAATGCCCGCCGCGAATCTGGAGCCCGTCTGCGCCATCGACACCTGGGTCACGCTGGACGAGACCAACCATCAGCTGGCTGAAGCGCTGAAAAAGCTGGAACCCTTCGGCACGGACAATCCGGAGCCCATTCTGGCGCTGAGGGGCGTCGCCGCCGCCTGCCGGACGCTGCCCGCCAAGCGCGGCGGTCCGTGGCACCTCAAGCTGTTCATCCCCGGCTTCCGAAACCTGGACATCATCGGCTTTGGCATGGGGGCGCTGGCCCCCGTGGTCAGCGCCGGGCCCGTGGATCTGGCGTTCCACTTCGGCATCGAGACCTTTCAGCACCAGCAGCGGCTCTCGCTCCGCCTCAGGGATATTCGGCCGAGCGTCAGGTCCTGATCCCAGATCAGACAGCTGGCTGAAAATGCCGCGTCAGTCCTTCCGGTAGAACTCGTTCAGCTTCAGCACCGCCTGATTCAGCGCCTTGCGGTCCAGCGGGTAGTCCTTCCGCTCGTTGAGATTCTCATCGAGGATTTCCAGCCCGCCGGTGGGCAGCCGCCGCAGAATCGTTCCGTCCCTGAGGATGAAGGCGCGCTTCGCGTTCTCGCCCACCACGTGCCAGTCCCGGGGGTCCGTGTCCCAGAGCAGATGCCCGACGCTGTAATCGGACGGCGGATTGGTGACGCCCAGCACTTTGGTCATCAGCGTCGGCACCACGTCGTAGTGCGTCGTCCGGTGATGAAAGACGCGGCCCTCGGTCTGGCCCGGCGCACGATAGAGGAACGGCGTCCTCACCTGCGTCCATGCGTAGTTGCTGCCGTGGCCCCAGTAGTTCTTCTTCGTCTCGTTGAACTCCTGCCCGTGGTCGCCGTGAATCATCACCACGGTGTTCTCCAGGAGCCCCTTCTTCTCCACGGCGTCCAGCACCTGCCCCACCAGCGCGTCCGCCTCGAAGAGCGCGTTTTTGTAGAGGTTGAAGAACGGCGTCGGGTCTAGGTCGTTGTTCAGCTTCGTGTAGTCGGGAAACGTCCACGACGGCTTGAAGTGAACGGCCTTGTCCGCCGGCATCGTGGCCGTGTGCGGCAGGTCGTAGAAGAGAAACGCGTAGAAGGGCTTGCCGGAAGCCGCGTCACTGACGAGGCCATCCAGCTCGGAGAGGAAGTCCTTCGTAATCTGCACGTCGCGCTCATAGGAGTTGGCGCCGGGCGTCGAGGCGCGGAAGCCTGGAACATCGGCGAACAGCGCCTGAGCGATGGGCGGGTTCAGCAGCGTGGCGCTCGGGTAGAAATGCAGCCCGTAGCCCTCCTTGAGGAACTGCTCGATGAGGACGGGGCGGATGCCCGAGTACTCAAACTCCTGCCAGTAGTAGCCGGACAGGCTGAAGAAGAGGCCGTAGAGGCTGCCCCGCGTCCTGTTGGAGCTGCTCAGATGCGACGCGAAGAAGTCGCTGTGGGCCGCGAACCTGCGCAGGTTGGGCGTCACCTCGTCGTCGAAAGCGCGGATGTTCCATGAGTCGATGGCGATGACGAGGACGTTCAGAGGCTTGTCCGGCCGCACGGCGTTCAGCGGATGCTTGGGATAGGCGATGTTTTCCCGCGCGACGTTCTTGGAGCCCTCCTTCGGCCACCCGTCCGGTTCGATGAGCCCCAGCTGCCCCAGAAAGCGGTTGATGGTCAGCGGGTAGTAGTGGGGCAGGACCTTGGCACACTTGAGAATCACCGTGTTGCCCATGGTCGCCGCCGAAACGATGTGGGCCGTCTGCGTGCCCAGCGCGAGGGCAAAGATGACAGCGGCCGTCAGGGCCTTCTTCCGCCAGCCGAATCCCGCATGCCCCTCGGAGGGAGGCGGAATTTTGTCCGCCGCGAACCTGAGCCCCACGGAAAGACCCGCACAGATCAGAAAGGCGGCAGCCGTCTGGAGATAAATCTCCGTGTCGAAGCCAAAAGCCTCGCTGGCGTCGGCCGAAAACAGCGAGCTGAGGATGAAGCCGTCGATGTGGAAGCGATAGAGCCCATAGACGTAGCTGTTGATGTGAATCGCCAGGGCACAGACGGCGGTGACGGCAGTCAGCACCCACTTGGCGGCACCGCGCGTTTTGGCAGCACAGGCCAGCGGGCAATAGAAGACGAGGTACAGAGCCAGAGCCGCCAGGGCGGCATGGGGAATGGCCGCAGCGACGTAGAAGAGCCAGGCGGAGGGCGTCATGTAGGCCCGGATGGCGCTGTCCCGCGTGTAGAGCATGAACAGGACAAAGAAGAGGCCCGTGGAGAGCAGGCCATAGACGAAGCCCCAGTGCAGTGCCGCGCCGCGGGACTTCCAGAATGCCCTGACGCTTTCAGCGAACTTCATGTTGCAGAACTCCTCATTTCATTCCCCCTCCCTTCTCTCCGGACAAAAGCGGGCACTCACTGGCAGGGCACGCCTCCTCCTCGGAAACAGCGGACTGCCGCGCGTCTGACGCCGGCGCTTTCCGGTCACTTCAGCCTCAGTACATCGGCGGGTCTGTCTCCTCCGGCCGTGTCTTGAAGCGGCGATGGACCCAAAACCACTGCTCCGGCGCCTCGCGAATCCGCGCCTCCAGCATCCGGTTCAGCAGCGCCGTGAACTCGTCGATGTCCTGCTGGACGTCCTCGTGCTTCCTCTCCAGCGGAACCGGCCCGTCGATGATGAGGCGGTATTTTCCCCGCGCCTCGCGCCTGAGAAACGCCATGTAAACGGGAGCGCCGGTCTCCAGAGCCACCTTGGCGGGAGCGGGGGTCGTGGACGTGCTGATGCCGAAAAAGGGCACGAAAACGGACCGGCGGCGAATCATGTTCTGGTCGATCAGCAGGGCCAGCGTCTCCCCATTCCGCACCGCGTCGAACAGGTTCTGCCAGCCCTTGTGAATCTCGCGCACGCCGGCCAGCTCCCGCGTCTTCACCCATGCCGCGTTGAGGCTGCCCTTGAGCACCTTGGTCAGAATGGTGATGGGAACGCCGCGCCGCCCGGCCCAGACGCCAAAAAGCTCAAAGTTTCCGAAGTGCGCCGTGGGCACGATGAAGCCCTTTCGGGCCTCAAGAAGGGCAGTCACCTTCTGGTAGTCGGCCTCGTCCACCATCCCGAAGAGCTCCTCGTCCGACATCTTGGGACTGCGCAGGAAGTCGGCGGCGCACTCGCCCAGGTGCAGGTAATTCCGCAGAACGAGGTCATTCCGGGCCTTCTCGTCCAGCTCGGGAAAAGCCAGCGCCACATTGCGGCGGGCGACCCGGCGGCGAATGCCGAGAGCGTGGATGACGCGCACAATCCCGCGAAAGAGCCCTCGGAGGACATTGGGCGGCAGCAGATGAAAAAGCCGAAAAATCAAATCAATCACGGGAGCACCTGGCGGATGGCCTCATCGAGGACTTCTTCGCCGCTAATGATTTTCAGCCGGATGTGAACAACCACGAACCGGGCGAAGCCGGCCGAACGTTCCGCAGTCTGAACAGCGGATGGCGCAGACTCAGCGCCGGCAGCTGTCGCCGAAGAGTTTTCCACAGGCGCGGATGCTGTCGGGGCAGAGCTGTTGAGAACTTCCGAGTTTTCCACAGGGGATTCAGCTGGCTGGCCGGCCTCATGTTTTTCCGGGTCCCCCCCATTTTTTTCTTTTTCCACAGCCTCCGGACCGGCTTTCGGCCCGCCGTCCACGGTCAGCAGAGGCGCCAGCTTCACAGCATCCTTGGCCGTCACAGCGATGAAATCCGCGCCCAGCTCATCGGCCTTCTGAATCAGCCCGCGGACATCCCCGGCCTCAAAGACGTGATGGTCGTCAAACTGGCGCTCGCCCGCGATGAGGCATCCCAGACTCTCCGCCGTCGTCCTGAACGTCTCCGGCCGCCCCAGCCCGCTGGCCAGAAGCACCTTCTTCTCGCGCAGAAGTTCTTCGTCGAGGCGCGTCCCGGACACGTCCGTCAGCTCACTGACCTCGGTGGCGGAAAAAACAGGCGGCCGCCCGGTCATCTTTTCGAGCCTGGCAGCCAGCGCCTCCATCTCGCCGGGCTGCGAGCGCTCCATGCGGGTAATCCAGGCCAGACCGGCGTGACGAATGGCGCCAAAGGGCTCTCTGAGCGGACCGCGCGGCATCAGAAAACCGTTCCCCACAGGGTTGGAGCCGTCCGTCAGAACGATGTCCAGGTCCCTCGCCAGCTTCAGATGCTGGAAGCCGTCGTCCAGAAGCAGCACCTGCGCGCCAAACTTCCCGATGGCCAGCGCCGCAGCGGCAGTCCGGTCAGGACAGACGACGACAGGAACGCCGGGCAGCGCGCGCGCCATCAGCACTGGCTCATCGCCGCCCTCGGCCGCAGTGGTCAGCACGTTTTCTCCGTCACTGACGACGACGGGCTCAATGGGAACGTCCTTCTTCTGCCGTCCATAGCCCCGCGAAAGGATGGCCGCCCTGCGCCCGTATTTGCCCGTCAGCCGCCGGGCCAGCTCGATGGTCACCGGCGTCTTGCCCGTGCCGCCCACCGTCACATTGCCCACGGAAATGACCGGGACACCCGCCCGATGCGCCTTTCTCGGCTCCAGAGCGCGCCTCAGCCGCACACCAACAGCGACAAAGAGGGAAACGACCCACAGCGGAAACAGAACGATTTTCGTCAGCAGGCCCTCATCCCGCCGCATCCAGAGCTGAGAAATGAAATTTCGCACGGCGCGGCGCTCTAGGAAGGTCATCTTGGGAATGCAACGCCTAACGGGGAGCCGGNNAAAAGCCGCAGACTTTTTTCTTGATTGTCATCGGGCCAAAGATGAATTGCCCGCCGTTCTTCAGACGGGGGCTTTGTGGAACGCGCCCCGCGGCTCCGCGAGGCTTCCTGCCGAGGACACCCACCCTCCCAACTGCTGAGGTTCTCCCATGAAAAAAGCTCTCTCGATTCTGACGGCAGCCATGACGGCGGCTCTGGTGACCGGCTGCGCCTCCGGCCCCAAGAAAATGTCCAGCGACCCCCGCCTCGATTACCTCCAGGAAGGCGCCGTCGTTCAGCTGCAATACAATCTGCACCCCAACGAGCTGACCAAGACGGTGTCGGCCATGAACTACCAGCCGAGCGCTCTGCTGACGCGCTGCACGCCGGTGACCATCGTCTCGTTCAACAAGGCTCAGGTCGTCTTCGCGCTGGAATCCGGCGTTCAGTACCGCTGGGTCTTCGACAAGCACCTGCGCTCCGACAAGGCGAAGCACTTCAGCGAGTTCTTCGTTCCCCAGTGCGACAAGCTGGACGGCCTCTCTGAAATTGACCAGCAGGGCATCGTGGATGGTCAGGCGTTCGAAGGCATGACGCGGAAGGGCGTCCTCTATGCCCTGGGTCTGCCCCCCGATCACGCCACGCCCAATCTGGAACAGAGCCAGTGGACTTACTGGAAGAACAAGTTCGCCCGCATGATTGTCACCTTTGACAGTGACGGGAAGGTTACCCAGGTGAAGTAATCCGGTCCTGCCGCCGCTCATCGGCATTTTCAAAAGCCCCCTCGCTTCGGTGAGGGGGCTTTTTTTGTGTCTGTGTCCAGCGCTGCAGACCCGCTCTGTCTGACGCCGGAAAGTCGGCCCGAAGGTCTTCCGCCCACATGCTTTTGGGGGCACCCGCAAAACACCTTGACACACCTGCCTGTGCAAAACCTCCGGCCTGCCCTCTCATTTTCTCAGCCGCTGATGCGCCGACGCCCGGCCGAAAAAATGTCAGCCAGCGGAAAGAAAATTCCAGTTCGCTGAAAGCGGAATGCTAAGGGCCGCCGATTTTTTTGGCCCCACCCTCTCAGCGACCCGCGATGAACCCCGACCAACGCCACATCATCAGCTACGACCTCGGACAGGTTGAATACGAGGACGGCGTCCTGCTGCAAAAGGCGTTTGCGCTCGTCCGCGCGGAGCGGCTTCCCAAGGATGTTCTGCTGACGCTGGAGCATTCGCCGACGGTGACGCTGGGTAAGAGCACGCCTCCCGAACATCTGCTGACGAGCCGCGAAAAGCTGGCCGAAGAGGGCGTCAAGGTCTTCGACGTGGAGCGCGGCGGCGACATCACGTGCCACATGCCCGGACAGCTCGTCGCCTACCCCATTTTCAAGCTGTCCCCCGACCGGTGCGATGTCCGGCGCTACGTCAGCGACCTGGAAGAAGTGATGATCCGCACGCTGGCGGGCTTTTCCATCCAGGCCCACCGCGTCGAGGGCAAGCCGGGCGTGTTCATCGGTGAGGGAGGAAGCCTGCGGAAAATCGGTGCCGTGGGCATCCACATGAGCCGCTGGATTACGTCGCACGGCCTTGCGCTCAACGTCAGCAACCGGCTGGACCTGTTCAGCCGCATCGTCCCCTGCGGGCTGCGCGGCTGCGGCGTCACCTCCATGGCCCACGAGCTGAGAAAGCCGCCGTCCTTCAAAGCCGTTCAGCAGCTCCTCGTCCGCAACTTCGCCAGGCAATTCGACGCCAGCCTCGAACGCGGCCGATTCAGCCTCCGCACAGTTTCCGTCTCCATCCTCCGGCGCATCGGCGGCGACTTTGAGGTTCTGCTGCTCAAGCGCCACCCGAACCGGGGCGATTACTGGCAGCCGGTGACTGGAAGCATCGAGCGCGGTGAGACGCCGGCCGCCTGCGCTGTCCGTGAGCTGCGCGAAGAATCCGGCATGTCCGGCCATGTCTGGAATCTTGGGTACACCCATTCTTTTCTTTTCGGCGAACCCAAGCCCACCCGCATTCCCCGCGTGTTTCAGGAAACAGCTTTCTGGACGCTGGCAAAGGGCGACGCGCCCATCACGCTGGATGCACGGGAGCACTGCACCTACGCCTGGACACCGTGGCAGCGGGCGCTGGAAATGGTTCCGCATCCGGGGCTGAAAGCGGCCATCGTCAAGGCTGTCAGGGCGGCCAGGGCTTCATTCGCCTCCAGGGGCAAGTTCTTCGAGGGCTGAAATTCTCTGAAATTCGAGTGCCCCCGAAAAAGGCAGCTTTCCCCACAAATAAACAGCCGGCTGCCGCCCGGGCATCCCCGTGCAGCCAAAACAGGTTCACCCATGAGTCTCGCCAAATTCTTCGACAAAACCTTCTGGCACCTTTTCATCAATGAGCGCGCGGTTCTCGCCGCCATTACCCTCAATGCGGCCGCACTGTTCTGCATCTCTTACTTCGACGACGGCACTCTCCCCGAAAAAATCGCTTTCGCCGTCGATTATGCCTGCGTCATTTATTTTATTCTCGAAGCAGTCATTAAAATCATTGCCCACGGGAAAGGTTATTTTCGCGAAGCGTGGAATATATTCGATTTCTGTATTGTTATTCTCAGCCTGCCAGTCCTGATTTCACCCTGGGTGAATCTGCACCAATTTGCAGCCATTCTCCTCCTCCGCCTCGGGCGCCTCTTCCGGCTGTTCCAGCTGTTTCACTTCATCCCGAATGTCAATCGAATGGCGGCAGGCGTGAAGCGCTCCATGCAGGCCTGTGTCGGCGTCGTCATCGCACTGGTTATCCTTTTGTTCATCCTGTCTCTGGGCGCCAACATGCTTTTCGGCAGCTTTGCACCTGAACATTTTGGCAATCCTTTCCTCGCCATTTATTCAGTCTTCCGCGTTTTCACCATCGAGGGCTGGTATGAACTGCCGGACGCTATCGCCGCCGCGGCGCCCTCCCCCGTCTGGGGGGTCATTGCGCGCCTCTATTTCACGGGCTGCGTCATGGGCGGCGGCATCATCGGCATGTCCCTGGTCAATGCTATTTTTGTCGATGAAATGACCATGGACAATAACGACGAGCTGTCGAGCAAGGTGGACCGGCTCCAGGCGCAGCTGGAAGAATTAAAGGCGCTCATTGAAAAAAATGCCTGCAAATAAGCTGCGGCTTTTAGGCTTTACGCGCGCCGGCAGGGAAAAAATGTAATCGGGGCACCCTCAAATTTTTTCTTGACTTGTTTCCGTCTGTTTCATAAAACTCCCGCCGCCGATGAAACAGAGGGGACTTGAGGCCATGTTCAGAGATTCCGAAATGAATTTGCACAGCGAAGACATTTCAAATCTCTCTACATGTAGGCAAAAAAAGGGGGGGGGGGTAAGCTTACTTTCTCCCTCCACTTCTGCCGCCTCGTCCTTTAAGTATTGCCGCACTGAATACGTCGGTTTTATTGGCGTCCACCAAAGCCGTTTTCATTTCTCAATGAGGAGAAATGGGGGCGGCTTTTTTGTTTAGAGGAAAAAAATGACAGCTCTTAGTATTTATGTGCGGAGTCCTCAAGAATTAGACACGGGACTTGTTCTGCGTGAAAATATACTTGAACTCAATATATCTGGTGGATTTTCAGGTGAAGCAGCCACGGTCTCTACAGAGTCTCATTATACGTGTCCTCGTTGCCAAGTTGCTTGCGTGGGCTTGGAAGAATCTCGTAAAAATACTGCACAAAAAATTTCATGGTTGCTTTTCCTAGTTTTATTCCTACCAGCCCTCGCGTTAGATATTGAGGGGTTAGGTTTTCGAGGGAATTTCTTATATCCAGTTCAGTGGCCGTTTGCACAGAGTACGCTTTGTCTAGGGCTTTTTTTTCTCAGAGAACCATTTAGCACACATCAATCGGTCGCATGGACTATTTTTATTGAAATATTGATTACCGGGCTTCTGATACTATGCTTTTCCGAAATCAATCCATGGGATGATTCTCAAATTCAATTATGGGGCTCCGTCCTCATCCTTAGTTATCTCATTCTTTATTTTCATATTATTGTTCTTGAGTCAATGCTCAAGAGTCCTATTAAATTCTTTATTGGCGCATTAAAAATATATTTTCTACATGACTCTAATATTTGGATAGTAACTTTTCCAGAGGAATGCAGAAATTCAGTGGTTACTAAATATAACCAACTACAATCAATGCTCCAAGGATTACCTAGTAAAAAAACGGATGATATTGGACAAAAACCTCAAAGCTAACTTCATTTTATAAAAATCCAACGGCCTCCGAAGTTATCGTTCGGGGGCCTTTTCTTTTTCCCAAAAATTCCATTTCAGCCCTTGACTTGTTTCCGTTTGCTTCACTAGAGGCCCCACCCGAGGGGGACCTGAAGCCATGTGTCAAGATTCCAAAGCCGCTTTCCTTTCTCAATGGTGCGAAACGAGAGCGGCTTTTTTATGCGTATGAGGAGAAACTCCGATGCAGATAAACAGTTCGCATAAATCGCCGAATTTTTCCGGCAGAAATAATACTGTCATCGACACAATCATTATTCATCATACAGGCGGCAATGACGGCGCAAAAACCGTCAAATGGTTCTGCATGAAGGACAGCTCTGTTTCGGCGCATTATGTCATCGACCGGGACGGAACTGTTTATCAGCTGGTGCCGGACAATAAATCCGCGTGGCATGCGGGGAAATCGTGGCTGCCTGACGCGGAAATCAAATCCGGCAGCGTCAATAACAGGTCTATTGGAATTGAACTCGTCAATAAGGGCGACGGACAAACTATATTTCCGCCCGAACAGATGGAATCTTTGCGTGAGCTCGTTATCGAGCTGAAATCCAAATATCCGATTGCATACGTTTTGGGGCACAAAGAAGTGGCGCCCGGACGCAAAGATGACCCGGCCGATAATTTCGACTGGTCATTTGTAAGATAACAAAATAATAATTTGACGCATTCACATATAAAAAAGGCCCCCGGAATTTTCTTCCGGAGGCCTTTTCTGTTTCAGCTCGGAGCAGGCTGAACTCTAAACCAAAACTTCCGCGGCCTTAAAAGCGGGCAGCGTGGTCTCGATTCTCGCCATCTCAGCGGGCGTCGCCCGAATGACCTCGTAGCAGCTGGGATCGGAAAGAACCTTCTCCACCAGCGCATGATTCAGGGCATGGCCGGACTTATCGAGGTCCAGGTGGCCAATCAGCGGATGTCCCAGCATCAGAACATCGCCCACCGCGTCCAGCGCCTTATGGCGGACAAATTCATCCGCGAACCGCAGACCGTCGGGATTCAAAATGCTGAAACCGTCCACCACGATGGCGTTTTCCACAGAACCACCCTTGGCCAGACCGGCATTTTTGAGCATCTCGATGTCCTTCAAAAAACCGAAGGTGCGGGCGCAGGCGATTTCACGGCAGAAATTGAACGCGTTGCATTTGATGTCGATGACCTGATTGCTGATGAGGGGGTGCTTAAAATCAATCCGGCACCGCATGCCGAAGCTGTTGGAGGGAGACAGCCTGGCCGATTTGCCATTGTCGCCAACCGCGACTGGCCGGCGAATGACGATGAACTCTTTCATCGCGCGCTGAACCGCCACACCGACGCGCTGAATCATGCGCACGAAGGGAAGCGCAGAGCCGTCAAAAATCGGAATCTCGGGGGCATCCACTTCGACGCGCAGATTATCGATGCCCATCGCGTGAATGGCCGCGCAGCAATGTTCCACCGTGCTGACCCGGATTCCGTCGCGCCCCAGCGTCGTCGCCAAGGACGTATCCACAACAAACTTGGACAAGGCGGGGATTTCACGTGAACCGGGAATATCTGTCCTGCGGAAGGTGATGCCGTAATTCTCAGGCGCGGGTTTGAAGGTGAGATGAACCTGGCGGCCTGTGTGGAGCCCTATGCCTTCGGCGCTGATTTCGTCTGCGAGCGTCCGCTGTCTCAAGGACTCCGTATTGTTCTTTTGCATAACCGGCTATTCTCCTGGACAATGTTTCCCGGTATCCGGCCCGGATGAGGTGGTCGAAAAAAAGCGGCGGCGCGCCTGGCATTTTTTGCGCCAACTGAAAAATGCCGTTTTCTCTCGTACACTTCCTCTGTCCCCCGTTCAGCTTTTCAAAAAAAGCCCTTTTGGGCGTGCCCAGGTTTCAAAAAACAGGATTTTCCGCTGGCCGGCGGGAGCGGAACGGCCTCGCGAACATTTCGCCTGCGTTATTCAGAAAACATTCAAAGAAATGGGTTCCCCCCAAATAAATCTCTTTTGGGGCGGCCATTTTATTTTTCCGGCTTTTCCGCTTTTTCCTCTTCCGTCGCAGTCGGTTCCGACACGGATGAACCTTTTTCTTCCGAGGAAGCAGGGGAAGCGGCCGCAGGTGCCGCATCGGAGCTCTTTGCCGCCGCCGGTTCTTTCGCTTCTTCGGCGGCCGGTTTCTCAGACTCTTCTGCGGCTTCGGGATGGCGCTTCTGTGCGATGAGCGAGGCGGCAATCGCAGTTCCGATGATGCAGGCGATGATGGCGAGCGAGACCGTGGAGGGAATCTCGAAGCCGATGCCGGGAATCGTCACGGACTTGCCCGCGAACGGGATGGAGACGTCGATATCCGGGCAGCCAACAATCATCTTCACGCCGATGAACGAGAGGACGACGCCGAGGCCTAGGTTCAGATAGCGCAGGTGCTTCATGATGCCCGCGAGCAGGAAGTAGAGCGCTCTGAGGCCCAGAATCGCGAAGATGTTCGAGGTGTACACGACGAACATGTCCTGCGAAACGGCGACGACGGCGGGGATGGAGTCCACGGCGAACATCAGGTCAGTCGTCTCGATGACGATGAGGACGACGAACAGCTTCGTCACCATCCGGCGCCCGTTCTCCACGTGGAAGAAGTGGGTGGAGTCGCTGTCGCAGATGGGCAGGTGCTTGAGCGCGAGCTTGTAGAAAAAGTTCTCCTCCGGCTTCACCTCATCGTCGTCGCCTTTGAAGAGCTTCACGCCCGTAAAGACGAGGAAGATGCCGAACAGATAGAACAGCGCCTTGAAGTGGAGCAGCGCCTCGACGCCCAGAAAGATGAAGAGGGCGCGCATGAAGAGGGCGCCCATGATGCCCCAGAAGAGAACCCTTCGCTGCTGGTGCGTGTTGATGCCGAAGAACGAGAAGATGACCAGGAAGACGAAGAGGTTGTCCACCGAGAGGGATTTTTCGAGCAGGTAGGCCGTGAAGTAGGCCGAGACGTGCTCGGCGCCGATGAGCGGCCAGGCAGCCAGGCCGAAAATCACGGCGGTGCCAATCCAGATGCACGACCAGATGGCCGCCTGCTTGGTGGAGTCGTCGCTGCTCTTGTTGTGGGCCCCTAGGTCAATGAGGAGGCTCACGAGGACGATGACGGCAAAAATGGCCCACAGCCACCACGGCTCGTCGTTGTCGGTGTGAGCGCCCAGCTTTTGGGCCGCGCTGTCGAGTGCTTTGGCGGCTTCGGGTGCGGCGGTCCAGAATGCAGAAGTCAGTGAGCTGAGAATGCCTGTCATGGCGTGTGTCCTCGGGAACTTGGGGGAGCGTCAGCCTCAGGAGAAATCAGTGGTAGATGACGCAGCCGGCGATGGCGACGAAGAGGGCGATGTCGATGAGAAGCGGCTTGTCCTGGAGCAGGAGCTTTTCGGGACTGCCGCCGCCGCCCTTTCGATAGACGAGGTAGAGGTAGCGGAAGATGCCGTAAACAACGCAGGGGAGCGTCAGCATCAGTCGGTCGCTGCCGAACTTGGCGATAGTGTCCGGGCTCATTGTGTAGAGCGCGAAGGCCAGAATCGTCGAAGCGGTCACCGCCGGAATCAGCTGGTCGAGGAGCGGCAGGCTGAGGTCTTCGAGGCCGGGGCGGTGGTCGGCGGCGTTTTCCTTCAGGAGCGAAAGCTCCGCGCGGCGCTTGGAGAAGCCCAGGAAGAGCGCGAGCAGGAAGGTGCAGAGGTAGAGCCAGTTGGAGATGGGTACGCTGATGGCCACGGCGCCGGTCGCCACGCGAAGGACAAAACCCAGCGCAATGGCAATCACATCGACGATGACCTGCTTCTTGAGGATGGCCGTGTAGAGCACCTGAAGCGCGATGTAGCCCGCGGCGCAGAGGAGGGGATGAATCCCCAGCCAGGCGAAAGAGCCAAGGGCGAGCGCGGCGAGGAAAAACGCCAGCACGACGGCGCCTTTGCCCGAAAGCTCACCGCTCGCGATGGGACGTCGGCACTTCACGGGGTGCTGCCGGTCGCGGTCGCGGTCCACCAGGTCGTTCATCACATAGACGGCGCTGGAGATGAGGCAGAAGGCCAGCACAGCGAGTGCGGCGCGGACGGCCTGAACCGGGTCAAAGACGTTGTGCGAGAAAAACAGCGGGGCCAGCACGGCGGCGTTCTTCGTCCACTGTCTGGGCCGCATGGCGGCGAGCAGAACCGCAGGGAAGGATCGCCTGACAGGAACGATGGGCTCCTCGGCTGGAGGCGCGGCTTCTGTCTGAGGCGGGAGAGGCGCGGAAACGTCAGTCCCTTCTCCTTTTTCCGTGCCGTCCGGCTCCGTCATTTTGTCCCCCTGCCGACGCCGAAATACTCGAAGCCGTAGCGGCGGATGCGCGCGGGCGTGAACAGGTTGCGGCCGTCAAAAATGACGCGCCCGCGCATGGCGGCTTCCAGACGGTGCATGTCCGGATGCCGGAAGTCATTCCATTCGGTGATGACAAACACGGCGTCGGCGCCCTCAGCAGCTTCATAGGGGCCGGGGCAGAAAACAGCGCTCTCGGGAATGCGACTGCCCGCGATTTTTCGCGTCACCACGGGGTCGGTGACGCGCAGAGCTGCGCCGCGCTTGGCCAGCTCGCGCGTAATCACGAGAGAAGGCGCTTCCCGGAGGTCGTCGGTGTTGGGCTTAAACGACAGTCCCCAGATGGCGAACACCCTGCCGCTCATGTCTTTGCCAAAGCGCTCTTCGGCCTTCTCGACGAGAAGCATCTTCTGGCGGGCGTTAATTTCCTCCACGGCCTTCAGCATGAGGCTTTCCACTCCCAACTGACGGCCGGTGGCCATCAGCGCCTGCACGTCCTTGGGGAAGCAGCTGCCGCCGTAGCCAACGCCGGGAAAGAGGAATGGATAGCCGATGCGCCTGTCGGCACCCATGCCCTTGCGCACCTGATCAACGTCCGCGCCTGCCTTTTCACAGATGCGGGCAATCTCGTTCATAAAGCTGATGCGCGTGGCCAGCATGGCGTTGGACGCGTACTTGGTCAGCTCAGCCGAGCGCGTGTCCATGAAGAGGATGGGATTCTCCGTGCGGACGAACGGCGCGTAGAGCTCGCCCATGATGGCGCGCGCCTGCTCGCTCTCGCAGCCGATGATGACCCGGTCCGGCTTCAGGAAATCGGTGATGGCCGCGCCCTCTTTCAGAAACTCAGGATTGGACACCACGTCGAAGGGGAACTTTGCCTGCGCGGCGATGTGCTCCCTGACCTTGTCGGCGGTGCCCACGGGGACCGTGCTCTTATCCACGATGACCGTGTAGTGCTTGAGCGCGGGGCCGATGCCGTCAGCCACATCGAGAACGTGGGAAAGGTCTGCTTCGCCGTTCTCATCGGGCGGCGTTCCAACCGCGATGAAAACGATGTCGGCGGCGCCCACGGCATCGGGAAGGGAAGTGGAGAAACTCAGTCGTTTCTGCGCCACGTTCTTGCGGACCATCTCGTCGAGGCCGGGCTCATAGATGGGAATTTCGCCATTCCGGAGGCGCTGAATTTTGCCTTCGTCCGAATCGACGCAGACGACGAAATTGCCGCTGTCCGAAAAACAGGTTCCCGCCACGAGTCCGACGTATCCGGTGCCGATAACTGCGATCTTCATTTTGTTCCTCAGCCGCCTGCGCAGCTGCGGCGTCAGTGCCGCGTGAAATCAGACACTCCGAACAAAAGAAGCCGCCGATCTTTCGACCAGCGGCTTCTCCTTACCAAACACTCCTGAGAACGAATTGCTCAGGCCTTCTTGGCATCCACGTCGATGTGCAGGCTGACCTGCTTGGTCATCTGGAACATGGAGATCTGATCTTTGCCGTCGAAGAAAGCCTTCATGGCCTCGTCGGCGTTGATCATCGTCTTCTTCTCCTTGTCCTGCAGGTTGTGCTTCTTGATGTAAGCCCACAGCTTCTTGACGATTTCAGTCCGGGGAATCGCCTTGTTTCCAACGATCTTGGCGAGGATTTCGTCGGGCTGATGGGGCTTCATAAAAGCCGCGTTCGGCTGACGCTTGGCAGCCTTCTTGGCGGCGGGAGCTTTCTTCTCGGCGGTCTTCTTGGGGGTGGCCTTGGCCATGATGAGACTCCTTGAGGGAACTGCGAGGGAACGGAACGCTGGTTACCCAGCAAAAAACTGCCTGGACCAAAACGGCAGCGCTCAAAACCACAGCGCATCTGAAATTCAAGGCCCAAAGCAGTAGGGCGAAACGAGACAAAAACAGCCGTTTTCAGAGTGAAACGGCCAACGGCTCTGCCGGGAAAGTGAACAAACAATGATTCTCAGACACCACTCTCTGCCTCTGAGCAGATTCATTCTTCTTGGGACGCTCACCGCTTCTCTGACCATCTCCGCGGGCGCATGGGGCGCCTCTGAAAACGCTTCATCGGCTCCCGCGGAGCAGACCTCAGCGCAGCCCTCAGCAGACAAGGCAGCGCCCAAAACGCCCGCCGTCGAATGGAAAGTCGCGGACAAGCTGGGAAAGGACAAGGACGGCAAGGGACTTCCTGAGAGGGAAGCTCTCATTAAGGAGTTCGGTGCCAAGGCGCAGAACTCGTGGGAATCGCCTCTGACCCGTGAGGAATCGGAAGCCATCCTCGATGATCCGCGTGCGGCGCTTCTCTATCCGGAGAAGACCATCTCCATCGTCGCGCCCTCCATGCTTCAGCGGCAGCGCCAGGGGCACGTGGATCTGCTCAAGCTCTTTCTCAAAGAAGAGCGGATCGAGGCGGGCCTGAAATTCACTCTCGAAAACGAGAACCTTCTGGCCAGCGCTGAAAAGCGTCACGGCGTGGACCGCGAGGTCATCGTCAGCATCCTCATGTGGGAATCGAAGCTGGGGACCATCACGGGCGACTATTTCGCCTTCAACAGCTTCGTCACGCAGGCGTTCTTCATCGACGAAGCCAACGCCGAAGCGCTGAAGCAGCAGGGCGAGACGGGGCTCGTCTCCGACGAAAAGCAGAAGCAGCGCGTGGAGAAAATTCGCGCCAGAGCAAGGAAAAATCTGGTGGTGCTGGTGCGGGTGTCCAAGGCGCGGGGCATCGACCCTCTGTCCGTCAAGGGCTCGTGGGCCGGCGCGCTTGGATTTCCCCAGTTCATGCCCGCCAGCCTCCGTTGGGCAGAGGACGGCGACGGCGACGGAAAAATCGACCTGTTTTCCTTCCCGGACTCCATCGCTTCCATTGGGCTCTATCTGAAATCCCACGGCTACGGCCCGACGCAGGCGGAGCGCGAGAAGGCGGTCTGGGGCTACAACCACGAGAAGGGCTACGTGGACGGCGTGCTGAAATTTGCCGATGCGCTGAAAGAGCGGCGTCTGGCGCTTGAACAGAAGGCGCAGAACAAGAAGGCGGACAAAGCGGCGCCCAAGAAAGCGTCCGGCAAGACGAGCAGTCAGAAAAAATAAGGCGGCGCGCATCTGATTCCGCAGACGCGCACCGCCCGTTTTTTTCGCTTCACTGATTCACTTTCGGACGAGCCGCCAAGGCGACTTCTCCAGCCGGTCAATCTGGGTCAGCATCTCGCCGAACCCCGAATAATCCGCAGGCATGACGCGCATGGCGTTGAGCTTCAGGTCCTCGCTCAGGACGACCTTTCCGCTCTCGATTTTTTCCGTGCGTGAAAAGCGCCCGAACATCGTTTCGAGGTGCACGTCGTCCAGCTGCTTATCCAGAGAAAAACCGGCGGGCAGTTCGAGCGAAACGCGCAGCGACGAGAGCATCGGCGCGTCAATGTCGAGCGGCGTCTCCCGCGAAAAGACCTGGAGCCAGCTGCCGGCCAGGTTCTGAGTGTAGATGCCCTTGTCCATGACGAGACTGCCGCCGTCCTGCCGCGCGAATCCGGGAGCCTCGAAGGAATAGCGGAAGACGACCGGGCCCTCGCCGTTGTCGTCTTTGACCACATCGAAGCTCAGCAGTCGGCCGCCGGAGAAATTGGACGCGACAAGTGTCTTCTCAATCATCTGGCGCATCCGCTCGCGGCCCATCTTGTCGAGGGCAATCCTGAGTCCGGAAGCCTGGAAGCCACGGAAGACATTCTCGCCCTCGCCTTTCAGACGCCCGTCCTCGCTCAGATGGAGAGACAGCGAAGTCGTGACCAGATCGGCATCCGCGTCATCCACCGGGGGAAGCTGAAAGAAGACGACCTCGGCGGGCTCTCCCGGATTGGGCAGCCGCGCGGCACGGGCGCCGGCCATGGCGGGCGGCAGCTTGCCGAAGGGCGCCCAGCGAACAGCGGGAAACAGCAGAAGCTCGTTCCCGTCAGGCAGTTCAGCGGACAGAACCATTGAGGTCCACTTGTCCCAGGGCATGACCTTCTCATCGATGGTGTCGAACTTGGCGCCGTTCACCAGGACGAGATGCGTCCTGATGCCTCTGGCTTTGAGCAGCGCCCTGAGCAGATTCAGACGGCTGCCCCGGCCTTCGGACAGCGTTCCCGCGGCGGAAATGCCGGCCTGCTCGCCGCCCTCGATGCGCTGCATCACACCGCGCCAGAGAGCTTCCACCGCGTCACGGCCGGTCTTCTCCCCGGTCAGCTCATCCGCCAGCGCCTGAATGGCCGGCGACATGAGGACGTAGGAGGGGGCCTTGTCCGCCAGATTGAGCATCTCCGGGATCTTGCCCGCATTGCGGCCAAAGCGAACCCACGGGACCAGCTCCAGCCGGGACGGCGCCTGAGGCTCGGCGGGCAGCGGCCCCATGTCGTCAAAGGCGATGCGCGTGCATTGGAGGCCATCCCGCACGCTCCGCGTCACGTGCGCCTCGGGAACGTCGTGAAGATCCTGATCCACCTCCATGCCCTGAGGGACGCGAATCTCCATCGTCGTGTGGAAAAACCGGTCGGAACCGCTGCGGAAAAAGAAGCGGGGCGTGGTGAATCCCGGAGCGATTTTGAACGGCGATGCGCTCGCGGTGAGAAAGGCCACCTCGACGAAATCACCCGTCTCCACGCCGGGCATGGACACGCTGTCCTTCCCCGGAATCGGCTCCGGCTCCAGAATCCGCCCGTCCTCCTTGATGGTCCGAAGAACGAGGATTTCGGCACCCGGCGGAATTTCCACCTCGGCAATCTGGCCCGCGCCCTCCTGATTCACGGCCTTGTAGAGCGTCTGCGTCAGGCTGGTTGCCGTTCCGTCCGGATGAATCTCGGTCACGTAGCTGTCGAGCACGAGCGTCGCGGGCGCGTCCTCTGTGGGTTTCGCCGCCCGATAGCGCTCAATCCAGGCCAGCCCGTCTTCGAGAGCGCCCGGCAGAATTTCCTTCCCCTCGGTAATCGCCAGAGCCTGCCGGAGTTTCAGGTCATCCCCCGAGAGCGAGAGCGCCTTTTCACGGGCAGCACGGGCACCCGCGGCGTCCTCCATCTTGTCCAGAATCTCCGCACGCTTTTTGGGGAACAGCGCCATGTGCGGCCACGTCTTTTCCAGCTCCTCCACGACGGCCAGAGCGCCGGCCGCGTCGCCGCTCTCCTGCATCAGTTCCGCAAGCGCCATGGCGATGGTGATGTCTGAGGGCTTGAGCCTGCGCACCTCTTCCATTGCCTGACGCGCGCCTTTGAGGTCGCCCCGATTCTTGAGGAACGAGGCCCGCGCCAGGGGCTCGCCGGAACAGCCGCGCATATCGCGCAGAGCCGCCTCCGCCTTATCCGCGGCATCCTTCGAGCGGGCGATGTCGTGGAGCGTCCGCGAGGCCATGCAGTTTCCCGGATCGGCTTTCTGAAGCTTGAGAGCAGCCTTTTCCGCCTCGGCCAGAAGCCCGTCAGACCGCGCCAGGCCAAGTTCGAGCTGCGCCACGGCTGCGGCCGCGGAAGACTGCGAGCGCCTGAGCTGAGCGAGCAGACCGTGCGCACGGTCGAGGCGCCTGTCAGCGCGCGCCTGAGCGATGAGCCAGAGCAGTGAGAAGCCTTCAGCCGCGTCCGCCTTGAGCGCGCTCTCCAGATCCTGCGTGACAAGTCCCTTGGCGAACGCCTTGGACAGAGACGGATCGGACATCCGGGCGACACCCCTCAGCACGAGAAGCGCGGGAGAACAGCTGTCGTTCTGGCTCTTCTGGCAGAGAGACTCCGCGAGATGGCGGGCGCCGATCTGGTCGATGTTCCTCAGCGTGCTGGCCGCCAGGAAAGACGAAAGTCCGTCGCCAAATTCGTCCCGCATGGCCTGAGCCAGCGCCTCAGCGCGCGGCGCGTGCGTGGACAGCGGCAGCAGCGTCCACTGCGTCTGCGGCCCCGCGCCCTCAGGTCTGGAAATGCTGAAATCGGCAGGAGCGCCGTCCACCCGCGCGAAGATGACGCCGTTCTGGCGGCGTCCGGACATGCGCGGCGTCTTGATGAGGAGCCGATGCCGCCCCGCCGGAATTTCCAGCTCCACGGCACTCTTCGACTCCCCAAAGGCCTCCATCGTGTTCCGGTCGTGAACGAGGCTTCCGTCGAGGAAGACGCGGGCTGAGGTGCCGCCGACCGTCAGCCGATAGCGGCCCGGCGTTCGGAAATTCAGGTCGGCGGTCCAGTAGTAAATGTGCGCGCCGGCAGGGTCGCCCGAAATCTCCAGTCTGCCGTCGGGGAAATTCATCTCGCGGAGAGAAACGCGGCCCAGAAGCCCCTCGCCTTCCAGCTCGCCCCGCTCAGGGAAAAACGGCGTGTCCCAGTCGAGGAGGGCGAATTTGGAAAACGGCCCCAGAAGCCAGGCCTGGTCGATGTAGCCGGCGCCGCGGACGAAGCGCTGCCTCGCCTCGGCATCGCCCCGAAGATACGCGGCGCGGGCGGCGATGCGGCGCAGCCCGACGGCGGCGTCAACCGAAAGCTCCGACTGCCGCTGCTCCACCAGCGCGGCGCACCGGCGGCCAATCTCCGCGTCGCGCGCCGGCGACTCACCCAGCATGCTGATAAGATCGTGGAGCACGGCCCCGCACAGCGGATGGCCAGGCGCCGACTCGCAGATTTTCAGCAGGGCATCTTCGCGCGCCTTCTGGTCGAGCGAACGGCGGGCAAGCTCGCTCTGGCCATACAGCGCCAGAATGTCGCTGCTGCCGCCGGAGAGTGCCTTGTCCCAGAGGCGCCGGGCCTCGTCGGCATTGCCCGCGTTGAGCCAGGCGTCGAAGCCCGCCAGCGCAAGGGCACGGGGCGCGGCAGTTTCCGGAGACGCGCGGACGGCGGCCGCCACCTCGGAGAGCACAGGGGGCGCATTGCGGGCAGGGCCGCCGCAGGCCGCCAGAGTCAGAGCGGAAATGGCGGATGCCGTCAGAAAAAAGCGGCGGGTTCGGTTGTACTTCATGGCTGCGTTCCTCTCTTCGTCTCGTGTCCTGTGTCTCGTTGGCTGAAAAAACGCTGAACCCCGCCGGCGCGCATCATCGGCAGGGAACAGTCAGGCTTCGTAATTCGTGTTTTTCCTCAGACGTTCACTGACGTTTCCGGGGGAGTTTCCTGAGGTGCTTTCTGAGGTGTTTCTGACGGAGGGACAGCCTCGCCGCCCAGCATCAGAGCTCCCACCGCGCGCTCGTCGGCACCTTCGCCCGGAACGATGCCGGCGATGCGGCCAGACCTCAGAACGAGAATGCGGTCCGCCAGCGACAGAACCTCATCGAGGTCCAGCGAAACGAGCAGCACCGCACACCCGGCGTCGCGTGCCTGCAAAATCTCGCGGTGGACCGTGGCAATCGCGCCGATGTCCAGCCCGCGGGTCGGCTGATTGGCGATGAGCAGCCGGGGCTTCTGATCAATCTCGCGCGCCAGAATGACCTTCTGCTGATTGCCGCCCGAAAGCCCGCGCGCTGCCGGTTCCGTCGATGGCGGCCGGATGTCGAACCGCTGAATGAGCGCCTCCGCACGCTCCCGGGCGCCCGCTTTGTCGATGAACAGCCCTTTGGCGAAAGGCGCTTTGGACTGACGCCCCAGCGCCAGATTTTCGAGAACGCTCATGTCCGGACACAGGCCGCGCTGAAGCCGGTCCGCGGGAATGTGCGCGAGTCCCGCCTCGCGGAACGCAGAAGGAGACGCGCCGTCCATCGTTTTCCCGCCAAAAATCACGCTGCCGGAAACGGGCCTGCGCAGCCCTGAAAGCGCTTCGGCCAGCTCCGCCTGTCCGTTTCCGTCCACACCGGCCACGGCCAGAACTTCGCCGGGAAAAACGTCGAAAGTGACGCCGGCGAGCGCCTCCTTGCCCAGCGCATTGCGGACGCGCAGGTCACGGACGCTCATCACGGGTTCGCTGCCGACAGCGGCGGCGGGATGACGCTTTTCGGGCTCCACACTGGCGCCCACCATCAGGCCGGACAGCTCTGTCTCATTGGTCTCAGCGGCCCGGAGCACCTTCACCAGCGCGCCGCGGCGCATGACGCCGATGCGGTCGGCCACAGCCAGCACCTCGCGCAGCTTGTGCGTGATGAAGACGATGGTCGTCCCCTGAGCCCTGAGGCGGCGCACGATGGCGTAGAGCTCGTCGGCCTCCTGCGGCGTCAGGTTGGCAGTGGGCTCATCGAGAATGAGCAGCTTCGCCCCGCGGCACAGCGCTTTCACAATCTCCACGCGCTGCTGCATCCCCACGCCGATGTCCTGAATCAGCGCCTCCGGGTCCAGGTCGAACTCCAGCCGCGCAGCCATCTCGCGCACGCGCCGGACAGCCGCCTGACGGTCGAGAAAAATGCCGTGCTTCTTTGGCTCATCGCCCAGCACCACGTTCTCGGCCACGGTCAGCGTCGGCACGAGCATGAAGTGCTGGTGAACCATGCCGATGCCCTGCGCGATGGCCGCGGCCGGAGAGCCCGTGCGCAGCGGCTGGCCAAAGGCGCGGATGCTTCCCGAGGTCGGCTGATAGAGGCCGTAAACGAGGTTCATCAGCGTGGTCTTGCCCGCGCCGTTCTCGCCCACGAAGGCAAAAATCTCCGCCGTCCCGATGCTGAGGCTGACATCGCTGACGGCAATGACGCTTCCAAACCGCTTGCTGACTCGGTCGATTTCCAATGCGTTCGTCATGGGGGCTGCTCGGGGAAGGGGCTGGTGGGCGAATGGAAACGCCTCTGAAAAAAGGCGGCGCTGCATATTCGTTTTCGTCTGGCCGGACAGCGTGTTTTCACGGCCGGACGCGCTCATCTCCGGCCCCGGCGGACAAAGTCAGCGGCCGGAAGGCGTCTGCGGCGCATCGGCCTGCTCCGGCGGCTCCAGCATGGCGGCCACGTAAATGGCAGTGTCGCCCCGCTGGAGACGAAGCAGCAGGCGCTCGCCCATCTGCAGCGTGGAGGCGATGTCCCCGAAATCGCGCAGGTCACGAACCTGCCGGCGCTGCATTTCGAGAATGACATCGCCCTGACGCACGCCGCTCTTTCCCAGCGGGCTGGCCGGATCCATGGCGACAATCTCCACGCCGCCCGAGATGCCCAGCCGCTTCATCAGCGCCCTCGGAACGTTGCGCAGCGTCAGTCCCAGATCGACTTTGTCCTGAGACGCCTGCTCCGACGCATCCTGGCCGTCATCGGACCTCGGCAGCCACTGGCGCATGGCCTGCGCCTGCCGCTGCTCGTCGGGACGGCTGGCAATCTGCGCTTCGAGAACCTTTTCGGCCCCGTCGCGCATGACGGTCACTGACGCGCGGCTCCCGGGGGCAAGGCCGGCCACCACGCGCGAAAACTGGTTGTACGAGACGATTTTTTTGCCGGCCAGAGAGACCACTACGTCGCCCGGCAGAATGCCCGCCCGATGCGCAGGCCCCTCGCGGATGACCCCCAGAACAAAGGCGCCTTCGCGCTTCGCGAGACCCAGCCTGCGCACGAGATTCGGCGGAACGTCCTGAACGGAAACGCCCATCCACCCGCGGACCACGCTCCCGCGAATCAGCTGCGGCAGAAGCGTCTTGAGCATGTTCACGGGGACAGCGAAGCCGATGCCCTGCCCCTGCGCCATGATGGCCGTGTTCACGCCGACGACCTCGCCGCGCAGATTGAAGAGCGGACCGCCCGAGTTGCCGGGGTTAATGGCCGTGTCCGTCTGAATGAAGTCGTCGTAAGGCCCGGCGCCGATGACGCGCTCCTTGGCCGAGACGATGCCGAGGCTCACCGAGTGGTCGAGGCCGAAGGGATTGCCCACCGCCAGAGCAAAATCGCCCACCTCAAGCGCGTCCGAATCGCCCAGCGGCACCACGGGCAGGTCCTTCACGCCCTCGCCTTCGAGCTGGAGCAGCGCGAGGTCGGTCTTGGGGTCGAGCCCCACGGGATGCGCCGAAAATTCCCGGCCGTCGTCGAGCTTGACGCGAATCTCCGCAGCGCCGCCCACCACGTGGTTGTTCGTCACCACGAGCCCCTCTGAATTGAGAATGAAGCCGCTGCCCAGGCTCTGGCGCGTCTGCGCTGCGGTCTGCCCCTCAAAAAAGCTGCGGAACAGGTCGTCCATGGGGTCGTAGCCGAAGGGCGACATGCGTCGGGGCCGGACGGGCTCCACGGACAGCGTGTAGATGTTCACGACGCCCGGCTTCACCCGCTTCACCAGAGGAGCGAGCGAATGGAGCGGCACCTCGGCGGCGCGCACGTCGGGCGGGGCCTCCTGATAAAGCGGCTTCTCCTCAGCAGCCTGAACGGCGGCGGGAAGGAACATGGCCAGAGCAGCGGCCGGAACGAACAGCTTTCGGAAAATTCCCAATCGTTTCGCATTCATCCGAATCACCTCGTCCTGTTTCCTGAGACTTTCCAGGCGGCCTCCCAACAGCTGTGCGGGGACGCTTATTCCCAGGCGGTGAAAGCGCCGAAATCCGCTGACCGCGGCCGGCGTGCGGATGGACTGACAGCGCGCATTTTCATTCGTGAAAAGTGCGTTTTTCGGCGGACTCTGCCCCCCTTTACCCTGACCGGTCCGGCGACTAGGAAGCGCCGCTTTTTCGGGCGCCCCCAAAATTGTCCGCGGTGCCGCTGGCTCAAAAACATCTGTCAGCGCGCCTTCGGAAAAGCGCCCGGGACCGTCTTTCTGATGAGGAGACCGGGCATGACGAAACGTTCTTTCCGCAGATTTTTTCTGCCTGCCGCAGCAGCGGCCGCGCTGTCCCTGCTCCCAGCCGCGGCCAGCGCCTGGATGTTCTCCGGCGATGTCCTGATTCACAAAGTGGGCGTCGCGCGGCGGACGATGAAAAACGGCGAGGTCAAGGTGTCCTCGCTGGAAGTGAAGGGGCGGATGACGCTCGCGGGCAGCGACGCGAAGAAGGCGGCCGACGCGCTGGGCATCAAGCTGAAAGAGGGCGAGACCGAACTGACGCTCATGGCGACGGCCAGCTACAAAATTCCCGGGCGCTGCCTTCTGGAGCTTCAGGAGACGCCCGACGGACAGCGGCTCACCACCAAAGACGAACAGAAGCCGGAGAGCCTGCAGATGTTTGCCGACATCGTCTGCCCGCTGCTCGACGGGCGCGGCGGCTACGAGGGGCCTCTCAGCCTCATCAAAGCCAGCGGCATTCGGCGGTGGACGGTCACACTGGGGCGCGTGGAGAAGCAGGCCATCGCCTATGTGGTGGGCGGCGCGCCGGCGCAGAGGGACAAGTCGAGTTTCTGGGTCGCCAAGGACATTTTTCAGCCGGTCCGCTTCATCGACCGCAGCAACGGCGGCGACCGCGAGGTCCGGCTCATCGACTACGGCACTGAGGAAACGGGCCGCTGGCACCCCAAAAAAATCGAGCTGCACTCGGAGGGGAAGCGCATCGGGCTCTTCGTGGCGGAGAAAATCTCGCCCAACGTGAAACTTCACGACGCCATCTTTTGACGGCGGCAGCCGGGGGGACGGCAGACACCCGGGAAGCCAGAGGAAAATCTTCGGAGGATGGCCATGAGCCAGGACAACGCACACGACGCGGCAGAAGGGCAGGAGCGCGAAGGAAACGCGGATTTTCGGCACGGCCGCAGAGGCGGATTTTCAAGAGACGGCGGCCGTGAGCGCGGCGGCAGGCCGGCAGCGGGCGGAAACGGCGTCACCGGCATCATTCGCGAGGCGCTGGGGACCATCGAAAAGAGTCTGACCACGGCGGACTTCGAGCGCATCAGCGGCGGCCTGAACCGGATCGCCGAGGCGCTGCGCCCCCTGCATCTGAAATCCGTGGACGAGATTGATGATTTTGATGCCCGCACCCACCTCTTCACCGCGCTGCTGCGGGCCGGCAGGCTCGCGCCCGGCAAGGACGAGGCTCACGAGGCACAGCGCCGGGACATGCTGGCCGCCGTGGGCGAGGTGTGGCTGGCGCTGGGGGACGAGGAAAAATCCGACGCCGTTCTGGAGGCGGCGGGCAGGCCGGAGCGGACGATTCTGCGGCTGGAGCGGACCGGGCACTGGCAGGAAGCGGCCGAGCGGGCACTCCAGGCGGGGAATCTGAAACAGGCGGCCCAGATTCTGGACGCTCACGGCGACAAGGCGCGGGCGTTCGAGCTGTTTCGGAAAATCGGCACCGAGCCCAAGGACACGCTGAGACTGGCCGCTGAGCTGGGAAAGACGGAGCTGCTCTGGGAGCTGGCGCAGGCCGTTCCCTCCAAGGCCGCGCGGGCGGTTCTCTTCCAGTTCGGTCAGGAGCAGCTGTTTCTGGAGCTGGCGGCGCGCAGAGGCGAATGGCACGAGGTGGCGCGCCTTTACGAGCAGGCGGGACAGCACGCTGACGCAGCCTTTGCCTTTGAACGGTCGGGCGACATTCGCCGCGCACTGGAGTGCTTCCGCCGCGGCGGGCGTCCGGAAGAGGCGGCGCGCCTGCTTCGTCAGGAGGCGGCGCGGCGCATGGAGCGGGGGAATGTCACCGGCGCGGGTGACCTGCTCCGCCGTCAGGGCATGGCCGATGAGGCCGTGGCGCTGGTTCGCGAGACGCATCCCGAACTGGCCTTCAAGTGGCTGGAACACGCGGGCAAGCGCGACCGCGCGCGGGAGTTTGCCGCGGAGATGGTCGGCCGGCTGAGCGCGGGCGACGGCGATCCGAAGCAGTGCGCCGTGTGGCTGGAGCGCAGCGGTCAGAAGGCGCGCGCCGCCGAGATGTGGCTCCAGCTGGGCGAGCCGGACAGCGCCATGCGGAATTACGAGGCTGCCGGTGAATGGAAGCAGGCGCTGGCCATTGCGGTGCAGAAAGGCGACGCGCGGCGCATCCAGTCCATCTGTGACCGCGGCGGCCTGCCCTTTCCCGAGGGATTTGTTCCCGGCGCGCGCAATCAGAGGCTGACGGAGCGAAGCGCGCCGCTGACCGTGCCGACGGGAAGTCTGACGGCAGCGGCACCTTTGACGGCGCCGCCCTCCCCTTCCCCGGCGCCGAATGCGGACAAGCCGCAGACAACAGCAGAAGCCAGCGCTGAGGCCGATGGCGCGCAGCCGTCGAAAGAAGACGAACCGGCCCAGACGAACGTCACGGCGGACGCGGCGCAGGACGAAACGAAGGCCGCTCAGCCGGAGGACGTGCAGGCCGCTGCGCCCGAAAGCGCGAAGGCGGACAGCACTGCGGCGGAAAAGACAGACGACGGTCAGGAAAACGGTCAGGCAGAGGCCTAGACCGAAGGCGCGCCTTTCCATTCAGGCGTCCGTTCTCCCGCGGCTCCCCCACTCACCAACGCGCCCACTCAGCCCCAAGCGCTCACACCGTGCACTTTTACCGGGCAGCAGCGCATCAACCTTCCGCAGCCTCAGGGCGGCGACAAAACAGCCCGCCGAGTTTCGCATACGACTCGGCGCTGACTTGCCGCCGCCGTCTTTTTTGGGGGAACCCATCCAGATTTGAGAGAGACGGTTTTCCACAAGCATTTCCACAGGCATCGCCAAACGCGCGACATACACACCTGTAAGCAGACACAAGGAGTGGAATTTTGACATCCACGGAAGAAACCCCCGAAGCACTTCCACACGCCCACGCGCCGGAAACGGCATCCAACACATCCGCGGGCCGGTCCCAGCCGCCTCAAATGACGATGCAGGAGGCGGAGCGGGCCGTTGCGGAAACAGCCAGTGCCAAGCAGGCCATCTGCGATGCCCTCGCACACAAAATCGTCGGACAGAAAGATGTCATTGACGCACTTCTCATCAGCCTGTTCGCCAAAGGACATTGTCTGTTTTCGGGCGTTCCCGGTCTGGCCAAGACGCTGCTCGTCTCGACGCTGGCCTCGCTGACGAATCTTTCGTTCAGCCGCATTCAATTCACGCCGGACTTGATGCCCTCCGACATCACGGGGACGGAAATCCTCGAAGAGGACAAAAATACGGGGCGCAGGTCCTTCCGATTTGTTCAGGGGCCTGTGTTCGCCAATTTAATTCTGGCGGACGAAATCAACCGCACGCCGCCCAAGACGCAGGCGGCGCTGCTCCAGGCCATGCAGGAAGGGCGGGTCACGGCCAACGGCATCACGCACGCCCTGCCCGCGCCTTTTTTCGTTTTCGCTACACAAAATCCCATTGAACAGGAGGGCACCTATCCGCTGCCCGAAGCGCAGCTGGACCGCTTCATGTTCTTTGTCGAAGTGGGCTATCCGTCGCTGGAAGAGGAGCTGGAAATCGTCCGTTCAACAACTGCCGGCGACAATGCTGCGGTTCCCAAGGTGCTTTCACCTGAACGTTTGATGACTCTCCAGGCGCTGGTGCCGCAGGTCCCCGCCAGTGAATCCGTCATTCGCGCCGCCGTCACGCTCGTGCAGAAAACGCGGCCGGATTCGCCGCTGGCCCCGGATTTCGTCAAAAAATCTGTTTCATGGGGAGCAGGTCCGCGCGCCAGCCAGTTCCTGATTTTGGGCGCAAAAGCCCGCGCACTGCTGAACGGACGATTCGCCTGCACAGTTGATGACATAAAAGCGCTGGCCCGCCCCGTCCTGCGCCACCGAATGGTCACGAATTTCCAGGCAGAATCCGAGGGCATCGGCTCCGGGGAAATTATTGATTTGTTGTTAAAAGAGATGTGAGCAAAAATAGAAGAGCCTGCCGACACGCCGACAATCTATCCGCCGTCCGCCTGGGGTTTCACCCCAGGATGTGACAAAAACGCCCCTTCGGGGCTCTACATTGAAATAAAATCGTCGCGGCGGTTGGAGTAATAAATTATGAGTTTATTGGAGAATTTTGGAAAACGTTTCCGATAATACGCTGTTCATTTTTTTCTGAAACTCATCGAATACTTTAATTTCCTCATTGTTTTTATAGTCTGGAATTTCAATTCCATAAACGGACAGGCGCACTGCTTTATGTTCCGCTAACTTTAATTCTTTTTTGGGCTCCCTCTCATTTTTTGAATATGTCTCATTTTTTGAATATGGATAAATCAGCATTCCGTGATCGCAGTTGAAGCGAAACATATATGCCAGAATCTGAAAATAATCTGAATTATCCACCTTATGCTTATATTTTGCGTCAACAATAGATGAAACATTGTCTGATTTTTTCAAAATAAAATCTGGATAAATTTGGCCCGTTTTATTTTCATCTTCATCTACAAACAGATATTTTTTACCACTACCTGTTCGATTATTCGGATGTTCGAGATTCCACTCCGATGGAATATGTTCCTTCATCACCACATTGAGAAATTCCTCCCACAGCGCCGCGCCGTCGAAGAGAATGCCGCTCAGCTCGTTCTTTGAATCGTCCCCAAAGGAACGTTTTTCGTGTGTCAGAATTGAAATGCACAGTTTCCGCAGCGGCTCGTATTCCGTGTAATAGGGATGGAGATTTGTCCGCAGGTTTTGACGGATCACCGATTCTCTGGAAAATCTATTGTAACTCTCGGTAGTTCCGCGAATCAGCTGCACGGCGTCCCGCATTTCTTTATCGACCGCAAGAATGCCCCGGAGATTGTGATTTTCTGCAATAAATTCAATCGTATGCCGCACCAGCTGGGTGATTGAATTGTCGTGGCTGTATTCGCGCGTTCGATAGGCGATTTTTCCGTTGAATGGAATGTTGTATCGGAAATGTCGCGGGAAATCTATCGCGCCGCGAATGTTGGAATCATTATAGTCGCGGCGGATATAAGCGCGGAACAATCCCTGCGCGACGGCCTTTTTCAAATACCACGGGAAAAGATAGACAATAAAATCATAAAATTTGTCTCTCTTCGCGTCAGTCGGATTTGTTGTCGGCGCAGCATTGCAGACCTTTTGCAGCATATAGTGCAAAAAGAATTGCTGATCGTCACTGTCAAAGCGCGAACGAATCTCAAAGCGCACGCCGCCGACAGAAAAAAAGCCCATTATATTTGATGTTTTGATAATGGGCTCGTCCGAGGTGAGATGCTGAACTGTGAAAATTGTTTTTTTGCCGTCGTCGAGGTCGCTTTTGGCCGATTGAGAGGGGAAAATAATCAGCCCACGGTCGGCCAATTCTTTCACAGAGACATTGTTGATTTCATCGAGGGCTTTTCGGACGAGTATTCGTTCATCGTCCGAAATGCCTGAGAGCGAAAATTCCTCTCCTTGATAATTGTTATCTGTTAATTTGATGAGGATCATGGTTATTACTGTTGATATGCCTGTTCGAGCTGTTTCATTTTTTCCTCAACATCGCCCTGCCCCCGCAGATATTCCCTCAAGAGTGGTTCAAGATGGTATTTCCACAACAGGCCAAAATCATTATCCAAGTTTTTGAGCTTTAAGAAATACGCCGCACCAATGTGATAGGCAGAAGATAATCCGTCAATTTTGGAAATTGCCTCATTCAAAGCATTCATACAACTAATAGCTTTTTCTTTGAGATCGCCATCGAGCGATTGAAAAATCGATTCTTGCGTATATTCCGCCTTAATTTCCACAAACGTAAACCGCCGACGCATCGCGAAATCCATGCTCTCAACGCTACGGTCGATGTCATTCATGGTGCCGATGATATAGACGTTTTCGGGGATATAAAAGCCTTTCTCGAATACATCACCTGCCGGGACAAGATTCTGATATTGCGTCTGCACTCGTCCATCTGTCCCACGATAGCCGGGATCGATTGAATAAAACAATTCGCCGAAAATTTTGGAAAGCTCTCCTCGATTGATTTCATCGATGATGAAGACAAAACTTTTTTGAGGGGATAATTCGACTTTATTTACAGTGTTGTTTAGTTCAAGTTGAACCTCATATAATTTTTTTAGTATTCCCCAATAACCTGATGGATGCGAAACGGAGACGACTTTTTTGAACTCTCTATCCACACTTCTGATAGCATCCAAACTTGTCCGGTCAGGATATTTTTCTGCAAGTTTTTTAATATTATTTAACGAGAATGAATATTTATCATGAACTGATTTTTGTGTTTTCATATAAATATACTTATCATCCGCATCAATAACATCCATTCTCGATGAAAGTCTTAACTCGATCTCTACTATTTCTTTATTCTGAATCTTTTTTACCAGTCTATCAAGGGCAACAGACAGATTTGATTTTTGTGGTAGTATCTCAGAATTTTTCTTGCTATCGTCAAAATTTATCAATGCCCTCTCACAGAATTCCTTAAACACCCCATTTTTCGGCTTAAATCCAATTTGATCGCAACTATCACCGCATACTGGTCTAATCCCCTCGACAAAATCTGTGTAATCATACGACGGATGGAATTGAACGAGTTTCATATATTCAGACAGCTCCTGCTTCTCTTTATCTCTTAACCGCGAATACTGCTTACTAAAATGCAACCATGCGGCAATATCTTTTGCCAAATACGTCTTCCCCGTCCCCGGCGCGCCGTGCAAAATAAGATTATGGGTATGTTTGAGCAAATCTGCCAGTTCTGAAATCTTCATCATAGACCTCTCTCTATGCCAGGGGAAAAGGCTGTATAAAAACAACCGTAATGAATATATATATTTTATATATTCATTACGGTTACCCATCTATCTCATATTATTCTTTAACAATATTAATTGTTTCAAAATCATTCATCTTAAAACTATTAATTTGAGAGATATTATAGTACTGATATTCTTTATAAAAAATACCAGCTAGTTTTATACAATCATCATACATTCTATAATAATCTCTATTTTCTTCTATATTAATTTTATTCCTATTTTCTTTTTCAATATAATAATAATTTTCATCATATTGAAAAACATCTCTATTTTTATGTTCTCTTAAAAAATCATAGGTTTTATAAATTCCTGTAATATTAGTTTGAACTTGATATATAGGTTTAGTACAATTTTCATCTAAATAAAAATCTGTCTTTTTTATAATATTAAACACATCAGGTTTTAATTTAATTTCTTCAACATTATTAAAATCAATATTATTAACAAACATCTCTAGCTTATTATCAAAGTACAAATTAACGTCATTCAATTCTCTTCCATCATCAGTTACATATTTGAATTTAATCACATCAATTCTATGTTCGCCATCATCATTGTTTCTATTATTTTGATTATTACTTAGATTCTGATTATTCATATCTTCTTCATTATTATTCTCATTTTTATTATCAGAACCACAAGCACTCATCATACAACCAACCATCATAAGACCAATAATACTTCGCTTCATTTCCTTGCCTCTTTCGTTCACTGCGCCAGGCGCAAACAAAAAAAGCCCTCGCCCCGAACCCCATTGTCCGGAGAGAAGGCTTTTGAATTGACCAATAAAAAAATCGGGACGCCCAGACTGCCGGACGTCCCGATTTCTTATTTTCACCACAAACTATATTATTCGACGGAGCGACGGCATTTTCAGCATATCGCGTGAAGCATGTAAGGGTATACCCCCCCCCCATGTAGTATTCATCTTACATAAATTTTGAGCATTTTTCGCATTCATCATTATGCCCAAACCCCGTCCCGACGAATTTTCCCTACGAGTCGCAACAGATACATCCAGACAAAGTTCTTTGTCAATCCCCAAAATCCCCCTTTCAAAACCTGATATTTGGGGCCTTGACTTTTGATGAATTGTCTCTTTGGGGGCCGGCGCCTCAATCCTTCAATCGTCAAACCTCTTACCTTTACGCCAGGCCTATCGATGAAAAACTTTCTGCCCACAATTCTCTTTTTAACTTCGCTCGCAGAAATTCCCGCCGCACAGGCTGCCGAAAAAGCAGATGAGGAGGCCAAAACCTTTCGCAAAGATGATTTTTCAATCAGGCCCCGGCTGGGAATCCGCCTTCGCGATGAACTTCGGGAAAATTTGAATCTGGACCAGAACGCCAACTGGGCCCGCGACCGCGAAAGGCTTCTTCTTCGCCTCGATGCAGCGGCCGAAATGCGCTGGAAATGGCTGGAATTGACGGCGGGACTCACCGATAGCCGTGAACTGATTCACGAAACAGCCTCCGCCACAGCGGAACTGGACATTACCCGGCTCTACCTCGGACTTCACAATCCCGGCGGCATTCCGCTGTGGGCAAAACTCGGCCGACAGAACCTGGGATTCGCGTCTCAACGCCTCGTCAGTTCGTCCAGCTGGAGCAATAAAAACCGCTCCTGGGATGGCCTGAGTGTGGGGACGAAGTTCAGCAGGATGTCCGCGGCGATGTTTGCGGCCAGTGTTGTCGAAATCGAATCCGGCTCGGTCGATTATGGCGACTGGGACGAAACACTGTGGGGAGCGCAGGTTCAGGCGGAAATCACGTCCGAAATCCACATCGATGTCTATGTCTATGGACTCTACAAAAATGCCTGGGTGAATGAAGATTCGCCCATTCGCGGCGAAGACGGCGCCATCGGCGATGAAAATCGGGTGACGCCGGGCATCCGTATCTATGGAAAACATGACTCGCCCAAACTGGCGTGGGAGGTCGAAGCTGCCTTTCAGGTCGGTCACAAGGCTTCGGACTCGATTCACGCCTTCGCCATTGCCGCAAATATCGACTGGACCATGCCTCTGGCGAATGCGCCGAAAATCGGCCTGGACTTCAACTATGCCTCCGGCGATCCCGATCCGGACGACTCACTGGCGCAGACCTTTGTCCCGCTTTACGGAACGACGCATTCTCCCTTTGGCATCGCCGATTTGTTCCGCTGGCAAAACATGTTCGAGGTCGCGCCCTGGTTCAGCGCGGCACTGCATCCGAAACTCACGCTGCGCCTCGAACAGCATACCTACTGGCTGGCCGAAACTGCGGACGCCTGGGTGAACAGCTCCGGAAAAGTTCTGAGGCAGGGCAAGGCCTCGGCGTCCAACTACGCGGGACAAGAATGGAGCATCATCGCCGTCTGGCGGCCGCTGGACTCCATCACTGTCGAAGGCGGTTTTTCTAAATTTATTCCCGGAAAATTCATGCGGGACACCGGAGACGTCAAAGGCGCATCCTTCGGCTATCTCTCCGGCGCGTTCAAATACTGACAGCGAGGGCGCTTTTTACCCTCACGACGAACCATCAAATGCTCGGGCATCAGTCCGAAGTTTTGTTCGGATGCGCCATCTGCGGAAGACGGCCGTCAGGCTTTTGGGCAAGCTGCATCCGCCGCTGAACATGAATGGCCAGCAGGCCAATGGCGGCGGGAGTCAGTCCTGAAAGCCGGGATGCCTGACCAATACTTTCAGGCCGATGCTTTTGCAGAATCTCCCGCGCCTCTCGCGTGAACCCCGGAATGTCGGCGTAATCCATGTCCTCTGGGATTTTCATGTTCTCCCAGCGGCGCGAGTGTCTCACCCACTCTTCCTGACGTTCGATGTAGCCGCCGTACTTGAGCTCGGCATCCAAAATTTCTTCCGTATCAGGAGAAAGCTCCGGCTGCTCCACATCCCAAAAGCGAAGGAGGCGCCTGTCCAGTCCGGGACGCCGCAGCAGGGCTGCCAATGACATCGGCATCGAGGGCGGCGCGATACCTCTTTCCTCAAAAGCCTGCTTGACGGCCAGCGATGGAGCAATCGTCTTTTGGCAAAGACGCCTTTTCTCCTGCTCGATTGCCGCCTTCTTTTCTTCCACGCGGGCAAGGTCGCTCTGGTCCAATATCCCCAGCTGGGCTCCATATTTAGCCAGACGAATATCCGCATTGTCCTCGCGCAGCAGCAGACGATGCTCCGACCTGGAACTGAAAATTCGATAGGGCTCCGTAATCTCTTTCGTCACCAGGTCATCCACAAGAACGCCCATCAGAGCTTCCGAGCGCGGCAAAACAAAAGCGGGCCGGCCAAGGAGCTTGCACGCCATGTTGGCACCAGCCCAAAAGCCCTGGACAGCCGCCTCTTCATAGCCGGAAGTCCCATTGATTTGCCCCGCCAGCCACAGTCCCTCCACATCTTTGCACGCAAGCTGGTGATTCAGCTGCCCGGGCGTCACAAAATCGTATTCGACAGCATAGCCGGGCTGGAGGATGCGCACTTCTTCCAGCCCCGGGATGGTTTGAAGAAACTCCAGCTGAACATCTTCGGGAAGGCTCGTGGAAACCCCGGCAGGATAAACGATGGGCGTGTCCAGTCCGTCCGGCTCCAGAAAAATGTGATGCCTCTCGTGATGAGGGAAGCGAACGACCTTGTCCTCAATCGAGGGGCAATAGCGCGGCCCCGTTCCTTCAATCGCACCCGCGAAGAGAGGCGACCTCGACAAGTTCTTGCGGATGATGTCGTGCGTCCGCTGATTCGTATGCGTAATGGCGCACTGAACCTGCGGAAGCGATGGCTGCCAGTCCGGAGAGGCCTGAAAGGAAAACGGTTTAGGCGGAACATCACCCGGCTGGGGAACGCACTTCGTAAAATCAATGGTGCGTGCATCCAAACGCGCGGGGGTTCCCGTTTTGAACCGTCCCAGATGAAGACCTAACTTCTTCAACGAACTGGAAATCCCAACAGAAGCTCTGTCGCCAATGCGGCCGCCTGGAAGATGACTCATGCCAAAGTGAAGGAGACCATTCAGAAAAGTCCCCGTCGTCAGCAATGTTCCACGTGAAACATAGGCCTTTCCACTGCACTGAACGCCCAAAACACGCGGGCCATCACTCAACAGCGCGTCAACGTCTCCCTCTAACAGAGTCAAATTGGGCGTCTGCTGAAGAAGCTTCACCATGTTCTGAGCATACAGCTCGCGATCAACGAGGGCTCGACGCGCTCTGACGGCAGGTCCCTTACTCTCGTTCAAACGCCGAAAATGGGTTCCCGCCTGATCCGTCAGCTTCCCCATGATGCCGCCAAGTGCATCCAGCTCACGAACGAGCTGCCCCTTGCCAGGTCCGCCAACAGCTGGATTGCAGCTCATCAGCCCCGCCTTTTTTAAGTCGTGCGAGATGCCCAAAACCCTGAGTCCCAGCCGAGCGCATAGAACAGCCGCTTCACATCCCGCATGTCCCAACCCGACAACAATGACATCAAACTTTTGTGAACAGAGGTCAGTTTGATTGTTCGCGTCCATCCGCATCACCACCGTCTTTCCCCCAAATAATGAAGAGCTTTGGCCGACGCGTTAGGTCTCTTGCAAGGGAAACTCAAGGCTTCTGTCCTCTGGAATCATGCAAAATGTTCCACGTGGAACATCCCTCCCCGACCTCCGATTCATCCCTCAATGTTTCACGTGGAACATCATCTTTGTCCAAATCTTCGCGAGATGTTTCACGTGGAACATCAAGCCAGCGTGCGCCATCCGAATGTTCCACGTGGAACATTGTCTCCAAGGTCCCGCTTCGAGTGAATCTTTTGGGGGATGCAGCCTTTTTCTCTTGCCTGTCCCTAACTAGAAAGCTAGGGGCGCCGCCCCTCTCAACTTCACAAGGAGACGTGACCATGGGGCGAGTTCTCGCAATCGCGAATCAAAAGGGCGGCGTCGGCAAAACGACAACAGCCATCAACCTCAGCGCAAGTCTCGCGGCAGATGAGAGCAAAACTTTGCTCATCGATATGGACCCGCAGGGAAACGCTGGCAGCGGACTGGGCGTCATCGGCCGGGAACTGGAACATACTGTCTATGACATGCTTCTCGAAGGCACTGCACCCAAATCCATTCTGCAAAAGACGGAATTAAAGTTTTTGGAGGTTCTTCCTTCCAACCCGGATCTGGCTGGTGCCGAGGTTGAGCTTGTTTCCGTCAAACGGCGGGAATTTCGTCTGGCCGACGCCATCGCTCAGCTCAAAGACAAGTATGATCACATCATCATCGACTGTCCGCCTGCGCTTGGCCTGCTGACCATCAATGCTCTCGTGGCGGCGGATGCCGTCATCGTTCCCCTCCAGTGTGAATACTTCGCTTTGGAGGGCATCACCGAGCTGATGAACACGATTGAGCTCATTCGCGGCAGTCTCAATCCAAAGCTGACCCTGGAAGGCATTCTCCTCACGATGTTTGATGGAAGAATATCTCTGGCCAATCAGGTCGCCGAAGAGGCCCGGGAACACTTTGGCGAGTATGTTTTTCAAACGCGAATCCCGCGCAACGTCCGCTTGTCGGAATGCCCCAGCTTTGGGAAGCCCATCGTTCTATATGATATTCGCTCCAAAGGCTGCGAAGGCTATCTGTCACTGGCGCGAGAACTTCGTCAGCGCGAAGCCGCATCCTCCAAGAAAGAATCCTGACGTTTCTCCCCTCCCCTGTTTCTTTTGACTCACCGCTTCCTTCAAAACATCCCCGGCCGATGGCAGTCTCGCATCTAAACATCGGACGGCAGGAGCAGTCATCATGGCAAAAGAACCCAAAAAATCCCTCGGGCGCGGCATTGGCGCACTGATACCCGGCGCACAGGCTTCTGGCAGCAGTTCCTTTATGAAAAAGGATAACTCTGAAAAGGTACTGATGCTCGCTATCGAGCAAATCAAACGCGATGCGGATCAGCCCCGCGAAAATTTTGACCCGGCAGAATTAGAGGAACTGGCTGATTCGATTCGAGTCAATGGGCTGATTCAGCCCATCATTGTCCGTCGAGATGGTGATGTTTACAAAATCATCGCGGGTGAACGTCGTTGGCGCGCGGCTCAACAGGCTGGCCTCAAAGAAATCGCAGCCATCGTGCGTGAGGTCACCAACGAACAAGCCGCGGTTCTGGCTCTCGTCGAAAATCTCCAGCGCTCCGACCTGAATCCCATCGAAGAAGCCAAAGGCTATCAGCGGCTCATTCAGGACTACGGCAAAAGCCATGAGCAGATTGCGGAAAAAGTCGGCAAGGAGCGCTCTTCCATCACCAATTCTCTGAGGCTTTTGAACCTCCCTGACACTGTCCAGGATGCTCTGATTTCCAGAAAGCTGAACATGGGACATGCGCGGGCACTGCTGGGGCTGGAAGATGAACAAAGTATTCTTTCGGCGGCCCGAGAGGTCATGCAAAAGAATCTGTCCGTCCGTGCGACAGAGCAGCTTGTCCATCGTCAAAAAGAGGGAAAACTGACGGCATCCAGCAGCGGGAAGAGCAAGAAAGCTGCGGTCGAATCCGTCAGTCCTCAGATTCGCTCACTGACTGAACAGCTCCAGCGGGCGCTGGGGACGAAGGTTCACATTGAGGAAGGCAAGTCCGGCAGTGGCCAAATCGAAATTCTCTATTTTTCAGCCGCCGGTCTGGAGAGTATTCTCGATAAATTGATTCCTGACAGAGATTAAAATTCGATTTTCATCTGATTTCATGTTCAGCATGTCTGCCCTCGTCAACTTTATGGGAGGCACGCAATTATCCGGTTGAAATCGCACCGCCTATTTGAAAGGGCGCCCCGCCATGTCCCTTTGGAAGAAAGCTGACACCAAATCCACCATCACGACGCCTCCGGAACCGGCTCAACCGTCTGCTCCGTCGGCGCCGTCCCCCGTTCAACCCTTGTCCGCAGCGCCGACACCTGTCGCTGTTTCTGCTGCGCCCGAACCTGTCGTTCAGAAAACCGTTGAGGAGAAAACAATGGCAACAACCCAAAGCGATGCAAACGCTGTCCTTGGCCGTGGAACCGAATTTGAGGGTAAGCTCGTCTTTGAAGGCGAGGTCCGTATCGCAGGAAAGTTCACCGGTGAAATTTACTCGAAGGACCGCCTGCAGATTGACGACACGGCAAAGGTCCGCGCCGAAATTCACTCGGGCACCGTCGTCGTTTATGGCGATGTGGAAGGAAATATCTACGCGCAGCAGCTGATTGAGCTGAAGGCGTCGGCCCACGTCAAAGGCAACATCGAGACGCCGGCCCTCATCGTCGAGCAGGGCGTTATCTTTGAAGGCTGCTGCAAGATGGAAAATCTGGGGGGCGCCCCGATTACTGGCGACGCCGTGACCCTCCCCTAGGAAAGACTTTTCAGGCCTATTTTTATCTCTCAAAAGACCTGAATTGAGTTTCAGCTCAGTCTGACTTCTTTTTCACAAAAGCCTGCTCTCCGATGTGAGAGCGGGCTTTTTTTATGTTCACTTGACGACGTTCAGATGCGCTTTGGCGCGGGGATGTGCGCATGTCGACATTTGAATGACATGGCAAAAAAAAGACTTATCCATTTCAGGTCACTTCGCCTCCCCAAACCCATCTCCAAAGGAGAGGGGATTTCAAAAAACTCCCTCTCGCCATTCGGAGAGAGGCGACAAATTGAGGTGTACTCATCTGGATAATTCCCAAAAAAGCGGGGAGCCCCAATTTTCCTGCCCTACCCTTTTACTTCCCACGGCATGGGCAGCCCTGCCCGCTTGAGCGCGTTCAATGTTTCGGCCAGCGGCAGTCCAATCACATTGGAATGACTCCCCTCAATAGATTCTATCAGAAAACTGCCAATTCCCTGAATAGCATAGCTTCCCGCTTTATCCGCAGGTTCCCCCGTTGCCACATACCAGTTTATTTCCTGTTCTGTTATATTTCGCACATGCACGCGCGTTTCGACGACAAATGTCTCATTCTGAACATGATTTGTAATATAAACACCCGAAAAAACACTGTGAACCCTGCCGGACAGCATCAGAAGCATTCTGCATGAATCTGCCGCGTCCACAGGTTTTCCCAAAACAATTCCATCCAATGCCACAACAGTGTCCGCGCTCAACACTGGTGTCTTGTTTGTTGGGCCAAGCTCCCGCGCGACCGACTCCCCTTTCAGGCGCGCCAGTCGTCCCGCCAAATCGCGCGGCAATTCACCTGGCAAATGGCTTTCGTCCAGGCTGGACGGCCGAATAATGAGCTCAAATCCTAATTGAGACAATAATTCGCGCCGCCGCGGTGAGGAGGACGCCAAAATCAACGGGACAACATTGTTTTTCATTTATCACCCTGCCAGTCATTGTTTGTTTGCAAACATTTTCGTCTTGCCGACAGCAAAACTATTTTGAGTTCCCCCCAAAAAACTCTTTTTCAACAATTTTTCCAGAGAATTTTGTCTGCCTGTTCACTTTATTAAAACCTTCTCTGTCGGCGGTGTTGGCGATGACTGAGCGGGCAAAAAATTGTTGCACTTCGTATCTGTCTGTGATACATGCGCCGCCGTTTTTTTTTTGGGGGGAACACTGTCATTACACCTGGCCAGAGAAATCTGATTTTTTCTTTAGGAGACAAATAATGAAAACAATATATAATATAGGCCGGGGGGCTAGCCCTTTTATTCAATCATTTTTGAGTATTTCAGCTGCATCGTTGATGATTTTTGGCTGCGGCGGCAGCGACGGCACTGATGGAAGAGACGGGAAGAATGGCACCAATTCAACTATTCAGACGAGCGTCGAGCCGGCGGGGGAAAATTGCAGCAATGGGGGATTGAAGGTTGAAGTATTGCTGGACGGCGTGATTCAGGAAGCGCAGACGCATTATATTTGTAATGGAAATAATGGAGAGAACGGGCAAAATGGCCTGCCCGGCTCGCCGGGTGAACCGGGCACGCCCGGGGCGAATGGTACGAACGCGACAATTATGACCAAGCCGGAACCGCCCGGGGATAATTGTCCGAATGGCGGATTGTTTATTGAGGTATCACAGAACGGCAGCGTTCAGCACAGGGAATACGTCTGTAATGGGTTGGACGGCGCCGGCAGCAGTGGCACAAACACCTCCATTCAGACGCGGCCGGAGCCCGGGGAACATTGCCCGAATGGCGGGATTATCATCGAATTTCTGCTGGACGGCGTGATTCAGGAAAATCAGACGCAATATATTTGCAACGGTAGTCCAGGGACATCCGGGAATAATGGTACCAATGCGACAATTCATACGAGTACGGAGCTTCCGGGGACGAATTGTCCAAATGGCGGCGTGAAGATTGAGGTGCTCGTCGATGACGTCGTTCAGGACGGCCAGACGCAATACATTTGTAATGGAAATAATGGAACAAATGGTACCAACGGGACGAATGGAACCAACGGCACCAACGCCTCGATTCAGACGACCACTGAGCCCGCCGGAACGAATTGTCCGAATGGCGGAATTAAAATCGAAGTTCTGCTCGACGGCGTGGTTCAAAATGCGCAGACGAAATATATTTGTAATGGCGTGAACGGCGAAAACGGGACGAACGGCCACGATGGCTGCGAAGCTGGCTACCACTATTCCGAAGTTACAAAATCCTGTGTTTCGTCAGATGGATTTATTTTCATTCCCGCCGGGTCATTTGTGTTGTCACACGAAACTGGATTATACAATGAGGGCAACACTGTGACACTGAATGCGTTTGCATTGGGAAGAACTCCTGTGACTGTCGCTGAATTTGAGAAATGTGTGGCGGCAGGTGCTTGTACATCCGCAAATTATAAAACAATTACAGATCTTGTAGATGGTCTGGCTCTCTGCAATTACAATCGTGGAAATGACTGGCTGAATCATCCAATGAATTGTGTAAACTTGTATGGTGCCAGAGAATACTGTGAATGGATGGGCGGGCGTTTGCCGACCGAGGAGGAGTGGGAATACGCCGCGACGCATAATGGCAGAGAGCATTTAAATACGATGTATCCATGGGGAGATGACGCGCCGATGCATTGTGTGACGGCGAATTATGCCAAGCCTAATTCTATCTTTTGTAATGGAACTACAGAGGTGGAAGGTTGGGATCAGGCCGGTACATCGGCGGTAGGCACGTATTCGCCCGCCGGAGACAGCCCTCTCGGTCTCGTGGATATGAGCGGAAACGTCTTTGAGTGGACGGAATCGCTGTACTTCTCTGATAAGACCTTTCAAACGATCAAAGGCGGCAATTTTCAGAGCTATGAGAGTGGCTTGCGTGTCACGCATCGCAGCAACTCTCAGCCAACGTCCGGTTACTTCTCAAAGGGTTTTCGCTGCGCCAAAGATATTACCAACGGCACGATTTGAACAAATGGCAGCAACGCAATAATTCACACGAGTGTGGAAGCTCCGGGAACGAATTGCGCGAATGGCGGCGTGAAGATTGAGGTGCTCGTCGATGACGTTGTTCAGGACGACCAGACGCAATACATTTGTAATCCCTCAAATGGAACGAATGGCACGAACGCGACGATTCAAACCTCGACAGTGTCTCCCGGGACACAATGTGCCAATGGCGGAATTAAAATAGAAGTATTGCTGGACGGCGTGGTGCAGCCGGCGCAGACAAAATATATTTGCAACGGGAATAATGGCACGAACGGCCACGACGGCTGCGACAGCGGATTTCATTACAACGATGTGGTCAAGCGGTGTCTCTCGGATGCCCATCAGAGCATTGTGATTCCCGCGGGATATTACCTCGTGCCGCATGAGGCCGTCCAAGGCGCCCCATACAACGAAGGCGACCTGTTGACGATGGATGCTTTTGCCATGTCGAAAACGCCCATCACTGTCGCTCAGTTCACAAAATGCGTCCAGGGCGGCGGCTGGCAGTACAATTCAAACAGAATGCAAATTACCTCTTATTTTTCATCCAGTGCTGCAGCTAAAGGAGATGACTTCGGATTCCGGTGCGTAGAATAGGAATCTATTTTAATTCACCCAAAAAGCTCCCCTCTTCCGGAAGTATTGGATGAGGGGAGTTTTTTTATCTTTGGGGTAGCCCGAAGGGCCGGAGAGGATTCTATAGGGGAAGTGGCGCCGCCAGCGGCGGCGACGGAGAGGTGGTTATTTCGGGTTCCCACGAAGGGACGTCCCTGCTTCCTCGAAACAAACTGAAAAAAGTCTTTTCTTTTACCAGGCAAGCGTTCATTTTTCGTCGGCTGGAGTTCTCCTGTAATGTCCTTTTTTGAATGCACATTACTTACTGACTGACCTGCCGACCTCTCCCCCACTGCTGTCAGTCATTCGCGAATGCTTTCGCCCGTCAGGATGAGCGACGGACGTTGAAAGTTTCTCTGGAAGGAACTGCGCATGAAACGTGTGCCTGTTTTGTATTCTCTTGGACTCGCCGCTCTCGTCACTGCTGCCGGCTGCTTTGACGCGGATTCAACCATCTGCCCCACCGGCATCACCTGTCCTCCGGGAACCATGTGCGCGGCCTCTCAGGCGGTCTGCATCACGGACGCGTGCGGCGACGGCGCTCTGGACACTGGCGAAGGTGAACAGTGTGACGACGGCAACAAAGTTTCCGGCGATGGATGCAGCGCCACCTGCAAGCTCGAAGGCTGCGGCAACGGCATCGTCGATGTCGCGCTGGGCGAGAGATGCGACGACGGCAACGAGAACGACGGCGACGGATGCAGCGCCGACTGCAGGACAAATGAGCGCTGCGGCAACGGCATCGTGGATTCGGACTTGGGCGAGGTCTGCGACGACGGCAACAACATCTCGGGCGACGGATGCAGCGCCGACTGCCTTTCGACCGAGGAATGCGGCAACGGCTACATCGACTTGGCGCTGAACGAAGAATGCGAGCCCACCCTGCCGCTGTCGTCCTCTCTGTCGGGCATCATCTGCGGCCAGAACTGCCGCTTCGCCAGCTCACTGTCGGCCGGCGGAAGTTCCGGCGGCGAGACGCCGCCTCCCGTTGTCACCACCAAACAGTGTCGTCTGGCCATCAATGTCAGCGTCGCGCTCCTCGGTCCCAATGGAGGGCCCACTCAGCCCGGCGCCCTTCCGGGACGCATCGTCTCCAATCGCGGCAATCTGTCCTGCACGCCCTCGAACGGCGTCACCTGCGTGAGCGACCCGATGGACTGCGGCGGCAAAGTGACGCTGGCGCTCCTGCCCGAGAGCACGGATGCCGAAACTGTTGAAGACCTGGCAGCCCACTTTGACTGGGGCGTGGAAGGCTGCGCGCGCGCGGAGGTCATGACGCAAAATGCCCAGGCTGATCAGACCCACTCGCTCTGGTGCGACGTTCCGCTGTCCGATGAATCGACCGAGCTGACCATCTCCGTCTCTTACGACGAAGCGAGGAATCAGCCCGAACCGCCGCCGCCCCCGGAGCCCACCTGCACCGTCAACGTCAGCTACCGCATGCCTCCGAACTCGGACGAGATGATCCCGCTGCCCGGGAAAATCATCTCGGACAAAGGCGGCATCGACTGCGGCATCAACGGCGGCAACTGTTCGGCTTACGGGCTGAATTGTTCGGACAAACTGACGCTGCGCTTCGTCATCGACGACCTGAGCGAGGACGCCATTTTCAGCATGCAGGGCTCGTTCTTCTGGAATGTCCCGGGATGCTATCCGGCGATGCAAGCCTCGGCTGACGGCGAAAGGCATGAGGCGCCTGTCTTTGTCTGCGAAGTTGGCCTCTCCAAAGACCAGCGCGTGACCAACGTCGCCGTTGATTACGACTACACACCTTCGCCCTTCCGCGCTCTGTGCGCCACAGCCGTCAGCCAGAACTGCGGCTACGAGTCGGTGGACGCCTGCGTCACGGAGCTGTCGGCCAAGATGCAGACGGAGCAGACCTCGGAGGAGAATTGCGCGGACTATGTCCGCTACGCGATGGACTGCATCCGGTGGTCGGGCTCGGCCAGCGACATGTGCTTCTCCGGTTCGCTTCTCGACAAGCTCTCCGAACCAGGCCTGGCCGAGTCCTGCGCCTACGAAATGAACGAAGCCAGAAAGTGCATCGTGGCCAGACCGGAGCCGGACACTGTTGACCTGACGAAGCTGTTCCAAGCCACCTTCGACCGATGGACGGAAAAGGCTATCATCTGGCGCACCGAAGTGACGGTCGATCAGTTCCAGAAATGCCTCGATGCGGGCGTCTGCAAGGAAGCGAACATCGTCCGCTACAAAACCAAGGGCGACAGCCGGATTTCCAATGCCGACGCAGAGCTGTGCAATCTGGGCCGGGGCGACGCCTTCCTGAACCACCCCGTCAACTGCGTGGACTGGCAGGGCGCAATGGACTTCTGCGACTGGATGGACATGGGCCTGCCCGACAGCGACGAGTGGGAAATCGCGGCGACCAAAATTCAGAAGGACGAAAATTCCAGCGAGGTTTCCGAGCAGAACTGGCCCTGGGGCAGCGCTGATCCCGGCCACTGCGTGGAGGCCAGCTATCAGTCGTACCTGCAATCGGCCTCCGGCACCATCACGGCGGCCTTCTGCAACGGTCTGAAAGAGGTGACGACCAACATGGACGGCACCTCGCCCGTCGGAACGTTCCAGGCCGGGCTGTCCTTCTATGGAATGGCGGACCTCTCGGGAAACGTCTGGGAGTGGACGGGCCCCAATGATGACGGCACCAATTACGTCGCCCGCGGCGGCGGCTGGAAGACGCTGATTTCAGACCTCCTCCCCGCGAAGGCAGTGACGACCTATGCGTCCACGGCCATCGCCAACGACCTGGGCTTCCGCTGCTACATGTACTCGTCCGGCATGCACTGAGTTCTCTCGGCTGAGCCGCTCGTACGCCGCGCTCTCCCCTCTTCTGTCTCTTTTTCTTCGTTGTGCGCTGCCCGACAGCGCCTTCCTCTCTCCCCATCGGTCTGCGCCCGCCCGCGCGGACCAGTCAGGAGCCGCCCATGAAATCGAGCATCTCTCATCTTTGGCTGAGACCTAGTGTCTGCACCTCGCTTCTCGCTCTCGTGGCTGCTGCCGCATTCTCTGCATGCACTTCAGAAAAAGCCGTCCCCAGAGAAGATGCGGGCCTGAGCTGCACACCTGAATTGTGCGCTGAGCAAAATCTTCTTTGCGATTCTGCGAGCGGCCTCTGCGTGGAATGTCTGGCCAAGACCGACTGCGGCGATGAGTGCAAAGACTGTGTGGACAATGTCTGCCAGGATATTCCGGGATGTAATTCTCCCTGCCTCAGCGGCGTCACCGGCGAGGACGGCAGCTGCCTGAACAGTCAGAAAGTCGAGTGCACGCCCGTCGCCGCGGACGCGCTGCCGGAAAACGCCGAATCCGTGAACGCCCAAGTCACCATCACCTGGACGCAGGAAGGCGGCTGGACCAGTCCGGAGACGTGCGCGTGGAAGTGCAGCGACGGCTTCACCAAGACCGCGGACGGCGAGGGATGTCAGCCCATCCAGCCCGTGAGCTGCACCAGAGACGAAGACTGCATCGACATGGGCTGCGACACGGGGAAAGCCGAATGTGCGCTCTTCAAGACGGTTCCCTGCGACGCGGACGCCCTCCCGGAACATGCCGTCGCGGATAAGCCGACGGCGGAAGTGGCCTGGGATGCCGTGTCCGGATGGGCTGACGCGCCCGCCTGCGAATGGACCAGGTGCGAGGCGGACTGGCACATCATGGACGAAGCCGTTCAGACGGTGTGCGTTTACAACACGGCCAACATGCTGTGCGCCGGCATGGACGCCCTTCCTGCTCACGCCGTCGTCGATAACCCCAACGTCATCGTTCTCTGGAACGAGGCAGCCAACGCCTGGAACGAAATTCCTCAGTGCAACTGGGTGGCCTGCGAAGAGGGATTTTACAAAGACGGCGATCAGTGCGCCCGCGGCGAGAGCACCACAGACTGCGCCGGAATGGACAGCGTTCCCTCGCACGCGGACGTCCTCAATCCGTTGGTGAGCATCCACTACGACAGCGCGACGGGTGAATGGACAAAGCCCGAGGCCTGCCGCTGGAAGTGCATCGAGGGCTGGCATCTCGATGACAAAGTCTGCGTCACCAATGACTCCTATTCGCTGCCCTGCACCGGGACCGTCCCGGAAAACAGCGTCGTGACCAACCCCTACATTCCTCAAACCTGGAATGAGGCGAGCCAGTCCTGGGAGCCGGGTTCGCAGGGATGCACATTCGCCTGCCGCAAGGGTTTCCACTTCGTGCCCGCGCGCGGCATCTGCGAATCGGACACGCGCGAAGAGACATGCACCGGCGCCGAGAACCTTCCTGAGCACGCCGTCGCGGACAATCCATTCGTCACCGTCCACTATGAAAACGGCACGTGGACGAGCCCCGAGGCCTGCACCTGGAGCAAGTGCGAAGAGGGCTGGCACGCGGAGAACAACGCCTGCGCTTCCAACGAAAAGGAAGTGGCCTGCCATGACGCCGCGCCGGCTCACGCCGTGTCCATTCCCGCCAACGTCGTCGTGACCTGGAACGAGGAAGAGGGCGCCTGGAACGCCCCCGCCGACTGCGCCTGGGACTGCCTGCAAAATTACCATCCGGCCGACAACGGCTGCGCGGGCGACGAGCAGGATGTGGAGTGCCTCGGCGGAACGCCTGCCAACGCCACCGCGTCCAACGCCACGATTCATCAGATCTACGGCGACAACGGATGGGAACCCGCGGCCACGGACTGCGACTGGAAATGCAACAGCGGCTTCCACACAGAGGACGGCCAGAACTGCGTTTCCAATTCCACCACCCGGCTCTGCAATGACGTCGCGCCGGCTCACGCCACCTCGGATAGTGTCCTGGTGTCCGTGTCCTGGAACGAGGAAGAGGGCCGCTGGAATAATCCGGTCAACTGCTCCTGGCGGTGCGACGCCAACTACCACAAGACCCCGGCCAAGGATGCCTGCGTCGGCGATGAGCAGGATGTGGAGTGCCTCGGCGGAACGCCGGCCAACGCCACCTCGTCCAACGCCACCATTCATCAGACCTACGGCGACAACGGATGGGAGCCCGCGGCCACGGACTGCGAATGGCAGTGCAACGCAAATTTCCACACAGAGGACGGCCGCACCTGCGACCCCAACACGAAGCTGGTGGACTGCATCGACGCTGCGCCTGCTCACGCCCAGTCTGAAAACGCTCAGGTTCCCGTCCAGTGGAACGAGACGGAGCACAAATGGGAGACGGCTCAGAACTGCGTCTGGAACTGTGACAGCAGCTATCACCCCGAAAACGGCGGCTGCGTCTGGACCTGCACCGAAGGCCTCGTCAACGACACCAACGACGGCTGCATCGACTGCCGGAACAACGACGACTGCGACAGCGCCACCGAGTACTGCGACCACAACGAGTGCGTCGCCTGGTGCGGCAACGGCACCGCTGACCACGGCGAGGCCTGCGACTGGAACGACACCTCCTTCGACACCTCGTGCCCCGCCTGGCATTCCGGCTCCAAGAGCTGCTCCAGGTCGTGCGCCATCGTGGACAACTGCGCCGCGCCCACAGTCACCTGCCGCAGCGCGCCACGCAATGTGACGCTGGGACTCAATGGCTCCGTCACTCTCGAAACGCACTTCTCCGTGACGGCCGGGGACACGGTGTGGACGAACGCTGCGTGGAATCCTGACAATGCCCCGCTGAGCAACATCCGGCTGATGGTCCGCACATCTGGCAGCGGTCAGTGGCAGGCCCTTTCCGGAAACTACGGTGCGCCCGCCACCGACGGCGCCGACGCCAACAGCCTCCGCGTCACCTACGCCGTGACCACTGCCGACGGTCTGGCGGACGGCACTTATGACGCCATCTGGGGCTTCACCATGGACGGCCAGGATTACTGGTGCCCCATGGACGCGGCCGTGCAGGCTGCCCCCGTCGCCGACATCAATTCAGCTCCGGCCTTCATCAGCCTGAACGTCAGCTCTGACCACTGCGACAACAACTCGGACTGCGCCTCGGGCATCTGCGAAGCGAACGGCGCCTGCGCCACGCAGCAGGTCGTCTCGTGCGCCGCCGTCACCTCCGGCATCCCCGAGCACGGCCACGCCAACCCCGCTTCCGACGTGACCATCTATTGGAACGGCACTGCGTGGGACCCCGTCCCCTCGTGCGGCTGGAGCTGCGACGACGACTTCCATCTGAACGGTGACACCTGTGACTCGAACAGCCGCACCGTGGACTGCACCGGCAGAGAGAACCTGCCCGCGCACGCCATCATCACCAACGCCTCTGTTGCCCAGACCTGGAATGGTTCTGCATGGACGCCTTCCGACATCGCCTGCGTCTGGAATGGCTGCGAAGCTGACTGGCACGTCGAGGATGATGACTGCGTCTCCAACTCGAAACAGGTGGCCTGCCGCGACGCCGCGCCCGCGAATGCCGCCCCGGTCAACGCCCTCGTGACTGTGACGTGGAACGCCAATGCCAACGCGTGGAATCAGACGCCCGCCTGCGCGTGGAACTGCGTCAGCGGCTTCCCCA
>DBXV01000012.1:61829-62046 GCA_002309695.1 Myxococcales bacterium UBA1203 | reverse complement strand
CGCCAGGAGCTCTGCACCGACCCGCAGATTGCTCATGCCACGACCACGCACGCGAACGTGACTGTGACCTGGACCGCCGGGAGTGGATGGAGCGCCCCGGCTGAATGCGCCTGGAGCTGCAACGCCAATTACCACCCCGTTGGAAAGAGCTGCGCCGGTGACGAGCAGGACGTTCCCTGCACCGGCACGATTCCCGAGCACGCCACGGCCTCCAACG
>DBXV01000012.1:0-61792 GCA_002309695.1 Myxococcales bacterium UBA1203 | reverse complement strand
AGGCGCCCGCGGCCGAGGCCTGCCGCTGGACCTGCGACGGCGGATTCCATGAGGAACATTCGGCCTGCGTTTCGGACGACGCCACCGCGCCCTGCACCGACGCCGCGCCCGCAAACGCCATTTCCACCATCGTCAACGTGGCCATTCACTGGAACGGAAATGCGTGGAGCACGCCGGCCAACTGCGAGTGGAGCTGCATCAGCGGCTTCCACACCGAAGACGGCGCCACCTGCGTTTCCAACTCGAAGGAAGTGGCCTGTACGAGCGCCGCTCCCGACAATGCTTCCTCCATCAATGCGCTCGTGACCGTGACGTGGACGGAAGGCTCCGGATGGAGCAACGCCGCCAACTGCGAGTGGAACTGCAACGCCGGCTTCCATACCGAGAACCAGACCACCTGCATCTCGGACGACGACACAGCGCCCTGCCACGACGCCGCGCCCGCCAACGCCGCTTCCGTCAGCGCCAACGTGCCCATTCACTGGAACGGAAATGCGTGGAGTGACCCGGCCGACTGCGCGTGGAACTGCAATCCAGATTTCCACCGCGTCAACGACGCCTGCGTTTCCAACACGGACAGCGTTCCCTGCATCGACAACCATCCGATCCATTCCCAGCCCGTGCTCACCAACGTGACCGTGACCTGGAACACAACCACCAGCTCGTGGAACCCGACGCCCGAGTGCGCGTGGAACTGCGACGCGAACTACCACAAGAACCAGACCGGCGATGCCTGCGTGGGCGACGAGCGCGACGTTCCCTGCATCGGAACCATCCCCCAGCACGCCACGGCCTCCAACGAGAACATCCATCAAATCTATGGCGACAACGGCTGGGAGCCCGAGGCTGAAGCCTGCGACTGGGACTGCGTCAGCGGCTTCCACACCGAAGACGACGCCACCTGCATTTCAAACACGAAGGAAGTGGCCTGCCACAACGCCGCGCCTGAGAACGCCACGTCCGTCAACGCCAATGTGACTGTGACCTGGACGCAGGCAAATGGCTGGAGCACCCCGGCCAACTGCGCGTGGAACTGCAACGCCAACTTCCACACCGAGAACAACACCACCTGCATCTCGGACGACGCCACCGCGCCCTGCCGTGACGCCGCGCCCGCAAACGCCACTTCCGTCAATGCCGACGTGCCGATTCACTGGACTGAGGCGAATGGCTGGAGCACCCCGGCTGACTGCGCGTGGAACTGCAACAGCGGCTATTTCCCGTCCGGCGACAGCTGCGTGGCTTATTGCGGCGACGGCCAGATCAATAACGGTGAGCTCTGCGACTACAACAATGGCCATCCGATTTATGCCGCCGCTGCGAATTGCCCTGATTTCTATCACGACAATCGCGGCTGCACTGAGTCCTGCCAGCTCTCCGGTTCGTGCGATGCGCCCAAGCAGTGGTGCCGAATTGTCGGCGGGACTGACGAAGCCGGCCTGAGAATCGGCCGCGACGACGGAACAAAAGATACCTCGTATGCGCAATTCTACATCGAAGGTCTCACCGACAAAGGCCACGCGCCGGATTCCGAACAATTCAAGGCCGAGCTGTTCGTCAAAATCGGCCAGGGCGGCGACGAGGGCTGGTTCAAGCTCGGCAGCGAATTCAACAAAATCGCCGACCGCAATAATGCCGAAATGAAGGCCGACGTCTCCTTTGAACTTCTGCGAAACGCCGGGGCAGACCCCGATTACATCATTGAGAACAGCCCATTCTCCTACGTGTGGCGCTATCAATTCGGGCAGGAGGAGAAATGGCATTACTGCACCATCGTCGGGTCTGAGAATAATCAGACACCCACCGAATTGAGCGAAGTCACTCCGGACGGCAAGCTGACCGTCCATTTCTGCATCGTGAATCAATGCGGTTCGGGCGAATTTGAAGGCAAATTCTGCGACCCGAATAAGAATGAGGGCAGGGGAGATTGGATTGGGTGCGATTCGGGCGTCTGCTACGACTTGCCCGATAACGGCGGCCCCATGTGCCTCGAATGCAATGCTGAAAAAGGCTGCCCGGAAGGTCAGTTCTGCTTAGTCAAAGAAAATCCCAAGGATAACTACTGCACCGACAGTGAGCGCCAGATGGATTGCACCAGCTCCAAGCCGGCGCATTCGCATTACAATCCGGCGACATTCACTCAAAACTGGAATGGAACAACTTGGGAGCCCCCGGAAAATTATGAATGCCATTGGGACTGCGACGAACATTATCATCTCTCGACCAATGGCGGTTCATGTGAGCCTGATACGCAGACTACCGAGTGCACCTGCCCCAGCCTGCCGAACCATGGTGTGTGCGTTCCCTCTACTTTCCAGCAGACCTGGACGGATTCGGGGTGGGATCCGGCGTCCCAGACCTGCACGTGGGATTGCGCGTCTGGATTCCATAAAGTTGGAAGTGAATGTGTTTCCAATACGCAGACGATTGCCTGCAACAACACCAAGCCGGCGCATTCCAGCTACGATTCACCGGGAACATTTACGCAGACGTGGAATGGAAGCGGTTGGGATCCTCAGACCTCCGAATGCACGTGGCACTGCGACAACGGCTACTATCCGTCCGGCGAAAGCTGCGTAGCTTATTGCGGCGACGGCCAGATCAATAACGGTGAAGACTGCGACTACAACCACGGCAGCCCGATTTATGCCGCCGGAAATTGCCCCGATTTCTATTTCGACAATCGGAACTGCTCCAATACCTGCCAATTCTCCGGCTCATGTGACGAACCCAATCAGTGGTGCCGAATTGTCGGCGGGACTGACGAAGCTGGCCTGACCATTGGCCTCGACGACGGCACGAAGGACACCTCGTACGCTCAATTCTACATTGAAGGCCTCACCGATAGGGGACACGCGCCGGAAGCCGATCAGTTCACGGCCGAGCTGTTTATTAAAATTGGCCAGGGAGGCGAGGACGGCTGGGTCAAGCTCAGCAGCGAATTCAACAAAATCGCCGACCGCAATAATGCCGAAATGATGGCCGATGTGTCCTTTGAGCGCCTGCAGAACGCCGGCGTGGACCCCGGGTATCTCATTGACCACAGCCCCTTCCAGTATGTGTGGCGCTATCAATTCGGGCAGGAGGAGAAATGGCATTACTGCACCATCGCCGCGTCACAGAACGACATGACGCCCACCGATCTGAGCAAGGTCACTCCGGACGGCAAGCTGACCGTCAATTTCTGCATCGTGAATCAATGCGGTTCGGGCGAATTTGAAGGCAAATACTGCGAACCGACAAAGAATGACGGACGGGGCGAGTGGGTCGAATGCACCTCGGGCGTCTGCTACGACGCGCCCAACGGCAAGCCCAGCTGCCTCGCGTGCAATGAGACGCAAGGCTGCGCCGAAGACGAGCATTGCATCGTCAAGGAAAACCCGCTGAACAATTACTGCGAGTCCAACCTGCGAACAGAGGCCTGCACCTGCTCTGCGCCTGCCAACGGACACTGCACGGAAACCACTTTCGAGCAGACCTGGAATGGATCGGCATGGAATCCTCCCTCGCATCAGTGCGCATGGGAATGCGATACGAATTACCATCCCTCAGGCAATGGCTGCGCGCCTGATACGCGGTCACAGGACTGCAACAATACCATTCCGCAGCATTCGCATTACGCATCACCGGGAACATTCACGCAGACGTGGAATGGAACGATTTGGTACCCGGAAACTTCCAGCTGTGACTGGGCGTGCGACAGCAATTACCATAAAGAAGGCAATTCCTGCGTTTATAATCATCGGGAGAATCAATACTGCACATGCCCAAGCGACATTCCGGAGCATGGCATGTGCAACCGTGTGACGTTCCCGCAGGATTGGGTCAACAATGCCTGGAGCCCGAGCAGCGAGACCTGTGATTGGACCTGCACGGACGGAACTATCCGCATAGGAAAGCAATGCGGCACCTGCGCTGATGTCGTTCTGGACAAGGGCTATGACTGGAACAGCAGCAATCCGGAGGAGGTCTGGCAGGCTGTTCTGAAAGGCAGCGAGATTTGCAGCGAGGCCAATCTCGGCAAGGCCTGTGATTTTGAGGCGGGACGCTGCGTCCCCTGCACCTCCGATTATGGGTGCGAGGACAAACAATACTGCCGTCTCGATCCGGAGAATCCCGAAAAGAATAAATGCGAGCAGTCCTGCATTCAGGGAGTACTCGATATAACTCACCTGACGCCCAATATCTCCGAATGGAAGCCTGAGGATTGGGAAGCGGCCCACGCCGCCAGTCTGACCGTCTGTGAAGGCTTGGGCTTCGCCGGTAGGGTTTGCGACATGACCTATGGCGGATGTGTTCCCTGCACCGAAAACTATGGCTGCAAGGATAATGAATCCTGCTTCATCAGCCCTGTTTCGCCGGAACTCAACGCGTGCGTCACTTCCTGCACTGAACTCACTCTCACCCAAGCTGAGCTGAAGCTCCCGCTGGAGAATCAAGACGACCTGGATAAATTCAACATTACCGGCATTAGTGTTTGCGTCGAGACATTAGGCCATAAGGACACTGTCTGCGATCTCGCTTCCGGTCTTTGCGTCCCCTGTGTGGATGGCTTTGGATGCAAGGATGAAAAAGTCTGCATTATCAATGAGGCCTATCCGATACTGAACGAATGCGGAAAAGGCTGTGAGTCGGATGATCAGTGCAATAAAGATTCAAATGGCAAACTGCCTTACTGCGATAAGGAATCCGGCACCTGCGAACCCTGTCAGACCGGCTACCACTGGGACGACAAGAAGGAAGCCTGCGTAGCGGACAAACAGGACGAGAAATGTGACTGCTCCGCGCCTGATTATGCTCACTGCACGGAAAATACATTCCAGCAGATTTGGAATCATCAAATTGAGCAGTGGCTTCCCACCTCGCATCAGTGCGCTTGGGATTGTAATACGAATTACCATCCCTCAGGCAATGGCTGTGCGCCTGATACGCGGCCACAGGCCTGCAACAACAAACCCGCGAACTCGCATTACACGGGAGCGACGACATTTACTCAGACGTGGAATGGTTCTTCATGGGCGCCGGCCACGGCTTCTTTCTCCCAATGCCCGTGGGAGTGCGACACGAATTACAATCAGTCGGGTGATACCTGTGTCGCCGCTACTCAGACAATAGCCTGCAACAACAGTATTCCGCAGCATTCGCATTACGCATCACCGGGAACATTCACGCAGACGTGGAATGGAACGATTTGGTACCCGGAAACTTCCAGCTGCGAATGGGCGTGCGATACACACTACCATACTTCGGCCAATGGCAGCTCCTGTGAGCCGGACACCCAGCAGGCGAACTGCACCAGCTCCAAGCCCGCGCATTCACACTATAATCCAGCCACATTCACCCAAACATGGAATGGTCAGGCATGGGATCCTGCAACCTATACTTGCCTCTGGGAATGTGACAGCAGCTACCACAAAGAGGGAAACAGCTGCGTTTACAATACGCGGACGACCGAATACTGCACATGCCCCAGCCTTCCGGAGACGGAAATTTGCCTTCGTGAGAAGTTCGAGCAGACCTGGAATGGCTCCGGTTGGTCTCCCAGCTCGAAGACATGCGACTCAGCGGCGTGCGCGACCGGGTATCATCCGAACGCCACCCATGACGACTGTGAACCTGATTCCTGCTTCGATCTGACAATCCAAAAAACGGGATTGAGCCTGCCCTCGTCGCATTGGAATACACAGCAATGGAATCTATTTAATGAGGGAGGCAAGGTTGTTTGTAAGGACTTGGAGCTCCATGGAACGGTCTGCGACCCCGATTCCGGCCTGTGTGTCCCATGCACCGTGAATTATGGGTGCGAAGACAAACAGTATTGCAATATCGATCCTGAGAATCCTGAAAAGAATTATTGTGAGGAGTACTGCACCGAAACTGTCCTGGAGATGGCCCAGCTTTCCCTGCCGACTTCAAATTGGACTGACAAGCAGTGGAAAAACGTCCGCCAGAAGGCTTTGGAATACTGCTACTCTCATGGACATGAGGGAATGGTCTGCGACTTTGAATACGGCGGATGCGTCCCCTGCACCGAAGATTACGGATGCGACGAGAAACAGTATTGCAATATCGATTCAGTGAATCCTGAAAAGAATCATTGCGAGGAATCCTGTGTCTCAACAGTCTTGGACAAGGCACATCTGTCACTGCCGACGTCTAATTGGAATCCTGATGATTGGGCAAAGGCACGCACGGAAGCTTTGGCATACTGCAAAGATGCGGGCCACGAGGGAATGGTCTGCGACTTTGAATACGGCGGATGTGTGCCCTGCACCACGGATTATGGGTGCGACGACTCCACCTATTGCCACCTCGATCCGGTAAATCCTGAGCAGAATTATTGCGAAAACTCCTGCACCGCGCCCGTCATCGAGCAGGCAGGCCTCTCACAAACGCCCATTTCCAATTGGACGCCTGACGACTGGGCCAAAGCCAAAACGGTTGCTTTGAAATACTGCGAAGGTCTGGGCTATAAGGAAATGGTCTGCGACTTTGAATACGGCGGATGCGTGCCCTGCACGACGGATTACGGATGCAATAAGGAAGATTATTGCCACCTCGACCCGGAAATCCCGCAAAATAATCAATGCGAACAGTCCTGTATTCCGAGTGTCCTCGACAAGACAGGTCTCCAGCTTCCGACATCCAAATGGAAGCCTGAGGATTGGGCATCGGCAAATGCGGCCGGAGTCTCGGTCTGCGAAGATGACTTTAAGCAGCCCGGCACTGTCTGCGACTTTGAATACGGCGGATGCGTGCCCTGCACAGATAATTATGGCTGCAAGGAGAATGAAACCTGTTCCCTCAGCCCCGTCGCGCCGGAACTCAATGAGTGCATTACCTCATGCACCCAACTCACGATTCAAAAAACAGGGCTCCCGTTCCCGCTGGAGAATCCGGATCAGCTGAGCGTTTTCAACGAAGCCGGCATGGCCGTCTGCAAAGATGAATTCAATCAACCAGGCACTGTCTGCGACCTCAACTCCGGCCTTTGCGTCCCATGCGTTTTGGGATTTGGGTGCGAGAAGGAAACGGTCTGCATCGTTAATGAGCTTGATCCGTCACACAACGAATGCGGAAAGCCCTGCGAATCGAACGAACAGTGCAGCAAAGATACAAATGGCGCATTGCCATTCTGCATCAATGGAAGCTGCGAACGCTGTCAGGACGGCGAACATTGGGACGAGGGGGTTGGCAAGTGCACAAATGACATCCAAAAATCCACCCTCTGCACCTGCTCCCAGCCTTCAAACGCGCAATGCATAGAAACATATTTCACACAGACCTGGAATCATCAGATTGAACAATGGATGCCGTCTTCAGAAATGTGCGCGTGGAAGTGCAACGATGGATACCATCAGTCCGGGAATATCTGCACTTCTAATACGCGGGAAATAAGCTGTAATAACTATAAACCCTCACATTCACATTACCTTGGGACAGGGAAATTCGAGCAAACTTGGAATGAAGATACCGGAGCTTGGGAGCCCGCCACATCCGACTGCAAGTGGGATTGCGATACCAACTATTATCTCTCTGACGGTACCTGCATATATAAGGGAGGAGGGGGCACTGGCGGCGGTGGGGGGGATACGTGCGCCGATGCTGGGGCCAAAGCTGTTGGCCAGGAGCTTGATATTTTTAACAAACCTCTGGAGACACCTGACGATCAGCTTCTTTTTGCACAAGCCCACGAAGCAGCCAACAAATGGTGTCTTGTGAACGATCCTTATTCCCCTATTTGTCACGTATTTGAGGACGGTTCTTCTGAATGTGTCGCCTGCGATGAACTGTATCCTGCCTGCATGAATGGCTATAAATGCGAAATACATCCAGAGGCACCAGCGGAAAACCACTGCATCGAGACCTGCCGACTCTCGGGCGCGAGTGTCTATAATCAAAATCCAAAACTCGTCGAGGAGGCAAATGCTCTTGGACAGCAATGGTGTGCAGAATACGGCACCGGCGGCGTCTGCGATTTTGATTCTGGCGAATGTGTTAAATGCACAGCGACGGCGGGATGCGATTTCGAAGAAGGATTGCAATACTGCACGATTAACCCAACAAATCCTCAGGAAAATACGTGCGATATTAAGGAACATGAAAACTGCTACTGGGCTACCTTGAAGCACGACGGATATGAATCTCTCGCCGAGTACGGCTTCTGGTGGAATAATCCTGAGATCAAATTCAGTGAAGTCCTGGCCAAAATCGATGAATTTGGCGGGCAAAAGTATTGTGATGACAAATCCTGCGATTACCCGACAGGACAATGCTTCACGTGTACGGACGCAGAGGGATGCACTCCAGATGAATACTGCGCCTACACGGACGACACGCATCAGGAGCGCAGATGCGAACCACTAAAGTCAGACACTGCGTGCAGCCTCGACGGACGCCTCTGGTGGGATGGCAACGAATGGACGACCTGTCTCGGCAAATGCGGGCCGAGCTTTGACAAGCCAGAAGAATTTGCCTGCGGTCAGTCGTGCAGCGCGTATGCGTGGAATAACGCGGGGATTCCCTATGATGAGTACAACGATAGAATGAACGTGATCTTAGCAGCTGGTGATGGAGACGCTTGGGCGTCTCTGACCCACCTCTACTCTTTGGGCAATGCCTATTGTCAGAAAGTCATGCCAGAGGGCTCAAATGCCACTGTCTGTGACATGTTCACAGGACAGTGCGTGCCGCCGCCTGTTAAGGAATAGATAAATCGGAATCATCTATTCCAGACAAAAAAGCCCCCTTCCGATGCCGTTCGGAAGGGGGCTTTTGATTTTTTGGGGGCACCCAAATTTTCAGACAGGACGCGCTCAAAAATAAATCAGAGACTGTATTTCCACACGTGTCACCCGCGGCTATGCCCATCCCAATGCCCGGGTTCCCCCAGATAAATCCAAAAAAACAGGGCTTCCTCATTTTTTTCTTGAAACTGTTGAGCGAACAATTCATCTGCGGCGCCGCGGCAGCCTGAGATTCGATTCAAACTGGGCCGACAGACGCCATAAATCACACGAAAGCTGAACGCACCCCACCGGCCAGCGGATTTTCCGACGGCCAAAAATAAGTAAGGAGCCAGACAATGTCCAAATGGCGATGCACCATCTGCGGATACACCTATGACCCCGCCAAAGGCGACCCGGACAGCGGCATTGAGCCCGGAACAGCCTTCGAGGACCTTCCCGACGACTGGTCCTGCCCCATGTGCGGCGTGGACAAGAGCATGTTTGAAAAGGTAGAATAAACGGGCTCACCCAAAAGTATCTTTTTCAGGGGTGCCTCCTTGTCTCCACACCCCGAAAATCCTCTCCTCCAAATATATTTGGAGGAGGGGATTTTTTATATCCCTCTCAGTCATCGCCTTCGGCGCTGACAGCTCGCCCGAAGAGCCCTCTCCGGCCCTTCGGGCCGCCAAAGGCGGCGACGGAGAGGGTTTGATTGGCCAGAGAGTTTTTGTTTTGCGGCCAAATAATAGGGCCGCCCCTACGGGGTTCGGATTCTCATTCGCTGAAAATCCTTCGCCAGTCCGCCCTCGGAGGTTTCTTTATAAAGCGACGGCAAATCATGCCCCGTCTGCTTCATCACCTCGACCACCTTATCAAATGAAACCCGGTGGGCGCCGTCGGTAAATGTAGAAAAGATGTTGGCATCCAGCGCACGGGCAGCGGCATAAGCATTCCGCTCAATACAGGGAATCTGCACCAGACCGCAGACAGGGTCGCAGGTCATACCCAAATGGTGTTCCAGGCCCATTTCGGCGGCATATTCAATCTGTGCCGGGCTCCCCCCAAAAATCTGATTGGCGGCGGCACTGGCCATAGCACAGGCAACCCCAACCTCTCCCTGACAGCCAACCTCGGCCCCGGAAATAGAAGCATTCTTTTTAACGATATTTCCCACCAATCCCGCGGTGGCCAGAGCGCGCAGAATGCGGGCGTCGGAAAAATTGCGGCTCTTTTTCAGGTGATAAAGGACTGCCGGCACCACACCGCAGGAACCGCAGGTCGGCGCGGTCACGATTTTGCCGCCGGAAGCGTTTTCTTCTGCCACGGCCAGCGCATAGGCGAACACCAATCCCCGGCTGTGAAGCGATTGCTGGTAGCCCGACGCCTTAATGAAATAATCGGCAGCTTTGCGGCGCAAATTGAGCGGGCCGGGCAATACGCCCTCGCGGTCCAGTCCCCGCTCCACAGCCTCCACCATTGTGGCCCACACTTCGGCCAGAAAATCCCAAATCTCCTTGCCTTCACAGATTTCAACATATTCCCAGTAGCCGCAGCCGCTGTCCGCGCACCAGTCCATGATGTCGGTCATGGTGTTGAGGCCATACACCTCAGCCGACTCCTCACTGGGAACGCCCTCCTCGGCCAACGCCCCGCCGCCGACACTGTAAACATTCCATTCACCGGCCACACTCCCGTCGTCGCGCAGCGCCTGAAACTTCATGCCGTTGGGATGAAAGGCGGGAAAAATTTTGGGCTCCCACACAATGGTCACGTCCGGCGTCCGGGCCGTGAGCACGTCGAGAATGGCGCGGTCGGTCATGTGCCCCTTGCCGGTGGCCGCCAGACTGCCCAGCAGCGTCACAGAAAAATGACGGCATTCAGGATAGCGCTGCAAAAAAATCTCGGCGGCGCGGCGAGGCCCCATCGTATGACTGCTGGAAGGACCAACTCCAATTCGATAGATTTCACGGATGCTTTTCATGGGGCGGCGCATACAGCGGCAGTGTCAAAAAGCAATCCGCTAAAAAGCACTTCACGAGGATTTCTTATAACCTCACTCCGTTCGCCTTTGGTTTCACCCCAGGATGTGATATTTCGTCCCTTCGGGATGATATTATGATTGTCTCTTCCAAAGTTATATAACGTTATATATCGTTGAATATATAATACACCGGGAAGAGGACATCCCCACTGTTATGAATTTAGAGGGTTCCCCAAAAAAACAATTTTTTCTCGCCCAGTTCTATTTCTCTTGATTCAAAACTAAACCTCCGGGGGCGAGAGAATAACTGGTGCTGCGTCCGCCAGCCTCCGAGCGCACCAGAAGCCCGCGCTCGACCATCTGCGCCAGGTCGCGGGCAGCAGTGTCCGTGGAGCATTTGGCGAGCTTTGCATATTTTCCACTCGTCAGCTTGCCATCGAAATTGCCGAGAAGCATGGCTGCGACCTTTTTCTGCCGTTCATTCAGCCCAACGGAGGCCGCGCGGGACCAAAACTGCCCCGCAAAAACAGCACGGGAAAGAGCCGTCATGGCCGTTTCGATGGCCACATCAAACTCGGCGACAAACCAGGCCATCCATTCCGACACATCAAGGAAGCCGCTGGACTGCGTATTTTCCAGAATGCGGTAATATGCCTCCCTGTCCCGCCGAATATGGGCTGACATTCCCAAATAACGGGCCTCTCCTCCGTCGAGACGGGCGAGCGCCAAGTCTGAGACAGCGCGGGCGATGCGTCCATTTCCGTCGTCAAAAGGATGAATGCTCACAAACCAGAGGTGCGCAATGGCCGCCTTGGTAATGGGTTCAGCAGCAGCAGGGCCGCCAAAACCAAATGCCGTGTCCATTCCCGAATTGAACCATCTGATGAAAGCGGACATTTCGGCAGGAATGCGGGCAGCATCTGGAGCCCGATAATGAACGCGGTGATGTCCGATGGAGCCGGAGACGACCTCCATGTCATCCACCCGCCATTGTCCAACAGGAAACACGGTCACAGCATTACTCTCGACGCCCTCAAAAAGGCGTCGGTGCCACCCGAAAAGCCGCGCTTCAGTCAGAGGAGCGGCCGCATTCAGAGTGGCATCCGCCGTCACAAAGGCAGCACCTTCCTCGCGTCTATTGGTCCGGCCAGCCTCGGAAGGTGATGCCCCCGAAACGCCCAGTAATGGCCAATTTTTCGGATAACGAACTGTTTATATTTCCTTTTAGCCCTCTCAGTCATCGCCTTCGGCGCTGACAGCTCTCCCATTGGGGGAGCCAAGTATTTTATTTCGATATTGTTTTAACAAATTGCCTCATCCCTGAATTGCACGGGATTCCATCCCGGGATGTGACACGGCGTCTTTTCAGGACGCATAATGAATCATAATAAATAATACAAAATCGTCCCGAAGGGACGAAGTATCACATCCTGGGGTGAAACTCCAGGCAGACGGAGAGAGATGGCTCCGCCAACGGCGGCGACGGAGAGGGTTTGATTTCGGACGTCCACACAGGACCGCCCATGTTCAGGTCCATCCGGCTTTTCGAGAAGCCGTTCAGGTGGGCTATGTGTCCACACTGAACAGCCTTTCGAAAACCTGAACGGGCACCTTCAAAATGCCTTCTGCATACTTGCACGCATTTTGATTATTTTGATTATTTTCTTGCATTTATTCATGCATACTTTTGCCCTCAAGAGTGAGCCGGAGGGCTGTTCACAACCCCCTGAAAAGGCTGTGGAAAACTTGTGGAGATGTGTTGACAGCCAACTTGGCGAAAAATCGAAAAAATAGTGAGATTTCCGTAAGTTAAAACTTGATTTTCTCCGAAAAATCGTGCTAGTCAGGCTGTGGAAACAGGGGGCGGAAGGCCGTTGAAAATGCCATGTCCGCCCCTGTCCGAAGGGCCTCAAAACCCTCAATTTTCGGAGCAAAATATGCGCATTAAACGACTCGAGATCTGCGGCTTCAAATCCTTCCTGGAACATCAGGTTTTCCAGTTCGATGACCGGGTGACGGGCGTCGTGGGACCCAACGGCTGCGGCAAATCCAACGTGGTGGACGCCATTCGCTGGGTGCTGGGCGAGCAGTCCGCCCGCCATCTGCGCGGCCGGGCCATGGAGGACGTGATTTTCAACGGCAGCGAGTCCAAGGCGCCCATTTCCATGGCGGAAGTGACCATCACCTTCTCCAACGACACGCCGGAGCTGCTGCCCGCCCAGTACAAGGAATTTGGCGAGATTTCGGTCACCCGCCGCCTGTTCCGCTCTGGCGAGAGCGAATACCTCATCAACCGCGTGCCCTGCCGCCTGCTGGACGTCAGCGAGCTCTTTCTGGGCACCGGCGTTGGCACCAAGGGCTACTCCATCATTGAGCAGGGCCGGATTGGCCTCATCGTCTCCGCCAAGCCGGAGGACCGGCGCCGGCTCATCGAGGAAGCCGCGGGCATCACCCTCTATCAGAGCCGCCGCAAAGCCGCTGAGCGCAAGCTGGAGCTGACCGAGCAGAACCTGGTGCGGATTCACGACGTGAACCGCGAGATGGAAAAGCGGCTGGACAGCCTCGGGCGGCAGGCGCGCAAGGCCGAAAAATACAAGCGCATCAAGGCGCAGATCCGCGACATCGAGCTGCACGCCGCCAGCGTTCGCTTTCTGGAGCTGTGCGCCGTCGGGCGGGCCGACGATGAGGAAACGGCGCGCCTCGAAGATGAGAGCACCTCGCTGGAAAACGCCCTGCATCAGGGCGAGGCGGATCTGACCCGTCTGGAATCGGAGCTGAACGAGGCGGAGAGCGCGCTCAAGGTCCTGGACGAGAAGGCGCACGAATCGGACAACGCTGTGCGGGTGGGGAAGGCCAATGCGGAGGCCTATCGCCGCGAAAAGGCGGAGCTGGCCCAGCGCATCGAGAACGGCCGCGTCGAGATTGTGGAGATTCAGGGTTCCGAAAAGTCGGTCGGCGCGGAGCTGGAAGGGCTCAGGGCGGAGTCGGCGGGGCTGAGCGAGACCACCGAGGACGACCGCCGCATGGCAGAGGTGCAGGAGAGCCTGAACACGGCCGCGGGACAGGAAAAGGCTGTGCAGGGCGGCATCAGCCACGAGCGCGCGCAGCTGATGAACATCACGGGAAAGCTGGCCGCCGCGAAGAGCAATCTGGAAAATCTGGTGCGGCAGAAGGCCGACGGAGAGCGCCGGGCCGCTGCCGCCCGAGACGAGGCCGCTTCGCTCAGCGAGCGCATCAGCGGGCTGGAGGAGAGCCGGGCTGCGATTCAGAACAGGCTGGAAGCGGCCCGCGAGGCACGCAAGGGACTGGACGCGCGCCGGGCCGACGAGGAGCTGTCGCTGGCCAGGGTGCGTCAGGAGCTGGTGGAGAGCGAAGTTGGCCTCATCGGGCAGCGGGAGGCGCTGGCCGACAAGCGGAGCCGCCTCAATTCGCTGAAAGAGATTCAGGAAAATTACGAGGGCTTCGGCAAAGGCGTGCGCATGGTCATGGGGCACCGTTCCGAAGGTGTTCTGGGCCTCGTTTCCGATGTGATCCGCGCGCCGGCGGCCGTGGAAAAAGCCATTGAAGCCGCGCTTGGGGATCGCCTGCAGACCGTGGTCGTCGAAAATCGGGAGACGGCCCTCAGCGAACTGGCCCGGCTGAAATCCATGAAGGGCGGCCGCGTGACTTTTCTGCCCCGGAATCTGACCGAAGCCGCCTGTGCCGCGCCCGAGTGCCCTGTTCCTCTGCCGACGCCCGAATCGCTCCCCGGATTTCTGGGCATCGCCGCTGACCTAGCGGAGACGGACGAGCCATTTGCCGGCCTCGCCCGCCATCTTTTGGGCAGCACCGCCGTGGTTCAGGATGTTCAGACGGCCCTGTCATTCATCGCGCTGGGGCGCCCCGAAACCTGTGTCACGCTGGACGGCGACATTCTGGAGCCGAGCGGCAGCGTCCGCGGCGGCGCCATGGAAGGCGCGGGCGTCGGCGTTCTGCACAAGAAGCGCGAAATCAAGGAGCTGACGGCCGAGGTGGCGCGCCTCTCCGCCGATTTTCAGACGGCGCAGGAGCATCAGAAAGCCCTCAGCGAGCGTGCGGCGGCTGTGGAGTCCAGCCTCAGGGGAATTTCGCAGAATCTGCACAGCGAGGACCTGGCGGTCGTCGAGCAGGAGAAGGACCTGCACAAGGCCACGGAGGACCTCGCACAGGCCCGGGCGCGGCTGGAAAACATCGGCCGCGGCATGGAGGAATCCGCCCGCGCGATGAACGCACTTGAAGACCGGGAAAACGCGCTGAACGGCGAGATTGCCCAGTGCGAAGGCGACAAGGGCAGCCATGAGGCACGCCTCGACGAGCTGAACCGCACGCTGAGCGATCTGCGCAAGGAGCTGGAGCGGCTGACTGCCGAGCGCACTGAGCTGCAGGTCCGCACGGCTGCTGAGGGCGAGCGCCGTCAGGCTCTGGCGCGCGCGCTCAAGCGGGCTGAGGAGTCGCTGACCAATCTGGCCGAGCGCCGCCGCCGCCTCGAAAACACCCTGGCTCAGGGCAGCATCCGTCAGGACGAGCTGGACGCGCTCATGGAGACCACGGATCAGAAAATCGCGGACGAATCGCAGAAGCTGGATGCCCTGAAGGCGGAACAGCAGGCAGCGGCCGAGGCATGTGCCGGACACCGCGCCTCTGTGAAGGCGAGTCAGGAAGCGCTTCGTGAACAGCGCACCGCGCTGAAATCTCTGGATGACGCGCGCGCCGCCGCCGCGCTTCGGGCTCAGGAGCGCTCCATGGAAATCGCGCATCTGCGGGAGACCGTTTCCGAGCGGCACAACACCGACCTCATGCTGGCGGTTCACGACTATCACTGGCGGCCTCTGCCCACGGACATCGACCGCGAGAACCTCCAGACGATGCGCGACCAGATTGAGAAGATGGGCGAAATCAACCTGACCGCGATTGAGGAGTGCGCCGAGCTGGAAGAGCGCCACGCCGCCATGGCCGCACAGGAAATCGACCTCGAAAAGTCCATTCACCAGCTGCGGAAGGCCATCGTCCGCATCAACAAGACTTCCAAGGACCGCTTCCGGCAGGCCTTCAACGCCATCAACGAGAAGTTCCAGCAGCTGTTCCCGCGCCTCTTCAACGGCGGCAGCGCGGGGCTGGTGCTCACAGAGGCGGAGGACGGCGAGAGCGAGCCCGGCATCGAGATCATGGCGCAGCCGCCCGGCAAAAAACTCCAGAGCGTCAATCTGCTCTCGGGCGGCGAAAAGGCGCTCACCGCCATCAGCCTCATCTTCGCGATTTTCCTCATCAAGCCGACGCCGTTCTGCCTGCTGGACGAGGTGGACGCGCCTTTGGATGAGGCCAATGTCACCCGCTACAACGAGCTCATTCGCGAGATGAGCCAGATCAGCCAGTTCATCCTCATCACGCACAACAAGCGCACCATGCAGGTCGCTGACACGCTCTACGGCGTCACCATGCAGGAGCCCGGCGTGTCCAGTCTGGTCAGCGTCCGCATGAGCCCCATGGGCGAGGCCGCGAACGACAACCGGAGCGCGATTCCCCATGCCGCGGCAGTCAACGACAACCGGAGCGTCGTTCCGCAGGCTGCGGCCGGCAATGGAGAGAAGTAGGGGCGGCCCTCTGTGGCCGCCCCGAAATCAAGCCCTCTCCGGCCCTGCGGCGCCACCTCTCCCAGAGGGCGAGTCAAGGCCTCTGTCAAACGCACGAGACAGATTTTCTGGGTCCCCCTTTTTGGGGAACTGCCAGCGCCAAAGGCGATGACTGAGCGTGAAAGTCTGAAAACTCGAAAAAGCCGCATCTTTTTGAAAGTTTTTCGACTAGACTTTCAAGATGGATCTGCTTTACCTATGAAAATCTCCATTTATGACGAAGTCGAAAAAGTCTCATTTCGCGAAAGTTTTTCGACCAGAGCTTTTCAGCCCTCTCAGAACGCTCTCAGGAAAGTCCCCCAGACATGATTCAGCGCCCCGCCTATCTGAACCAGCTCCTCCGGCACAAGGACCGGGACCTCATTAAGGTCGTCACCGGGATGCGCCGCTGCGGCAAAACTGTCCTGCTGTTTGAACTGTTTGCTCAAAAACTGCTGGAAACCGGCGTTCCGCCGGAACGGCTCATTCGGGTCAACCTGGAAGATCTGGAAAACGTCCCGCTGCGCCAGGCTCAAAATCTCTATTCCCATATTATTGCTCAAACATCGGGGCGCGAGGGCCGGCATTACATCTTTATTGATGAAATCCAGTATGTGAATGGTTTTGAAGATGTTTTGAACAGCCTGAAAAACAAAGGCCACGATGTCTATGTCACCGGCTCCAATTCCCGGCTTCTTTCGAGCGACATTGCGACGTCTCTCCGAGGGCGCAGCGTCAATATCAGCGTTTTTCCCCTGTCATTTCAGGAATACTTTTCATTTGCCGGCGGCGACCGCGTGAAGGCCTATAATGATTATTTTCTTTACGGCGGCCTGCCTTTTCTGACGCGATACGGCGAACGCGACGATAAACTCAAATACCTGTCGGATATTGAACAAACTGTTGCCTTTCGGGATGTCATTGAACGCAGCGGTATCCGCAATCCGACAGTGTTTTACGCCGTCTATCATTTTTTATGTTCAAATATCGGCAGTCTGGTCAGCATTAAAAAAATCGCCGACAGCCTCAAAAGCGCCGGCCAGCCCACCGCCACTGTGGACACGATTGCGAGTTATGTGGACGCGCTGTGCGGCGCTTTTTTATTCCGCAAGCTGTATCGCTACGACATTAAGGGAAAAGAATATCTCAAAACGCTCAACAAGTATTATATTACTGATATGGGGCTTCGGAATGTTCAGCTGAATTTTCATCAATGTGAAGTGAGCCGCGCTCTGGAAAACATTGTCTGTATGGATTTGCTGAGGCGCGGTTATCTGCTGGACATTGGCAAAAACAGAACAAAAGAAATTGATTTCATTGCCCGGCGCGGCGACGTGACCCATTATATTCAGGTGGCGTGGTCGATTGTGGACGATGAAAAGCGCAAAACTGAACTGCTCCCCTTCAAAAATGTTGAGCCGGGATTCAAAAAAATCGTCATTACGATGGACACCGACCCATTTACCGTCCTGGAAAACGGCTACAAAAAAATCAATGCGCTGGATTTTCTTCTGGACGACGATTCACTGGAAAAAATTTGAGGTACTATATCATTACCTTCCAACATCTGTCAGCTTTCTACTGACGTCTCCCATTTCTTTAGAAACAAAAATCTGTTGACATTAATATGGTAGTGTAGTAGAAATAATGTGACCTGTATTTACTGGAACAAGGATAAGGGGCTAAACTGAACTTTGTTTGTTGTCAGGTTCGACTTTCATCAGGAGAGATTGAAATGAGCAGGGACGCAGGGAATGGCAATTTGTCAGTTGCGTGTGTGAATACCTATCAAAAGTATTTCTTTAAAATTTCATTTTTTATATTTATGTTGCCAATTCCTTCTTATGGAGCACAAACATCAATTCAAACGACATCAGGGTTAGCTTACGCTGGTATTGGTGCTTCTGTTGTACTCATTTTAGCTATTGTCCTATTTATATTTTGGAAGCGGAAGTTAGAGACAAAATATGGAAAAATTGATCAGTCTAACATACATGAAGAAAAAATTCAAAGCTCGGTAGAGCTTTGTATAAATAACAATAGCGCACAAAATTCGACTGAAATTCAACAACGTAAACCAAAATTGACTGGTCAAAAACTTATTCAACACCTTATGGATGAAAACAACTCGTTGAAAAAGGAAATTGAACGAAAGGATGAAGAAGCTCGACTGATTCAAGCGAGAGCCGAAGGCCTATATTTCTTTGGAGATAATAATAAAGAAAATCTTATTCATATTAGAACTACAAACAGCGATCTGTTTCAGAGTGCGAAAAAAATAAATGCCAAGGCAATTCTTTCCCCAATGGCTCAGATTATTCCTACTGCTACATCAGCACTTAGATATGCAGGGAAAAAAATTATGGAGGTCGATTTTCCCGACAATAGAACTCTGGCACAAGCTCTGGTTCCAGGAGGAGGATTTCGAGGTTTTTTTCACGATCCTGTCACAGGAAAAATTGAAGGTCATGCTGTATTGAAAAATCTGAACGGGTCAAATTTATTTACAGCTGCTGCCGTCTGGCAGATTGCTTCAATTGTTACAGCCCAAAAACATCTTGCCGACATCAATCAAAAACTCACCAACATCGAGAATAAGGTGAATAAGCTTCAAAAATTTTTTGAGAATCAAATGTCGTCGGAAATTCAAGCATCCATCGACTATTTAAAATCCATAGCAGAGGCATATGGGCAAGGATTATATCCTCAGGAAATTTTAACCACTATGGAGCATATTCACCACAGACTATGGACAATCTATACACAGGTGAAATCGGATATTCCCTCATTACTGGATGAAAAAATTGAAGATCCAAATTTCTTTTCGAATACAGCATATTATAAAAATGTGGATGAGTGGGAAAACAATTATAGATTTAAATCTGAAACAGCTTTTTCAGCACTAAAAGCTTTATCGATTTCTTCTTGTTTAATGACAATTTCAGCCGCAGATGAAAAGAAATTGGCGCTTGCATCCATCAGAATGAATAAAATTCAAAAAGAGATAGAAGAGTTAGAAATGCTGGAACTACCCAAAAAACTCTCCCAAAAATTACTGGATGCAGCTTTCGTTTGTGCTGATCGCGACGAAAATAAAAAAATCATTTCACTTGCTACGGACAGGTCGCGTTCGAATGAAAAAGAAATAAATGAATTAAATAACGTAATAGAACAAAACAAGCTTCTCCTTGAAACTATGGAAAATGCGCCAAAAATACATCTATTCGCTGAGGTTGATGAAAATAATAATATATTGGAAACTCGTGCATGGATTCCAGAATCAGACATTCCACAGAAACATGAAGTCAGGCTGGAATAATGGATGACAGCTCTCATTTTTAGATTATCAAAACTGTATAATTTTCTGACGACGAGGGGCAGATAGACTTTCTGCTCCTCGTCGCTCGTTTCGCCCGATATAATAAACAGAACTCGTCTAGCTGATTTTTTCCATATAGTCTCATTTGATAGTACTTTAGCAATATAAAAATCACATCTATTTTCTGCCATCTTCCATACCTTGACGACAGCCGCCGACAGGTGCAGGACCGCGCTTTTTTGGAAATTGCTGTCAGCCAGCGCAAGGTGTCTCATTATGAACAAATACATTTGGGTCCTGCTCACCGCCATGGCGTTCGGCACCATGGAAATCGCCCTCAAAATCGGCGGCAGTGCCTTCTCCACAATTCAGCTCACGTCTCTTCGATTTCTGATTGGCGGATTATTTCTTCTGCCTTTCGCGCTTCTCGACCTCAAAAAACGTCACGCGGCGGCGCTGGAAAATCAAAAAGGTACACCCAAAAATGCCGGTTCAGACGGCCAATTTGTGAACAGCAAAACAAATATATTTCAGACAGTGCTCGGAAAACGGGAGATTGGTTATATTCTACTGCTTTCATTTGTGAACATTGTCGTCAGCATGACGTTGTTTCAGCTGTCCGTGATGACCTCCAACGCCACGCTCGCGGCAGTGCTCATTTCCTTTAATCCCATGTTCACCATGATTTTCGCCCATTTTATCGCCGGCGAGCGCTTCACTCTGCGCAAATTGGGTGTACTCATTGTTTGCATGTCGGGACTCATTCTGGTCGCCGCCCCCTGGAATCTGGCCGAAGGTAATTCGGCCATCGGCATTCTCATCGGCCTGGGCGCGTCCACGACGTTCGGCCTCTACACAGCCATCAGCAGGCGGTGCGTCGGACGCATCGGCGGCATGAGCCTCAACAGTTTCAGTTTTATTATTGGCAGCTGCATGCTCATCGCCGCCGCGCTTATCTTTGGAAATCCCGAAAAGTGCGCGGCCGGGTCAGACGGCATGACGACTATCCGCTGGACGACATTTCATCTGTCGGACATGATTCAGGGTATTCACTGGAAAACACTTCCGACGCTGATTTACGTCAGCCTTGTGGTCACTGGATTCGGTTATTTTTGTTTTATGCGCGCTATTGAACGAATTGGTGCGTCCACCGCTTCCTACGCCTTTTTCGTCAAGCCCATCATCGCCATGATGCTGGCGGCCGCTATTTTGGGGGAACCCATTACCTGGAACATTGTGACGGGCATTCTGCTCATTCTGGCGGGCTGCATATACAATGTGAACAGCAGGACAAAAAACACTGCTCAACAATAAAAAATTCTCTTATTTAACAATTCCTTCTCAGTCATCGCCCTCTCAGTCATCGCCTTCGGCGCTGACAGCTCCCCCAAAGGGGGAGCCAAGTTTTATTTCAATACATCGACATTACAAAACTAATCTTTCCTCCCACTTTGGGGGAGGTGGCCCGCAGGGCCGGAGAGGGCTCTTTGAGTAAGGCGACGACGGATAAAAACAAAAATAACGCAACAAAAAAAACACCATTGAACATCTGAACAATTCTCAATAATAAACACTGTCATTTTCTCTTTCACGCAATTTACAGAAAGAAAGCCTCCCATGAAATTACATACCTTCGCCGGCCTGGCCGGCATTCTTTGTTTTCAGGCCGCCGCTCTGAGCAGCTGCACGTCCTCCGCGCCTTCTTCTTCAAATGCCGATGCGGCGCCGAATCATTTTGAAGCCACCCAAAATATATCGAAGCATCAGTTATCCACAAAAGACTCCACAAATTCTCCTCAGACCTCCCCCAATAATGATGCGGCCACACCCAAAAAATCTGATGAAATAATTATTTCAACAACTTCTCCACAAAATGGGACCGACTGGCATTCTCAAACCGCGGGGCGCGTTGAAGATTTATTTACATTGTCCGGTGAAGGACGTTTGACAGAGGTTCTGGCGCGCATTGCCGATGGGGCGGACGTCAATGCGCGTTATGTTGAGGATTGGACACCGTTAATGGCTGCCAGCATGGAGGGCAGGGTGGAGGTGGCCAAAACGCTTCTGGCGGCCGGGGCCGACGTCAATGCGTCAGATAAAAACGGAAGAACGGCTTTGATGGCTGCCAGTCAGGAGGGACAGCTGGAAGCCGTGAAGCTGCTGGTGACGTCCGGGGCCAGGGTGGGAGCTAAGGATGCCAGAGGTCTGACGGCGCTGGCCATTGCCTGTTTTCACGGACGCCGCGATGTGGTGAAGGCGCTGGCTGAGGCCGGGGCAGACGTCAATGAGCATTACGGGGACGGCTCCACGCCCATGAGCATCGCCGCCCGAAAGGGGCATGGTGAAACGGTCCTGGCGCTGGCTGAGGCCGGTGCGGACGTCAATGCACTGCATGTTGGCGGCGTGACATTGTTAATGATTGCCGCGCAGGAGGGCAGGACAGAGGCGGTAAAGGCGCTTCTGAACGCGGGTGCGAAAGCCAACGCCAAAAGCGACATCGGCATGACAGCACTGATGCCTGCCAGTTATTTGGGGCATCACGAAGTTGTTGAAGTGCTTATTCAAGCGGGCGCGGATGTGAATGCGTCGGATGTCAATGGCGCCACCGCTCTCAGCGCCGCCAGTCAGCAGGGAAATATCAAAATCATGAAAATGCTTCTCGGCGCCGGAGCAAATGCGGATGTCAAGGACAAAGACGGGCGCACCCCATTGATGGCCGCCGCCACTGTCGGGAATCTGGATGCGGTGAAGACGCTTGCCGCCGCCGGCGCCAACGTCAATGTCAGGGACGCCAGCGGGATGACGGCACTGATGCCCGCCGCCTATTTAGGGCATACCCAAATTGTCGAAGCGCTTTTGAATGCGGGCGCCGATGTCAATGCCGCTGATGACGAGGGCAAAACAGCGCTCATGGCCGCCGCCTATATTGGAAATGCCGAGCTGACGAAGCGCCTGCTGACAGCCGGGGCCAATATCAATGCAAAAGATAAAATGGGAAAAACAGCTCTGGACCTGGCAAAGGACGACGCTATGCGGCAGATGCTGTCCGATGCTCAACAAAATATAAAAACAAACGCACAATAACGTAATGTTTTATTTTGGGGCACTCTCCGGCCCTAAAGGGCCACCTCCCCCAGAGGGGGAGGCGAGATTTGTTTTGTCATATCGAGACATTCAAAAAACTATCAAACATTAAACAAAAAGTGCATCACATCGCCGTCCTGAACCACATAATCCTTGCCCTCGGTGCGCATCACGCCGGCGGCGCGGCATTTGGCTTCGCTCCCGAGCCTGACGTAATCGTCATAAGAAATAACCTCGGCGCGAATAAAACCTTTTTCAAAATCCGTATGAATGACGCCGGCGGCTTTGGGCGCGGTCCAGCCCTTGTGAATTGTCCAGGCCTTAACTTCTTTGGGACCGGCGGTGAAATAACTGGACAGACCCAAAATATCAAAGCCCTTGCGAATGACCTGCTCCAGGCCGCTTTCCGTGACGCCATAGCTTTGAAGGAATTCGTCCCGCTCGGCATCCTCCAGAGCGCTTAATTCTTCCTCCATTTTGGCGGAAATTTTCACGGTCTCCTCGCCGCGGCTCTGTGCCATTTCGCGCAGGCGCCTGACGTGGTCATTGTCCTCGCTCATTCCGGCTTCATCCACATTTGCACAATAAATCACCCGTTTTGAGGTCAGGAGGCACAGCTCGCTCATAACTTCGGCGTCCAGCTCCTTTTCCAGATTAAAGAATCCGCGGGCAGCCTTTCCAGATTCCAGATGTTTGAGCAGCGCCTGAAGCAGGTCCAGACGGGGCTTAAAGGCTTTGTCCGCTTTCAGCTGTTTTTCCACACGCTGAATGGCTTTTTCCACAGTCTCCATGTCAGCCAGAATCAGCTCCGTCTCGATGACCTCCACGTCGCGCACCGGGTCCACAGAACCTGCTACATGCACAACATCGTCATCTTCAAAACAGCGGACCACCTCCAAAATAGCCTGCGTCTCACGAATGTTGCCAAGAAACTTATTGCCCAGGCCCTCACCCTTGCTGGCGCCCGCCACCAGGCCGGCAATATCAATAAAATCGACCGTAGCGGCAACAATGCGTTCCGGATTCACCAGCTTGGCCAGCTCCGCCAAACGCCTGTCGGGCACGGGCACCACCGCCTTATTGGGCTCGATGGTGCAGAAAGGATAATTGGCCGCCTCAGCGTTCTGTGCACGTGTTAAGGCGTTAAACAGTGTGGACTTGCCAACATTTGGCAGGCCGACGATGCCGATACTCAGGGTCATTTGTATCTTCCTCAAAGTCCGCGGCCGGTGAAACAATCATTTGTGCGGCCGTCATTGTTAGAAAAACAACAGACAAATAATCTACAGGCCCACCCCATTATTTTTTTCGCCCAATTTCCAATCCGCTGAAAGAAGGCGTGTCCGCCTGTCATAACAATATCATGTAAAAATCCCCCTCTCCGACAGAAGAAGGGGATTCAGGGGGTGAGACCTCGTCTGAATAATACTATTACTGCGAATCCTCCAAAACCGCGTCAAAATTCCAGTAGCGATTCCAGACCATCAAATGGACGGGGGTATCCCGAAAGCGCGTGCGCCGATACCAGATTGTCAGATTGCGAAACTGGTCCACGGGCCAGGTCATTTCCAGAATGCGCACGCCGTTGACTCTTGGGTCCATGCCGCGTCCCGACAGGTTATCCACAAGCTCCCGGCGAAAAGGGTGTTCATTTTCGCTCAGAAGAAATTCGCAATCCTGACAAAGGTAGCCGCGAATAGTTGGACCATAGCGCTTGATTGCCTCTGCAGGCCCCATATCCATCATGCGGTCATATTCCTGCTGCGTCAGAGTGATGCTGGGAATTTCGCTCCGAGGAGGCTCATTTTCCACAGGCTGCGGACCGGAAGAACAGCCGACACCCAAAAAAGCGAAAAAAAGGGCTGACCCAAGAAGCATCGACATCGGCTGCGGATGAATCATCTGTGGAAAACCTCTCATTTTTTTATTCCTGCCGGACGAGCAGCCATAATTTTGAATGAGAATGTTCAAAATCATAATTTTATAATAAAAAAGCGGGACGGCATGACATGACGTGATGCCGTCCCTCTATTTCATCAACAAATAAATGCTCACCCAAAAGAGTTTTGAATTTTATCAAATCCGCATGGGCATAATGACCGCCACAAAATCCTGACTGGAGGCGGGCTTAATGACGCCGGGGCTTTGGTCATCCGTAATGGAAAACATAATCTCCGTGTCATCAATAACGCTCAGCACGTCCTTAATGTAATTGGCGTTGAAGCCAATTTCCACAACGCCGCCAGAGTATTCCACAGCGACGTTTTGTGTGCCGTTGCCGCAGCCCTCGCCGGAAGCCGAAATGTTCAGATTTCCCTCTTCCAGCCTGAGGCGGATGGAGCTGTTGCGGGTCTCGATGAAGTTGCTGACCGTTCGGATGGCGCTCATCAGCTCCGCACGATTGATGCGAATGCCGCTGCCGGTGTCCTGAGGAATGACCTCCTGATATTCGGGGAACTGGCCGTCAATCAGCCGCATAATCATCGTCAGGCCCTGGCGCTTGAAGATGGCCGAAGTGTCCGTGAAACCGATGAACGACTCCGCCTCCGGCGCCTCTTCCAGGAGTTTTTTGAGCTCCGTCAGACCTTTCAGCGGGAAAATGACGCCCTTGGGCAGCACCAGCTCGCCGTCCTCAACGCTCCGATTCATCAGCGACAGCCGGTGGCCGTCCGTCGAAACAGCGCGCATCTTTCCCTTCTCGGGCGCCTCGAAAAACAGGCCGTGGAGAATGGGCCGCGTGTCGTCTTTGGAGACGGAGAACGAGGTTTTGGAAATCAGGTCGATGAGCGCCTGGCTGTTGACCTTGCAGAGGGACGCGCTCTCGTCGTTGGGGAGCTTGGGATATTCGTCGGCGGGCAGGCAGGGGAGCTGTCCCTTGAACGAGCCAAAGCTGATGTTGGCGGTGGAACCCTCCACAGCGAAGCGCACCATGGGACTGGTGATGGTCCTGGCCAGATTGAACAGTGTTTTGGCCTGAACAGTGACCGCCCCTGAAACAGCGATCTCGGCCGGGTGCTCACTGATCATGGCGATGTCCAGGTCGAAGGTCGTGAAGCGGACAAAACCGTTTTCCGCCGAGGCCTCGATGAGGACGTTGGCAAGGATGGGAATGGACGTCTTGCGTTCGGCGATGCCCTGCGTCCGGCCCAGCGCCTTCTGAAGCTCTTCAATCGCGATTTGAAACTCCATCGTCGGCTCCTGTCTTTTAAGGATAAGAGAAAGAAGAATCTTTCTGTTCCAGTAGCGAAAGTAGGTGCTGTGGATTTGTTGGAAACCACTTCAACCTATTGAAAAAAGGTCATTTTTTTCTTCTCAAAACTCTGTTTGCTGCGGGGGCTGCTGCTGTCTGAAAAGCGCCGGTTCCGGCTGTCCACACCCAAAAAAACCTTTTTTGAACAGCTCAAACGGCGTTTTTTGAACGTTTATCCACAGGCTTCCAAACATGGACATGCGGCCAGTCAGCCTGTGTAGGATAATATGGTGTCAGAGGTCAGTTTCCCTTGTTGGACAGCCTCGTCATCAGCTCATCGAGGTCGCGCTTGAGCTTCTCGTTTACTTCAAGCTCTTTCTCGATTTTTCCGCACGAAGACATGACGGTGGAATGGTCCCTGTGAAAGTGCTCTCCGATTTCCGGATAGGAGACGCCGGTCAGTTTTCGGGCGATGTACATGGCCATCTGGCGCGCCATGACGATGTTCTTCTGCCGCCTGGGGCTCGTCAGCGATTCGACCGTCACGTTGTAATACTTGGATATTTCCTTCTGGATGTCCTCGATGCCCAGAGTTTTGGTTTCAGGCAGAACATCTTTCAGTGTTTCTGCTGCCATTTCCTCCGTCATGGGCAGGCGCGTCAGCGAATGGTACGCATAGACTCTGTTGAGGGCCATCTGCAGCTCGCGGACATTGCTCTGGACGACTTTCGCAATGTACCAGGCCACGTCGTCCGGCAGCTGAATGTGAAAAATTTCCGCCTTCTTCTTGAGGATGGCGACGCGCGTCTCGAAATCCGGCTCCTGAATGTCAACGAGCAGGCCGCTGGCGAACCTGGTGCGAAGCCGGTCAACGATGCCCTCAATTTCCGCCGGAATGCGGTCGCTGGTCATGGCCACGGGTTTGCCGACACTGTGGAGCGCGTTGAAGATGTTGAAGAACTCGTCCTGCGTCCGCTCCTTGTTGCCCAGAAACTGGATGTCATCGATGAGAAGGCAGTCGCAGTCCTCGCGCATCCTTTTGCGAAAATCCGACATCCGTTGGGAGTGCAGCGACTCGATGTAGTCGTTGGTCAGTTCCTCCGACGACATATAGATGACGCGTGCGTCGGGATGCCGTTCAAGGAAGCGGTGACCGATGGCGTTGAGCAGATGCGTCTTGCCCAGGCCGCTGCCGCCATAGATGAAAAGTGGATTGTAAGCGGAATTTGGCGTCTCGGCGATTGCCTGAGCGCCGGCGAAGGCCAGCTGGTTGGAAGGCGCGCTGACGAAGCTCTCGAACCTGAAGCGGCTGTCCAGCTTGTTGTAAATGTCGCTGAAAGGGACAGGCTTGGCGTTGTTGGGTGGCGGAAGATGCATGGGCTTTTCCGCCATCCCCGCGGGTGCCTGGCTGTTCCAGATGGACTCATCGACGCGCCAGACGATTTCCACATGTCCCGGCAGTGCGTCTCCCATCAGAACGAGAAGGTCATCCATGTAGTGGTCCCGGATGAAATCCCTGTGAAAAAGCGACGGCACGGAGAAGATGAGCTCATTCTCCTCGGAAATACCGTCGAAGCGGATGGTGTTCACCCAATGCCTGACGTATTCGCCTGAGAAGCGTGGTGAATTCAGGGCTCTGTCGAGACTGGCTTTGATTTGCTTCTCGTCGATGGTGTTTTCGGTCATGGCTTCTTCATCTGGAGAAATGTGGACAGGCGCTCGGACCCTTCTCCCCCGGTCCGCAAAAAGGGCGCGCCCGCTACCAAAAGTGCCGTCGGCCGTTCAAGAGGCTATCGCGGGCCCGAAAATCAGCGGGCTTGGAATTTATGAGAATTTGCAGAATCAAGTGATAAATTGGGTGGGTATTGTTTTGAAATGAGTTAATCTAATAACAAAATAACATTAAAAATTTATTTATTATTACATTTTTAAAAAATGAACGCCGTTATTTTCCAAATGCACTTTGAGCGGATTTTTTTATCTGGAAGGCCAAAACACCATTGTTGCCTGAGCTTTCGTCCGTGCTAAAAGCCGCCGGTTTTTTTAGGGGCCCCTGTCTTTTCCAGAGGAGAAAACATGAACTTCAAGGTGTGCCTTACGCTCGCCGCCAGTGCAATGGCGCTTGCTGCCTGTTCCGATTTCAAAGTTGAGGAAGTGTCAGCCAACTATTCACTGGTCGCCATCGAGGTTGAGAAGCCCGGAGAAATCTGCGCCAACGGCGGAAAGAAAATCCTTTCGGGCATCGACGTGGACCACAGCGGAACGCTTTCAGAAAATGAAATTATCAGCGTCCGTTATGTCTGCACGGGCGAAGTGGGTACACCCGCTTTGGTCCTAGTGACCGACATTGAGCCGGGCGAGACGTGCATGTTCGGCGGACAGCTGATTAAGACGGGCTCCGACATCAATGGCGACGGTCAGCTTTCTGAGAACGAGATACAGAGCAGCTACACTGTCTGCTCCGGAATGACGCCTAATCTGTCCGGCAACATTAAAAAGGTCGCCACATATTTGAATCAGTCATGCGCGCTTCTGTCGAATCAGACGGTGCAGTGCTGGGGCAGAGCAGAGGACGGGACGGATTCTTCCGCGTCGCCCATTCCTGTGAATGGGATTTCCCGGGCGAAGGATGTCGCCGCCGGATGCGCACTTGGAGAAGACGGGCTGGTGCGCTGCTGGAGCGGACTCAACAAGTCGCCCCGAGTCGTTTCGAATTTGAGCGGCGTCAAATCCATCTCCGGCTCCTCGGCGCCCAGCCGTCACATGTGCGCTGTCCTCGAAGATTCGAGCGTCGCCTGCTGGGGGAAGAACGATGCCGGTCAGCTGGGCAACGGCACTTTCGTGGACAGCAGCATTCCGCAGCCTGTGCTCAATCCCGACGGGACCAAGATGACTGGCGCGGCTTCGGTCACTGCCGGCCTCTACCACACCTGCGCGCGGATGGTTGACGACACGGCCCGCTGCTGGGGCTGGAACGGAAGCGGTCAGCTGGGGGCCGCCGTCGGTGATTTCAGCAGCAGAGCAATCGCCGTCATCGGCATGTCCGGCGGGTTCATGGGCAGCATTCGCCAAATTACTCTGGGTTACAAACACACCTGCGCTCTGCTGGCGAATCGGAGCGTTCACTGCTGGGGCGACAATGAAGTTGCGCAGCTGGGCCCCGGCTTTTCCGAGGCGTCCACTGCCGTGCCGCAGGTCGTTCAGATTCACGAGACTCTGGACACTGACTCCATCGAAGCCGGCTTCGGACACACCTGCGCTGTGTCGCTCGACAAGTCAGTCAGCTGCTGGGGCTGGAATGTTTACGGTCAGCTGGGATCCTCCGATGTGGAGCAGAAGAGCGCCGCTCCTGTCGGCGTCCAAGACCTGAACAATGTCGCCAGCCTCGTTTTGGGCGAGGGCCATTCCTGCGCGATGCTCACCAACGGAAACGCCAAGTGCTGGGGCAACAACGCGAATGGTCAGTTCGGCAACGGCATCGAGGCCATCAATGCCGGTTACGACGCGAAGCCCGCCAAGACGCTGGAAATTTCCGGAAGCGTCGCCGTCAACGCCGGCTACCTGTTCAACTGCTCGCTCGATGGCGAAGGCGTTGTCAGCTGCTGGGGCAACAATGAGTATGGGCAGCTTGGAAACAGCAATTTCACCGCTTCTCAGCGCTTTCCCGAGGTTGTGAAGAAAGCTGACGGCACCGTCTTTTCCGGCGTTGTGGCGGTTCGTCCCGGCTACATCCACACCTGCGCGCTTGCCGGAAACAAATATGTCTACTGCTGGGGCGACAACAGCTACGGCCAGCTGGGAAGCGGCAGCGTTGAAAACCGGACCGTGCCGAACATCGTCGGCGGCATTGCCAATGTGTCTGTTCTGGCCAGCGGACACGCCCACACCTGCGCTGCCGATGCTGATGGTGCCGTCAAGTGCTGGGGTTACAACGAGTACGGACAGCTGGGTGACGGGTCGAATGTCACCGGCATTCCCGACGCGGAAGTCGCGTTGGGCGCGACGGATGTCAAAGGACTGGCACTGGGCCGCGCGCATTCGTGCGCGTTCTTCCAGAGCGGCAAAGTCAGCTGCTGGGGCAACAACACCTACGGCCAGCTTGGAGCCGCTGGCGACGACAGCCTGGAGCCCAAAGAAGTCGCGGGCGTTACCAACGTGGATGATCTGACCAGCGGGCACGCGCACCTCTGCGCCCTGCTGCGCGACGGCACCGTCAGCTGCTGGGGCAGCAACGCTTTCGGCGAGTGCGGCCAGACAATTTCCGACAGTGCGAAAGTGGTCGGACCCTCCAAGGTCACGCTGCCTGCGAAGGCGACAAAGGTCGTCAGCGGCTATCAGCACACCTGCGCTCTTCTCGAAGACAAGACGGTCAGCTGCTGGGGCAAAAACGACTGGGGACAGCTGGGGAACGACGTTCTGGAGAGCAGCGGCACGCCCACGACCATCAACGGTCTGAAGGACATCGTGGATGTGAGCACCGGCTCCGGTCATACCTGCGCGCTTGGGTCCGACGGCACGGTCAGCTGCTGGGGCATGGACAAATACGGGCAGCTGGGGCGGCTGAACGGCAACACGGTGCCTGTGGACGCCATGTTCATCCAGTGACCGTCGACCATCCATTTTGGAGGCAACGCTATGGATAAAAGGCTCATGGCCGCCTTGTTCGGGGCGCTTCTCGCCGTTCCGACTGCCTGTTCCAAGGAAGTCTATTACGACTATGAAGATCCCCAGGTGATGCTCTTTGAGGTGTCCCGCATTCTTCCCGGCGTCAACTGCCCGATGGGCGGACAGGCTGTTTCCTTTGGACTGGACACCAGCCGGAACGGCCAGCTGGAACCCAGTGAAATCACCAACACGGAATACGTGTGTGACGGTGAGAACGGGAAGGTCTCCTATGTCGTGGTGACGGAAATCGTCTCCGGCAAGGTCTGCCCTTATGGCGGTCAGCAGATCGACATCGGCATCGACCTCAACAAGGACAAGAAGCTCTCCGAAGACGAGATTCAGAGCACGCATTACGTCTGCTTCGATTCGCGTTCCGAGACCTGGAGCGAGATGTCCGACTTGGATTCCATCGGAAATTACACGTGCGGGCATTTGAAGAATCAGGGCGTGGCCTGCTGGGGCGTCGCTGTGGATGGTTCGGAAGAGACGAGCGCACCGACCATCATCAACGGCATTTCCAAGGCGGAGAAGATGTCTGCCGGCTGCATCGTTGCGCGTGACGGCACTGTGGAGTGCTGGAGCGGCATCGACGAATCGCCCAAGAAAGTTCCCAACATTCTGAACGCGACCGATGTGACCGGGAATCAGTCCGCGCACGCCTGCGCTGTTCTCGAAGACAAGACGGCCGTCTGCTGGGGCAGCAATGACCACGGCCAGCTGGGCAACGGTTCCACCACGTCATCCAGCACGCCTGTGGGCGTGTTTGAACTGGGCGGCACGCGTCTGAAAGACGTTCACAGCATCAAGGCCGGCCCGACGCACACGTGCGCCATCGTCGGCAACAGCAGAAAAGTCGCCTGCTGGGGCAACAACGAGACGCGTCAGCTGGGAAATGCCGTCAGCACCGCGCGCAGTGTCGGCGCTGTTTACATTCAGGACATCTACGGCACGGACATCACCGGCGTTTCTCAGGTCGCTCTGGGCGACGGCCACACCTGCGTTCTCTTTGAGAAGGACGGCAAGGTGAAGTGCTGGGGCAACAATGATTCCGGGCAGCTGGGCAGCACGCGGACCATGGGTTCGGCCGTCAGCGATCTGACCACTGTTTCCATCGGCGGCACCGAAGTTACGGGCGCCAAGGGCGTTTACTGCGGCGGCACTTTCTCCTGCATTCGGGCCGCGGACAGCTCGGTCCTGTGCTTTGGCGATAACACCTACGATCAGCTGGGAGCCCGGACCAAGGGACTCCAGAGCGGCAAGCCTGTGACCGTCGTCAAAGCCGAAGACGGCAGCAATCTCGACAAGGTCGTCAGCATGTCGCTGGGGCGCTACCACGGCTGCGCTCTTCTCGAAGATTCCTCTGTCTATTGCTGGGGACGTGAGGCGCGCGGTCAGCTGGGCAATGCCAAAATCCGCGATTTTGAGCGTTACAGCACGCTTCCCGTGAAGTTCGACGGCTATGCCGGCGGCGCTTCGGACACGCTGGCTCTGGGCTCAAATCACGGCTGTCAGCTCAACGCGGACAAGACGGTGAGCTGCTGGGGACTGAACAACGCCGGTCAGATGGGTGAGGAAAACGGAAATTCCTGGCTCTTTTCGGCGAGTCCTCTGCCGGTCGTGGAGCTGACGGGTGCCGCGTCGGTTGTCAGCGGCCCGGTGGCGTCTCACAGCTGCGCGGTTCTCGAAGACAAGACGGTGAGCTGCTGGGGTTCCAACGGCAGCGGCCAGCTGGGCGACGGCGAGCCGACCGTCTGGAAGACGCCGCTCCAGGTTCTCAAATACAAGGCTGACGGCACGATTGAGGATGTCCCGCTGTCGTCCGTCACGGCTGTCTCGACCGGCAGCGCTCACACCTGCGCCATCATTTCCACCGATGCCATGAGCGGCAAAACGCGCGTGGACTGCTGGGGTGCCGGCGCGAGTGGCCAGACGGGGAACGCTTCGTTTGAAGACACGCTGCTGCCGACGGAGGTTCCCGGAAGTGCTGACTTGAAATTCAGCGCCATTGCCTCGGGCAGCGAGTTCAACTGCGCCGTCGCCGCGGGCACGGTTCGCTGCTGGGGCGAGGGTGCCGATGGTCAGCTTGGCAACAACTCGACGAACAAGAGCGCTTCTCTCGTCCAGGCGAGCGGCCTGACGACCGTCTCCAAAATCGCGGCCGGCCATGCCCATGCCTGTGCTCTGAACCAGTCGGGAACGATGCGCTGCTGGGGAAACAATGCTTACGGCCAGCTGGGCGACGGCAGCACGGACTCGCGCAAGGTTCCAACGGCCATCTCCGGCTTTGACACCAATAATGTGACTGACATCGCCGTCGGCCACTTCCACACCTGTGCCATCGTGAAGGGCGACCCCGGCAGCGCCAAGGAAGCGAATGTCTGGTGCTGGGGCAACAACGCTTACGGCCAGCTGGGCAGCGGCAATCGCAACAATTCGTCCGTTCCGGTGAAGGTGCGCGGACTTCCTGCGAGCGCTGCTTCCATCAGCTGCGGCGCGGGACATACCTGCGCTGTTCTGACGACGGGTGAAGCCTGGTGCTGGGGCAGAAATGAATATGGGCAAATCGGCAGAACCGCCGGTCAGCTCGGGGCCGTCCCGGGAGCGCTGATGCAGTAATCAAGCGAAAAAATGGGTTGTCCTTTTTTGCAACTGAATTTCCATTCCCCCTCTCCGGTTTATTTTGGAGAGGGGGATTTTTTTTGTCGTTTCAGAAAAAAGTCGGCGAATTGTCGAAGAATAAAATTTCAAAGAATTTTTAAGGAAATGCGTCATGCGTGAAGTGGTCATCGGCATTTTATTGCCGTTTTTTGGAACCAGCCTGGGCGCGGCCATGGTTTTTGTTCTGCGGCAGCAGGTTTCCGCGCGCCTCAGAAAGATGCTCACGGGATTTGCCGCCGGGGTCATGGTGGCAGCCTCTTTCTGGAGCCTCCTTTTGCCGTCGCTGGAAGGCAGCGCATCCATGGGCAAATTCGCATTTGTCCCCGCGGCACTGGGATTTCTGGCGGGCGTCGGTTTTTTGCTGCTTCTCGACGTATTGACGCCTCACGCGCATCTGGACAGCCATGAGGAGGGCCCCAAAAATTCTCTTCGCCGCACCACCAAGCTGATTTTGGCGGTGACGCTGCACAACATTCCCGAGGGCATGGCGGTGGGGGTGGTTTATGCGGGATTTCTCGCCGGCGAAACGGGCATTACCCAGGCGGGGGCGCTGGCGCTGGCTTTGGGAATTGCCATTCAGAATTTTCCCGAGGGCGCCATTGTTTCCATGCCATTGAGGGCGGAGGGAATGCCCAAATCCAGAACTTTTGGTTTTGGCGTTCTTTCCGGCGCTGTGGAACCGGCGGCCGCTGTGCTGACAATTCTGGCCGCGGGTGTGGTTGTTCCGATTTTGCCCTATTTATTGGCCTTCGCGGCCGGCGCCATGCTTTATGTGGTCGTTGACGATTTAATTCCGGGCCTGTCCGAAGGCGAACATTCCAATATCGGCGCTATTACATTTTCTATTGGTTTTGTTCTGATGATGATTTTGGACGTTGCGTTGGGAGGGTAAGGGGAAATAATACAGTTTTTAATTGTTATAAACAATATCTTTTGAATACCGAATTTTTTGCATCCCCCCATTATTTTTTCTTTCCCGCATTTTCCAGGGCGGCCTTGAGCGCCTCGCGGACCGCATCATTCGCGGCCAGATCAAACGCTGTTTTTCCCTCCGCATTTTTCGCATTTGGGTCCACCCCCGCGGCCAGGAGCGGCTGAATTAAAATGACGTGACCTTTGGCGGCGGCCAGCATCAGCGTAGTCCGGCCGTTTTGATCTGTTGCTTTGGCATTGGCGCCGGCAGCCAGAAGCCTTTGCGCGACCTCCGGAAATTTGCCGTTGCAGGCATACATCAGTGGCGTCATGCCGCCCGCCCCCCCAAAATTGGGGTCAGCCTTGGCGGCCAGCAGCGCATTCACCGTATTCATTTTTCCCTGATTGCCCGCATAAATCAGCGCCGTCCACCCATCTTTGTCCATTGCATTGACATTGGCCCCGGCGGCCAGAAGCGCCTGAACGACCTCCAGATGGTCCAGAACACTGGCGGCCATCAGCGGCGTCACACCATTGGGCCGGGCGACATTGGGATTGGCCCCGGCATTCAGGAGCGCGCGGACATCCTTCATGCGATTGGTTTCCGAAGCATTGATGAGCGCATTGGCGAGCTCCTCCGGGGAAGTATAGACCGGCGTCCCGGTATTTTCGGTCAAAAGCGGCGCGGGCGGCATCGGAGCGCGGGCCGTTTCCTGCGCCAGGGCAGAATGGGGCAGCATCGCAGACGCACTCCAAAGCAGCAGGCTTCCCGTGAGGCAAAATGTCATTTGGGTGTTGAGAATTTTGTGGATAACTTTTGGGCTGCCCTTCATTTGGAACTCCTTATGGATTTCGGCGCCGCTGCCTGCGTTCACCAGATGGAAACCGTGGATGGAGCGCTATGGGGAAAACGCGAAAATTTTGTCAAGGCGTCTTCCATTTGGGTGCCCCCATCATTGCCGGCATGCCGGGCGCGAACGCGCTGTGCGGTTTTCGTATTCCCCATTTTTTCGAGCTCCCTCATTTGGGGGATGGGAGGCGGATGAACGGGGCTGTCCGTGGGCGCGTCGAGAGTGAAAAATGTTGGTTTGAAAAAACCGCAAAAAAGTTCTTGACGGGCGGCGAGAAGTGGCTATGATGTTGTTGGTTCTTGAAAACCAAAGTCAACTTTCAGCAGTCCCGAGAAGGAATTCTCCAGATGAGTCAGCCCGAAAATCACTCCAGTCCCGCTGCTGCTTCTGAACAAGTCTCCTCGCTTCTGGAGGACATGAAACGCACCAGGCGCCTCAGATGGCTTGGCTGGAAAATCGCCCGCTGCCTCAAGGAGCAGGGCGTGGAGAATTACTCGGGCGATTTGACGATCATGTCGGCAGTCTGGCTGCTCTTCCGTTCCGCACAGGATCAGAAAAAATATGCCCGCGCCGATTTTGTGAATGTTGCCGAGCATACAGATGATTCGCGGAGTGCCCAAAACACCATCGGCGGCATTTCGGCCGAAACCGCGTCCTTTATTATCCGCAACCTGAACGAAAAATCCTGGAATGCGCTTCTGGACACATTTCAAGATGAATCGGCGGAGGATTTTGCCGAGATTCTCATGGATTATTCTGCAACGGATTTCAAAATTGAGAATGAAGCGCCTTTTTTCGAGACCCCGGAGAGCATCAGCGAGCTTGCCTTCTCGATTCTGAATCCCGGCGCGGACGATGTGCTGGTCGATTTGGGGAGCGGCACCGGCGGATTTCTGGCGTCTGCGGTGCGGAACGGTTTTTCAGGGGCTCTTTATGGGTGCGACCTCAATTCCGAAGCCCTGGCCATTGCCGACATGCGCCTGAATGTATTGGGGCGCAAGCAGGAGCGCGTCCGTCTGGAGAATAAAAACTTTTTCGACCTCGCCGACGAGAGCGGCCTCGCATTATTGCCGCAGGGCAACCGGCGCCTCGTATTTTCCAATTGCTCCTGGGATGGGCCCGTCGTCTCCGAGAGTGCGCCGCCCGACAGGTTATTGCGCCGTAGTTCCAGTTCGTGGCTGCACGTCGGGCTTATCGTCAAAATCATGGGGGCACAGGGCCGGGCCGTTGCCGTCATGCCGGGCGCCGCGCTGGGAATCAGCCGGAGTGACGCGGCGATTCGGAAACAATTCCTCGACCTGGGGCTCATCGAGTGCGTCATCGCCCTGCCGGAGCGTCTGTTCACCAAAACAGATATTCCCGTGAACTTAATTGTATTCAGTCACGGAAATACGAGCGTCCGAATGATAAATGCTGAACATGAATTTGAGTCCCGGAGGTTCCAGAATTTTCTCTCCAGAGCCAATATCGAGACAATTTTGTCTCTTATGAATACTGATACAAAGAACAGCTGCTCTTTTTCCCGTAAAAAAATCGCGGAAAATGACGATATTCTGTCTCCGGGACTCTATCTGGGAACGCAGCTGACCGACGGAACGCCGCTCGGAGAGGTCATTGTCCGGCTCACGCGGGGCGCCATGCTTCGGGCCTCCAATCTGGAGCAAATGATTTCCAGTGAACCAACGGATATTCAGTATTTATCAACAAAAAATATCCAGAATGGTCAAATAGAGGACAATTTGCCCTGGCTGAAAGAGCTGAAAAATCAGTGGGAGCGCTACTGCATTCCCGATCAGGCACTGCTGCTCACCAAAAATGGCACGCCGTTCAAAGCGGCGGTCGCGTCCGTCCCGGCCGGCAAAAAAATTCTGGCCACGGCCAATCTTTATATCATTGAATTGGATCGAACGCGGGTCAACCCGCATTTTATTCGGGCGTTTCTGAACAGCACAGCCGGGCACGCCGCGCTCAAAAGTGTTTCCGGCGGCACTGTGATTTCCATGCTGACATCGGAGGCGCTGAAAAAAATTAAAATTCCGCTGCCGCCCCTCCCGGAACAGGAAAAATTTGTTCAATCCTGGATGGCGGAAATGATTAAAGTGAATGCGCTGAGGAAAAGTCTGGCGGAAGCGGAAAAAGAACTGGAAGATATGGTAGAGGGGACGTTTGCGCCTCGAATTACCCAGAAGTCCTCGCCAGATGTATAAAAATGCCCGGGATTGCATCCCGGGATGTGCCACGGCGTCCTTTCAGGACGCATCATTGAATCTCAATAAATGATAAATAATAAATAATACAAAATCGTCCAGAAGGGACAAAATATCACAATATCATATTTTTTTTTGGGGAGAACCCGAGAAGGACGCAATAAGGCAATGCGATAGTGTGAATTAAATATCGGTGTAATAATAACCAGGGGAAAAAGGAGAGTTTGAAATGAGTAAAACATACAAATGTCACGGGCATAAAAACGCGTTCGCAAAATGGAACGAGTCTAAGGCGAAAGCAAAGCGTTCGTCGGCTCGTTCAAAAACAAAGATAAAATTAACCAGAGCGGCTGATGCGGACGCCGTTGTTTTTCCTGATGATAAATCCTCCGGGGCCTGGAACAGGGTTCACGGCGGTCACTATTTAAGCCCGATTTCTTCTGAAGAAGAATTTTTGAGCGAGATATTGTCAATGCGCGAGGGAATTTTCAATGGAGCTTTCATCGAGAATTCCAGGTTTAGTTTTCAACTTGGACCTTTTTATGGAAAAGATTTCCGGAATGCGTCGCTCACGGAGGGCATACACAGTCTGAGTCAATTTCTGTGTGAATTATCTATACAGGATATAAGGGATTTCGTGCATAGACATTACGTCTGCAAGGGCGGGATAAAAAGGGCGCAGTACAGCATTTCAAAGCGCCGTTCAGGGAGGTGATGCGATTCGTTCATAGGGGGTGTGCAGTGTTGTTTATCAAACGTTTCACCAGTTGTTTGTCTATTTCACCAAAGAAGGAGGACAGCGATGACTGTCAAATTGAATGAAGAGCAGACGGATCGGTTTTCAAAGGTGCTTTTTCAAAACTCCAATCTGGCGAAAACAGAGGAAGGGGAGCGTCTGAAGGCAATTGAGTCCAGAGCGCTGCATCTGGAATATCCCGAGGCGGCGATGGCCGGACAGGATCCCACAGGCCCGGCGGCGCGTGCGGAAATTAAGGCAATTCGCGAGAAGGCCGAAAACTGCCGCCGACAATACATTTTTGAAAAAATAAATTCGTCGGGACTCTCCCGGAAGGAAATTGGCCAGAGGTCCGGCTATAAAAATCTGAGTAGATTTTTCAGGAAATATGATGAATTTATTCAATCGGGCCGCATCGATGACTCAAATTTTAAGGGGACGATCTATAAAATTTTCGATATTAACAAAAAGGACATTCCCGATTTGTCCCCGCGTGAACAGGAGAGAGTCAAAACGCTGGAGGTTCTCGTCCGTGAGCCGTTCAGCCTGTTTATTAAGAATTATCCACTGCTGAATAAATATGCTATGGGCATCTGCAATACCCCCGAGCTGGCCACCATTCCCATCGGCGAACCCGTTGAATTTTTTGGAATGTGGTTCGGCGGAAAGAGCAGCGCCGACCTCGGCAAACTGCTGGGACTGTATGCTTCGGGAGTCCTGCGAGGCAAGCCCTGCACTGCCTGCGGAAGCAGTGAGACGCTGATCTATCAAAACGCCGGCAGTATGCTCACCGGCAGCACCTTTTTGTCCGCCTCTGTTTGTCTGGAATGCCAGAACGTGTGCAGCGATTCCACATTTGACAGAGACATTGTGCTGACCTCTCTCGAATACGACCGCATTGCCCCTTTTCCGGGCGTTCAGACACGCTGGACAATGCCGGCGCTTATTCAGGCATTGAAGACGTTGGAAGAGGGGAAGTGACGGAATTGAAGGGGGAATGCAGCTCGTCACGTCTGGGATTCCATCTCAGTCAAAGGGAAGTTGTTTATCAAACGTTTCACCAGTTGTTTGTCTATTACACCAAAGAGGGAGGACAGCGATGACTGTCGAAAAGAATACATTGAATGAAGAGCCGTCGGATGAATTTTCCCGCATTCTTTATCACCGGCTGAGGGATGATTCCGAGTCTGAGAATAATGAGCGCCTTCCGCTGGATGAATCCAAGGCATTGCATCTGGAATATCCGGAAAGTGCGCAGGACAGCCGCCAGCTCATGGATGAAGGGCGCATGCATAATCTTATCGAACTTTTTGTGAGGAATTATCTTTTGCTGCTGAAATACCGGGAGGGTATTTGCAATACACCTGAACTGGCGAATATCAATTTGAGGAGCTCTTTTTTCAAGGGTTATATTGGATGTGGTTCAATCGTTTCACTGGGAAAATTGTTGTCTTTGGATGCCGCGGGAATCCTTCGCAGTATGAAATGTGAGCACTGTGGCAGCGAGAAAACATTGGTTTATTATTGCGGCGGAAGCCCATTCACGGGGGCCGGCTTTTCCTATTCCATTTGTCTGGATTGCTGTAAAATATCTCGGAAAGACTCGAACAGCGATGATGTTGTTCATGCGGCCTGCCGCTATAATAAGATTGCCCCATTTCCTTATACAAAAACGCACTGGACAATGTCGGCGCTTGTGAAGGCATTGAAGACGTTGGTCGTCAGAGATCAATGGAAAAAGCATTAAAATGCGATAGTATATATTAGATGCCGGAGTAACAATAAACAATGCGCAAAAAAGGAGAGACTGAAATGAGTAAAACATATAAAATTCACGGACATAAATGTCGAGGAAAGCTACGAGTCAAGCCTTGGTCAGTTCGTTCAAAGGCAAAGGTAAAACTCAAAAAATCACCGGATGAGGAAGACGTTGTTTTTCCTGATGTGAAATCATCCAATTCCTGGAGGAAGAGTGACATTGGATGGCTTTGTTTCAGCCCGATTGTTTCTGAAACGGAGTTTTTGAGAAAGATATTGTCAGTACGCGAAGGATTGATCAATGAAGAAAATTATTGTGGGTTGGTCGATTATCTCTGGAAAGGATATTTCATTCGCTGGAAAGGAATGGAGAATCTGAGTGAAATATCTGTCCAGAAGGTAAAGGATGATGTGCATAGATATTACGTCCGTAAAGGCGGATTAAAAATGGCGCAGTACAGCATTTCAAAACGCCGTTCGAGGAGGTGAGATTCGTTCAGAGTGGTTGGGCAGTGTTGTCTATCAAACGTTTCACCAGTTGTTTGTCTATTACACCAAAGAGGGAGGACAGCGATGACTGTCGAAAAGAATACATTGAATGAAGAGCCGTCGGATGAATTTTCCCGCATTCTTTATCACCGGCTGCGGGATGATTCGGAGGCCGAGAATCATGAGCGCCTTCCGCTGGATGAATCCAAGGCATTGCATCTGGAATATCCCGAGGCTGAAATGGCGGACGAGCCGCCTGAGGGGATTGAGGCCGAGAAAAAAAGAAATATGCTTCGTATGAAGCGTGCCGGTCTGCGCGTGAATTATTTTGAGCAGCGAATGATTGAATCGGGGCTCTCCCGAAAAGAAATCGGCAATAAGGCCAGGGAAATTCGCATTGCGCAGGGCCATCGTGGGCTGAACAGGAGCGCTTTTTTCAGGGATTTTGATTCTTTTTTCAAATCCAATGTTTTTATGGTGTTTCATAATTGCTGGGACTGGCAGATGGATGCGCTGATTTGCCAGATTTTTAACATTCAAGAGGAAGAAATTCCCACTTTGTCCGAAAGTGAACTGGCCACGCTCCCGCTCATGGAAGAGCGCGTCAATTTGCCCCGCGATCTTTTTGTGAGGAATTATCGTTTGCTGACGAAATACCGGGAGGGCATTTGCAATACACCTGAACTGGCGAATATCCCTTTTTCAGACAGTTCATTCTGGGCTTTGAAGTGCTGGATACAAGACGGACCTCCCGTTTCACTCGGTAAAATTTTGGCAGTGGATGCGTCGGGCGTTCTTTGTCGCGGATGTTGTGATCATTGCGGAAGCCACGAAACGCGGGTGTATTCAACTGCCGGCAGTCTTCTCAGCGGTATTGGAAGAAGCAATTTAATTTGTCTGGATTGCTTCAAAACGTCCGAATGGAATTCCGTTGAAAGAAGAGTTCAGTGGGCATCCAAACGATACGATTCCATTGCCCCATTTACTTATACCAGAACGCGCTGGACAATGTCGGCGCTTGTGAAGGCATTGAAGGCGCTGGAAGAATCAAAAGGAGGAAAATAAAATGGATTTGGATGAGATAAAAAATAAGTATTATGATTCTGAAACGTTGTTTGGAATGGCGACGTTAAAAAAACAACGTTCTCGGCTGCCGATGAATTTATATTTAGATGATTCAGGAACTTATTTAGATAGTGGTCATGGTCCTCATATAATGTTCCAGAATAATAAAAATAACCGTGCAAACACAAGAGAACTGATTCCGATGACAATTTCAGATAATCCTGAAATTCCTGTTTCTAATTACAAATCGCTATTAGATGGCATTTCTGAGAATGATATTAAATTGGTAAAAAGGTTTGTTAGATCTAATAAAGATAAACTGCTGCGGTTATGTGACAGGGACGATAATTATGATATTCAGGATTTCTTGAAGGAGATGATTATATAAGTTTTTGTAAAAATAAAAAAAGCCTCAGGTTATGTGGGGGTGTACTTATATGGATAATTCCCGAGTTTTTGTGGGGATTTGTTGAAAAGAAAGGAAAGAAATCATGTCGATTATTCAGGATTTGACGGATGAGGAAATTCGGGAGCGCCTGAAAAATGGTGCGGATGTTAATGCGCCGCTGGATAATATAGATTACAGCCCGCTTCTGATGCACGCTCATTCAGCGGAGCTTGTGCAGGAATTGATTGCCGCCGGTGCGGATGTCAATGCACAGGATAATTTTGGACAGACGCCGCTGATGCGTGCCTGTTGGAAGGGCCAACTCGACGTGGTCAAACTGCTCATTGATGCGGGCGCGAACGTCAATGTGAAATCAAATATGAACAAATGGACGCCGCTGATGTGGGCCAGCCGCGAAGGGTATCTGGATATTGTCAAAACGCTTATTGCTGCCGGTGCGGATGTGAATGCAAAGGACTGGAGTGAACAGACCGCGCTGATGAATGTTTACGACAGGATAGATTGGCTGGATGTGGTAAATATGGGTGTGGTGCGGGAGCTCATTGCGGCCGGTGCGGATGTCAATGCACAGGATAATTTGGGACGGACGCCGCTGATATGGGCCTGTGAGTTTGAAGATTTGGAAATGGCCAAATTGCTCATTGCTGCGGGCGCGGATGTCAATGCCAGGGACGAAGACGGAAATACGGCGCTGATGGATGCCTGCGTTTGTCAGAATTTGGAACTGGTCAAAACAATTATCGCGGCGGGGGCAAATACCAATATCGGGAATTCAGGCGGCATGACGCCGCTGATGGCGGCCTCCCGCTTTGGCCTGTTGGATATTGTCAAATTGCTGATTGATGCGGGCGCGGATGTCAATGCGGCGGACAAAGAGAGAATGACGGCCCTGAGGCTTGCCTGTGAACATTACAATCCGCAAATTGTCCGGGCGCTCATTGCGGCCGGGGCACACCTCAAATGGACGTTCATGGGCCCCAGCCTTTCTGGTTCGGCTTATATGAATACAGTCAAGGCACTCATCGAGGCGGGCGCGGATGTCAATGGCATTGTCAGGAATTCAGATAACTTGACGCTGCTGATGAGTGCCGTCGCTCAAGGCAATACGGAGGTTGTGAAGGCGCTTATTGCTGCGGGTGCGGATGTCAATGCAAAGGACAACGACGGAAAGACGGCGCTGATGCATGCCTGTGACTGCTGTGAACGGTGGCAGGATCATTTCAGCAGTAAGATAATAACAGAAAAAAAGGGAAAAGCAGAACGAATCCTCGGTATGCTTCTCAAGGCCGGCGCGGATGTAAATGCAAAGGACAATGAGGGCAACACCGCTCTGGATATGGTCGAAGATGGTGCAGTCCGTAAATTGCTGCTTCATGCGCAAAATGCGAAAAATAAACAAAGGAGACCTCGAAATGAGCAGAACGTATAAAATTCACGGACATAAGAGCCCCGGCTGCCAATGGTCGGAGGCGAAGTTGAAAGTAAAGCGTTCGTCGCTTCGTTCAAAGACCAGGGGGAAAATAAAAAAAGCGCCTGATGCGGACGATATTGTTCTCGATAATCGGGAAAAAGTGGGTTTTTGCGGGTTCCCGGGAGGGATGCTTTATTTGGATCCGCTCACGTCTGAGGAGGCATTTCTGCAAAATATCTTGTCGATGCGGCAGGCGGTTATGAATGGAGACTTGAGTGGAGGGACATTAAGTCGGGATTATGAAAATCTTATCAGATATGCATGTGTTACGAAGGACTTAACTGAATTATCTGTCGCGGAAATCAAAGACTGCGTCCACAGATATTATGCCTGTAAGGGCGGAAAGAAAAATGTCAGCGCAGCTGATATGGCTGCAACAACTGAAAAGAAGGGAGAAAAGAAAGTGAGAAAGATTCTCTATATTCACGGTTTCAATGGCGCGCCTGTGGGAACGACGTATTCTCGGGTAAAAAAATTCTTTGCCGATGATGTTATTGTCGCGAAGAAATTTGATTTGCTTAAATATGACGAGACAATGGCCGAATTGAAGGAAATGATTCGGGAAAATGGCGTCGATATGATTTTCTCGCAGTCGCTCGGGTCATTTTACGCGCTCGCGCTGTCCATGGAACTGGAATATGACGCTATTTCCAAAATCATTGTCAATCCGTGCATGCTGCCCTCGGTGGAAATTCCCAAAATCGCAAAAGATGAAATCGACCGGCAGTGGATTGAGGAATTTCAGGCGCGTGAAGCAAAACTTTATCAAAGTGTTGCCGCAGCATCCGTGCAGTCGGTTTTCGGGATTTTCGGCCAAAACGACGAGCTGCTTTCATACATTGATATGTTCAATAATGTTTATGGAACGAAATGTAATGGGAGAGAAAATTCGCTGATTGTTCCCGGCGGTCATCTGCTGCCAGCGGACAGTCTGAAAGAGGGGCTGACGCATGCGATGGAATACCTCGAGCCTTTAATGTCTAATTCTTTTCAGAAATTCAAGAGAGCGGTATCTCTGTATAGTCAGGATAGAATTGATGAGTTTGCAGACTTTGTTATTGAGAATTTTGAACATGAAGAATATGAGAAATTGCTTGAAATTATAGATCGAGATGAGCTTGAAACTTCTGATATGTCTTCTTATTCAAAGAAGAAAAGGAATGCGAACAACGTTTTGAATGAATTTGCTTTAGAGAGAAAAGTGTATAGGAATCAAGTGGAGAATCATATTCCGCAATTAGTCGAGAACTATTTCCTTGTTTTATATACAAAAGACAAAAATCTTCAAACATACAATCATTGGAAATCAGAGTTGCGTTCATATATCAATACAATCTGCAAATATTCCACAAAGAGTGGCAATAAGAAAAAAATTATTAGATATTTGTTGATTGAAGGATTTGAGTTGAATAATCCTGAGCGCGTCAAAAGTATGGTGGAATCCAAAGTTTTGAGTGATGACATTTCTCCGTATTGTTCAAGAATTTCTCAAAGCATCGATTCTTTGATCTCCTGTCTAGCAGGAGAAATTTCAACCGAAAGTTTTATGTTAGCAAATAATCTGTGATTTTTTTCTGACACTATCAAAAGAGTGTGAGCAGTATAGTCCGTTTCTTTGAGGCGATAAAAAAGGAGAGAAATCATGCATCGCTTAACGGATGACGAAATTCGCGGGCGTCTGAAAGAGCGACTGAAAAACGGCGCGGATGTGAATGCGCCGAGCGACAGTGGCTTGACGCCGCTGATGACGGCCTCTCGCTATGGCCTGTTGGATATGGTCAAATTGTTAATTGATGCCGGTGCGGATGTCAATGCAAAGACTAATTGGGGAACGACGGCGCTGATGTTGGCTTCTTTCAACCAGGTCAGCCTGGAAATTGTCCAATTGCTCATTGCCGCCGGCGCGGATGTCAATGCAAAGGATAAAAATGGGTGGACGGCGCTGATTGGAGCATGCAGTCGTGAAAATATAAATGTGGATATTGTCAAATTGCTCATTGATGCGGGCGCGGATGTCAATGCGGTGGACGAATTTGGCGAGACGGCGCTGATGGATGTCTGGATGTACGACTCTCTTGAGGCGATGAAGGTGCTGATTGCCGCCGGTGCGGATGTCAATGCAAAAGACAAATACGGTATTACCACGCTGATGCATGTCGCAGAAAATGGCTTACTCGATGAGGTGAAATTGCTCATTGATGCGGGCGCGGATGTGAATGCAAAGGATGAGTGGGGACAGACGGCGCTGATGCATACCGGCATTGGGGATTATGGGACTGCGGAGGTGATCAGAGAGCTCATTGCCGCCGGCGCGGATGTGAATGCAAAGACGAATAATGGCTACACAGCTCTGGATTTGACTGTATTTGAACCTCTTCGTGAAGCGCTGAAAAATGCGCAAAATATAAAAAGTGAGTAGTATTATTACGCGATAGACGAGGATGTTGTAAGGATTTATTGTCGGGATAATGCAGCGAAAGGAGAGAAATCATGCAGCGTTTAACGGATGACGAAATTCGGGAGCTCCTGAAAAACGGCGTGGATTTCCAGGAAAGGCTGTTTGATTCATACAAAGAAGGCGATTTGAATGCAATTAAATCGCTTATTGAGGCCGGGGCGGCTATAAGTTCAAAGAGCAGAGAATATGGGGGCATACTGTTGATATGGGCCTGCCAAGACAGCAATTGGGCGGCGGTGAATGCACTCATTGAGGCCGGGGCGAATGTAAATAGAAAGGATGATGAGGATCGTTCTCCGCTGATGTATGCCTGCGAAGGCGGCAATTTGGAGGTTGTGAAAGCGCTTATTGCGGCAGGCGCCAATCCAAATGCAGCGCGTGAAAACGGCGTGACGCCGCTGATGATGACGGATTCTCTGGACATTGCGAAAGTGCTTATTGAGGCGGGGGCAGATCTCGAGGCCAGAAACAATGAGGGCGCCACCGCGCTGATGTTTTATTGCGGACACAACAGTGAATTGATTAAAAAGGCGCTCATTGAAGCGGGCGCGAATGTCAATGTGCGTGACGATGAAGGCATGACGCCGCTCATCAATGCCGCTGCCTATGGTGAATTGGAAGCCGTTCGGGCGCTCATTCAGGCAAATTCCGACGTCAATGTTTATACCGCTGAGCAGAGGAAGACGCCGCTGATGTTTGCCATCTCGAGCCGCTGGAGAGAGTGTGTCCATCCAGCGGAAATCAGGAGGAGAATTGCCCAGGCGCTCATTGATGCGGGTGCGGATGTCAATGCGGCGGACAATGATGGACAGACGGCGCTGATGATTGCCTGCGATGTTTCCGACCAAGGCGAAAACCCTTTGGAAGTTGTCCGGACACTTTTGAATGCCGGTGCGGATGTGAATGCAAAGACAAAGGGCGGCTGGACGGCGTGGCTGTATGCGTATTGTCATGATTTTAAGGAAATCACCGCTCTGCTTGCCGAGGCCGGTGCGGATACGTCTGTCAATGCAAATGCGGCTGATTTGGATGGGAAGACACCGCTGATTCTGGCCAGCGAATATGGCCATTCCGCTGTTGCCCGGGCGCTCATTGCTGCGGGCGCGGATGTCAATGCCGGGATTGATAATGCGGCGCGCGATAAGGGCAAGACAGCACTGCTTTTTGCCTGTGAAAGGAAACATTGGGAGGCAGCCAAAGTGCTCATTGCTGCGGGTGCGGATGTCAATGCAAAGGACAGATTTAGGCGAACGGCGCTGCTCCATGCCTGCAAGTCGGGAAATATGGAGGTCTTTCGGATGCTGATTCATGCCGGGGCAGACGTCAATGCGTGGAGCGTATTTGGCGACAGGCCGCTCACGGCGGCCAGCGTGAATGGGGACATTGAGGCAGTTCAGACGCTCATTCAGGCGGGCGCCGAGGTTGTAGGCCTGACCGTTTTGGAGAAGGCGAAGACGCGTGAAATTTATAAATTGCTGAAAAGAGCCTGCATTCGGGAGGAATATATGCCGTTTCTGTCGGACGCAGAAATTCGCGAGAAATTGAAAAACGGCGCGGATGTGAATGCGCCGCTGAATGGAAACATGACGCTTTTGATGCACGTCAATACAAATAGACTCGCGCAAGAATTGATTGATGCCGGCGCGGATGTGAATGCGGCGGACGCGCGCTGCCATACGCCGCTGTTATATGCCATTCAGTGGGAAGCAGTGGGCATTTCAAAGAAGCTTATTGATGCCGGGGCCAATGTGAATGATTCGGACGCATTGGGGACAACAGCGCTGATGTTTGCCTGCAAACACGCTAATCTATTGATAGCGCAGGCGCTCATTGATGCCGGTGCAGAGGTCAATGCAGTGAATCAGCTTCGTGCCACGGCCCTGATGTATGCCTGTGAACATAATTGTCCGGAGCTTATTCGGGAACTCCTTCGCGCAGGTGCGGATGTTCGGACAAAGGATTTGGATGGTTTTACACCGATGATGCGTGCCTGCGAAAATGGCAATGTTGATATTGTCAGAATGCTCCTTGCTGCGGGGGCGGATGTCAATGAACAAGCCGGGAATGGCAGAACGCCGCTGATGTATGCCTGCGACAGCACGTGGCGGGGGGTGGTGGAGACTCTTTTGGAGTCCGGCGCGGATGTGAATGCAAAGGACAATAATGGCCGAACAGCTCTGGATATAACAAAGAAAGACGAAATCCGTGAATTGCTGCTCAATGCGCAAAAAGCGGGAAAATAGGAAGGAGAGGCGAATATGAAAGAAAAAAGGTATAAACTCATTGGAGAAGCGCTCAATTATTTTGTTGAGAATAATAGCAAAAAGTTTGATGAAATCATTGAGGTGTTAACAGAGGATGAGCTGAACTATCTGTATAATGAATTAAATGATATAAATGGTCCTCCAATGACAAAAGAAAACAGGGAAGCAATGGAGGAAGGGGAGTATTTGCTCAACCATCCAGAGTTATGGGACAAATATGATTATTTTAAGTTATTGTCGAAGGAGTAAATGATGAAAGGAGGAAGGAGAGATGAGCAGGGAATATCTTGCTAAGTGCCATTTTTGTTATGAAGTCATAGATGCGGGGGATACCGAGCATTTTCATTTTGAGCTGCGGGATTCAGAATATAGCACGCGCAAGCCGCATGTTTTTATTTGTCTGTACGGGATGATGGCCGGGGCAGTGCTGATTCTGGACGGGGCGCGCCCGACGTCGGTTGGCAAACTCAAAATAAAATATGATAAAGCAATGATGCGTGCATTGCATGAGGGATTCAAGAGACCAATCTCATTTACCGAGAATGAACTTGAAGAAATCCTTGAATGGGCTGTTTCGCCGCGGCAGCCGAATGTGACAAACTGGGAATTTTACAGGGAAGTTTATCGGGATTTTGAAATGAAAAAAATTCATGGCCGAAGAGAATTGCATGAGATAGAGTCCTCGCGAGTGGGATTTCTCGATAAAAATGGCTGGCGGGAAGACCCCGCGGAGTTTTCTGTCTGCGTATTAGATAATGATGTTGCACAGATTCCTCACGTTCACATTGTCACGGAAGACGGCTCTCGGGATTCGTGTGTTCTGCTTGAAACAGCCAATTATTTCAATCGCGACGATGATATGACGGAACTTGACGATGAATATGTAGATGCTTTGGATAAGTTTATGAATACTCCGGGCAATCAGGAGGATTATATACATTATCAGAACAAGTATGAATATGCCTGCCGGCTGTGGAATCACAACAACTGCGATTCGCCGATGAAGATAAAATATGACAAAGACGGCAGGGTGATTGTTCCGGATTATAAAGAGCTCAAGATAAGGAGACCTCAATGACACATCTGACGGATGACGAAATTCGTGAACGGTTGAGGAGAATGGTCAATGCGCCGCTGGGGTGGGTGGCTGACGTCGGCGACGGCACGACTCTTTTGATGCACGTTCATTCAGCTGAACTTGCCAAATTATTGATTGCCGCCGGTGCGGAGGTCAATGCGAGGGACGATGACGGCGCGACGCCGCTGATACATGCCAGCGGCGAAGGCCATGCCGAGGTGGTCAAAGCGCTGATTGCCGCCGGTGCGAATGTCAATGCGAGGGATTTTGACAGCGGGGCAAACGCATTGATGTATGCCTGCGGAGAGGGGCACGCGGAAACTGTCCGGGCGCTCATTGCTGCGGGTGCGGATGTCAATGAACAGAACAAATACGGCTGGACGGCGTGGCTGTATGCGGCCTGTAATAATTTTACAGAAATAATGACTGCGCTGGAAGCCGCCGGGGCGAATACGTCCGTCGGGATCAATGCTGCGGACGAGGATGGCAAAACGCCGCTGATGTATGCCTGTGAAAATGGCCATCTTGAGATGGTCCGGGCATTCATTGCTGCGGGTGCTGTCGTTCATGCCGCGGACGAAAATTATAGGACGCCGCTGATGTATGCCTGCGCGAATGGCCATATTGAAGTGGCCAAAACGCTCATTGCTGCGGGGGCGAATGTCAATTCCACGCTGATGTATGCCTGCATCAATACGTTCCGTCAGTGGCCAAAGAATGCACGGAAATGAAGTTAGTGAGAAAGGGCAGGGGGGATAGAATGAAGAAAAAATGTGTGAATGAGAACTGCGAAATAGGCGGCAGTCATCGGCTGCGTGAGATGACCCATGTGGGGAACACCAAAGGAGGAATAGAAATATGGGTGTATGGCGAAAATTGGCGGCATAGCCAAGGCCCTGCGCCGCATATACATTTTATCAAGAAGCGGAGAAAGAATGGAACAAGAGGGTGTTTGTCATTGAAAGATGCCGCCTATTTTAATCACGGAAATAGATACAAAGCGACTTTGGACAGTGCCGAGCTTGAGGACATCATTGATTTTCTGAAGAAGTATATTGATGTTGATGAGTATGGCTTCTTTGTGGGGATGACCAACTATAAAAAGTGTTGTATGTACTGGAATTCTAACAATGATAAATACCAGATGAGGAGACAGGAAATGCCGGATTATTCAGTTATTAACGGCTAGGGATGTGTTATTTTTTTTATATTTTGAAATTATTCTATATACATCACTCAATGGAGCGTATATGTTGTGTTCCAATTCCTAAAATGCTTGCGCCCAATTCTCTTCGGATTCTTGTGAAGTTTCATCAATGCTATATCCAATACTTCTATTTTCCTCTTTCGAGAGCATTCCAGCGATTTCTTTCAAAGCGTCCTCGCCATTCGCCTCATACAGCTCCAACGCTTCCTCAATCCGCTTACAGCTGCGTTCTTCTTCCTCGCTCAGTCGTTCTTCATTGTTTCCCATGATGGATGCTCATTTGAAGGTTGAATATTGTGCCCTTCATTTTTTATATTTTGAAATAAGTATATATATATCACTTAAAGGAACACCCATGTCATGTTCCTCTTCATACATTGCTTGTTTCCAATTCTGTTTAGCTGCTTCTTCTGTTTCATCAATTACAAAATCAGTATTTCTGCTTTCATCTATTCTCTCCTCCAACGCATCACATTCCTCCTCTGTCAGAGAATCAATACCCCTGTTATATTCTGCTTCATTCCCAGTCTCATACAGCTCCAACGCTTCCTCAATCCGCTGACAGCTGCGTGCTTCGTCCTCGCTCAGCCGTTCTTCATTGTTTCCCATGATGGATGCTCCTTGTTTTTATGCAGCTCAGTTCAGGCACTATATCTATCGGTTTTTATTTCATTTTTCCGAAAAACACGTGTGATATTTGATGTTAAATAAACAATTTTACAGTTTGCTCTTTATGTTAGAATTGAACCAATTCTCAAATTCTGTAACACTCATCCCTTCTCTACCCTCAATAATTTCTTTTTCAGACATATCGAAACTTGTAGAAGCATCGAGATATACAAAATCATGCCCATTGTTTTCAAATAATTGTTGATTATAACGTCTAACTGAACCATCAGATCCCTTTTTATTCAATTTACTTATTTTACAATATCGACTCATTACGTTCCCCCTCTCTAACAAATTTGAAAAAAGAAAGAAACCGTATGTACATGTTTTCTACACCTCTGTCAACCCTGAATACCTCATTCACGTTTGAAAACTTCCGAACAATAAAAAAGCAACCTGCTCAAACAAAAATGCCTATCTTTCCAAAACGAAAAGACAGGCATGAATGGATTTTATCAAAACAAAAACTCTCTGCCTCACCGGGCCAGGAGCGCTTTGATTTTATTATCGGAAGCCAAATCTATTGCGGTCCGGCCCCGGGCGTCAGTTTTATCGGTTTTGGCGCCTGCTGCCATCAGCGCCTTCACCACCTCCGCGTGCCCTGCCTGAGCGGCCGCCATCAGCGGCGTGGTCCCATCGCGCCGCGCAGCATTGACATCCGCCCGCGCGGCCAGCAGCGCCTGCACAATCGGCAGACAATTTTGTTTGCTGGCATAAAACAATGCCGTCATACCTTCGCGGTCCAGCGCGTTTACATAAGCCCGGGCGCGAATCAGCATGCCTGCCAGCTCCACATGACACTGTTGACTGGCCGACATCAAAGCCGTCATCCCATTTTGGTCGGAAATGTTGACGTTGGCGCGGGCGTTCATCAGGGCGCGGACCACATCGAGCGAACCGCGGCGGCTGGCGGCGATGAGCGCCGAAGTCCCATCCCGGAAGAGCGCATTCACATTGGCCCGCGAAGCAATCAGCAGCTTCACCAGGTCCAGCCGTCCGTCCTGACTGGCGATGAGCAGCGGCGACGCCCCCTCGCGGTCCTCGGCATTGACGTTGGCGCGGGCGGCCAGAAGCGTTTTCATCAGAGGCAGATTTCCTTTCTTCGCTGTAATGATGAGCGCTGTGCTGCCCTTGCGGTCCGAAATGTTCACATCCGCTTTGGCCGCCAGCAGCGCTTTGGCGATGTCATCGTGCCCCTCCTGACAGGCTTCCATCAGCGCGGTCCGGCCGTCTTTGCCAAAAGCATTCACATCGGCCCGGGCGGCCAGAAGCACCTCAGCCGCCTTCCGATGCCCTTTCAGACTGGCAAAAATCAGCGGCGTCGTGCCGTTTTTATTGGCCGCATCGACACGGGCACCTGTGGAAAACAGTGTTTTTACCACATCGGCATGCCCCTTCAGGGCGGCCATCGCCAGCGCCGTCATGCCTTCATTGTCCGCAGCATTGACATTTGGGTGTGCCTCTAAAAGGGCCTTGACCACAGCCAGCGCGCCCGCCTCGCTGGCCGCCATGAGCGCTGTGGTTCCCGCCTTATTGGCGGCGTTCACCTCTGAACCGGCGGCGAGGAGCGCCTGCACAGCCTCCAGATGACCATTTTGACTCGCGGCCATCAGTGCGGTTCCCTCGCCTTTTTCCACAGCTTTCACGTCTGCCCCGGCATTCAGCAATTCCTGAATAATCTGGGTGTGCCCGTTTTCGGCGGCATACATGAGCGGCGTGTGTCCGTCTTCATCCGCGGCATTGACATCAGCGCCGGAGCCGAGAAGCGCCTTGGCTGTCTCTGCATGTCCTTTGCGGCTGGCTGCCATGAGCGCCGTATTCCCCAAATGGGTGGCCGCATTTACATTTGCACCGGCATTCAACAAAGCCTGAACAATTTGGGTATGCCCATTTTCCGCGGCCTGCATGAGCGCCGTCGTCCCCGATTTATTGGCGGCATTCACATCTGCCCCGGCGGTGAGGAGCGCCTGCAGCGCTTCCGCCTGGCCGCCTCTGCTGGCAGCCATCAATGCATTGCCTCCCCCTTTTTCCACAGCTTTCACGTCCGCCCCGGCATTCAACAAAGCCTGAATAATTTGGGTGTGCCCATTTTCGGCGGCGTACATGAGAGGCGTGCGGCCGGCGTCATCTGCGGCATTGACGTCGGTCCCGGCCTCAAGAAATGCCTGCACAGCGTCCAGTCTTCCTGTTTTGGCCGCAGCCGGCAGACTGTCCTCCTGCTCCTCCTTTGGCTGCGCGGCTGAATCGGACGGTGTTTCCGAGGTGACGGAACTGTCCTGATGTGCGCCGGAAGACGCAAACAAGGCGCATCCGGAAGCGGTCCAGAGAGGAAACGACAGCGCCAGCGCGGCACAGAGCATATTTCCGGAAAAACTCGTCTTCATGGGGGAATCCTTTCTGGAGGAGGGGAGGGCGCATGCGCATTCAACACATTTGGGGGATGCCGCCGCCGCAGTTGTTCCGCACACAACATTTCAATGATGCGGATATGGAAATACAGGCCGGACCTGGCAGACAGGCGCGCGCCCTAAGCAAAAATTTTGGGTGTGCTCAAGAAATGCGTTGGGGAGTTTTCGAGGCATCCGGCCCGCGAATCCCGGGGGGGTGCGCGCATTTATCGGCGTTGCATTAAATTATATTTCGGACGATTTTTGGGTGAGGAAAGAAATGGGACTGTTTCGACACGCCCTGTGGAAAACCATAATTTTCAGGGGCCCCAAAAAAGGGAGATTGACGTTTGAAATCCGTCTTTTCCTGCCGTAAGCGCCCGGCGTCCGTTTGGCCCGGTTCTGCCCGATACAGATGGACATCATCAGTCTGTCATGGGCACGCAGAAGCCTTGAATTGAACGTGCAACCGGACAGCACGGCGCGCATCTCAGGGCGCCGGCAGTGAGGGAAACGTGCTGTGCGTGCGGCCAATACGGACCTGAGCGGCTATGGATTCCGGCATTTCTGATTTACAGGCCGAAGGCGGTAAAAAACGCCCCGTTCGAGAAAAAACGCTGTTACCTGGTCAACAGAAGTAAAGAGGTCCCCCCAAAAAACCGACAATTCGGAGGAAATAACATGGAAATGAAGTTTTATCGCTGTGAGGTTTGCGGACAAATCATCGCCATCGTTCACGGGACAGGTTCCCCCGTGGTGTGCTGCGGCAAGCCCATGCAGGAGATTATCCCCGGGACGATGGACGCCTCTGTGGAAAAGCACGTGCCCGTCTATGAGGTTCAGGGAAATAAAGTTGTGGTGACTGTTGGTTCAGTGGCCCATCCCATGATTGAGAAGCATTACATTGAATGGGTTTCCCTCAAGACAAAGCAGGGCAATCAGCGCAAGGCTTTGAAGCCCGGCGATGAGCCCAAAGTGACCTTCGCCATTTGCGAAGGTGACGAGGTGGAAGCGGTGTTTGCCTACTGCAACCTGCATGGGCTGTGGAAAGCGTGAGCCGCTGAACAAAGCGTTGTGAAGCATTGTTGAGAAATACTGTGGAAAACGGTGCGTGGGCCGGGATGTTTTAGACAGCCCGCCCACCCCGTTTGGGGTGCGGCAGGGAAATCCACCAGAAATCCACACCCAAAAAATCCCTTGCATTGGGATGAGCCCGGCAGGGGCGAAAGGCGGTGAATCGCGATGAAAATCACGCTGAATCCGGACCAGGAGGTGGTGAAGACGGTCAAGGATGGTCTGAAAAAGACCGGCGGTTATTGTCCCTGCCGCCTGGAACGCACTCCGGAGACGAAGTGCATGTGCCAGGAGTTCAGAGACCAAATCCAGGACCCGGATTTCGAGGGCTTCTGCCACTGTTATCTGTATTACAAATCCAAGTAGAGAAAGGGGTGTACCCAAAATGGCTGAATTGACGATTACCGAACAAAACTTTGAGAAAGAAGTCATTCAATCGCCCATTCCGGTGATGCTGGATTTCTGGGCGCCCTGGTGTGGTCCCTGCCGAATGATTGCCCCCATTGTGGCGGCCATTGCCGCGGAGCAGGAAGGCAAGGTCAAAGTGGGCAAGGTGAATGTGGACGAGCAGCCGAATCTGGCGGCCATGTTTAATGTCACCAGTATTCCGCTGGTGGTGGTGATGAAGGGCGGCGAGGTAACGAATTTTGCCGTCGGCTATCGTCCCAAAGAAGACATTGAAGCGCTTTTGACAACGCACATGTAAAATAGGGGAAGGCCGTAGGGGCGACCCTATGTGGTCGCCCCGAAATAAAACCCTCTCCGCCGCCCTCTGCCCGGGACGGGATGTGACACGGCGTCCATTCAGGACGCATAATGAATTATACTAAAATAATATAAAATCGTCCCGAAGGACTGAAAAATCAGCGCAGGTTTGGGTGCCCCCTTTTTCAGGGGTTCCTGCGTTCAGTTCCGGCCATCAGCGCGGCCTTCACCTCATCGTTCATGGCCACCTCGGCGGCGTTTCTGCCGGCAGCATCTTTTGCCGACACATTCGCACCCGCAGCAATCAGCACCTTCACGACATCGGCGTGGCCGTGGGCAACAGCGACCATCAGAGCCGTCAGTCCCCCATTATTTGCCGCGTTGACCTCCGCCCCGCGTATCACTCGCCCGCAGCCGCGCCGCACTGCTCCAGAGGCTCGTCATGGTCGTGGTGGTGATGATGGCCGTGGCCGTCGTGCTCCCCGTCAGTTCCATTGTCGGAGGCAGGCTTTTCACGGCCTTCCAGCACTGCGTGCAGGCCATCGCTCAGCGTCATGTCGGCGGCGGTCATGCCGTCGGCATTTTTGACGTTCACGTCTGCGCCCGCCTTCACAAGCATCCGCACGATGCCTTCGTTTTTGCTGAAGACGGCGAACATCAGCGCGGTCATGCCTTTTTCATTCGCAGCATTGAGGTCCGCCCCGGCGGCAATCAGCGCCTTCACCGCCTCATCCTTTTCGGCCATCGCCGCGGCCATCAGCGCCGTGTGCCCGTCGTTGGTCCGCGCGTTGACGTTGGCTTTGGACTCCAGAAGCGCCTGCACCACCTCGTCCTGGCCCTCCTGGGCGGCCATCATCAGCGCTGTATTTCCAGCTTCGTCTGCCGAATTTACGTCCACACCAAACGACAGCAGGACCTTAACCACGGGCCTGTACCCGAGGGACGCGGCCATCAGCAGCGCATTGAGGCCCACCTTGCCCGAGTCGTTCTGCGCAGCACCGGCCGCCGCGAGCGCCTTCACCACCCAGGTGTGCCCTTTGGAGACGGCAATCGTCATCGCCTTGCTGCCCTGCCCGTCGCTGCTGCGCACATTGGCCCCGGCGGCAATCAGCGCCTTCACCACGTCGGCGTGTCCCTGCGCGGCGGCCATCAGCAGCGGCGTGTTGCCGAATCGATCCTTCGCGTTCACGTCGGCCCCGGCGGCAATCATCTCCTGGAGCTCCGGCAGCTGATTGTTCATGGCGGCGGCCATCAGCCGGGACTGCCGTTCTTCGGGAGAGAGCGGCGGCCGCTCAGCACCGGCCTCGACGAGCAGGCGAACCACGTCGCCGTGCCCGCGCGACTCCGCGTATTTGGCAGCGGAGGCACCGTCCTTGTCCTCCGCGCGGACGTCGGCCTTGGCCTCGATGAGCGCCTTCACCACGTCGGTCTGTCCCTCGGCCGCGGCCAGCATCAGCGCCGTTTCATCAAAGCCGGTGGAGGCATTCACGTCGGCCCCGGCATGAATCAGCGCCTTCACCACATCGAGGTGCCCGTTGACCGAAGCCCACATCAGCGCGGTGGCGCCCTTCACATCCCGTGAATTGACGTCGGCCTTGGCCACGATGAGCGCCTTCACGATTTCCAGATGCCCCTTGGAGGCGGCAAACGTCAGCGCCGCAGTGCCGTTGGGATTGTCGAGGTTCACATTGGCCCCGGCGGCAATCAGCGCTTTCACCACGTCAGTGTGACCGTTGTCGGCGGCCAGCATCAGAGGCGTTCCGCCGCCGCTGGACATGACGTTGACGGCAGCTTTGGCCTCGATGAGCGCCTTCACCACGTCGAGATGGCCCTGCATCGACGCCCACATCAGTGCCGTCCGGCCCTCGCGCAGACCGGCATTCACGTCGGTCCCGGCGGCAATGAGTTCCTTCACTTCCGCAGGCCGGTTGCCGATGGCCGCGTCGAGAAGTTTTTCATCCGCTTCCGTGTTGGCGCGGGGCGCAGGCGCCTTCGGCATGTCAGCGAGGCCGTCGTTTTTCGGCGCATCCCCGGACGCCTGTTTCTGCGGCGCGCTGGAATTGCTGCCGGGGGTTGCCGGGTCACAGCCTGCCGCGCTCAATGAGAGCCCGGCCGCCAGGCACAGCGTCAAAAATCCCTTTGTCCAGGTCATCCGTCCGTTCGCGCAGATATGCTCATTCATGCGGAAATTGTCCTCTCTCGTTGTCCCGGCCTCACCGGCCGTCGGGGCCGCCCTCATGGCCCGCCTGACTGCACACACAGGCAGGGAATCCCTGCCCGCCCCGCGTCAGGCCGCTGGGGAAGCAGCGGGAAAAAGCCCCGCTTCATGCCCTGACGGGTCAGGGACGATGCTTCTTCTTCGGCGGACGATGCTTGAGATGACCGCTGTCATGCAGAACCGACTTCATCTCGTCGCTCGTCGCAAAATCGAGCGGCTCCTTTCCGTCTTTGGCTTTCGCATGCGCGTCGGCGCCGGCGTCGAGGAGCATCTTCGCGAGGTCCGTCCGATCCTTCTCCACGGCCACGAAGAGCGCCGTGGCGCCGTCCCCGCTGCGGGCCCGGTTCACGTCAGCTTTGGCCGCGATCAGCGCCTGCGCCATCTCGGCATTTCCATGAAAGACGGCATGCAGCAGTGCCGTTTCGCCCGTGGCCATCACCGCGTTCACGTCGGCCCCTGCCGCGATCAGCGCTTTCACGACCTCCGTGTGTCCCCCGACAGCGGCCGCAGACAGAGCTGTGACGCCGTCGTTGTTGGCCGCCGCGATGTCGGCTTTGGCGTCGAGGAGCACTTTCACGCATTCCAGTTGCCCTCTGAACGCCGCCGCAACCAGCTCCGTGTTGCCGTTATTATCCCGAATATTCAGTCCGGCCCCTGCCTGAAGCAGCAGCTTCACCGCCTCTGGATGCCCATTGCTCGCCGCGAAACCCAGCGCCCTGCCGCCTTCTTTGGTCGCTGCGGCGATGTCGGCATGGGCATCGAGGAGCAGGCGCATCACGTCGAGACGGCCAAAGCGGCTCGCCAGCATCAGCGGCGTCGCGCCCAACTGGAGATCAGCCCAGTTCACGTCGGCCCCGGCCTCGATGAGCCACTGGGCCACATCCGCAGCGCCGTCCCCCGCAGCAGTGAGGAGCGCACCGCTCCCATTCATGTCCGCGCCTGCGGAGAGGAGCACTTTCGCTGCGTCGAAATGCCGCTGGCTGAGAGCCGCCAGGAACACATTGATGCCCTTCTTGTTCTTCGCGTTCACGTCGGCCCCGGCGGCGATGAGCGCCTTCATGACGTCGATGCGGTTCACCACAGCCGCCGCCATCAGCGCCGTGAATCCATCCGCCAGCTGAGCGTTCACATCCGCGCCCGCGTTGATGAGCGCCTGCACCGTTTCGAGAGGGCAGCGATCCGCCGCCAGCATGAGCGCCGTCCCGCCGTTTTTGTCCTGAATCTTCGCGTCCGCTTTGGCCTCGATGAGTACCTGCGCGACTTCCGGATGAACCTCGGCGCACGCACGGAGAAGCGCCGTCTGCGACCAGAGATCCTTTGCGTTCACGTCGGCCCCGGATTCGAGGAGCAGCTTCACCGCCTCAAGATGGCCCTTTTCAGCCGCATCAATCAGCGCCGTCCTGCCCCGCTGCTCATCGGCGGCGTTCACATCTGCACCCTGCGAGAGGAGCGACCGAAGATGGGACACGTTCCCCGACGCCGCGGCTTCAATCAGATGAGCGTTCAGAACGTCATTTTGAGCGGCAGCCGCCGCTTTCGGCTCAGCCTTCGGGGAAGAGGCTGAATCGGACGCGCATCCGGCGCTTCCGAACGCGAAGCCCGCAGCCATGCAGGCGGTCAGAAGCAGTTTCGTCGTGTTCATGGGCGAATCTCCTGTGTCGGGCCTTCTTTTGGCCCTGACGGGCCAGAAGGACTTTTTGAAAAGCTCCAAAACCTGACTCTCTCTGTCTTTGGGGGAGCTGTCAGTGCCGCGGACGATGACTGAGAGGGCCTGAACTCACTTCTCCTCTGGAGGAGCTGTCATCACCGAAGGCGCGCGCTTAAAAAACTTCTGGGGAAAATGAACTCCCTTGCACGTAAATTTTCCCCCCGCCTTCAGCAGCACCTCTTTGACTTCATCCGTCTTCGCCAAATCGAGCGCCCTATTGCCGTCGTTGTCCTCCGCGTTCACGTCGGCGCCCTGCTCAATAAGCTTCTTTACGGCCTCGACGTCGCCCTTGAGCGCTGCCTGCATCAGCGGAGTTGGAGCGCTTTCATGGTGCTGATTGATGTCAGGGACATCGTCAGCGCTGGCGGCGCTGCCGTCTTTTGCTTCTGTGGCTTCACTGGCCGGAGCCTTCTGCGGTGCCTGCGCGTCCGGCGAAGCCTTATCCGGCGCCTTGGCAGGACACCCAGTGCCGCCGAGCAAAAGCCCTCCGGCGAAGAGGAAAGTCAGAATCATCTTCGCAGTGTTCATGGGTGAAGCTCCTGTGTTGGGCCCTCTCCAACCTCGATGGGACACAGCTCGCAGAGGGGGAGCTGTCAGCGCCGCAGATGATGACTGAGATGGAAAGGCAGCCACACAGGGCCGCCCCTACTTCGCCCCCGCCTTCGTCAGCAGCTCTTTGACTTCATCCGTCTCCGCCAAATCGAGCGCCGTCTTGCCGTTGCTGTTCTTCGCGTTCACGTCGGCACCAGCTTCGATGAGCGCCTTCACGGCGTCCGCGCTGCCCTGGGAGGCGGCATGCATCAGCGGCGTCTGGTCGCTCTGGTCGGCTTCATTCACCTTCGCACCGGCGGCCAGAAGCGCCCGCAAAACGTTCAGGTGACCGAAACTGGCCGCATCAATCAGCGCTGTCCTGCCGTCGCGGTCCTTCGCGTTCACATCGGCACCGGCGGACAGAAGCACTTGAAGCGCCTCAGCCTTGCCATGGGCGGCGGCAAATATGAGAGCCGTTTTGCCGCTGTACTTGTCGGTCGCGTTCACGTCGGCCCCGGCTTCGAGGAGCAGCTTCACGGAGTCCACGGTGCCCCGGGCGGCGGCCAGCATCAGCGGCGTTGAGCCATCCGTTTGGCGATTCTTAGTGGCGGCATTCACGTCCGCGCCCGCCTTCACAAGCATCCGCACGATATCTTCTTTTTTGCTGGCGACGGCAAACATCAGCGCGGTCATGCCTTTTTCATTCGCAGCATTGAGATCCGCCCCGGCGTCAATCAGCGCCTTCACCGTCTCAACGTTTCCGGACGCGGGCATCGCGGCCACATGCAGCGCCGTCACGCCGTGTTCTTCCTTCGCGTTCACGTCGGCGCCCTGTTCAATCAGCTTCTTCACTTCCCCGGAGTCCCCTTTGAACGCGGCCTGCAGCAGCGGCGGCGCATCCTCGAGCAGTGCCTGCAGCATCCGCATTATATTGGCCTTCTCTCTGGCGCTTATGTCGTCGCTGGCATTTTTATTTGCCCCTGCTGACTCAGCGCCATTGGCCGCTGTCCCGTCCGATACGGTCTGAGACTTCGCGGCTGCCTCGCTGCCGGCGCCGCTGTCAGGCTGAACGGCGCCGCTCTGGCTGCGAGCGCACCCGGCACTTCCCAGCAAAAGCCCTCCGGCGAGAAGGGAAGAGAGAATCAATTTCGTCGTGTTTGTCATCGTTATGGCCGTGATCCTCGGGTTTTGACAGTGGGGGCTGCCCACTGTCTGCGGTGAAATCTCCTGAGTAGGGCTGCCGATTTTTTGGGGGGCCGCTGGTGTGCAGATGATGTGGAGATCCTGTTGGCAAAGGTCGCTTAGTAGCGAGCGGCATCACACATCCAGACCTCCGAGCGCAGTTGCCCACTCAGGATGGGGGAAGCATGTCAATGGTTTTGGTTCTGCTCTGCCGTGCGGCGATAACCGAACGAAGACACACTTACACAAAGGCCCACCCCCCAAAACGGGTTCCCCCGGTTTGTCGCTTGACACCCCTATTGGCTGAAAAGCCTGCCCAAATGGGCGCCCCCAGATGGCCTCATGGACCTTGTAAGGCTGCCGCGCCTAAGTCCCCGCGTTTCGGAAACGCACGTGAAGGCTCGCGTGCCAATGCACGAGGGGAACCTCATGGGGCAGATCGACATCGCGGCGAAGGCGCTGGTGAGTCATCCGGAGGTCTTCGCGGACATTTTCAACAGGCGCATTCATGGCGGCGCGCAGGTGATCCGGCCCGAGGACCTCAGGCCGCTGGATTCGCATCTGCTGTTCACCGATGAAAAGGGGCGCGCGGCGGGGCTGGAGCGCATCCGCGACCTGGCCAGGCTGCTCGTCGCGCGCACCGATGGCCGCAAGGTGATGGCGATTTTGGGTGTGGAAAATCAGTCCGTCGCCAGCCGGCGCATGGTCGTGCGCGTCATGCTCTACGACGCACTCCAATACGAGGCGCAGTTTCGCTTCCGGCAGACGGAGAGCGGCAGCGGCAGTCAGGGGCGGGAAAACCGGCATCCCCCAAATGGGCAGGCGATTGTGAACGGCGCCCGCGACGGCAATCGCATCGTGCCTGTGCTGACCGAGGTGGTGTTTTACGGGCCAGGTCCATGGGAGGGGCCGCTGACGCTGCGCGAACTGATGCCGGACGCGCCGCCGGAGCTGCTGCGGCTGGTGCCCGACTTTCGCCTGCGCATCACGCAGCCGGCGGGCATGACCGATGAGGAGCTGGCCAGTTTTCGGAGCGACTTCGGGCCCGTGATGGGCTGCCTGCGCGACAGCGGCGACAAAGAGGCTTTGACGCGGCTGGTGCACGGGGATAGTCGCTTCCGCCATCTGCATCCGGACGCGGCGCGCGTCATCGAGGCGTG
>DBXV01000019.1 GCA_002309695.1 Myxococcales bacterium UBA1203 | reverse complement strand
AGCCGCTGGGCGCGCGGCGGGGCGAAAGGCGGCGCCTGCTATGTCCGGCTCTGACGGGGAACAACGGGCATTGAAGCGCCAAATTGAGCCTCAGCGGGGGCATTCGACGAATGCTGCCGCGCGGGTGAGAGGACGCCTGACGGATGTCCGGCTTCAGGGCACTCGCTCACTTTGCGTTTGTCTTTGTTCCGGTGCCCGCATAGACGCCCGCCGCCGATTTTTCCGCCGTCAGAGCAAGAGCAGAAAGACAGGAGTTCCCCGCCGTGACCCCGTTCCAGAGAAAGCCCGCCAAGCCCCCCAGTAAAATCTCCCAGTTCGTCCGCTTTCTGATGCTGGGACTGTGCATCGGCGTCGGCCTCGCCATCATCAGCGTGTCCATTGCCGGTCCCGTGATGATGCGCTTCACGATGGACGAGAATCGGACGCCGAACCTGGCGGTGACGATTCTGCTGCAGCTCCTGGGCTGGGCGGACGTTCTGCTGCTGGCGCCCGCCGCGGCCTATGTGGCCGGCCGCATCTTCCTGAGCCACAAGTGGAAATTCGTCTTTTCCATGTTCGTCGGCCTCAAATTCTTCAGCTTTGGCCTGGTGCTCATCGATGTCGTGGGCGTCTCGTTGATGGATATTCTGCTCGACGGCACCGCGCTCATTCTGGGGTTTGCCCTGTCCATCATCACATTCGGGCGCGGCGTGAAGGCCGGGAGCGCGAATCAGAATCAGCCGGAAGGTGCTCCTGCGGCGGCCGCGGCGCCGGCGGCTTCTGCCTCGCGCGTCAAGGAAATCCCCGTTCCGCAGACGCTCTCGAAGATTGATTTCACAGCCGTCGCTTCCAGGCTGAATCAGGAGGCTGCCGAAGGCTCATCCGCCGATTCATCCGACAGCCCGAATCCCCCGGCGGCCTCCGATGCTGGGTCCGGAAGTCAGGATGCAGCGCCTTCCGCGGGAGAATCTTCATCGCCCTCTTCCGACAATCCTTCGGGCGGTGCCTCTTCCTGAGGTCCGAACAGCAGTCCCGAAGGTCAGAAGTTTCATTCAGCGGCCGGACATTCATCCGCGCCGCTGTTTTTTTGCCCTGAGGCGTCCCGGAGCTTTCCCAGAAGAGACAGGGCGAGCGGGCCGGCGACAGCGAGAGCGACGGCGTTGGCTGCTGGCTGCGCCCAGATGAGGCCGCCGAGGCCGAAAGCGGCATCGAGAACGGCCACAGAGGGCGCCAGCGCCAGCCCCTGACGGAGGGACGAAAGGATGGATGCCCTCAGAGTCTGCCGCGTGTTCTGGTGAATCATCTCCGTCATAATGACGAAGGTCAGAAAGGGCAGGGAAGTGGCGTAGCAGCGGAGCGCCGCCTCCGCGATGCGGGCTGTTTCAGCTGAGGCGCCGAAGAGAGAGACGATGCCCGGCGCGCAGGTGGTCAGCAGCAGGCCGCCGATGCAGAGAACGATGGTTCCCAGGCGGACGGCGACGCCGAAGGCTTCTCTGACCCGGGAGAACAGGCGCGCTCCGAAATTGAAGCCGCACACGGGCTGGAAGCCCTGGCCGATGCCGATGGTGACGCTGACGATGACGTGGATGACGCGGCTGACGATGGAGATGCCGGCCACGGCCTCCGCGCCATAGGCGACGGCATAGCGGTTCAGAATGATGGCAGCGGCCGCGTTGAGTCCCTGTCTCGTGAGAGAGGGAAGTCCGCCGGCGAGAATTTCCCGATAGTTGGCCGGCGTCGGACGGAAATTTTTGAGCCGCGGCGGAATGCCGTCGCCCACCCGGGTCATGGCGAAGAGCACTGCGCAGCCCAAAACCTGGGAAATGGCGGTGGCCAGAGAGGCGCCGGTGACGCCCATGCCGAGGCCAAAAATCAGCAGCGCGTCCAGCCCGATGTTGAGGAGTCCTCCGCCGGCCATGCCCACCATGCCCCGGTGCGCGTTTCCCTGAAGCCGCAGCTGATTGTTGAGGACGAGCTGCGCGGTGAAGAACGGCATGGCCGGGGTGACGAAGCGAAAGTAGGCGCGCGCCGCGGGCATGATGTCGCCGCGTGCTCCCAGGAGTCGGAGGACCTCTTCGGGAAAGGCCATGCAGAGGAGCGACACCACGGCAGCCAGAGCGAAGGCGGAAAAAACGCCCGTGGAGGCCATTTCTGCGGCTCTGCTCTGGTCGCGTCCGCCCAGCGCCCGGGAAATGAAATTGCCGCTGCCGTGGCCGAAAAAGAAGCCGATGGTCTGGGCGATGGCCTGGAAGGGAAAGACGACGCCGACGGCCGCCACTGCTTCGGTGGACCCCCCGCCGATGTGGCTGATGAACCAGGTGTCCGCCAGGTTGTAGAGCGACGCGATGAGGATGGAGACAACGGAGGGAACGGCCATACGAACGATGAGCGGCTCCATCCTCCCCCGGGTCATCAGCCGATGCTTTTCGTCGCGAAGCTCCTCGGCAGTCTTTTGAGGCATTCCGTTCCTGTTTCGAGGGCTGAAGGCGCTGGTTCATGGGGCGGCGCGCGTCCGGAAATCGGGCGGCTTCCCGGCGGCGGCGCTAGCACGGGAATCTGGAATGTCCACGGCACCGCGCGGCCGTCTGCTTCTCGTTCAGGAGGCGCACTGTTCCTCACTTTTTGTTTGCCTCGGAATTTGGCCGCGCTCATAGGGCGCCCGCCTTTCAGGGGAACGAGGGGAACGAGGAATCAATGAGCCAAAATTTCGATTTTCTGGTGATTGGCGGCGGCGTGGGGGGGCTCTCATTTGCTCTGAAAGCGGCGCGGCATGGCACGGTGGCCGTCGTGACCAAGAGAGCCAGAAACGAAGGCGCCACGCGCTATGCCCAGGGCGGCATCGCCGCCGTTCAGTCCGCGGATGACAGCTTTGAGGAGCACATCGAGGACACGCTGACGGCCGGCGCGGGGCTCTGCCGGCGCGAGGCTGTGGAAGTCTGCGTCCGCGAGGGTCCTGAAAGACTGCGGGAGCTCGTCGCCTGCGGCGTTCAGTTCACGCACAGGCCGGACGGTTCCATCGACCTGACGCGCGAGGGCGGGCACAAAAAGCGGCGCATCGCCCACGCGGCAGATCTGACGGGCGCCGAGATTGAGCGGGCCCTCATCGCCTCGTGTGAGGCGTCGCCGAACATCACCTTTTTCCCGGAATGCACGGCGGTGGAGCTCATCACGCTGGAAAAGGCGGCTCGGGCGTCACTCCATGCGCAAAACCGCTGTCTCGGTGCCTATTTCCTCATGCCCACGGGCGAGATTGAGACGTTTCTCGCCAAGGTGACGGTTCTGGCCACGGGCGGTGCGGGCAAGGTTTACCTCTACACGTCCAATCCGGACACGGCGACGGGCGACGGCGTGGCGATGGCCTATCGGGCGGGTGCGCGCATCGCCAACATGGAATTTTACCAGTTTCATCCGACCTGCCTCTACCACCCGCACGCCAAGAGCTTTCTCATCAGCGAATCGCTGCGCGGCGAGGGGGGCATCCTGCGCCTCAAGAGCGGCGAGGCTTTTATGAAGCGCTGTCACCCGATGGCCGATCTCGCGCCCCGCGACGTGGTGGCCCGCGCCATCGACAGCGAGCTCAAGCGCTCCGGCGAGCCCTGCGTCTTTCTCGACATGACGCACCTGGCGCCCGCCTACCTCATCGAGCGCTTTCCCCACATCTACGCGACCTGCAAATCGTTCGGCATTGACCTCACCCGACAGCCCATCCCGGTGGTGCCCGCAGCTCATTATCAGTGCGGCGGCGTGGACGTTGACCTGGACGGCCAGACGACGATTCCCAACCTGTTTGCCGTCGGCGAGTGCGCCTGCACGGGACTTCACGGCGCGAACCGCCTTGCCTCCAATTCGCTCCTCGAAGGGACGGTGTTCGGGCACAGGGCAGCTCTCAGGGCTTCGACCCTCCTGGACACGCCCATGGATGTCGTGCCGCCCGTCTGGGATCCGGGCGAGGCCGTGCCCTCGGACGAGAGCGTGCTCGTCTCGCACAACTGGGAAGAGATTCGCCGCCTCATGTGGAACTACGTGGGCATCGTGCGCACGGACAAGCGCCTCAGGAGGGCCGAGCGGCGCCTCGCCATGCTGCGCGAGGAAATCCGCGAGTACTACTGGCGCTACAACGTGACCCGCGACGTGGTGGAGCTCCGGAACATCGCCGACACGGCCATGCTGATTGTCGAGTCGGCACTGCGCCGCAGGGAGAGCCGGGGCCTGCACTACACGCTGGAACATCCCGACAAGTCCGAGGCCTGCCGTCACGATACACTGCTGACGCGGGGCGATTTGGAGCGTCCTCTCTGACTTTTGACGGGAGAGCCGCTTGCGGCGGCAGGCAATCATGTTTTGATGTTTCAGTTCGTCTCCGGATTTGCCGGCAGGCAGCACAACGAGGCGCCAGATGTCCGTTCAAACACGAATCATTGAAGGCACACCCCATCTTTGGATGCTCGCCATGCTGGTCAGCCTGGCGCTCGCGCTGTGCATTCCCTCCGGAATGGCGCTGGCGGAGCAGTCCTCATCCCCGGAGCTGCAGCGGATCGAGTCGTTCATGGATGAGGCCGAGTTCGAGCAGGCGCTTGAGCTGGTCAACGGAGAGCTGAAACGGCCGAATCTCTCTGCGGAGATGAAGGGGCGCCTCTATGAGCTCCAGGGGCTGCTGCATCTTTATCTCGGTGAAGAGGCGGAGGCTCAGGACTCCTTTCGCTCGCTCCTGAAGGTGGCGCCGAACTATCGGCTGCAAAAGGACGAGAGCCCCAAGGTGAAGGCACTCTTTGAAGAAGCCCGTGAGGAGATGGCAGCGAAAATTTCCTCCAAGCTCCGCCTGCGGCATCCGCGGCCAGCCCCTGCGGTTCCCGGAGAGCCCATTCGCGTCGAGATTGAGCTGGAATCACCGCCCGAAGGAATCACCGCCAAGCTGTTTTACCGGCGTGACGGCGAGCGGAATTACAGCTCGACGCGTTTCATGGAGACGGATGATCCCGGGCGCTGGGCTGCGCTTGTTCCCGCGCTGAGCCTCGGTTCACAGAGCGAGGACGATGTTTCAGGCAAGGCGCTGGAGTATTTCATCGAGGTTCAGGGACCTGCCGGTTCGCTCCTCGCCATCGCCGGAAAGCGCGACGCGCCTCTGGCTGTTCCCTTTGCCGCCGCCGGAGCACCGGAGGGCGCGGCCGTTTCCCAAGGGTCGCCCTGGTACAAAAAGTGGTGGGTGTGGACCATCGTCGGAGTCGTCGTCGCGGGCGCCGTTACGGGCGGAATCCTCTACGCGACATCCAGTCAGACGGGCTCGGTCCCCGTCACTGTCACGCTGGAATGAGCGCTTTTCTGAATGCGGAACGATTCCGAACCTCTGTCCGCGCGGCGCTTCTCAGGAGTTTTCTATGAAGAAACGGTTCAACGCGGTTTCTGCGGTCGCCCTGGCGTCCGCCATGATGCTCGCCGCCTGCGGCGGGGAATTTGACGATGACTCGCAGGGTGACGTGAGCGGCAGCCTGATTATCCCCAGAGCGCTGCTCGACAGCCGCGTGAGTAAGATTCAGTTCGTCGTCCTCTCCGGCGCGTCCGGCCGCGACTCATCGAGGCTTTTGTCGGCCTGCCAGAACGACAATCTGGGGACAGCCTTCAAGAAGAGCGACCTGGTGAAAATTTCGTCCGGCGGCGAGCTCAAGCGTGCCCTGGCCAAGGATATTTCCCCTGAAGAGCTGGAGTCGGGCGTCAGCATCAAGCTCAAGGTCGAGACGGGGACGAACTACCTGTTCATCTGCGAAATTATCGGGACCGCGGATGACGGTTCACTGCAGGTCATCGCCAACGGCAGCAGCATCTACGAGAAGGTCGCCAAGGGGGACAACAAGGCGCTGTCGCTGAAGGTGAATCAGCTGGACCCGGCCTATTCCTGCTCGCCGCTCATCAAGTGAGCTTCCGTCGGGACATTCGGAGCCTCCCTCCGATGGGGGGATGACTGCGCGCTGATTTCCGCGCCGGCCGAAAGGTGAGGACGCCGGAATGCCTGCCGTGAACTGCCGGGAGACTTGATGATCGTCTGCCCATCGTGACGCCTCAGGAGGTTTTTCATGGCCACTCGTCGGGAGTTTCTGAAAATCCTCAGCGCCGGCGCCGCTCTGGCTTTGGGGGGATGCAGCAAGAAAGGGGATGAGGCACCGGCCTCAGCTGACGGCCTTTCCTCCGGGCGGGAAAGCATGACCTTCCGCACGAATCCCACGACAGGGGACAAGGTGTCGCTTCTGGGCTTCGGGTGCATGCGGCTGCCCACTGTGTCGGGCGGAAGCGCGCGCAGCGGTGACGCGGCCATCGACCAGGAGGCGGTCAATGCTCAGGTGGACTTCGCCTTGGCGCACGGCGTGAACTACTTCGACACCTCTCCCGTTTACTGCCGGGGACGTTCGGAGCACGCCGTGGGCATTGCCCTCTCACGCCATCCCCGGGACAGCTACTTCATCGCCACCAAGCTCTCCAATCAGTCTCCCGACAAATGGCCGCGCGAAGCGTCCATGGCCATCTACGAAAATTCCTTCCGGGAGCTGCGGACGGACGTCATCGACTACATGCTGCTTCACGCTGTGGGCATGGGCGAGAAGGGCGGCATGGAGACGCTGAAAGGGCGCTACCTTGACAACGGGATGCTGGATTTCCTGCTGGAGGAGCGCTCGAAGGGACGCATCCGCAATCTGGGATTTTCGTACCATGGGGACATCGCCGTCTTTGACCACCTGCTGGAGCGCCACGACAAACGCGAGCTGAAATGGGACTTCGTGCAGATTCAGCTCAATTACGTGGACTGGCGGCACGCCAAAGAGGTCAACGCCCGGAACACCAACGCGGAATATCTCTATGGCGAGCTGTCCAGACGCGGCATTCCCGCCATCATCATGGAGCCGCTTCTGGGGGGCAGGCTGGCTTCCCTGAATTTTCGAGCCATCGAGCAGCTCAAGCGCCTCGACCCCATGGCGAGCATTGCCTCGTGGGCCTTCCGTTTCGCCGGAACGCGCCCGGGCGTGCTGACGGTGCTCAGCGGCATGACCTACATGGAGCATCTTCAGGAAAATCTGCGGACGTTTTCACCGCTGAAGCCCCTGGGAAAAGCCGAGCTGGATGCGCTGGAGGAGGCCGCTCAGACCATCCTCGATTTCCCGCTGGTGCCCTGCAACACGTGCCAATACTGCATGCCCTGTCCCTATGGGTTGGACATCCCCGCCATCTTCACTCACTACAACAAGTGCCTGAACGAGGGCCGCTACGCAGACAGCGTCACGGACGCCAACTATCGGGAGGCGCGGCGGGCATTTCTGGTGGGTTACGACCGGGCAGTGCCGAAGCTGCGTCAGGCCGACCGCTGCGTGGGATGCGGTGAGTGCGTCGGACACTGTCCGCAGCGGATCGACATCCCTGACCAGATGCGGCGCATCGACCGCTACGCAGAGATGCTGAAGACCACTTTTCCCAGGGAGGGCTAGACCATGCCGGATGCGATGGAAAAGAGTCCGGACGGCAGGCCCGCTGCTCCTGCGGAAAAGCGCGTCGGGATGAAGGGCGCTCAGGTGCTTCGCCGGGTTCGGATTTTTGTGGCAGCCGCCTCTCTGGCACTGACCACGTTTCTGTTTGTGGACGTGTCCGGTGCCGCCGGGCGCTTTTTGAACTGGCTGGCTCGCATTCAGTTCGTGCCGGCGATTTTGTCTCTGTCGCTGCTGACCGTGGCGGCCGTTCTGCTCGTCACCTTCATCGCCGGACGCGCCTACTGCTCAGTCGTCTGTCCTCTGGGCATCTGGCAGGACCTCGTGTCGGCGACGGCGGGCCGCTTCCGAAAGCAGCGCTTTGCCCATGCCCCGCCTCTCTGGCGGCTGCGGCTGGCCGTTCTGGCCGCGTTCGTTCTGCTGCTTCTCCTGGGACTGAGCTCGCTGGCGGCCTTCGTGGACCCTTACAGCGTCTGGGGGCGCTTTTCGGCTCACGTGCTGTCGCCCTTCTGGCGTCTGGGAAACAACGGACTGGCGGCTGCCTCCGAGCGCGTGGACAGCTACGCCTTTGCCGCTGTGGACATTGCGCAGAAGGGGCTGGGCGCTCTGGCATCGGCCGCAGTCGTCGTGCTGGCCGTCTCCGTGCTCGCCTGGAGGAGCGGCAGGCTCTGGTGCAATTCGATTTGCCCCGTGGGGACGCTCCTGGGACTTGTCTCCCGCTTTGCCGTCCTGCGTCCGCGGATTGACGCGTCGGCATGCGTGAAGTGCGGCCTCTGCGAAAGGGCCTGCGGCGCCTCCTGCATCGACGCGCAGAACGGGACAGTGGACGCGGGGCGCTGCGTGGACTGCATGGCCTGCCTGCCCGTATGTCGAAAAGGGGCCATTCACTTCGGCGCGGGACCTTTGCGGCCAGATGCTTCGGGCGCTGCTTCGTCAGCTTCCCAAAAACCGTCTGAGGAGGCCTCTTCTGCCGCGCCGCCGGCAAAGCCTGTGTCAGCGTCCGGCGGCGTGAATGACGGGAGAAACAGCGATTCAGAAAAAGTTCCCGCGGATGCCTCCCGGCGCGCGTTTGTCGCTGCGGCTCTGTCCGGAGTGGGGGCTGCCCTTGCGGCGGGAGATGCTGCTGCCAAGGACGCAGATGGAGGCCTGGCGCCTCTTCAGGAACGACATTCTCCTCAGCGCGGGACGCCCATTGTGCCTCCGGGAGCCATGAGCGCCGCCAATCTCGCCCGCCGATGCACCGGCTGCCAGCTGTGCGTGGTGAACTGTCCCAACGACGTTCTTCGCCCTTCCAGGGATTTGAAGCGCTGGATGCAGCCGGAGCTGACCTTTGAGAACGGCCGCTGCCGTCCGGAGTGCACCACGTGCTCCAGTCTCTGTCCGACCGGGGCCATCCGTCCCATCCGCCGCGCCGAAAAGTCCTCCATTCAGATCGGTCACGCCGTCTGGAATCAGGCGCTCTGCCTTCCCGCTCAGGGCGGCATTGCCTGCGGCAACTGCGCGCGCCACTGCCCGGCGGGGGCCATCCTCATGGCGCCCTTGGACGCGGCCGACGCCTCTTCTCCCAAAATTCCCATGGTTGACACGGAGCGGTGCATCGGCTGCGGCGCCTGCGAGTATCTCTGCCCGGTGCGGCCCGTCAGTGCGATTCACGTGGAGGGACACGAGGTCCACAGAGCCATTTAGCCGGCGCGCGTCACGCCCGCGCGTCCACGAGCTGTTTCACATCGGCGGCATCGCCGAATTTTCGATGCGGATTCCCCGCGTCGGCTTTTGAAGGAGCGAACCAATGAACCCTGTTGGAAATTGGAAGGTGAAGAAGATTGCCACATTCGTTGAGGACCGCGGGGTGGCCATGCTGCCGGTGGACGAATACGTGAAAATCTCCCTGTCGCAGCTGGATCCCAACGACGAGGACTTCAAGAAGGAGAGCTGGCATGTCCACATGATGGCCGGCGCCCTCATGGAGGTTATGGCCGACGGGACCACCCGCTGCCTGATGCCGCTGCCCGATGATGTGAGCGACGAGATGCTCAAGTCGGAAGGCATTGAGCCCGTCCTGCACGACGGCAAGCGGTACATGCTGGAGAAGGGCAATCACTGGGAGCTGCGCGGCGAGGACGTCTGGATGGATCTGGGATGTGAGACTGACTACAACGCATTCACCGGGGAGTCGGGCGCCTGGCGCAAGGTCAGCACCAAAGACGGAACGCTGAGCATGGATGGATTCATGGAGTACGAGCGCATCTGAGAGATGCGCTTCCAGAGCGCTGATTGATGAAGCAAGCCGGCCGGACCCGCAGAAGGTCCGGCTGGTTTTTTATTGAGCCCCGTGGAGCTTTGGGCTGCCCGGAAGCGCGCCGGGAAGAGAAGAAAGGAACGTTTTCCCATGCACGTCCCCGCTGAAATGCTGGATGGCGCCGTCTGCCCCGTCACCATCGCTGTCTCGGCTGCAACTGCGGCTGCCGCGGCCGTTCTTGTCGTCAAATCCGAGAATCGGCCCTCCGTGGGCAGGTTCGCCCTGGCCAGCGCCGCGATTTTCGGCATCCAGATGCTGAATTACCCCGTGTGGAACGGCATTTCCGGACACCTGGTGGGCGGTGCGCTGGCGGCGTTTCTCCTGGGAGTGCCCGCGGGCATTCTGGCCATGGCGCTGGTGCTGACCACTCAGGCGCTGCTCTTCGCCGATGGCGGCGTGACCATGCTGGGCGCCAACATTCTGAACATGGGCATCATCGGCGCTGGCGTCTCTGGACTCGTTTTCCGCCTTCTGGGCAGGCGCTGGAGCGAGGGCCCGGCGGTGCGCTGGGGAATTGCCGCCGCTGCATCGGTGTTCCTGGCCGCGTGCGCCCTGTCCGTTGAGCTGGCGCTCTCCGGAAAGGGAAATCTCGGCGTTTACGGGACGCTGGTGGGCATCCATGCGGTGCTCGCCTGCGTCGAAGGGCTGGTCACTTTCGCGCTGGCGAAGGCGCTTCAGGACGATGAGCGCCGCCATCAGATTGCCCTGGCCGCCATGCTTCTTCTGAGCGTCGCCCTGTGCCCGCTCGCTTCGTCATTCCCGGACGCTTTTGAGTGGACCATGGCCGGTGCGGGACTTTTGCCGAATGCGCCCAATTTCGTGCGCGCGCCCTTTGCTGAATACGACGCCTTCGGCAGCGCCATGGCGGCCGGTGCTATCGGCGCGGCTGCGGTGGCGATGGCTGCCGCGCTCGCGGCGTTTGTTCTGGGCAGGCTGTCTTCGCTGAGGGCTGCTCCGAAAGCAGAGAAATAATGGCGCCCGACGAAAAGGAGAGATGCTGGGACAGTCTGGGGTTCGCCAGGCTCGATTTTGACCGCAGGCGCCGCCGGGGCGGCTTCGGGGAGACAATTTTCGGCGCGGGCAAGACGAACGAACAGCTCCTGGCGCTGTTTCGCGCCTTTATCGAGAAGGACGGCCTGCCAGTGCTGGCGACCCGGTGCAGTCAGGCGCAGGCGGACTATCTGAAAGCCCAGGGTCTGGCGGGCATCGACCACGACCCTGTCTCACGGACCATCATCTGGCGGCCGGAGGGTCAGAAGAGCGCCGGACTTCTGGGCTGCGTGGCGGTCTGCACCGGGGGCACAGCCGACATTCCCGTGGCTGAGGAAGCCGCGCGGACGGCGGAGTTCTTCGGCGCGCACGTCACGCGTCATTACGATGTGGGCATCGCCGGAATTCACCGCCTGCTGGAGCAGATGGACTTCATTCGGCAGGCCCATGCCATCGTCGCTGTGGCGGGCATGGAGGGCGCTCTCGCGGGCGTGATTGCCGGGCTGGCCGATGCGCCTGTCATCGCGGTGCCTACGTCCGTCGGCTACGGCGCGTCCTTTGGCGGCCTCGCGCCGCTTCTGACCATGCTCAACAGCTGCGCGGAGGGCGTGGCGGCCGTCAACATCGACAACGGTTTTGGCGCCGGCTACCTCGCCGCACAGATCAATCGGAAGGTGTGTCAGGCAGCGCGGAACTGAACTGCCGCGCCGCCTCGTCCCGCTGATTTTTCAGGCCCTGTCGGCGGACGCTTCCGAATTTTCGGCGGTCTTCCCCGCGGGCTCATCGGTCCCGGTCTTCTGCGGAGCGGTTGTGGAAACGGCTGCGGGCAGATTGACGAACGTGGGAACCGCGCTGGGCGGCTTGGAAGGCATGATTCGGTTCAGCGGAATGGGCGTCGGCGTCTGCGTCATCACGCCGGAAGAGCTCTGATTCGGCAGCGGCGTTCCCGGAAGAGGAAGCGGCGTCAGCGTCCGCATCTGCATTTCGCCCGTCAGCTTCCGGATGGAGGCTTCAGGCGGATATTTCGGCCGCGAGTGGTTGCTGCCCTTGAGGACCGAGAAAAACGCCTCTTCGACGGCGTCCAGGTCCTTGAGCGTCAGGTCGCAGTCAGCCAGCTGCCCCTCGCGGAAGATGTCATCGACGGAGCGGCGGATGATGGCTTTGAGCTCTTCGGCGCTGCCCGGCTTCTGCGCCCGGGTTGTGGCCTCGACCACATCGGCCAGCATGACCAGGGCAACCTCGATGGACTGGGGAATCGGCCCCGGGTAGCTGAAATCGGCCTTGTTCACGATTTTGGCGGCACGCCGCTCAGCCTCAGCCTCGAAGCGCTCACATTCCTCGTCCGTGATGGGACCGGCCTCGGGCTGCTGCTCCTGCCGCAGCGCAAGAAGCTCCTCGTAAATTTCGGCCTTCTTCTCGTTCATGGCCTTTTTGAAGAAGAAGCCGGTGACGCGGGTGCCGTGGTGCTGCTGGGTGGCGTCCGCGACAGGCGCGGGCAGCCGGTATTCGCGCGCCAGGGCAAAGCCTTCCTTCACGTGGCTCTGAATGCTCTGCGAGGCCATGGAGGGCTTCATGTCATTCAGAGGGCTCGCTGCGCCGTTTTGATTTTCGGCAAACAGCGTCGGCTGAGTGAGCTTGCCCACGTCGTGGTAGAGCGCGCAGACCTTGGCCAGAAGGGGATTGGCGCCAATGGCCTCCGCGCCGGCCTCCACCAGCGTCGTCAGCTGACTGGAATGGTTGTAGGTCCCGGGAGCCTCCATCATCAGGCGCTTGATGAGCGGGTGATTCAGGTTGTTCAGCTCCATCAGCTTCATGTCGGTGGTGTAGCCAAAGCGCTCGCAGATGGGGGTCAGGGCCGTGACGATGGCAGGGGAGAGCAGCGTGCCGCTGATGACCGCGAAGGCCGCCGCGTACAGGGTTTCCGCCATGCCGGAGCGCGTTCTGGCCAGAGAGAGCGCGGTCACGGCCAGAAGGCCTGCTCCGGCGGACCAGATGCCCGCCTTGAAGATGGCGGGGCGGTCGATGTTTCGGGAGAGCCGGGTGATGGCCAGGAGTGAGCAGAGTGCGGTGTAGGCGCACAGAGCCAGCGAATTTCCCGACGTGAAGCCGATGAGAATCGACTGGGAGATGGCGAAGACCAGCGCGGCGTTCATGGACATGATGACGCGAATCAGCATGGCGCCGGCGGTCACCGGAACGATAAAGTAGAGCGTCTCCGGGCTGAAATGGTCCAGGCTGTCCCGCATGCTGTCGCTGACGAAGATGATCAGCTTCGACAGGGAAAGCATGGTGATGAGGATGATGGAGAAGACCAGTTCGTCGCGGACGGAGAGGCTGTAGCGGCGCAGTGCTGTGCGGGCGAAAGCCTGGACGATGAACAGAACCAGAATGGCCAGGACGGCGATGCCCAGACGGACGCTGGCCATGTCCAGAGCGCTCGACTGCTCTCGGACGGCGGCAAAGATGACGACGTGCCGGGGCTCAATTTTTTCGCCGTCGCCGATGATGCGCTCGCCCTTCTTGAGCTGAAGGATGACCGGCTTCACAGAATCGGCCGCCAGCGTGCGCCTGCGCTCGGTTTCCACGGCATTGGGCATGAGGTTGATGCGCACCTGCCGCGTGGCAATCGTCAGAATCGCTTCCCTCAGGCGCGCCGATTTTTTCTGAAGGTCGCGCCTGTATTCGGCAATCCACTGCTGCATCTGCAGAGGGATTTCGCGCAGGTCCGTGATTTCGTCCGCGTCCCTGAGAATCGATTCGCGCTGAACCTCGGCACCCTGCATTTTCAGAAGGGTGATGCCAGCGCGGGCGGCAATCGCGACCGAATCCCGGTTCTCAGCCACGCCGTGGATGTAGGCGCGCCGAATCAGGTTCTCGATGATTTCCTGTGTCTGCTCCGAGAACAGGTCGTCTTCGAGCGCCTGAAAGAGATCGTCCGGCAGGCTGACTTCCAGCGTCAGGCGCCAGAGATCCTGCTGCTCCTCAAACGCACGGCGGTAGAGCGCGTTCTTGTCGGGAATCTCCGGGAGCGGCGGCAGATTGGCGAGGACAGATTCTTTGGGAGGAGGAAGCGGAGCTGCAGGTGCGGATTTGGCGGCTGACGCGCTGGAAGCGCTTTTGCCGTCGGAAGCCGCCTTCCCCTCTGCCTGGGCTGCTGCCGATGAAGGCGCGGACGAGGCTTTCTGCGCAGGCGCTTCCGGTGACTTTCCCTCTGCCGTTCCATCTGGAGAGGCCTGCGCCTGACGTGCCTCCGCGCTTTCAGCCCCTTCGCCTTCCTGTCCCTGTTCTTCACTTGCCCGTCGTGCAGCTTCCGCCTCTTCCGCGGCCCGCCTGGCGGCATGTTCCGCCATGGCCGCCGCCGCTTCTTCCGCCGCCCGTTTGCGGGCTGCTTCTTCCTGGGCAGCCAAAAGTGCCCGCCGGTCGATTTCCGCCTGTCTCTCCTCTTCGGCGCGCTGAACCTCGGCATCCACGGCCCTGATGGCGTCGCGCATGATGTCGAATGCACGGCCGACGCGCTCGTGTGCGGCCCGGGAGACGGTCAGATCCTCGATGTAAACAGGCAGGACCGCGTTTTTGGCCTCGCGGATTTTGCGCTCCGTGGTCTCCGTGTCGGGGATGTCGTAATCCCGGTCGGCCTTGATGACCTTGGGTGAGACATGGCCCACGTCATTCTCGCCGATGTCGTAGTCCTGCCGGACGCTGAACATGGCGGGGGTCAGAATCCACGCGAGGACGATGCCCGTGATGAGGGCAATCAGCACTCTGGAGATGGTTTCCTGCCGGGCCGTCCCGCCGGTGGTCCTCGAACTCAGCGGATGGAAGAGAAGGTTGAACAGCGAGTGGAACGCCTCTGACCACTCCATGAAAAGCAGCGTCCGGGGATTGTCGGCCGCGGAGAGCTCATCTTCTGTGGAGGTCTGCTGAACCTGAGAGGGCTGCTTCTGCGGCTGGCCGGGGCGTTTGTCTTGGTCCATGTCGGGTCTCTCCAGCGCGGGCGATTCTTCCCTGATGCGAATGACGACGAGGCTGCGGGGATAAGGGATGCAGAGCGGCCGGCTGATGCGGTGCGTCACCCGGAGAAAAAGTCCTGCGCCGCCGATGAAGGTGCGGCTGTCAGGGCGCGGATGGAATGCCGGGGAACGTACGAAATTCGTGGTGCTGCGCGGCGTGCGGAGCGCTCCTCTGCGGAGCGTCTTCTCTGTTCCCGTCAGACAGAGTCCATTTGCTTCGGCATGCCTTCGGGAGACGCCTGTCTTCGTTGCTGCGGAATACGGAGGCGCGCGGCCGTCGTCGCTGGAGGCAGAATTGTCAAGTGGGAGGCCATTCCCCTCGGGTTGACAGGGTGCGGCCATCCCCAAATAAAATTTGTCCGTGCGCGGCCGCTGATGCGTGGAGCGGGGCAGGGGGCGAGCAGGCCGGGCTCACGAGGGCTGTGAAGCTGAGGTTTTGGACGTTTTGTTTTTGAATGAGAGAGGCCGCCCAGGGCGCGCGAGTGCCCGGGCTTTTCTTTTGGCTTGGAGAGTTTGCGGGAAATCCCGGGAGGTGGGCTGTGTCGCTGAATAAAATCTGGCTGGCCGGTGCGGCGGTGATGGGGATGGCGCTGTTTGCCTGCGGCGATTCTGACGACGAAGGTGAGTGCAGGGATGGCTCCTATGTGCAGTGCTACTGCGAGTCGGGTGCTTCCGGCCTGCGCCAGTGCGTGTCGGGCCGCCTCGGGGCGTGCGTCTGCGCGGATGCGGATGGCGGCATATCCGGCGGCACAGACGGCGGCAGCCACATCATCATTCAGGACAGTGACGCGGGGACGGATGCCGGGACGCCTGATTCGGGACATTCACAGGTGGAGGACGACGCCGGCACGGATGATGACGCCGGCATTGAGCAGCCTGACGCGGGCCCGCAGGATCCCTGCCTTTCGGTGACGTGCGACGCCTGGGAAGAGTGCGCCGCTTCCGGAGACTGCGTTCTCTCTGCGGGGCGCTGTGAAGACGCCGATGACTGCACCTCCGCAGCCACGCCCGAGTGCAACACGCAGACGCACTACTGCGTTGCGAGCCTCGAGACTGACCCCTGCGTGATCAACCATGTGCAGTGCGACGAATGGAAAAGCTGCGTGGACGGCGACTGCAGGCTCAACTCCGGACGCTGCGATGCGGCAGGCGACTGCAAAACGAGCGCGAAGCCGGTGTGCAACGTCTCGACGCACACGTGCGAAGCGCGCTGTGCCTCGGTGGTGTGCAACGAATGGGAGAGCTGCGTGGAGTCCACCGGCCGCTGCAAGGCCGATTCAGGACGCTGTTCGTCCGCTTCCGACTGCGCCAACACAGACAAGCCGGTCTGCAACACCTCGACGCACAACTGCCAGACGCGCTGCGCCTCGGTGACGTGTGATGAGTGGAAGCCCTGCGCAGAATCCTCGGGCAGATGCACGCTGAGCAGCGGCCGCTGCGATGTCTCCGGCGACTGCACGACCGACTCAAAGCCCGTGTGCAATACGGGAAATCACTACTGCGAGGCGCCTGTCGTCGTGGACCCCTGCGAGTCGGCGCAGTGCGGGACGGGCGCCACCTGCTCCAACCAGGGCGGCACCGCGGTCTGCAGCTGCCCGCACGGCCAATGGGAAAACAATGGCAGGTGTCAGCAGGCTTCCATTGTTGTGTGGTGCGGCATTCATTGGGTGGATGGGTGGACCGATGAGAATAAATCCGACCCTGAGGTCGCTCAGGGTTCTAATCCTGTGACCATCTATGCCTGGGTGTATGATACAGACGGCAATGGTCAGCGCGTTACGGGGGTCGATAAGCCAGAGGTGACGGGCATGAAGGCGCAGGTCGGGTATACGACAGCGTCCTCCGTCAACTATCCCATCCAGGCCCACCAGTTTGTTTGGGTAAAAGCTGACTATAATAGTCAATTTTCATGGGATTCTAATCAGCAGGAATATAATAACCATGAATATATGGGCGCTGTTCCCACCTCGACCCGCGGTACTTACCGGACGATTTTCCGCTTCTCCAAAGACAATGGGGCGACGTGGGCCTATTGTGATAAAGATGGATTTATTACATCCGGCACCCATTCACCCGTGGTGGTGAAGGTAAAATAGAACGGAAAAAAGTGTTCGAAAATGCACGTTTGAAAGGTGTTTGATTAGCGTGTAAATTTGAAGCAGTTGCTGTAATTTATTCGGCCGGGCGAAAATCAATTCGCCCGGCTTTTTTTATATATTTATTTATAAAAATATCACTTGGAAAATTGGCGTTGAGTATAACGCAAGCGCCCGTCAGTGTTGCAATCCATCGCGACATAGAGGGAGAGCTCAGGTCCGTGCATGGAAATATAAATAAAATCTGGAATTTTTTACCGGGCAGACAGTGCGTCAGGGTCCATCGTATAGCTGATAATAATTTTGGAACGCAGGCCGGGCAGAGAATTGCCATGAAACAGGACCGCACCGGTCTTGGCATCAAACGTCCAGCCGTCCGTATTGCCCTGGGGCGGAATGCAGCGAATACCTAAATCGGAAGGAAGTTTTCCGTCGCAAGCGTCCTCGCGTTGCTCACAGCTGCCCACCCAAGACGGTTCCGTATCGCACCGATAAAAAGTTTCGACGGTGATCGTATCGTTCAATGCCCGGCCTGACAGAGCAAAGCGGCGCTTGAGCCCAGCGGCGTCCAAGGCGATGGCTTCCAATTCATCCCCAAAGTTATCGTCGCAAATGGAGGCCGTAATACCGCCCATGGCCTGAACAAGCTCGCCGTAACGTCTGCCGGATGCTTTGGCGCACGTATCGTTTTCCTGACCACAAATGGCAGCGGCGCGGACAGAGCCCTCATTGCCAACGCCCAGGGATGTCTCAAAAAATCTTTGAAAAAAGCGCAGTTCGCCCAAGCTCTGCTCATCTTCATCCGAAACGAAAATTAAATGCAGATGAGCTTCCGGCCTCATAAAGGCGGGCTCGTATTTTTCAGAACATTCAGCGAGGCAGTCTGCGGCTGTATTGCCGCAGGCATTTTTACAATCCGTCCGCTGAACTAAAATCTGCCCCGCATTCTGGGCTTCGCGCTCGATAGCCAGGCGCGCGGATTCAAAAGCCTCTTCATGTCCAGACCCCTCCGTTCCAACCCGAACGTTTTTGCTGAACGCAGAGACTGGATTCGCCAAAGACGGAGCAATGATAGCGGGCGTGCCGACAAATTCGCCTGCATTTTTATCCGCATCCGTCGTTGTCACCGCAATCCGGTAATCAACATTGCCTCGGTCCAAGAGCTTCATAAAGCGATCCAGCCCTTCGGCCAACCGCTTTTGATGAGGTTCCATCGATGCAGAATTATCTATGACCCACAGCAAATCGAGCCGACTCGCCGCTTCCTGCTCAAAAACATCCTGCCGGAACCCATCCGAGTTAAGCTGAACAAGACGCTGCTCATTTCCACAGCTGACTGCCAAAAAAATAATTCCTAAATTCAATACAATAAAATAAAGTAATGATTTTTTAAGTGTGCGATGAGCAAAGTCAACAAAACGATGCGCTGACATTGAATGAGAAAACCTATTCGTCTTCAGCACTGATGTCAGCACCGGGGAGCGCCCCTTCGCCTAATGGCTCGCAATAAGCCGGCTTTTTCCCATCCCACATCAACAATTTATTGCTGTTGTTGTGTCGAACAATTTCCAGCGCATCGCCTTTGAATCCTGCAGGACGCCTCTCCGCGCGCATACATTTGACTGCTTTATTGGGAACGACTCGGACAAAATTTTCCATGTTTTGTTCGCAGCGGGGAATACTGGCAAGATCAGATGCGGACGATGACAGAGGAACTGCTTTAAAAGTATTTTTAGCTTTTTGAAAAATAATAATCTCGGGCACACCTTTCAGTCGCAGATAGAGATCTTGACGTTTATCGCCGTCAAAATCACCCACAGCCATAAACGGCGCCATTTTCCCCAAAACAAGATGTTCTGCTTCAAAACGCTGCAGAATAGCTTCGTTTGCCTTGTCACTTTTCAGATTCCCGACGCATTTCATACGCACAGGAATTTTAACGCCGTGCAATGAATCATTGATGGCTTTGGCGACATCACTACCAATTTCAACCATCAATATATTCTCATCATTCATGCTGGTCTTTGGCGGAAAAGCCGCGTTTTCTTCGATGCGGATTTCAATGCGCTCATAAGGAACACGCATTTCTACATGAACGCCTTCGATGCCAGCGATGACCGATTCCGCTTTGAAAGCCTTGGGAACAACCTCTAAACGAATTTCTTTACCATCATTGATAAGCTCGGCTTTTTTAACACCGCGCCGTTGCCTGACTTTGGGAAGAATCCGTTTCAGATAACTTTCATCATAACCACCGATATACTGATCCTTATCTAAAAGGATATAAGCATAATTGGGGATAATTTTCGCAATTTTTTTAGGCGGGGGAGAGGTATGTCCATACGCAACAGAGAAACATAGGGAACAAAAAATGAACAACAAAAGAAATAAATTTAACTCATGAGATTTAATCAACATAAGTTTTGATTTCCAAAATAAAAAGTTGCAAGGCCTTCTCTTATAGAAAACCTTGCAACCTAAATCAATGATGGTAAAGATAACGAACTACCTACTTCCAAATTTACTTCTTTTCTGTATTATTCCCAAAGTTACTTAAGTTCTTACGTTTCACTGTGCTTTGCGTCCCTTTATTTGATACATTTTCATTTCCAGCTAGTGCATTTGCTGAAGCTGAAAACAAATTGCGAAGATTATTCCCAAAAATAGTAATTGTACCGATAGCGGCGATAGCAATCAGGGCGACGATGATGATGTACTCGGTCATGCCCTGTCCTTTTTCACTGCGGATCATGCTGTTCATTTTGTTCATCATGGCTTTTTACTCCTTGGGGGTGTTTTGGGTGGATGAACGGCAGCTTTTGAAGCTGCCGGACTGCTTGTGAAACTGGCTGCAATTTACTCAGTCAAAGAAAATCGTCCATACGTCAACGGGGGGATGAATCTGATGTTTTTTGCGCAGGTCTGTTTTCGGGCTGTTTTCCCTCTGGGAGACGGGGCGTTTCACTCGCTGAAGCCAGTTCATTTGTAGAGCTCTTCTGCCGACTGGCCTGCCCTGAATGCACTCAGCTCATCATTGTTTTGTCTCGCTGCCGCGAGCTGAGAGCTGAGCGTTTGGATGCGGGTGAGAGATGTTGACGAAAGGCTGCGGGCAGGATTGGCAGCCGGCCGTTTCGCGGCGGGGCTTCGCCTGCGAAGCGGGGGATGCCTTGTACTGACTGGGTGACACATGGACTTTGGTCAAACACGCAGCAGCGCGTCCTCTGCATCGTTCTCTGCCCTTTTTCGCGTCGTCATTCTGGGGGCGCTCCCTCTGAGTTGCTCCTGCGGCGAAGGGGGAACGATTGCAGCTCGTGGTGTGCTGTCCATCGAAGGTGCAGAAATCGATTTTGGTGAGGTTCCCGTTCTGGCTTCCAGGACGCGTACGCTTCGTCTGTCCAACACAGGGCGCGGCCGGCTGTCCCTCGGAGATTTCAGAATTTCACCTGAGGAGGCGCCGCTTGTCATTGAGAGGACGCCGTCGAGTCTGGCCTCTGGCGAAACCGCCGAGCTGACGCTGCGCTGCACGCCCACGACGCAGGGAGCGCTCGACGCGGTTCTGACTTTTTCTTCCGATGATTCCGATGTGCCTTCCGTCAGCATTCCTGTGAGGGCCGTCTCTTCGACTCAGGGGAAGCTGCAGCTCTCCGCTGACCTGGATTTTTCCGGCGTCTGTGAGGGCGCTTCCCGAACGGGGACGGTGACGCTGAATTCCGTTGGCAGCGCGCCTCTCGATGTGACGGGTGTCTCCATTGAGACAGCTTCTGATCCTGTCGGGACTGCGGACAGCACTGGTTTCTTTCTGCCCGGTTCGTCCCGTCTGCCGCTGACGATTCCGCCCGGTGAGCAGGCTGCTTTCGCAGTTCGTCTCTCTCCCGCCTATGGTTCTCCTGCGTCATTTGCAGCTGTTTTGACTCTGGAGACGACGGATCCGGAGCAGCCCAGGACGGAGATTCCTCTGACAGCGACTGTGGACAGGGCGCCTTCGGCATCCATCGCGGAGCTTCCTCCTGCGGCTCCGGGAAGCGTGCTTGCGCTCGACGGCACCTCTTCTTCTGACCCCGAGAATGCCGGACCGCTGTCCTTCAGCTGGAAAGTGGTCTCCGCGCCGGCCGGTTCGGCCTCTGTCATCGAAGGAAGCGACGCTGCTTCTGCCTCATTCGTCATCGACGAGCCCGGGGACTACGGCTTTTCGCTGACGGTGACGGATGCGGCGGGGTGCGTTTCGCCCGAAGCAGAGGCTGCGATTTCCGCGCGGACGGCGGAAGGTCTGCGCTTTGAGCTTTTCTGGGACAATCTGGACGCGGACCTGGATCTGCACCTCATTCCTGATGGGAAGGCATTTTTTGGGGCGGAGGACTGCTATTTTTCCGAGGGACACGCGGCGCCGGACTGGGGAACGCCCGGAGATGCGGATGACGATCCCTTTCTGGTTCGGGATGCACTCAACGGCTACGGCCCAGAAATCATCTCCTATCCGTCGCCTGCCGCCGGGACCTACCGCGCCATGGCGCACTATTTTTCGGCGCATCACTCTCTTTCGCCTGCCGCCGCAGCGACGCTCCGCGTCTATCGCTTTGGCGTTCTGACCGCTGAGGTCTCCCGTGTTTTGGAAGGGAAAGACGATGTCTGGGAGGCTGTGTCTGTGGACTGGCCTGGAGGCGTCGTGACGCTGCTCGATGCAGGCGGTTCGGGACAGGGCGAAGGAGGGAACGAGTGATGCGCTGTCCGTCTTTTTTTGCCGGCGTCCGTCTGCTTGTTTTTCTTCTTGGAACGTCTGTCCTGATGACTTCTTCCTGCGGCAGCGGCGGCGATGTGGTTTCGGCTGATGCCGGTTCGTCGGAGCAGGGCGGAATGAGCTGTTCTGTCAGGGCGGACTGCGCGGCGCTGGGCGACATTGGCAGAGGGCTCATCTGCGGTGCTTCCGGACGCTGTGAAAACTGCGTCGGCGACGGCCAGTGCGGCCTGAAAGAGCGGTGCAGCGAGGACACTGCCCGCTGCGTTTTCAAAGAAGGCTTCGGCGACGACTGCGTCCTCAATGACGACTGTCCTGGGGGCTCGTTCTGCGTCCAGGGGCTGTGCGTTTCCGCTCTCGACGTGGCTTTCTGTGTGGACGGCGCCTGTCTCGCCGGCGGCCAGAGGTGTCATCGCCAGAACGGCGTGTGCGAGATCGATCTGGGATGCCTGGAGGACGCGGACTGCACGGCGGAAGAGGTCTGCAACGTCCCGACGAGGACCTGCGTTTCGCGCTGCACGCCGGAGAATTACGCCTCTGTCTGCCGCCCTGGTGAGGTCTGCCTGAAAGACCGCTGCTCCGCGTGTTCTGAAGAAAAAGGCTGCGGGAACGGCCTGGTGTGCGACGTGGCCAGGCTCTCGTGTGTGAGCGAGGGAGCTTTGACCCGCTGCATTGGTGACGGCGAGTGTCCGGGCGGAACTATCTGCGACCGGGAACTCGGCGTCTGCCTGCCGCCGAGGCCTGCCTGCACCAGCGACGAGGGATGCGCTGCGGACCAGAGATGCCAGATTGCATCGGGCAAGTGCCTGCCGCGGCAGTGTGAGCCGGACCGCTTTGAGCCCAACGGCACGATGGAAGCGGCTCTCTCCGCGGCGCGCGATCTGACGGCCGGCACCTATTCGGGGCTGACGCTGTGCGGCGGCGACATTGACCACTTCACCGTCGCGCTTCATCGGGGCGAGCGCCTGTCAGCGTCTCTTTCCGCGGATGTTCTTCTGGAGGGCCGGGTGTCTGCCGCCGTCGTCGATCCTCTGGGAAGAACGCTGGGCGCCGGCAGTCTGTCGGCTGAGGGGACCGCCGTGATGGATGGCCGCCACGCCGTCCGCGTCAGTTCGGATGAGCGCTGGGTGAGCTACGGACTGGAGCTGTCCATCTCTTCGGGGACGCCCTGCGATTTCGACGCTTTTGAGCCCAACGACACGGCCACGGCGGCCACTGTTGTCGAGGCGGCGGGGATCCTTCGCGATTTGACTCTGTGCGGCTGCGATGAGGACTTTTTCGAGGTGCGTCTTCCCGAGGGGAAGAGTGCCATTGCCCGCGCGCAGACTGTTTCCGGAACGGCTGCTGTGAATGTGGAGCCCGCGGACGTTCCGGAGAGTTCTGCGGATGCCGCTGATGCTTCTGATGCCGTCCAGGACGGCAGTGTTCGGCGGCAGCTGTTTCGGGTTTTTTCGCCGCTGGCCCGGGCTCACGTCTCCTATGAGCTCACCATCGCTTTCGAGGACAGCCATGACAGCGCTCAATGACCTCTTTGGCCCCCGGCATCTCAGAACAGCGGGCCTTATCCTGGCCTCCGCTCTGATGGCCTTGGCTCCTGCGTGCGGCGGCGGTTCGGAAGGCGGCGAAATTTTCGACGCGGGGCATGCTTCCGATGCGCGTGTTCTGCCGGACCCTGACGGAGGAGCGGCGGATGCCGGCGGCGGAACGGAATTTTCCGACGCTTCTGCTGATGACGCAGGCAATCCCGGTGAGGACATTGATGCCGGCGCGCCTGAGGACGGCGGCTTTCCCCTGATTCTGAAAAGCATCTCGCCGCCGCGGGGTTCCATCGATGGCGGAACGCCGGTGACGCTGATCGGGTCCGGCTTTTTTCGGAGCTTTGCCTCGGGCGCCACGGATGCGGTGTCCAGAACGCACCTGTTCATCGGCGGCAGGGAGGCGTCCGGACTGACGGTCATCAACGATTTGCGCCTGGAGGCACTGGCCCCTGCTGCTGATGCCGCCGGTGCTGCCGATGTGGTCCTGCAAAACCCGTCGGGCGAGGCGCGCTGCGGCAGCTGCTTCGCCTATTTTGTCCCTCTGTCGCTCTCCGCGTTCACGCCCGCATCCGGGAGCTCAGCCGGCGGCGACTGGGTGACGCTGTCCGGCCGCGGGTTCACGCAGGACATGCAGGTCTATTTCGGCGGCGTCAGATCTCCCGCTGTCCAGGTGTCCGGGGATGGCGAGGCGCGCGCCATGACGCCCGCGGTGCTCACGCCGGGAACGGCCGCTGTGGTGGCGGTGGGAGAGGGCGGAATCGCTCAGGCAGCGCAGGGATTCTCCTTTGAAGCGCCCATGGCACTTGTGTCGGCGGAGCCCCGCGTGGTGCCGCTCGAAGGGAATGTGGAGGTCCGCCTCGCCGGAACGTCGCTCTTCCGCGCAGCTCTTCTGCGCGTGGCCGGTGAAAGCGTGGCTTTTTCGCTGAATGGCGACGGCACGCTGAGCTTTTCCGCGCCTCAGAGTGAGAATCCGGGAACTGCCTCTGTCGTCATCCAGGATGCCGCCGGAAATGAGGCCGCTCTGGACGGTGGGCTGACGTGGGCGGAGGCCGGCAGCGGCGGAGAGGCTCCTTTTTCTGTTCTGGGCGCGTTTCCCGGCTGGGTTTCGTCCGGCGGCGGTGACCTGGTCACGGTGACGGGTTCCGGGCTTGAGGCCGCCGATGCGCTCTTCGTGAACGGGCAGGAGATTCCGTCCTCGCAGTTTTCTGGGCGGACACCGGGCACGCTGACGTTTCCCTCTCCCTCGGGGGCGCCGGGCTCGCAGGCCGATGTGACGCTTTCTTCTGCCGATGGGCAGACGCGGACGCTCGCCGCGGCTTTTCGCTACCGCCTCCGGATCGATGCCGTCTCGCCCGGCCATGGTGCTGCCGGTGATGCGGTCACTCTCCAGGGCGAGGGCTTTCGCGGCGACGCCGACTATGAGGTCCGCTTTGGAACCCTGACGGCTGCGGCAGAGGTCACTGGTCCCGGCTCTCTGTCCGTCTATGTGCCGCTCGGTCAGGGAATGGTGGATGTCACGGCGGCGGAGTCGGGGAACACCGCGTCAGGCAGCACGCTGAAGCAGGCTTTCACCTATGACGAACCGCTGGCCCTCTTTGCTGTTTCGCCCTCGTCCGGGACCGTGGTGGGCGGGGATGAGGTGACGGTGTACGGCGCCGGCTTTGCCCCGGGCATTTCGATTCGCGTGGGCGGCGCCTCGCTGAAAGACGTGGCGCTGATGGATTCGTCCCGTCTGCGGGGCAGAGTGCCGGCGGGAAATGCGGGAAGCGCCGATGTCTCCGCTGCGCTCGACGGCCGAACCGTTCTTCTGCCAGGCGGCTATGCCTATCGGGACCCGGCCGCATCCATCGGCGGCAGCTCCGGCGAATCTCTGTCGGGGACGCTGAACGTGACGGTGTTCCGCTCATCTTCCGTGCGGATACCCGGCGTTTCGGTCGAGGCCTTTGCCGACGGGGCGCTTCTCGCCTCCGGAATCACCGATGAGAGCGGCCAGGCGTCGCTGCACTCGCCCCTCCTGAATCGTCCCGTCCGCGTTGTTTTTCGCAGGGATGGCTACCGAACGCTGGCGGTCGAGGCGCAGGCATCAGGAAATCTGTCCGTCTTCCTGACTCAGGACGCAGGCGCGTCCTCTCAGTCTTCCGCTGATCCTTTTTCCGGCGGCATCGGCTCCATCTCTTCGGGCGGCAGCGAGGCACCTGCCGGCGATATTCCTCCGGGCAGCACCGCGGCGGGCGGCGGCACGGCCGACCCGGACTACACACTGGGTTCGGAGACGCCCGTCCTCAGCGGCACTGTCAGCGGGTTCAAGCTTCCCCGTGAACTGGCGCCCGGCGAAATCGCGATGGCCGAAGTTTTCAGCGCCAGCGCGTCCTATCTCTCGCTGCCTCCCTTCTCCTCGGGGACGAGCGATTCGGTGCGCGACCTGACGGGCGAGCGGTGGCGCGTGACCAGCGACGGCGGCCCCTTCACCATCTACGGACGTCAGGGGCAGCAGACGCTGTACGCGCTCTTCGGCATCTACGACACAGTCCGGCACATTCTGACGCCCAGCCTCATGGGCATTGCCCGCGCGGTGCCGGCGCTGCCGACATCTCCGGGCGCGGGCGTGGACATCCTTCTGGACATGCACCTGGACGCCGCCTTGCGGGCCGTCATCGAGGACCCGGACGCGCCGCAGACCGAGGGTGACTTTGATGCCCCGCTGAACAGCCTCTACGCTTGGCTGTCTCTGGGCAACGACGGCTACATCGCCTTCGGTCCGGCCGTCGGTTACGGCCCGCTGGAGCTCAAGGGGCTGCCGCGCCTGTCCGCCGACAACTTTATTTTCCTGAACAGAAGCTCGTCGGCCGACGGCGCTGCCACCGGTTACTGTTTCCGACGAACGGAAGGCAGCCTGTCGGACGGTCTTTCCATCGGCCCCATGGTTGGTCAGTCGCGGGCGGTTGTTCCCGACGCCGCGTCGGCGGTTCTTGAGGAGGACGCGGCTACCGGCCAGAGGACCCGCGTCTTTCCCTTCGACGGCATCATTCGCTGGAAACACGTCCACGGGACGGCGCCGGACATTCAGAGGCTGAATCTGCGCATCGTCCATGGAGACGACGGAACGGTGGAGTTTCTGGAGGCGGTGATGCCGGGGACGCAGACCAGCTGGGACATCAGCGGACTGACGCGCCGGCCCGTGAATCCCGCGCTGGACACGGCGGACGTCACCTATGAGAGCAACCGCGCGCCCAGGTTTGATTACGACTTCTGGAGTTATTCCCACTTCAGCACGTCGTCTCTGTCGTGCTGGACCTTCGGCAGCTTCCAGCTTCCTCTCCGCGAGGCGGTGCCGGAGGCGGAGGGCGCGAAGTGAAGGA
>DBXV01000015.1:33040-33409 GCA_002309695.1 Myxococcales bacterium UBA1203 | reverse complement strand
CCTGTCGGAATTTCCGACAGGTTCGCCAGGAAGGAAACAGACAGGTTGCCCGGGAGCTGCCGCACTACAACCTCGACCTGATTATTTCTCTTGGCTACCGCGTCAAATCGCGAATCGCCACGCAGTTCCGCCGATGGGCGACGGAGCGTCTGAAAGAATACATTATTAAAGGCTTTACGATGGACGACGAACGCCTGAAGGGAAATGGCGGCGGCGCCTATTGGAAAGAGCTGCTGGACAGGATTCGGGATATTCGCTCGTCCGAAAAAGTCATGTATCGTCAGGTGCTCGACCTTTACGCGACCAGCGTGGATTACGATCCCGGGAGCGCGGAATCTGTCGCGTTTTTCAAAATGGTGCAGAACAAAC
>DBXV01000015.1:0-33004 GCA_002309695.1 Myxococcales bacterium UBA1203 | reverse complement strand
CATTTTTGAGCGGGCAGACGCCGACAAGCCGTTTATGGGATTGAAAACGTTTTCGGGTGAAATCCCTGCCTTGAAAGATATTGCTATTGCCAAGAATTATCTCGACGAGAACGAGCTTCGCATTCTGAATAATCTGGTCTCCGGCTATTTCGACCTGGCGGAAATCAACGCGATTGAACACAGACCAATGTATATGAGCGATTACGTCGAACAGCTGGACGCCGTTTTGTCATCGGGCGGACGGAAACTGCTGAGCGGCGCAGGGAAAATCAGCCATCGCGAGGCATTGGAAAAAGCCGGGCGCGAATATCGGAAATATCAGACGCAGATGCTCTCGCCGGTGGAGAAGGCATATCTTGAAACCATTCGCGGGGCGGAAAAGAGCGCGAAAGAAAAAGTGCGGGAGGTCGTGGCTAAAAAGGGAAAATAAAAAATGAAAAGAGGCTTTTCGCATCCTCAATTTTTGCATTGACAAGGTCACAGAGTTGATCTATCAGCCCCGGCCGCATCCGCGGGATTTGTTCAAAAATACATGACAAAATAAAAAGGTGAGGCGCGGAATTCGATGGAATGGGACCTGGGCATTATGATGAATATAAAAAATGCTCAAAATATATGTAAGATGAATACTACATGGGGGGGGGGTATAATCTTACATGCTCCACGCAATATGCTGAGCATGCCGTAACTTCGTCGAATAATTCAGTCTGTTGTAAAAATAAAAATCGGGACGTCCAGCAATTTGGGCGTCCCGATTTTTTTTGGTCAATGCAAAATCTGCCTCTCTGGATATGGGGTCCGGGGAGGGGGATTTTTTTGTTTGAAACAAGGGGAATAAAAAATGACGGTAATGGAATGTCCAGGCTGTAAAAAAGAAATTTCCGATGCATATACATTTTGTCCGTTTTGCGGGCAGGCTTGCACAAAACAAACAGTTGATAGCAATGCTGGCGCCGAGTCATCGACAAAGAAAAAGTCTAAGGGGTGGAAAATAGGATGTGGGTGCCTGACAATTTTATTGTTGGGTATAACATTCTTGGGGATTCTGGGCCATAGTAGTAGCAGCACAAGTGAGTTGAAAAATCGAAAACAACAAAAACAGAAGGAGACAAGGAATAACGAATTAGCAAATGAGGCGGTAAAACAAAAACAGAAAGAAGCAAGAAATAATGAATTAGAAAATGAGATGGTAAAACAAGAAAACGTAAAGAAATTATGGGAAAATTATAAATCATTGGTGGAGCAGGCTGCCGCCGAGTATTCTTCTCATCCGGAAGTGGCATATAAAAAACTCAGGAAAGCCGATGAATTGTTTGACGAGATTGAGTCCACACAAAGTAATCAGAAGGATAATCAAACAAAGTACAGCAGGCGTCAGGACCATCTGGAAATGCTGGGGGGCCTTTATCTGACCGGAGAAGGTGTTGACACCGGAAAAGATATTCCAAAAGCGATAGATTATTTTGGGCGGATAAACAACGAACTTTCCCAATATATACTTGCTCTGATTTATTATTTTGGGGTTGAGGGTGTCCCTCAGGATAAAATAAAGGCAGGACTATATTTCGGTAACTTTGTCAAACATCCCGGAATCCCGACCAAATTTGTCCGTCGTGCTGTTTGGTTTATCACGGAAATAGCGATTGAAACCAATCTTTCTGTAAACCTCCTTGAGTTCTGTGAAACTAAGCTCAGTAGCGAAAATGAATTGGAAAAACACATATTCAGCCGCTTTCCCAAGAGTATGGAGGCTTTTCTGCTGCCCGACATTCCTCCTGGCGATAACCCAGAACTTTTTAGTCTGTTGCTGATGTCCAAAATACTCAAAAGTTCTCTGTCGCCGGCCGTTGTTTGTTCATTATGGGAGAAACCGGGGTGTGCCGAAGCGCCAATTCCTTTTGAAGAAGAATGTCAGGCAGCTGCAAAATCGGGGGATGTGGATTCGATGGTGACGATGGGTATGATTCTCCAGAAAAAGGAGAATCCAAAAGCCGCCGCCGCATATTATACAAAAGCTGCCAATAAAAAGAATCCCGTCGCTTTGCGCAAATTAGGACTGATGCACATGAAAGGCGAAGGTGTTCAGAAGAATACCGCAAAAGCAATCAAGTACTACAAACAGGCGGCTGAATTGAATGATTATGCGGCCGCCTATAATTTGGGAAATATTTATCTATATGCTAAAGGCGTTTCCCGCGATTTGGAGGCCGCCGAAGAATGGTTTCAGCTGGCCAAAGACAATGGGAGCGAGGACGCGGAAAAAGGATTGGAAGAAATAAAAGGGATTCGTATAAAAGCTGAGATAGAAAGAATGACAAAAGAATTGGAAATGAAACAAAGGCAACAAGAAAAGGAACAGCAGGAGTTGTATTGGAGGAATATAATAAAACCACAGGCTATTAAAACTGTAGAGGGCATGTATAATTGTTCGGATCTTGATCTTAATGATTCTGAGTTGAGATACTTTTCTAGCGAAGAGGATTTGACGGGCTATCTTCGTTTCGCATGCAGACATTTGTCGAGAGACGCGGATTATCTTATATGTAAAGTCTCTGTAAGTGGTATCAATATAAGAACCTATTGTGAACGTGATCCAAATGGCGAGGGCTATGATGATGTGGGGTGTGGACATTAAAAATTAGTTATAATTTTGTGCAGGAGCCCAAAATGACCAAGTCCCTTTTTGTAAGTCTTCTTGCTTCAATGGTTCTTCTATCCGGCTGCACCTTTGTCTGGCAGCTCGACAAAAGTGTATTGTCAGTGGACGACAAAGGCAATGAATGCGACCTCACAAAGAATTCAGAATTTAACTATGCCGTAGCGTTAATTTCTGAAAGAGAGAAAAACAAGAAGACATTACGATGGAAATACGCGGGCGAGAACGATTGTGAATATGCGGCAGGATGGAGTATTATTAATACAATTATGAATGCTGGGACAATTTCCTGCCGCCCGATGCAAGATAAAGGGAATTTACAGAAATATGATACCGAATTGAAAAATGCTCAGCAGCTTTGTCACAAATATGCAGTTGGATATGGTGCAGGCAGCAGTGTAGCTGATAGTTACATGCATAAACGCATTCAGGAAGAAGTTTCTCAGGCCAGTGATGTCAGATACCGTGATTTTATTACGGAATATCAATTTCTTGGTCCATCAAAGATATATCAGATGATAGCGTCCCACATAGCAAAAAACGAAATGATGCCGCTATTTGATCAAAAAGGAGAAATGTGCCTGCGCATTGCCGCGCTTCGTCTGGAAAATCGAAATGATGAGGCAGAAAAATTCAGTAATTATTATAAAAGTCGTTTTGGAGACACCTGTAATAATGATACGAAGTTGAAGCAGTATGTCTCCGTGATGCGGTTCAATAGTCAGGGAATTGATGTAGGAAAATTTGCTTCGCTGAATAAACAGTTCAAAATTTGGTTGAACAAATTAGTTTCTGATAAAGCTGATGATAAAATGAAAAAATTACTGACAGACATTTTCAGTGCCGTGGATGGATTGTATTATCTCGACAGCCTTCAGGAAGAGGAGATTGGAAATATATTCAAAGAGATTGATAAATTACCTGCGAATACCTATGACGCCAATATCAAAGAAATTCTGAGAAATTTTGTCAGATATGAAGGACTTGAATTTCTGGGGGAGCTGATTTTGAGTGAGGAGGATGGTTCGATAGATTATCTGAGTATGAATGAAGAGTTACTCAAGCTGGAGCGATGGTGGGATGCGCAGGCGCCTGACAAATCAGTTCCTCTGGATGTTGTTTCCGGGCTGACAGATGCATACAAAAGGCTGACGGGGATTGTTCAGGAGGCTGCTGCATGTCAGCAAAAGGATGAACAGCGCCGACAAACAATAGATGATCTAAATAATAAAATACGAGAATTAAGGGATAAAAGAAGCCGTCTGGAGGAGCAGGCTGAGGCTCGAAATGTTGCTTTGGGAAAAATCAATGCAAAACAACGAAGAGCATTATTGTCAGATATTGATAAAATTTCTGCGAATGTAAAACGATTGGAAGAGAAAATCGGTGAGGTTGAGTTTGAGCTCAGTCAATGTGGTTTTTTTCAGCGCTGGGCGGTAATGAGAGATTTGAATAATGGAGATGCCTTGAATGAGCGCATTAGCTGGCTGACGGGCCGACGCGCCGCCTGGCTCGAGATTGAAGCTGAAATGAATTTGAAAAATTTAACAGAAGACAAAGTCTGTGAAAATTTATTTACTTCAATGCTGAACACCCATGTGTGGAATACAGATGTTTTCGCCAGCTGTCTGATGCTGATACAGCATTTATCCAAGTATTTATCCACAGGAAATACGGGAATCATCAATTCGCATGAACAAAATATGATATTCTTTACAAAAACTATCGAAATTTACGGCGTTCGAGACCTGAAAAGAAGTGCGTTGTATCAGAAGTATTACATAGAAAATATAAATGCCATAGAGGTATTTTTTGACAGACAGAAATCTATGGAGCATGCGTCGGCCGAAGCTCGGAAGCGCGCGCACATCATAGCTCAGAAAATCAATCCACAATCCAATAAGAAACAAATGAAAAAAGAAAATTCGGAGCGCGGGACTCAGCAAGCAAACGCAGGCGGAGCAGCCACTCAGAAGAAAGCTGATGCGCCAACCGTTGATAAACAAAAACAGCTGCGCTGGATGCTGGAAGCAGAAGATGCTATCAAGAAAAAATACAAATGTGGCAGCCTTGTGATGAAGGACATGCGTCCGGAGGGCAGCGGGTATCGTTTTTATTTTAACTGCAAACTGGGAGATAATGACAGGCAGGTGAGCTGCTATAATTCAGACAGAGAAATGCGATGCGATTAGTATCAAGCTGATTATTTTGTTCCATTCCCATCTCGCCCTCATTGAATTGAAATCGCTCAATGAGGGCGATTTTTTTGAATGCCGTTTCATTCCAAAATGATGATACCGACAGATGTCTACTGCTTGCCCCTCTCGTCTGAAATCCCCGGTTTCAAAGAGTTTTGAAGCGGTTTAGACATTTGAAAAACCGCTCTAAAATCATTGGGTTAGGAAAAATTCTCATCTAAAAATGTCTAACCCTTCGCCCTGAGGCAGTTCTTTGCGTTTCCTGATTGGCAGCCTTCGATACAACCTCCCCCAGCTCCCCGCATTGCATTCCCTGAAAAAATTTTTGTGTTCCCCCAAAAGAACCGATTGACGAAAAAGTATTTTTTGACATCTCCCCGCGCCGTTTTGAGCCAGCCCCGGACTCATCCGCGCGTTCATTTGGGAGCCAGACGCCATGAAACATTGTTTTTCTTCCATTCCGGCTGTCTTTTTTGGTGCTGCCTGTCTGACGCTGATGTTCAGCAGCTGTTCAGACAAGACCGAAGCTGAAATTGATTGGGGGACGATGTCGGATGCCGAACAGACGGCGACAGATGCCTCTGAGGATGCGCAGACTACCGTCGAGGCCGGCGATGATGCAGGCTTGGACACTGAGGGGGATGATGCGTCGGGGCAGGGTGGGGAGGAAGAGGATGTTGATGCGGGCGAATGTACCGACGCAGGTGATGATGCCGGAGAAAGTATGGATTCCGGGGCGTCCGACGCCGGGGCCGGCTGCACGCAGGCGGACCAGTACTGCAATGAGGACGACAACGGCGGCATGCGCTGCAAGAACGGCAGCTGGGTTCCCTGGACGTGTCGGGAGGGAACGAAGTGCAGCCGGGCGGACAGCGGCTACCTCTCTTGTGTCGATGACGGGACGGGGTCGGACGCGGGTTCAGGCCCGGACACGCCGGCGCAGTTCAGTTTCGGCACGCTGAACTGCACCACGCGCGACACCTACACCACGCCCGGCGGGAGCAAGCTGCGGCGCTGCATCACCACCATCGGCGGCGTGGCGATGAAGGTTTTCGGGCCTGCCAAGGTCAGCGGCGGTCCTCTGACGCTGGCCATCTATCTCCACGGCGACGGCGCGGCGCCCTACACGGACAATCTGGCGCCCAAATATCAGGGGGACTGGGCGGCAAAGCAGACGGACCTGCTTTATGTCGTCGCACGCGCGCCCAATGGGTGTGCCTGGTGGCGTGCCGTGAGCCCCGTCTATTCAAGCTGCTCCAATGGCCAATACGCCTCCAATCCTCAGGACACGGCGGGCAAGAATGCGGACGCACTGAAAGCGGCCATCGACGGTCTGCGCGGCGCTCTGGACATCGACGAGAGCAAGACGCTCTACGCGGGCTCTTCGGGCGGCTCCATCATGCTCACCGCCAGCTGGATTCCCCGCTACGGCGACGCCTATCCCGGGGCCTACGTTCTGGAGTGCGGCGGCGAGGAGCCCTGGGATGATTTCCTCTGGGACGAGGACGGCATCGCCGACGTTGTGCGCATGACCTTCGTCTATGGGACGGGCGAGCGCCTCTACGACGACATTCGCGACGCCTATAAATTCTATGACCGCCTGGGCGTGGACGCCTGGCTCATCAAGGAAGAGCCCACGAACGCCCAGTCGGACCATTGCAACTACGACCAGCTGGGCAACGTGACGCTGCACTGGACCGGCTACTACTGAGCCGCTGCGGCTGAGTGAGCGTCAGGCCCAGACCCGGCCGCTTCCGCATCGGCCTGTGACGCCGTCTTCTTCGCCGCGTCCCACAGCTCGTAGGCGTGGACAATCTCCTGCACCAGCGGATGCCGAATCACGTCGGCCTGACTGAACTGGCAGAAACAGAGCCCGTCCACGTCCCGGAGAATCTCGCGCACGGCCACCAGCCCCGAGAGCTGACCGCCGGGCAGGTCCACCTGCGTGATGTCGCCGGTGACGACGGCCTTGGAGCCAAACCCAAGCCGCGTCAGGAACATCTTCATCTGCTCCGGCGTGGTGTTCTGGGCCTCGTCGAGAATGATGAAGGCGTCGTTCAGCGTCCGGCCGCGCATAAAAGCCAGCGGCGCCACCTCGATGACGCCCTTTTCCATCAGGGCCGCCACCTTCTCCGCGTCCATCATGTCGTGGAGCGCGTCGTAAAGCGGCCGCAGGTAGGGATTGATTTTTTCGGCCAGATCCCCGGGCAGAAACCCCAGCTTTTCCCCGGCCTCCACGGCGGGGCGCGTGAGAATCAGCCGCTTCACCCGCTTTTCGGCCAGCGCCGAGGCCGCCATTGCCATCGCCAGGTAGGTTTTGCCCGTGCCCGCCGGCCCGATGCCGAAAACAATGTCGTGCCTGCGGATGGCTTCCACGTAGCGCTTCTGGGCGACGCCCTTGGGCGAGATGCTGCGCCTGCGGTTCGAGACGAAGACGGCGTCGAGAAAAATGGAGGCCAGATCGACGTCCGAATTGCTCTTCAGGGCCTTCACCGCCTGATCGATGTCCTCGGGATAGAGCCGATAGCCGCGGACGATGAGCTGGTAGAGCTCGTTCACGACACGGGAGGCAAAGTCGGTGGACGCTTTGGGCCCGGTGAGAATGAGGGCATTGCCCCGCTGGCCAACCGAGACGGACAGCTTCCGGGCGAGGATTTTGAGGTTTTCGCTCTGGCCGCCGCAGAGGGCGCGCATGGCTTCCGGGTCGGCAAATTCGATGCGGACAGGTTCGTTGGCACTCATGTTTTGCTGTCTTCTGTTGTCGATGGCCGCGCTGTTTCGGAGGCGGCCCGGGCTGCCTGATAGATGTCCGTCAGGCGCTCCGTTCTGCGGTCGGGACTGAAATCGAGGGCGCGCTGACGCGCGTGTTCAGCCATGGAACGCCGCAGGGAGGCATCGCTCATCGTCAGAAGCGCGTGAGAGAGCGCTGCAATCTCGTCTTCCCCGTCGTCCATGCCCGGCTGCCAGAGAGGATTCAGCGGGACCACCAGCCCGTCCTCGCCATTGCGGACGACCTCTGCCTGCGCGCCGCCGCTTCCCGCGATGACCGGCGTGCCGCAGGCGAGCGCTTCGAGAACCGCACGGCTCGTCCCGTCATTGCCCTGCACCAGCCAGATTTTCGCGTCGAACGTCCGATAGGCCTGCGCCAGCTCGGGCCCGGTCCGGTAGCCGGCGAAGATGACGCGGTTTTCAATCCCCAGCTCCCGCGTCAGCGCCTCGGTCTGCGGCCGGTATTCACCGCGTCCGACCACGCAGAGGCGCGCGTCCGGCAGTTTGTCAGCGGCGCGGGCAAAGGCGCGCAGCAGCAGAGCGTGACGGCGCTCAATTTTGATGCGGGAGACGATGCCGAACACGGGACCTTTGCCGGTGAGCCCCAGCTCATCCCTCAGACTGGCGCCCTCGGGAGTGAACGCCTGCGGCTCGACGCGCCCGGGCAGCACGTGAATTTTTTCGGGAGCGATGCGGCCCGCGGACTGACGCAGCAGCGCCTCTCTGGCCAGCGCGCTGGGGACGATGAGCGCGTCGGCCTGAGTCAGAGGAAACCGGGGCCGGCGGCTCAGCGGCTTTTCAAGGCTGTGGACCAGGGCGGGCCGGCGGCTTTTGGGCAGCAGCTTCCGGGCAGAGGCAGCGAGGAGAAGCTCGTGGGAAAAGCGCGTGTGAACCACGTCCGCGTCCGCCATCCGCCTCCGAAGCGCGGCGATGTCCCGCACCATCTCGGCGAGGGTCGGATGGCTCTTGCACAGCGTCAGCTCACGCATTCGCTCGAACCCTGCCCGGTCGATGGCGGCGGCGAAATCCTGATGCGCCAGAGGGTCGTCGCCATTGCGGCTCTGACCAAAGTCCTGACGGCCGTCAGCGGTGCGGGATTTTTCGATGTCCCCCAGGTCCCGCCGGGTGTCGCAGCCAAAGAGGACGCTGTGTCCGCGCTTCCTGAGACCTTCGCCGTCGCTCAGCGCCAGCTCCGCGGGACCGGTCAGTCCCGGATACGACAGGAGCATCAGAACCTTCATGCCGGATGATTCCCGCTGTCGCTGTCCTGACTGTCCACGCCCTGCGTCTCTGCGCCGGCAATGTCAGCGGCCTGAGTGGCTTCCGGGGAGGCAGCTTCACCGGCGTCCGAATGCAGCACCGCGTCAGGCGGAACGGGCATCTCGATGGTCCGGGCGTTGGGCGGCAGGTTTTGAGCCACGGCCTCCAGATCGAGAGGCGACACGGGCGTCGCCAGGCGGGGAATGAACTCGGCCGACTGAACGGCGTTCTGCTCGGCGACGATGCGCTCCAGGTCGAACAGCTTGGCCCTGGCAACAAAATCGAAGAGCGACGACATGGCGGCGTGAAGAAATCCCTCCCAGCCGTCGAGGAACCCCAGCATCAGAACGTAGCGATAGAAAAAATCGAAAGGCTGCCGCAGGGCGCACCGGGCATTGAACCGCATCCCCCGCTGATAGAGGTCGAGCGCCTGCTGACTGGTCTTGATGTTGAGGTTGTCCAGACAGTCGGTCAGCGACTGATAGGGCATGTGAACGATGGGCGCGCGGAGCGAGGAGACTTTGCCGCTGACGGTCACATCATCCTTGGCCCCGTTCTGCCGCCAGTGAGCGCAGCCCCTGCGCAGCAGCCGCAGATGCCGCTCAAACTTGGCGCGCCCGTGTTTCAGCGTCCGGTCGAACAGGCGCGTCTCAAAAGGAATCATGTAGCCGTTCACGCCGTCGCTCTCGGCGCCGTTCATCACCGCCAGCGCGAGGGCACTTTGAAGCTCGGGCGAGACGCGCTCGTCGGCATCCAGCATCAGGCACCAGTCGCCGCGGGCGTGCTCCATCGCGAATTCCCGCTGAGCAGCGAAGCCGGGCCAGGGATTTTCGATGACGCGCGCGCCCAGCTCCCGGGCGATGGCCACCGTCTGATCCGTGCTCCCGGAATCGACCACCAGAACGTCGTCGGCGAAGGAGACGGAGCGGATGCAGTCGGGCAGATTCTGCGCCTCGTTCAGCGTGATGATGGTGACAGCCAGCTTTGCCATGAAGCCTCCATCCGCTCCCGGAATGTCCTGTTTCTCATGTCCATGTCAGACGCGGCGCGCATCACAGGCCGGCCCTGCGCATGTGCTCGATGACCTGCGTGGACGAATGATTCTTGGGGTCTCCGGCGATGACCACGCGGCCGCCGTATTCGGAGACGACATCGCGCTCAGGAACACTCTCAGGCGTGTAGTCCGTCCCCTTCACAAAGAAGTCCGGCTTCAGTGCCCTCAGCGTCGTCCGAACGTCGGTCTCATCGAAAATCAGCACCGCGCTCACGCATTCCAGAGCGGCCACCATCTCCGCGCGCTCCGATTCAGGAATCACCGGCCGCTCAGGCCCCTTGATGGCGCGGGTGGACGCGTCCGAGTTGAGGGAAACCACCAGAAGGTCGGCGAACTGCCGGGCGCTCTGGAGGTAGCGCACGTGCCCCACGTGAAGCAGATCGAAGACGCCGCTGGCCAGGGCCACGGTCTGGCCGCGGGTCTGGGCGGCCCTGATGAATGCGGCGGCGTCTTCTCGGGACATCACTTTGGCGGCGCTCATGACGGGCACTCCATTTCATCGGCGAGCTCACGCCTGGACACAGTCACGGTGCCCGCCTTTCTGACTTTCAGTGCGCCGGAGATGTTGGCGAGGCAGGCGGCCTGGGCGAAGGACGCACCCGCGGCCAGCGCCAGCGCGAGAGACGCGGCAACAGTGTCCCCCGCACCGGTCACATCGACAGTCTCATGTGTGCCGTAGGCGGGAATGGTCAGAATGCCGTCCTCTGTGGACAGCACCATGCCGCTGGAACCGCGCGTCACGAGGAGCGCCTTCGCCCGCATCCGCGCCCGCGTCTCAGCAATCACCTGAGCCAGCCGCGCGTCATCCGGCGCGTGAACCCCGGCCAGAGCTTCGAACTCGGCTTCATTGGGCTTGAGCAGCGTGGCGCCGGTGAAAGCCGCGAGGTTGTAGCGGGAATCCACGCAGACCAGCTTGCCCTCTGCGGCCAGCGCCAGAACCTCAGCGATGACCTTTGGGCAGAGGACGCCCGCGCCGTAATCCGACACCAGAATGGCGCCGCAGCTCTGAGCCTCGCGGCGAAGCAGTTCGGCCAGCGCATCCTCAGCCTCGGGCAGGAGCTTCTTCTGCCCCCGGTCAATCCGCAGCATCTGCTGACGCCGGGTATTGCGCCCGCCGGCCAGAACGCGGGTTTTGGTCTCGGTGGTCAGCCCCTCTGCCAGAGGCGTCACCAGCCGAATGCCCTGGCGCTCCGCCTCGGTCCGAACGGCGCTGCCCATGGCGTCTTTGCCGACGATGCCGAGCATGGTCACGTCAGCACCCAGTGCCCGCAGATTGGCCGCCGCGTTTCCGGCACCGCCCAGCTTCACCACGGAAGATTCGTAGCGGACGATGAGGACAGGCGCTTCCCGAGAGATTCGGTCGGTTTCACCGTAGAGATATTCGTCCGCAACGATGTCGCCGACGACCAGCACGCGCTGTCGGGAAAAGGCATCCAGAAGGCCATCTGGCAGGACAGGCGCCGACTGCGCACACGAGGAAGAAGGGGAAGTGGCCATGAGGTCCGGACTCTTCGGCGCAGGCCGTCCATCGGCGCGCTCGAACGAGTGAAAGGAAGGGGGCCGCCTCCCTGAGGAAACGGCGGCGCGCGCCCTAGACCGAAGACTGGGGCGTTGCAAGCGCGCCTCTCTCCCGGGAGCGGCGTGCCGGATGAAGCGGTTCGTTCCGCCGATTCAGTATTCGTCCCGCAGCGCCCGAAACGCTGCGATGGCGGCCAGCGGCGCCGTTTCAGCGCGGAGAATTCGCCTTCCAATGGAGGCGGTCACGGCGCCCAGAGTGCGGGCCAGTGCAATTTCATCCTCTCGGAAGCCGCCCTCCGGACCGGTGATGACGAGGAGCGGCCTGTCATGCGGCAGCGCGCGGACGACCTCGGAAAAGCGCGCGGAAAGTTCCCTCTCATAGAGGATGACGGCCTGTTCCCCGAAGGCGGCGGCCTCTTCGAGAACACGGCGCAGCTCCAGCGGTTCGGTCACACGGGGAATGACCGCCCTGCCGCACTGGCGCGCTGCCGAGGCGGCAATTTTCTGCCAGCGCTCCTGACGCTTTCGCCCGCGCTCTTCATCGAGGCGAATGACGCCGTTGGCTCCATTCCAGGGAACGATGCGGGAGGCGCCCAGCTCCGTGGCCTTTTCCACAGCCCAGTCCAGCCGGTCGTTTTTGATGAGGGCGGGTGCGATGGAAATGACAGCGCCGGCATCCTCATCGGGCAGACGCTCGCCCAGTTTCAGAATGGTCCGCCCGCCGTCGTCGCTCTGAATTTCCGCGGGAAAGCGCCCGCCCAGGCCGTCAAAGACCTCAAGCGCATCGCCGTCGCTCAGCCTGAGAACGTCCCGGAGATAGTGATGCTCTGCGGGCTCGGCGGCGATGGTCCGGGCGATGCGCTCGGGAGGAATAGGCAGCCTGTTCACAGAGCCCTCCCGCGCTTTGTTCTCGCCGGCGTCCCCGAAAGATCTTTTCCGCCCATGAAGCTCATCATCACAGCGCGGTGATTTTCAGGTTGTCGAAGAAGAGCTCTGTGTCCCAGCTCGAAAAGCCGAAGCGGTCGTTGCCCTTTCCGCCCAGCGGCTTTTTGTCGTCGAAGGAGAGAATTTTCTGGCCGTCCACAAACCAGTCGATGACGCCTTTTCTGCGCTCGATGCGGAAGTGGTAGGCGCGCCCCTTTTCCAGCCTGAAATTCCGGTTTTCCTTGCGGTCACGGCCGTGCTCGTCCTTGCGGGCAATGATGGAAATTTTGTTGGACCAGCCGCCCAGCACCAGGACGTAGCCGGAGGCGTGATCCCAGCCGTTGCCGAAGATTTCGCACTTGATGTCGCCCTCGGTGGAGCTGCTGGAGGCGTCAAATTCGATGGCCACGTCGTCGGGCAGAACCGCGTTGAGCCACAGAGGATTGTTTTTGACGCCGGGCGACTGGAGGCGGCCGTTGACGATTCGCCAGAAGCCGCCGCCGGTGAAGTAGTTTCGGCCAATTTCGGTCCTGCTGAAGTCGTCCTCAAAGGGGAGCTGGACCGTCACGTCCTGCACGGGGCGCATCGCGCGGACCAGAAAGGGCACGTTGATGACGGCCACGATGCCGGCCAGGACGGCCCACTGCCATTTCCTCATGTGCATTTGGAATTTCATTCGTTTCCCGCTCTCCGGCCGCGCCGTCCGCGAAGGCGGGCGCTGATATGTAAAGCAGGGCAAAAAACAACGGCTTATTGGCGCCCCGGCACTCGGGAATCGGCCCTCTGAAAACAAAAACCCTCCTCCCGTTTCCGGAAGGAGGGCCTTGCCGCTTCTTCGATGTTCGATGGGGCCTTGCGGGCGTCTCACAGAACGTTGGACGCGCATTCGGCCAGAGCGCTTCGCTCGCCCTTGGTCAGCGTCACGTGGCCGGCAATCTTCTCGTTCCTGAACCGGTTCAGCACGTGAATCAGGCCGTTGTTCATGGTGTCCAGGTAGGGATTGTCGATCTGGTATGGGTCGCCTGTGAGGACAATCTTCGTGTTGTCGCCCGCGCGCGTGATGATGGTTTTCACCTCGTGCGGCGTCAGGTTCTGGGCCTCGTCAACAATGATGTACTGGTTCGGAATCGAGCGCCCGCGGATGTAGGTCAGAGGCTCGATGGCCAGGACGCCCAGGTCGATGAGCTCGTGGTAGCCGCGCCCGCGCTTTTTGTCGGAGCGCGACAGGTTCATCAGGAATTCCACGTTGTCGAAAATGGGCTGCATCCACGGATTCAGCTTCTGCTCCACGTCGCCGGGGAGGAAGCCGATGTCCTTGCCCAGCGGGAAGATGGGCCGCGAGACGAGGAGCTTGTTGAAAACCTGCGCGTCCATCGTGCGCTGGAGCCCGGCGGCAATCGCCAGCAGCGTCTTGCCCGTTCCCGCCTTGCCCACGAGCGTGACGAGTTTGATGTCGTCATTCAGCAGGAGGTCGAGAGCGAAGCTCTGCTCCATGTTGCGCGGCCGAATGCCCCACACGCCGTCCTTGAGCTTCATCGAGGGAACCACCGCGTCGGGCCCCTTGGCCGGAGCGAATTTGGCCAGCGCCGTCTGGGACGGATTCATCTCGTTTTTCAGAATCAGGTACTGGTTGGGCCCGTGGTGATCCAGCTCCAGGTGGATTTCGCCGTTCTTGTAGAGGTCGTTGATGAGGTCCCCCGAGACGGTCATCTCCGCGTAGCCCGTGTACATGTCGTCCACGGCCACCTTCTCGTCGTTGACGAAATCGACGCTGGTCAGTCCGAGGGCATCGGCGCGAATGCGCAGGTTGGCGTCCTTGGTCACAAAGATGGCCGGCTGATCGGGATGGTTGTCCCGGGCCTCCAGCGCCACGGCCATGATCTTGTTGTCCATGCTGTGGACGCTGAGCATGTCGGGGTCGATGGACCGCTTGGTGAACGCCACCCGCAGCGTGCCGCCGTTCCGGAGCTTCACGCCGTCGCACAGGTTGCCCTGGCTCCCCCGGAATTCATCGAGATAGCGCGAAACCTGGCGGGCGTTGCGGCCCAGCTCGTTCAGATCCTTCTTAAAGGTGTCGATTTCCTCGATGACGTAGATGGGAACGATGACGTTGTTGTCCCCGAAGGCGAAAATCGACTGGGGGTCGTGCAGCAGAACGTTGGTGTCCAGAATGAAGTTCTTGGCCATGTTTTGCCTCTGTCTTGGGTGAATGCGTCCTGCGGGAATCGCCGGCGCGGAAAAAAGGCGGCGGAGCTTAGGCCAGCCCTCCGAAGGCGAATGAATTTTTTCTTGCGGGAACACCGCGTCAGGCTGCGGGGCCGAAAGAACCCCTGAAAGCCCCCCTGACAAAGGCTTCCAGCTCAGCCTGGCGGCGGCGGACATCGCGGTACAGCGACCACTGGCCCCGGGCGCGCAGCAGATTGTGTTCTCCCCGGGCGGGAAAGCGGGCTGCGTCAAAGCCGAAATAGGTCTCGTTCAGAGAGTCGGCGAGGAAGCGGCAGGTAAGTTCCAGACAGATGTAAGCCAGCCCCTCCGTCCAGGATTCGGCCTCTTCCCGCGCCGGAAATCCGGTCCCGCGGAGTGCGCCGAAATAGCCATCCGCTGCGGCCTGAAAGAGCTCCGTGTCGATGCGCGCCTGTTCCACGTCTTCGCCTGCGCGGTTGCACCACGAACGCAGGGCATCGCCCATCTCGAACACCCATTTCTGACGGGCCAGCGTGTCCAGGTCGATGAGGCAGTGCCCCTTTCCGTTCACGAAGAGCAGATTGGAGATTTTCAGGTCCCCGTGAATGGTGCGGTCGGGAAGAACGCCAAAGTCCGGCAGGCGCTGCGCTTCCGTCAGAAGTTCGTCGGCCAGAGGAGCTGCCGATTCAAAGAGCCTGTGCCCGGCATGGTTCCTCAGCGCGTCCGAGAGAACGGTCAGATGCCGGTGAAGGTCGTGAACCCCGGGGCGGACGTGGACAAAAGGCTGCTGAAAATCGGCGAGAGCGGCGTGAAAGCGGGCAGTCAGCGCACCGGCCTCCCGGGCCTGCTCAGGGGTCCGGAGCCGGTCGAGGCACTCGCCCTCCACAAAAGTGAGCGCCCGCCAGCAGTTTCCCTGTTCATCAGCCGCCGACAGCATCCCGTCGGAAGTCCGAATGAGGCGCGGCGTGGGCATGCCTTTGGACGCCAGATGAGCCGTCACCGCCTCGATGTCCTGATTCACAGTGGGAGCAAAAATGTGGTGCAGGCGCTGAAAGACGGCCTTCGCGCCGCCGGGAGCTTCCGCGAGGAAAGTCTGATTGATGAGCCCGTTTCCCAGAGGGCGCGAATCGGCCTTTTCCCATCTGGTGTAGCGGGCGAGCACCTCCGCCGGCACCGTGCGCCGGGAAGCATTCGTGTCTTCCATGATGTTGTTGTCCTCCGTGACGTTCGTCGTTCCATTTGGGCCCATTGGTGAAATTTCCCCCCTGTTTTTTTGGAGCGTCCTGCGGGATGGCCGGCCGCCGGGCGGGGATGTTTCTCCGGGGATGGAACGCGTCAGTCGTTGATGTATGCGAAATTCCCAAATGCCCGTTTTGTTGCGTTGTCGGATAAGGGCGCCCTAAAGCCCCCCGCCGAGGCTTTGCTGATGGTTTGAAACAATTCACCTCGCTCCAGAAAGCGTTTTCCCGCCTCGGGCAGGGAAGGTGAGACAGGAAGAACACGAATGGGAACGCCCTTTGGACGATATGAACTGCTCAAACGCATCGCAGCGGGAGGAATGGGTGAAGTTTACCTGGCCCGGCAGGCAGGACTGGAAGGCTTCGAGAAGCTCCTGGTCGTCAAGGTGCTGCTTCCGAACCTGGCTGAGGACCGGGAATTCACAGAGATGTTCCTGGACGAAGCCCGCATTGCCGCACGGCTGGATCACCCCAACATTGGCCAGATCTACGACATGGGTGAGGTGGACGGCTCCTACTACATCGCCATGGAATACATCCGCGGCGACGACGTGGTGCGGCTGTGGAAGCAGGCCCGGCATCAGAATCGGAGCATCCCCGCAGCTCTGGCCGTCCGTATCGCCGCCGATGCTGCCGCAGGCCTCGATTACGCCCACAAGGCAGTGGGGATAGACAACGAGCCGCTGCACCTGATTCACCGGGACGTTTCCCCTCAAAACATCCTCGTCACCTTCGACGGCGGCGTGAAACTGATTGATTTCGGCGTCGCCAAGGCGGCGGGACGCGTGTCCCACACGTCGGCGGGCACCATTAAAGGCAAGTTCGCCTACATGAGCCCGGAGCAGATCAGCGGCGGGGACATCGACCACAGGTCCGACATTTTCGCTCTGGGAGTCGTTCTCTTTGAGATGCTGACGGCCCGCAGGCTGTTTAAGCGCGAGAACGAAGTTCAGACGATTCAGGCCGTCTCTGAATGCGAAATTCCGCCGCCGTCCGAGGTTGAGCCAAGCATTGACCCGATGCTGGAGGGCATCCTGCTCAAGGCTTTGGCCAAAGACAGGGATGACCGCTACGAGGATGCCCAGGCTTTCCGCATGGCGCTTGAGGAGTGGATGCTGGAGAAGCGTCAGCCCGGCACCGCGGCGCATCTGGCGGCGTTTATGAAGGAGCTCTACGCCGAACGGCTCGCTGAGGAGCGGGCGCGGGGGAAGCCCTACGATGACAGCGACGGCACGCCCTCCCAGCTGTTTCGGCGTCCCGGCATGGGCCATGAGCACTCCGGCACGTCCAATTCGTTTCCCAACGTCACCACCCGCAGCCGGATTTCGGTCAAGGGCGGGTCCGTCAAAGTCGCCGTTCCGCAGCAGGCCGCCGCGGCCGGTCTTGCGACTGATTCCGATGCCGATGTCGTCAGCGCCGTCATTGTGCCGGAGAGCCGGAGCAATAAGGGACTCATCGCCGCGATTGTTGTTCTGGCCGTTGTGATGGCGGGTGTGGGCGGCGCGTTTCTGACGAGATCTTCCTCGCCTGCGCAGGTGCCTGCTGCCGTCGGGATAGCGGGCGGGACGCTGAACCTTCTCACCACGCCTGCCGGGGCCGACGTTTTCATTGACGGGGAGAAAATTGACGAGAGGACGCCGCTTCAGGGCTACCCGCTGCCCCGCAAGGACAGAGTCAAAGTCGAGATTCGCCGGGAAGGTTTTCTGCCCGTGGTCAAGACGGTCGGCGGCGCCGGCATTCAGAATCTGGATTTGACTCTGGAGCCGGACCCCGCGGCCGCTCAGACACCGGACAAGGGCGCCGGACCCGTGGAGACGCCTCCCGCCGCGCCGAAGAACATCGTCCTGCGCATTGAGAGTACGCCCTCCGGCGCCATGGCCTATTCCCGGGGTGCTTTTCTGGGAAAAACGCCTCTGGAGCTGGAGCGCCGCCCCAGCGATGCCCTGCTGGAGATTCAGCTGGAGCTGGCGGGCTATCGGACGCTGACGACGGAGGTTTCACAGAAGGAAAGCGGGACGATGGCGCTGGATTTGGTGCCATTGCCGCCGACACCGGAGCCGCCGCCCGCTGCTCCCGTCAAAAAGCGTCAGCCCAGAACTCCGCCGAAGCAAAATCAGAATAAGGCGCCGCAGGCGGGTGACCTGGACGACATCGCCATGGACAGATGAGCGGACAGAACGCGCCTTCGCCCGCTGATGCCGCCGGCTCCAGAGAGGATTTTTCCCGAGAGCCGGCGTTCTTTTTTTCATTCGTTATTTTTCCGGAGGCTTTTTCATGTCCGTCCGCAGATTTTTTCCCGCCGCCGCTGTCTGCGCGCTGCTGTCGCTGAATGCACCTGTTCTGACTTCTGCCGCGTGGGCCGACAACACCGCTGACGAGGCGGATTTGCGGTTCAGCCGCGGCATCGCCGCTTACAAGGCGCGGCATTTCGAGGAGGCGCTGGCCGAGTTTTTTCTCTCCAACCGGCTGGTGCGGAACAACAACGTCATCCTCAACATCGCCCGCTGCTACGAGCAGCTGGGACAGGGCGACGAGGCCTACCGCTATTACGCCGAGTATCTCGAAGGCGCGCCGGAGGGTGCGCCGGGCATCCGCATCGCCACTGAGGGCATTCAGCGGCTGACGGAGCGGGTGGCGCTGGTGCGCATCGAGTCCGAGCCTCAGGGGGCGAACATCTTTATCGGCCGCAAGGATTTGGGCTCTCACGGCGTGACGCCGAGGACGCTGGCACTCAAGCCGGGGACGGCCAAAGTGATTCTCTCGCTCGACGGCTACGAGGACGCCGAGAAGGAAGTGCAGCTGGTGCAGGGCTCCACGAAGGAGACGGGGCCCATGACGCTGAAGTTCATCACGGGCAAAGTCTCGGTGAAGGGGGCGCCGGAAGGGGCCGAGGTTCGCGTGAACAGGACTGACGGCGACGCGGCATGCACTCTTCCCTGCGAGCTCGACCTGGCCCCCGGGACGCAGCTCATTCACGTCCAGTCCGCCGGCTATTTTCCCGCGCAGGTGCCCGTGGAGCTTGCCGCGGACACAACGTCTGATGTGTCGGTGGAGCTGCAGCCTGTTCCGCCCGCCACAGGGACCGTCCGCGTGACCTCCAATCACGAGGGCGCGCTGGTGAAAATTGACGGCAAGGAGGTTGGGTTCACGCCTCTGGTCCTCACCCAGCCTGTGGGCGTTCACCGCGTCGAAGTGCTCATGGAGGACATGCGGGATTTCGTTCAGGAAATTTCCGTCGATGAAAACGCCAACGTCTGGGTCCAGGCCGATCTGCACTACGCCGGGGCCAAAACGTCCGCGGCATCCAAGAGCGAGACCAGCGCGGAGGACGCGCCCGCTTCGGTCACGGTCATCACCCGCAGTGAGATTCGTGCGTTTGGCTATTCGTCGCTGCCGGAAGCGATTCGCGGCATCCGCGGCTTCTTCTTCACCAATGACCGCAGCTACGAAAACGTCGGCGTCCGCGGGTTTTCGCCTCCCGGCGACTACAACACACGCATCCAGATTCTTCTGGACGGCCACACCATGAACGACGTGTTTGCCGCGCAGGCCTACGTGGGCCGCGATTTCGACATCGACCTGAATGAGGTGGAGCGCATCGAAATCGTCCGCGGCCCGGTTTCCTCGCTGTTTGGCTCCGCCGCCTTCCTGGGCCTCATCAACGTGGTCACCCGCAAAAGCCTTGGGAACAAGCACGTGGAAGTCACCGGCAGCGCGGGCAATCTGAATACTTTGAAGGGAAGGGTTGCCGGCGGCCACAAGGGCGAGTCGTTTGAATTTGTGGCCAGCGGCGGTGCCTACAATTCGAGCGGCGAGGACCTCATCAGCATCTCCGCGGAGGATGCCTCCGATGGGAACAGCCACCTCATCAAAGACCGGGACGGCGAGCGCAGCTACAACGGCTCGGCCCGCGCCCGCATCGGCGATCTGACGCTCAAGGGCTACATCAACAGCCGCAAGAAGGAGCTCCCCACGGGCGTTTACGGCACCGTTCCCGAATTCGACGCCAGCTACACCCGCGACCTGAGGGCCTTTGTGGAAGCCCGCTACGACAAAAGCGCCGACTGGGGCTCCGTCATGGGCCGCCTCTATTACGACGCCACCCGTTATCAGGCTCACTACAACTACTTCGAAGATGCTGAGGCGCGGACCGGAACGGAGGAAGTGGACGAGAAGAGCAACGCCGACTGGCTGGGCTTCGAGTTCTTCTATCGGTCTCCTCGTGTGGCCTGGCAGAACATCACGGCGGGCCTCGAATATCAGTATCGGGCGCGGGTCCAGCAGAAGGTGGAGGTGCAGGACGGGGAAGACCTGGACATCAATGCCAGGCTCAACATCGTTTCAGCCTATCTGTCCGACGAAATTCACTTCGGCAGCCGCGTTCTGGTGAATGCCAGCGCCCGCTTCGACGCCTATCTGCACAGCGCGACTCCGGCCACGGGCACGACCACCGACGTCAAAATGGACAACGACTATCCGGTGAACCCGCGTCTGGCAGTTCTGGTCCGGTCCACGCCCGGCGGCATCACCAAGCTCATGGGCGGCAGTTCCTTCCGTGCGCCCTCTCCCTACGAGCTCTATTACGAGGATGCCGGCAACAGCGCCGTGGCCAATGCCGATGGACTGGAGCCCGAGCGCATCTGGAGTCTCGAGCTGGAGCACAGCCAGACCATCACCGACGATTTGAAGGTGGTTGTGGCCGGTCACATGAGCTGGATCGACAACCTGATTTACGCCTCGGAAAACGCCGAGGGCCTCACCATGTATGAGAACTACCGGCCCGACGACAAAAGCTACGGCGTCCGGACGATGGGCGGCGAGGTGGAGATCCGATGGCAGCCGGCCCGCCTGACCATGCTGTCTGCCGCCTACTGGTATTCCCACATCTCTCTGGCCGGGGACGATGCAGAGGGCGACCGAATCAAGGCCAACTCGCCGTCGCACGCATTTTCCGTGAAGGGAATGGTCCCCCTCGTGGCCCCCTACCTGCTGGCCTCCGCCGAGGGCATCTACAACAGCGGCCGCGCCACAGTGGACGGCAGCGACCGGAGATACGGCGAGACGTTCTGGCTCAACGTCGGGCTGAGCGGCGAACTTCCCAGCGGGTACTTCCGCTGGTTTGCCGGAGTGAAAAATCTGCTCGATTCCAAAAATGGCATGCCCACGGGCGGCAGCACGCTGACCAAGACGATTCCTACCTATGGAAGAACCTTCGTTCTCACGCTGAGCGGCAGCTACTGACCGCTGTTTTGGAAGGCGCCAACGATGCCTTTCCGAAGCCCTTTCCCTGCTGCTCGGGGAGAGGGCTTTTTTTCGCCGCAGGTCTTCATCTTTCCCGCCGTTCCTCTCACCGGCGGCGCCAAAGAAAATTCAGAGGTCTCCCAATGTCCGAATCCACCATCGTCATCTCCCGCCGCGGCTCGGAGCGGCTCGATCAGGGGCTGAGCTGGATTTATCGCTCTGACGTGAAGAGTGCCCCGGACGCCGCTCCCGAAGGTGCCATCGTGCGCGTCACTGATCAGCGGGGCTGGTTCCGGGGGCGCGCCTTCTGGTCCACGAGAAGTCAGATTGCCCTGCGGATGCTGACGGCGGACGACGTTCTGTGCGGCCGGCAGTTTTTTCTGGAGAGGCTGAGGGCCGCAAAAGCGCTGCGCGAGAAGCTCTTTCCGGGGAATCCGGTCTATCGGCTCGTCCACGGCGACGCCGATCTGCTGTCCGGCATCGTGATCGACCGCTACGGCAGTGTTCTGGTGGTTCAGCTTCTGACTCAGGGCGCCGAAGCGCTGCGGGACATGCTGGTTTCAATTCTGCGGGAGCTCTTTCCCGAGGCCGAGTCCATCGTGGAGCGCAGCGACGCCAAGGTGCGTCAGCTCGAAGGGCTGATGCCGGTGAAGGGCGTGCTGTTCGGGCGCGAGCCGGGCGAGGTGGAATACATGGAAGGGGACATTCGCCTGCGCATCGACCCCATGGACGGCCAGAAGACGGGCGGCTTCTTGGACCAGCGCGAAAATCACCTGCTGGCGGCGCGCTATGCCTTTGGCGAAGGGCTCGACTGCTTCTCCTATACGGGCGGCTTCGCGCTCCAGCTGGCCAGGCACGGGTGCGGGCATGTGACGGCCGTGGAAATCAGCGAGGCCGCGTCCAGGCTGATTCAGCAGGGTGCCGAGAGAAATGGCCTGTCCAACGTCACGGTGGAGACAGCCAACGTCTTCGATTTTCTCAAGGCTCAGACGCTGTCGGCCCGGCGCTACGACACCATCGTTCTGGACCCGCCCTCCTTCGCCAAGAACAAGGCATCCATCGACAGCGCTCTGCGCGGCTACAAGGAAATCAACCTGCGGGCCATGCAGCTGATTCGTCCCGGCGGCATCCTCGTCAGCGCCAGCTGCTCCTTCCACGTGGACGAATTTGCCTTTGAGGAAATGCTGCGGGCCGCCGCTGCCGACGCAAAGCGTTCCGTTCAGATTGTGGAAAAGCACGGGGCCGGCCGCGACCATCCCGTCCTGCTGGGCATGCGCGAGACTCGCTACCTGAAATGCTTCTTCCTGCGGGTCCTGTGACGAGGGCTTCGGAAGCTGGCCGTTCGGCGTCCGGACTCCATTCCTTGACCGAAGAGGTGCATTCCGCAAAATCGCCCGCCCTCTGCCGTCGAAAGGACGTCTGTCCGCTTCAAAAATTCAATGAAATCAAGAAGTTACAAGATATTCGCCGCGTTCATGCCCCTCCTGGCGGCGTCCTGTGCCGAAGACCCCGGCGCGCCCAATGTCACGGGTGAGGCACCTCCCGAGCTGATTCTGTCCGGCGTGACTTACCGCTATTACGAGGGGAGCGATTTGAAGGTCAGCGGCAATGCCCGCGAGGTCACGTATCGGACGTCGAACGGGGCGATGACGGCGGACAGGCTGTTCGCCCTGTTTCACGGAAACGGCGGGGAACAGGACGCCATTGAGGCGACGGCGGCGGAAGTTCAGGGGAACATGCTCCTGCGCTGGGCGGACGCTTCGGGCGGCGTTCAGATGAATGACATCAACGGCACCAGAGCCGTCACCGACAAGGCCAGCTACGATGCGGGCGGGCAGAGGATTTTCAGCGAGTCGCCCGTCGATGTGACCGGCAAGGGCCTGACGGCTGTGGCCCGCTCCGGTTTCCTTCTTCCCCTGAAAGGCGACAGGGTTCTTCACTTTCAGGGCCCCATCGAGAGCACCGTTTTTCCGGAGGGAACTCCTCCCGCTGGGAATTCGGAAACAGACGCGCCGCCGAAGCGCCGGTGAGTGCTTCAGTGCAGCCGGCCGCCGAACGCGAAGTTTCAGATGCGTCAGCAGCAGCCGGTTTCCTCCCAAGACATTCAGGAAAGGTCACAGATGCTTTTTTCTTCCTGCGCCGCCTGTGCCGCGGCCCTTGTTTTTCTGGCTCAGCCCGCCGCGCCGGCACCTGCCGCGTCCTCCGGAAAGCAGCCCCCGGCTTCCGCCTCAGCCAAGGCAGGCGAGAAGGCATCCCGCGACGGAAAGAAGACTTCGGCGGCGCAGATGCGGCCGGTCAACATCACTTCCGACCGCTTTGAAATTATGCCCAACGCGGAGCGTGCCGTCTGGGTGGGTCATGTGGTTGCCGAGCGCGACGACGTGAAAATCCAGTGCGACAGGCTGACGGCCACCTTCGGCGAGAAGCACAAGATTCGGGAGATTCTCTGCGAGGGGAACGTCCACATGGTCCAGCACAAGGGCGGTCAGAAGCCCGTGGACCGGGAGGCCTGGGGCGAGAGGGCCCACTTCGACAACGCCAAGTCGGTCGTCACCGTGACGGGGAATCCCGAGGCGCGCGAGGGCCGGAACCGCATCAAGGGCGACAAGGTGATGTTCTACGTCGCCGAGGACCGTGTGGTTGTGGAGAAGCCCCGCATGGTTTTTGAGACCGAGGCTGCCGAGAGGGGCGAGCTGTGAACGGTTCGGATGAGGCGGCGGCTGAAAAAAGCTCTGCGCCCGCGGCCAGTCCGGCGCCCGCTGCCGCTGATGGCGTTCCCGGGACGCTGACGCCCAGGAAGCTGTTCGCCGAAAATCTGGAGAAGAGCTTCCGCATCGCGCCCGCGTGGCAGTTTTGGAACAAGCGCGTCCGCAAGGTCGTCCACGGCGTTTCCTTCGAGGTGACGCGGGGCGAGGTGGTGGGGCTTCTGGGACCCAACGGCGCGGGCAAGAGCACCAGCTTCAACATGGTGGTGGGCGTTCTGACGGCGGACAAAGGGCGCATCCGGCTGGACGACATGGACATCACGTCGCTTCCCATGCACGAGCGCGCCCGTCGGGGGCTGGGCTATCTGCCGCAGGAGGCGTCCATCTTTCGGAAGCTGACCGTGCGGGACAATCTGCTGGCCGTTCTGGAAATGATGGACCTGCCCAAGGCGGAGCGCTTTCGGCGCGCAGACGCGCTCATTGATGAATTTCGGCTGAACCACGTGGCCGAGAGCCTGGGCGAGATGCTGTCGGGCGGTGAGCGCCGTCGGGCTGAGATTGCCCGTCTTCTGGTCCGCGAGCCGGCCTTCATCCTTTTTGACGAGCCGTTCGCGGGCGTCGATCCCATCGCCGTGGGTGAAATTCAGAAGCAGATTGCAGGGCTCAAGGACCGGGGCATCGGCGTCCTCATCACCGACCACAACGTCCGCGACACACTGGGCATCTGTGACAGGGCCTATATCGTGGCCCACGGAGCCATTCTGGAATCGGGGACGCCGGAGGAAATCGTCCAGAGCAAGAAGGCCAGGGAGATTTATCTGGGAGAGAGGTTCAGGCTGGACGACTGAAACCGCCGGTTGTTCCGCCGCAGGTCGGGCAGATGCGATAAGGCGCGTGTTCGCGTGCCCCGTGTGCCGAGGAGAAGCGGGATGGGATTTGAACTGAAGCAAAACCTGAAACTCGCCCAGTCGCTGGTGATGACGCCGCAGATGCAGCAGGCCATCAAAATGCTGCAGATGTCTCAGGCCGAGCTGGAGGAGCTGATTCAGGAGGAGCTGGAGAAAAATCCTGCCCTGGAGGAGCGGGAGGAGACGGGCGACGGCGCCGTGGAGGAAATGGAGCCCGGCAGGGCTTCACAGACGGCGGACGCGCGGGAGCCGCCGCCCCCGCCCGAGCCGACGGAAACGCCGGAGGTGGGAACTTCCGACAAGTCGGCGGACATCGACTGGGAAAAGTACTTTGAAAATTCCCAGACCATGCAGGCCACGCCGTCCAACCGTGAGGCCAGGGACGAGGACGAGCTGGCTTTCGACGCGCGGCTGACCCGCAGTGAGACGCTGTTCGAGCACCTGATGAAGCAGATTGGCCTCATGCGCCTGACCCGGCAGGAGGAAATCGCCGCGGAGATGATTGCGGGCAATCTGGATGACGACGGCTATCTGGTGTTCGACGATCTGTGCGGCGACCCCATCATTCACGTGGCCGCGGAATCCGGGCTGACGCTCACCGCAGCCGAGCGGCTTCTGAAGAAAATTCAGCGGCTCGACCCGGTGGGCGCGGCGGCGCGCGATGTTCGGGAATGCCTTCTGGTGCAGGCGGAGACCGAGGGCATCGCCGACTGCCTCGTGGGCGACCTCATCCGGGACCATCTGGAAGAGGTGGGAAAGCACCGGCTGCCCGCTGTCGCCAAGAAGCTGGGCGTCACGCTGAAGGAGCTGGACTTTGCCATTCGGGAGCTGTCCCGCTTTGAGACCAAGCCCGGCCGCAAATACAGCGGTGAGGATTCCCGGGCCGTCATCCCCGACGTCTGGATTCGCAAGATGGGCAGCGATTACGTCGTGGAGCTGAACAGCGACTGCCGGGACAGGCTGCGCGTCAGCGCTTTTTACCGGCAGGCACTCAAGGAGAAATCCGGCCCCGGGGATGTCCGCGACTTCGTCAAGGAGCGGATTTCCGGGGCGGCGTGGTTCGTCAAGGCGCTCCAGCAGCGGCAGCGCACCATCGAGAAAGTCACCGAGTCCATCATCAAATATCAGCGGGGCTTTCTGGACCATGGCGTGGCGGCGCTGAAACCTCTGACGCTGAAAGACGTGGCCGAGGACATCGGCATGCACGAGTCCACGATTTCCCGCGTCACCACGGCCAAATACGTCGATACGCCCCAGGGCGTTTACGAGCTGAAGTTCTTCTTCAACGCGGCCATTCCCAAATCGGGCGGTGAAGAGATTGCCAACACGGCGGTCCGCAGCCACATCCAGCGGCTCATCAAGTCGGAGAACCCGAAGAAGCCTTACAGCGACCAGCAGATTGTGGCCCTGCTGCACACCGAGGGCATCGAGGTCGCCCGCAGGACTGTCACCAAATATCGGGAGCAGCTGGGGATTCCGTCGTCGTCCGGGCGCAAAAAGTTCGTCTGAACCTCGGGCGAACATGACGGTGCGGAGGGGTGTGCCCGAGGGCAGGGGGAAGGGCGCAAAAAGCGGGAAAAAAAGGCGCCGGTCTGCCGGGCAAGAGGGCAAAATGCGCCGCGCCGGAACGGGAGGAAGCGAACGCTCCGGTGTCTCCCAAACACAAACCTCACTTCATTGGAGAACTCGCATGCAGGTGAACATCACATTCCGCGGATTGGATTCGACCGAAGCTCTCAAGCGCCACATCGAGGATCGCGTGAGTCATCTCGAGAAGTATTTCGACCGCGCCATCGAGGCGCAGGCCGTGCTTTCCCTTGAGCGCTACCTGCACAACGCCGACATCACTATCCATGCGGGACAGTATGTCCTCCGCGGGCGCGTCAAATCTGAGGACATGTACAAGTCCATCGACGACGCCATCGAGAAGATTGAGAAGCAGCTGAAGCGCTACAAAGGCCGCATGATGGCGACGAAGCTCAAGGAGGCCGAGAAGTTCGCGGCCTTTCGCGTCCGCAACGACATCCTCGACGTTGCCGAGGATGAATCAGCCAAGGACCGCGAGTTGAGCGCGCAGGAGGCCGAGGCCGAGGAGTGGAGCCAGGGTCCCAAGATTGTCACCTCCCACGAGATTATGGCGGAGGCCATGACGGTGGAGGAGGCCATCATGCAGCTCGACCTGGCCGACTACGACTTCCGCATCTTCACCAACGTGAAGACGGGGCTGATGAACGTCCTGTATCGCCGCCACGACGGTCACCTGGGCCTGCTGGAGGTCAGCTCAGAAAAGAAATGATTTCTGTTTCCTGAAACCAACCAGTGAAGAAGCCGGCCGCCCTCTTTGGACGGCCGGTTTTTTTTGGCTCTCAGGAACGCGGCTGAGCGGGAGGAAATCAGACTTCTTCATCAGCGCGATGGGGGATGGACGCTGCGCCGCGCTCAGTTCATTCCGATGCCGGGCGTGATGTTTCCGGGGGGAATCGCGGTTTCCGGCATGCCCGCGCCGCCCGCACTGAGGAGACCAGCTATGAAAAATCGCGTGTTCGCTGCGGCCCTGGTCCTTCCCCTGACGATTGCCGTTCCGTTCATGTCCGCTGCGGCTCCGGCCGAGCTGACGCAGGAAACAATTCGTTCCGCTTTTTCGGGTGAGCTGGCCGCAGCCGCCGACCGTTTGCAGGCGGGTGATGCTCAGAGTGCCCGGAAGCTGCTTGAACCTCTGCCCGCGTCGGCGCCGAAGCGCGTTCTCGAAGAGCGCCTTCTGAAGATGGAAGGAAACGCTGCTGCCGCGGGTGAGCTGGCTCTGTCTCTGCGGAACGACTACCCGCTGCTGGCTGATTACTGGGCGTTTCAGGCGGCCGCTCTGTTTCGTCAGGCCGGTCAGGCGGACAGGGCGCTCACCGCTCTCGGATTGGTCGCCGCCGGTTCCCGGTTTTCGGCTGAGGCAGAGGCGGAAAAGGCCCGCATTCTCGAAGCGAAAGGGGATGTGCGCGGCGCGTTGTCAGCGCTGGCGCATCTGAGCCAGACGCCGGCGCCCAAGTCGGGGGATGACAAGGGGGCACAGGCGCTTCTGGAGCGGGCGCGCCTCTCCGCCAGTCTGAACGATGCCGCCGGACAGCGGACCGAGCTCCTTAAAGTCTGGCGCGACCATCCCGGAACGAAGCTGTCCGCTGAGGATGAAAAGGCTTTGTGTCTGGAGCCTTCGGCGCGTCCTGCCTCCGGCTGTCCCAAGCTCACTCTGGAGGATCGCCTGACGCGGGCGGAGCGTCTGGTGAACCTGCACCGAAATCAGCGCGGCATCGCCGAGCTGGAACCTCTTCTGACCCAGCTGAAATTTCCCTCGCCGCAGGGCTGCCGCGCCCGCTTTGCCTATGGTGATGCGCACCGCAAAGAGCGCCGCCATGAGAAGGCCATCGAGATTCTGACGCCCGTGGTCGAGTCGTGCCCGAAGGAGAAACCGAAGGCGCTCTGGTCTCTGGCCTCGTCGCAGTCCATCGCGCACCCTGAGCGCGGCCCCGGCTTCTATGACCGCTACATCCGGGAGTTTCCCAAGGCGTCCAACCTCGATCAGGCCCAGTGGTTCGCCGCTGATCTGGAAATTAAGAACGGCCAGGACGCTGCGGTGGCCCGGCGGCTGGAGAATTTGGTTCGCCTGTATCCCAAGAGCCGCTACGCGCCGGAGGCTCTGTTCAAACGCTTCTGGATGGCGTGGACCGGCGCGGCGGACGATGCGGCGCGCGCTGCTTCGGCTGTCTGGCTGGAAAGGCTGCTGAAAGGCTGGTCCGGCAATGTGGAGGAGCGCGTGCGTGCCCGCTACTGGCTCGGCCGGGTGCGCATGGACGCGGGCGACCGTGACGGCGCCGTGGCTGCCTGGAGCGTTTTGGCGGAGGAGGCACCTCAGCGCTACTACGGCGCCATGGCGCTTCGGCGTCTGGAGCAGGCCGCGCCTCAGGAGGCGTGCCGTCTGAAAAAGTCCATCGCCGCTTCGATTTTGGGAACAGCGGCGTCGGCGTTGTCTTCTGACGATTCAGCACCCGGGACGTTCGCGCCTGAGGCCGCTGGCGACGCGGCGCGGGCCGATATTCTGGCGCTTCTTCCCAGGACGCTTGGGCCCCTCAAGGATGAGCGGAGTCTCGACGCGGCGCTCGACTTCCTGCGTCTGGGGATTCTGGACGAGGCGCGGATTGAGCTCGATGCGCTGGCGCGGCGGAAGCAGAGCAGGGATGACCGCGTGGCGCTGGCGATTCTTCTGGGACTGGCGGGGGATCTTCGGGGCGCCCAATGGGTGGCGCGCGTTTATTTCGCCCCGGTTTTTGAGAAGCCGCTGACAGCGGAGACGCGCGGTCTGTGGACACTGGCCTGGCCCCGGGCCTACCGGCCGCTCATCGAGAAGTTTTGCCCTTCCCGCGGCGTGGAGCCCGATTTGCTCCAGTCTCTGATGCGCGAGGAGAGCGCGCTTGATCCGCATGCCCGCTCCTGGGCCGGTGCGCTTGGCCTGACCCAGATGATGCCTTCGCGCGCCAAGGACGTGGCCAAGCTGGTGGGGAGAAGCGAATTTCGCGAGGAACAGCTGTTCGAGCCGGAGACGGCCGTGGAATTTGGCTGCGCCTGGCTGGGAAGGCTGCTCAGCGATTTTGACGGCGAGCCGCTGCATGCCTTTGCCGCCTACAACGCGGACACGCGGCGCGTGCGCAAGTGGAGCGAGGCTGTTCCCGGCGGCGATTTGGACCGCTTCGTTGAGCAGATTCCCATTGCCGAGACGCGCGGCTACGTGAAGCGGCTGGTCCGTTCTGCCGCGGCTTATCGCTGGCTGTACGGCGCCGGCCGCATGGCCGCCTGCGAGTGAGTCGGTGAAACAGGCGCTGCCTGCTCCGGAAAAAGGATGCGCCTCACCGGAGATGCACTACGTCGCCAGCCTGAACCTCGGTCAGCCCGCCGTCATCCCGGCGAATCAGCAGTGCGCCCCTCGGCGTCAGGTCCTCTGCGAGCCCTTCGATGGTTTCGTTTTCCATCATCGCCCGCACGCGCTGGCCCAGCGTGGATGAGCCCTCCCGATACTTCTTCTCTACTCTGGGAAATCCGGCCTCAAATGCATTTTCCAGATGGAACAGCAGCCGGGCGAGCAGAAGGGCGCGGTCAACCTCGTGCCCGAGGATGTTTCGGAGACTCACGGCCTCCTCGTTCAGCGGCGGCGGCAGGAGCGCTGTGTCCAGATTGACGTTCATGCCGATGCCGATGACGGCGTGATTCACGCTGCGGCCCTTTCCCAGCGTCATTTCCGAGAGGATGCCGGCCAGCTTTCGCCCCTGATGGTTCAGGTCGTTGGGCCACTTGATGCGGAGCGCGCAGCTGTCCGCCCCCAGCTCCAGAAGCGCCTCCCTGCATCCGACGGCGGCACAGAGCGTCAGCGACGGCACCTGCTCCGCCGCGAGATTGGGCCGCAGCAGAATCGAAAAGGACAGGTTGACGCCGCGGGGAGCGAGCCACCGCCGGCCCTTTCTGCCCCTGCCGGCCGTCTGACTTTCGGCTGTCACCACGTGGCCATGCGGCGCGCCGTTCAGAGCATCCCGGTGAACTTCATCCGAAGTGGAGGTGGTCTCGTCGAGACAACGAATCGATTTCCCAAGAGCGCGGGTGTTCAGAAACTGAGCGACGCGCGCCGGCGTCAGGTCTTCGGGAGCTGCGGGAATCATGGACTTGAGGCGAGGGACGGCAGCGAGGAGTCAGCGCTGCACGGCATGGAAGGCACCGGTCGTCAGATTTTCGAGGGCGCTGAGCGATTTGGTTGGGGCATAGACGAACGCAATCATGTCGCCGGGAGCCGCCGTGAATGGATTCCTGGACCTGTCATCGAACTCAAATCGATGGGGCCCCTCTCCAAGAAGGTCCATGCTCAGGACGTAGTGATTTTTGATGCCGTGGTCGATTCTGTTGAGCGAGGCGATGTTGCCGATGAGGACGCTGAACCGGCGCTGGCACTTGCGGCAGGTCAGAAGGTGACAGGAATTCATGGCGCTGATGTCGAACTGGCCCAGCTTGGAGCAGGCGGGACAGCTGATCTGGAAGATGAGCTTGAGGTCATCCGCAGGGTCGTAGCGCGAGACGCCCGTGGCGCGGTCGAAGACGGGCAGATGGCCGGTGTTCCCCACGAGCCGAAACCGCATCCCCTCACGCATGGCCTCCTTGGCCCTCTGGCGCGCCTCACTGGCCAGCAGATCTCCCTGAACGATGTCGCCGTCGCGGATAGCCACCAGCGCCCGCAGATGAGCTTCCGCCGCCAGAGTCAGCAGCTGAACCGTCTCCCGCACCTCATCCTTCTGACGCTCGGTCAGCTTGTTGAAGTTGAAGAGCGTGTTGAGGAGGGAAGTCAGGATGCCTGGCGTGTCCGGAGCGCAGCCATAGAGCTGAGCCAGAAAACGGACAGTAGGCTCAATGAGCGCTTCCGCCCTTGCCGGCGTCTGGTCGCCCGCCCGGCGATAGGAAGGAGGCTCGGGCAGGGCATCAAACAGGGCCTTTCCCTGCTTGCGAAGCGCATCCAGCGAACAGGGATCAACAGGACGGATGTTCTTGGAAAGCTCTCGGGCCTCCCGGAGCAGTTCCTCAAAATTTTTGGCCAATTCAGGCTCCTTTGGTGACGTTGAGGGACGCGGCAAAAGGGCAGGCGCGTTTGCACGCCTGGCCGCTTTTTCCAAAGGACTTTCACCCGCCGATGGAGCAGAAGGCGCCGCCCTTTTCTGGGGGCTTCTGCCTGCTTGAGCAGAACGCCGCGACATCTGTGGGGACCAGTGAAGGACGAGGGAGGCGCTGTGCGCATTGGAAAGTTGATGGTCGTTTCGGCGGCAGCCGTCGGACTGGGGATTTTTCTGGGCTCTGTTCCCCTGATGGGCGGGCAGACCGCCGCGGAGCTCATGGCCGATTGGCTGGACCGAAGCGGAAGAAAAGGCGTTCAACAGTCGAAGCGCATCGCGCTGAAGCAGTCCGCCGCGGTTGCGCCTCTCAGCGGCGCGGACAGGGGGAGCAGCACCCAGACTCCGAGAGCGTCAGCGTCTGTTCCATCATCAGCTGCAGCTGTTCCTGAGAACCGAGCGCCTTCTGCCTCCGAAGCAGCCCCCATCACGGCCGGCGCGGCCAATTCTCCTGAGCAGACCAGCGCTTCCGACAAGGCGGCTCTGGACCAGCTGATTTCCAAAAAGACAAAGTGAAAAGCGAAGTGAGCGCGTGAAGACGGCAGACGGGGCGGACATGGAGCGAAATGGAGAGGGCGTGTCCGGTGAGGGCGAGATTGTGGCCGCTGCTGCCGCTGGTCCGATTCAGCGCGAGGCGCTCCGAGTCTTTCGGCGCTTCGATGAGGCTGCCGGGAACGTGGATGGCGCCGCGGTGGTTCTGGGAACTTTTGACGGCGTTCATCGAGGACATCAGGCGCTGATTGAGATGGCCGCCGGTTGGGCGCACGCGCGGAACGTTCCCACTGTGGTTGTCACATTCGATCCGCCGCCCGTGGCTGTGCTTGTTCCCGGACTGTTCACTGCGCCGCTGGCTCGTCTGGACCGGAAAATTTCCATTTTTGGGTCACTGCAAACGGATGCGGTCGTCGTCCAGCACTTTGACCAGACGTTTGCCCGCCGGAGTGCCCAGGACTTCGTGCGCACGGACCTGTTTGGCCTGAAGCCTTCCGCGATTTTTGTGGGCGAAAACTTTTGTTTTGGCAGCGGCCGAGAAGGAACCCCCGGGATGCTCCGGCGCGAATGTGAGGCGCGGCATGTCTTCTTTGAGGCGCTTCCTCTGATTCGCGAAAACGAAAGCGGCCGGACGATTTCCTCCACTGAGATTCGTCGCAGGCTGTCCGAGGGCGATGTCGAAGGTGCTGCGGCTCTGCTGGGACGCTCCTACGCGCTCGAGGGAACCGTGCTGCATGGGCGCGCCCGGGGACGCGATATGGGCTTTCCCACTGCCAATGTCTGCACAGACGGCCTGTTCCTACCGGGGCGCGGCGTCTATGCGGCCGCGGCGTTCGTTGATGATGAGAGAGAGCGTCAGCCGGCGGTTGTGAACATTGGTGAGAAGCCGACGTTTGGAGAGACGGACGTGACGACGGAGGCGTTTCTTCTGAACGAGACGCGCAGCCTCTACGGACGGTATCTGACGCTGGAGCTGGTGGGACGGATACGAGGCGAACGTCGATTCGCGAGCGTCGAGGACCTGATTCGGCGCATTCACGAGGACTGCAGAGAGGCCGCCGCGCTACTGTCCCGCTGAATCGCGAGGGAGAATGACCGCTGACAGGTGACATTCCGGGGGAGTCATCGAGGCGTTTTTCGAGGTGGGGAAAAAAGTGAGGTAAGGTGAAAAAAA
>DBXV01000017.1:224611-276441 GCA_002309695.1 Myxococcales bacterium UBA1203 | reverse complement strand
CTCTATAAGGGATTTTACAACTTCCAGTTTTCCCTCCCGGCTGGCCGCAATTAAATCAGAAGTTGTGTCGGCATAAAGGTTCGTTTGAAAGGAACACATCACCAGCAGAAAAACGAATAAAATGCGCAAAATTTTCATTTGATTCACCTTACTTGTTCATTAAACCTCTCCGGAATTCGGAGAGGCATTCAGGGTGAGGCGAGAGGGTTTTGAAAAAAATCGAAGCGGTTTAGACATTTGAAAATCTCATCTGATTTCAACAGGTTATAGAAAAATCTCGTCTAAATCTCGTCTAACCATCATCGTCTGACAATACCCATTCCCTGATGGTGCTTGAAGGATTCAGCATTATTTTGTTTTCCCGCTTTAAGACCTGAAGAATGTTTTCGCTGCTCTTACGCCGACAATATCTTTTGAGGTGAGGTCTTTTACACCCCATATTCCTCTCTCAATTTCGCCGCCCGGCCCTCGCCATTTTCCCGATATTGTTTCAACAATATCAAATAAATCCCCCTCGCCATTTATGGAGAGGGGGGCGGGGGGGGGGTGAGGCGACAAAGTGAGATGTACTCAACTACATAATTCCCAAATAAATCCATCCAAAATTATTACCTGGGGGGATAGAGGGGGTCGTGAGGGGCGCGTAGGGAATTCTTGAGGTCGACCATCACAGGGAGCTCCCTGTCCATCACCCCCATGAATTCCTTATACATACTGTCGAACTGATCGCGCTTGAAGATGCCCTGGTGGCACGCCCGGTTCCTATTTTCGACGAAGCTGTCGATGTATGGGTCGCTGCAGAACGGCTCCATCTGGCGGGCCATCATTTCATCCATTTCATCCCTCAGTACCCTCAGGACGCTGAGGACCTCGCCCATAGTAAAGGCGCGGTCGTAGTACTCCGTCTTGAAATCCGTCTTGAAGATTTTCCCCTTATCGTTGAGTTTGATGAATCTTGTCCGGCTTGTGTAGACCCTGCACTCGTCTCCGAGGTCTTCCTCGTAGCGGCGGTAGTAGCTGGGCATGTGCACGCCCTTGATCTTGCGGGCCCACTGCACCAGGGAGGCGTTCATCTCTTCCTCGACGGCCTTGCCGAGGTAAGTGCCGAGGGGCGAGAAATCCAGTGTCATGCCCGAGGGCGACAGGCCGTCCAGGTCGATGGCGTTCCTCTCGCCGAGGGGGGCATGCTGCATGTACAGGGGAACCAGCCTGCTGAAGTTGGCAAGGTATATCCGGGTGTTGGGCTCCACGACCTCAAGCATGCGCTCCGGGATGGGGTATCCGTCCCGCGGCACCATCCGCGGCACCATCATCGCGCACCCAAAGGTCAACGGCTCGAATCCGTCCCGCGGCACCATGCGCAGCCTTTCGGGAGCGCCGCCCCTGTCCGTCTCCAGAATGAAGCCGAGGTATTCGCAGAAGCGGTCAGGCGCCTTGTATGCCAGGTCTTCCGAGCCGCTGTCTTCCGAGCCGCTGTCTTCCGAGCCGCTCTTCCACGCTTTCCAGAGCTTCCGGAGCGCCGCCCTCACGTAGTCGTGCGCCTCTGTTCTCAGTTTTTGCCTCTCCCACTCTCCTCCTGCGGCGCCGACGCCTGTGAGCGCCTTCACGGCAGTCAGGTCGGCTATGTTCCTTGCCAGCGACTGCCCGTCGGCGGTGGACTCCTCGAAGGCAGTCCCAAGTCTGCGGAGAAATCGAAGGAAATCCCTTTCGTCTATGGGGCGGTCTCCCCGATTGGCTTTGACGAACCAGGAGATAGCCTCCATCTGGGGAACGACCTTATCCTTCGAGGTGGGAAGGATGATGTACCTGTCCGAGAGGAGGTTTCCGGTAAGTACCAGGCACGGGCTGTCCGGGAGGTCCAGCCTGCGCCTCAGGGCCCTGACGAACTCACCGTCGTCGTCCAGTCCGTTGCCGACCGAGAGCCACTCCCTCGTCCTCATCCAGGCCCAGTGTTCCTCGACCCACTGGGAAGGTGGGTTGATAAAGGTGAGGAAGGCGAAACCTTTGTCGGTGACCTTGTGGAGGTGCTCGAAGCTATACTTGAGATGTCTCCGGAAGTCGTCGTCATCGGGGGCATGGACGATGATGGCGACTACACGGAAACGGTCGAACTCCTTCTTCACGAAGGGTTCGTCCTTGCAGAGGCGGGCCAGTTGCTGGAAGGTGGATAGCGGATATCCCATGTATTTATAACCTCTTATTAATTCGAAAAACTCCCCCGCGCCATTTATGGAGAGGGGGGCGGGGGGGGTGAGGTCAAGGCAGCCTGATGAGGTTATCCGCCGGGCTATTTTCAGTCACCCGTCATGGCATTCATTAATACTTTGCGGATTTCCGGGTCTTTTGAAAACATCAACGCATTCGTACCATCATTACCTTTAGCCTTAACATCGGCGCCCTTGGATATGAGGAATTTTACAACTTCCAGTTTCCCCGCATGGCTGGCGAACATTAAAGCCGTTCCTCCACTATTATTTTTTGCGTTAACATCGGCGCCCTTCGATACAAGCAATTTGACAACTTCCAGGTGCCCATCTCTGCCGGCGGCCATCAAAATCGTATTCCCGTCTTTCGTTTTAGCATTAACATCGGCACCCTTGGTGACGAGAAATTTCGCAATCTCCAGGTGCCCGCTGGCGCTGGCGGCCATTAAAGCCGTCCAGCCGTCATTATTTTTTGCGTTAATATCTGCTCCCTTGCCTGCAAGGAATTTTACAACTTCCAGATGTCCCTTATTGCTGGCGTATATTAAAGCCGTTCCCCCATTATTTTTTTTCGCGTTAACATCAGCTCCACTGGCTGCAAGCAATTTGACAACTTCCAGGTGCCCATCTTTGCTGGCGGACATCAAAACCGTATTCCCGTCTTTCGTTTTAGCATTAACATCGGCGCCCTTCGATATCAGAAACTTTGCAACATCCAGTTTCCCTTCCTGGCAGGCGGCCATTAAAGCCGTCCAGTCGCTGTTATTTCTTGCGTTCATATCCGCGCCCTTCGATATCAGGAATTTTACAATTTCCAGGTGCCCCTTATAGCTGGCGGATATTAAAGCCGTAGCGCCGTCCTTATTTTTTACGTCAATATCAGCTCCATTGGCTGCAAGAGCTTTTACAATTTCCAGGTGCCCGCTATAGCTGGCGGCCATTAAAGCCGTCTGGCCGTTCTTATTTACTGCATTAATATCAGATCCATTGGCTGCGAGGAATTTTGCAACCTCCGTGTTCCCGTTAAAGCTGGCGGCGATTAAAGACGTCCAGCCATTATCATCTCCGGCCTTAACATCAGCACCAATGGCTACGAGGAATTTTACAACATCCAGATGCCCTTCCTGGCTGGCGAGCATTAAAGGCGTACTGCCTTCATCATCCTTAACATTCACATTTACGCCCCTCGCTACAAGGGCTTTTACAAGATCCAGTCTCCCCGCCTGGCTGGCCGCAAACAACTCATACGTTGGGTCGGCATAGAGATTCGTTTGAAAGGAAAACATCACCAGCAGAGAAACAAGCAAAACGTGCAGCTTCTTCATTTGATTCACCTTCCTTGTTCATTAAGCCTCTCCGGAATGGAGAGAGGAATTTTTTGAAAGCACCTCTCTCCTTTGGAGAGGGATTTGGGGTGAGACGAAAATACAAACAGCCCTCCCCCAAATTGAATTGGAGGAGGGCTTCCGCATTGTCGATTTATTGAAATAATCTGATTACTTCGCGTCTTGAATACAGCGAACGGACAGCCCTGGAAACTTTCAGGGCGGAATGAGGTCTATTTCTTCGCCGCATCTGCGTTTTTGACGCAGCGAAGCGAAAAGGCATAGTCTGACGTTAAGGGAGCTCCACTGGGCCAGGAGATATAGCCTTCATTGTTGGCATCGACATAATTATTATGTCCCACAATATCTAACTCAGTCGCAACACGCTTATGGTATTCAGGATCAACGCCCTGATCCGCTGTCCAGAAATTGGCCTCTTCTCCGAAACCATAAAAACATTGTCTCCCGGTGCAGCCTGACCAGGTTTTGTCCCTCTCGCCAGCGGGAAGAGCCTCAAAACCATACAAACTTGCGCCGTTGTCCCAGCTTGTGGCCCGCAGGTTGATCGATACTGTTGCGTCATACTCATCCGTCCGGTCAGTCAGGCCGGCTGCGATTAAAAGCTTTTCCATCTCAGTTTTGGTCGGCACATGCCAGCCCTGAGGGCAAATCCCCTGATGATTCGTCTGAATCTGGTCAGTGCAATCTTCGGTTTCGCAGCTTACGGAAAGCTGCATCACTGTCTCCCATTCATACAGACAGCCATATTTCGCGATAAAATTCGGATCCTCCCATGTATTTGCATGACAGGTAATTCCGTTTGCCTGATAGCGCAGATTCTCCGCCATCCACGTCATGCCATCGACCGTTGTCGTCAGGTAGCTGTTGCCCGCCGCATCGGTCACAGTGCCAAAGCCTGCCGCTAATTGACTGCAATTGTGGGCAATATCCCAGCCCGGCTTGCAGGCGGAGCAGTTTTTGGCGAGATCCCAATGCTCATCACACGAAGCGCATTGGCCGTTTCCTTCAATGCCGATGCTCGGCGTGCCATGCGTGCAGTTGATCGTATTGTTGTCACAATTCTTTCCCCAGTAATTCCCGGTACAGCTCAGGCATTCGCCGCCACCTGATTTGCCTTCATCGCAGATGCCGTGGTCGCAGTTACAGGGCTGACAATCGGCGCCGAAGTGGTTGGGGGGACATTCGTCAGGGCCTGCGTCTTCAATTCCTGCGTCTTCAATCCCCGCGTCGTGAATGCCGCCGTCGGGAATTCCCGCGTCTTCAATGCCCGCATCGTGAAGACCGGCGTCATACCCGGCATCCTCATGAATACCCGCGTCGTCGATTCCCCCGTCTTCCCCGCCCACGGGAACGCACGACAGCCAGCCATCGTCCGCACGTGAACAGGTTTTCCCCTCGCCGCACGTCCAGACCACCCAGTCGCCATTCTTGCAGCGCATGCCGTTGCGGTCGTCTGTATTGCAGTATTGGTCGGCCTGCGTGCATTGACCGCTTCCGCCGTCAGAAATGACGGGTCCCGCGTCAATATCGACAGGCCCGGCATCCGTTATCCCATGCCCGCCGTCGGTGACGACCACAATGCCCGCATCGTCCTCCGGTTCGGGATCATCCTTTTCCGAACCGCCGCAGGCAAAGCCCGCCAGTGCCAGAGAACAAAAGAGAAAAGCCGCTCTGTTGAATTTTATCTGCATTGCATTTCCTCCATGAAAACAGCCGACCGGCCCGGCTTGGGGTTGAAAAAATCGGCGGCGCATAGAGGAGGCAAAACAGGGCTGTCAAGGAGGAAAATGGGGGTGAACAAAAAAAGCCCTCCCCCAAATTGAATTGGAGGAGGGCTTCCGCATTGTCGATTTATTGAAATAATCGAAATAATCTGATTACTTCGCGTCTTGAATACAGCGAACGGACTGCCCATAGTCTTTCAAATCTTCACAATACATACGGGCGTTGTAGTTGTAAATATCCAGATAGTAGATTCCATTCGTTCCATTATCCGTCTCGCAGGCTGTATCTGACCAGAAACCGGCGCCTAAACCAAACTCACGGTAAGAACTGCCGGTGGCCTGGCGATGATAATGGCCCGCGGGAAGCGCGGTAAAGCCGGACGAGTTTGTGGCGGTCTGGTACTGACTAACCCATTCTGTCGATTTCAGCGCGGCTGCCCGCGATTTCGGGTCTTCGCCGACAAATTCGAGCAGAGCGTCAAAATCATCCTTGGTTGGCAAATGCCACCCGGCCGGACATACGTTTTTCTTTGCGTCCTCCCACGTATAAAAATAACCATAGGTTTCGCTGTTCTTGTTATGCGGGATATAGTCGGTCGTCTTATAGGTCATATTCTGAGCCATCCATATCTGACCGTTAATATCGACCGTCGGATAAATTCTGTCCGCCTTATCAGCCATGTAGCCGTCGATGGTTTCCGCGCAGTCTTTATCAATATCCCAATAATCTTCGTCACAGGAAAGGCATTTGCCAGTTCCATCGATGCCAATACTCGGCGTTCCATGAACACAGGTGGGTTCTTTGTCGCAGTTCTCGCCCCAATACTTCCCGGAACATTCCTGACACTTGCCGTCGCCTTTTTTACCGTCATTGCAGACGCCATGCTTGCAGGTGCATTTCTGGCAGCTTTCACCAAAAGACCCCGTCGGGCATTCATCTGGAACGCACGACAAATAGCCATTATCCGCCCGAAAACAGGACGTTCCTGCATTGCAAGTCCAGACCACCCAGTCGCCGTTTTTGCAGCGCATACCGTTGCGGTCGTCCGTATTGCAGTATTGGTCGGCCTGCGTGCATTTGCTGCCGCCGTCAGAAATGACAGGCCCCGCGTCGGATTCTCCATGTCCTCCGTCGGTGACGACGACAATTCCAGCATCGTCTTCGGGGTCATCTTTTTCCGAACCGCCGCAGGCAAAGCCCGCCAGTGCCAGAGAACAAAAGAGAAAAGCCGCTCTGTTGAATTTTATCTGCATTGCATTTCCTCCATGAAAACAGCCGACCGGCCCGGCTTGGGGTTGAAAAAATCGGCGGCGCATAGAGGAGGCAAAACAGGGCTGTCAAGGAGGAAAATGGGGGAAGCAAAAAACAAACAGCCCTCCCCCAAATTGAATTGGAGGAGGGCAGTTTCAGTTCATTCAAAATTCAACAAATGACACTATTTCGCACAACGCAGCCCGTAGTCGTAGTACCGTGACGTGGAATAGTCGCCGTAGCGATACACGACGCGCAGACGGTTCGCCTCGCTCAGCAAGGAGCCGCCCTTCAGCACATAACCGCCAGTCGAAGAAGAAAACACAGAACTCGTCCACTCATAGACATTGCCTGCCATATCTACCAGGCCCAGAGGGCTGTCACCCGCAGGCGAATAGTGCCCGACTTCCGTTGTCGAACCGACATTCTTATTGTAATTCGCGAGTGAGCTGGTTGGAGTGTCATCGCCCCAGGGATACGTCATCGTCAGACGCTTCTTGCCAATATGGGTGGATGCATATTCCCATTCTTCTTCTGTCGGCAGACGTCCGCCCGCCCATTCGCAGTATTCTTTGGCCCCGGACCATTCCACACAATTCATGGGATGATTCTTCCGGGATTCATTGTCGTAATTACAAAGAGAATTCTCCTGGAAATCCTGATAATACGCCGATCTGCAGTTCCCCGACGCGACGCACTTTTCAAATTCCTCCACTGTGACCGGAGTCCTGCCCAATTGGAAAGCTGCAACTGTGACCGTATCGCCCGAATGATGATTTTCCGTGTCCAGGGTAAATGTAAATGACCCGGCGGGAATATCGATAAAATCATCGTCCTCAGTCGGCCCGGCGTCCGGCTCAATGACACCGCCATCTTCGTCGATAATTCCCCCGTCAGCCTCTATAATATCTGATTTCGCACAACGAAATCCGTAGGAGTAGTCCCAGAACGTGGCAACGTCGCCGTAGCGATACGCGACGCGCAGACGGTTCGCATCGGTCAGATAGGAGCCGCCCTTGAGTACATAACCGCCAGTCGAAGAAGAAAACACAGAACTCGTCCACTCATAGACATTGCCTGCCATATCCACCAGGCCCAGAGGGCTGTCACCCGCAGGCGAATAGTGCCCGACATCCGTTGTCGAACCAACATTCTTATTGTAATTCGCGAGAGAGCTGGTTGGAGTGTCACTGCCCCAGGGATACGTCATCGTCAGACGCTTCTTGCCAATATGGGTGGATGCATATTCCCATTCTTCTTCGGTCGGCAGACGTCCGCCCGCCCATTCGCAGTATTCTTTGGCCCCGGACCATTCCACACAATTCATGGGATGATTCTTCCGGTTTTCATTGCCGTAATTACAATGAGAATCCTCCTGGGAATCATGATAATACGCCGATCTGCAGTTCCCCGACGCGACGCACTTTTTAAATTCCTCCACTGTGACCGGAGTCCTGCCCAATTGGAAAGCTGCCACTCTGACCGTATCGCCCGAATGATGATTTTCCGTGTCCAGGGTAAATGTAAATGACCCGGCGGGAATATCGATAAAATCATCGTCCTCAGTCGGCCCGGCGTCCGGCTCAATGACACTTCCGTCAATATCAATGACGCCGCCATCGTCGCCGATAATTCCCCCGTCATCCTCTATAATGCCTGCGTCTATAATGCCCGCGTCGTCTTCAATAATGCTGGCATCCGCAATACCTGCGTCATCTTCGACAATACCTGCGTCATCTTCAGTAATACCGGAATCACTTTCAATAATACCTGAATCGGTATGGAATACACCGCCGTCCTTGACGACCACAATTCCCGCGTCGTTTTTCGGTTCGGGTTCATCCTCTTTTTCCGAACCGCCGCAGGCAAAGCCCGCAATGGACAATGCGCATGCTGAAATGAAGAGAGGCGCGGTTTTGAAGAACCCCCCGGGGACATTTGAAATTTTTCTGCCATTATTCTGCATTACATTTCCTCCGTGAAAACAGCCAACCTCCCCCGCTTCTTCCTTCAATGATAAATGATATTGGATGTTGTTCAGCAGCATCGCATTAAAAATCTCCCCCGCCAAATAAATATGGAGAGGGAGATTTGAGTGTGGGTGAGGTCACTAGTCCCTGAGGCACCTCACCGAGCAAGCATCCGTCGTGCGGCCGCCGGCGGTGGACATGGAGGCTGAACCGGACGTCGGCACGCGCAGATATATCGCATTGGTGCTGTTAAGCGCCGTGTCAGACCAGAATCCGGCCTCCTCACCGAAACGAGCGAAGGGCGGGGATGACTCGGTGCTGTAATCGCCTGCCGGGAGAGCCCCGAAGCCATAGGTATTCAGACCATTATTCCAGCCATGGGCCTGTAAGTATTTTACCTTGACCTCCCCCGATGTATCCGCCGTATCGGTGAGAATATAATTGATCAAAGCCCTGAATTCAGCATCTGTCGGCAAATGCCAGCCAGTTGGACATACTTCTCTGGCATCATTCCAGAAATACAGGCAGCCGTAGTGCTCCACAAAGTCAGAATCCGCTCTGACATTGGCATAACAGATAGTGGCGGTGCCGTCCCCCGGATAAGCCATATTCTCAGCCATCCATTCCTGACCATTGATGATGACTGTTTTGTATGGGTTGCCCGCATCGTCGGTCATGGAGCCATAGGCGAGGCAGTTTTTGCCGTAATACTTTGCATCGTCGCAGATGTCGCAGTTGTCACCGGACCAGTTGCCGTCGCAGGGCGCAGAGCACTTCCCATTGCCCGCCCGTCCCTCATCGCAGGTGCCGTGTACGCAGGTGCAGGGATCGCAGTTTTCGCCAAAATAACCGGCATCACATTCATGAATGCCGGCATCGTCCATTCCCGCGTCGTGAATGCCCGCGTCCTCAATTCCCGCGTCAATCCCGGCATCTTCCTGGGGGATTCCTCCGTCTTCCCCGCCCACGGGAACGCACGACAAATAGCCATTGTCCGCCCGTGAACAGGTCGTGCCTGCCTTGCAGGTCCAGACAACCCAGTCGCCGTTTTTGCAGCGCATGCCGTTGCGGTCGTCTGCATTGCAGTATTGGTCGGCCTGCGTGCATTGGCCGCTGCCGCCGTCAGAAATGACAGGGCCCGCGTCAATATCAGCGGGCCCCGCGTCGGAAACCCCGTGTCCGCCGTCCGTGACGACCACAATTCCCGCGTCGTTTTCGGGCTCATCGTCTTTTTCTGAACCGCCGCAGCCGATCAATATCAGTGAAGCAATCAAAGCGAGCGAAGCGCCTGAACAAACATTACCCACTCTGTTTGACATATTACTGACTCCTCAAAAAAGCCGGCCGGCCACGGCTGAAGTCACAAAATGGCGGACGGAAGCCCATCCCGTCCGCCAATAATGTATATTTACATCATCATGCACTGCAGAATTGCCCGTCAGGGATGCGCCGGGTCTCCGTAATACGCCTTGAGGAACAAATCCTTAATCTCGCTGATGAGCGGATAGCGGGGATTGGCGCCGGTACACTGATCGTCAAATGCCTGCTCCGAAAGCGCATCCAGTTTGTCCAGGAAATCCTTCTCGGCGATGCCGTATTCCTGAATGGTCTTGGGAATTTCCAGATGCGCCTTCAATGTCTCGACGGCGCTGATGAGCGCCTCCACGCGGGCGGAGGCATCCATGTCGGGCGTCGTCAGGTGCAGGTAGTCGGCAATCATGCCGTAGCGTTCCTTGGCCTCCGGGCACTTATACTGCGAGAACGTTCCCTGCTTGGTGGGCTTGCTCGTGCCGTTGAAGCGAATGACGTGGCTGATGAGCAGAGCGTTGGCCAGTCCGTGCGGCACGTGGAAGGCGGCGCCCAGCTTGTGGGCCATCGAGTGGCAGAGCCCGAGGAAAGCGTTGGCGAAGGCCATTCCGGCGATGGTCGAGGCGTGGTGCATCTTCTCGCGGGCCTGCTGGTCAGCGGGCCTGTCGTAGCAGACGGGCAGATATTTGAAGACAAGCCGCGCGGCCTCCATGGCCATGGCGTTCGTGTATTCGCTGGCCATCACCGAGACGCGGGCCTCCAGCGCGTGCACCAGAACGTCGATGCCGCTGTAAGCCGTCAGTTTTTTCGGAAGGCTCATCACAAGTTCAGTATCAACGATGGCCATATCCGGGGTGAGCTCGTAATCGGCCAACGGGTATTTCTGGCCGGTCTTCTCGTCGGTGATGACGGCAAACGGCGTGACCTCCGACCCTGTCCCCGAAGTGGTCGGAATGGCGATGAACGTCGCCTTCTGGCCCAGCTTGGGGAACTTGTACACGCGCTTGCGAATATCCAAAAAGCGCATGGCGATGTCCTCAAACTGCACCTCGGGGTGCTCATAGAGGAGCCACATGATTTTCGCCGCGTCCATGGGCGAGCCGCCGCCGATGGCGATGATGGTGTCGGGCTTGAAGGCCTGCATCCGCTCCAGCCCCTTGTAGGCGGCCCCCAAAGTTGGGTCGGGCTCCACGTCGCTGAACACCTCCATGCGGAAATTCATCTCATCCAGGCGGTCGATGAGGCTGTTCAGCATCCCGGCGTTGTAGAGGAAGCGGTCGGTGACGATGAAGGCGCGCTTCTTCCCGTCGTCGGCGAGGTCGCGGATGGCCTCGTTCAGGCAGCCGTATTTGAAATAGACCTTGGGCGGCACCTGGAACCACAGCATGTTCTCGCGGCGCTCGGCGATGGTCTTGATGTTCAGCAGGTGTTCGGGGGTGACGTTCTGGCTCACGGAATTGCCTCCCCAGGAACCGCATCCCAGCGTGAGGGAGGGGTCCAGCTTGAAGTTGTAGAGATCGCCGATGGCGCCCTGGCTCGCGGGCATGTTGACGAGCGTGCGGCAGGTCTTGGTGCGGATGCCGAATTCGGCGATGCGGTCTTTGTTGGCCGGGTTGGTGTAGAGGACGCTGGTGTGGCCGAGGCCGCCGAAATCGAGGAGCTCTTGCGCGCGCTTCAGGGCCGCCTCGAAGTCCGCCGCCCGATACATGGCGAGCACGGGGGAGAGCTTCTCGATGCTGAACGGATAGCCTTCGCCCACGCCGTCCGTCTCGCCGATGAGGACTTTGGCGGCCTTTGGCACCTCCACGCCCGCCATTGCGGCAATGTCGTGGGCGCTCTGGCCGACAATTTTGGCGTTCACATGGCCGTCCGAGACAATCACCTGCCCCACCTTTTCGGCGTCTTCGGGCGAGAGAATGCAGGCACCGCGCTTCAAAAATTCAGCCTTTACCGCGTCGTAAATGGCATCGACCACCACGACCGACTGCTCAGATGCGCAGATCATCCCGTTGTCGAACGTCTTGGACTGGAGGACGGAGCTGACGGCCATCTGGATGTCGCAGGTTTCGTCCATGACCGCCGGTGTGTTGCCGGGTCCCACACCCAGCGCGGGAACGCCGCTCGAATAGGCGGCCTTCACCATGCCCGGCCCGCCCGTGGCGAGAATGAGGCTGATGGCCTTGTGCCCCATGAGGTGCTGGCTCTTGGCCACGCTGGGATTTTCGATCCAGCCGATGATGCCTTCGGGCGCGCCCGCCTTCACAGCGGCATCGTGGACGATTTTGGCCGCGGCAATCGTGCTCTTCTTGGCCCTGGGGTGCGGGCTGAAAATGATGCCGTTCCGCGTCTTGAGCGCGAGCAGCGACTTGAAGATGGCCGTCGAGGTCGGGTTCGTGGTGGGGACGATGCCGGCGATGACGCCCACGGGCTCAGCCACCTTGAGAATCCCGAACGAAGAGTCGCGCTCAATCTCGTCGCAGGTCTTGAGCGACTTGTATTTGTTGTAAACTTCCTCGGAGGCGAAGTGGTTCTTGATGACCTTGTCCTCGATGACGCCCATGCCCGTCTCGGCCACCGCCATCTTGGCCAGCGGAATCCGGGCTTCATTGGCGGCGAGCGCTGCCGCGCGGAAGATGTCGTCCACCTGCTTCTGCGTAAAGGAGGCGTAAATCCTCTGCGCCGCCTGCACGCGCTCAATGGCGGCGTCCAGCTCAGCGCGCTCCTTTGTCTCGGCCTCCAGTGCGCTCTTCAAAGACTCCGCGTCGTTGCGTCCTTCATTTGCCATGGCGTGTTTCTCCTCCTCACTGCTTGGTGTGGGTGAAGTGATTGGTGAACTGGTGTGGGTGGGGTGTGTCGTCAGGTGAAGCGGGTGCGCCCTATTTCCCCAGCGAGCAGGGGCCGTTTCGGCAGCCGTCCTCGCAGCACATGACCTCGAGGAAGTTCTCCGGCATCTTGCCCGCCGCGTATTGCCGCAGCATCCGCACGGCCCGCTGATCCACGCCGCTGATGGTCTGGGCGGAGAGCTGAAACTCTGCCAGCGACGGGTGGTGCGTGCGCGTGAGCTGCTGGAGAACGGCCTGACTGACGCCGCAGCTCTTGGCGTAATTGCGCGCCGATTCGTCCGCCGGGCGTTCGAGCTTCCACCGGGGTTCCTGCATGATGTCGATGCCGAGGCCGATGAGCAGCGCCCCCAGCTCCTCGAAGGTCAGCACCGCATCGACCTCGCCGGAGGTGACAGCCTCGTGCCGCTTGGCGATGCAGGGGCCGATGAAGACGACCTTGTTGTGCGGATGCTTGTCGCGGGCGAGGCGCGCAGCAAAGCGCATGGGGCTGGGCGTCCTCGACACGCGGGGAAGGAGGTCGGGGATATGCCGCCGCGCGAGCTCGACGTAGGCCGGGCAGCACGAGGTGGTCATCAGGGGTTCGCCATGAGCCATGCGCTCGGCAAATTCCTCGGACTCGTGCGCGGTGGTCATCTCTGCGCCCAGTGCGACTTCCATCACGTCGTCGAAGCCCGCGCGGTGAATGGCGCTGAAAAGCTGCTCCAGCTCACAGGGAAACTGCAGCTGGGCCGAGGGCGCCACGATGGCCGTCAGCTTTTCGCCGCGCTTCAGCGCACGGAGCACGCGAATCAGCTGCGAGCGCTCCATGATGGCGGCGAAGGGGCAGGCGCGGAAACAGCGGCCGCAGAAAATGCACTTGTCGAAGTCGATCTCGGCCACGCCGCTCTGGTTCTTGGCAATCGCGCCCACGGGGCAGGCGCTCTCGCAGGGAACGACCGTGCGCGTAATCGCGTTGAACGGGCAGACCTTCTCGCAGCGGCCGCACTTCACGCACCTGTCGTAGTCGATGCGCGAGCGCTGATTTTCCACGCTGATGGCGCCTTTGGGGCAGTTGAAGAGGCAGGGGCGGGCAAAGCAGCCCCGGCAGTTGCTCGTCACCACGAGGCGGCTCTCAGGGCAGCCCGAGCATCCGGCGCCTGCCACGGTGAGCGGCGGTCCTTCCAGCATGAGCGGGCTGTCTTTTGTCTCCGCGAGATAGGCGCTCAGCGGCTTGATCTCGTCGTCATCCGCTTCGATGGAGACGCCGAGGAGCGCCATGATGCGGTAGCGGAGCACGGCGCGGTCGTGAAACACGCAGCAGCGGCTGAACAGGGCATTCTTGGGGCGCAGGAGAATGGGAATCCTGTCGATGGTTTCCTCCAGGCGGCCCTCAAAAAAATCCCGCACCACGTGAATCATCAGCTCTCTGCGCATGTATTCGGCGCCGTTCATGGCTTTTTCTCCCTTTCTGTCTTTCCTGCTTTTGGGGGACGCTGCTTTTTAGGGGCACCTGTAAAGAAAGTCCCGACCCCTTTTTCAGGAGCCGGGACTCATTCATCCGCAGTCTGCTTGTATTGCTATATTACTGCCTTCTATTTGAAGAACAGCCAGTAATACGTATTCAGGAAATCATTCCAGCCGCTGCTCCAGCCCGCGGCGTAATACGGGCCCGTGTACATCTTCCCGTCAGACTGTTGAAAAGACACAACGTCCGACAAGTTGTACATCGCCCCGCCGCCACCCTCAGTGCAATCCGTTGAGGAATACGGATCCGTGTAACATTCGTCCAGTTCATCCCATGTCGAAACAGTATAGCCGGAGCCATATTCATCAGCGCAGCAATTAAATTGCTGAGGCAGGAAAATCGCCATGCCGCTGGCATCCTTGCTCGCATTGTTGGCGCCGTGGGCAATAATTGTTGTATTGGCCAGCTGATCGCTCACCGCCTTGGCCTTGTCGCGCAAATTCTGCGGCAGGCTGGTGGCATTGGAGATTTTTTGGGCAAAATGCCCAAGATCAGCGTGATCGGCATAGGTAAAGCGCTGAACGCTCAGAGAAATATCCTGAATTTTATTGATATATTTCTTCTGACTTGAGGCGTCATCCGTCGTCACCGCGTCGAGCAGCGCATTGCCGAATGCATTCAGCTTATTCGTCAAATCGCCCATGGTGGACAAATCATAGGCGGCCATCGTCGTGACATCCCCCTCCGCGCCGCTGGTTTTGTAATAAGCCACGTAATCATTTGTAATGTTGGTGGCCAGTTCCTGCGCAGCCATCGTCGGCTTCTTGCCCAGCGTCTCTATAAAGTCGTTGTAAGGCCAGCCTGCGCCGGGCTCCGTTTCGGACGAGGCGACGAGGTAATCGGCGTAATCCTTCGTGGCCGCCGCGACCTCGAACATGCCCATGAGGCAGGCGTCAAAACCGACAAGATCCAGCTTCTTTTTCGCCTGAGATGAAATGGCCTTGAGCGCCTTTCCGTAATCGCCGTTTGCCAGAGTAATCATCTGGCTGCCGCCGTTGGTCTCGTCCTGCGAGAAATCGCGGAATCCAACCTTTTTGGGGGCATTGTTCAGCAGCCCGACTTTACCGCCGCAGTGTTTTCTCCCGGATTTGCCGTCTCTCCAGCCGCCGCCGTGGTCCCACAGCACCAGAGCGTATTTCTTCGCGGGATAATTCTTCACAGCCCAGACGCCGAATTTCTTCAGCGTATCCACGTCGGCCATATTCGCTTCACTTCCGGAGAAAACCGAACCGGAATTGAGCGTCACCAGTCCGCTGCGCGTGACTTTATAAAGTTTTGTTCCCAGGGCGGGCGCCGAGGCGTTGTCGTCAAACAAAACAATAACGTTGATTTTGTCGGAGCTCTCCCCGGCGTTCTCCAGCCCTTCCTGCATTTCGGCGAGGTCCATTGCCGCGGGATCGCTGATCAGGTAGCACTCTTCCTCAGTCAAATCCCCAAAATACCCTTCGCGGCATAAACTCATGTAATAATCGTCGTACCCAAGACTGTTGTCGCCGTCGAGATAGACCATGAAGGTCCATTCAGCCTGATTGCTGCCGGCCTTGGAGACAGTGGCCTCTCCGGGCTTATTGCTGGCCGAGGTGATAAATCCGGGCGTCACGTCGCCATAGACCCAGTCGGAGTCATTGGCGGAGAAGCGCAGAATCCATTTGAACGTCCCCTCGGTCTTGGTCGGGAAGGGAAGGTTCCATTCGAGGTTGTTGCCGCACTCGCTGCACTGCTCGTTGAACTTCATGTCGTACCACTCGAACTGGCTGGCGACGACGGGATAGGAAACTTTCGAGGCCGTCGTGAGGCCCAGCTGCATCTTCCAGCCATCGGGCTTCACGTTGCCCACGTTCGTTTTGCCCGGCCAATAGACCTGCCCGTAAATGGTCGTGTTCTGCGTCTGGCCCAGCTCAAACTGCAGCGGCACGTTGTTCGTGCGGTCGGCCTCATTCTGCCACGGGTCGGCCCACTGGACGCCGAACCACTCCGGCATGGCATAAATTTCGAGGCAGTTTTGCCCCAGGTTCGCGAAGCCGTGAGGGCAGTTGCACCAGCCATAGCCCTCTTCCATGGTGCAGACGCCGCCGTTGGTGCAGGTCATGGTGGCGCAGTCAGCTGTGACGCATTCGTGAATGCTCAGGTCGCAGATTTCGCCCATATCCACGTCGCAGCCGAGGTCGTCCTCGCATTCGCGCTGGGGGTGCGGCCTCTGCCCGCCGTCCGTCACAATGAGGCCGCCGTCGCTGCCCGGGTCTGTCCCGCCGTCATCCTGCCCGGAAATGCCCGCATCCGAGACAAGCACGCCCGCATCTGAAACGTGAATCGGCGGCGTCTCGTCCTTGTCCTTGCCGCCGCAGCCGCTCAGCACAGGCAGCGTGAGGAGCGCCGTCCCCAAAAGAAAAGTTTGAACTGACCGTATGCGCATCATCGTCGTTTTCCTCGTGTCTTTCGTCCTCGGAGCCCCTTGTAAGGAGAGCGAGGGATGTTTTCCGGCCCTGACGAATGGTCCGCCTGACAGCAGCTTGAGCAGCACAGAGCAGTGCAGGCGCACGTCATTCAAAAGAAAAGCAGGGGCTGAAAAGAGATTCGATGAGCCCCTGCCCTTCTGAGCGCAATTTTAGAACACGCCCACAGGCGAGGGTGCAAGAGGAAATTTGCGCACCTTTCACTTTCTTTTAACTTTTCTCTGTCCGCCTGCCCGCCCCGGCACCACCTCCGCCCCAAAGCCCTCTTTTGGCCCCTTCGGGCCACCTTCCCCAGAGGGAGAGGCAAAATTATTATTCACTGATCTTATTTAATTATTTCCTGGCGCCCAACTCACCATGATATTGCAATAATAATATCGAATAAAAAAATCCCCTCTCCAAAATGAATGGAGAGGGGATTTTTGAATCATCCCGGAGAATTATTGTGCCTCAGTCCTCCGCGTCGGCATCGGCGACGCGCTTGATGCTCAGGAATTGTCCGCGGATAGCGTCCATAAATTCGCCCTGCTGGAAATGATCTTCCGTCGTGTCGAAAAACTCAAACTTGTTCGAGAAGGCATTCCGGAAAACCCCGACGTTCTCACTGCTGGGCCAGAGGCGAAAGCGATCGTAAACGCCGGGCCAGTCAGCCCACACCTCATTCCCGTTTTCCACTTTGATGGTGAGCGGCCAGGGAGTATAATTCTGCACTTTATAGGTGCCCTCAAATTTCTTTGCCTGCGCCTCCGTCAGCTCGAACACCGCCGGCGCCAGGCCATCGGCCAGGGCATCGTCAATCACGACTTCCTCGGTTTCACCCATCTGCAGCGCCATCGAGAAGATGCCGCCATAGGTGGAGGCGAGCGCCCGGGAATTGTTCAGCATAATAAAGGCGAAGTCCTTCTCGCGGGAAACGCCCACGAATGTGGCGTAGGTGTCGGAGCCGCCGCCGTGCCAGATGACGGTTTTGAGGAGCTCCTTGACCTCCTTGTCTTTCAGGGAGGTCTCCGCCCCTTCCGGGCCAATCATCCAGTTATAACCGTAGGCGCTGTAGTCGTCGAAACGTTTCAGCGGCGTGACGGCCAGATTCACCATATCGCTGCCGGGATAATTGTCCTTGGACAGGATGAGCCGCGCGAGGCGACCCAGGTCGGCGGCATTGCTCTTAAAGCTGCCGCAGGGCCCCAGGCCATCCAGCATCCAGGTCCAGGGCGCAAGGTACTGCAGACTTCCGTCGTAGCCGCGCGTCGTCAGCGGAATATCAATGCCCGTGGAATCCAGCCCCAGAACGCTCGTCACACGCTTGCGGATGACATCCTTCCATGACGCCTCGTGGTCGCAGACGGCCAGCGCGTTCCCCAGAACGGCCACGCCGTAATTGCTGTATTGATCCTGCCCTACCCTGGTTCGCGGCGTCACCGTCAGGCTGCTCCAGATGTCATCCACGGAAATATAGGAAAAGAGGTCTGAATCGACGATATTCTCCTCACCTCCGGCATTTTCGGCGGCGAGTTCGTAAATGTTGCTCTGATCGTGGCCATAGCCGGCGGAATGCGTGGCCAGCATGCCCAGCGTAATGTCCTCAATGCCGTCGGTGTCATAGCCGTCAGGCATGCACTCGGTCAGCTTGGTGTCGGGCGAGACAATGCCCTCCTTCGTCATCGAGGCCAGCGCCATTCCCACAAAAACTTTGGTGATGCTGGCGATTTCAAACGTCTCAAGCTCGGGGGCCGCACTGTCCGCCAGACTACCCAGGCCGCGCACAGACATGCCGTCGGGGGTCACAGCCGCCACCACCGTGCCGTCTGTGTACTGATTCTGCACCAGGTACTCTATCACGGGAAGCATCTTTTCGAGAGCCGCCTCAGAGGCCGCGGAGGGCTTGGTGGGGTCAATCTCAGTCCCCGCGTCCTGCTCGCCCGCATCCTGCCCACCCGCGTCAGGATCCACGACGGGACCGGCATCCAGCTCCACAATTCCGGCGTCATCGTCAGTGTCGTCGTCCTTCGAGGAACCGCCGCAGGCCGAAAAACTCAGCGAAAGCGCGCCAAAAAGCGCCATCGCCAAAAACTTATTCCGCTCCAACCAAAAACGCTTCTGCGTGTGCATGTGTGCCTTCTTTCGCTCTGTGTTGTTTGCTTCCTTCAGGGAAAGGTCTCATCTCGTCCGAAATCGTCCGATCCGGTCAAAAAGCGGCGCCCGAAACTCCCCCGAAACACAAAAAGCAAGTCTTTTTTTCGGCAAAAATGCAGATTTTTTCGATTTTATTCGTGCATACTTTTGATGAATGCGCTTGTCTTTCGTAGATATTTTATGCAGGATATTAAATAAAATATGCGAGGTCAGACACCTTGTCGCGGCAAGTATCCCCCATGGTATTGTTATAACAATGTCAAACTAAAAATCCCCTCGCCCTTTATTCTGGAAAGTTTTTTTAGTGAATCAAAACATTCAACGCTGGCCTTCCCCTGAAAACCGTGCTATGCACGCCGTCCGCGCCGCTAATTTTGTTCAGGAGAAATCCATGCTATTTCATTCCATTCTGTCTTCTTTCAAACATTCTGTATTATTCAAATATACCACAATAACAGCGGCCTCGGCCATAACTGCACTGACGGCGGCCTCCTGCGGCGGCGACGACGAGCTCCCCGACCGCTGCAAACTGGTCGTCTGGTATCGCCCGGTGCAGCTCGCACAGCAGATTGTGCTGCCGCACGTACCCGCCGAGGCGGAGCATGCCGTCCTCGTGGGCAGTTATGACAACTGGACGACGGAAACGCATTTTGAGCGCAGGGACGGCGGCGACGGCGCGGACTGGCGGCGGGCTGAGCTGACCCTGCCACCGGGGAAATACAATTACGCGCTGCGCATCGGCGATGAATTGTTTGCCGACCCCAACAACAGCCGGGGCACATTTATTCAGAATCCCTTCAAAGGCGCCGCTGCCTCGCCGTTCGATACGGAAGTGTCCCTGATTGAAATCCCCGACTGCGCGGCGCCCGCCTTTGAATTTACCTCGGCGCGCCAGACGGGCGATGGCGAGCTGACGTTTGAGGCGAATTTTTCCGGCGGCAAAGGACTGGACAAAAAGAGCGTTCAAAGTGCCCTGACCTCAGGGACGGCTGAGCAGGATTTTTCGCAGAATTTATTGCTCGACATTCGGGGCGGAAAAATTCGCGCTGTGGCCAGCGGCCTGCCTGCCGGGAAATACAATCTGACGCTGAGCGCGGGCGACAAGTCGGGCACTGCACTGAATCCCATCCGCGCCAGCGCCTTTGTGGAAAGTGATCAAATCAATAAAAATAATTCAAATAACAAGAACCCAAAATATACTCACCGGACGCTGGACGATGTGGTCATTTACCACGTGATGGTTGACCGCTTCTGGGGCGACAATGGGCCGCTCGCGCCGCCCGAGACGATTGGCCTGCGGGCCGGGGGCACGCTCAGCGGCGTGCGGCAGATGGTCGAGGCGGGGTATTTCAATGAGCTCGGCGTGACGACGCTGTGGATTTCACCCGTAATGGAAAATCCGGCGGGCATTTTTCGCGGGCGCGACGGGCACGATTATGAGGCGTATCACGGCTATTGGTGGCTGAACCCGCGTGCGGTGGAACCGGCCTTTGGCGGCGAGGAAGCACTGGACAGGCTGATAGATGCCGCGCACCAAAAAAATCTGCGGGTCGTGCTGGACGTGGTGCCGAATCACCTCTTTCAGGAGCATCCCTATGTTCAGGCCCATTCGCGGCTGAACGAGAGTATCGCTCAATCGCCGGATGTAAATTCGGAGAGCTGGTTCAACGACGACCCGAATGAGGTGTGCGTGTGCGGCTTTACGTGTCCGTGGGCGGGGCACATGGAGACGTGCTGGTTTGACGATTATCTGCTCGATATAAATCAGCGAAACGGTGCGGCGCGGCAGGCGATTATCGATGATTTATTGTGGTGGCACAAACGCTTTGACCTCGACGGCGTGCGCGTGGATGCGGTGCCGATGATGCCGCGCGCGGCGACCCGCGACCTCCTGCGGCAGCTCAGAAATCAAACGTTTCGCGAGGGCATCGACGGGCTGATGCTGGGCGAGATTTTTACGGGCGGCGACGACGGCGGGCGCACGGACATTCGATTTTACCTGGGGCCGGGCGTGGACGGGCTGGACAGCGCCTATGATTTTCCGCTCATGTGGAGCCTGCGCAATACATTCGGCACGCGCTTCGAGGGGCTGGAGGCGCTGGAGTCGGCCCTCGCACGCAACAATTCATTCTGGGGCACCTCCGGCTCGCGCCTGTCGCTCATCGCCGGCAATCACGACACCAGCCGCTTTATTTCCGACGCCATGGGGTTCGGCGGCAATGACGCCTGGAAAGACCCGCCGCCGCAGCCGGTCGGCGATGATGGCGCACCCTACTACAATCGGTTGTATATGGCGCTCGCCTATAATTTTTCGCTGCCCGGCATTCCCGTTTTGTATTACGGCGACGAAATCGGCATGGCCGGGGCCAACGATCCTGACTGCCGCCGGGTATTGCCCGATGTGCTGACCGGCAATGGACTGGATATTTCTCAAGTCAAATTGCTGGAAAAAATCCGCCGCGTCAGTGCCGCCCGTGCGTCCTCCCCCGCCATTCGCCGGGGAAAGCGCGTTTTGCTCTATGCGCAGGGCGACCTCGCCGCCGCCGCCCATCTGCCCGCGTCCGATTTTGAACAGTTTGGCGCGGCCCTCACCGCCTTCAACCGCGCTGAATATCCAAACACAATTCAATTAGAATCATTGGATACATTGGGCATTGATGACGGCACGTATCGGGATGCCCTCACCGGGCGCTATCTCACCATCCGCAATGGAAAATGCAGCGTGGAACTCGCCGCCGAATCAGCCGGGTATTATCTGAGGGAGGAATGAGCTGAAATGGATATTTCCCCGGCGGGCAAAGCAAACTGACGGACATCGTGCCCCTCCAATTGAAGGAGCGCGATTTTATTCTGAATCCCCCCGCCGTAGCCGGTGAGTTTATGATTGCTTCCCATCACCCGGTGACACGGCAAAATAATACAGATGGGATTCCAGCCGACGGCGTTTCCCACGGCCTGCGCGGACATCTTGCTGATATTCCGCTTCTGTGCAATCCGCCGGGCGATTTCCCCGTAGGTCATCGTCTGACCGAAGGGAATTGACTGCATGATTTGAAAAACGTCCCGCCGAAACGGCGTCATATTGTCAATTCGATATTTTGGAATCCAATCGGGCGGCTTTCCGCTGAAATAACTGTCGAGCCAGCGAATGGTCTCGCGAAAAACAGGCAGGAGTTTCTCCTCGGCATTGTGACTGAGCCTGCGCTTGGAGTGTTCATTATCAAACCACAGCCCGGTCAGCGCCTCGCCGTCGCTTGCCAATACAATGTTGTCCAATGGCTCGGGCGTCTGATAGGGATATTTGAATTGAAATGGAGCGGTCATGCTGCCTCTTTTTTCCGCTTTTTCCCTGAAATCTGATCTGCCAGGCACAAAATCCCGAAAATAATTGGACAATAGATGAAACAGAATGGAATCAGAAAGAGCCAGGACAGATTCCGCCCTGTATCATTTACCGTCTTTCTCAATACTTTGCATTCCTCGACATATTCCTTCCCGTATTTCGCAATGGCCTCCTCGTCGGTCAGCTTTTTATCTGAATTATAATTCATATAGGTATCTGAAAGCTCATCATTCACACAATACATGTCATCGTGATTGACATCCACCTCGACGAGCACCTTGCCAATAATGTAGTTGTCGATGACCGAGAAGAGCACAAACGAGGAAAGGATCAGAAGCACCCCTGCACCCACGGCAATGATGATATTATGTTTGACAGATTTCTTTGCATTTTCCGGATTTTGTATCAGTTTTTTCTTTTTGAGTCCTGCCAGAATGAAATAGAGAATCTGCAAGGCAATAAAAGTGATGGCGAGGATCGATTCAGCTGTCTCAATGGTTTCCATGGGGCTTTTCTCCTGAAAATAAACATTCACCTCAGTCGTTTTTGTTCTGAATCGCTGCCGTTCCGCCCGCAGTGCCGCCATATTGAGGCGTAGTGTCCCGCCCCAGAGAGGCCAGCATTTCCTTATCGCCGCGAATTGTATTGCCGCTGGTCGTCAGCATATTGCCCGTAATGGTCGCGCTCGCGCCCGCACGAAACGCCCGCTCGCCGCTGTTTGCCATGGCGAGGCGCCCGGCCGCCAGCCGCACATTGGCCGTGGGATTGATGTAGCGGAAAATGGCAAACGTGCGAATCACCTCGTCCTCGGACAGCGGCGGCATGTGCGCCAGAGGCGAACCGGGAATGGGCATCAATACATTCACGGGAATAGACTGAATACCCAGTTCGGCCAGATCCGCCGCCATGTCCAGCCGGTCTTCCCAGGTCTCGCCCATGCCGATGATGCCGCCGGAACACACGCACAGCCCAACGCTCTGCGCCCGGCGAATAGTGGCGATTTTATCATCATACGTGTGGGTTGTGCAGATATTGGGAAAATTGCGCCGCGAGGTTTCGAGATTGTGGTGATAACTCGTCACGCCGGCGTCTTTCAGCCGACGAAACTGTTCTGTCGTCAACAGTCCCATAGAGCAGCAGAGGTCAATTTTGCATTCTCTCTTCATGCGGCGAAACGCGCTGAGGGCCTTTTCAAAGTCTTCACCCACAAGGGCGCGCCCGGAAGTGACAATCGCGAACCGGTCCACGCCCTCGGCCTCATTGGCTTTGGCCATCGCCACGATTTCATCTTCATCGAGAAATCCATACACCTCGCAGTTTGTCTTATGGTGGACGGACTGGGCGCAGTAGCGGCAGTTTTCCGGGCATCTGCCGCTCTTTGCATTGATAATCGTGCACAAATCCACCTTGTCGCCGCAAAGCGCTGCTCGTATTTTGTCCGCGCCGCGTTCGAGGTCGGTCAGACTGCACGTAATCAATGACTGGAGGTCGTCTTTTTTGGTCAGGCGCCGTCCGGCGATGATTTCTTCCGCAAGTTTCAGGGGATGCAGCATTCAAAACTCCTGGTTCAGCGCAGAGTGCCGCTGAATACACAATCCTTCAAAGCCAAAGCGTCAAACATGATGTGGAAAATGAGCGCCGCGCATCCGGAATCGAATGCACGGCGCGTCGTCAGGCACACTCGTCATTCCTATATCTTTTTATTCATTCTCCATCCGCCATTTCAACGCCCGGTTCAGATAATCCACATATTCCGGATTCTTGCACATGCCCTTGCCCGGCGCGTCGCTGATTTTGGCCACGTCGCCGCCGTTGCAGCGCGTCGTCTTCATCACGATATTGAGCGCCTTTTCCGACGTATCGTTGGCGATGTACGTCCCAATGCCGAAGGCCACATTCACCCGGCCCTGGAAATGGGCGGTCAGCGCGCTGGCCTTCTCAAAATTCAGGCTGTCGCTGAACAGAAGTGTCTTGGTTTTGGGATTGATCCCCAGCGATTCATAATGGGCAATCATCTTCTCGCCCCACTCGACGGGGTCTGCTGAATCGTGCCTGACGCCCGAGAACAGCGTGGCAAACGTCAGCTGGAAATCCTTCAAAAACACATCGGTCGTCACCGTATCCGTCAGCGCAATGCCGTTCAGAACGCCGTATTCGCGCACCCAGGCGTTGAGGGCATACCAGTTGGAATACGCCGGATTGTGTTTGTGGTTGCCCTGGCCCGTACACATAATCCACTCGTGGGCCATGGTGCCCACGGGCTTGACGCCGAATTTCTTCGCCAGAAAGACGTTGGACGTGCCCACGAACTTTGAATGGCCGAGATTTGACTTGGCGAGCTCACCGACGGCCAGCTCCTGGGCCTCGGCCGACAGCCTGCGCCTGAGGCCAAATTCGGAAAACGTGGCGATATTGTATTTGCCGTCCCGCAGCCAGCCGATTTTCTCATTCAGCTTGTTTTTGAAATCATTCAGCAGGCGCCCGTAATCGAAGCGCATTCTGAAATAGACTTCATTGACGATGGCCAGCGTGGGAATTTCATACATCGACGTATTGAGCCACGTGCCCTCCGTCTCAATGGTCAGTCCCTTGTCGCCGTCGGTGGTAATGCAGAAATCCTCAAAGCGCGGCTGCCAGATGCGCAGAAAATCCACGTAATCGCTCTTCAGCCACTTAATGCCGCGCAGGTAATCCAGTTCATCCTTCCGGAAGCGCAGTTCGCAATAGGCTTTCAGCTGTTCGCGGATTTCCTCGACCATTTCATCCGTAAAGCGGACATCCGCATTGCGGCATTTGAAAGTCCATCGGGTCGTATAGCTGGGAAACTGATGATAAATCGCCTGGCCCATGGAAAATTTATACAAATCCGTTTCCAGCAGGCTGGTGATGATGGGATGCAGCTTCATGGTCGTGCCTTCTTTCTTCTATCTTCTATACTGACCGGTTGTACCGCCTTTATTGAATAAAAAGCGGGCTGGGATGAAACAACAACAATCAAAACTTCCTCAGACTGCCTTTTTCAAACGTCCATTCCGGGGTAATCAGTTCCGCGTCTTTCACGGAATACCAGGGGCTCATGGAATCGAAGCTCTTCAGAATATGAAACTCCTGCGAGGGCATATAGCTCTGGCCGAGGAGCATCATTTTCTCTCCCGTCTGCGCGTTTTCCGCCACATCCAGAACCAGGACGACGTGGCCTGGGGTTCCGCCATAAATAAAGAAATCGCCGGGCTTTATTTCTGAAACCGGCGCCGCCTTGGATTCCTTCGAGAGAGAATACGTTCCCGCGTAAGTATAAATAAATTTCAAATACACGTCGAAGATGCCGCGGTCATGCCCCTTTTTTCCGCCGTCCTTCCAGGTGACTTTATTGCCGGAGACGACGGGGCGAAAGCCCTCCGCGTATTTGGAAAACGGCACCAGCATTCCGTTGGTAATATGGAATTGAATTTCATTATAGCGCTTTGCCTGATACAGATATTCAGCCCGGAGTTTGATGACGGCATCGGCGCATTGAATCAAATCCTGTTTCAAAATGGGCATATCAAATACGGAGGCATGAACCTGACGCGCCTTCTCCGTTCCGTCGTGCAGGAGCACGGGCGCGCCGAATTGTTTCAGCGGAAAATTCCTGAGATATGACGCAAATGAATTGGCAGCATATTGTTTGCGGACATAACCCCTGGGTGGTTCAAACCGGGCGGCGATATTGCTTCCGGATTCAGTGATATTGATATTGATTTTGGAATTTGTATTCTGCGCGGACGCGGGGAAGACGAGGAACTGGAGAGAAAAAATAAAAGATAAAATGGAAAAGCATTTGTTCATTGCGGAAAATCCTTATTATACGGAAAATCAATAGGTTAATCACATGCTGTTCCATCCTCGGTACACGCATGATTGCAGTGCTGATATTCGGTTTTGATATAAACTTTTTTGCCGTCCAATTTTGTGCATGTCTCAATCGTTGTAATATCAATTAGACCATAATGAACATTTTCGACGGCTTCACAAATTCCTCTCTGTTTCCCGTTTTTTGAGCAGGTCTCCAGACACAAATAAGAATCTTCGTCCTCAACCAGAAAAGAAATAAATCCCTTGCCGTGCGCCTGAACACAGAGTGCATCGTAATTCCCACCTAAATAGCTCAATTTATATTGGGGCGGATCCTCCATCGGAATATACCCATTTGTATTTTCGTCATCGCCGCTGCTGTCTTCGCTGCCGCCGCAGCCTGCCAGGAAGACAGCGAAGGCAATCGCCATAATCATTAAAATCGGCGTAAAATGAGTCGGTTTCATTATGAACTGGCTCCTGTCTTCGGGAAACAGAATAGATTGGATTGATAAAATCTAATCCGTCAATGTATATACAAATCACCGAGTATTTTTCGTTAAATAATTTTCTTTTCTTTCAAATAACTCTCAAATTTTTCGTCAGAGAGGACTTTGTCGTAATTGCTCTTGACCTTTCGGAGCGCAATGTCTTCCGTTAAATCCGAAATGAAATTCTTAAAATCGGGCGAATCATCTGCCAATCTGTCCAATGTATCCCAGTCGATATTTTCATTATATCTGGCGGGACAGACAATATCGCTGTCAGTTATATTTTCCACATTCAGACGAATAATCCCGATTCCAAACGCATTAGAAAGCCGCTGCAGTTCATTCTTAAAGTCTGCTTCCGAATTTATTTTCAGGCAGACAAGATAGCCTTCATTTGCCCAACTGGAATTGGAGACCGCCTGAAAAAAGCACTGCCGTAAATTGCCGTAGTCTAAATGCTTCTTCATTTCGAAAGAAAATAACTTAATTGAATTTACATTCATTGAACTTTGAAGCTTCGTCGTTTCACTGGAATAATCGCCAAATGGAAAATAGACGCCGACCAAATCCGGGTGCAGCCATTCATTCGCGCCTTTTACTCTGCGAACGGAATTTTCCTGATAAATCGTCTTTGTATAACAATGGAAATGAGGATTCTCCATCGCGTATTTCACCAGAAGCGGATGCAGATCTCTTTCATTAAAATGACTTTCATTGGACTTTTTAATTTCAGCTTCTTCGCTTTTTTCAATTTCCTTTGCTATTTGCTTCGAATTCATGTGCAGGCTTCTCAGTAAAAACCTTGCAGGCCGCCTGGAAACCTGAAGGAACGCGCTTTGTTCGCCATTATCTTTAATATCCGTATATATGCGAGCACCAATGGAGGCGGCGGGAGTCTTACCGACTGAACGAAGCATTTTATTCAATTGCATTTCTTCGGCTTTCGCCCAAATTTCTTCCGCAGACATGGGAATTTGAGCTGCCTTAAAAACATCAACGATTAAGTCGATAAGCGTATACATTTTATTCCTCCGCCGCCGTACAGTGGTAAATTTATACGGCTATCAAAGCCCCGTATATATTACTCCCTCCACCCCTCTTTTCCCTGATTATTTACTACAATATGGCACACCGTCATGGCGCTGAGGGCATTATCATGCGAAGCGGGCGTCACCCCGGCAGTGCAGGCCGCATCCACGGAAATTTTCGCATTTGGCAGCGCCGCCTTGGCAATAAACGCATTGGAAATGACGCAAATATCCGTGCAGACGCCAATGAGCTCGATATTCTGAAATGATTTTCCCTCATTTTCCAGCCAATGCAGAAGCTCGCTGCTGCCAAAGGTCAGTTTATCGAACACCTTGTGCCCTGCGGTGAAATCCTTCAATTCGTCGATTACCTCCCAGCCCCAGGTGCCCTCCATGCAGTGCGGCACGGGCAGGTGGGCGCCCTCCTCGGTATTCATGTAATCGGCGTGATGGGTATCCCGCGTAAAGACAATGTCCGTATTATCCGCGTCGGCAATCGCCGCCTCAATTTTGGCCTTCACCGCGGGCACAATCGCCATGGCCTGCTCGTTTTTCAGCGCGCCCGTCACAAAGTCATTCTGCATATCGACGACAATCAGAAGATTCTTTTTCATGGCAAAAGTCCTTTCTGCACATTGAAGCCCCTCTCTTTTGGAGAGGGGTTTTGGGTGAGGCGATAGAAGAATTATTTTTCTAAGTGTGAAATGGTGCGCCTATTCCCCCGCCTTTAATCTATACAATTCAGACATTCGGTGCCCGACGATGGATTTCCCCCGTGTGCCGACGCGTTCGAGCCTGCCCGCGATCATCTTTCTGAAATTGGCCTTGTATAAACTCCTGCCGAGGAGAATTTCGTAAATGGCCTGCAGATCCGGCAGCGTGAATTCAGTTCCGGCCATGCAGAAAGCCATGTCCGAATACATGAGCTTTTCGCGCAGCTTTTTCATGCTCTCGATGATGACTTCCACGTGATCAAAGGCCAGGCGGGCGCTGCTCGCCAGCTGGGGGACAAAATTCCGATAGCAGAGAGCGCCGTTGCGGAAGGTTTCGGACGTCAGGTTATAGCGAATCTCATCTCTGGGATTGCCGTTGGACAGGTGAATGCAGCTGTCCGTGAATTCCAGGTCAAACCAGGCGGCGTCCGTGGCGTCGTCCAGCCCGGAGACGAGGGCGGGTTCCCGCGTCAGCGCCATGTAGGCCACGCTGACGACCCATCCCCGGGGATCGCGGCCCGGCTTGGAAAAGGTGTAAACCTGATCCAGAAAGACATTTTTGAGGCCGGTCTCCTCTTCGAGCTCGCGGCCCGCCGCCTGATACGTCGTCTCGTCCGGGTTGACGAAGCCGCCGGGCAGCGCCCACGACCCCAGAAATGGGTGCCCGCCGCGTCGGATGAGCAGGATTTTCAGCGCCGACAAATCCTTTCCCGGCGCCAGCATGAGCACGTCCGCCGTCAGGCACGGCCTCGGGTAATCCCCGGGCTTGTACGCCGCCAGAAATTCCGCCTCAGTCAGTCCGTTTTTATCTCGAAGTTCTTCCATGGAAGTCTCCTGTGTGAAAAAAGTTTAAGTAGCCTGTTACTAACCTTTGGGAAGCCTGTCAATACTTTTTTTTGAAAAAATTTTGGCGAGGGGGGAAGTTGAGCCCATCTGATCTTGCATAAACATTTTCTGAATTAAAAAGCCGCCTTTCTCTCAGTTGAGAAAAAGACGGCTTATATTTCAACCTCATTAAAATTTATTACATTAATGTCACTGCTGCAAAAATACTTTCAATTTAATATAATTTACCATTCCTCCGGTTCTATACAGTCTCCGCTATCATAGTAGTAACCGTCTAAGCAAGTTCCCACTCGTACACAGGTCTCGCCATCACCACCGTCGTGATAATTATTAGAACAATCTCCAATATAAACACAGGCACCATCGCCGCCATCATGGTAGTCCTCTAAACAATCACCAATGGGAACACATGTCATCTCGTCGCCACCGTCATGGTAGCCTCTGGCGCAAGTTCCCTCTGGGACACATATTCCCTCGCCATTATCATGATAACCATCAGAGCAATACTCTTCCTCGACACAGAAACCGTCGCCGCCATCACGATAACCGCCGCTGCAAGTGCCAACGGGAACACACTCTCCTTCACCACCATTATGATAGCCATTAGCACAATCTTCTTCCGCGAAACATGCGCCATTGCCGCCATCATGGAAGCCTTCCAAACACTCCCCCAGGCCTACACACATCTCTCCGTCACCGCCATCATGATAGCCAACACTGCAAGTCCCCATTAAAACACATTCGCCTTCGCCGCCATCATGGTAGCCGTCAGAACACGTTTCGTATTCGACGCACGTACCATCTCCACCGTTATGATATTCATCAGAACATTCGTTTTCGGCGACACATACTCCATCGCCGCCATCATGATAGCGAGGTGAGCATGTCCCCTCCTCCAAACATGTTCCTAATCCACCATCATGATAGCCATCGGAACATGTCCCCTCCTCGACACATATTTCGCCGTCGCCGCCATCATGATAACCTTCCAAGCACTTTCCTTCTTCGACACATGTCTCACCATCACCACCATCGTGATAGCCATCGGAACACGCGCCTTCATCTACACAAGCACCGTCGCCACCATCATGAAAATACTCCAGACATTCTTCCTGCGGGACACAAGTATAGTTGTCCCCACCATCATGGTAGCCCTTGGAGCATTCATCCTCTTTTACACATACATCATCCCCGCCGTTATGGTAACCATCGGAGCAAATCTCTTCTTCGACGCAAATTCCGTCTCCGCCATTATGGAAGCCATCCGAGCAACTATTTTCTTCGACACACTCTCCGTCTCCGCCATCATGATAGCCATCGGAGCAAACGCCTTCTTCCACGCACGTTCCGTTTCCACCATCATGGAAACCGTCTGAACATGTCCCTTCCTCGACGCAGACGCCGTCGCCACCATCGTGGTAGTTTTCCGAGCATATCTCAATAGACAGGCACGAACCATCACCACCATCATGGTAATTCTCTGCGCAGCCTTCTTCTACACAAACGCCAGTGCCATCATCATGGAAGCCATCTGTGCATCCTTCGGTCACACATACACCAGCTCCATCATCGTGGAATCCTTCAGAGCACCCTTCCTCCATGCACGTACCATTTCCGCCATCATGGAAGCCCTCTGAACATGCCCCTTCCTCGACGCAGATTCCATCACCGCCATCGTGGAAACCCTCTACACAAACGCCTTCTCTCACACATGTACCGTCACCACCGTCATGGTAATTCTCTGCGCAGCCTTCTTCTACGCAAACGCCAGTGCCATCATCGTGGAAGCCATCTGTGCATCCTTCGGTCACACATACACCAGATCCATCATCATGGAAGCCTTCAGAGCACCCTTCCTCCATGCACGTACCATTTCCGCCATCATGGAAGCCCTCTGAACATGTCCCTTCCTCGACGCAGGTTCCATCACCGCCATCGTGGTAGTTCTCTGCGCATATTCCAATAGATAGGCAAGTTCCATCACCGCCGTCATGATAATTCTCTGCGCAGCCTTCTTCTACGCAAACGCCAGTGCCATCATCATGGAAGCCATCAGCGCAGCCTTCGGTCACGCACACACCACGTCCATCGTCGTGGAAGCCTTCAGAGCACCCTTCCTCCATGCACGTACCATTTCCGCCATCATGGAAGCCCTCTGAGCATATACCTTCCTCGACACAGGCGCCACCGCCTCCATCATGGAAGCCCGCTACACAAACACCTTCTCTCACACATGTGCCGTCACCACCATCATGGTAATTCTCTGCGCAGCCTTCTTCTATGCAATCCCCCGCACCGTCATTATGGAAGCCATCAGCGCAGCCTTCGGACACGCACACACCACGTCCATCGTCGTGGAAGCCTTCGGAACATCCCTCCTCCATGCAGGTACCAGTTCCGCCATCATGGAAGCCTTCTGAGCATATCCCTTCCTCGACACAGATACCACCGCCGCCATCATGATAACCACCTATACAAGCCCCCTCTCTCACACACGTGCCGTCACCACCATCATGATTATGCTCGGAGCACAAACCTACTTCGACACATGCTCCATCACCGCCATCATGATAATTTTCTGCGCATCCCTCCGAGATACAAATGCCGTCTCCCCCATCATGGTAATCACGAGCGCATGTCCCCTCGGCTACACAAACTCCATTTCCACCATTATGATAACCATCCGAACAGGATTCTTCCTCTACGCATAATCCGTCACCACCATCGTGGTAACCGTTCGCGCATGCGCCCGACCGAACGCAACTTCCATCTCCCCCGTCACGATACCCCTCAAGGCACGTTCCTTCCTCAACACATGACCCATCGCCGCCGTCATGGTAACCACCGGAGCAAGTATCAATTAAAACGCACGCGCCATCGCCGCCATTATGATAGTTCCGGACACAGCTCCCGGCAGCGACACAGGTTCCATCGCCACCATCATGGTACCCATCAAGGCACACTTCTTCTTCAACACATGACCCATCGCCGCCGTTATGGTAATTGTCCGAACATGTATTAATTGTTACACAAATTCCATCTCCACCATCATGGTAATTTTTGGAGCAAGTGCCCTCTTCTACACACTCGCCAGCACCGCCATCCTGGTAACCATCGGAGCAGAATTCTTCCTCCACACATATTCCGTCCCCTCCATTATGATAACCATCGGCACAAATACTGGTGAGCACACAGAGGCCATTGCCACCATCATGGTAATTTTTGGAGCAAGTTCCCTCTTCTACACACTCGCCTGTGCCACCATCATGGTATCCTTCAGAGCAGGAATTCTCCTCCACACATAATCCATCACCACCATTATGGTAACCTCTCGAGCAGCTACCAACCGCCACGCAGGAACCGTCGCCGCCATCCTGGTAACCATCAGAGCAGGAATTCTCCTCCACACAAACACGATCGCCGCCATCGTGGTAACCATCCGAGCAAACACTAATGAATACGCAAATCCCATCTCCACCATCGTGATAGTTGTTAGCACAAGTCCCCTCTTCTACACACTCCTCCCCGCCGCCATCATGATAGCCCTCCGAACAACTGCCTTCTGCTACACAGTTGCTATCGCCACCATTATGATAGCCATCTGAACATCTGCCAACCGCAACGCACTCGCCTTCGCCGCCATCATGGTATTTTTCCAAACACGTTCCTGCTTCTACACATGAGCCGTCGCCGCCATCATGGTACTGCTCGGAACAACTATCTGCGGCCACACAGATGCTATCCCCGCCATCATGATAGCCTGACGAACATATTCCTTCTGCGACGCAGGCCCCATTACCACCATCATGATAATTTTCCGCACACGTTCCGATTTCTACACAATAACCATCACCGCCATCGTGATACTGTGCAGCGCATTCAGTTAAAACACATTCGCCTAAACCATCATCATGAAAATTTCCAGAGCACTGCCCTTCCTCAACACACGCGCCATCGCCACCATCATGATACCCGGCAGCACATACCCCCGCTTCGACACATATTCCATCGCCGCCGTCATGGTAATTTTTGGAGCAAAGCGATCCTTTTAAGCAAACGCCATCGCCGCCATCATGATAGCCGCTAACACAATTCCCCGCTTCGACACAGCTGCCATCGCCGCCATCATGGTATCCTTCTGAGCAGCCTCCATTGGCAACACAGATTCCTTCTCCGCCATCGTGATAATTCTTGGAACACTTCCCCTCTTCTACACATACTCCATTGCCGCCATCATGATAAGAATCGGAGCACTCACCAGTCACCACACAGACGCCATCACCGCCGTCGTGATAACCTAACGAACACCCGGATCCGACACACTTGCCGGATCCGTCATCGTGAAAATTTCGTGAACAAAGTCCCTCCTCTACACAAACACTATCCCCGCCGTTATGGTATCCCTCTGAACAACTGCCAATCGTCACACAGAAGCCATCCCCACCATCTTGATAACCCTGAGAGCAACGGCCTTCCTTTACACACACACCGTTGCCGCCATCATGGTAACCCTCAGCGCACTCGCCAACAGGAAGGCAAATGCCATTTCCACCGTCATGGTAATCTTGTGAGCATGTTCCGGCTGCAACACAATTTCCATCTCCACCGTCATGATAATTCTTAGAGCATTTATTCTCTTCTACACATACTCCATTGCCGCCGTCATGGTAGGAATCCGAGCATTCACCTGCCGGCACACAGACACCATCGCCGCCATCGTGAAAACCTGAAGCACAACCAGCCCCAACGCACTTGCCTGAACCATCATCGTGAAAATTTTTTGAGCAAATTCCTTCTTCTACACAAACACCATCGCCGCCGTCATGGAACCCTTCTGAACAACTGCCAATTGCCACACAAATTTCATCGCCGCCATCGTGATAGCCCTGAGAACAACGGCCTTCCTTTACACACACACCGTTGCCGCCATCATGGTAACCCTCAGCGCACTCACCAACAGGAAGGCAAATGCCGTCGCCGCCATCATGATAATCTTGAGAGCAGGTGCCATTGGCAACGCAAACGCCCTCACCGCCATCATGATAATTGTTTGAGCAGGTTCCTTCCTCTACACATACGCCGTCACCGCCGTTTTGATAACCGTCAGAGCACAGCCCTTCTTCTACACATATACCATCTCCGCCGTCGTGATAATGGTTTGCGCACCCTGTTCTGACGCATCTCCCCTGACCATCATCATGATACCCCTCTATGCATTCCCATTCTTCGATACATGTGCCGTCTCCACCATCATGATAGTATTCAGAACAGGTACCAGCTATTACACAAATTCCATCGCCGCCATCATGATAATTTCTGGAACAAGTTCCTTCTTCAACACATACACCGTCACCACCATCTTGATAGCCTTCCAGACAGGAGTCCACTTCGACACATGTGCCATCGCCACCATTATGATAGTATTCTGAGCAAGTGCCAATCCTTACACAAACTCCGTCTCCGCCATCGTGATAATTTTTGGAGCAGGTTCCTTCCTCAACGCATATACTATCACCGCCATCCTGATAACCATCGGAACAAGTTCCAATCTCTACGCAATTTCCATCACCGCCGTCGTGATAACCGCCTAAGCATTCTGTTTTAACACAAATTCCCTCACCGCCATCATGATAGCCCGGCGAACAAGCATCAATCGCTACACAGGCACCATCACCACCATCATGATAGTCCTCTGCACAGCCTTCCTCTACGCAGTTTCCTGTTCCATCATCATGAAGCCCCTCCCCGCAGTTGTTCTCGCCTGCGTCTTGATGTCCCCCTCCGTCAGTCAGGATGCCCGCATCTTGATGTATTCCTGCATCCTGATGCCAACCGGCATCTGATGAAATGCCCGCATCTTGATGAACTCCTGCATCCTCATGCAAGCCGGCATCTGACGAAACGCCCGCATCTTGATGAACTCCTGCATCCTGATGCACACCTGCGTCAGTCGAGCTGCCAGCATCAGAATGAACACCGGCATCTATATCGATTTCTATTCCAGCATCATGTGGTTTCTCTGGCTCGACATCACTTCCCCCACATCCTAAAAACATCAAAACAGCGGCAGAGCAAAGCGCTGTCCTCAAGGGATGAAAAAGCATTTGAGCACTTAAACCGACTTTCGCTCCGACCGGACAGGCTTGCTGCAGTTTCATAATCTTCCTCCATCGATATAAATCAAACAGACATCAAAGGTTCCCCGGTTCGTCAGGATAGATTTCTTATCCTCACACACAGTCACGTTCGATCCGGTTAATATCTCGATATTCCTCGCAACAGACAGGACAGCCACATTTTTTACGGCCATCACCCCTTAAAAATCAACTGTTTTCTCATGTTTTTTCAAATTTTTTCAGGGCTTGCTCCCCGTGGCAGGGTTAAAATTTTTCTGTAAAAAATTCATAAGATGCGGCATCTCTTTTTTGATAATACAACTTATTTCTGCGCGCATTTTAGATACAATCTTCACCTGAAGAGTGATTTTGGATTACTAATTCCCCCTACCTCGCACACCGGAACCCGACGTCATTCCGTGCGCTGAAGCCTTCCTCACGCATGCTCAGGGAACGCAGCTGATCTTTCCAGGAGCCGCCCATCATCACATACCCGGCGGGCCCAAAGGATCTCGAACTCGTGAATTCCCACACATTGCCCAGCATGTCCACGAGGCCCAGCGGGCTGTCTCCGGCGGGCGAATAGGCGCCGACGGCGCTGGTCGAAAAGAGGCGGCTGTGCGTCCCATTCGAATTTGTCGAATTTGGACTTTTGTTTCCCCAGGGATAACTCGTCCCCAAATGCGCCTTGCCGTCGTGCGCCGCCGCGTATTCCCATTCGTCATCCGTGGGCAGGCGCCCGCCGCTCCATGCGCAATACTGCCGTGCGCCCTCCCAGGTCACGCAATTCATCGGATGATTCAGCCAGTCATTCCCGCGATTGTAATTGCACTCTGATTTTTCCTTTGCGTCTTCAAAATTATCCGGCCGGCAGGCGCCCGCCGCGACGCATTTCTGAAATTCAGCCACCGTCACCGGCGTTTTCTTCAATTCAAACGCCTTCAATGTGACGGTATCGCCGCCGCGATGATTCCGCGTCGCGATGCGCGCGGCAAACGCCCCGGCGGGAATGCGGATATATTCACCGGCATTCTCTTTTTGAATTGTATGATTTGTATTTTGATTGCTGTTTTCGTTCGACGCTTTTGTCCCCGCCGCTTTCGTCTTCACGCAGCGAAATCCAATGGGTTTCCCCCTATTCTTGGGTTCACCGCTGGTGCGGTTCGTGACGAGCAGGTCCCACTTGGGCCCGTAAGAGGCGCAGTAGGCGTCGCTCTTCAGCACCCGGAGAGCCTTATCCGATGAAGCACCGAATTCATAAAATGAATCCGTCCATTCCCAGACATTTCCGCTCATGTCCACGAGTCCGAGGGGGCTGTCTCCGGCGGGCGAATACCTTCCGACAGGGGTTGTTTCTCCGGTATAATAATCCAGCAGATAATTTGCTGTGGATTTGTCCGGATCTTTGTTTCCCCAGGGATATTTCGTATCCAGATGCTTCGTTCCATCGTGCGTCGCCGCGTATTCCCACTCTTCTTCTGTGGGGAGTCTGCCGCCGCTCCATTCACAGTATTCTTTGGCGCCCGCCATGTTCACACAATTCATTGGATGATCCAGATAGTCATCCCCGCGATTGTAATTGCAGCCTGCGTGTTCCAGAAAAGCGTCATAATTCTCCGCCCGGCAGGCGCCCGCCGCGGCGCATTTCTGAAATTCAGCCACCGTCACCGGCGTTTGTTTCAATTCGAAAGCATTCAGTGCCACGGTGTCTTTTTTCCTGTACTTTCCCGTATTGTGACTCAATACAAACGACCCGCCGGGAATATGAATGTATTCATTTTGTTTTTGAATTCTATTGTTGTTTCCGGGTGCCGCCGCCGTTGTCCCGGAAACCATCGGCTTCACACAGCGCAGCCCCAGCTTGCCGTCCATGTGCGCGGGAGAAGCCTCGATGCCAAAGGTGACGCGCACTCTGTCCGCCGAGGTCTTCCAGGAACCACCCCGGATCACATAGCTCTTATTCTCCTTGTCACGCGGCGATACGGAGAACGTCCATTCCCAGACATTTCCGCTCATATCCACGAGCCCGAGGCGGCTGTCCCCGACGGGCGAATACTTTCCCACAGCCGTTGTCGTCCCGACATTTCCTCCGAAATTGGCGATGGACGGGTCTGGCTTGCGGCTTCCCCAGGGATATTGCCCCGCCCAGGGATATTTTGCCTTAAAATTCTCCCTTCCATCGTGTGCCGAGGCATATTCCCATTCATCTTCCGTGGGCAGGCGCCCGCCGCTCCACTCGCAGAATTCTTTCGCGCCATACCAGTCCACGCAGTTCATGGGGTGGCTGTTCCAATCGCCGCCGCGATTGTAATTGCAGGAAGCCATCTCCGCTGCCGTTTTGTAATGTTCCTTCGAGCATTTTCCCGCCGCAGCGCATTTTTCAAATTCGGCCACCGTCACCGGCGTTTTCTTCAGCGCGAATGCGTCCAGCTTCACGGTATGGCCCGTCGGATTCCCCGCCGTGTGGTGGCTCAGTACAAGCGACCCGGCGGGAATCTGAATGTATTCACCCGCATTCTCTTTTTGAATTGTACGATTTGTATTTTGATTGCTGTTTTCGTTTGATGCTTGTGTCCCTGCCGTTTCCGGCTTCACGCAGCGAAATCCAATGTCGCCGCCCTTGTTCGTGGGAGTAACGTTGAAGCTGCGATTCTTGACGGACAGGTAGTTCTCTTTGAGACCCCAGGAACCGCCCTTTAACGTGTAGTCTGTTCTGTCACTAGTATATAACGAACTCGTCCACTCCAAGACATTTCCGCTCATATCCACGAGGCCAAGCGGGCTGTCTCCGGCGGGCGAATACTTTCCAACAGTGGTTGTTGAGCCGACCTTATTGCCATAATTTACTTTTTTGTTGAGACTTCCATCTCCCCACGGATAGGTCGTATTCAGATGCTCCGTCCCATTATGCGTCGCCGCATATTCCCATTCTTCTTCTGTGGGCAATCTGCCGCCAATCCATTCACAATACTCCTTGGCGCCATACCAGTTCACGCAATTCATCGGATGCTTCAGCCTGTTAGTTCCACCGTTACATTTTCCATTTCTATTTCCACTCGCATAATTATCCGGCCGACAGGCGCCCGCATCGACGCATTTCTGAAATTCAGCCGCCGTCACCGGCGTTTTCTTCATCGAAAATGCATTCAATTTGACAGTATCGCCCTCCCGATAAGTGTTCGTGTCATGCCACAATACAAATGACCCGGCGGGAATGCGGATATATTCACCATTATTATTGTTATTTTGGACAGAGGCTGCGGCGGAAACATCCCTTGTGAATTTCTGCCGCACCATGGCGTCGATGTCCGGGCCTTTTTCGCTGACATGAGATGCCAAAACCGCCTGCTTATTGGACGCGGTCAGTTCCGGCGTCTGGCGGCGCCCACGCACCAGGCTGACAAACACGCCCTGGACGTAATTCAGGGCCTCCTCGGCGGTGACAGTCTTATCGTTATTCTCGTCGGCCCACCCGCGCAGGGCCCCCAGCAAAAGATAGCTGAACGCGGGGCGATGAGCGCCCGGAAGCGGCCCGGCGAACTGATCGCTTTTGGCGGCGGTCATGAGAATCGTCTTGGTATTCGCCTTGAGCTGCGCGGGACGAACCAGCGCCTGAAGCCCCGGCGCCAGAGCCTTTCCCTCGCCCGTGCGGCCGCTGAAACACGCATCGACAATCATCACCACCCGCGAGGCTTTGGATTTGTTGAAAATGGCCTCGATTTCACTCTGTCGGACGCTCCGCGCATCCAGCCCGTTGGCGCTCCCCTGCGCGTCCGCGCCCACCAGAAGCCCCTCCTCGCCATTGGAAGCGGCGGCGCCGTGGCCGATAAATACAAACCAGAGCGTGCTGCCCGGTTTTGCCAGAGCCGCAATCCGCTTGGCCTCGCTGCGGATCTCCACATCCGTGGCGTCTTTGTCCGTCAGGAAACCGATATTCTGCCGGGCAATGTTTCTGGATTTGCGCAGATATTCCCGCCAGTCGTCGGCATTGCTGACCGCGCCCTCGACTTTATCGAGAAAAATGTAATCGCTGATGCCAATGACCAGCGCGGCGTCACCCGACTTGGAATTGCCCTTCGCGGGCTTGAGGGCATCTGAAAGGTCGGGCCAAGAAAGGGCCATTTCATCGCCAAAGGCCGGCGCGGCAGCCAGAAGCAGAACGCAGACAGCTGCCAGCAGAATTTTTGCGGTATTCAATTTCATGGAGTTTCTCCCTCCCCCTTTTGATTTTCAGCTCCAATCCAGCATTCTCTGCAATGGCACGAGGGCGCGGCGGCAGACATCCGGCGGCAGTTCAATCTGCGGCGTTTTGTCGCGCAGGCACAAATAGAGTTTTTCCAGTGTATTCAGTCGCATGTGGGGGCAGACATTGCAGGCGCAGCCCGCCTCATTGCCGACGGTATAAAAATGCTTCTTTGGCGCGAGGCGCTGCATCTCCCGCAGAATGCCCGGCTCGGTGACGACGATAAATTCCTCACAAGTCTCTTCCGTGACCTTTTTCAGCATGGCGGCTGTGGAGCCCACAAAATCGGCGTGGCCGAGCAGATGTTCCGGACATTCGGGGTGGGCCAGCACCATCGCGCCGGGGTGGGCCTCTTTCTGCCGCAGGAGCTCTTTCAGGCTGAAAATCTCATGCACCATACAGCCGCCCGGCCAGAGCACCATCTCGCGCCCCGTCTTTTCCATGGCCCATCGCCCGAGATTTCTGTCCGGGCCAAAGATGATGGGGCGGTCTTTCGGCGCCTTTTCGACCATTTTGAGGACATTGCCGCTCGTGCAGATGAGGTCGCTCATGGCCTTCACCGCAGCCGATGAATTCACGTAGGTGATCACGAACGGGTTCTCGTAGCGGCTGAGGAAGCGGGCGAATTTGTCCGGCGGGCAGCACTCGGAGAGCGAACAGCCTGCATCGAGGTCGGGAAGCAGCACCAGCTTGTCGGGGTTCAGGATCTTGGCGGTCTCGGCCATGAAGTGGACGCCGCAGAAGACGATCACCTCTGCGTCCGTTTTGGCGGCGTGCCGCGCGAGCGCCAGACTGTCGCCCAGCGCGTCGCCCAGGTCCTGAATCTCCGAGTCCTGGTAGTAGTGGCAGAGGATGACCGCGTTGGACTCGGCCTTGAGGCGGCGAATCTCGGCCTTGAGGTCGAGCGTGGGGTCGATGGCATCGAGGCGGGCTTCAAGACTCTCAGCGGGGTCAGACATGGAAGGATGCTCCCTGGACTGCGAATGAACTTCGGGAAAATCGGCGGGGGCCGGCAGCAGCAACAGCCCCAAACACAAAAAAACCCCGGAAACGCGGCGGATTCCGGGGCCTGTCGATCAATACATTCCAAGCGAGATTCAGATGAGAAGCGGAGAGGGGGGGATTCGAACCCCCGAGCCCTTTCGGACCGGCGGTTTTCAAGACCGCTGCCATCAACCACTCGGCCACCTCTCCAAAAACGGCGGCGCGCCCTAGTCAAAACGAACATCGCTGTCAATAGTTTTGTGGGGAAAGAATCTAATTTTTAGGCTTTTTCTTCCCCCTTGCAGGAAAGCCATCGCCGGCCCTTCGGGGCCACCTCACCCCGTGCTTATTATTATACGTCCTTTTCTCTTTATCCTCTCTCCCTGTGGAAGAGGGGGATTTTCCTCTCTCCCCCCCCCTCTCCATAAATGGCGAGGGGGAAACTCCCTCCCCCGTCCCCTTCCTCCATATTGAGGGAGGGGCGTATTTCGCCCAGTCAATGGACGACTTTTATATTTTACTTGTGCAGAACAAACACTGAGAGCTTTCGTATTGGGGCAGTGGTTCGTAATAAAAAAATTCCCTCTCCATTTTATTTTGGAGAGGGAATTTTATAATCACCCAAAAGGGGAAGATGACTTAAAATCTGAATCCCGCCGTGGCCACGGCCCCCTCCCGGACAGGAACAAATCCGAATTGCAGTGATTCCCTGATGGTTTCTTTGGCGGACAGCCTTCGGGGCGCCTCACGCTCCACAACTTTGGGGCGGCTCTTTGCAATCATCAGAATGCCGGGAATGCCATAGGCGAGGGCGCCTATGTATCCAATCACAATGAACACGGCATAACCAATTTCCCCCACATTGTTGCTGTGTCTTGATTCGATTGCGAGCACCGTCCCGAAAATGCCAAGGCCGAGCGCCCCGCCGCCAATGGCGGCAAAAGTAATTCCTGCAATGCGCATGGCGATATTGTTCCGGCGGACCAGCTCCAGATGCAGATTATCTCCATCCAAATCATACTTCCGGACGAGCTGAACGCGGTCCCTTCTGCCCGCTGAAAAAACAAATTCCGCCTCGCCGTTGGGCACATCCAGAATACAGGGCGCCTCACATGTCAGATCTGTTCCGACTAAATGGACAGAGTAGGGCTTCCGGCGCCGGGACAAATCAAAGGTGACGCGGGTCATTCCCGGTGCAGGCGCCGCGGACGCCATGGCGCCAAACGCCTCCCGCCCCGCTCCCCTTTCACCTCCAACTTCCCCTCTGTCCGCCTGAGCGTTTCCGGACGCCCTTTCCCCCTGTGAATCTGAAACCGCCCCATGGGCCTCGGCCGCCAGCGCCTCCAGCTCAGCCTCGGTTTCGGCATCGCTCTCAGAGGCGGGAATTTCATTGAGCGCCTGCGGCACATCGTCATCGGCGGCGGCACTCACAGGAAAAGCAATCAGAGCAAAACAGGTCAGCAGGGCGGCAAGAGCTGTGTGCATGCGCATGGTGTGAACTCCTCTGGGAAAACGGCGGGAAATAAAAAATCCGCTGAAATCTCCTGCGGATTTCATCGGAAAGGGCATGAAAAAAAGCCGGGGCTGGAGCCTCCGACGATGGTGACAAATTGAAGCATTCACTGTGCCCCGCCTCGGGATGCCATTCGGTGACACACCGATCTACAGAGTTTCCGCAGGGTTCAGAGCCTGACATTCCTGTCAAAACCGCACCCCCAAAACGCCGCTTTCAGTCCCGCTCCGATTGGACTAGCGGCGCCCCCCTTTCTTTCATCAGGACACTCGGGCAGATGAGCGCGATGAAGGCGGCAACGCCGGGGCTGCGCAGGCTCCTGGCCATTCTCAAAACCTATCTTTTTTTCACGTGCCTCCTGGCCTCCGGCAAGCTGCTCTTCCTGGCCTTCCACCATGAGCAGGCGCTTGAGGCGGGCGGCCCGGCAGAATGGCTCTCTGTCCTCTGGAACGGCCTGCCGCTCGACCTGTCCTGCGCCGGCTACTTCACGATTCTGCCGGCCCTCTTCGCGGCTCTGTCCGCCCTGACGCCCCTGCCCGTCCGCATCTTCGACATCTACGTCGGCATCGCCGCCTGCCTGACCTTCGGCATTCTGGTGCCCGACGCAGACGTCTATACCTACTGGGGCACCCACATGGACGCCCCAACGATTCTCTTCTATCTGCGGAGCCCGGGGGATGTGGCGGCCAGCTTTACCTGGACCATGGTGCTGCGGGACGGCGCGCTCATCGGCCTGGGCATCGCGCTGACGCTCCTGACTTACCGCAGGCTTCTGCGCCCGGCGTTTCCCGGTTCAGATGGCGGCTGTGCGCAGATGCCCGAGACGCGGAAGGCCAAAGGTCTCTCCGCGCTGGCCATTCTGAGCGTGTCCGGATTCCTCTTCATCCCCATCCGCGGCGGCCTGACCACGGCCACCATGAACGTGGGCCGGGTCTATTTCAGCCAGAACCAGTTTCTGAACCACGCGGCCGTCGATGCCGTCTGGAATTTTCTCGATTCATTCCAGTGGAAGCGCGACTTCGCCGAACAATACCGGTTCATGCCGGGCGATGAGGCAGCGGGGCTCTTTGCTCAGTTGAAAAATCCGGGGGAGCGCGGTGCGAGAGAGGAAGAGGAGCGCCTGCTGAAAACCCGCCGGCCGGACATCCTCCTCATCATTCTCGAAAGTTTTTCCGGCAATTACGTGGCCCCTCTGGGCGGCGCCGAGGGCGATGCCATGCCGCGCCTTGCCGCGCTCTTCGCCGACTCGGTGGCCTTCACCAACATCTACGCCAGCGGCACGCGCACCGACAGCGGCGTGGTGGCCGTCCTGGGCGGCTATCCCGCTCAGCCCAAGAGCCGCATCATGGCGCGGCCCGACAAGTCGCTGGCGATTCCGGGCATCGGCAAGGCGCTCAAAGCAGCCGGCTACAACCTCTCATTCGCCTATGGCGGCGACGAGGACTTCGCCAACATGCGCTCCTATCTGGTGGGCAACGGCTTCGGACGCATCACGGGCGAAAAGGATTTCAGCCGCAGCGAGGTGCGCACCAAATGGGGCGTCTATGACCACGTTCTGTATCGGCGGCTGCTCGACGAGCTGGACAAAGACGACTCTCCTGCTCCCGGCGACGGCGGCCAGGGCAGCAGGAAGCCCTTCTTCAAGGTCGCTCTGACCCTGACCAGCCACGAGCCCTTCACCATTCCCGTGCCGCCCCGTTTTCCGGGAAATTCGACGGCGGACCTCTACAAGAACTCCCTGGCCTATGCCGACGGCGCGCTGGGCGATTTCATCGATGCGGCGAGGCAGCGTCCCTGGTGGGACAATCTGCTTGTCATTCTGGTGGCCGACCACAGCACGCCCTATCCCGGCTTCCGCATTCACGACCCCAGGCGCTACCGCATTCCGCTGCTCTGGACCGGCGGCGCCATCCGGAAGCCCCGGAAGGTGGAGACGCTCGGCTCGCAGACGGACATTGCCGCCACGCTCCTCGCCCAGCTGGATCTTCCCCACGGCGCCTTCACTTTCAGCCACGATCTGATGGCCCAGGACGCACCCCACTACGCCTTCTACACATTCAGCAACGGGTTCGGCTTCGTGGATGAGACAGGAGCATCTGCCTACGACTGCGGCGCCGACCGCCCCGTGTACGCCTCTCCCGAAGACGGCACGCCCGGCGACGCCCGAAGAATCCATCTGGGAAAGGCCTGCCTCCAGACGCTGTTCGACGATCTGGCGTCCCTCAAGAGCCGGACTGTTTCAGAGCCGGCGGGTCCTTCCGAAATCGGGCCCTGAACGGGGCCGACAACCGGGGAATCGGCAGTTTTTCCCTCTGAAAATGCGGAGCATCAGCCATCAGCCGCAGGAGAGCTTCACAGCTCGCCGCGGCGCTGAGTGGCATAGGCCTCCAGCCCCTCGGAGTGCTGCTTTTTATCCTGAGCGGTGGGCGCCGCGTGGAAGGAGTCGCACTGGACGCAGCTGAATCCGGGCCACCCCTTCTTCACCGCCTCGTTGAGGCATTTGTCGTAGCGGGGGCAGAACAGGTTGCGGTGCGTCTCAGCGCTGGGCTGGTTGTCCGTGATGCCCTTAGAAACGATTTCCAGTCTGATGGGAAAAGGCGTCATGCTCTCTCGTCCTTCCGCGCTTCCGCCCCCGGTCGGCCCGGCTGCCGCGGCATCGCCGCAATCAGCCCCCGCAGGCAGCAGGCTTTCCGGGGCTGATGTCGCACAAGGAACGCAGCAAGGTCGTTCCCGGCTCCCCGGATCCAGGCCTTCATTCCATTGACGGCTGATTTGTCACCGGCAGCGGAAAAAAGGCCGGCGCCCCATAAGGAAGTTTTGGCGAATGTCAACCGGCCAACCAAAGTTCAGGCCTTGCCTTTCTTGCTTTTGCCCGCGTCCCTCCCTAAAAGGCGCGGCCTTTTTCCGCCCCGCCGCTGCGCGCCCCGGCCCATTCAGCGCCGCTTCATCAAGCGTCCAAAGGCCCTCGTTCCACAGCAGCAACCGGGAAAATCACCAGAAGGGATTTGTCCACACATGAGCATTAACCGTCTCGGAGAACTACTCGTCCGCGGAAATCTGATTTCAGTCGCCCAGCTGCGCAAAGCCCAGGCGGAGCAGAATCAGGAGGGAGGGCGCCTCGGCTACCACCTCATCAAGACTGGCGCCATCGAGGAGACCAAGCTGGTGGACTTCATGTCCAAGCAGTACGGCGTCCCCGCCATCAACCTCGAAGACTTCGAGATTCCGCCGGAAGTGATTGCCCTGGTGCCCAAGGAGATTTGCGAAAAGCACCTAGCCATTCCCGTCAACCGCGCGGGCCAGACGCTGATTGTGGCCATGTGCGACCCGGCCAACATTTTTGCTCTGGACGACCTGAAGTTTCTCACCGGCTACAACATCAGCTGCATGGTGGCCTCCGAGATGGCCATTCGGGCGGCGATTGAGAAGTACTACGCGCCCAAGCAGGAAGCCTTTCAGGCGGACTACTCGTTTGAGGGCTTCGACATAGACGATTCGGAGGTCTCCGTCGTTCAGGAACAGGAAGAAGACCTGACCGAGGCCAACAAAGAGGCGGACACCGCCCCCATCGTGAAGCTGGTGAATCAGATTCTGATGGACGCCATCAACAAGCACGCGAGCGACATCCACGTGGAGCCCTACGAGAAGGAATTCCGCGTCCGCTTCCGCGTGGACGGCGTGCTCACCGAGGTGGTCAAGCCGCCGATGAATCTGAAAAACGCCATCATCTCCCGCCTGAAAATTATGGCCGAGCTGGACATTTCCGAGCGGCGGCTCCCTCAGGACGGCCGCATCAAGCTCAAGATGGGCGGCGGCAGGGAGATGGACTTCCGCGTCTCGGTCTGCCCCACCCTCTTCGGCGAAAAAGTTGTCCTCCGTCTTCTCGATAAGTCCAACCTCCAGGTTGACATGACCAAGCTGGGCTTCGAGCCGCAGCCTCTGGAGTGGTTCAAGGAGGCCATCGACCGGCCCTACGGCATGGTTCTCGTCACGGGACCCACCGGTTCCGGCAAGACCACCACGCTGTATTCGGCGCTCACCGAGCTGAACCAGGTGACGGACAACGTCTCCACCGCCGAGGACCCGGTGGAATTCAACTTCGCCGGCATCAATCAGGTGCAGATGCACGAGTCCATCGGCCTCAACTTCGCCGCCGCCCTCCGCAGCTTCCTCCGGCAGGACCCCGACGTGATTATGATTGGAGAGATTCGAGACTTCGAGACGGCGGAAATCGCCATCAAGGCAGCTCTCACGGGCCACATGGTGCTTTCGACCCTGCACACCAACGACGCCCCCAGCACCATCAGCCGTATGCTGAACATGGGCATCGAGCCCTTCATGGTCACCGCTTCCGTCAACCTGATTCTCGCCCAGCGCCTCGCGCGGCGCCTGTGTCCCGAATGCAAGAAGGCCATTCACCTCGACGACGCGGTGCTGCTCAAGGCCGGGCTGCCGCCGGAGAAGCTGGGCACCTTCCAGCTGTTCGGCAAGGGCGACAATCCCTCGTGTCCCAAGTGCGGCGGCCGCGGCTACAAGGGCCGTATCGCGCTCTTCGAAGTCATGCCCATGTGGGACGGACTCAAGGAGCTCGTCATCAACGGCGCCTCGTCGCTGGAGCTGAAGCAGGAGGCCATCCGGCTGGGAATGCAGACCCTGCGCATGGCGGCCCTGAACAAGATGGTCGAGGGCGTCACCTCCATGGACGAAGTGGTGGGCAACACGGCGCCCGACAGCACATGACGGCACCTTCCTCAACGCCGTCGTCCGGCCGCTCCTGACGGCGGCCGCTGTCCCGCCCCGGCGCTTCGGCATTCCCCCTCTCATGGAGCGGATGCCCGCCGGGGCGTCTCCGTTCCTTCCGCCCTTTTTCTTTCGCCTTCCCTTTTTTCCGCGCCCTTTAAGGAGGCTCTTCCGTGGCCAACCTCCATCAGTTTCTGAAAGCCATGTTCGACCAGGGGGCCAGCGACCTCCACCTCACCACCGGCTCGCCGCCGCAGCTGCGCATCGACGGCAAGCTCATCCCCCTCAAGGTGCCGTCCCTGTCCCCCGTGGACACCAAGCAGCTCTGCTACTCGGTGATGACCGACGCCCAGAAGCGGAAGTTCGAGGAGGAAAACGAGCTGGACCTGTCCTTCGGCGTCAAGGGGCTGTGCCGGTTTCGGGCGAATTTCTTCGTCCAGCGCGGCGCGGTCGGCGCGGCCATCCGCACCATTCCCTTCAAAATTTACACGTTTGCCGAGCTGGGCCTGCCGCCCGTGGTGACGGAGCTGGCCGCCAAGCCCCGCGGACTGATTCTCGTCACCGGCCCCACCGGCTCGGGCAAATCAACGACGCTGGCGTCCATCATCGACCGCATCAACACCGACCGCCATGACCACATTATGACGATCGAGGACCCCATCGAGTTCCTGCACAGCCACAAGAGCAGCCTGGTCAATCAGCGCGAGATTGGCTCCGACACGCGCTCCTTTAAGACGGCCCTCAAATACATCCTCCGGCAGGACCCCGACGTGGTGCTCATCGGCGAGATGCGCGACCTGGAGACCATCGAGTCGGCACTGGTCATCGCGGAGACCGGCCACGCCGCCTACGCCACGCTCCACACCAACAGCACCGTGCAGACCATCAACCGCATCCTCGATGCCTTCCCGCCCTATCAGCAGCCGCAGGTGCGGGCGCAGCTGTCCTTCGTTCTGGAAGGCGTCCTCTGTCAGGCGCTGATGCCCCGCTTCAACGCGCGCGGGCGTGTGCTGGCCCTGGAAATCATGGTGCCCAACGCAGCCATCCGGAACCTGATCCGCGAGGACAAGGTCCATCAGATTTATTCGCAGATGCAGATCGGCCAGCAGAAGCACAACATGCAGACCTTCAATCAGAGCCTGTGCAGCCTCGTGCAGAAGAGGCTCATCTCCATGGAGGACGCCTTTGCCAAGACGTCTGAGCCCGACGAGCTGCGCAACATCCTCAGCGCCGCCGGACTTCTGCAGATGCGTCCCCAGGCAGGCGCCAGGCCCATTCCGCAGCGCTAGAGCAGCGTTCCCTGCGCCTCAATGAGGCCTCCCCCCGCCCGCAGGCTTCCTTCCCTTCAGCCGCTTTTCCATCCGCACGCCGCATTCACCGTCCACATTCCAGGAGAGACACACCATGGCATCCCCCTCCACATCCCTGCAGCCCGCCCAGCAGTCCCGGGTGCCCGTCAAGGGCAAGACGAAGTCCACCTTCTGGGTCTGGGAGGCCACTGACCGCGAGGGCAAGGTCAAGACGGGCGAGATGGAGTCCATCGACGAGGCGACGGTTGAAAGCCGCCTTCTGGCCATGGGGCTCAATCCCACCAGCATCAAAAAGAAGCCCTTTGAACTCAAACTCCCCTCGATTGGAGGCGGCGTTCCCCAGCGCGACCTGCTGAACTTCACCCGCATGTTCGCCACCATGCTGGATGCGGGTCTGCCCATCGTGCAGTGTCTGGACCTCCTCGCCGCCCAGCAGGACAACGCCGAGATGAAGCGGGTGCTCACGGCCGTCAAAAACAAGGTCGAGAGCGGGTCCACCTTCGCCGAAGCCCTGCGCGAGCACCCGAAAGTCTTCGACACCCTCTACACGTCGCTGGTCGATGCGGGCGAGGTCGCGGGCATTCTGGACAACATTCTCAACCGGCTCATCGTCACCATCGAGAAGAGCGCGGCCATTAAGAAAAAGGTGAAGAGCGCGCTCGCTTACCCCGCAATGGTCATCGTGGCGGGCATCGGCATCGTCATCGTCCTCCTCATCTTCGTCATTCCCATGTTTGAGAAGATGTTCGCCGACATGGGGAGCGGCCTGCCGGCGCCGACGCAGATGATCATCAATGCGTCCAGGTGGATGCAGAACTACTGGCCCTACGTGCTGCTGACGATTTTCTCCATCGTCGCCTTCTTCTCCTTCATTCTGAGCAACAAGACCACGCGCAAGAAGTTCGACACCATCGTGCTGACAGTGCCCCTCTTCGGCGACCTCATCTGCAAGCAGTCGGTGGCGAGCTTCACCCGCACTCTGGGGACTATGGTCAGCGCCGGTGTGCCCATTCTCGACAGCCTGGACCTCGTGGCGCGGACGGCAGGCAACATGCGCATCGAGGAGGCGATTTATTACGTCCGCGAAAAAATCTCCGAGGGGTCGCGCATCGCCGAGCCGCTGTCCGAGACCAAAATTTTCCCGGAACTGGTCACGCAGATGATCAACGTGGGCGAACAGGCGGGCGCTCTCGATCAGATGCTGGGCAAAATCGCCGACTTCTACGACGAGGAAGTGGACGTCACCATCGGCACGCTCCTGTCGATGATGGAGCCCGCCATCATGGTGGTTCTGGGCGGCGGCTGCGGCTTCATGCTGATTTCCATGTATCTGCCCATCTTCTCCATGGCCGGCGGCATCAGCTGATCCGCAAAAAGTCAGGCGCTTTTTCAGGGGCGGCGGTTCCTTTCGGACGCCGCCCCTTCTTTTTTCCGCAGACGGGCCTCTCAACAAGGATGGACGACATGAATGCACCGCAGGCAAACGCAACGCAGACCGACAGCCATCCTGCCGGCAATGCAGCTCCCCACGTCCTGCCCGCCGCCGGGATGCCCCTCTACGGCAAGCTGCTCTGGCTCACCGCTGCCCGGCTGGGCATCGCCACGATTCTTCTGGCGCTGGCGACGCGCTTCATCTTCCAGACGCTGACGGATTCTCTCAGCCTGGTGGAGCACACGCTCTTCATCGTCATTCTGGTGAGCTACGCCGTCTCGCTGGGCTACCTGCTGGTGCTCCGCAAGTCCCGGCAGGTCTCCCCCACGTTCGCCGTCATTCAGGTCATGGGCGACGCCCTGTTCGCCAATCTGGTCGTCTATCTGACCGGATCCACCGAGAGCATTTTCGTCTTTCTGCTCCCGCTGTGCGTCATCAGCGCCGCCAACATTTTCAGCCGAAAAGGCGCCTTCCTGGCCGCCGGTGCGGCATCGCTCCTCTTTGCCGGACTCACGCTGTCCCTCGCCTTCCACTGGCTGCCCACGCCCATTCTCTCGCCCACGACTCCGCCCTTCCGCCGCATGGTGGGCATGATGCTCATGGACATTCTGGCCATCGTCCTCACCGGCCTGTTGGGCGGGCTTCTGTCCGAGCAGCTCCGCCGGGCCAGCGCAGCGCTGAAAAGCCGCGAGGCGGCCTATCTCAAGCTCGAAAAAGTCCACGAGTGCATCGTCCGCTCCGTGCCCAGCGGCCTCATCACCATGGATATGGACTGCCGCATTCATTCGTCCAATCCGGCGGCGGAGCGCATTCTGGGCATCTCCGGGGCGGACCTTCGCGGCAGGGACGCGCGGCAGCTTTTGCCCGCGCTGACTTCGGGACTGAAGCCTGAGGGGATGGAAGAGGCGGAAGCGAAACTTTCCCAGGCAGACGGCCGGACGCGCTGGATTTCCGTCTCGGCTGCGCCCCTGCGTGAACTGCGCTCCAGCGAGGGGGCCGGCTTTGTGGTCACGTTCAGCGACACGACGGAGCGCCACCAGCTGGCCGAAGCGATTCACCGTTCAGAGCGCATGGCGGCCATCGGGCAGCTGTCGGCGGGCCTGGCCCACGAGCTGCGCAACCCCCTGGCTTCCATGAGCGGCAGCATTCAGCTGCTGGCCGAAAGTCCCACGCTGGACCCCGACGACCGGCGGCTGATGGACATCGTTCTGCGCGAAACCGACCGGCTGGACGCTCTGGTGGGCGATTTTCTGCGCTACGCCCGCCCGCGCCCGCTGCAGCCCGTGCCTTTCGACCTGGCGGAGACCATCCGCGCCTCTGCCGCGCTGCTGCAAAAGAGCCTCTCGGACAAGCACGCGCGCCTGGAGCTCTCCCTGCCCGATTCCCTGAGCGTGGAGGCCGATCAGGACCAGATTCGCCAGGTCATCTGGAACCTTCTGATCAACGCCGCGGCGGCTCTTGGCGAAAATAAAAATAAAGAGGGTCTCGTCGCTGTTTCGCTCAAAGACAGCGGCGGCACCGTGACGCTGGCCGTCTCGGACAACGGCTGCGGCATTCCGCCGGACACGCTGGACAAAATTTTCACGCCCTTCTTCACCACCAAGCAGGGCGGCACCGGGCTGGGGCTCGCCATCGTTCACGGCATCGTGGAGGCCCACGGCGGCACAATCAGTGTCCAGAGCACGCCCGGACAGGGCACCGCCTTCACCGTCGTTTTGCCGAGCAAAAACGGCCGCGTCTGACCGGCGCCCAGCGCGCAGGAAGACGTTCTTGTGCAGCCAATAAAAAAGCCCCCGGGAACCGAAGTTTCCGGGGGCTTTCTTTTCATCATCAATGACGCTCAAGGGCGCCGCATTGGACATTCATCAGCTCTCGGGAGGAGGCGCGATGGTGTCCGGAGCCGCAGGCGCGGCAGGAGCGGCAGGAGCCTTGGCAGCCATGAGTTTCTTCACGGCAAAGCCAACCGCAGCACCGAACGCGATGAGCAGCGGGATGGCGATGAGGGGCCGATAGAAGAGCCAAGCCAGAGCGACGATGAGCAGCCACCAGGCAGCGCCGATAACCTTGGCGATGAGGCCGGTGCCCACGCCGACAATCTTGCCCAGGATGGGCACGACGCTGGCGAGGACGCTGAGGGGCTTCAGGACGGTGGAAATACCGGCGATGATGAGGATGAGGGACAGGACGCGCAGAATCCAGCACATCATCGTGTTGGCCTCTTCGGCCTGCTGGAACATGGCCTCCTTATCGACCTTGCCCATGTTGAAAGCGCTGAACGTGTAGCCGTTCTTGGCGTGCGTGTATTTCTTGAAGGTGTTGCCCGTGACCTGAGCAATCAGCGAGACCTCGGCGGAGGGATCGACCTTCTTGAAGGAAATCTTCATGTCGCCGATTTCCGGGGAGCCGGGGTTGTTGCCCAGGTACAGGGTCTTGCCCTCGTCGATGACATGGACTTTCTGACCGGCGGCGACGGCGGGAGCCGCAGCAGCAGCGGCGTCAG
>DBXV01000017.1:0-224554 GCA_002309695.1 Myxococcales bacterium UBA1203 | reverse complement strand
CCGCAGCGGCATCGGCAGGAGCTGCGGCGGGAGCTTCCGCAGCCTTCAGGCCCAGATCCGCCTGAATTTTGGCGAGCTTGGCCGTATCCGCCGCGTCAAACACGATGTCCTTCTCGCCGCTGATAGAGCTGATCATGAAATCCGGCAGCGCGTAGGCGCCGAAGCTGACGTTCTTGGCCACGAGCGATGCGCTGTCGATGGAACGGATCTGATGCAGGAGGCCGCCGTTGTTCTTGGCCTGGTAATCAGGATCCTTGAACTCCGCGGAATTGACCGCGCTGTTCGTCCACTTCGGACTGTAAGTGTAGGTGTAAGTCGTGTCCGTAGAGCCGCCCAGGTTCTCCTTGGTCTGCGAGCTCTTGTTCTCGACATACTGATAAAACTCGACGGAGCGCTTCAGCTTGATGGCGTTCTCGCTGATGCCGAAGAGGCCGAAGACGTCGTCCGTGAGGATATCCTTGGTCTCGGCTGTGCCGATGGCGTGAACGACCTTGCCCTCAAACGCGGTATCCACGGAGGAAATGTTCTGCATTTCAACGGTGATGGCAGCGGCGCCTTCATTGGCCTGCTGCTGCTTCACGGTGCGGCCCTCATTCCACCAGGCGAGGCCGGTGCCGATGAGGAAAATGGCGATGCCGCCGACGATTCCCTTGAAGGAATTGCCCAGGCGCGAGCCGTAGGACTGATGAACTGTTTCTGTGTAAGCCATTTGTTTTCCTATCTGCCTGAACAAAACATTTATTTTGTCCGCATAAAAAATGGGCGGAGCCTTCAAACAATGACGGTTCCGCCCATCTGTGAGTTTATCCGCTCTGTCTTACTTGATCGCCTGAGCGCCGTAGCCGGCCATGGCGCCGAAGAGCTGATACATCTCCTCGCGCGGATAGTGGTTGGCATACATGCTGACGTTCGTCTCAATCTTGCCCACCTGGTTCATGCCGAGGGCGGCGCGGAACTGGTTGGCGGGGGAATTGGGATCGTAGTCCGTCTTCTCCGTGTAGCTGACCGAGAGGAAGTTCTTCAGGTAGTTCTGATTGATCTTGGTGCCGAAGGCCTTGGGATCCGTCAGGTTGATGTTGCCCTCGAGGCTCTCGTAATCGTCCTCGATGTCCTCAAAGTCGGCGTAGCGGATGTACTTCACGCTGGGGGAGACGGTGTAGGAGAAGTCGCCGCGGCGGTTGAGGAAGAAGACGTTCTTGTCAACCTTCACCTTCTTCGTCTTGTCATTGCCCTTGGACATATCGACGGCGGACATGACGGTCAGGCCGAAGATGTTGTGGTGGAAGTTGCAGCTGAAGTCCGCTTCGCAGCGCACGCCATAGCCCATGTCGCCCAGGTCGTTGAGGCGGCTCCAGGTGAAGAGGACGGTGTTATTGGCCACTTCCAGGTTGGCAAAGTGCTTTTTGGGCGCATCCTTCTTGGCCCAGGGATCGACGAAGGCGCCGAAGACGCTGATGGCCTGCATACGGATGTTCATGAAGACATTGTTTTTAACGACGAAGTTGCCTCTGGGGAAGGAGGCCTGAACGCCGAAGTTGTCGCCGTTGGCGAAGAGGCAGTTCTGAACGGTGAAGTTGCCTTCGCCGCCGGTGCCGTCCACGTGCAGGAGCGCCCGCTCCCGTGAGGAGAACTGGGCTTCCTTGGTGGGGTTGTCGATGGTGTTGCCCTTGGCGGGGCCGGTGGGAACCAGCATGCCCAGAGCGAAGCCCTCGGGCTTGCCCTTATTGGGGTGGTAGGTGTTGGAGAAGGCCTCGTCGATGGTGAGTCCGTCAACCACCACGTTGTAGCCTTTCTTGTTGCTCAGCTTGTAGGCGAGGATGCCGCGGCCGGTGCCCTGATCGGGGTTATTGGCGTTCATGGGCTGCAGAACGGTGGGGGTCTTGACGGGGTCGCGGGAGCTGAAGTCATTGGCATAGCCGCCGATGATATTGATGGGCTCAGTGACCTCGAACCAGCCCTGCTTGGCCTTGCCCTGATAGATGCCGCCGGCCACGTGAATGGTGTCGCCCGCCTTGGCTTCGGCGATGGCCTTGAAGAGGTTCTTGTAGGGAGCCTCCTTGCTGCCGGCGTTGTCGCCCTTGTTCTTGCCAGTCTCGATGGAGACGTAGATGTCGGCGGCAAAAGCATTGGCACTAAACAAAGACACCGCAGCGGCCGCCAGCAGGACTTTCAGACTTTTCATGGATGTTCCTTCCATTCGTGTCGCAAAACGAACCACCCGCTCCGGATGGTTCTCAGGTCAAAAGAAAAGGCCCCGGTCTCAATGAGAGTCCGGAACCGACGAACAAAACACACAAGAAACAAAACCTTTTTGTGCAGCTTGCATCGAAGACAGCGCTTGCACGCCGGAGATGCCCTCTTGATGGAACTCGTCCCGGCTGCGGCGGCGCCCCTTGGGGAAGTCACAGCAAATTGTCAAGTAATGTCTTCGATATTTTTCCTCTCTGAAAGCCGCCCGTTCCCCCGGAAATTCGCCCGGCGGACAGGCCTCTTTCGCATCCGCGGGAACATGCCGACGCCCGGGCGCGTTCTATTCCGCCGCTGTCGCCGTTTTCTCCCCCTTCTCTTCCTTCTCCGGCGTTACCGGCAAAAGGATGCGGCCAGGCGCGCCGTTCCCCAGATCTACGACCCGCGCGCCCTCGGGCAGAATCGGCTCAAAGGCACGGGCGGGCAGGTGCTTATTCAGCGTCACGTCCTTCTGCACGATGGTCACGCCGACGCCCAGGGGCTGCCACCGACCGTCCAGCAGGTTGATTTCAATGCGGAAGGGAATGTCCGCCCCGCCTTCGAGCCGCCGGTAGTCATCAAAGTCCAGCCCGTAGCTGCCGGCCGGCGTGCTCTTCTCCACGCGCACCAGGTGAAGCGTCTCGGTGTCAACAAAGAGGTACTGAACCTCCAGCGCCTTCTGCGAGACCAGCTCCAGGCGATAGGCGCCGCGCTCCCTGTCGAGTGTGAGGGCCGCCTTGGTGTCCGTCTGGAGCGGGGAAATGCCGCACACATAGCCCGCGGCGTCGGCAGGCGAGACCGGGACGAACAGCAGGCGCGCGAGATTCTCCGCCGTGGGCTCACCCACATAGACGACGCCATTTTCGGCATCGTGCAGCTGAAAGTGGTCCTCCAGCGCCAGCGCGTCGGCCACCGGCTTGCCAAAGAAATTCAGAATGCCCAGCCGCAGGGTGCCGGGGAACCTGACGGCGAGAAAGGCATCCACGCTGCCGTTCTGCTCGCGCGACCTGATGCTGACCCGCGCCTCGGACTGAAGCGTTTTGCACGCGCCGGAGCGCTCCTGAAGGCGCTGGAGCAGCACATTGGGGTCGGTGATTTCGCCCTCGGGACCGAAGCGGAGCGTGCGGGCGCACCCGGTCCAAAGAAAAGCGAGCAGCGCGGCCAGAACAGCCGCCAGAAGCGGCGCGCGGCGCGGGTGATTTTCATTCTGCGGCTTCATGTCGTTCCTCCGGCCATCCATCTCCATCGCGTTCTTTTCTCCTCGCATCCGCGGCGGACACCGGCGCGGAAAAGCCGGCGCCCTCTGGTGGTCCGCGGACCTCTTTTCAAGCCCTGTCTGCATCAGTTTCCGAAGCGGCTTCCCGGCCTGTTCCGGACGTTTTTTCTGCCTGCTTTCACTCTGTCGGGCCCCCCCTTCGCGCCCCTTGCCGACCCCTGGGGCCTGTGCTAGGGGCGCCCGCTTTTTTGGCCGCCCCGCCCCCTTCGCAAGGACCTTCATCCGCATGAAGCTTAGGCCGGAGACGCCGCCTTCGGATTTCCCTTTCAGGAGCCCCCCGTTGATTTCGCCTATTCTCGCAGCCTCGATTCTGTCCCTGGGTTCACTCGTTCAAACGCAGTCCGCCGAAGCGGCGTCCGACACAAAGCAGCAGCCCGCCGCTCAGGAAAACGCTCAGGAAACTCAGGCCGCGCGCCCCGCGGAGCCTCCCCTGCCTGCCTCCCAGTCCCGGCTGACCCTGGCCGAGCGCGAAATGATCAAGCGCGAAATCATGGAGGAGCTGAACGCCTCGATGGAGGAGCAGCGCCAGAGAATGCGCGCCGAGATTCGGGCCCAGATTGAGGCGGAATCGGCCAACCGCATCATGGAGGACAACTACGTCCTCCGGGAGGACAAGCCCCGCCTCGAGCTTCTGGAGCTGGACGGCTACCTCAGGGTGCGGCCGGAGCTTTTCTACAAGCTGGACCTGGGGCGCGGCGCCGACCCCAACGGCAATTACCTGTTCCCCAAGCCCGACCGCGGCGGCAAGACGCTGGCCGACGTGAACACGCGCTGGCGCATCGAGCCCAAGCTCAATGTCAGCGAAGACGTGCGCATCCACGCCCAGATTGATGTCTTCGACAATCTCATCTTCGGCGCCACGCCCGAGGGCGTCTTCGGACCCAACGAGAAGCATCTCTTTTCTGTCGCCAACCGCAGCCAGGCCACGCCCAGCGCGGGCAAAAACTGGGTGACCGACTCCATTCAGGCCCGGCGCGTCTTCGGCGAGGTGGAAACGCCCGTCGGGCAGTTCGTCTTCGGCCGCATGGGCAGCCACTGGGGCATGGGCATGCTGACCAACTCCGGGGACACGTCCATCACCAGCAATTACGGCGGCGGCGACGCGGGCGACACCGTGGACCGGCTGATGTTCGTCTCCATGCCCCTGACCAGTCAGCAGATTAAAATCATCCCCTTCGTGGACTTCGTCTCCGAGGGGCCGACCAGTACGCGGCGCGCGGAGCTCTTCGGGCAGGCCGTTGACCTCGACCAGAGTGATGACGCGCGGGACTTCGGCGTGGCCGTGGCCAAGCGGGACTCCGAGCTGGAAATCAAGCGCAAGATTGAAGCTGGCCAGAACATCTACAATTACGGCGTCTATTTTCTTTACAGGTCCCAGTCGTATGACGCGGCCGACTTTCATTCCGGCGCCTATGACGGCACGACGGATTCCGACGCGGACAGGGCCTACATCGCCCGCAAGGCCTCGTTCTACATCCCCGACCTGTGGTTCAAGTTTCAGTCGAAGCGCTGGCGGGCCGAGGTCGAGCTGGCGGGCATTTTCGGCAAAATCAAGGACGTCCGCACCAGCATCGACGAGGACGAGGGCAAGGATGTCTCGGTCATGCAGTTCGGCGCCGTGGCGCGGGGCGAGTTCCTCCCCATCCCCAGCCTGTCCATCAATCTCGAGTTCGGCTTCGCCTCGGGCGACAAGAGCGCCGGCATGGGCAACAGCCCCGGGCGCGGCGGCAACAGCCAGGAGGGCATCATCGACGGCCCCCAGTTCTGCGTCACCGACGGCTGCGCCACTTTCGACGACAATGTGAACAATTTCCGCTTCAACAGAGCCTATCAGGTTGACCTGATTCTCTGGCGGGAGCTGCTCCAGGGCGTCACCGATGCCATTTATATTAAACCCGGCATCAAATACGAAATCATCCAGGGCCTCGATGTGTGGGCCAATTTCATTTATTCGCGGGCCATTTACGGCGAGTCCACGCCCTCCTCGACCATCGGCAGCAACGGCAAGCTGGGCGGGAACGCGGACCTGGGCATCGAAATCGACATCGGCGCCCAATATGTGTCCGGGGACGGCTTTGTGGCAGGCATCGGCTATGGCGTCCTTTTCCCGCTGGCGGGGCTGGATAACCGGCTGGATGACAAGGACGCCGGCACGGCGCATTTAGTGAGAGGATGGTTTGGGATTATTTATTAAGCAGGGGTATTAAGTGTGTGGCTTTCCAAAATCCCCCCTCTCCCTGAGGACGAGGCAAGATTTATTTTGTAATGCCGCGCGATTAAAAACAATTCCCTATCCCTTCCATGCTATTATTATTAAAAATATCAAATCAAAAGCACCTGACTTCTCACCCTGTATGATATTGTTATAAAAATACTGAAATAAAAAAATCCTGACTCTCCAATTCCCCCTGATATTGTTATTAGGTTATTACACTATGGAAACAAGCACAATGCTCCCCAATTCTCCTGATATTGTAATAACAACATCGAAATAAATATCTGGCTCCACCTCCCCCTATGGGGAAGTTGTCAGTGCCGAAGACAATGACCGAGAGGGATAAAAAATTGGAAAAATACACTGCCCTCTGTGCCGCATTGTGCCTGTGGCTGGCCCCCGCCTGTGGGGTTCGAGGCGCCCCCAGACCGCCCCTGGCCGCCGGAGAAACCGAGGCTGCTCCGGCGCCCAAAACGCTGGAAAATACCGCAAAACACGATTCTTCCGCGGCATCCAGCGACCTGTCGGAAGGCGGCAGGGATGGCGTCGAATCATGCGAAGCCTGCGAACTGCATGAAAAGGCGCTGATTGAGTGATAGCTTTATTTATTTTACGTAATATGTGGACATTAAAAATCCGCCCTTGCCATCAATAGCAATGACTTTCTGTTATAATCAGTCACATCACTGCCCAGTTCTGAGAATATATCTCTGATTGTTTTGCTGTTAGACAGTGTTTTTAGTTCCGCATCCGTCATTCCAATCAGTTCAAGGAAATCAACCTTACCATTGGAAGTATCGATAGAATTAACCGCGGGATCAGAGATCCTTATGAATCCTGTGATATTACTCTTCTTATTTGTATCTATTCCCACAGTCTGTCCTGTATAAATATTATGACTGCTTGTTGATGACCAATACAATCGCCTTCATCTCTTATGTTTAATTTTCTTTCCGCTCTCCCCCTGTTTCCCCCTCCCTCGTGTTGAGGGAGGGGGTTATTTCGCCCAGCACAATACGAATACGGAGAATTATTTGAAATAGGTACTGATATTGTTTCAACAATATCAAATAAAAATCCCCCTCTTCCGTATTTCAGGAAGAGGGGGATTCATTTGTCATGCAGATTACTTTAATTATTCCGTCGGCGCCGCACCTTTGAGGCACCTCACGGAATAAGCGTAGTCTTCTTTCGGCGCACTGCCGGTAGCCAGCTCATCCGCAATATCCCACCATCCGCCGCGATTTGGATCACCGTCTGATAACCCTTTATCATCTTGTGCCCAAAATTCAGCAGTATAGCCGAAATTCTCGTAACTGCCGTTCTGAACGTCATAGGAACCCGCCGGCAATGCGGCAAAGCCAAAAATATCTTTACCTTCGTCATCAGGATAATCCCAATCTTCTGACTGAGCCCAGAAGTTGGTATAATCATATCCGGTGGTCGCATTATTATTAGCAAACAGTGTTTCAACTTCACTTATGGTCGGCAAATGCCAGCCGCTGGGGCAAACTTTCATGGCGTCATTATAGTTGTAGAGACAGCCGTATTTGTCCTTAAAGTTCGCCACGGTGCTGTCGTAATAACAATGATCGATTTCGCTCCCTTCATAGGCCATATTCTCGGCCATCCAAGTTTGTGTGCCTATTTTGACTGTGTTATAGGTTTTGCCGGCCGCATCGGTCATGGTGCCATTTGTTGGCTCGCCGCAGTTCGTGCTGCCGTCTTTGCACTGGTCGCAGTCTTCACCGGTAAAGGCCGGAGCGCAGCTTCCCGCCAGGCAATGCCCTGTTGTCTGGTCAACAATGCCATGAACGCACTGGATATTGTTCAATTCATTGATGCAGCGCAGAGAAAACAGCATTTTATTCGAATATGCAGTCACGGTCGCCACGGCCTGATTTTCGGCATAGACGGCCCCAAGCGCCAGCACGTAAGAGCCAGGAACTCCCAGGACTGCCACGCCTGTTGTGCTCGACCAGAAGAAAGTTGTCTGGCCAAAGGAGCGGTATTCATTGACGCTGTCGAGATCGCCGCTGCCTGCGGGCATGGCGCCAAAGCCAAAATCATCGGTGCCCTGCTCGCTGTATTTCGTCCAGGCAGTGCTGTTGGCAATCAATGCTAAAAATGCCGGATCGGGGTTTTTCGTGGAATCAGTACCGGCAAAGGTTAGCAGACCATTCATTTCGTCTTTGGTCGGCGCGCGCCAGTTTTCCGGGCAGGCTTTCTGGGCGTCGGCATACGTATAAAGGCAGCCGTAATGGTCAATGAAATTCGCGTCGGCAGCGGTATTGGCCAGGCAGGAAACATCGTCATTCACGCCCTGATAGGCCATATTCTCGGCCATCCATTCATGCCCGTCGATAATGACGGTTTTGTAAGTTTTGCCCGCTTTTTCCACGGAGCCATAGGGCGTGCAGAGCGGCCCGAAGCCTTTATTTGGATCGCACTGATCGCAGTTGTCGCCGGTCATCGCGGGACTTGCGCACTGGTCGCAGTCTTCACCGATGAATCCTGGATCGCAGCTGCCTTCCTGGCAATGGCCGGTGGCGGTGTCGAGCGTGCCGTGTTTGCACTTAACATCTACGATAATGGAATCATCTTTGAGGCAGCGGACTGAAAATGCGGATGTTTTTTCGGCACTTTTGATATGCGCAAAGCCGTCTAGGACGAGATGATAGGCATATTCGCTGACAGGTGTGCCAGACCAGAAATATGCATAAACCTTCTGTCCACTCGTGCTTGTGCCGGCGGGCAGAGCGCTGAAGCTAAAATCATCTGTGCCCTCATTGGGGTGATTCATCCAGAGAGGAGATTTTGCAATGAGCTTGAGGAACGCCGAAGTGGATGACGTGGGCTCATAACCGGCCAGCGTCAGCAGCGCATTCAATTCTTCCTGCGTCGGCAGACGCCACCCAACCGGGCACACTTTTTTGGCATCGTCAAAAGTATAAAGGCAGCCATACTGCGCGATAAAATCTTCTCTGGTGAATGAGGGGGGATTGACGGGACCGGATAAGCATGTGGCGCCCGTCCCCTGGTAGGCCATGTTTTCGGCCATCCAGGTTTTGCCGTCGATGACAACGGTTTTGTAATTCTTGCCTGCCAGGTCGGTGACAGTGCCGTAAGGCGTGCAGGCCTCACCGTAGCCGATGCATTCGTCGCAGTCTTCGCCGTCCCAGGCCGCCGTGCAGCTGTTTGCCTGGCAATGGCCGGTGGCGGTATCCAATGTTCCGTGGACGCATTTGACTTCCTTGTCGCAGTTCTCGCCCGTCCACTGCTCTGGATTATTACATGAAGCACATTTGCCGTTGCCGGTGATGCCAATGCTGGGCGTGCCCGCGACGCATGTAATTGTATTGCTGTCGCAGTTTTCGCCGAAATAACTGCCTTCGCAGGCGGAGCACTTGCCGTCGCCGTCACGTCCAAGGCGGGGCGTGCCGTGTTCGCAGGTGATTGTATTGTTGTCGCAGTTTTCGCCCCAATAACCGGCGGGGCAGTCAGTCCCTGCGTCTTCGATAATGCCCGCATCCTGCTCAGGCTGAGGTTTATCTTTGGATTCCCCGCCGCCGCAGGCCGCCCCCGAAACTGCCAATGCAAATGAAGTAATTAAAATGGAAATTGGTTTGAAAAATTTGGGTGAAGCAGTTTGTCCGACATATAGGTTAGTTATGCCCCCCCCCCGCACACCTTTACAGCCTTTTTGACTTTGTTCGTCATGGCTTTGAGCTCCTTGAGGAAAAGCCGGAAAATTCCGGCGGTTGAAAGAAATACTGCTGAAACATTTCTAACACAAAATTTGAGAGACCCGCAAGAGAATTTTTGGCCTTCTCTCAGGAAAACATTTCAAAATAATCGATTTAGTAACATCAATCTGGGCGAAAATACGCCCCCTCCCTCAACTCGAGGGAGGGGGACGGGGGGTAGGAGCTTCCCCTCTCCTTTCAAGGAGAGGGGGATGGGGGGTGAGGTCAAAAATCCCCCCTCTTCTGGCGGGAGAGGGGGGATTACAGGGGGGAGAGCGAAAAAAAAATTAAGGAAAAGGAAGAGATATTAAAATCGCCACTCTAAAACGGGCGCATCATCAACGACTGAGCGGAAAGTGATATGCGTTATCGTGTGTGCGTCACTGCGGAATGTCTGTCGAATTCGTGCTGCCGCATTCAAATTTATACCACTGCATTCAAATTCATATCCCTCCATATTCCTCCCAGCATATCAAAATATCGGCATTACAGAATCACCTCCGAAATAAATTCCCCCTTACCCCCCAAAAAACTTCAACGACGCCCTCGACATCCGCCAATCAAAAAAGAAAATGCCGCGCCTCCGATGCCCTGCCCTCGCTTCAAGCCCTTCGCGGCCCGGCGAGGCGCAGGGCTTCGGCTTTCGTGTCAGGGCATTTTCCCCCGCTTTCATCGCCGCTGCACTGCGCATTGCTCCTTTTTCCCCGGAGAAAACATTCATGGCAAAACGACCCAAGACGACCCACGCCGTCATCGACCCTTTGGCGGAACTCCGCAAAAACCTCGAAAACCTGGAATCGATTGAACAGGCCATGGGTGTCGCCGATGCGGGCCAGGAGGCGCACACCCCGGAATCGCATCCGGAAAAGGCCGCGCCGCCGCCCCTGCCCCCCTCCGCCAAAAAGGCTGTGCCTCCCCCGCTTTCGGTGCCCCCTCTTCCGGGCGCGGCCGCGAAGTCCGCCGTTCAGGTTCAGGCTCAGCCGCAGGATGCCGGCGCCAGGACCTGGCGGCAGTCCGATTTTCTCTGTCCCGAGATGCCGCCGCCCCTGCCTGACCCGGGCGACAATCCCTTCAACGAGCAGCCCGAAGCGCGCATGCCCCGGGCGGCCGCTCCCGAGGAAAAGGTCGATTACTTCCGCGGCATCATCAAAGCGAAGAGTGAGGCGCTGGCCCGCGCCAAGTCGCTCTATCTGGCCCGCGTGGGCGAATCCCGGCGGCTTCGTGAAGTGGTGGAGGCCCTCAAGGGGCAGCTGGACCGGGTGGCGTCTCTGCAGTCGCTGCCCCGCGAAATCGATGACCTCAAGGAGCGCCTGAACGACGCGGAGCGCCGGGCCGAGCGCGTGGAAGAGATGGAGGACGAGCTGGAGGCCACGGCGTCGCGCTGCGTTGACCTGGAGCAGGCGGTGGAGACCTTCGAGGTGAAGCTTCTGAAGCTCCAGGGGCAGCTCAAGGCCGAAAAGCAGTCGGTCGCGGCAGCAAATGAGCTCTGCGAAACGCTGACGTCGGAGCGCGATGACCGGGACGCGCGCATCAAATCGCTGGAAGAAATCATCACCGCCAACAGGTCGGAGCTGACCGACTACGAAAAGCTCAAGGGGGACTACGCCACGCTGGAGGCCAGGACGGCCGCCACCGAGGCGCAGATGGAGCTCCGGGAGGCCATGCAGAAGAAGCTGGAGAGCGACATCGACGAGCTGAACGCTCAGCTGCGGCAGGAAAAGGACCGTTACGAGCAGTCGCTGAATCAGCAGCAGAAGTCCCAGGCCGAGGCGCTCATGGAGCAGGAGTCGCAGCTCGATCAGAAGCGGGCGCGGGACCTGGAGGAGCAGCGGGCCAAATATCAGTCGGAGTGCCGCGCGCTTCAGGGACAGCTGGATGTGGCCAACGGGCAGCTCCAGATTTCGCGCGAGGAGTGCGAAAAGCTCATCGTCGAGAAAGAAGAGACCAAGCAGAAGCTTCAGCGGCAGATGGCCGAGCTGAAGAAGGCCATGGCTGCAGAGCAGGCGGAGGCGCTGGCGCAGGCCGAAAGTCAGCGTCAGGAGGACGCGGCCGAGGCGCAGAAGAGTCTCGAATCGGCCCGGAAAGAAGCATCGAGGCGTCTGGCCGAGCAGGAGGAGCGTCTGCGGCAGGAATTTGAGGACGATCTGGCGCTGGAAAAGAAGCAGCACGAGGAGCACGAGCAGACGCTGACGGAGCAGTACGAGAATGAAATCCGCTCGCTGGAAGAATCGCTGGCCCGTGATCAGGACGAGCTGGACAGACTGCGGGGCGAGCTGGACGAGGCCGACAGTGCCCGGCAGCAGGCCAAGGCCGACGCGGAGCAGCAGCTCTCGGCACTGCGGCAGGAGCTGACCCGGCAGAAGAATGACGCGCTCGACGAGCTGGAAAGCCGCCATCAGAAGGCGCTCGATGACCTGTCGGCCAGACATTCGAGTGAAATGACCGACGCCAAGGATGCCAGCACGGGCTTTGAGGCGCGGCTCAAGGAAGCGCTCGCGGAAATCGCCCAGCTGAACGCGGAACTGGAGGCCACCACGAACCAGTGCGACGACCTGCAGGCCGACTTGGATCAGGCACTGGCAGAGCAGGAGACGCTGAAAGCGGCGGAGCAGGCGGCGCGCAGCCGTGCGTCGGCGCTGGAGCTCAAGTCGCAGCAGGAGGCTCAGTCGGGAGCAGAGCAGGCGCGCATGGTGGAGTCGCTCAAGGCCGACCTGGCATCCACCCGCGAAAAGCTGGAGACCTCGCGCCAGGCCAGCGCGGCTTTGAGGCAGGAAAACCGGCGTCTGCAGCAGGACGCGGCCTCTCAGCAGCAGCACGCGCGCACGCAGGCTTCGCAGTCCGAAGAGGCGGTGAATGAGGCTCAGGAAAAGGCCCGGCAGCTCGAAGTGAAAAACGCCGCGCTACAGCGAAAGGTCACGTCGCTGCAGACCGAACTGGACGAGGCGAAGAGCAAGGGCAGCGAGGAAGCGACGCAGGCTCTGGAGCGCGAGGTCAGCGCACGCAAGGCGGCCGAATCGCGGGCGCGGGAGCTGGAAAAAGCCCTGACGCTGGCCACGCAGGCACTCAGGGACGCGGCCAAGGCAGGACTGGCCCCCGGAAGAAGCCGCTGAAGGACCTCCCCCCAAAAAATCACGCTGTTTCACAGCTTTTCCCCATGCCGTCCGGAACTTTTCGGACGGCATTTTTTTCATTTTTCCGTTCTTACTCCCCCAGTCCCTGCCTCGCCGCAGGCTGAGGACCGGGAGGCGCGCCGCTCAGAACACCGCACCGCGAAATACGCCCATTTTTTCGCTTGACTTGAGCGCGCAGATTTCCCGGCGGCCGCACAAAAACGCGCCAAAAGACGCCGCCAGCAGTCCCCGCACCATGGCCGACGACCTTCCTCCCACAGGGCCCGCACAGACGCTTTCCAGCGATCGCGGGCAGGCTGATTTCAACGAAGCGCCTCCCCTGCCCGTGCGCTTTGTGCTGCTCCATCCGCATGACCCGAAAAATCTGGGCGCCGCCGCGCGTGCCCTGCGCAATTTCGGTTTTTCCGACTGGGTCATCGTGGGGCCGAACCCTCTTGAGAGCGGAAGAAACGATGCCAGCCGGCTCGCTGTTCACGCCGAGTCGCTTCTGGACAATGTGCGCTGCGCCGCCGACTTCGACAGCGCCGTCCAGGGCTGCTGCTTCATCACGGGAACGAGCTCCCGGCACTTTCAGGGGCGCGGCAGGCTGTCTCCCGAGGAATGGGCGCAGGCGGCGGCGCGCCTGGGGCCTGGCAATCGGGCGGCCATCGTCTTTGGCGAGGAGAGAAGCGGTCTGAGCAACGCGGAAATCGAGCGCTGTCACGCCCTCTCCACCATTCCCTCACTGCCCGGGCAGCCCTCACTGAATCTGGCGCAGGCCATCCTGCTGTATGCCTACGAGGCGCGGAAGGCCTCCATGGCGCTCGCGGCGGACAGTCAGACGAGCGGCGCTCATGCCGACGGGCCGCTCCTCGCCACCGACGAAACGCTGCGGCGTCTCGAAATTCTGGCGCGTCAGGTCCTTTCCGAGAGCGGATTTCTTGCCGCAGGGCGCGGTGAGACAGCCGTGAGCCGACTGATGTCGCCGCTTTTCAGAGCCCATCTGAGGAAACGCGAGGGTGAACTTCTCGAAGCCGCCCTGCACCGCGTCCTTTCCGCCCTGAAACAGCCGCCATAAAAATCCCCCGACCGGCTGAATGAGCGTCCGGGCGAGGGATGTTTTGCGGACAGTCCTGCGCTTTGCCTGAGAAGTGATTCACACATAGGCAATCGAATCGAGCGCGGCAGGCGCCAGCTGCCCGGTGACGCCCTGAACGTTCCCCTCCCTGATCTCGCTTTTGGCCTCTTTCGCTTCCCTGGACGCCTTCTTCGCGGAAGGCGCCGGCACCGCGCCGAAAGTGGTCTTGCCGGTGACGCTAATGAACGGCCTGATTTTCTCGTATTTCGCGGCTCCGATGCCTTTGACGCTCGTGAGCTCTTCGGGCTTGCTGAACGGCATCTGAAGACGCCGCTCCACAATACGGATTGCCACGGCATCTCCTACACCTGGAAGACGGGCAATCTCCTGCACCGTGGCCGTGTTGATGTTGACCACTCCGCTCAGCACCTTCTGCCCGGCCTCCGCCGCGGGCCTGTCCGCAAGCGCTCCGGATGTCACGGCAGCCGTGGTCAGCGTCGTCAGCAGCATGGCGGCAAATATCGTCTTTCTCATGGCGGTTCTCCTTCGTGTGTTTTTGGGCCGGCCCGATTCTTCGGAACAGCCCTGGGGCGTTGGATTGTGTCTGCGGCCAACCTGCCGCGGACAAGTGCCACCAAGGGCAACCCGCATGCCCCGCGGCCTCCGCCAATGAAAACGGCGCTCCCTCCCCCAAATGGGCTGTTTCGCCATGGAACACCTTTGAAACACCCCTGTTCCGCCGTGGAACAATTCGTCCGCGGCGCCCCCATCAATCAATCGTTATATATTTTATTTAATATCGGGAATCTTCTGGAAATCCCAAAGGCCGATGAAGGAACATTCCGGCGCTTCGTTGGGCGCCCCGCGGGAACGGGGCGTCTTTTTTTGTATCGCATTGTTATCAGGAAGCCGGTGCGGACTGCATCGCTTCCGCCGCCCCCCCCCAGAACCCCCCGCGAGGTGCAAGCACATGGCTGTTCTCATCAAAAACATCGGCCTTATCGCCACTCAGGACGATGCCGGGCGCGAGCTGAAAAACGCATGGATCATCACGGACGGTCCGGCCATCGCTGAAGTGGGCGAAGGCCTTCCGCCCGCCCGCGACGACATCACCGAAACGGTCGATGCGAAGGGTGCGCTGGCCATCCCCGGCATGGTCAACACGCATCACCACCTCTACCAGACCTTCCAGAAGAACGTTCCCTTCGTGCAGGACGCCAAGCTCTTCGACTGGCTGGTGGGCCTCTATGAAATCTGGCGCGAGCTGACGCCGGAGGACGTGCACGTCAGCGCTCAGGTGGGTCTGGGCGAACTCCTCCTCTCGGGCTGCACGACGGTGGCCGACCATTTCTACGTCTTTCCCAAGCAGCAGAAGGCGAGCCTACTGGACGAAACGATTGAGGCGGCAAAAGAGCTGGGCGTCCGCTTCCATCCGACCCGCGGCTCCATGTCGCGCGGCAAGTCCAAGGGCGGACTGCCGCCGGACGATGTCGTTCAGACGCCGGACGAGATTCTCAAAGACAGCGAGCGCGTAGTGGCCAAATTCCACGACGCCTCGCGCTACTCGATGTGCCGGCTGGCACTCGCGCCCTGCTCGCCCTTTTCGGTCACAGATGACCTGCTCCTAGAATCGGCCCGCCTGGCGCGGAAGCTGGGCGTCCGCCTGCACACGCACCTCGCCGAGACGCAGGACGAAAATGATTTCTGCCGCCAGGTCGTGGGCAAGAGGCCGCTCGAATACATGGCCTCGCTGGAATGGGTTGGCCCCGACGTCTGGTACGCCCACGGCGTTTGGCTGAACGACGACGAGTTGAAGCTCATGGCCGAGACGGGAACGGGCATCGCCCACTGTCCCTGCTCAAATCTGCGCCTCGGCAGCGGCATCGCGCCGATTCCGCGTGCGGTCGAGCTGGGTGTTCCCGTGGGACTTGCCGTCGATGGCTCGGCCTCGAACGACGCCTCGGACATGCTGCGCGAGCTCCAGCTGTGCACCATCGTTCACCGGGTGAAGAGCGGCGTGGAGTCCATGCCCGCCCGCAAGGCGCTGCGCATCGCCACGCGCGGCGGCGCCCGCGTTCTGGGACGCGACGACATCGGTCAAATCGCGCCCGGCATGGCCGCCGACATCGTTCTCTTCAAAATGGACGACATCGGCCTCGCAGGCGCCATGCACGACCCGGTCGCCGCGCTCGCCTTCACCACGGGGATGAAGCGGGCCGACAGGGTCATGGTCAACGGCAAATGGGTCGTCCTCGACGGGCACCTGGCGCACCTCGACGAGACGGCCTGCTTCCACGAGGCCAACCGCCTGGCGCACGCCATGATTGAACGGGCCCATGCCCGCACCGGTATAGAGTTTCTGAAGCACACTGTCTGACTTTTGCCTGAAATTCCCTGACAGAAACAGACAGCCCCACCCTTCCACTGACAGCACGAAGGCCGAGGGTGCCCAAAAGGCCTCCCGGCCGTCGTTTTTCTTCAACCAACAACGCCGAGGGACACACACATGATTCGCGCGTATCACCAGCCCAAGGGCATCGACGAGGCGCTTTCGCTCCTGAAAAACGGGGCGCAGGCCGTCGCCGGGGCCACCGGGCTCTATTCCAACCGCAAAAAGCTCGATGGCGAACTGGTCGATATTACCGGCCTTGGCCTCGACGGCATCGAGGTGACAAAGGGCGAAATCCGCCTGGGCGCCTGCGTCACGCTGACGAAACTTCTGGAAGCCGACCTGCCCGGAAATGAGGGCGCCTTCCTCAAGCTCGTGGCCCGCCACATCACTGCTCACACCATGCGCAATGCCATCACGCTGGGCGGCAACATCGCGCACACCGTCTTCTGGGCCGACATGCCGGTGGCGCTCCTCGCACTGGACGCGAAGCTGGTCATCGCCCGTGCCGGCGAGGCCGAAAAGACCGTCGCCATCGCCGACGCGCTTCAGGGCGCTGCTCCCTGGAAAGGCGGCCTGATTGTCAAAATCATCGTTCCCATCGTGCAGGGAAGGACCTTTGGCTACGAGCGCCTCTCCAAGACGAAGAACGACTACGCCTTTGTCACCGCCGCCGCCTCGATGAAGCTGACGGACGGCAAGGCAAAGGATGTCCGCGTCGTGCTGGGCGCCATTCAGCCCAAGCCGTTCCGCGCTTCGGACATTGAAGCCGCTCTTGAAGGCAAGGCTGTGGATGCCGACGCGCTGGCCGGCGCCGCCAAATCCGCCCTCGATCTCCCCATCGCCCCCAATTTCCGCGCCTCTGCGGACTACCGCCGCGACGTGACCTCCGCCCTGGTTCGCCGCGCCGTGGCCCAGGCCGCAGGACAGGAGTGACCACACCATGAAATTCACAACCACCATCAACGGCGTCATCCGGGACATCGACTGCGAGCCCGGCATGAACCTCTACGAGCTCCTCCGGAGCCTCGGCATCAAGGGCGTCAAGCAGGGCTGCGACACCGAGGGCACCTGCGGCGCCTGCACCGTTCTGATCGACGGCGAGCCCGCCCTCTCGTGCCTGACGCCCGCTCCCCGCGTGGCAGGCCATGAGGTCACCACAATTGAAGCGCTGGGAACCCCTGAAAATCCGCACCTCCTCCAGAGAGAATTCGTGGACGCCGGTGCCATTCAGTGCGGCTTCTGCTCGCCGGGGATGATTCTCGCCTCGAAGGCGCTCTTGGACCGCAACAACAACCCGACGCACGCCGAAATTGCAGAAGCGCTGAGCAACAACCTGTGCCGCTGCACCGGCTACGTGAAGATTTTCGACGCGGTGAAGAACGCCGCTGCCGCCATGCGCAAGGAGGCCGCCAATGGCAAAAATTGATGAGCAGTATTTCAAGGAGCGCGACTTCAAGGTCATCGGCCACTCCGTCAATAAGATCGACGCCATGGGCATGGCCTGCGGCCAGGAAACCTATGTGGGCGATTTCGATCTCTCCGGCGCGCTCATCGGCTACATCGTCCCCAGCCCCTACGCGCACGCCCGCATCGTGGAAATTGACCCCACTCGCGCCCGCGCCGTGAAGGGCGTCCATGCGGTTTTGACCTATAAAGACGTTCCCCGGCACCTGCACACCACCGCCGGTCAGGGCTATGTCGAGCCCTCGCCCTACGATACGGCCATTCTCGACAATAAGATGCGCCTCGTCGGCGACCACGTGGCGCTGATTGCGGCCGACACCCGCGAAATTGCCGAAGAGGCGGGGCGGATTCTCCTCGAGGACACCAAGTGGGAAGTCCTGGAGCCCGTGCTCGACGCCGACCACGCCATGGACGACGGCGCGCCGGTGATTCACGACGAGCCCGACGCCTACGTGCCGATTCCCATTCCCTACGATCCCAAGAAGAACATGGCCTCCGCGGCCAGCATGGGCGTGGGCGACATGGAAAAGGTGATGAAGGAGTCCTACGTCACCATCGATGAGGTCTATTCGACCCACTACGCCCAGCACTGCCCCATCGAGACGCACGTGTGCCTGGGCAGCATCGACGGCAGGAACCGCATCAACCTCATCACCTCGACGCAGGTGCCCTACCACGCCCGCCGCATCACGGCGCAGGCGCTGGGAATTCCCATCAAGCGCATCCGCGTCATCAAGCCGCGCATCGGCGGCGCCTTCGGCACCAAGCAGGAAGTTCTGCTGGAGCCCTTGGTCGCCTCCCTCGTCCTGGCCACGCGGCGCAAAATCTACCTGCGCCTCACCCGCGCCGAGGAGTTCGTCTCCCGCGTCCGTCACCCCATCAAGACCCACATGCAGGCCGGGTTTAACAAGGACGGCACCGTCAACGGCATGCGCATGGCCGTCGTCTCCAACACCGGCGCCTACGGCTCCCACGCGCTGACCGTCATGTGCAACTGCGGCTCCAAGGTGCTGCCGCTCTACCGCATGAAGACCGTCGCCTTCGACGCCAAGGCCGTTTACACCAACCTGCCCGTGGGCGGCGCTTACCGCGGCTACGGCGCGACCCAGTCCGCCTTTGCCATGGAAGTGATGATGGACGAGGTGGCCGAGAAGCTGGGCATGGATCCTCTGGAGATCCGCCGCATCAACCACATCAAGCCCGGCGAGGGCAGCCCCGTCTTCGCCGCTCTGGGCGAAGGCAAGCCCGGCGTGGAGCAGAAGATCGGCTCCTGCGGCCTCGCGGAATGCCTCGACAAGGGCGCCGCTGCCATCGAGTGGGACAAGAAGCACGGCAAGAACTTCGGCGGCCACGGCCACAAGAAGCGCGGCGTGGGCATGTGCGCCCTCATGCAGGGTTCTTCCATTCCCGAAATCGACATGGCCTCGGTGAGCATCAAGATGAATGAGGACGGCTCGTTCATTCTCGCCGCCGGCGCCACCGACCTGGGCACCGGCTCGGACACCGTTCTGGCGCAGTCCGCCGCCGAGATCCTGGGCGTGGACGTGACGGACATCGTGGTTCACTCCTCCGACACCGACCTCACGCCCTTCGACGTGGGCGCCTACGCCTCCTCCACCACCTATCTCTCGGGCGAGGCGGCGAAGCGCAGCGCACAGGGCGTCTCGAAGCAGATCCGCGACGTGGCCGCCGACATGTTCCATGAGCTCAAGGGCATGGAGCGGCCCGATCCCGACACGCTGAAGCTGGCCGACAAGAAGGTCTATGCGCCCAACGGCGAGAGCGTGACGCTGGCCGACATCGGCGTCCGCACCCTCTACGAGCGCGATCAGCACCAGATCGGCTTCATCGGATCGGCCATCTCCCACAAGTCGCCGCCGCCCTTCTCCGCCCACTTTGCCGAGGTGGAAGTGGACGAGGAGACCGGCAAAGTCCGCGTCATCAAATACGTGGCGACCATGGACTGCGGCACGGCCCTCAACCCGACGCTGGCGGAAGGTCAGGTGGAAGGCGCTGTCGTCAACGGCATGTCCTTCGCGCTCACCGAGGAATACCTCTTCAGCGACAAGGGCCGGATGCAGAATGCCAACTTCGCCGATTACAAGATCTTCAACACCGACGACATGCCGGAGCTCGTCACCATCATGGTGCCGACCTATGAGGAAACCGGCCCCTTCGGCGCCAAGAGCGTCTCGGAAATCGGCATCAACGGCCCCATCCCGGCCATCGCCAACGCCATTTACGACGCAGTGGGTGTGCGTATTCACCACGCGCCCTTCACCCCGGAAAAGGTGCTGAAGGCGATTCAAGAGAAAAAGGCAAAAGAGGCCGCTGCCAAGAAGTAATTGCTGAACTGGCAGTCATTCTTCTGTTTTCAAATGAATCAAAACAAACAGCCGTCCTCCCGATGAATTGGGAGGGCGGCTGTTTTATTATTTGAGGACGTCTCCTGCGTTCTTCCCTCATTATAAAATTCCGCGCCGCCTATCCCCTTGACATCCCTGGTTTGCATCTATATGCGCCGCCGGCTTTTTCACCAGCCGGGGCCGGCCAGCTGCTTTTCTCGGAGTCAAAGCAATGAATACCAAAAAGTCTGCGGCTGTTGAGAATATGTATGCGGGGGGGCAGTGTAGGTTAATCAGCATCCATCACCCCATTTCATCCAAATTCTTTAAGCCTATTTTTATTTCAATTTGTGCATTCGCATTCGCGTTGGCAGGCTGCGGCGGGTCGGACAAAAAAGATGAGGAGCCGGCAGAGCCTGATTCGGGAATTGTCGTCACCGACGCCGGCGTCATTGAGAATACGGACGCAGGTCTTATTGAAGGCGACGCAGGTATTTCCGAAAATGACTCGGGCATGATTGAAGAAACAGACGCAGGTATTGTTGAAAATGACGGGGGAATGACGGACGCAGGTATTCATGAAAATGACGCCAGCGTGATCAACGAATGCGAGGCGGAACACTTCGGCGAGAACTGCGATCTATGCACCTGTCAGCATGGCGTTTGTAATGACGGTTCAGGCGGCGACGGGAAATGCCTGGAATGCGAGGGAAATTACTGGGGAGAAAACTGCGATAATAATACAATAACCTGCGTCAACGGCACGCCGAACATTGGCATTAACGGCAACGGCAAATGCTCTGAGTGTATGAGCCATTACGCGGGCGACATCTGCGACGAGTGCGCCGAGGGGTGGGACGGGGAGAATTGCCATACATGCATCCGCGAGGATGGCGCAGGCCCGAATTTCATCGACAGTTCCAACGGCAATCGCGCTTATAAAACCGTCTATATCAACTGCCAGAGGTGGCTGGCGGAAAATCTCAGCAGGACGGCGGGCTGCGATGGTCATTATGATTATCCCGACGGTGACAAAAATAATGCGGCCGCGTTTGGTTTGCTCTATGACTGGAGCACCGCAAACTGCATGTGCCCGAAGGGCTGGCATTTGCCGTCAATCGCTGAATTTGAAGCGCTTTTGAATTATGTGGATGAACACCGCACGAGCAAAAGCGCGTTTCTGGCGCTCGCTGCCAATTCAGATGCATGGACTGCCCAAAAAGGGAATGATGATTTTGGTTTTGCTGCTCTCCCGGCGGGCGAAAGACTCGGAAATTCCTTTGCGAATTTCGGCAAAGGCGCCTTTTTCTGGGCATCCGACAAAAAGACAACATACAACGCCTATCGCCTGAGAGTATCCAGCGGCGCTACAAATGCCGACGGCACCGATACAACGGGCAGCTTCCTCTCTGTGCGATGTATTCAGGATTAGGAATATATCTCGTTATGACATTCGCAGGGGCGGCCCTATGTGGCCGCCCTGAATAAAACCCTCTCCGGTCCTTCGGGCCACATCCCCCAGACGGGGAGCTGTCAGCGCCGGAGGCGGTGACTGAGAGGGATAACCTCCCGGCAAATTTATTTCACGCACCTCACCCCTGCGCTGTATTCGGAACTGTCGGCGGCCAGCGCATCGCCTCCGGAAATTACAATCTGGTCAGCGCCGCTGTAAAAAGCGCCGCCCTTGCGCTGATACGGCGGATGGTCAGCAGTCGAATTATACGGCAGCGTGGAAGTCCATTCATAGACATTCCCGGCCATATCGACGAGCCCCAGCGGGCTGTCGCCCGCAGGCGAATATCTTCCGACCGCAGTTGTCGCGCCGACCTTATTCTTAAAATTCGCCCTCGTCTCGTCCGGTTCGTCATCGCCCCAGGGATACGCCGTCACCAAATGCTCCGTCCCATTGTGTGTCGCCGCGTATTCCCATTCATCTTCCGCAGGCAGGCGCCCGCCGACCCATTCACAGTATTCCTTCGCGCCATACCATTTGAGGCAATTCATCGGGTGATTGTCATACGTTCCGTTGCCCGTGTCCCGGGTGGCATTGCAGATATAATTGGTTGAATTCTGATAATTTTCAGCTTTGCAGGCACCGGCAGCCACGCATGCTTTGAATTCACCCAGCGTCACGGGCGTTTTTTTCAAATTAAATGTGTCCAGAGAAACAATGTCGCCCACGGCATGCTGACGCGTATGGTGCGTCCAGGTGAACTGTCCGGCGGGAATGCCGACATAGCCATTGGGAACGCATTTTTCGATGATTTCTTCCCAATGATACCCGTCAACGCATTCGCCGCATTTAGTTCCCGTATATCCAGTGACGCACTCGCAGCTGCCGTCATGGCCAATGCCGTCATGGCAGATATTGTATTTATTGCATTCGCATTTTTTACATTCTTCACCATAATATCCGGGCAGGCATTCATCGCAGCTGTCGCCTGTAAATCCGGGAGGGCAGTCGCCGGGAATACCTGAATCAGTGTCTTCAATGCCCGAATCCCCGGCATCTTCTTCGACAATACCGGCATCATGATCATTGCCCGCGTCTTCTTCGACAATGCCCGCATCATTGTTTTCAATGATTCCGGAATCGCCCGTTTCAGACGCATCGGCGGCAACCTCCTGCCCCGCATCCATCACGGTCTCGGGCGTCTCCTCGTCGTCCTTCCCGCCGCAGGCAAATGCCGCCATCAGGAGAGACGCCAACACCACCGGCAATGCGCCCGAATATATTTTCTGAAATGTATTCCTGCTGCTGCCAGATTCGCGGATATTTGCATTTGGATTTTTGTGCATGGCATCTGACTCCAGAAAACAGAAAAATACCCCCTCTCCAGTCTATTTCGGAGAGGGGGATTTTTATGAGGCGAAAAAACAAGCTCACTTACAGCCGTTATGTGCCTCATTGCATCCGTTGGCACAGTCTTCGGGTGATGTATTAAAGAACCACTCTTTCTGGTCACTTCCCTGCATCGCCCACTCGTCGCAGGTTTCAATCATTCCCTTGCCATTGTAATCGACGCAGATGACCTGGCCCTTGTTTTCCGGCCCGCAGGGCATTTCCCCGCTCATGCCGCCCTCGGGCGATGCGCAGTAACGACTGTCCTGACATTTATTGGAGCCATATACCTCGCATTTCGTTCCCGGCTCAAAGGCGTGCGAGGTCTCCGACGGATTGTTGGGGTTCACCAGCAGCGTGCAGGTCGAGTAATAGGCGTGCTGGCCGTCTGTCGTGCAGATCACTTTGCCTTCATTCGCCTTATTGCATTCGATTTCGCCGCCGCCACCGCCCTCGGCGCACGCCGTCTCACTCGCGCATTCGCCCGACTCGCATTTCTCAGACTTATAAATGTAATCCCCGGAGAGCTCGCTCTTGTAACACTGCTTGAGCTTGCCGTCCTCGCACTTCGTCCACGCGCCGGTCTCTTCGTCGCAGTCCACATCATTGTCTTCGTCGCAGCTTCCGGCGGACAGCGCCACGAATGAGAGAATGCCAAGAGCGCACATCATCCATTTATTCATTGTCATGGTTTTGCTGCCTTTCTGTCGCCTGGGGCTGCGCCCCAGAATGTGAGATAATATCCTTTATAGATACACAAGAAATACATCATTAAACTTACAATACAGAACGCCCTGAATAGGCAAAGCATCACACCACGGGCTGGAATCCCGGGAACAGCTCACTTACAGCCGTTATGCGCCTCATTGCATCCGTTGGCACAGTCTTCGGGTGATGTATTAAAGAACCACTCTTTCTGATCACTTCCCTGCATCGACCACTCGTCGCAGGTTTCAATCATTCCCTTGCCATTCACATCGACGCAGATGACCTGGCCCTTGTTTTCCGGCCCGCAGGGAATTTCCCCGCTCATGCCGCCCTCGGGCGACGCGCAGTAACGATCGTCCTGACATTTATTGGAGCCATACACCTCGCATTTCGTTCCCGGCTCATAAGCGTGCGAGGTCTCCGACGGATTGCTGGGATTCACCAGAAGCGTGCAGGTCGAGTAATAGGCGTGCTCGCCGTCCGTCGTGCAGATCACCTTGCCCTCGTTCTGCTCATTGCACTCGCCATTATCCTCGCAATCCGTGAAGTCATCATTACATGTGTTCGAGGGGCACGTCGTGGGCTGGCTGAATGCCCAGGTCGAATCCTGCAGCTGCATGCACGTCAGGACAAACACCTCGGGATCTGCAATTGCCGCCTTGCCGCCCGGCGTAAATTCCTTGCAGATTTTCGTTCCGGCATTCGCCTCATTGCATTCCTTTTCATTCGGGTCAGTTCCGCCATCGCCCGGGTCGGTTCCAGCGTCGTCGATAACGATATAGCCGCCGTCGGATACCACCGTCCCGCCGTCGCCGACGTCGATAACCCCGCCATCCGTCGGCGCAGGCGTAATTCCTCCGTCCGTCTCCTCTACGAAGCACGCCGTCTCACTCGCACATTCGCCCGACTCGCATTTCTCAGACTTATATATGTAATCCCCGGAGAGCTCACCCTTGTAACACTGCTTGAGCTTGCCGTCCTCGCACTTCGTCCACGCACCGGTCTCTTCGTCGCAGTCCACATCATTGTCTTCGTCGCAGCTGCCCGCCGACAAAGCCACAAACGAAAAAGCGCCCACAGCCAGAATCAGCCACTTGTTTTTCATGCCGCTCCTCGCAGTTGTTGGGATGAAAACGAGACGCCGCCACGAAAAAATCAATCCATGGACACTTCGGGGGAAAAGGCGTCTCAGGAAGAGGCACCTCCGGGGAAGAAGTACCTCACGACAGAAATTTTCAGATACAAAACTGCCCTGCGCAAGCATTTTTTGGGGCGGACCCGCCTGTTTTTTGTATCCGGCTGCGCGCACACATTGCCCGGGATTGCATCCCGGAAGGTGATATTTCACGCCTCCGGGGGACACTCTCAGTCATCGCCTTCGGCGCTGACAGCTCCCCCAAAGGGGGAGCCAAGAATTCTTTAATTTGATATTGTTATAACAATATCATGGATGGTGGGGAGCCAAGTATATTTCGATATTGTTTTCACAATATCAAGATGAGTGTGCGAGCCAAGTATATTTCGATATTGTTTTACAATGTCATTGGGAGTGGGGCGCCAGAATTTGTTTTCAACATCTCGACATTACAAAACTAATCTTGCCTCGCCCTCTGGGAGAGGTGGCCCCGACGGGGCCGAAGAGGGTTTTTCCGCAGACAACAGCGTCGAGATGGTTTTATTTGGGGCGGCCACACAGGGCCGCCCCTACTGCAGCATACAATATCTATAATAGTTTAATTTCTTTTACTCTTTTTTCTCCATCTCAAATGGCTTGTATTCATCCTTCAAAAGCCCGCGAATAAATTCCTCCGCCTTGACGCCCATATCCGGGGTCCGATGAATGGCGCGCAGCAGCGAATTTTCATCAATGGCCTCCAGCCGCCACGTTCTCCCCAGACCGTCCTTCCACGTCTTTTGAAGCGGCGGCGCCTTTTTCAGCTCATTGGTCAAAGCATCTGCCATATCGTTCAGCTTTTTCTGCTGATTAAATTCATCATCACTGCGGCGGCGCTCGTCTTCCTGCTGTTTTTTCCAGTCGCTTTCCCGAAGAGAATCATTCAAAGAATCATTGGACGCCGCGGCCCCCGTGCCTGTTTTTCCAGTCATTTGTTCGGTCAGATGTTTGGCATAGGCTTCAGCGACCGAATACGCCGCGTGCCGCTGCCAGTCATTCGCCGCAAATGGGCTGACCACATTTTTCGTCCCGCTTTGTTTTCCCGCCGCGGCCGCCGTCACATTGCAGTAGGGATAGCGCTGTGCGGGCGATTGTTTGCCGGAAGACTTTGTTCCCAGACCGTTCAGGGCCTCAAAACAGGTCCAGCGCACCCAATCGGGGGCACCCTTCATTTTATCGTCCAGCGGCGCCTGAAAGCGAATGGCCGGATTTTTCAGCTGTTCACTGAACGAAATTCTCGCAAGGGCTTTGGCGGCGTCGGCCTTTTTCAGACCGCCGAACATAAACGCGGGCGACGGACGGCGCGGACGGGAAGATTGCTCGTCGAGCATGGCCCTCATATGCGGCGGCACCTGTATCTCACCGGCGCCCTGCACCTCAATGTCGGGAAGCAGCGCGTTCAGTGTATTGCCGACGCTCTTTTGGGCCAGCCCCAGTTTCAGCGGAATTTTCTTCTGCGCCTCCTTCAGCTGCTGCGCGGGCATCAACTCAATAGATTCGCCCATGGCGTCGGCGCGGACAAACATGACAATCTGCGACCGGAGCATGGGGTTGAAGTATTCCTTCAGATATTCATCTTCATTCTCTTTCGGCCGCTTGGGCCCAAACATGGCCGCGATGGCGGGCATGACGGCGCACCAGCGGTCATTGCCCCAGCCCAACAGCTTGCCGGCCTCTGCGAGACAGCCGGCCTGCGGGTCTTTGGAGGTGCCGCCCGCCTGATTGGCTGCCTGTTTTTCTGATGCGCGAACTCTGTGCAGAAAATCCATGCGCTCCAGCGCGTCCTGGCTGAAACCGCGCGCCAGTTCCTCGCGCGCGGCGTCCACTGTTCCTTCGTGCAGCAAGCCGTCCTGTGAGAGCATGTTCAGAAATGAATCCTGGTCGATGGCCAACAGTGTCCAGACTTCGCCGTCCGGGCTGGTCCAGGTCTCGCGGATGAGCCGCGCCTGCGGCAGCGTGGAAATAAGGTCAGAGGCACTGCATGCCGTTTTAGTATTTCCAAAGGGAACACTGTCGAGGGCATGGAATTGATTGAACATGCACTTATGATCGCCCCTGGGGCAGGCGGCATAGCGCTGCTTTATGCGCTCGCGCGCCTCAAAGCCATAGTCCATAAACCAGGATTCGATGCTTTCTTCCAGCGCGTCGAAGGCTTCCTGACGGGCAAAGTCCGCGGCTTTTATGCCGCGCGGAAGCTGAACATCCTTCCCTGAACGCCCGACCCCGCAAAAAGGAACGCGCCTGAGAGACGCGGGATAGAGGTCCTTTACCTTAGCAGTTTCTCGCCCTGCGTCCGCAGGTCCGAACGGATTCTCCGGCCGCTGACTGCCCTGCTTTTGTTCATGCTGGTCCAGAAGTTTGGCCGCCTCGCCGGGCAGCTCGGGGTTCAGGGCGTCAAAACAGTTCCAGTAAACCCATTTGGGGGCACCCTTCATATTATTGGAAAGCGCGGGATTGCCTCGGACCGCGGGCGTCCTGATCTGACGGAAGAGCTGCGTCCGCTCCGAGAGCTTGATGGCGTCGTCCTGACTCATGGCCAGCAGTGTCGGATGCTCCTCGCCGCCCAGCGCCATCTGCCCTCTGCCGAGGAACGATTCCACGCGCACGCCGGTCGTATAGACAAAGGCATGGGCGCGCAGAGCCAGCCGCTGGAAGGGAGAGCGGGGACTGAAAAATTCACCGGCGGGCAGCGGCAGAGGCGAAATGTGCTTTTTGGGGTCAAAATGATTCACCAGTTTCTCGGCGAGCTGAAAACGGAGCTTCCGCAGGCGCCGGGGACCGCGTTTGCCTGAACATTGACCCAGCTCTTGGGCACCCGTTCCATAAATGCAGAAAGCGTCCTCCGGCAGATGGAAGAGCGCACTGGCCAGCGGGCGGCATTCCTCATCGCGGGCGCCCCCCATGCCCCACCTCGGAAATGGCAGTTCACTGTGCTCGGCGGCGCGCATCCAGTGCGTCTGCACTTCGGCGGGCTTCCAGCTGTCGAGTTCAATCCTGCTGTTCCAGTGGGCATCCCGGGGCACGGCCGAGGCAATGCCCCCAAAAGCGGCGCTGTCCAGAACCGCGGCCGCAGCGCTGAAATCAATGTGCGGCCGCCCGTCGGGCCCGTCCTTCCAGGGCTGATAACTGCCCGGCTGCAGGCAGCGCTGGGGATTTCCCTTTTTGGCTGCGTCGATGGGGGCATTCATCAGGCTCGCCGACGCATGCTCTCCCAGAGGAACAGGCGAACTCCCCTCGCCCAGCTTCACGGGCCAGGTGACGCCCTGCGCCGCCGGGAATTTTTCATCCCAATGGGCGCAATAAATAAATGTTTCCCGCTGGTCCGTCAGCCCCACGAGCCCCCTGCCCTGACTGGGCTGCCGCCGCTCGCCGGTCAGCGAAACCGCGCCGACCTGGGGCAGCTCAAAGGTGCCCTGGCTGAGGACATTGGCAATGCGCGAATCGCGGAGATCGTGCCCCAGAATGCCGCTCACATTGTAAAGGTCGTCGGGCGAAGGGTGATTGATAAAGGTGACGGTGCCGGAAAATTCGCCATTTTGCAGGGAGAGCTGAACGCCCGTGCCGACAAGTCCGCCGATGGAATGAGGAATCCAGGGCCCACGGGCGGCGGCGCGAATGTCAGCCTGAATAACAGCGGAGGACGCGGCGTTCTTCACCTCGCCGCGGCGGATGCTGCCGGCAATGCCGCCCAGAGTGAAGCCGCGGACAGGATGTGAAATGTTCTGCGGCAGCGAGAAAGAAATCTTCCCGTCGGCGCGAAGGCGTTCCAGATGAATTGTGCTGTGGCGGCTGACGCCATGGCCAATGACGCCGCCGAGGACCGCGTTCGAGCCGTCCAGCGCTTCCAGCGTGCCCGAAAAAGTAATGTCCGAGAGGCGCGGCGCATTCTGGAGGCGCTCAGACAAATTAGCGGCGGAACTGCCCACGGCGCCGCCGGCGGTCAGCTCATTGCCGGCCGCCAGTTTCAGCTGCCCGCTGACAGACGACTGGCTCAGCGACGACAGGCCCAAAGTGCCAAAAAGGCCGCCCGCTGTCAGGTCGTCGGCCCCCTGAACGCTCACTTTACCCGCGGATGAAAGGTTCGAGGCCGTCAGCATCTCCCCGTGCCCCACCAGACCGCCTGCTTCGACGCTGTTATTGGCGCGCGGGCGGCGGCTGGCTTCACTGAAATTCACGGCGCCCTTGTCCGTCAGGCGAACGTTTTCGATGGCTGCACGCGTGGCACGGCCCGCGAGCGCGCCGATGCTCAGGCTCCACTCAGGGGCGCCGAAGCCGCCAGCTCTTGCCCTCGGTGACGGCGCCTGCGGCGTCGATGTGGGCTGGAAGGCAACAGAAAGGTCCAGATCGAGCCCGCGGATGGCCGCACCTTCGAGCGAGCGCGGCGTGGCGGCCACGTATCCAAAAAGACCGCAGGCAGCAGCCATCACATTGTCCGGGACGGCGCAGCTCAGCGTGCCCGAAACGTGGTGTCCGCCGCCCTCCACCGTGCCGTCAAAGGGAATCTGCATCGTTCCCAGAGGAATCCAGCCGTCGATGCTCCCCAGGCTGATGTCGCGCTTGAATTTGAGGACCGGCGCTTTGGCGGCCGAACTGTATTTGCCGCTGTTCCAGGCGTCGCGAAAGGCGGTGAGCTCTTTTGCTGAAGAAATGGTCACTGTTTCTGACTGCGCCTGCGCTGCTTTGGCGTGGGCAGGGGCAGACACAGACACAGGTAGGGAAACGGCCACGCAGCAGGCCAGGAGAGAGAGCATCTGAGCGCGCGGCAGCGACTGGGAAAGGGCCCGAATACACGCGGGAATCCTCAAAAATCGAAATCGCAAGGTCATGCGTTTGTCCTTTGGGAGAAAGTTGAAAAACTTTTGGGGAAAAGCTGGCCAAAAAACGGCTACAGCGCGTCAGACGGCGCGGGCTTCTATTTTCTGATGGGCAAATGTCGAGGGAGCCAGATGAGAAATAAAATAGATAAAATAAAAATATGAATAAGAAATAAATTATAAAACCATATAGGGCCGTCCCTGCTCTATTCTTTCTCAATATCTCATTTTTTCTTATTTATTTTCCCTATTATTCCCTCGCAAATGAGCCAATCTCAATCAGATTTCCCTCCGGGTCGGCAATATAGCATGTCCGCTGCCCCCATGGCTCAGTTGTGGGCGGCATAATCTCCCGGGCGCCCGCCGCCGTCACCTCCGCAAATACCCGATCGACCGCGGCATAATTCTCGACGCTGAGCGCGATTTCATAATGCCCGTTCACGCCGGAACAATATGCAAATTTTCTCCTCGTCATCTTCTCAAAATCTTTTTTTCGATACAGAAGAAACAGCGTCCCGTCCTTTTTCAAAAATACATTTGTCGTATCTTCGGGCTCCTGAATTTCAAATCCGAGAACATCCCGATAAAAGCGGATCATTGCCGCCATATCGTCAACCATAATCCCAAATCCGTCCAATTTCATTATGAAATTCTCCATAATTCATAAACAAATCGATAAAAAATCAGGTCTCTTCCAGCTTTTGTTCACATTTGTCCTGACAAAATGCGCACAGCTGAACAGTTTCCGACGCGGCAAAGGCAGGTGTCCACGGAGGATACATCGCGCATTTGGCCTCAACACAATGCCGCAAGCCCAGCAAATGTCCGACTTCGTGAACGGCCAGTCTGGAGGTCCGCGCGGTCAGCAGTGCCGCGGCATTTCCCCCGGCCTTTCCCGAGGTCAGCCCGCTCAGACTCACCAATCCGCATCCTTTTTCCGGCAGTGAAAGTGACTGGGGCTGTTCCTGAACACCTGTCGGAAGCTTCACTGATTTGAGCGCTTTTGTCGTTATATAGATGGTGATGTCTTTTGAACGAGGCAGGTGACGGGTTGAGTGCACCTTTTCAAGGAGTTCGATGCCATCAACGCCACTTTTACCCCCTTGACCCCTCATAGACATGGGAAGAGGCATATCAGGCCCTAATTCGCACCCCACACCAAAAATCTGGTAAAGCCTGGCGCAAAGTTTTTGAAGGAGAGCATCTTCTACTTCCCCCAGCGCAACGACACGTATCATCTTTCTCTTGCCTGCCTTCCTGCCGCCCAGATGTATGCGGAATAAATGTACGAAAAATAATCCCCCACCTATTTCCCCCGTCGGCCCCTCTCCCGGAGCGCCGCGGCTGTCCACACGCCGATGCACTCCGCGCGGATGTTTCCCCCCAAAAAATTCCGACGGAGCCCCCAAAAAAACAGTTGACCGCGCTCTTTACCGCTTCCGCGCGTCTCCCCCCTGCCTTTCCGCGGCGCCGTCAGCGCGTTTTCTTCCCCACCGGCTTTTTCTCGCCTGCTTTTGCCGGCTTGGCGGACTTTGCCGCCGCCGATGCCTTTGATGCTTTCGCAGGCGCCTTGGGAGCCTTCTTTTCGGCGGCCTTTTTCGGCGCCGCCATGGACGTTTCCTTCGCCTTCTCTTTGGCCTTCTCGGCCTTCTCTGCTTTGGCTGCTTTTGGCCTGGCCGCCTTTGACTTCGCGGCATCTTCCTTCACAGCTTTCGCGGCCTTGGCGGAAGCCGCCGCCTTCTTCGCCGATTCAGCCTTCGTCAGACTCTTTTTGTCCGACTGGCCCGCCGTCGAGTTCTTTGTGGCCGGACTCTTTTTGGCAGAGCTCTTTTTGGAAGGAGAGGCGGCCTTCTCTGCCGCAGCAGGCGCAGATGATGACTTATTCGTCCTGAGCGCCGGGGGCAGGGGCACCGCCGCGTCATCAGGCGAAAAATATCCGCCGCGCTCCTCCTCTTCCTCGCGCCTGACGGCAGAGGCGTCTTCGCGCCGCAGAACATCTTCATCCAGCATCACTCGGCGCTCCAGGTCGGGACCTGCCGGCGCGCTGTCCTCAGAAGCACCCTCCACGTCGTCCAGCGAGCCCGCGTCCGAAAGGAGGTCATCCCCGCCCGCGCCGCCGCCGTCATCGTCCAACAGAAGAGCGGAGATTTCCTCGTCGTCCAGCTCCTCATCCAAATCTCCGTCTTCCAAATCATCGTCCGAAGCACCGCGCATGGCCGCCGCAGCCCGCGCCAGACGCTTTCGGTCCACATCCGGCGGATAGAGCGCCCAGTCGATGGCGTCCTCTGCATAAGCCTCCGGAATGCCGGCCGAAGCAGCCAGCTCCCGCACCAGCCGATCGCGGGCGTCGGCATACAGCGCGCGCTCCTTGCCGGGCAGAGGCCGCAAATCCGCCAGCGTCCCCAGCTCGCGCACGATTTTCAGGAGCGACAGGATGTCTCCCTCCGCCAGAAGAACGCCGTTGTCCTTCTGGCGCGTCTTCCAGTTGAGGTCAGGCCCGGCAGAGGCGGCAGTGAGTTCCCTGACAAAGCGCGCCAGCTCTTCCCTGCCGGCCAGACGCCGGACGCCCGCCTTCTGAAGCTTGCTCAGCGGAATCATCACGGTGCTGCCGTCGCCGCCCTGGAGCCTGAGAAAAACATCCGTCTGCCCGCCGATGGTCATCTCTTTTTTGCCGACGACTGTGCAGACACCCATGCCGGGATGAACCAGGCGCGTCCCCTCTTGGAAATCCAGCTTCTCTGTGGCCATTGGATGCACGCTCCGGAAAAAAGCGGCGCGTCTAGCCACACGCCCACGGGGGGTCAAGCCGCGCCGGGAGGGGCCGTATGCCGGCCGAACAAGCAGAGAAACTGGTGCGCCGGCACATTTGCGTTCCTTTGGCCATCCCGAATAGAGACGCCGCCCCGCCGGCGGTGCTTTGTCTGACGCAGAGCCAACTGACGGCCCGCTTTTCCCAACATCTGCCCCTCCTCCAGCGGCCCACGCGGCCTCGAAGGAAACGCATGATTCTTCGACGCCCAGCGGCTTTCGCCGCCCTCTTCGCCCTGCTCCTGACAGCCTGTCATGGAGACAGCACCGCGTCCGCCGCCGGAAACGCGCGCGGCGGCAGGCATTCCAAAAAGGCCGGTGCCGTCTTTCCCGTCGAGGTGGAGCGCGCTCAGGAGCGGCAGGTCACCTATGCCGTCCATGCCGCGGGTTCCCTGATGGCCATGGACAACGTTCAGGTGACGGCCCGGGTCGCCGGCGTGGTGGAAAAAATCCGCTTCATGGAGGGCTCACACGTCGAAAAGGGGGCCGTCCTGGCCGAAATCGAACCAGAGCGGTTCCGCCTGGCCGTTGCCTCCGCGCGGGCCTCCTTCGACAAGGCAAAGGCGGCGGCTTCTGAGGCCAAAGCCGCCTATCAGAGGCGCGACAAGCTGACCCGCCGTTCCCCCGGACTCGTCAGCGCTGAGGAGCTTGAGCAGTACGCGGGCAGGTACCGGACAGCGCAGGCAGAGGAAGCTCTGGCAAAGGCCGCGCTCGACCTGGCGGAGCTGAACCTGAGGGATGCCTACGTCCGCGCCCCGATGGCCGGCGTCATGGAGACACGGAGCGTTCAGACCGGACGCTACGTCCAGCCCGGAACAGCGCTGGCCACGATGATCCGGCGCGAGCCGCTGCTTCTGGAAACTTTCGTCGCGCCCGAGGAAGCAGCCCGGCTCTCGGCGGATATGACCGCGAATTTTGAGGCGGACGGCAAAGCAGGTCTCACCGCGCGCATCCGCCACATTGGTCAAGCCGCCAGTGAAACCTCCCGGCGCGTGCGCGTCGTGGCCGAGGTGAAGGGCGCAGGCAAAACCCGCCGTCCCGGTGAATTCGTCAAGGTCACAATTCCTCTGACCGCCTCGCAGCCTTCCATCGTCATTCCTCTGCGGGCCGTTCGCCCCAGCGAGCGCGGATTTCTGGCCTACGTGGCTTCCGACGAGGGCATCGCGCACGAGCGCGTCCTCAAACTGGGGCTGAGAACCGAGGACGGCATGGTGGAGATTCTCGACGGCATCCGGCCCGGCGACGACGTTGTGGTCCGCGGCGCCGAGGCGCTGTTCGAGGGTGCCCGCCTCCGAATGGAAAGGGCAGGCGAAAGTCAGGAAAAATCTCCCGCCGGACGCGCCGGTGAAGATGCCGGCTCCGCCGACCCGGTCCGGGACAGCGCGTCATGAGCGGCCTCACCGAGGCCTGCATCCAGAAACCCGTCTTCGCCTGGATGCTCATGGCCGCCGTGGCGCTCTTCGGCATCCTCTCGTTCACCAGGCTGGGCGTGAGCCAGTTTCCCGACGTGGACTTCCCCACCATCAGCGTCAACGTCACCCGCGAGGGCGCCGCGCCCGAAGTCATGGAGCGGGACGTGGTGGAAATTCTCGAAGAGGCGCTGATGCAGGTGGAGGGCATCAAAACCATCACTTCCACCTCGCGCCAGGGCTCCGCTTCCATTGTGGTGGAGATGCACCTGAGCCGCCCCGTCGATCTGGCCATGCAGGACGTTCAGGCCATCGTTTCGCGCGCCCAGCGGCGGCTTCCGGACGACATCGACGCGCCGGTGGTCTCCAAGAGCAATCCCGAGGACGACCCCATCATGTGGATTGGTCTCTCCGGGCCCTTTCCGCCTCAGGTTCTTGCCGATTACGCGCGCTACCGCGTCAAGGAGCGCCTGCAGATCATCCCCGGCGTGGGCGAGATTTCTCTGGGCGGCGCGCTGGAGCGCAACATCCGCATCTGGCTCGACGCCGACGCGCTCGACCGCCACGGACTGACTGCGGCGGAGGTCACATCCGCGCTGCAGAAGGAGCACGTGGAGCTGCCTGCCGGCCGCCTCGAAGCCTTCGGCCGCGAGACCAACATCCGCGTCCTCGGCGAGGCGCTCGACTTAAGGACGCTGGAAAACCTGACCCTCGCCGAGAAGGACGGCGCCCGCATCCGGCTGAAAGATGTCGCGCTGGTCGAAGATGGATTCGAGGACGCCCGGCGGCGCGCGCGCATCAACGGCGAGCCGGCGCAGGGCATGGGCATCCGCAAGCAGCGCGGGGCCAATGCCGTCGCCGTGGCTCAGGGCGTCCGACGCGAGCTGGACCGCCTCCGGCAGGAGCTTCCGGAGGGCATGTCCCTGAACGTCAACTTCGATTCCACCCGCTTCATCGAAGACTCCGTCCACGAGATTGAATTTGAACTTCTGCTCTCGGTGCTCCTGACGGCGCTCGTCTGCTGGCTGTTCCTGGGTTCATTCAGCAGCACACTCAACGTCCTCCTGGCCATCCCCATGTCCCTCTGCGGGACAGCTGCCGTGATTTACTTCCTCGGCTTCACTCTCAACACCTTCACGCTCCTGGGGCTGAACCTGGCCATCGGCATCGTGGTGGACGACGCCATCATGGTCATGGAGAACATTTTCCGGCACGCGGAGAAGGGCGCTCCCAGAGAGCAGGCCGCCCGCGAGGGCACGCGCGAAATCACGTTCGCGGCTCTGGCGGCGACTCTGGCCATCGTGGCCATCTTCCTGCCCATCGCCTTCATGGAGGGCATCATCGGGAAGTACTTCCTCCAGTTCGCGGTCACCATCTCCGTGGCGGTGCTGCTCTCCTATCTCGAAGCCATCACGCTCGCCCCCTCGCGCTGCGCCCAGTTTCTCGACATCTCCGACGAGGGCCGGAGTGCTCTGGGAAAACAAGTTGACAGGGCGTTTAGCGCCCTCTCCGCCGCCTACGGCGCGCTTCTGAAGCGGGCACTCAGGCATCCCGCGGCAATTCTCACCTCGGCGGCGCTCATTCTGGGCGCTGCCGTCTGGGGCGCCATGCAGCTCCCCCGCGAATTTGTCCCCTCGCAGGACCAGAGCCGCATCGTCGTCCGCATCATGTCCGCCGTGGGCTCCGACATGGACGAGACGGACCGCATCTTCCGCCGGGCCGAGGAAATCGCCCGCTCGATTCCCGAAACCATCAACGTCTTCGACAACATCGGCGGGCGCAGCGTGAACACGGGCAGAATGTTCATCACCCTTGAGCCGCCAAAGGCGCGCAGCCGCACGCAGAAGGAAATCGAGACCGAGCTGAGGACGCGCCTCAACGCGGTGCCCGGGCTGAAAGCCGTCATCGTGGATCTCTCGCAGGCGGGCTTCTCCGCCTCCCGCGGCTTCCCCGTGGAATTTTCCGTCCGCGGCAGCGACTGGGATCAAATCGTCCGCACGAGCCGCGATGCCATGGCCAGACTCGCACAGAGCGGCGCCGTTACCGACCTGGACAGCGACGACGAGCTGGGCATGCCCGAGCTGCGCATCATTCCGGACCGGGAGCGCGCGGCGGACCTGGGCGTCTCCATGGAATCCATCTCCAGCACGGTCAACGCGCTGGTCGGCGGGGAAAAAATCGCCGCCTATACGGACGGAGGGCGAAGGCTCGACATGCGCGTGCGCCTGCTCAAGGGCCAGCGCGCCCGCCCCGAAGACCTGACGGCGCTCAGGGTGCGGACGGCCTCGGGCGAACTGATTCCCCTCGCGCAGGTGGCTTCCTTCGAGGAGCGCCCCGCCCTGCAGCTCATCTCCCGCCGCGAGCGTGAGCGGGCAGTCAGCGTCTATGGCAACATCGCTCCCGGCCACTCCCAGTCCGAGGCGCTTTCCCTCGTCCAGAGCATTGCCGCTCAGGCGCCGCTGGGAACGCACATCGTCATCGGCGGCTCCAGCCGCACGTTCCAGGACTCGATGAGCGGCCTGCTCTTCGCCCTCATCTGCGGCATCGCCATCGCCTACATGGTGCTGGCGTCGCAGTTTAATTCGTTCCTCCACCCGCTGACGGTCATCACCATCCTGCCGCTGTCCGCCGCGGGGGCCGTGGCCGCGCTGGCCGGCCGGGGCATGACGCTCAACATCTTCAGCATGATTGGCCTGCTGCTCCTGATGGGCATCGTGAAGAAGAACTCCATCATCCTCGTCGATTACGCCAACAGAGTGCGCGGGCCGAGCGCGGCGGGCGGCGGCAAAAGTGCCCTTGAGGCCATGCTGGAAGCAGGGCCCGTGCGGCTGCGTCCCATCGTGATGACCTCCGTGTCGATGATCTGCGCAGCACTTCCCGCGGCTCTCGCGCTTGGACCTGGCAGCGAGACGCGGGGGCCTATGTCCGTGGCCATCATCGGCGGCATGGTGGTCTCCACCCTTCTGAGCCTCCTCGTGGTTCCGGCTTTCTACGTGGCCGCCGACCGCTTCACGCGCAGTCAGCGTCCCCCTTCCGGAGACAGTACCGGCGATTCAGCGCGCTCAGAAAGTCAGTCCTCCATGCCGGGCAAATCGATGCCCGCCTGACGCAGCACCTGAAGCGCGTTGGTCGTGGACACCACGCCGCCGTGAAGCCTGTAGTCGAACGCCAGCGCCCCGTCTTTGAGCGAATCGGTGAAGTGAAAGTTCCGCACGGCGCCGACCGTCTCCTTCTCCAGGCTCGCCAGCGACAGATCGTGGGTCGCCACTGCGCCCATGGCCCCCCGCTGCACCAGAGTTCTGACAATCGCCCGGGATGCCTTCTGCCGCTCCGCCGTGTTGGTCCCATGGAGGATTTCATCGAGGAGAAACAGCGTCGGGCCCGCGGCCGCGGCATCAAGAACTCCCTTCATGCGGAGCACCTCCGCGTGGAAGAGCGAAAGCCCATCTCCGAGAGAATCCTCGACGCGCATGCTGGAGACGACGCGCACGGCGCCGATGCGCATCCGTCGGGCACAGACAGGAGCGCCCGCGAGCGCCAGACAGGCATTGATGCCCAGCGTGCGCAGAAACGTGGTCTTGCCCGCCATGTTGGAGCCCGTGACCAGAAGAACCGCGGGGACATCCGCAGCTTCTTTCGAAATTTCCGCGTCGGCCGAACTGCCGCCGCCGGTGCCGTCAGCATGAACGGCGGCCCTGAGGCGCGCACTGTTCGCGACGCGCTTGTCCCCGGGAATCAGAGGATGGCCCAGCGCTTCGGCCGACAGCTCCGGAGCATCTGAAATTTCCGGCCAGCAGGCGTCGTCACCCTCCATCGCGGCGTAGCCGGCCAGCGACGACAGCGCCTCCACTTCAGCCAGCGCCTCGAACCACGATTTCAGCTTCCCGCCGCAGCGCTCATGCCAGGCCTCCAGCGCGTCCGTCAGATGCACTTCCCAGAGGAAAAGAATGGCCAGAGGGACATGCAGCAGCGGCTGGCTGCGAAGGCGCAGGCACGACAGAAGCCTCGACAGCAGCTCAATTTCATCGGCGGGAGAGCGGCCGCATGAGCGCATCTGCTCCGCCAGAGACGAAAGCCTCCCGCTCGAAAAAGGCGCACTGCTCACCAGCTCAAAGACGCGCCGAAAATCGCCAAGACGCGCCTCGCCGCCCGCCTTCGCCAGCTTCCACAGGCCTTCACTCCGGCCGCGGAACACAGAGGCCAAAATCGTCTGAAACACCAGCAGAGGCACCCACAGCGGCAGCTTCACCAAATGGGCATCCCAGAGCATCCACAGGGCGATGGTCACAGGAGGCAAAATCCGCGCAGGCCAGCGCCACATCTGCGCGAAACGGCCCTGCGCAGCACTTCCCCACGCCGCGAGCCCATCGACATCAAAACCGCCGCGTGAAGGACACGCCAGACGGCCCTCTGCCTCCAAAAGCTCCCGAAACTCCGTGCGCTCAGTCAGCTCACGAACTGCTTCCTGACGCGCCCGCGCACCGCGGCTGCCGTCCTCAGGCGTCTCCAGTAGCCTCACGAGAGCAGCCCTTCCCAGCTTCGTGAAGGTGTCATCCAGAAGGAACATGAGCGAATGACTGCCGGCAATGCCTAGGTCCTGTGCCGTCGGAGAAACGCCCTGCACAGACGCCGCCGACAGTCCCGCCGCACCTGCAGCTGACAGAGTCTCTTTCGGCCGAAGTTCCCGTGTCTCCAGATGCTCAAAATCCCGCTCAAGCCTCAGCGCCGCCCGCTCATTGATGGCGCCCATCAGCTTCAGCCGCTCTGCCTCATGGATCACGCGGTCATGGACTCCAGCCACCGCCAAAAACAGAGCCGCCAGCGCAAGCTCACCCCACACCAGCTGCGAGGGCAGCCATCCGCGCCAGACGCCAAACGCGAGGGCAACAGCGGCCAGAAACAAAGCCAGCCGAATGTTGGCGTAAATCAGAGCCCGGTGATCCGCCTTGGACCACGCCCGTTCGAAATCTGCCGCACGCTCTCGAAAAAAACGCCTTCGCACATCCCGCCGGCTGGAATCTTCGTCTGCATCCGCTGCATCCGCGGCCGCTCTCGTCTCACCTTGGTGGTCCATGGCGGCGCCTGCAAGCACAGCACTCTCAGACTGACAATTTTTTGATCCCTCACAACCATGCTGAAAATGACAAATGACGTTATATTAATGATGATTGTTTTTCCTTATAATGACCTTCCCTGTTTACAAATGGTATTGTTTTATAAAATTTGAGGTACGCACATCTCGTCCTGCCCCGCTCAAACTCAAAATTTACGTTCCGCCGCCCACAAAAAACGTTGGCTTTTTGAGAAGGGTTGACTTATGGGGTCAAAGTGTGTCTTCATGTTGAACGAGTTTGTTTGCAGGAAGTGTTTTGGTCACATGCGCACGAGCGGCCTTTTTCGCATCGGCGGATCTGTTGTTCCTCTCAGGAGACGATTCATGAATTCTTTCCAAGCAGCGAAATCATCCCTACGCAGACGGCTTTTCTCATGCCTGCTGTTTGCCGTCCTGTTGTCTCTCTGCGCCTGCGGCGGCGGCGGCGTCAGCATGTCCGTTGTCCTCACCCCGGCGGAAGGGACCTCGACACCTGCGGATGGCCTCTCCGCAGTCACCATTTCAGTCACAGTTAAAAAGGATGGAGAGCTGGCTAATGACGGCACAGTAACTGTCAGCACCAATCTTGGAGCCCTCGGAACGGCCACGTCAACAAGAGATAATAACCAACAAAAACTTACAGTGGCACCGAGTATGGGCGACGTTGAGATTCAGCTTACTTCTGTTCAGGCAGGGACTGCCACGGTAAGGATTGAATATACTGGCAAAGATTCAGGAGTCGTCGAGGCCAGTGAAGAAGTGGAGATTCTTTTTAAGTACGCGTTGGCCCCCGAGCCCGCCAAAGTTGCAACGATCGAATTTATTTCTGCCGATCCGGAAACCATCAAAATTTTTAATACATCTGCTGAAGGTCAAACATCAACAAAGTTAACATTTCAAGTTCTCGACAAGCTCAATCTACCTATTCAGGATGTGCAAATTTACTTTGCCATTCCCAAACCATTAGGCACGGCATCTATTGTTCCCATGACGGTAAAAAGTGACGTCAACGGCTATGCAGTAACTTATTTGACTTCAGGACGCGTGGCCGGTGTCGCGGAAGTCATTGCTGGAACGGAAAGATACGACAATCAATCAAGTGATTATGTTGCAGGAACAGCAAAGATTCATGTCGTTGCTGGATCTGCAAGTTATAATAATTTTACTATTGGTTGTAAAAGCCGTGTAATAGATGCAACAATTTATGGAACACAAATGCAATGTGGTGCGTTCGTAGCGGACCGTGATACCCAAGAAATACCCAATCAACCCGTCTTATTTGCTGTCGAAGCGGGAGCAGTTATACCAAAAGTTTATACAGGAAACAATGGGCAGGTAGAAACGACCTATACTGTTCAGGAGCCAATTCCTTTTCCCGTTATACGTGATACCTCACTGAATCGTACAGATATGTCCCCTCTAGCGAGCGCATTTACTGGTAATCCTACATTATTAGAGTCATTTTTTACTAGTTTAATCCATAGAAGAGTTGACTTTTCTTCCTATACGCATAATCCTGATCCCGAAGAAGTTCCATCAATTACTGTAGGCGAATTTGGATATAAGATGCCTATTGATGAGAAGGAATATTATCAACCTTTTTATGATAGCAATTACTGGCCTGGACTTGATGAAAGACATCCTAGAGATGGTTTAGTCACACTAATTGGGATTACAGGTGGTGAAGAATTGCTTACAAAAGACGTTAATCAAAATGGAATTTGTGATGAGGGGGATACATTCCTTGCGATGGCGGAACCATTTATCGACCGAAATGACGATGGAAAATATAATGAAGGTGAATACTTCCTTGATATTGATGGAAATGGTGTTCACACTCAAGCTGTGGGCGATTCTGAACACTTGCCCTATAAACAAAGTAGTGATTGCTCTCTATGGCGCAAGAATACACAAATTTGGAAACAATGGAAGTTCTTATGGCTCTTTCCTGAACGTTATTATGCAGGCTTTATGCTTCTCGAGACAGAAAATGAGGGTGAAACATCTATGTTAGGACAAAAGGTTGGCCACATTTCTCTTTCCGAAGGTAAAGCAGCATCTCTTTCCCTCTATATGTTGGATAAGAATCTCAATTCAATCGGCTCTAATGGCACGCTGACATGCAGTCAGGAGTCTGATGTTTCTGTTCAAGTCAGCCCTGCATCTCTCACTATTGATGGCTCAGTGGGAACAGTTCCCGTTGCCACTATTAGTGTCTCGGCTACGCCCAAGGAAAGTTCAAGTGAAGATGGCGAGAGTACCTACAAGCCCGGCACAGCAACTGTACAATGCTCTCTAACTATAGCCAGCTCTGGTAACATAGCAACAGCATCTTTGGATGTGACTGCAAAATGAGCTCTTAATCTAATCTGCCTATTGTCATTACAGAAGCCCTCTCGTTGTTATGGGAGGGCTTCTGTTTTAATTACTTGTAAAATCGTTCATAATAACGTGTTTGTTCTTGGCTAGATAACGCTTCTAAACAGCCTTCGCATATAACTTGTTCGATGAGCAACAAAAAAATTGTCGTTTCGGTGGTTGTAGCATCACGCGCACTCCTTGTGTTGCAACGCGAAAGCCGCCGCCACGCAACCGTTGGACTTCCTCTGGCGCCGCTTGGCAAAACTCCAGAAGTTCTCAACGCCGTTTAAGTAACTTTTGCCTCACACCAATGTTCCTTTGCGCTGTGAAATAGGCTGTAATGGCCATAGTCTTTGCTGCGTCGATTCATTCTGCCGTTTCGTTCTTTTTCGCCAGCCACTCCGCCGCGTTGAGGAATAAGATGCTGTTCTGTGCCGACGTGGAATTCCACGAGTCAAAAGACGGATCGCTCTGTCCATGGCTGTCGGTTCCGTCGTTCAGAATCGCCGAATCTCCGACGGCGACCACGCGTCCCTGCCCGACTTCCGCAGCCACCACAAAGGGGCTGCCCTCCTCGTAACCTGCTGTATTCAGGGGAACGGCGTGAATCAGCGCCTTGGCCTTCGTCCCGTCCAAAATGGAAAAGAGTCCGCCCTTGAACATGCCCACCTTCGTCACATTGCCGTGGGGGCCGCTCAAAACGGGATGCGAAGCCGCGCCATCCGGAATCGTGGACGCCATCTTCCGGTTGATCTGCTCCAGGCGGCCGGACTCGCTGTAGCCGATGGGCGCGACATTGAATCCAAAGGGATTTGGGGCGCTTTCTTCCCCGGCGCCCTGCGACGCGTCGCCTGAAGACACAGCGGCCATCAACATGTCATTGAAAACCTGAACAGAATCCCAACCATTTCCATCGCGGTCGCTCTCCAGATGATCCGCCACCATCAGGAGGCCGCCGCCGGCACGGACAAAGGCCACCACGGCCCTGGATTCAGCTTCGCTCATGCGGGCGCTGGGCTCGGGGATGACGAGAACGCCGTAATTCTTCAGATCCTGGGGAGAAGAATCGTCGCCGTAGGTCAGCCGCGAAAAGGACGGAAGCGTCTCGATGGTGAACCGCCCCGTGTCGAACAGCGCTTTTCCGAAGGCGGAGAGGTTGCCCGACCAGTCCGTCTCGCGCTTCGGGACGCTGGGCCACGGGAGGCGGCCTGACGAATCCACCACCCAGTCGGCGCTGCCCGCCCGCTCGCGGTGCGCGTCGTCGAACAGCACTCTGACCCGGCCATTCAGCGGACAGCCGTTTTCCGCCGTCCAGCAGTCCGGATCCTCGCAACCGGAGAGGCCATCCTTGTCGGAATCTTCCCCTGACGCACACGTCGCCGCCGTCTCCCACTTCAGCGGATTCAGGTGTGCGCAGACGGTCACGCGGGGATTTTTCAGGCAGTCCGGGTCAGCGCAGTCCGCGAGGCCGTCAAAATAGGATTTTCCGTGGGGCTTTTCCGAATTGTCGGTGCCGTCGGAGCAGAGCGCGTCCGTATTTTCCAGCGCCGAGCACACCTGCACCGTCACCGTATCGAGGCACCAGTAATCGGCGCAGTCCAGGTAACCGCTGCCGTCGTCGTCTTTATTGTTCTTGCAGGCCTCGTCCGTGGACTCGCCGTCCTCAATCGTCCAGCCCGGATAAACGGTCGACGGCGGCGGCTCCTGCCCTGCGTCGTCCGTTCCCGCATCCGCGCCGACATCTCCTGCATCCCCCAAAATTCCCGCATCCTCCGACACATCCGGCCCCGCATCGGCGTCCTCGTCGCTCTCCCCAGTTTGGCAGCCAGAAACACACACTGCCGTCAGCATAAGTCCAGCAAGCCACAATCTGCGCGAATTGCGTGAATACATTTATTCCTCCTCAGAAAATCCAAACTCCACCCAACACTTATCCGGCATATGTATCCCAGCGATTTCTGTAATCAGATTTATTTGATTTTACCGAGCAGTTGTTTCCATCAAATTCTTTTCAGCTGATGGCATTATAATAAGTCACAAAAATAATTGCAGCTTCTGATGCCACACATTGTCTCTGAAATTATTACATTGTCAATCATACACACATACGCATTCCCCAACAAAATTGTGGACTCCCAAAGACCGCCGCGCAAAAGTCTCCGTTCGTTTCGCTGTCCCCCTTCCCGGGCATCTTTTGAAGTGCCCGCCACCAAAACCGACCCACAATGCCAGAACTTCGCAAGGACCCCGTCATTGGACGCTGGGTCATCATCTCTACCGAACGCGCCGAGAGGCCAAACGATTTCAAAATTCAGCTGGTCGAACGCGCCAAAAACAACTTCTGCCCATTCTGTCCCGGGCATGAAGCCTCCACTCCTCCCGAAGTCCTCGCGTATCGCCCGGGCCCGGCAAATCCCAACGGGCCCAACTGGCAGCTCCGCGTTGTCCCGAACAAATTTCCGGCGCTGATTATCGAGGGCGACCTGGACCGCGAGGGCCACGGACTTTACGACAAGATGAATGGCGTCGGGGCGCACGAGGTCATCATCGAGACCAGAGACCATTCCAAGTCTCTGTCTGATTTGACTGTCGGCGAGGTCGAGGCGCTGCTGTGGGCCTGCCACGATCGAATCATCGACCTCAGGCGCGATTCCAGGTTCCGCTACGTCCTCGTCTTCAAAAATCACGGGGAATCCGCAGGAGCCAGCCTGGAGCACAGCCACACGCAGCTCATTGCCCTGCCAATTATTCCGCGGCGCGTGCAGTCGGAGCTGGACGGTGCGGCCAAGCACTACGAATTCAAGGAACGCTGCATCTATTGCGACATCATCGCGCAGGAAAAGCGGGAGAGTGAGCGCGTCGTCTATGAAAATGACGAAATGCTGGTCATCGCGCCCTGGGCTCCCCGCAGGCCGTTCGAGACGTGGATTCTGCCCAAAAAGCACATCTCTCATTTTGAAGACGCGCAGAACGGCATCTATCCCGCCTTCGCCGACGCTCTCCTGACCATCCTGAAAAAGCTCAATGCGCTGGTGGGCGATCCCCCCTACAATTTCACGATTCATTCGTCGCCGCTGCAAAAGCCCAATCTGCCTCACTTCCACTGGCATCTGGAGCTGACGCCGACCCTGACGAAAATCGCGGGTTTTGAATCGGGAAGCGGCTTCTACATCAATCCGATGTCGCCGGAAAAAGCGGCTGCCTTTCTGCGGAATGCCCAAATCACCTGAGTAAAAAGGCATTTTCAAAGGATGCCGCGCCCCATGCAGCGCCAAACAGCGTGCGGTCCGAAAAGGCCTGCATCTGAAAAACGCGCTTCTTGCCTGCCTGGTCTCACAAGGCCGCGGACGATGGCAAAATCGGCAGCACTTCCTCAGACGAAAATTCTTTCCAAAACATCAGCACCGACGAGGAGCCAATGAAACAGGACACGGAAGCGTCACCTAAAAATTCCCTGCCGGCCGGAACCAAGCTCAATTTCGGGCGGGACGGAGCGCCGCTGAGCCTGGCGACGGCCACGTTTCTGGACGGTCTGGGCTGGCACAGGGACGCCGTTCAGGAAGACGGGACGCACCGAGATGTCATCGAGCTGCCGCCTCTGGCCAATTCCTCTGATTCGGAAGCACCGAGCGGCGCGGCGGCCTCTGAGAGTGGCAGCCAGAGTGAAAATGCGGCCAAAACAGACGCTCCCAATCCTCCCGCCGAGCGCTTCGTTCCCGAATGGTTTGCGGCCGCGATGAAGATGCCGGGCGTCATTGCCGAAGAAGCGCGCGAGGAAAAAGACGGGCACCTGTTCATCCTTCTCTCGAAAGTGAAGTCCCCCTCCCTCGACAGGCTGCTGCGGCGCCGCGAAAACCTGCGTTTCTACACTCTGACGTGGATTCGCGAGCTGGCCGGATTTTTTGCGTCTGTCCACGACGCGGGCCTGCTCTTCCGCCGGATTTCACCCGAGTTTTTTGCGCTCGACGCATCCGGACATCTGCTCTTCTCGCGGCCGGACATGCTCAAGGTCTGCAAAAAGGACAATTCTCAGGGTCTGTCGGCTCTGAACCGCTTCAGCGCGCCCGAATCGCTGAACAGGCCAAACGGCGATGCGCTGGCTGACCAGTTCGGCCTCGCCTTGCTGATTTACTCCATCGTCGCCGAAGGAATTCCCACTCAGACAGAGCACCTGCCGCCGCTGCGCACGTTCATTCCCGACCTGCCCCACGGCATCGAGACGGCCATCCGCAGGGCGCTGTCCGCTGACCCGGGCCGGCGCTTCCCTTCATGCAGAGATTTTTGCGACGCGCTTCTGGGCAACGGCCTGACACTGCGCGAGGAAGCGAAGACCTACCGCATGGCTGCCTCGACGGAAATTGGACGGCTCAAGAGCCAGTCCATGCCGGTCAATCAGGATGCGTGGTTCATCGGCTACGACGCCAACAGGAAGCGGGGCCTGCTTCTTCTGGCGGACGGAATCTCCACCGCGGATGTGGGAAGCGGCGATTTGGCCTCTGCCAAGGTCTTTGAGGCTGTCCGCGACGCCTGGGAGGGCCCTGTCGGCGAAATTCTCCGCACCCATACGGGGACGCTGACCGCCAACTGGCACAAGACCGTTCTTGAGGCGATTCTCGATGACGCCAACACGCGCATCTATTCGTTCCTCAAGCAGCCGATTTTCGTCGGCATGCTCGACCCCATGACCCACTCGCCGGGTTCCACGGCCGTTCTGGGGCTTCTGGACGGCGATCAGCTGACGGTGGCCACCGTGGGCGACAGCTGCCTCTACGTCCTGCGGAACGGCATCCTCGAGCTGCACTCCGTGGAGCAAAATCTCTACACCCGCCTGATTCAGGAGCGCCGGGACCCCAGAGACGTGGCCGATATGGATTCGCTGGGCGCGCTGACCCACAGCATCGGCAATTTCTTCTTCGACAATGACGGCGGCATTCAGCTCAAGCGGCTTGAGCCCCGCCTGCTCACCATCAATCTCTGCGCGGGCGACCGGCTTCTGCTGTGCAGTGACGGCGTTCCCGACTGTCTCGGCAGCAATGCCGACGAGCTGATTACGCGCGAGCTTTCAGACGGCGACGATCCCCAAAAAATCGCCACGTCCCTCTGCAAGCTGGCGGACGAAACACTGGGAGCGGACAACATCACCGCGCTGGTGCTTCTGGCGGAATAGCCTGTCTGCCCCGGCGGGCCCGCGGGCCGCATCGTCCTTCTCTGAGCTGTTTTCCAAACTCTGCCGCACGCCCCCTCCGCGTCCTTTCAGCGATGTCCGGAGGATGCGCGCCGAAAGGCAACCGACATGACAAATCGAACCTGCCGCCTCGGACGGAACCCTTTTCTGCCTTTCCTGTGCGCCCTTGCCGCTTCTGCGGCACTGACAGCCTGCGGTGGGGGTGGCGGAGGCGGCGGAGGCGATGACGACGACACCTGTCCCATCTCGTTCGCCTATCGGCCTGACACCAGCGTCAACAGCGTCTTCGTGGCCGGCGGCTGGAACAATTACGACCGGTCAGCGCACAAGCTGAATGGTCCCGATGCCACGGGGACCTATTCCATCGAGCTGAACGTTCCTGCCGGCGAATGGGGCTATTTCTTCCTCGTGGACGGCGTGAAGACGCTGGACCCCGGCGTGGACACGATGGTGGATGAGGGCCAGTCCTACTCGAAGGCCGACGTTTTCTGCGACGGCACGGTCGTTCCGGCCAGCATCTCCTTGGCGGTGGATGCGGCGAGCATCCGCAAGGAGCGGACGGCAGACGGCGGCATCTTCGAGGCAGCCATTCAGGTGAGCAGCAAGGGTGACATCAGCGGCCTCAAGGCCAGCGCGTCTCTGAGGACATCGTCGAGCGGCGCCATCCGCAGTCTGGAGCCCTCGGAAATTTCTCTGGGCGCCGACAACCAGTCCATTTCCATCCATCTCAAGGGGCTGGCGGATGGCAAATACACGGTGAAGGTTGAAGCGGCCAACGGCAGCCACCACGCCGATGTCGTGCTCCCCTTCTGGGTCGAGGAGGAAGATTTCAGCTTCTACGACGGCGCGCTTTACATGGTGCTGACGGACCGCTTCCGGAACGGCGACCCCTCCAACGACCAGCCCGTCCAGGGCAGCGAGACGCCCGCCAATTTCCAGGGCGGAGACCTGAACGGCATCACCCAGGCCATCAACGAGGGCTACTTCGACAAGCTGGGCGTGAAGTCGCTGTGGATTACGCCGTGGCAGATGCAGCCGAACAAAGCCTACGACGACTACATCACCGATTCCTTCACGGCGCATGTGTCGGGCTACCACGGCTACTGGCCGATTCGCGCCCGCGAGGTGGAGCCGCGCTTCGGCGGTGCAGAGGCGCTCCGTGAAATGGTCCAGGCGGCGCACGCCAAAGGCATCCGCATCATCATGGACACGGTGCTGAATCACGTCCACGAGGACCACGAATACATGACCAGCCATCCCGACTGGTTCCGCACCAGCGCCATCTGCAAGGAAATCAACTGGTCCGACCCCATCGGCTGCATGTTCACGAGCTACATGCCCGACATTAACTGGACCAAGCCGGAGACGGCCAATCAGTTCCTCTCCGATGTCGAGTGGTGGGTGGAAGAGTTCGACTTGGACGGTCTGCGCGTCGATGCCGTGAAGCACATGGAAGACAACGTCATGGGCATGCTCGGCACCCGGATGCGCAATCGCTTCGAGACGGCGGGCACCGACTTCTTCATGTTCGGCGAGACCTACGACGGCGACGTGGGCAATCTGAACAAGTACATCGGCAACGGTCAGCTGGACGGCCAGTTTGATTTCCGCCGCTACTTCGACGGCGCGAGCAGCGCATTTCTGAATGACGGCCAGGGGCTCTCCGACGTGAACCGCTCCACGTGGGATTCCATCAACAGCTTCGGCGACGCGATGATGGTCACGTTCATCGGCAGCCACGACGTTGCCCGCGTCATCTCGCGCTCCGACCCCGACAACGTCGGCTACACGGGCGCCACCTGGGGTGCGGAGTACCTGCCGCGCCAGTCAACCAATCAGCTGGCCTATGACCGTGTGTGGATGGCCATGGTCCATCTGATGACGACGCCGGGCGTTCCGCTCATCTACTACGGCGATGAATACGGCGAAGAGGGCGGGAGCGACCCCGACAACCGCCACTTTATGAAGACCGAGGCGCAGCTTTCCGGGCAGCAGAAGAATCAGCTGGAGCGGATGCGCCGTCTGGGACAGGCCCGGAGCACTCTGCGCGGCTTCAAAGGCGGCCGATTCGAGACCATGTGGGTCAATCAGGAGCAGTGGGGCGAAGGCCACGGCAACCTCTGGGCTTACGTCCGCTGGGACCCGCAAAATGACCCCAGGCACAACGCGCTGGTCGTGATGAACCTGACGGAAAACACCTGGACGAACGTCGAGCTTCACTCGCGCGACGCAGACAGCCTCAAGCTCTCCGATCTGGGTTGGACCAGCGGCACAGTGAAGGACTACCTGAGCGGCACCGAGTATCAGATCCACGACAGCGCCATTACCGTCGATGTTCCTGCCCGGGGCGCGGTCATTCTCGGGCTCAAGTAAGGCGGCTGCACAGCGCAGCGAGGGCGTTCCGGTCATGCGGGACGCCCTCTTTTTGATGGCCATCCCCCTTCCCTCTCTTTGCATCCATTTCCCGCTACGACTTCATTTCCTCTCCCTCTTTCGAGGACTCCCGACATGCCTAGACACAGCAAGTTCGCCGCTTTTTTCGCGGCACTGGCCCTGACCGGCGCTTTGGGGTGCAGCCCCGACGACGGCCAGCCGAGGCTCTACAACTATTCCGTCCTGCCGCCCGACGGACTGGTGGCCGCGCTTCCCCCTGCCCTCTACAATCTGGGCTCTCCCAGCGACAGCGTGGTCATCACTCAAGCCGCCATCCAGAACATGGATTTCATGGGGCCCACGCTGCTCAAGGACAGCGACGGCAATCATCGGGGCGTCAACTTCGCCGTCTTCTCCAACAGGGCGTCCAAAATTCGCCTGCTCCTCTTCGACAACCCGGAGAGCGACAAGGCCACCCGCGAATTTGAGATGACCCGCCTGCCGGGAACAGACGTCTGGAACGCATTTGTCGAAGGCGTCGGTCTGGGGCAGCACTACGGCTACGTGGCCTGGGGGCCCAACTGGAACTACGACGAGAAGTGGTATCCGGGCTCCATTCACGGCTTCAACGCCGACGTGGACAATCAGGGCAACCGCTTCAATCCCAACAAGCTGCTTCTGGACCCCTACTGCAAGGCCATCCACCGCGACTTTGACTGGGGCAAGGGCAATCTGGGCAGCGGTCCCAATCGGGCCGCTCTGGCCTACGGCGCCGCGGGCAAGTGCCTCGTCGTCGAGAGCAAATATGAATGGAGCGCCCATGAGGATGAATGGCGCACCAAGCGCCGGGCTGGAACGCTCGAAGGGCACGGGGACAGCCAGCTCATCATGTACGAGGTCCACCCCAAGGGCTTCACAGCCAACAGCTCCTCCGGCGTCCTGCATCCGGGCACCTTCCGCGGCTTTGGCGAAAAGGCGGCCTACTTCAAGGATCTGGGCATCAATGCCGTGGAGCTTCTGCCGACGACCGAGAAACCCTCTGACGCCGGCTACTGGGGCTACAACAACATCTCCTACTTCTCGCTGGAGAACAGCTACGCCTCGAAGAAAGAGCGCGAGGAAATCATCGACGAGTTCAAGTGGATGGTCGATCAGCTGCACCAGCAGGGCGTCGAGGTGATTGTTGACGTGGTTTACAACCACACTGGCGAGGGCGGTCTGTGGCGCGAGAAGATCAACGCCCCCGACGGCGCGGCCTGGAACCTGGACCCTGAGGAGACGGCCAGCCTCTTCTCCTACCGCGGTCTGGACAATGCGGCCTACTACGCCCTGAACGACGCCAATAAGCACGTCTATATGAACCACACAGGCGTCGGGAACACGCTCCGCTGCAACAACGCCCCCGTGAAGCGGCTCATCATCGACTCGCTGCGCTACTTTGTGGAGGAGCTGCACGTGGACGGCTTCCGCTTCGACCTGGCCCCCGCCCTGGGCCTGAACGACGACACCGTCGGCCGCGGCGCGGACTACAGCGACCGCAACACGATGGTCGAAGAAATCGCCAATGACCCGGTCCTCCAGCGCAACAACACGCGCATCATCGCGGAGCCCTGGGGCGCGGGCTTCTACGGCATCGGCAGGTTCACGAAGGCGACGAAAGACGCTGCGGGCAACGGCGCCCTCGCCAACGGCTACGGCTGGAGCGAGTGGAACGGCACCTTCCGCGACTGGTGGCGCGCCTTCGTCAACGACTTCAGCGCCAGCGACGCCTGGGCACAGGGCACCACCTGCCTCAACCACAAGACCTATTACAACACCATCGACGGCGGCGGCGCCATGACCGGCTCCGCGGCCATCTTCGGCGAGAGCGGCGACGACCGGCGCCCCTTCCACTCCATCAACTTCATCACCGTGCATGACGGCATGACCATGTACGACCTGGTGACCTACAACGAGAAGGTCAACGGCTGCGGCCCGCTCAACCCCGTCTGCTGCACCTCGCCCGAGAGCGTTTACTGCAACGAGTCCAAGAACTCGGGCGAATCGAACAACAGATCCAGGGACTGGGGCGACGAGGGCAAGAAGCGGCAGATGATGCGGAATTTCTTCACCGCCATGATGACCGCCCACGGCACGCCGCTCATTTACGGCGGCGACGAATGGATGCGCACCCAGCTGGGCAACAACAACACCTACACGCCCGAGGCGGACAACCCCTACAGCTGGCACGACTGGGGCGCGTGGGAGGCGCGCAGCGAGAAGAACCGCATGTTCGACTTCGTGAAGAAGGTCGTCCGGCTGCGCAAGGAGCATCCCGCGCTCATGCCTTCCACCTACGATGAGGGCTCCAGAGCCTTCACCTGGATTGGCACCGACGGCACGAATGGCTCCGCCAACTGGGACGGACAGACCATCGGCATGCTCTATCCCGACGGCGGCAACGGCCGAAAGCTCGCCGTGCTCATCAACATGGGCAACGACGAGGCAGAATACACTCTGGGCGGCAACTGGGTGCGGCTCGTGGACACTCAGATCTACTTCGACACCGAGGGCTATCTGAACAGCAGCAACCGCAGCCTGAACCTTTCGGGCAATGCCGAGCTGGATGCACCTGAAGCCATCGGGAGCGTCTACGGCGTGCAGGGCAAATCCATCGTCATTCTGGAGGGCCGCTGATGAAACGGAACGCAGGCAGCAGCATTTCATTCGTGGCGCGCCTCGCCGGGCTTCTGCTCCTCCTGGCCGCGCTGATTCCCGGAAGCGCCAGTGCCGAAGCCAACAGAGACCGGTTCAGTGCCGGCGGCTACTTCCGCATCATGACCCGCCCCGACTTTCAGGGCGGCAACGGCAAGCTGGGCTACTGGAATTTGTACGGCCGTCTGATGAACGAGGACCCCTGGGGGACGCTGGCCCTCAAGCTGGACCTGGTTCAGAACGCCGTGAAGAGCGACCCCTACGCCACTGTCATCACCAAAATTGAGGGCGGCTCCTTCAAGAATACCGACGTAAACATGGGCTCTCTGGGCGTCTTTGCCCTGACCGAGCTCTACATCGAGGCGGGCAACATCTTCGCTCAGAACCTGGTCTTCCAGATTGGCACCCTGGAGAAGCGCTTCGGCGACCTGGGACTCTACGACATGTGGCCGGCGTCCATCTTCGACGACACGGTGGGTCTTTCCGCCCGCTACAACGCCGATCGCTTCGAGGTGCTTCTGGGAATCGGCGACGCCGGCTTTGCCACGCGCAAGAGTGACTACTCCACGATTCTGTCCATGGGCGGCACCTTCAAGCTGAAGCTGGGCGGCCACGTGGAAATCGGCGTGGGCGGCCAGTTCCGCTACGAGCCCGAAATCAAGGGCAACAAGAACGCGCCCTACGCCACGCCCGGCGTGAACTACGAGGACTACGTCCGCCGCGAGGTCGTCAGCCACTGGTTCGACACCCATCCCGGCATGGACTTCATGCAGGACAATCTGCCCCAGGCCACCTCGTCCTCCTCGTACAAAATCATCGGCTACCTGGGATTCGGCAATCTGGGCGCTCTCAAGTGGAACAACTTCTTCATCAACTACCTGCGGAGCCATCCGCAGAACTTCTACACAGAGAACTACAACGGCACCCAGTACACCGTGTACATCAAGGAGCTGACCGACGAGCGCCATCAGCTGAACTTCGGCAATGAGATGCAGCTGACGCTGGTTCCCGGGTGGCTGGACGCGACGTGGTCGCTGCTCTTCGGCTACCACACAGACAGCGACAACGAGATCGCGCCCAACGACAACAACCGCATGTACATGTCCACGGTGCTCCGGCTGCAGGCCTATGTGACGAAGGTGGTCCATATCCTCGCCGAGACGAGCCTCGCCCGGGAGAAGTCCCTGAACGGCAATCTCTACCGCCAGCACTTCGATTCGGTGTTCGCCAATACCCATGGTCTGGCGGACACGCGCGGCCTCGAAAACGGCGACAGCGACGTCCGCAACACCTGGCAGCTCAAGGCGGGCATCGTCCTCAACCCCAATGGACGCGGCATCTTCAACCGGCCCTCTCTGCGCCTGATGTACGGCCTCCAGTATTCCAGCCAGAACCAGGCCTACGGCAATGCCTTCTCCGACAGTCTTGACCAGTACAACATCTTTTCCGGCACCGAGAGCCACTGGCACTCGGTGATCGCCATCGAGGCCGAAGCATGGTTCTGAAAGCGCATCGTCCGAATGCCCTGCCCCATCTGGCAGTCATCATCCTTCTGGCACTGGCCTTCGCGGCGTCGGGCTGTGTGAAGGCGCATGACATCGTCCGGCTGCCCCAGAAGACGCCGATTGCCGTGGCCTACGTCATGGACGACGACCATCAGGGACTGGTGGGCGAGGTTCCCGACAGTCTGAAAAAAGAAGTGGCCAAGGTTCTTGGCGAGCGAAATCTGGAGCCCTTCGAGATCCCCTTCCAGACCTACGCGCAGGTCTTCGTGCCCGTCCGCGACAGCAAAAAGCGCCTGGCGCGCCTGACCAACAGCGAGGCTCCCTACACGCTGCTGGTGGAGACCAAGGCCGTCTATTTTGCCCAGCTCTCCGGGCGCTATCGCTGGACCGTCAGCCTGAAGCTCAGCGTGGCCGCCAAGGACGGTGCCGCTGAGCCCATGAGCGCCGAAAGCGAGCTCTCCACCTTCATGGACTTTGAGCATGAAAAGGAGGCCCAGACGGTCGCTTCCATCGCCGAGGACCTGGCCCGCCGAGCAGGCGCCCTTCTCGACGAATTCCTCAGCGCTGCGGACAGCGCCGAAAAAAAAAACTGAGTGAGGCGCCTCAGGTCTCTCCTTATTCAGTGAACGCCGGCCCCAAGGCTGCCGCGCACGTCAGCGACGGCGACCTTGGGGCTATTTATTTCATCATGGTGGACCGCTTCGCCAACGGCGACACCACCAATGACGCGGACGCGGACAAATCGGATCCGGCGGGCTTTCACGGCGGCGACATTCAGGGCGTCATCGACCATCTGGACGACCTCAAAGCCATGGGCGTGAAGACTGTGTGGCTCTCGCCCATCTTCCGCATGCGCACCGAGAAGTTCTTCGGCAACGGCGCCTTTCACGGCTACTGGGTTGAGGACTTCGATCAGGTGGAGCCCCGCTTCGGCGACACGGCGGCGCTGGTCCGGCTCTCGGACGCGCTTCACTCCCGGGGGATGAAGCTGATTCTGGACATCGTGCTCAACCACGTGGCCATGGACTCCCCCAAAATCGCCCAGCATCCCAACTGGTTCCATCACAACGGCGCCCTCAACAACTGGAACGACACACAGGAGCTGACCACCCACGACGTTCACGGGCTGCCCGACCTGGATCAGAGCAACCCCGAGGTTTACGACTTTCTGCTCAAGACCTCGCTGGCCTGGCTGGACACGCTCAAGCCGGACGGATTCAGGCTGGATGCCGTGAAGCACATCGATGACAGCTTCTGGGTCCGCTACAATCAGGCGATTCTCGACGCGGCGCCTTCCGGCTTCATTCTTCTGGGCGAGGTGCTGGACGGGGACCACCGGCAAATCTCGGCCACCATGCGGAACGGGATGTTCAACTCGATGTTCGATTTCCCGCTCTATTTCGCCCTCGTGGACGTCTATTGCCGCAAACAGGCACCGGCCAAGCTGGCCAGTGTCTTCTCGTCTGACAGGACCTACGACCGGCCCGAGTTCCTGGCCACGATTCTGGACAACCACGACCTGCCCCGCATCGCTTCTGACTGCAAAGGCGACATGGAGAGCATCCGGCAGGCGCTGACCTTCCAGCTCACGTCCCGCGGCTTCCCCGTCATCAACTACGGCACGGAGGCCGCGCTGGAGGGGGCCAAGGAGCCGGAAAACCGGGCGGACATGCGCTTCGACAAGCAGCCGCTGAGGGAACATATCGGCAGGCTTCTGGCCCTTCGCGAAAGTCACCCCTCCCTCAAGTCGGGCGTGCCGGCCATCATCGACGTCCGGGACAATGCCCTGCTCTATGCCCGCGTGGTGTCCGGCGAGGCGGCCTTCATTGCCGTGAACCGGGGAACCGAGTCGGAGCTGTTTGAGCTCCCCGCCGACTTTGCCGATTCCACTTTCACCGACGCGCTGACCGGCGAGCCGATTGATGTCTTTGAAGGGCTGCGCGCCGCGCCGGGGACCACGACGGTGGTCATCGCCAAGCCGCCTTCCGACGAGGGACTGGCCGTGTTCCACAGCAGAGCTCTGGCACAGTGGCGGGAAGGGCGCCTGAAGCGTCCGGTGAACTTCCAGGCCAGGGGGCTCAAGCTCAAGGCCGGCGAACAGGCGTTCATCGTCGGCAGCGGCCTCGAGCTGGGCGTCTGGAAGCCGGAAAACGGGCTGGGCCCCCTGGACAAAAAAGGGCGTCTGACCGCGAAGCTGCCCGTCTCCAGCGCCTACGAATTCAAGCTGGTTATCCGTGCCCCTGACGGCAGTGTCCGCTGGTCCGAGGGCGCCAACAGCTCGCTGTTCATTGCCTCGGGCACAGCGCCCATGGATGTGCCCGTGGAATGGAAATGAAATGGCGCGCCGCGCGTGCCTTTCGCGCCTCACAGCCGCCGCCCTCGACAGATTCAGCAGGGCGGCGGTTTTTCCATGAAGGTGTCTCTCCCTTTTGAATCAGCTGTCGGCTGACGGCTGCCATCCGCACCCAACCAAGCTCCGGAGGCCTCATTTCCCCATGTCCGCCATGATCTACCTCATCGCCACAATCGTAGGTGTTGCCGTCATCTTGCTCCTCGTGGCCGCCTTCCGCAGCGATGCGCAGGACAAATACAAGGAGGAGGTTGCCCGGGAGCTCTTTTCCGACGCCAAGCCCGACGGCGAATGCGTCGCTTTTCACTGTCACGGCTTCCGCATGTCGCTGGGTGTCTGGAGCGAGCGGAGAAAAGTCCGCGTCACCAGCCGCAGGTACGGCTCCGACAGCGATTTCAACCACAGAAGCATGGGCATCCATATCGGCAGCCAGTATGACGACGAAGTCGAGTTCCGTAAGGACCCGGCGCTGGTCATCAGGCATCCCGGCGCCAGCTGCTACGAATTCCAGATCAGACATGCGCAGCCGCCCTTTCACAGCGGAGCCCTGGAAATCGGCAAAATCCTCAGCAATCTGACCTTCACGCCCGCTGACAACCTCATCCGCGACGAGCTTCTCGACGATGACCTGGTCCGGCAGTCATTCAGCGAGCTCAGCGCCCTCGGCTCCTTCGAGATTGTCTGCAACAGCAGCGAAATCGTCTTCTCGATTGCCGGCCGCCCCCTCAGCAGCAAAGAAGAGATGGCGTCTTTCGTCCGTGCCTCGCTCCGATTCTTCCAGACGCTCGGCAAAATTTTATCCCGGGAGTCCGATTCGTGGGCCGAACGGGGGCTGGCGACATCGGTGGACTGGGACTCGCCCTCGTTTGTCCCCGACAAAGACCATCCGGCCAGCGCGGCGCCGCTTATGGACAGCTCGGCCGAAGAAATCTGGGACCTGGATGAAAAGGATGCGGAGGACGACGCGCCGGCGGACAGCGAAAATCACCTCCGGCTGGCCCCGGGCAGCGACTCGAACATGGACGGCAGGGACGGCGGCAGAAAGGAAAACGTCCATTCCCGGGAGCGCCGGGGCGGCTGGCAGTGAATTTCGCTTCATCACGGTGCGGCGAGGCCCCGTCAGCGCAGCTGAGCCGCCCTTCCCCTGCCCTTGACTTTGCCGGTCGGGATGGGGCAGAGGCGCCCGCCTCATGTGTCCGTTTTGGCGTATTCATTCTCTCCCGTCCGGACCCCACGTCCGATACCCCACTGGGTAACCGCGGCTTTCGGCGGAGCGCAAAAACGGCAGGGATTGCCTGAGGCATCCCCTGTCATCGGCTTTTCCGGTGCGCGGCTGCGGATTTTGTTTTGTTTTTGACCAACCCTTCCCCAATTCCCGCGCCCGCCATCTGGACGCCACAGGAGGACCCCGGTGCAATCGCATGGCATTCATTTGGAGAATCCCCACATTCTCGACATCGCCCCGCCCGAGCCAAAAACGCTGGAGGAGACGGGCTTACGCATCGCCCTGCTGAGCGACATTGCCATGAAGTTCCTCTATTACCGGGGAACGGCGTCCGGCGTGGAAATCGCGGCGGAGATGCGGCTCTCGTGGACGGGCGTGGTGGAACACGTCATCGACTATCTGGCCGACGAGAAGCTGGTCGATCTGCGCGGAGGCAAGGGCTACGGCCGCGCCACCGTCGATTTCGTCCTCACCGAAAAGGGCCGCGGCTACGCCAAGGAAGCGCTGGACCGCTCCACCTATATCGGTCCCGCGCCGGTTCCCATTGAGCAGTACGCGTCGCTCATCACGAGCCAGGCGGCCGAAAACCCGGTGGTCGATCACAACGACCTCGCCAACGCCCTCTCCCACCTGGTCATCGACGAGAGCATCGTGGACAAGCTGGGCCCCGCCGTGAACTCCTCCAGGTCGCTGTTCCTCTACGGCCCCCCGGGCAACGGCAAGACCTCCCTGGCGGAAGCCATCTCGGCCATGCTGGGCGGCGAGACCTACATTCCCCACTGCATCGAAATCGACAGCCAGATCATCAAAGTTTACGACTCGCTGAACCACTCGGCGATTCCGCTGGAGCATCTGACCGCGCCGGGGCCGAACGGGAAGCGCCGCAGTCTGGACATCGATATGCGGTGGCAGCTCTGCCACAGGCCGGCGGTCATCGTCGGCGGTGAGCTGACGCTGGAGACGCTCGACCTCGTCTATTCGCCCACGGCCCGCTTCTACGAAGCGCCGTTCCAGATCAAAGCCAACGGCGGCATGCTGCTCATCGACGACTTCGGCCGTCAGAAGGTCCACCCCACCGATCTCCTGAACCGCTGGATTGTCCCTCTGGAAAAGCGCGTGGACTACCTGACGCTGCACACCGGCAAGAAGTTCGAGATTCCCTTCGATCAGCTGGTGGTTTTCTCCACCAACCTGGACCCCAAGGAGCTGGTGGACGAGGCGTTCCTGCGGCGAATCAAATACAAAATCGAGGTCGGCAACCCCACCGAGGAGCAATACCGCTTCATCTTCCGGCGCGTGTGTGAGGCCTCGGGCATTCCCTACGTGGACCAGGCCGTCACCTACCTGTTTGAGCGCTTCTACAAGCCCCGCGGCGTGTCGCTGCGCGCCTGCCACCCGCGAGACATCGTCAGCCTCATCAAAGACACCGCCCGCTATCGGCAGTTTGCCCCCGCCCTCAGCCGCGACCTGATTGATCAGGCCTGCAAAGTCTTCTTCGTCGATTTGTGACGAATACGTTTTCCGATTCCGCTTTGTTTCCGGCACCGGCTTCCGGCCGAGGAAGAAACCGGAGACACCCGGAACTGAACTGGCCCGCCGCTTCGTCATCATCGGAGCGGCGGGCGGCGTTTTTTGACGCAATGGCCGCTTCGCCGGAGGCCCGATTTCTTCAGAAATCTTCGGCATTTGGCGGACGCCTCTGCCGACAAGCGCCGCAGGGAGTTTTTCAACGACATGAAGAGCCGCTATCAGAAAATTGATGACAGGTTGGATGAGCTTCGGGGTTGGATGGACAGCAACCGGGGCCAGGTTCAGGACTTCGCCAGCAAATTCGAGATGTCCTACATTTACCACGAGAATGCCATTGAAGGCATCGTGGTGACAGGTCCCGAGCTTGTAGCTGCCCTGAGCACCATGGATGAGGCCACGGATTCGTCGCTGGTCCCCGTCTATCAGGAGATTCGCACGCTCAAGCAGGGCATCGATTTCATCCGCTCGTGCATTGCCAATCCGGAGGCCCGGCTGAGTCTGGAAATGGCGGGGCATCTGAACACCCTGCTCAATCCCGCGCCCGAGTCGCAGGGCTACCGCAAGGAGCCCCAGCTCAATCACAGGAGCTACCTGCACGAAATTGCCCGCCCGGAGGACATTCCCGAGAAGATGACCGCCTTTTTTGACGAGCTGGACGGCGCGGACTTCAGGGAACTCCACCCCATCGATCAGGCCTGCCACCTTCACTGGGAGCTGATGCGGATTTTCCCCTACGCCGAACGCACGGGAAAGCTGGTCCGGCTGCTGTCCAATTACCTTTTGAAGACGCGGGGCTATCGGACCGTCATCATTCACGCCACCGACCGCCAGCGCTATTACGACGCGCTGCGGATTTCAGAGGAATACCTGCGGATGCTCATGGTCGATGCCATGACCAATTCACTGGACAATGAAATCCAGTATTTCCGCAGCTCCCGGCCCGTGCCCCAGTCGAACTACCGATACAGATAAGACGGCCGCGTTCCCGGCATCTTCCCCATGTCCGTTCACGCCATCGACGCGGTCCTGATGCTGTCCTACTTCGTCCTGACGTTCGTCTGGGCCAGCCGGCGCGGGCGCAGGACGGAGGCGAATGAGGAATCAACCGCACCTGCCGCTGCCGGTGAAGCGATTCAAAGCGGCGCGGATTACCTCCTCGCCTCCCGCCGGCTGACGCTTCCGGCCTTTGTCGCCTCGATGGTGGCCAGCTGGTACGGCGGCATCCTGGGCGTCGGCGAATACAGCTTCAAATACGGGCTCTCCAACTGGCTCGTCTTCGGCGTGCCCTACTATCTGGCGGCGGCCGTCTTCGCCCTCTTCCTCGCCGACCGCGCCCGAAAGAGCGAAGCGCTGACGCTGCCCGAACAAATCCGCGGCGCCTATGGCAGAGGGCCCGGCATCCTGGCCTCCGCCATCGTGTTCTGCACCTCGGTCCCCGCCGCCTATCTGGTGGCTCTCTCCGTTCTGCTCCACGTCGTTCTGGGCATTCCCCTCCTGGCGGCCATGCTGCTTTCCATCGGCTTTGCGGTCCTGACCATCTGGCGGGCGGGCTTCAAATCCGTGGTCCGCTCCAACGCGCTGCAGTTCGTCCTCATGTTCCTGGGCTTCATGCTGTTTCTGCCCGTGCTGTTTCATCAAAACGGCGGACTCAGCTTTCTGACGGCACACACGCCGCCCAGCCACTGGACCTGGACCGGAGGACGGGGGGCACAGGCCATCATCGTCTGGTACTTCATCGCCCTCTCCGCCCTCGTGGAGCCACTGTTTTACCAGCGCTGCTTCGCCGCCAGGACGCCCGCAGTCGCCCGCACAGGCCTCTTCCTGTCCATCCTCTGCTGGGCGTTCTTCGACTTCATGACGACCTTCACGGGCCTCTACGCGCGGGCAATTCTCACGGACCTCCCCGCCTCGCGCGCCGCCGAGGCCTACCCGCTGCTGGCGCTGCGCTGCCTGCCCGCCGGCCTCTGCGGCATCTTCTTCATCTCCATGGCCGCAACGGTCGTCTCCTCGCTCGACGGCTGCCTCTTCGTCAGCGCGTCCACGCTGGGCCGCGACCTCCTGGGCAGGACAAAGCGCTTCGAGGGCAAAATTCCTCAGGCCACCAAACTGGGGCTCATCATCTCTGCCATCGCCGCCTTTGCCCTCGCCTGGCTCTCCAAGTCGGTGGTGACGCTCTGGCACGGTCTGGGGTCGCTCTCGACGACTTCGCTCCTTCTGCCCGTCCTGGGCGCCTTCATTCCGCGCCTGAGGATGACGCACCGGGGCGCCGTGGTTCACATGTGCCTCGCCTTTGCCGTGACGCTCATCTGGCTCATTGCGCTCAACGCCTTCAAAAAACAGCTCCTCGGCATCGAGCCCATCTTCGCAGGACTCGCCGCAGGCCTCCTCGTCTGGCTGTGCGACAGACTTTTCGCCCGAATCCGTCCCGCGCCAACGAGCACAGATTCTGATTCTTCACCGCAGTTCACCCCCACCAACACAGGAGACAAAACATGACTGAACTCCACCTCGACAGCGCCCTTGAAAGCCGCCTTCTGGAGCGCTTCCTCCGCTACGTCCGCGTCCACACCTCTTCCAGCGAGGAGAGCGAGACCTTCCCTTCGACGAAAGAGCAGTGGAACCTGCTGCGCCTTCTCGAAGGCGAGATGAGGGCCATGGGACTTTCGGAGATTTCTCTGGACGAGCACGGCTATCTGTTCGCCTCCATCCCCGCGAACCTGCCCGACGGCGTGAGCGCGCCCGTGATCGGCATGCTGGCCCACGTGGATACCTATCCCGGCACGAGCGGCAAGGACGTGAAGCCCATCATCCACGACTACAAGGGCGGCGACATCGTGCTGCCCGGAGACCCGTCCGTGGTGATTTCCGGCGAGCAGCCGGAGCTGAAGCGCGTCATTGGTCAGAAGGTCATCACCGCCGACGGCACGACGCTCCTGGGCGCGGACGACAAGTCCGGCGTAGCCATCATTATGACCGTGGCCGACTACCTCCGCCGCCATCCCGAGGTGAAACACGGGAAAATCCGCATCGGCTTCACGCCCGACGAGGAAATCGGCGCGGGCACGCGCTTCTTTGACGTGGCGAAGTTCGGCGCGGACGCGGCCTACACGTTCGATGGCTCGCTCTTGGGCGAAATCGAGGACGAGACGTTCTGCGCCGACGCCGCCACCGCCACTGTCAAGGGCTTCGACTGCCATCCCGGCACTGCCAAGGGCTCCATGGTCAGCGCCATCCGCGCCGCCGCTCGCCTGATGGAGCTGCTGCCCAAAGACCACCTGCCCGAGACGACCGAAGGCAAGGAGAGCTTCCTCCACGCCGTTTCCATCGGCGGCGCCGTCGATGTAACGACCGTCCGCTTCATCGTCCGCGCATTTACCGACGAGGAGCTGGCCGAGCGCGAGGAAGACCTGAAAAAGGCCGCGTCTCAGGTCGAATCTGAGTTCCCCGGCGCGAAGGTCGAGCTCTCGTTCAAAGCCCAGTACCGCAACATGAAGCAGGTTTTGGACAAGCACCCCGAGGTCATGGCCAAGGCGATTCGCGCCGTGGAGCAAAGCGGCATGACGCCCGTCCGCTCATCCATTCGCGGCGGCACCGACGGCGCCCAGCTCTCGTTCAAGGGCCTGCCCACGCCCAACATCTTCGCCGGCGGCGTGAATTTCCACGGCAAGCAGGAATTCGTCAGCCTGACGTGGATGATGAAGGCCGTGGAGACGGGGCTGAATCTGGCCGCACTGTGGGCGGAAAAGTAAAAAACTGGCCCTCTCCGTCGCCGCGCCGTTGGCGGCGCCACCTCCCCCAGAGGAGGAGGCAAGATTATTTATTCGCTGACTTTATTTAGTTTCCCGGCTCCCCCTTTTGGGGGAGCTGTCAGCGCCGAAGGCGATGACTGAGAGGGTTTTTGAGGCGCCGTTTTCCGCCCCGTCGGAATTTCTCCGGCTTTTTTCAGGAGATAAAGCAATGCAGAACAATACTTTAGGTAGTAAAAATATCACGCGGCAAGGTAAAATTTGTTTAGGTGTTTTGCCTGTTTTTATTGGCTCGATGCTGTTTATTGCCTGCGGGGGCAGTGAGAAAAAAGACGACGTTCCGGCGGATATGGATGCGGGAATTGTCATCACTGATTCGGGCATCAGCGAAAATGACGCAAGTATTATAGAAAATACAGATGCAAGCATTAGCGAAGACGACGCGGGCATCATTGAAGACAGTGATGCCAGTATTACAGAAAACGACGCAAGCATTATAGCTGATGACGCAGGTGACATTGAAAACGACGCCGGAACCGGGGAAGAAGAGATTGAATTTATTTCCATTCCCGCCGGGGCATTTACATTGCGGCACGAAACAGTGTTATATAATTCGGGCGATACCGTGACATTGGAAGCATTTGCGCTGAAGAAAACACCTGTCACGGTTGCCGAATTTGAGAAATGTGTTGCGGCTAACGCCTGTACCTCTACGTCGTATTATACTGTGTCGCATAACAGTTACTGCAATTATAATCGCGGCGAGAATTGGAAAAATCATCCGATGAATTGCGTGGACTGGTATGGCGCAAAAGAATATTGCGAATGGATTGGCGGCAGATTACCCACGGAAGAGGAATGGGAATATGCGTCAACACATAATGGCACGGCGCATCTCCGGACGACGTATCCCTGGGGAAATGATGCGCCGCAGCATTGTGTGACTGCTCAGTATTGGGACAGCAGCACAAACAAGTTTTGTCAGGGCAATGCTGCGGCGCCGATGTCGAATACTAATGATGCGGATGGCACAAGCGACGTTTCGCTGCATTCGCCGGCCGGGGACAGCCCTCGTGGCCTCGTGGATATGAGCGGGAATGTCTGGGAGTGGACGAGTTCATTGTATGAAAAAAACAGCTCAGACTACACCCTCAAGGGCGGTGCCTGGAATGACTATGATCTCATCCTGAACGTCGGGAATCGCCGCAAAAGAGATCCCGCGTATGGGGACTTCATCGTTGGAGTGCGTTGTGCGAAATAAGAAAATAAGAACAAAAATTTAATTATATAAATAAAACCAGCCCTCCTTCGATGCGTAAAATAAATGTATTGGAGGAGGGCTGTTTATTTATTGGTGCTTGTTGGTACATTCCAATTTATGAAAAACTTTATTTAATTAATCAGCACTTCTCCCAGAAGAAAATCATAAATACTGACAGTCAGAATGCCATAATCGTCGTAATGTGCGGGGACGACATCTTTGATGACGATGACTTTTCCTGCCAAAATCAAGAGTTCAGACAAGATTTTTGCTGCAAAGCCGGCATAATTGTCTTTTTTTCCTCTTGACAGTCCTTTTTCCTTTTGTCTCTTCCGCCGCTTTTTGTGCAGTCTATTCCAGTGGTTGCAGTAATTGGCCGTTGTCATCCACCCCCAGTCGGAATTCTCCCCGGCTCTTTTCACGGAGACTGTTCAATGAAAATTCAGCGCGTTTTCGTTTTAGTGAGCTTATTTGCGTTGGCGGGCATTGGCTGCGGCGGCGGAAATGATAAGCCTGTCGATGTTCCGGAGTCAGATGCAGGTATTATTTCGGACGCGGGGATTTCGGGCGAAGATTCCGGAATAACTGAAGAAGATGCCCATATCATTGAGAATGACGCAGGTATCTCTGATGCGGGGATTATCGAGGAAGATTCGGGAATTGAGGAAGATTCGGGCATTGATGAGCCGGACGCCGGGCCGGTCGAGGAAGAGGGCTTTATCAATATCCCCGCAGGGTCATTCAAATTAACCCATCCAACGTATATTCATGCAGCGGGCGATACTGTAACATTAGAGGCTTTCAAGCTGAGCAAAACGCCTGTGACCGTGGAAGAATTTGAAAAATGTGTGGCGGCTGAAGCCTGCTCGCAGAATAAATTTGATGTCTATGACGCAGATTCGTCTGGGGATGAGCGCTATTGCAATTATGGCCGCGGAGATAACTGGAAAAAACATCCAATGAATTGCGTGGACATGTACGGCGCCGAGGAATACTGCCTGTGGATTGGCGGAGGTCTGCCCAGCGAAGAGCAATGGGAATATGCGGCATCCCACAATGGCACCGAGCATTTGAATACAACTTACGCCTTTGGAAATACGCTGAGACACTGCGTCAATGCGAATTACCAGGATCCGGTCAGCTATTTGTACTGCAGCGACAAGACAGAGGTCGCTGCAATGGTCGGAACTTCAGCCGTCGGAATATATTCGCCCGACGGCGACAGCCCCCTTGGGCTCGTGGACATGACTGGGAATGTCGAGGAGTGGACAACATCTCTAAATATAGGCGGCGCTACCCCGCACTTCACACTGAAGGGCGGCTGCTATTATAACGATGAGGAAGAAATAGGAATCGCCGTCCGCGACGGCCTGACCCCGGGCAACTCGGCCAGCAACGTCGGCTTCCGGTGCGTGAAATAAGAATTATTACTCCGACACCTATAAAAAATCCCCTTCTTCCAAGTCGGAAGAGGGGGATTTGTATTTTGAGCAAGTTAATCGAATCTTCAATCGAATCAGTGATGCGCACCGCACTGGCAGCCGCCGGATTCGCCGCATTTGCAGCCGGATTCACCGCCACATTTACATCCGCCAGCATCTTTGCCGCACTGGCAGCCTGCTTCACCGCCACATTTACATCCGCCAGCATCTTTGCCGCACTGGCAGCCGCCCGCAGCGTGGTGGGAACAGTGATGGGCCGCTTCGTCACTTTTCTGAGGCGCTGGCGAGTCTGCCAGTGCCAAACCGGCCGAAAAAATCAGAGAAATTCCCGCTAGAGCGGATAATGACCAGCGAACCACGGAATGCTGAACTTTCATGTATGCGTTCCTTTCTGGGAAAAACGACCTGCGGGGAAAAGCGGAATAACAAAAAAGGCAGGCGCGGCATCAAAAAAGCCCTCCCCCGGCATTCACGTCGAAGGAGGGCTTTTATTTACAACAGGCGCCTTTTTCTTTTTTTTAAGGAGAGAAAGGCGCCATCCCCTTACATCTCATCCAAACATCAGCTCACGCATCAGCGCCGCACCGGAGGAGGAGGCGGAGCCTTCTGAGGCGGAGGCGGCGGGGGCGGCTTGTGTGCCGGAGGCGGAGGCGCGTGGTGAGGCGGCGGGGGCGGTGCGTGATGGACCGGAGGCGGGGGCGGGGGAGGAGGAGGCGGAAGCGGCTCGTCCATCACCTGATACATCCGGCGCTTCGCATCATACATATAGTAGATGCCGTCCAGGAACTTGTAGGTCACGCCGTGGAGCTTCTGGCTCTTGGCGCCGTAGGGAACCGTCTTCACCCAGGAACCGGCCTCGGGACGGATGGGCGCGGCCAGAACCACATAGCCATGCCGGCGGGCGTCATACTGGAAGTAAAGGCCGTCAGCCACCCGGTAGGAAATGCCATGAACCCGCATTGTCTTGGCGTGCCGGGGCGGAGCTTTGACCACCGAACCGGGGGCAGGAAGCACAGGAGCCGGAGGAGGCGGGGGCGGGGGCCTGTGTGCCGGAGGCGGAGGAGGAGGCGCATGGTGAGGCGCCGGAGGCGGAGGATTCTTGGGGGGAGGAGGCGGAGGCGCCGCGTGATGGGGGCCATGATTCGGCGGGGGCGGCGGGGGGTCGGCAAAAGCCGCCGTGGACGACATCAGCAGGGCCATGCCGGCGAGCGCCAGAAGGGGCCGCCAAACGACTGTTCGCTGAGTTTTCATCGGTGTTGTCTTCCTCGTTGTTGGAGAAAAAAGCCCGCTGGCCCGAATGGCACAGCGGGCTGGATGGCGGTGGTCAGATGACCGATGCGGCATCCGCCAAGCAAAACCGCGTCAAACCCAACTCCCCCGACAGCGTTAAAAATGTGTCTTCACGAAAAACGGAAGTCCCCGCGGGCAGCCTTCATCGGACTTTCTGGCGCGTCTCCGAGAGGATGTCGGGCGCCATGTCGTCCACAGCGGTGAAGCCGGTGAAGAGGTTGAGTTCCCCGATGGCCTGCTCCGTCGCTTCCACCGACCTGGCGACGCCGTCCACATCCTGGGTAATCGCGCCGGGGTCCTGACGATTGATGGCCATCTCGCAGATGCCCGTGAGCTTCACGGCGATGCGGTCGATTTCGAGAATCACGAAGTCCCGGTTCTCCAGCGCCCGCTTCACATTTTCGCGGCGCGCACGGACGGTCTGAATCGTGTCCTCGATGCTGCTGCGCTTCTTCTCAGCGATGGGATCCAGCGCATCGGTGGGAAGGTCCTCGAGCCGTCGGAGCGCGTCCCTTTCCTGACGATCCAGCTCCTCGGTGTTCATGGTCTCGAAGAAGCGGTCCAGCTTCATCTTGGTATGCAGCAGCTTGAGATAGACCCACAGGAGCTTGTTCACGCCGGACAGCTGCTCACGCGCCACGGCCGAGGTGCTGTACTGGTCGCTCATCTCGTTGAAGGCATCGCAGCGCTTCCTCAGCTCGTCGAACTGCTTGCGAAGCGAGGGATCCAGCCCCTTGTAAAGCTCGTCGAATCGCTCCTTCTGACGCTGGGCGGCCGCCTTGGGCGAATTGTCGGAAGCCAGCATCTTTGCCTTCTTCGCCTCTTTTTCCTCGACCATGCGTTTGCAGCGGTCGCTCGTCCCGTAAAAGCCGATGTAGCCCACCTCGAGCGCGGCCAGGATGGGCAGGATGATCCAGGGAGCGATCATTCCTGTGGCAATGGCCGCCGGCGCCAGAATCAGGCAGGCCATGACGGCCACGATGTGCAGGGGGTGGAAGACGGCTGCCTTGATGTATCGGCTGACGGGTTCATCACTCATGGGACGAATGCTCCGAAAAGAAAAAATGCATTGGCAGAACAATCAGCGGGCCCAATGGGCCCAAGCGTCCAAAAAAGCCGGGCTCCCAACGTCATCGACCTATGAAAATCAATCGATTTTTGGAGTTTCAGACGCAGGTTGCCCCCTTTTCAAAGCGGCTGTTCCCGGCTAGGGGCGCCGCGCGGTTCGGAGCAGACCAGGTAAACGCCGGCGCCTTTATGGCGCGGGAGGAAAGTCCGGGCTCCACAGGGCGCGGTGCTGGCTAACGGCCAGGCGGGGCAACCCGACGGAAAGTGCCACAGAAAACATACCGCCCACGGACGCCGAAAGGCGCCCAGGCAAGGGTGAAAAGGTGCGGCAAGAGCGCACCGCGTCCGCAGCGATGCGGACGGCAGGGAAAACCCCACCGGGAGCAAGAGCAAATAGGGAGGCAAGGCCGCCGAAAGGCGTCCGTCCGACTGCCCGCCGGAAGCCTCCGGGTCGGCTCGCTCGAGGTCCGGAGCAATCCGGGCACTAGATGAATGTTTACCGCCCGCCGAAGGCCTTCGGGCACGAGGCGGGAACAGAACCCGGCTTACGGCAGGCTCCGAACCGCACTTTTTCTGATGTGCCCCCACCTCAAGGATTTTGACCGGGGAAATTTGCGGCGCCCGGCGGAAAGGACTATCGCGCCCGACTTTTTTTGAGCTCCCCGGCCCGGCGGCAGAAACATGCTGATTCACGCCGCCGCTCTTTCCGCTCCCTCACCGTGCCCAGACTCCATGTCCTTCAATCTGCTCATTGCCGATGACGACCCTGCCGTCTTTTCCCAGGCCAGGGCGGTCCTGGCCCGTCGAGACTGCTTCGTGGAAGCCGCCTTTTCCGGGTTTGACTGCCTGGCGCGGGCGCGGGCCGGCGGCATCGATTTCCTCTTTCTGGACTCCGATTTGGCCTTCGGCAGCGGCACGGCGCTCTTGCCCGCCCTCCTGGACGACATTCAGAACACGGCCGTTCCGCCTGTGACGCTCCTGATGGCCGATGCCGTGGACGCCCGCATCGAACAGGCCGCTGCCTCCGGCAGGCTCCTCGCCGTTCTTCCGCGGCCCGTGGACTTTGAGCTCGCCTTCCAGATTTTCAGCCGCAAATCGAACGCGGAGCCGGTGGTGCTGCCGCCCATTATCGACCGCCAGCTGCTCGGCTCCATGGCTTCGCAGGCCTACTCCCGGGGCACCTTTTTTCTCGAAGGCGCGCCGCTCCTGCCGCCGGGAACCCCCGTCACCGTCTCCGCGGACACGGCTCTTGGCAAAGTCACCTTCGCCGGCACTGTCGATATGACCGTCCGCAAGCCGGGAAGGCGCGGTCTGGGCGTCCGGCTCAGCGACATCGGCACCACGGCCAGCGACATTCTGCGGCAGCTCGCCTCCAACTCTTCTTCCCCGGAAAAGGCCGGCATTCAGACACCGCCGAGCTCGCCGACGCGCAGCGCTGTTCCCCAGCCTGCGACGAGTGACGAGCGCTTCCGGCGCGGCATGGAGAAGCTGGAGAGCGGCAAATATGAAAGCGCCCTCATCGACCTGCATCAGGCGCTGGAGCTCTCTCCCGACAATGCCGTCATCCGCTCCGCCTGCCTGCGGGCCGAAGCCATGGCAGGCATGAAAAAGGCCGCGATTCTTTTTCAGCGGGCCACACAGGAGACGGACCCCGCCGAAGCCCTCAAGCTGGTGGAGGACGCCCTTCGGCTGGATTCGAGCCGCGCCACCTATCACTGCGAGGCAGCGCGCCTGACCATTCGCATCGGCGGCGACACGGACAAGGTGGAGAAGCACCTGACGCAGGCCATCTATCTGGCGCCTTCCGACCCCGCGCCGCGCCATCTGTACGCGCAGATGCTGGAACGCTCCGGCCGCTATCAGGAGGCGCTCTGGGCCTGCGACGCGGCGCTCCAGGTTTTTCCCGACGACAGGGAGTTTGAAAAACTGGCGCAGCGCCTCCGCCGGAAGACGGTCATTCCGGGTCCGTCTGGCTCGGACAGCTGACAGCACGGCGCGACTGATTTTTCCTCTGCCTGACCGTCTCTCAGAGAGGACCGAGGTTTTTTGACTTCACAGGGTCCCCGAGTAAAACGCGCCGCTTTTTTGGATTTGAGCCTTTCCTTCCACTCTCCAGCCCCCAGGTGAATCCATGACGAAGAAACTGCTTCTCATTGATGGAAGCGCGACCATCCAAAAGGTTGTTTCGATTTCATTCGCCACCACAGAAATCGAGGTCGCAGCCGCGGCCAGCGGTCAGGACGCGCTCTCCCTGGCATCCGCCGAGCGTCCCGATGTCATTGCCATCGACACCGTGGGCAACGCGGGCGCCGGCTATGACCTGTGCGCGCAGCTCAGGGCGGATCCCATGCTTTCAGGGACGCCTGTTCTGCTGATGACGGGCGTTTCCGCGCCCCTCGACGAAGTCAGAATGGCCCAATGCGGTGCCCAGGACTGGATTCAGAAGCCCTTCGAGACGCAGCTCCTCATCGAAAAAGTCTGCGTGCTCGCCGGAGTGGAAGTTCCCCCGCCGCTGCCCGGCGTCATTTTCAGGCGTCCTCAGGGAATGGCCGCGCCGACGCCCAAGCCTGCAGCAGCGGCTGGCCCCGCGCCCGTCATGCCGCCGCCGGCGCCGCCCGCAGTGCCTGCTGCCGAGGTGAGGCCGCCCTCCAATCCGCCTTCCATGCCGATGCGTCCGCCCGCAGCCCCCATGGCCGGTCAGCGCCCCATGCAGCCCGGAATGCCTCAGCGTCCTCCCATGGCTCCCATGGCCGGTCAGCGCCCCATGCAGCCCGGAATGCCCCAGCGTCCTCCCATGGCTCCCATGGCCGGTCAGCGCCCCATGCAGCCCGGAATGCGTCCCCCAATGGCTCCTATGGCAGGCCAGAGGCCCATGCAGCCCGGAATGCGTCCCCCGATGGCTCCTATGGCAGGTCAGAGGCCCATGCAGCCCGGGATGCGTCCCCCGATGGCCCCCATGGCAGGCCAGCGGCCCATGCAGCCGGGGATGCCCCAGCAGCGCCCGTTCATCCCGGCGGACCCGCGCGCTCAGGAACAGATGCTGCGCGCCATGATGCAGGAGATTTCCCGCGACATCATCGAGAAGGTCGTCTGGGAAGTGGTGCCGCAGCTGGCAGAGACCATGATCCGCGAGGAGATGGAGCGCCTCATCCAGTCGCGAGGCGGCATGTAAAAGCTGCCGTCCGCGCGCGGAGCTCTCCTCCATCCAGACGCTTCATCCGAAACCCCGCCGGCCACTCCCGAGCGGGGTTTCTTCTTTCTTCGAGATTTTCCTCACCCTCACCTCAACCAAGGAACCACCCATGAACGACGCCACCGGAAAGCTGATTCAGCTGGCCCTCGAAGAAGATCTGGGCAGCGCGGGAGACATCACGACCAACGCCACCATTCCGCCGGATGCCGCGGGCAGGGCCGGATTTCTGGCCAAGGAGGACATCGTCGCGGCGGGTCTGGAGGTGGCCTCGCGCGTGTTTCGCGAGGTGGATGAGCGCTGCGAGCTGCATTTCAGCGTTTCCGAGGGTGAATGCGTCCGCAAAGGTCAGGTGTTTGGCGAGGTGACTGGCCCCTACCGCGCGCTGCTCACGGGCGAGCGAACAGCGCTGAACTTCATGCAGAGGCTCTCCGGCATCGCCACGTCAGCGCGCCAGGCGGCCGACATGCTCCGGGGCACGGGATGCACCATTCTCGACACGCGCAAGACGACGCCAGGCTGGCGGGCCCTGGAAAAAGCTGCCGTGCGCATCGGCGGCGCCAGGAACCATCGCTTCGGCCTCTTCGACGGCATCCTCATCAAGGACAACCACATCGAGGCCGTTGGCTCCATCGGCGAAGCCGTCCGGCGCGCCAGAGAGGCGACGCATCACCTCATCCGCGTCGAAATTGAGGTGGAGACGCTGGAACAAGTGGACGAAGCCCTGGCCGCGGGCGCCGACGTGCTGATGCTGGACAACATGACCGACGAAATGATGGCCAATGCCGTGCGCCGCATCGGCGGCAGGGCGCTGACCGAAGCCTCCGGCGGCGTGCGCCTCGAACGCCTCAGGTCCATTGCCGCCACGGGCGTCAATTTCGTCTCCATGGGCGCCATCACCCACTCCGCGCGGGCCATGGACATCAGCCTCAACATCGAACGGGACTGACCCGAAGAAGAATTTCAGCGGACAGAAGGCCGGCGGTCCGGACAGTTCTCAGCTGTCCCCGCCGTCTTCTTCTTCGGCATCTTCGCTGAGTGCGAGCTCGGCGATTTTTGTGAGCAGCTCGTCCAGGTCCAAAGGCTTCTTCAAAAAACAGCTGACCCGGTCCGCCACGAGCTGAGCCGCGGAGCGCCCGTCGCCGGAAATGACGATGACGGGAATGTCGGCCAGCACCGGATCGCGCTCCATGATGTCCAGAAGCTGCCAGCCGCTCATCACGGGCATCATCAGGTCGAGCAGAATGACATCCGGATGCAGACCGCGGAGCAGTTCGTCCAGCGCCTCCCGGCCATTGGCCGAGCGGACGACCCGATAGCCCTCCATGTCGAGGAGCAGCTCCAGCATCGTTCGGATGTCGTAGTCGTCCTCGACCAGAAGCAGCGTCTGCTCTTTGGGAGGCGTGTCCTTCGCGGCCTTCATGGAGGCGATTCCTTTCCCGTCGTCTGGCCCGCACCGCGCTTCGGCGCTGTCCTCTCGCCGCGCGCCGATTCAGTCATTTCCCTCGCCGCACGGCTGGCCGAGAGGATGAACGCCGATGGCATCTCCCAAAGGCCCTCCCGAAACGCCCGCCATCTGAAAAGCCGCGTCCTGCGCCTGAAGCCCGCTGTCATGAGCATCGACAGACTTCTCAGCGCCGGACGCCGCAGCGGCCTGTTCCGCCTGACGAAGCAGCCAGACGTTGTCCATGGCGAACGAGAGCCGCATGGCCAGGTCCTCTGCCAGAAGGCGGTCCTCTTCGCCGTAAACGCGGGTGCCCTGAGAAGCCAGCGTGAAAACGCCCAGACAGCGGTTTCTGGCGATGAGCGGAACGTAGATGGCCGAGGTCGGCTTCAAGGCCAGAAGCGCCCGCTTTTCGCGCTCGCCCAGGCCGAATCTGTCGATGGTCTTTTCATCCAGGCGCGGCCAGAGCTCCGTCACACCGGCAGACATCACGTGCCCCGGGCCAACCGGCGCGGCCATGTCCAGCTGAAAGTCGCTGATGTCCATCCAGAAGAGGGGTGCGTCCGGCTTCTCGGGACTGCGGACCGCCGAAAAGGCGAAGCGGTCGAAGCCGTAGGCGCCGAACAGGTCAATGGAGAGGATGTCGGCGATTTCCGGGATGCAGATGTCAGCGACGCCCTTGATCTGCTGGCGGTGGTCCAGGGACGAAATGAGGACGCGCCCCACCTCAGATAAAAGGTGCATCCGCTTCTGCATTTTTTCAGAGGCAGCGCGCGCGGCCCGCTCCTTCTCCAGCGCCGCCTGGTGCTCCAGCTCCACATGATTCCGCTCCAGGCGCTCGCGGTAATACCAGCAGGCCCCCACCCGGCTGCGCTGACGGTTGCGAACGGGAATGCAGAAGCAGGTCAGACGGCGGCCGTCGTGCAGCGTCAGGTCGATGCCCTCCTCGCCAAAGGCGGCTCCGCGGGGAAGCGTTCCGCGGCGCATCCGGCTCTCCAGCAGCAGCGAATACTCAGCCATGCGGGCGGACAGATCCGCGGGCGTCTCAATCCGTGCCGTCATCTTCGAGAGGGCCGTCTCCAGCGTCTCGCCGCGCGGCCCGAGGCCAAAAAGCTCCTGAACCCGGCGGTTGCACATCACTTCGCCCTCGTTGGGGACATACATGACGCCAACCGGCGAACTGTTGACGATGCACTCCAGAAGGTCCGTCTGCTCGCTGTACTTCCGTCCGCTCTCCTGGAGCTTCGCCAGAACGCGCCGATGCTGAACCGCCCGGCAGACGATGCGCGTCACACGCTCCACCAGTCCCCGATACATGGGCGAAACCTTCAGGAGCCGCGAACGAAAGAGCACGAGCCGAACATCGCCCAGGTCGCGGGGCAGGCCGATGGAGGTCACGTCGAAGGTCCAGGACGAAATGTCGCTCCGATGCACCTCGGGCCAGGGAAAGCGGTCCTGCACCAGCTCAATGGCGGACAGCGGAAGTTTGCGGGAGCCGGAGGACAGGCCGGCGCTGGCGAGAAGGCGCGCCTTCTCGCCTGAAAGGCTGACGGCAACGATGACCACATTCCCCAGGCGCATGGCCATGCGCTCCAGAAAGTCGTCGATGGAGTTCTCCGGACGAAAGAGTTCGAAGGCCGCCGTCGTCAGCTCCTGAAGAATGCTGTCGCAGATCATCCACTGCTGCTCGTTGCGCTGGTGCGGGCAGAGGCCCATGTCCGTCGTCATCGCCATCAGGATGCCTCCTCTCCAGGCAGCGCGAGAACCTGCACCGTCTTGTTGTGGAAATGCGGGTAGCTTCCGTCGCCCAGCCGGCCGATCTCGCCGTAGGCGGTGCAGCCCAGCATCTGCACGCCGGGCCCCGCCGCATCCGCCATGGCATCCACCTCGTCCTGAAAGGCGCTGCCCATGGCGAGAAAGCGGCCGTCGCAGTCAGCCACAAGGAGGCCGCCGGGCCTGCGTCCGCCGAGGCGGGAACAGGCCAGATTCACGGCGTGGGCGGCCCCGGCAACCATCTCCGCGTTGGAAGCGCGCATCAGCCGCACGATGGTCCCTTCGTAAACAGGCGCGATGAACGTGAGGCCGCCGCTGTCGGTTTTCCCGAAGGGGTCGCAGATGAGATAGCCGTCATCCGCGTGGGGAATGCCCAGAGGATAGCGGTGGAACAGGTCGTCCAGACTGGCCGTGGCGTCGCCGGGCGCGCCGCCCTCCTGGCGGGCGATGCGTTCGAACACCTGAGCCGCGGGCATGTAATCCAGCTGTTCCACAACCTCGCCCCGCGCCTTGGTGACGGACATGGCGGGCCCGAAAGGCTTCAGCCCGTGCCCCATGCCGGCGCCGATGGGCGAAGGCAGGTCGAGCGCCACTGCCACAGCGCGGTCCAGAACGGAGCGGCCATTGGCGAGGAGCGACATTCTGCCGGACAGCCGTCCCTTGCCGCCGACGCCGCCGCCCGCCCAGCAGAGGCCCACGCCGCCTTCACGAACGGCTCCGCGAACCACGGCGCTGCCGTTTCCCAGGAACGAATCAATCAGCAGCCAGACCGCCCGCCTGGGGAAGGCCGAATCTCCGTCCTGCTGCATGGGCGGCAGGTGATCGAGCGCCCTGGCCACAGCGGCGGACCCCGCCTCGAGCGGCGACTGGCTGACCGGCCCCGCGACGCCCACGCCAACGAAAGCCTGTGGGGCGCTGACGATGCCCACGGCGATGCCTTCGGTAATGATGTTCCGGTCGGCAATGACCGCCGTCGCTGTGCAGCCGCCCCAGGGAATGCTCCCAAACTCGGCGGCCAGCGTGTGGGCCAGAGTCTTCCGGTCCCAGTCTCCGGATGAAAATACGAGCCCAAGAATCGGCGTCTCTGCCTTCTCCAACGCCTGTCCCACGGCCTCGCTGACGGCATCTCCGTGCGACCTGTTCGTGCTCCAGGCCACATGGAGCGAAGCGATTTTTTCCATGGACTTGCCTCTCCAAAACGACTCGAAAGGGCGCCCCCCGTGTTTCCGATTGTGTCGGCCTAGCATCTTTTACGAGGCGAAATGCAAACAAAACTTGTCCTTCAGACACAGCTGGCGGCGTTCACGGCGCTCGCGCTGATTTCCGGAACCGCGCTGGCACATGACAGCAGGAGCCATGCGGCGGACAGCAGCGATGATTACCGGGGTGCCGGAGGTCCCTTTCTGGGCTGCGGCCTGCGCGGCGCGGACGGCGTTCCCACCTGGCAGATGTTCATCGGCGGCAGCGGCTACGTGCGCCTTCTGAACGGCAGACTGCGGCTGGGCGGCGGCGGCCAGGCATCGCTCACGTCCACCAAAAACCGCGGGCGCACAGGCTCCCTGCGCTGGGGCGGCCTGGACGCGGGCCTTGTCTTCCTCAAAGCAGGCAGCTGGGAATTTCCGCTCACGCTGACCTTGGGCGGCGGCCGCAGCAGCCTGGAACAAAAATCGGGAGACGCTGAAAACGGCTGGGAAACGCTTGAACGCAAGAGCCGCGGCCAGGGCATCGTCCGCGTCGCTGTCGGCGCTGAACGGCGAATGACCCGCACGCTCAAGCTGGCGCTGTCCATCGGCTGGCAGGGCGGCTTTGGCCGCGGCGGCATGGAGAACGGCTTCGAGGCATCGCTGCAGACGGTGTTTCTGATTCCCTCCGCCAAAGATTCCGACGCGGGGCCGTGAGACAGGGGCATCCGTCCGGGCAATCCGCCGCGTTTCCCCGTTTTCCGGCTTGCCTTCCCGCCTTTGTCCGACTAAAAGCCGCGCCGATTTTTTCCAAGCGCCCTGCGGAAATAGCTCAGTTGGTAGAGCACTAGCTTCCCAAGCTGGGGGTCGCGGGTTCGAACCCCGTTTTCCGCTCAGGTGAAACGCAAAATCCCCTTCGGACAGACAGTTCCGAAGGGGATTTTTTTATGTCCGCGCCAAAAGCCTCAGCTGCTTCAGGCGTTCTTTGGCGTGCGGCCCTTCCTGCCGGACTTCTTTGTCCCGCCCGCGTCGTTCGTGCCGCCGCTGACGCCCGCGCCCATGAGGATGCTTCTCCCCTGCCCCTTTTTGACGGCGCGGATCCGGGCGCTGATTTCGGTTTCCAGCGACTCGACGTGCGAGATGAGCCCGACCGTCTTGCCCTGATCGCGGAGCGTCCGGAGAGCGCCCATGACGAGTGCGAGCGACTTGGAATCCAGCGTGCCGAAGCCCTCGTCGAGGAAGAGCGAATCGAAACGGATGCCCCGCGCCGTGATGCGGGTGAGCGCGATGGCCAGAGACAAGCTCGCGATGAACGTCTCGCCGCCCGACAGGTTGCTCGTGGGCCTTTTGACGCTGTCCATCTCGCGGTCGATCACCTGGAAGGACAGCGTCTCGTCGTCGGGCGCCCGGTAGAACGCGTACCTGCCGTTCGTCATCTCGGGCAGCACCTCGTTGGCCAGCGCAATGACGCGGCTGAGCGTCAGGCCCTGGGCAATGCGGCTGAACTTGTCGCCCTTCTCGGATCCGACCAGGTCAGACAGTTTGTACCAGCGCTCATAGACGGCCCGCTGACGGTCAATCTCCCTCTGGCGCTGCTGAACATCGGCGTTCGCCTTGCGGTCTGCGTCCAGACGCTCAGTAACGACGGCGCGATCGTTCTTCTGCTTCTCCACGAGGTCCCGAAATTCCGCCCGCCGCGCCGCGGCCTCTTCGGAAGTGACGTCCTCACCTGGCCTCTGCGCATCGCGCGCATGTTCTTCCCTGCGTTCCCGGGCGCCCTTGAGTGCGCCCTGAGTCTCAGCGAGCGCGGCCGAGAGCATCTTTTCCTGGCGGCGCAGCTTCTCCGTCTCTGCCTTGTCGAGAAGCGCCGCCTTCACGGCGTCCAGGCCATCAAAAGGACTCAGGGCCACGGCTTCGGAGAGCTTTGCCTCGGCCACCTGTTCCTCATGCTCACGCTCGTTCAGCTCCTTTTTCTGCGTCTCAATCTTGGTCTGACAGCTGGTGAGCTCGCTGGACGCCCTTTGCTGCTTCATCTGCGCGTCCTCAAAAGCCCGCTCGGCCTTCGCCGCCGCCTCGTTCAGGCGCTTCTGCACCGCCTCAACGTCTTCGCCGCCAAGAATGGATTTCCGCGCTTCCCTGAGCGCCTCCAGTTCCTTCCTGCGGGCATCCGCGTTCTGCTGAGCGTCCGCCCAGGCAGCCTCGGCCTTGTTCACAGCGCGCTCACTTGCCTCGACGGAAGCGTTCAGCCTCTCCAGCCTCTTGTCGGCCTCCTGCTTCGCCTGAGTTCTGGACAGCCACTCGTCGCGCCGCGCCGTCAGCTGCTTCACAACCTCCTGCGCGCTGGTCTTCGCAAAGCTGCCGAAAGCACGCACCGCTGACTGAAACGCCGTTTCGGCCGCGAGGCGGTCTGCCCCGGCCTTTTCCAGCGCTTCTGCGGCCTTTTGGGCTTCCTGTGCGCACCGGGCCTGCTCCGTCTTGGCGCTTTCCAGGTTGGCGCGGGCGGTCTCCAGATTCCCGGCGCATTTTGCCGCACTGGTTTTCGCAGCTCCTTCATCGGTCTCTGCCCGCGCCAGGCGCCGTTCAGCGTCGGTCTGAGCCTTCCCCGCTTCGTTGAAAGCCCTCTCAGCAGCCTTCTCGGCATCCAGCGTCTTCTGGCCTTCCTCCAAAGCGCGTTCAGCAGCCTTGACGGCGGCAGCAGCCGCCTGGCGGGCAGACGTCAGCGCCTCGCCAAATTTGTCCTTCTTCAGGGCAACGCCGTTCTGGCCGCACTTCTCGCGAAATCCCGATTCCCTGCGCCGAATCTCGTCCAGCCGCGTCTTTTCATTCGACACGGCATTGGCGCGGGCATTCTTCAAATCCGCCTCTCCCAGAGACACCGCCGAAGCGGCCTGCGCCGCGCGCTCCTCGGCCTGAACGCGCTCCTTGTCGGCTGCTTTCAGCGTGCGATCGGCCTTTTTCCTTTCCGCCTGCGCCTCCTTCAAACCGGCCCGGGCCTCCTCAATCGCCCGCGCGCTGTCCCTGGCCTGAAGCTCCTGAATGATTTTCTGAATCTGCGGCTTTTTGAGGCGCGTCCGGCACAGAGGGCACTCGCACGTCTCTTCGAGAACGGGCGACAGCTGGAGCAGCGCACTCAGCTCCTTCTGACGGCTCTCTGCTTCCTCGACAGCACCCTGGCACTGCTCCTCACGGTGCCCCGAGGCCTCCAGCGCGGCACTGGCCGCCTCATGCGCCGCCTGCGCTGCCGCCAAAGCGGTCTGGGCCTTCCCTGCCCTCTCCTTTGCCTCGGCCAGAGCGGCCTTTTTGCCGTCAATTTCCTTCGCCTCAGCTTCGTGCCGGCGCTGATTCTCCCGCGCGATGGCCTCCAGACTTTCGAGGTCACTCTGGAGCCCATTCAGAGCCCCTTCGCGCCCCCGGGCCTCGATCCGACGGTCCTGCAGATCCTTCATCTGAACTGTTTCGGCCAGAGAGCGCTTCTCCTCCCATTCCAGCTTGCGCGCCTGGACGGCCTCTTTGGCCTTCTGCACGTCCGCCTGGCGGGCGCGGATGTCCTCACCGCGCCGCGCAATCTCGGCCTCCGCCTTTCTGACCTCCGCCTCTGCGCGGGTGACTTTCTCCCGAAGAAACTCAGCCCTCGTCTCCGCATTGGCCAGCTCGTTTGCGGCCTGATTTTTCTGACTCTCCGCCTGGCGCACCGACGCCTCAGCCCGCGCAATCTCTTTTTCTCTGACGTGAATCTCCGGCAGCGCGCCCTGAATCGCCTCATCGGCGGCATGCGCCTCGAGATAGCGCCGCACCTCGGCCGCCTGCTTCTGAACCTGAGCCTGAGCCGCCCGCGCTTCTGTCAGTTCCCGCGAGGCCTTGTTCAGCTCTGCTTCCCTCGCTGCCGCCCCCGTGCAGGCGTCCCCGTAATTCTTTTGGGCGCCGGCAATTTCCTGCTCCTTGGCGATGGCCAGCTGAATCTGCGGCCGGGCATCCTCTTCGGCCTGCGCCGCTGTCTCCTTTGCGCCGCGCCTGTCAGCGACAGTCCTGTCCGCCTGAGCCAATGCGGCTTCGAAAACAGGCAGTTGCGCCTGCTGCGCCTCAATCTGCGCACGAACGGCCCGCACCCGCTTCTGACTGTCTTCCAGAGCGCCCATCAGCGGCAGGAGTGCCCCGGCCTTTTCCGCCAGCTCCAGCCGCGTCCTCTCAGGAGCAAAGGCCTCCACATCCTGACGGCTCTTCGCTTCACTCTCCTCAGCCGCCGTCAGCTGCGAAGCGAGCTTCTCTTCATCCTCGAACCAGCGGTGGGCCGCCTCCCATCGGGAAAGTTCCGCCTCGGCCTTCGGCAGCTCGCTCTCCAGCCGCGCCAGACTGGCCTCCAGCGCCGCACGCTCCTCGCTGCTCAGCACTTTCACGCCGCTGAGCGCGCTCTCCAGCGCATGGAGCTTCGCTTCCTCTGCCTTGGTCAGCTCGAAGACCTTTTTGGAAATCTGCCGGTAGATCTCTGTCCCGGTCAGCTTTTCGAGGATGTCGCTGCGCTGCTTCTCGGATTTTGTGTCTTCGCCCTTCATAAACTCGGCGAACTCGCCCTGCGGCAGGATGACCGTCTTCCGAAACTGCTCGAACGAAAGGCCGATGAGCTCATCGACGGGTTTTTCGAGCTCAGGCCCGACGGCATTCCCCGCCGCGTCCACGGCAAACGGTCCGCTCCGCTCGGCTTTTTCGATGGTTCCCTCGGGATTCTTCGCCGTCGCCCGCTTTCGGCGCTTGGACCAGCGCATCCGATAGCGATTGCCGTCGTTGTCCTCGAACGTGACCTCCGAAAAGCTGCTCAATGTGCCGTTGGAGAGAATCTCCGCGTGCCCAGCAGAGCTTGCATCTTTTTCGACCCTCGCCGTCTGCCCGTAGAGCCCCAGACAGATGGCATCGAGGATGGTGGTCTTTCCCGCGCCCGTCTCGCCGGAGATGAGCAGAAGCCCGCTCTCGCGGATTTCCCGGCTCTCGAAATCGACGGTCCAGTGACCGGCGAGTGAATTGATGTTCTCGAACTCGACTTTAAGAATTTTCATTTTTCCCTCCTTGGTTTCGTCACTTTCCCGCGTTCGCGTCCTCGTCCCCGAGTGCCGTCAGCGCCTCCTGAAACGTCGCCAAAAGCTCCGCCCACACCTCCAAATCCGGCGCATAGCCTTTGTCCGTGAGCAGCTTCTTGAAGACCCCCATCGGCGTCATCTCCCGCAGGGAAATGTCCGCTCCCGGCGCCTCTCCCGAAACCGAAGCGGCACCCTCGGCGGCATTTTTGGCGTGCAGCACCTGAACCCCGGAGTCTTTGGTCAGAGCGGCGGCATCCTCTCTGATGCGCAGATTCGGCTCGCCCTCGGTCAGCGTCACCGAGCACCAGACGGGGAGCTTTTCGCCCTCAGCCTCGATTTTCAGCTCGCGGAGCTTTGCTGAAATCTCCTTCCAGCTGCCGCTCACCTGAACGAGCCGCCGGAACGCCGGGACTTCGACAGTGCGAATCGTCCGAGAGCCCGCGTCGTCGAACTCGACCAGAACGACCGACTTTTTGTCGCCCTCGCCGAAGTCGAGCTTCAGGGGCGAGCCGCTGTATCGCCAGTGATCCTGATGTCCCACGGGCTGCGGCCGGTGAATGTGGCCCAGCGCCACGTAATCGAGCTCTTCGGGAAAGACGGACGCAGCGTCCACGCTCTGGACATTGCCCACATAGACGACCGGCGCATCGTCATCGGCACCCCGCCGCTCGCCCGCCTCTTCCCCGCCTCCCAGGCTGCACCCCAAAACGGTCAGATGCCCTGTGGCCACGATGGGAATGTTCTGCGCGGCCTCTTCCCCGACCTCGGAAGCGAGTTCCTTCCGCCTCTCAAGCGCGATGTCTGTGACAGCCCGGTAGTGGCGCTTCACGCCCTCCTGAAACAGGCGGTGGCGGCCGAACTCAACCGCCGCATCCCCCAGAAATGACTCGGCCTCCTCGTCGGAGAGCCGCACATCCGCTTCGCGCAGATAGGGCACCGCGCAGACGATGAGCTCCGGACGGCCATTCGCGTCGCGCAAAACGCGCACCTCCCGCGAAAGATCGCGCCTGCCCGCATCTTCATCGTCCGAAACACGCAGGGGAACGCTCCCGACGACCGTCACGCAAAGCGACTCGACCAAGTTCTCCAGAACCGCCTGAGGCGCGTCGATGAGCGAGGGCGAATCGTGATTGCCCGCCACGACGACAATGTGGCGGCAGCCCGCGTCCCGAACCCGCCGGAAGAAATCGTAATAGACCTTCTGACTGGCATTCCCGGCCTGGCTCCGGTCGAAGATGTCCCCGGCGAGGATGAGCGCCTCCGCGCCCTCTCTTTTCAGCGTCCCCGCCAGCCAGTCCAGCATGGCGTCCGTCTCGTCCCTTCGATCCTGAAAATGAAGGACGTGCCCGATATGCAGATCCGACGTGTGCAGAATTTTCATGGTGACTGCCTGCCTCCCTCCCAAAGCGGCCCGATGAAAAAGACAAAGCCGTTCCACGGGCCCATCCAGTGTCGCGGGCAACACATGGAGAAGGCACACAAAGGCCACGAAAGCCTGCGTCCTCCCCCCGAAGGCCTTCCCCTCCCCGCTGCGGGAAAGCCTGCCCCGGCTGAAAGCCGGAGGGCGGCGGCTGTTGGCCAAAACCCGGGCGCGAAGCAAGCCCTTTTTGTCCTTGCCGCGTCCACGGGACGGCATTAGCGGGCGCGCCCCCAACGGCGCCGGAGGGACTTTCACCTCTGTGAGGAGGCCGCCGCCCATGCCCTCACCCATGATTGACCTGCACACCCATTCCAACGTTTCCGACGGGCAGTACGCGCCTCATCAGCTCATCCAGAAAGCTGTGAGCGAAGGCGTGACGGCCATGGCGCTGACGGACCACGACGCGATCGGCGGACTGGAGGAAGCCGCGGCCGAAGCGGCCAAAACCTCTCTGGAATTTGTCCCCGGCATCGAGATGTCCGCCTTCATCGGCGAGCGGGAAATCCACCTGCTGGGGCACTTCATCGACGCCCATGACCCGGTGCTCACCGGCTTCATCGCCCGCATGAAAAAAGCCCGCGTCGTCCGCATGCGGAAAATGATTGCCCGGCTCGGCGAAAACGCGGGCATCGACGTGACGTTTGACGAGGTGGCCGCCTACTGCCGGGGCCAGTCCATCGGACGGACGCATCTGGCGCAGGCGCTCCAGGCCAAAGGGGTGGTTCACTCGTTCCGCGAGGCTTTCGACCGCTTCATCGGCCGCGGAAAGCCGGGCTACGTGGAGCGCGACAAAGTGGCGGCGCAGGAGGCCATTCAGCTCATTCACGGAGCGGGCGGCACCGTCACTCTGGCCCATGCGCTGGCCTACCACGTGACCCGCGATGAAATCCGCGCGCTGGCTGCCATGGGACTGGATGGTCTGGAAGTGGAGCATCCCGACCACGACGCGGCCATGCGCGAAACTCTGGCCATCTGGGCGCCGGAACTGGGGCTCGTGCCCACCGGCGGCAGCGATTTTCACGGCGAGGCGGTCATTCCCGAGCGGCATCTGGGCGACGGGCTGACCCCTCCCGATTCGCTGGAGCGTCTGCGCCGCAAAAGTCTGGAATTTCAGGCGAACCGGGCGCGTCACTGACGGCCTGACCATCTTCACAACAGCGCGCCCGCCCTTCCCTTTCCCTCGTCTTTCAACGTCTCCCGACGGCCGGCGGCGGGAGCACCTTCAGGAGCTTCAAACGACATGAACGAGGATTCGCACCCTTCCGACGAATACAAAATTCTCACGCCGCTCAATCCCGGAACCGGCTCGCGCGCCCTTCTGGCGCTGCGCTGCACAGGTGAAGAGCAGCGTCCCATCGTCCTCCTGCCGATTCCGCAGAGCGTCCTTGAGGACCCGGAGCTGTTTGCCCGGCTGGAAAAGGAAACCCGCCGCGCCGCGATTCTCGAACATCCCGGCATCCTCCGCGTCTTCGGTCTCTTCCAGAGTCCTGTGGGGCTGTGCCGCGCCGTCGAATATGCCCACGGTGTGTCTCTGAGGACGCTGCTCACGCAGACGGGCCGCATTCCCGCACCCATCGCCGTGCGTCTGATGAGCGGCGTGGCGGCCGGCGTTCACTACGCACACCTGGCCGGCAACGAGGATGGCTCGCCTCTGGTTCACGGCGACCTGAGACCCGAAACCATCATGGTCTCGAATGACGGCACCGCCCGCGTGTCCGGCTATGGCGCGCTGTCCGTTGCCCCCCGCGAGCCTTCCGGCGGGCGCCGCGTCGTGGGACGCCGGAAATACGCCGCGCCGGAACAGGTCATGGGCGGCCGCTCGGCCATGGCGCCCACCACGGATGTCTTCCTTCTGGCCGTCACGCTCTACGAGATGCTGACCGGCGAGATTCCCTTCCAGGCGAGCAATGACCCAGAGAGCGCTGTCCTCGCTCAGCCCATTCCCGTCGAGCGGGCCGAGATTCCCGAGCCGCTGCGCGCCGTCATCACGAAGGCCACGGCCAAGCTGAGCCGCGACCGCTATTCCACCGTCCTCGATTTCAGAATCGCCATGGAAGAGGCCATGGGCGGCGGGGCGAGTGACGACGAAGTCCAGAACTGGCTGCTGCCCCTTCTGGCGGCCGATCCCAGACAGGCGGAGCTGTCGGCGGCCATCGCTCAGGCCATGGAGTCCCCGGAAAACATCGCGCCCTTTGTGCGCGCGCCTTCTCTGGCGCCCCACCCCATCGCGCCTTCGCCCGAACCCGCGCCCGCCGCGCAGATACCCCAGCCTGCACCCGCGCCCGAGCCCGCGCCTGCGCCGGTCACCGCGCCCGTGACCGCTGTTCCTCAGCCCGCGGCGCCTGTCTCTGTGCCTCCTGTGCCCGCTGTTCCGCAGCCTGCGCCAGTGCCTGCCCAGCCGCAGCCTGCGCCCGTCCAGCCTGCCGCAGCCGCGCCGCAGACCTTTCAGGTGCAGGGCGCGCTGCCGCCGCAGGCTCTGGGGATGCTTCCCACGCAGCCGCCGACGCCGGTTCAGATTCAGGTCACGCTGCCCGCACAGGCGCTCCAGCAGCCGCTGCCGCCCATGCCCGCGCCCGAAAGCAAGTCGCCCTGGGGCAAAATCATTCTCGTGCTCGCCGTGGCTGCTGCCCTGGCCGGTGCCTACGCCTTTGGACAGCGCAATGCGGACGGCACAGGCGGTCTCCAGTCGCTGATTTCTTCCTTCACCTCCAAAGCGCCGGCTGATTCCGCGGCCCCGCAAAACGCCTCTGACGACAGCACATCCCCGTCACAGGCGGCCGCAGATGAAACGGGAGGTGCTTCGCCGGCCGGCAGCCCCGACAAAGCCGCGGAAGGCAGTGAGGAGGACAGCGCGGCTTCTTCTGAGGAAGCAGCTGCCGAAGCACAGGCCGTTCAGGCCGCTTCAGAAACGGCAGACGATGGCAAATCGTCCGAGCGCCGCCGCGGCAAAAAGAAAAACACGAAGGCCCGGCGCGCCGCCGCGGCCAGCGGACGCAAGGCATCCCCGGCCAAAGTTCAGGCCGCCTCTCCCGCCGACGAAGAAGAGGACGAGGAAGAAGAAGAGGACGAGGGCGAGGAGGAAAGCGCCGAGCCCGCACAGAGAGCCAATCCATCGTCGCCGGCCGCTTCGGCATCCGCCGAGGCCTCAGCACAGCCCGCATCCGCAGGCGCGGACAGCAGCGCGGGAGCCGCCAAAGCGCCGCAGCGGTCCGGTTCCAAAGCCGATGAGGAGGACCCTCTGGAAGCTGAGCTGGAGGCGGCGCTCATTTCAGCCTCCGCCATGGAAAAGCAGCCCTCGCATCTGGACCGGCCGCGCAGAAGTCAGGCCGCCGAAGCCGCACAGCCCGAGGAAGATGAGACGCCTCAGCTCCAGCTCTTCACGATTCCTCAGGTGAGCGTGCGCATCAAAGACGGAAAGGTTCTGGGGCAGACGCCGCTGAAAGTTCCCCTCGCGCCGGGCAGCTACACTCTTGAGCTCTACGACCCTGACAACCGCATCCGCACGGAGCGCACCATCAGCGTCGGCGAGAAGGGCGTCTCCAAAATCAACATCACGCTGGGCATCGGCGGCATCTACGTCACGGCGCCCGAGGGCGCGTCCATCATCATCGACGGCAAGCGCTGGGGATTCGCGCCCATCAGCAAGGCCATCGAGCTTTACGAGGGACATCACACGCTGCGTGTCACGTCGGACGCCGGCGACTGGTCGCAGCCCTTCCAGCTGAACCGGAACGACATGCTCAACTTCAATTTCGGCTCAGGCAGCGCGGTCATCCGGCGCTGAAATTTTCCCGGCTTCCACTGCATCCGCGAACACCATGACCACGCCCTCGAACGCGCCGGAAACGCCCTCCGCGCCAACACCGACAGCCTCCGAATCGGACGCCAAAAAGTCCCCAGGCAGGACGCGCCTTCTGGCCTCCGCCAGCATCGCGGTAGGCGCTGTCATGTCCGTGCTGGAGCTGATGAACATCCTGCACCCGCGGCCGGAACTCCCGACGAGCAACTTTTTCTGGCTGCTGGTGGGGCTGCTCACTCTGGTGCTGGGCATTCTGGAACTGGTGCTGAACGGCAGGGACCTGGGCAGCGGCGGCAGGAAGTAGCTCTCCAAAAACAAAAAAGCCCTCCGTCCTTTCAGTGGGGCGGAGGGCTTTTTTTGCATTTCTTCTGCGGGTGAATCGTCCGGGCGGGCCAACCGGTCCTTAGTCCTTACGGAATCAGGCCCTTGTCGCGCTTCCGGTCGCGCTCCAGGTCGTAGCGCGTGTTGAAGTCGAGGAAGCGCTTGCGGATGCGCACGTTCTTGGGCGTCACCTCGACGAGCTCGTTTTCGTTGATCCACTCGATGGCCTTTTCGAGGCCCATGTCGCGGGGCGGCGTGAGAATCACGTTCTCGTCGCGGCCGGCGGCGCGGATGTTGGTCAGCTTCTTCTCGCGGCAGACGTTCACATCGATGTCGTTGTCGCGGGAGTTCTCGCCCACCACCATGCCCAGATAGACCTCGACGCCGGGCCCCACGAACATGCTGCCCCGCTCCTGAATTTTGAACAGCGCGTAGGGAACGGTGGTGCCCTCGCGGTCGCTGACGAGCGCGCCCAGCGAGCGCTTGCAGATTTCGCCGTACCAGGGGTCGTAGCCGTCGAACTGGGTGGAGGAGATGCCCTCGCCGCGCGTGATGGTCATAAATTCGTTGCGGAAGCCGACGAGTCCTCGCGTGGGAATGCGGAAGACGAGGCGCGTGCGGCCGCTGCCCATGCTCCCCATCTCGACCATGCGGCCCTTTCTGGGCCCCAGACGCTCGGTGACGACGCCCACGCAGGTGTCGGGAACGTCGCAGTAGAGGAGCTCCATCGGCTCGTGGATTTTGCCGTCGATGAGCTTCGTCACGGGGACGGGGTTCGAAACGAGGAGCTCAAAACCCTCGCGGCGCATGGTCTCGATGATGACCGCGAGCTGCAGCTCGCCGCGCCCGACCACGCGGAAGGCGTCCGGCGTGTCCATCTCCTCCACGCGGATGGAGACGTTGCGGTAGGCCTCCTTCATCAGGCGCTCGCGCAGGTTGCGGCTCGTCACGTACTTGCCCTCGCGGCCGGCGAAGGGGCTGTCGTTGACGCTGAACACCATCGAGAGCGTCGGCTCATCCACGTGGATGCGCGGCAGCGCGATGGGGTCTTCGGCGTCGGAAATCGTGTCGCCGATGTGGATGTCCTCGATGCCGGCCATGGAGATGATTTCGCCCGCCGGTGCCTCGGGAACCTCGATGCGCTTCAAGCCGTCGTAGCTGAAGAGCTTCACCACCTTGCCGTGCGCCGAGGTGCCGTCCTTGAGCATGACAGACACGGTGTCGCCCTGGCGCAGAACGCCGGAATTGACGCGGCCAATGCCCAGACGCCCCACGTAGTCGTCGTAGTCGAGGTTCGTGACGAGCATCGCCAGCTTGTCGGTCTCCGGAACTTTCGGCGGCGGGATGTTGTTGAGGATGGCGTCGAACAGGGGCTCCAGATTCTTGCCCGGAACGTCCAGGTCTGTGGAGGCAATGCCCTGGCGGGCGATGGCGTAGAGCACGGGGAAGTCGAGCTGCTCCTCGGAGGCACCGAGATCGATGTAGAGCGAATAGACCTCGTCCAGAACCTCCTTCGCGCGGGCGTCCTGGCGGTCGATCTTGTTGATGACCAGCACGGACGGCAGCCCCAGCTCCAGCGCCTTCATCAGCACGAAGCGCGTCTGCGGAAGCGGGCCCTCTGCCGCGTCAACGAGGAGCAGCACGCCGTCCACCATGCGCAGCGCGCGCTCCACCTCGCCGCCGAAGTCCGCGTGTCCTGGGGTGTCCACGATGTTGATCTTGGTGCCCCGGTAAGTGACCGCCGTGTTCTTCGCGAGGATGGTGATGCCCTTCTCACGCTCCAGGTCGTTGGAATCCATGATGCGGTCGGAGACCACCTCGTTGGAGCGGAAGATGCCGGACTGGCGGAGCATGTAATCGACGAGCGTCGTCTTGCCGTGGTCTACGTGGGCCACGATGGCGACGTTTCTCAGGTTCTCTCTGTTAATCATGTGGTTGTCCGATGTCTGTCGCGGGGAACGCCCAAAAGCGCCGCCGCTGATGCCGCGCAAAGGCGCGCCGGAAACGGAAAGCGAAATCTCCGCTTCCGGAAAATTCCGGAGTGAAGCCGGCCGAAAACGGCCCCAATCCGCTCCGGGAACAGACGCCTCAGCGTCTGTATCTGCCCGCTCTGTGGAAGAGCTTCCGCCGCCGCTGGTGAATCAATGAGGATGCGTCGCGTGGCGCTCTTCGTCAGGCAAGGCGTGGCCGGGGAACCATGGGCCTCCCCGGCAAAAAAGCCGGGCGCCCCTAGTCGAAACGCTTTGAGCTGACAAGCCCCTCCGATCGGTTGCCGTTCGAGCCCCTTTTCATTGGCGGCGAAACGACTAGAAGGGCGCGCTTTTTTCCGGCCCCCATCCCGGAAAGCTGCTGCGGCAGGCCCGCGCGGCATTTTTTGGGAAGTGAAGCCGAAAGCAGGCAGGCGCGGACAGCGCCGCCCCGGATGCGCCTTTTTCTCCCCGCTGCACGCATCCGCACGGACGCCGTTTTTGAAGGGCGCCCATTGGGCAAAACGCGCGGGGACAAAGGACGAAAGCGCAGATGTCTCCACGCAAAGACGGCAGGCAGGCCCCAGACGACAGCATTCCCACGCCCGAACCGGACAGCGGCAATCCCCGCATCCTTCCCCTGCTTCCCCTGAGGGACACCGTCATCCTGCCGGGGCACGTCGTTCCTCTGCCCGTCGGCCGGCCCAGGTCCGTCGCGGCGCTGGCGGAAGCGGCCAGAAAGCAAAACGACCTGCTGCTGGTGGCGCAGAAGGATCCCTCTGTCGAAATGCCGGGGCCCGAGGACCTCTACGGCGTGGGCACCATCGCCGCCATTCTCAAGATGGAGAAGCAGCCCGACGGAAGCATCCGCGTTCTGGTGGAGAGCCGCGCGCGGGCGCGCATTCTGGGCCACCTGACCACGGGCATCGACGCCTGCATGAAGGTGCGCTGTGAGCTCATGCCCGATGAGTTCGCTTCTCCGGTGGAGCTGGAGGCGATTGTCCGCCCCGTCCGCGCCCTCTTTGAGAACTACGTCCGCCTCAACAAGCGGATTCCCCCGGAGCTGCTGACCTCGATGGCCTCGATGGAGAACCCGTCGCGCCTGTGCGACGCCATCGCCTCTCAGCTGCCTCTGAAACTCGCCCACAGGCAGGAGCTTCTGGAAGAGGCCTCCATCACCCGGCGCTTGGAGCGGCTCTACGAGCTGATGCAGCGCGAAATCGAAATCATTCAGGTCGAGAAGAAGATCCGCTCGCGCGTCAAGAAGCAGATGGAGAAGTCGCAGCGCGAATACTACCTGAACGAGCAGATGCACGCGATTCAGAAGGAGCTGGGCGAGCGGGACGAGTTCAAGTCCGAACTGGATGAGCTGGCAGAACAGATCAAAGCCAAAGACCTGCCCAAAGAGGCCGCGGACAAGGCCGGGCGCGAGTTCAAGAAGCTCCGCATGATGAGCCCCATGAGTCCCGAGGCCACCATCGTGCGCAACTACCTCGACTGGATTCTGGCGCTGCCCTGGAACAGCTCGACCGAGGAGCACATCGAAATCGCCGAGGCGGAGCGCATTCTCGATGAGGACCACTTCGGCCTGCGCAAGGTCAAAGAGCGGATCCTCGAATACCTGGCCGTGCAGTCGCTCTCGGAGCGCGTCAGGGGCCCCATTCTCTGCTTCGTGGGGCCTCCGGGGGTGGGCAAGACCTCTCTGGGCCGCTCCATCGCCCGCGCCACTGGGCGCAAATTCGTCCGTCTCTCTCTGGGCGGCGTGCGCGACGAGGCCGAAATCCGCGGGCACAGGCGCACCTATATCGGCGCCATGCCGGGAAAAATCATTCAGGCCTTCAAGAAGGCCGGCGCGGCCAACCCCGTCTTTCTGCTCGATGAAGTCGATAAGCTGGCCGCCGACTTTCGGGGGGACCCCGCCGCTGCGCTGCTCGAAGTCCTGGATCCGGAGCAGAACAGCACCTTCAACGACCACTACCTCGACCTCGACTACGACCTCTCGCGGACCATGTTCATCTGCACGGCCAACACGCTGGACGGCATCCCGCCCGCGCTCCGCGACCGTTTGGAAATCATCCGCCTCGCCGGCTACACCGAGCCGGAGAAGCGCTCCATCGCCCGGCGCTACCTGATTCCCAAAAAGCAGGCGGAGAACGGCCTCAGCGATGTGGACTTCCGCCTGACGCCCCACGCCCTCAGCAGAATCATCAACGGCTACACGCGCGAGGCCGGCGTTCGCTCACTGGAACGCGAGATTTCCCGCATCTTCCGGAAAATCGCCTGCCGCGTTCTCCGGGAAGGCAAAGACCGGCAATACACCGTGACCTCGAAGGACCTGACCCGCTACCTGGGCGTCCGCAAATTCAGCCACGGCGAGATTGAGAAGGAGGACCGGGTGGGACTCGTCACGGGGCTCGCCTGGACAGAGCTGGGCGGCGAGATGCTGGTCACGGAGGCCACCCTCATGCCGGGCAAGGGCAAGCTCATCATCACGGGCAAGCTGGGCACCGTCATGCAGGAGTCCGCGCAGGCCGCGCTGAGCTACGTCCGCTCGCGGGCCGAGCGCCTGGGCATCGACAGCAAGGCCTTCGAGAATCTGGACCTGCACATCCACGTGCCCGAGGGCGCCATTCCCAAGGACGGGCCCTCCGCGGGCATCACCATGGCGACCACCATGATTTCCGCCTACACCCGCGTGCCCGTGCGCAAGGACGTGGCCATGACCGGGGAAATCACTCTGCGCGGACGCGTCCTGCCCATCGGCGGGCTCAAGGAAAAGGCCATGGCGGCCCATCGGGGCGGCATCAAAACCATCCTCATTCCCAAGGAGAACAGGCGGAACGTCCGGGAAATCCCCAGGCGCGTCCGCGAGGACCTGCGCATCATCCCGGTGGAGCACATGGACGACGTCCTCAAGGAGGCCCTGCTGCTGGACAACCCCGAGAGCTTCCTGCGCGGGCCGGACGAGATGGTCCCGGAAGCTGTCATTGAGCTGGGTTCCGGCCGGACGCCGATTCCCGCGGCGCCGCCCGCTGCCGCCGCAGTTCAGAGCGCGCCTGCTTCGGAAAAGAAGCCGGCCGCCAAAAAGTCCACAGGCGCGAAGGCTCAGAAGAAGGCCAAAGCGCCGGCCGGTCAGTCCAGGTCCAAAGGGAAATCGAAATCGGGCCGCAAAGCTGACGCGTGAGAGGCGCGCCGTTCTCACGCGGCCGTCATCAAAAATTCCCGCCCGATGAAGCCAACGACAACAAGGGTCAGAAGAAAGACCATCTGAAAAATCACCGCGTAAAGCCCCCGCCGACCGCCATCTGCTGCCCGAATGCAGAGGAAAGGACTCAACACCATCTGAATCGGCAGCAGCACGCCGTTCATCTTCCGGATGTTGTCAGGGGCAGGTCCAAGCCAGGCCTCATCGAAAACCAGCATCCCGATGACGAGCGCACTGAGGACGAAGACGGCGGCGGCGGAAGAATTCCCATCGTTGTCCTCCGCGGGTGTCTCCGTTCCGGTCTCAGCGGTGGTCTCGGTCTCAGGCCAGCTGTTGAGCCAGTCGGCAGGACAGAAGAGCGCCTCGCTGCTGACTGCCTCCTCATAAGAACGGCGCTTCCTCTGGCCGCGGACAGCCCATTCCGCCTCATCCCCGCGATGAAATGACGGCTCCGGCGCGGCGGTTTTCTCAGCGCGAGTCTCAGACGAATGATCTTCGGGAGAAGTCTTCTCTGCCGGCCGCCCGCCCACCAGCATGCGGTCGTAGAGCGCGCGCTTCTCAGGGTCGGAAAGCACCGAGTAGGCCCCGTTCAGCTCGATGGCCCGCTCCGTCGCTTCACTGGACGCGCCCTGAAAAACGTCGGGATGCACCTCGCGAATCCGCGCCTTGTAAGCCGACTTGATTTCATCCGGCGGCGCGTCCCGCTCAATGCCCAGAACCTCGTAGTGCGTCTTCAAGGCGTGGTCCTCTCAGTCATTTTGCTTCCGCGCGGCGCACGGCGCATCCCGGAGTTCATGCCCGGAACAGAAGCAGCGAAATGACGCTGATGACGGCCAGATAGATGAATCCCTGAATCGTCTCTTTCTTTCCGCCCTTCATCAGCCGGTAGAGGCACACGGGCCCCAGAGTGATGTGGACCAGGAAGGCGAGACCCACCTTTTCTGCGTGGGAGTCGTGGGGCTTGGGGCTGAACCCCACCCACAGCGCGGCCAGAACGAGAACAAAGATGGCCACTGCCGCCCACTGGAGGAACGCGGCAGCCGAAGACACCTCCTGTTCAGAGTGATTGGACCACGAGTCGGCATAGGCGGCCCATTCCTCCTCCGCGCTGAGGGGCTTTTTCGGAGCTTCCGCTTCGTCCGCCTCGTCCGAAGGCGGCACCCAGACTTTATCCGCGCCAGAGAGAGACGCCATGTCCTCCAGAAACGAGCGATTTCTGCCGTTGCCGGGTTGGGTCCAGTCCGGCGCGGGACGGTCGGCCCACGAGTCGGCATAGGCGGTCCAGTCCTCATTGCGCCGAAAATACTGAGGAACAGCCCACGTTTCCTGAGGGGCATACGGCGAGGGCGCCGCGGCTCGCGCCGCACTTGGTTCTGCATGAACTTTCGGATGCAGCATGCGGTCGTAGAGAGCGCGCTTCTCAGGGTCGGAAAGCACCGCGTAAGCCCCGTTGAGCTCGATGGCCCGCTCCGTCGCTTCACTGGACGCGCCCTGAAAAACGTCGGGATGCACCTCGCGAATCCGCGCCTTGTAGGCCGACCTGATCTCGTCCGGAGATGCGCCCTGCCCGACGCCCAGCACCTCGTAATGGGTCTTCAAAGAAAGACCTCCCTGCCCCGGCCTCAACGAAGTCAGCTTCCGAAAAACTGTTTCAGCGCCAGAAACACGAATCTCCCGAGCACGTAAATGACCCCCAAAACGAACAAAATGACGGCTCCAGTGCCGCGAAGGCTGCTGTCATCGTCCACATCAGGTCCCACCTGATGTTTTTGCGTCTCCTTGGCAAATTCGGGATCCGGCCCAAGCCATTTGTCGCCCTGAGCCACCCATTCGTTCCAATACCGCATGGGGTCCTGCGGCGGCGGGGAGGGCGGTTTCTGCTGCAGCTGCGCCTGGGCCGGGGAAAAGAGCATGCGGTCGTAGAGCGCGCGCTTCTCAGGGTCGGAAAGCACCGCGTAAGCCCCGTTCAGCTCGATGGCGCGCTCCGTCGCTTCCTCGGCCGCGCCCTGAAAAACGTCGGGATGCACCTCGCGGATGCGCGCCTTGTAGGCCGACTTGATTTCCTCCAGCGGCGCGCCCTGCCCGACGCCCAGCACCTCGTAATGGGTCTTCACGCAGTATCCCCTCTCTCCTCTCAAGCCGTCCGAGGCCCGCCCGTCAGCCCATCAGGAAAAGCACCACCGCAATCATCGAGAGAATGCTCTGGATGGCGATGACGGTGCCGACGCCGCTCCTCTCCAGCAGGAGATTGCTGGAAACAATCGTCACCAGAAGCTCGGCGAGCCCAAGCCACATCAGCACGTTCATCGACGGCGAGTCGTTCTCCATCGTTATGGACAGACAGGCCGTGAGGCCGAGAGCGATGAAGCCAATGCCGCCGCAGAGGATCTGCCCCTCACGGGAGTCGAACGGCTCATATCGGGGCACGTCTTCATTCATGCCCAAGTGAGTCCGTTCGTACTCCTGCACGCGCCGCACGCCCTGATAGCGATCATCGGACAGCGAGTTCGGGTCCCAGAAATTATCCCGGGCATCCTTCTCGTCCTCCATGACCGAAAAGCCGTCCGATGAAGCGAAGGACGCGCCGCCGACCGCCCACTCCTGCTCATCGCGCGAAACACGCTGCTGCGAGGCACGAGGCCAGCGGGCGTCATGCGATTCCCAATGCGAAGACGACGACGGAGAAGATTCCTCTTCCGCGGCAGTCAGCGTGTCGGGAAGCGGTTCCAGCATGCGGTCGTAAAGAGCGCGCTTCTCGGGGTCGGAAAGCACCGCGTAGGCCCCGTTCACCTCGATGGCCCGCTCCGTGGCTTCCTCTGCCGGCCCCTGAAAAACGTCGGGATGCACCTCGCGGATGCGCGCCTTCCAGGCCGACTTGATCTCGTCCGGCGCCGCGTCCCGGCCGATGCCCAGCACCTCGTAATGGGTCTTCACGCCGCGCCTCCCATGCAGTCTTTGCCCGTCTTCAAAAAAAGCCGCGTCCTCCGAATGCGCACCGAAGGACGCGGCGGTCAGCCGTCAGCGTTTCAGGCCAGCTTTTCCAGAACGGTGAGGAGCGTCTTCCAGAACTTCCGCACGTCGGGAACATTCAGGCGCTCGGCCGGCGAATGGGGGTCGAGGATGGTGGGCCCGATGGAAATCATGTCCATGCCGGGGAAGACCTCGCCGATGAGCCCGCACTCCAGACCCGCGTGAATGGCCAGAACCTCGGGCTTCTTCTGGAACAGCTCCTCGTAGGAGGCGCAGAAGGCAGCCAGCAGTTTGGACGAGAGGTTGGGCTTCCAGCCGGGATAGCCGGCGCCGCTCTTCACGCTGAACCCGCCCAGGCGAAGAGAAGCCTGCACCTTGCGGATGGCTTCCTTCTTGGCGCTCTCGATGAGGCTCCTCTGGCTCGTGCCCACCACCAGCGTTCCGTCCTCCATGACGACAGTGGCCAGATTGGTCGAGGTCTCCACCAGCCCATCGATGTCGCTGCTCATGCGCAGCACGCCGTGGGGCATGGCGAGAAGCGTGTCGAGAATGCGGGAGGTCTGGGCCGCGTGAATCGCGCGGAAATTTCCGGCGGCGGGCTCCAGCGTGATTTTCAGGTCCGGCTCCACGGGAGACAGCGCCTGAATGACCTCCTTCGCCACGAGAGAAGCCAGCTCCCCGGCCTGATGCAGCCTGTCTTCAGGAATGAGCACCACGGCCTCGGCCTCGCGGGCAATCGCGTTGCGCTTGCTGCCGCCCTGGAAGGTGGAGAGCCGGACGCCGGGAATGGCGGAAATCAGTGTGCGCACCGCCTGACCCAGAATCTGAATCGCGTTGCCGCGGCCCTTCTGAATGTCCGTGCCCGAATGGCCGCCGCGCAGGCCGCCCACCCTCAGGTCCATGGCTTTGAGGCCCGCGGGCGCGTCCTCGTATTCGAGAATCATCCGTCCAACAGTGTCGCCGCCGCCGGCGCAGCCCACATAGACGATGCCCTCTTCCTCGGAGTCGAGGTTGATCATGCGGTGGGACTGGAGCTGCCCGTTTTTGAGCGCACTGGCGCCGGTCATTCCCGTCTCCTCGTCCACCGTGAAGAGCATCTCCAGAGGCGGATGGACCACGTCTTTGGCTTCGAGAAGCGCGAGTCCCAGCGCCACGCCGATGCCGTTGTCCGCGCCCAGCGTCGTGCCCTTCGTGCGAATCCAGTCGCCGTCCAGCACCGTGGGAATGGGGTCCTTGTCGAAGTCGTGAACCACGTCGCGGTTCTTCTCGCAGACCATGTCGATGTGACCCTGGAGAAGGAGCATCGGCGCGCTCTCGTGGCCTTTGGAGCCGGGCTTGCGGACAATCACGTTGCCCACGTCGTCCAGAATGGGCTCGTAGCCCAGGCCGCGAATCGTTTTGGCCAGCCACTGAACCGCGCCGGCCTCGCGCTTGGAGGGACGGGGAACGGCGGTCAGCGCGTCGAAATGCTTGAACAGAAGCTCCGGCTCCAGGCCGGCAATCTGCGGATTGTTCATGAGACATGCTCCTTGGTTGTCAGGGGTGAACAAAAACCGCCTCTTCACCTCTTACCACCGGCCGAACCAGCCGGAGGCCGCGGCGCCCAGATCCTGAAAACAGGAAAAGGCGGGCAGGGATGAAAGCGCGGCACGGCAGGCACCCTTCAAAAGCACCGCCGGCCGAACATGCCCTGCCCTTTGCGCTGTCCTCACCGGTTTTGAGGCCCGTTTTCGGGTCCGGTTTCCGGAGAAGGGCGAATGGGCGGACGAAAAAACGGCGGCCCCTTTGCACCATTCAGCTCTGCTTGCCACGCGTTTTCCCGCGCGTCTCCCGTCTCAGGGATAGCCCCACCGCCGCGAGAGCAGCCACTCGGTGAAGAGCGACAGCGCCATGAGCGCGAAGACAAGCGGCATCCCCGGAAGCGGCTCTTCTTTGCGGCCGCCAATCTCCACCAGCGCGGGCTCTGTCAGCGGAAACTCATCCAGCCTGTCGCCGGTGCTGAAAAATCTGCCCCCGGAGACAAGGGTGATTTCCTTCAGCAGCCTGGGACGGTCCGCCAGGTCGCCCTGCTCGCCGCCGCCGAAGCGCACGGCAATGGCGTTTCGGTCGCTGCCAATCACTTTTCCGGACTCATAGGCGGCCGCCTCGATGCGGTAGGCACCCGCCGCTTCCGGCGCGATGTCGAAGTGAGCCGTTCCGTCCTCTCCCGCCTCGGCAGTCCACTGCTGAGCGCCGTTTTCATCAGACGCAGGCAGGCGCGTCAGCGTCAGCCGGACCTGTGCGCCGCCGGCCACCGAATAGTCGCTCCGCCGCGCCTCGACCTGAACCGACAGACGCTCGCCCAGCGAGAGCGCCGACTTGTCCAGCGTCATCCGCACAGGCGTCAGCTCCGGGTCGCGGATGAGCCAGCGCAGAGCCCTCGACCAGAATCGGTCATAGAGCCGGGCGCCCTGCGTCTGACCGCCCGCACTGAACGCCCACTGCCAGGTGGCATCCGTGAGAATGGCCATGACGCGCCCCTTGTCGGCTTCACCCACCGCGATGATGGGGATGTTGCGCCCGCCCGCCGTCTCGAAGGGATGGTCCAGAAGCGCCTGCGCGCCGGGCCGAACTTTGGTCACGTGGGCGCCGGCCGTCAGAGGAAGTCCGCGCCAGGCGGCCGTCGAATCGCCCGAGGACATCCGCATGATGGGATGCGTCCGGCCCTCGTCCGTCAGCCGCGCCTGGAAGCTGTCCGTCACCGGCGGCCGCCCCGTCACCACCACCGGCAGAAGCGGCCCCAGATCGGTCTTCTCGTAGTGCCCCTCGCCGAAGCTGTTCTCGCCTCCGACCATCACCAGCGCGCCGCCGCCCCGAACGTAGGAGGCGATGTCGCCGAAGTAGCGGCTCATCGAATAGGCGTGCTCCTCGTGCGAGAAGTTCTGAATGACGATGACGTCGAAGGTGTGAATCTGGTCGTGAAAAATCTCCTGCATGGGGAAGGGAATCAGCGACAGCTCGCTGTCGAGGACGGTCCGGGGGTCATCCGAGGCGTCCCTGAGAATGTAGGAGCTGACCAGGTCGATGTTGGGGTCGCCCTTCAGGCGGGCGCGGAGAAAGCGCATGTCCCACGACGGCCAGCCCGCCACATGAAGGACCCGGATGCGGTCGCGGATGACCTTGAAGGGAAACGAGCGGGCGTTGTTCCACTCCACGGCCTCGCCCACCTGCATGGGCACATCGACTGTGCAGGCAAAGCGGCCCGTCTGATCTGGCGAAAAGGTGAACTCCACAGGGAAGAGGCCGTCGCCGTCGATCTGCAGCATGCGCGTGGCGAAGGGCTGGCCGTCCATGCGCAGGGTCACGGGAATCGTCCGCGGGCCAAAACCTGAGGCGCGGATAAAGGCCGTCACCGTCACCGGGCTGCGGACAAAGGCGAAGTCATCCGCCGAGATGCGCTCCACGGCCAGATCGCGCGGTGCGGCGCCGCCCACGTGAATGGCGGAAATCGGAATGCCCAAAGCCTCGATGTCCGACCTGCCCTGGCTGTCGAGAGAAGCGCCGAGCGAGGTGTTGTCCGCCCCGTCGGACAGCAGAAGGATGCCCGACAGGCCGCCTGCCCCCTGGTGCGAACCGCTCTCATCGGCAGCCCGGCGGAGAGCGCCCAGAATGTCCGTCGCGCCCGACTGAAAATCGCCGTCCTGAGGCACCGTCCCGGACGGAAGCCGCTCCGCCGACTCGCCAAAACCGTAAAAATCGAGGCGGAAGCGCTGAGACAGCTTCTCCCAGAGAGCGGACGACTCGCTCAGCCGCCGGCGAAGGGCCTCCGCGCGCGAAATCCCCCCCTCAGCGGGCAGCGCCATCGAAGAGGAGAGGTCGAGCAGAACGGCCACGGCATTCCGCGCGCGGCGCGTCTGCAAAAGGCGAATGCCCGGCTCGAACAGAAGCGCCGTCAGGCACAGCGCGGACAGAAGCCTGAGCACAATCAGCGTCCGCCGGCGGAAAGGCTGCTTTTCCCGGCTGAGGCCCCGGAGCGAGAGGACGGCCGCCGCCAGAATCAGGGCGCACAGCAGGGCCAGAGTCCAGGCGGGAAGGTGGGAAAGGCTGACCAGCTGCCAATCGTTGTAAACGGCTGTGTCCATAGCGGGCGGGAAATGCGGCGGTTCAACGTTCGGCAGACAGACAAAGGGGCTGCAAAACAGCAGGGGAAAAGGCGTCCCGGCCGCCGGAAAGGGGGGCGCCTTTTAGGGATTTGCCGCCGAAGTCCAAGGGCCATTTTCCCGAAACGCGGCGCACGCAAAGGCCTCGCCTTCAGAGGAAGTCCCATCGCGTTTGCAGACGCCCGAGTCCTAGACTAACGGCCGCCGCTTTTTTGCGCGGGCGGCGCTCCTGTGAAGCTGCCCTCCACAAAGCCCTCTCCGAAAAACGATGGGCGGCAGGCACGTGACGATGACGGACGAAACACCGAAGCAGGCCTCTGGCGGCAGCGACATGAACGGCACCGGCGTCCCCGTCACTTCCGGCTTCTCCCGAATCACCGAGGGCATCAGCCTGCCGCGCATCGCCGCTTTTCTGGGGTTGTGGGCGCTCCTGCGGATTCTTCTCCTGCCTCGGGCCTGGTCCGGGCCGTCCAGCCTCATGGCACTCCTCGCGGGCATTCCCTGCGACGCAGGTCTCGCGATTCTTCTCTCCCCTGCCCCTCTGGCTGCCCGGCGCCGAGGCCTCACCGCGCGCGCTGTTCTGACCGGCGCCGTCTTCGCCCTGGCGGCCTTCGAGGCCTGCGCCGAATACTTCTATTTCGACGAGTTCGGGACGCGCTTCGATCAGGTGGTGCTGGACTACATTTTCTACACGGGGGAGGTCACCGGGAACGTCTTCGAGTCGTACCCCGTGCCGCTCTTCATCGCCCTGTGCGTCCTCCTCGGAGGCGCAGCCTTCGTCCTCCACCGGCGCTTGGGGCGCGCTTCACCGGGCGCCCGCGTCTCCCGGCGAATCGCCTGGGCAGCGATTGGCATCGTCCTTTTTGCCGCCTCCGCCTTCATCCGGCCGCCCTTCGCCGACAGAACCACCCGCGAGCTGGCCAAAAACGGCGTCTCCAGCCTGGCGCTCGCCGCCTTCACGGGCGAACTCGACTACGCCAGCCACTACTCAACTCTGGAGCACCCCCTCGAAACGCTGCGGGCTTCGCTGTCGGACGAGCCCGGATTTGAGGGATTCACCGACGGCGGCATTCGCAGGCGCATCGATACCGGCCGTCCGGAGCGCCGCCTGAATCTGGTGCTGGTGATTGCCGAGAGCCTCGGCCGCGAGCTCACCGCCAGAGGCACCAGCGGCAAAGGCGGCAAGGCTGGAGGCGAATCGCTTTCCCCACGCTTCGACGCGCTCATTCCCGAGGGCCTGCTCTACGACCGCTTCTATGCCACGGGCACCCGCACGGCCCGGGCTCTCGAAGGCGCCCTCGCGTCATTTCCGCCGGTCCCGGGAAACGCCATCGTCCGTCTGCGCAGCCAGAGGCCGCTCGATTCTCTGGCCCGCGTCCTCGAAACAAGGGGCTACGCCACCCGCTTTGTCTATGGAGGCGGCCTGGGCTTCGACAACATGCGCGATTTCCTCAAAGCCATCGGCTTTCAGACCGCCATCGAGAACGCGGGCAGCGACGCGCCGGACGTATTCAGAACTTCGTGGGGCTCCGCCGACGAATTCACGCTCGACAGGACGCTGCGCGAACTCCAGTCCGCCAGAGATTCGGGCCTGCCGGCCTTCATCACCGTGCTGACCGTCAGCAATCACCGGCCGTTTCTCTTTCCCGAGGGAAGGATTGAGGGCGCGCGTCAGAAAAAGCGCGCCGGCGCGGCCAGATATGCCGACTACGCGCTCGGGCGATTTTTCGATGGTCTGAAGGCGGCCGGATTCCAGAAGGACACGCTGGTGGCGGTAATCGGCGACCACGGGCCCAGGTCATACACGCGCGAACGGATGNNCCCGCCGATGCCCACCGCGTTCCGTTCCTCATCTGGGGGCCGGAGGATGCTGTCGCCGCCGGGACCATCTCGAATGCCATCGGCTCGACCATGGATGTGGCGCCCACGCTGCTGGGCATTCTCGGCGGCACCTATGAGGCTTCGTTTTTCGGACGCGACCTGGCCCGGACCGGCCGCCGCCGGCCCCTCGCGCCCATGCAGGACAAGCAGGACGTCGGCGTGCGCGTCGAAGGCGGCACCGGCGTTCTGGGATTCAATGGCAGCGACCGCTTTCTGCCCCTCGACGCGCAGGACATGCCCCTGCCCGAAGGCGCGCCGGGCGGACTCTCCGACGCTGAGAGGGAGGCTGTGCGGCGCGAGGCCATCGGCCTGTTTCAGTCGGCTTACGAGCTCTACATGAGCGGCCCTGCGCCCTGAATGCCCCCTTTTTGAAGGCCCAAACCGAGGGTTGCAGTTTTCGCGGCTTTGTCTAAGGGGCGCCCGCTTTTTCCCAAGGAGAGATTCTCCCTGTCCGGCTCCGGCGCATTTCACTCCCGGGGCCGCTGCTGTTTTCCCCTGATTTCCAAGGAGTCCCCCGTGAAAACTTCACTTCGTATGCTCGCCGCAGCCGCGGCCCTGCTGGCCGCCATGGGCTGCAAGGAAGACAAGAAGGCCGGTCCTGCCGCTCAGGCCGCCCCCGCCGCTCAGACGGCCAAAGCCGCCGCGCCCGCTCAGCCCGCGGTCGCCCCCAGTGCCACCGCCGTCACCGTGGACATGTTCGTCATGTCGCAGTGCCCCTACGGTGTTCAGGCGCTGAACGGCATGATTCCCGCGGTCAAACAGCTGGGCAACGAGGTTGTCCTGAACGTTGACTACATCGGCAGCAACAACGGCGGCACGCTGACCTCGATGCACGGTCCCAAGGAAGTCACGGGTGACATCGCTCAGCTGTGCGCCGGCGCCATCGCCCCCGGTGCCCTGCTCGATTTCATCTCCTGCCAGAACAAGGACTACGCGCGGGTTGCCGACAACTGGGTGACCTGCGCCTCCAGCACCGGCATCGACGCCCAGGCCATGAAGGACTGCGTGAACGGCGAACAGGGCAAGAAGCTGCTGACCGACTCCTTTGCCCGGGCCAGCAAGAAGGGCGCGCGCGGCAGCCCCACCATCTACATCGGCGGACAGAGCTACCGCGGCAAGAGAAGCCCCGACGCCTTCATCCGCAGCATCTGCAAGGCCCACAAGAACGCCGCTGCCATTCCCGTGTGCGCGGCTCTGCCTGAGCCCAAGCCCGTCAACTTCACCCTCCTCACGGACAAGGCCTGCGGCGCCGACTGCGAGCGGGGCATGATGCAGGCGCAGCACATCCTCAAGAACAACGTCGAGAAGCCCGTCTTCACCGAGATGGATTACAGCACCCCCGAGGGCAAGGCTCTCTACGAGAAGATTGGCGGCGAGGGGATGCTGCCCATGGTGCTCGTGGACAAAACCATCAATGACGACCGCGATGCGCTGGACAATCTCCGCCGCGGTCTGGCGCCCACCAAGGACGCCGAGCTGAAAGTTCTGCGTCTCCGCTCTTCGTGGGACCCCATCTGCATGGCCGAAGGCGGCTGCGCGGTGGAGCGCTGCAAGGAGACCATGTTCTGCCGTCCTGAAACGCCCCAGACGATTGAGCTCTTCGTCATGTCGCAGTGCCCCTTCGGCGTGAAGGCCCTCAACGCCATGGAAGAGGTCATCAAGAACTTCGGCAGCGACCTGAAATTCTCCGTCCACTACATCGGCGGCGGTGACGCCGACCACCTCAGCTCCATGCACGGCAAGGGCGAGGTTGACGAGGACATCCGCGAGCTCTGCGCCATCAAGCACTACGCCGAGAACTACAAGTTCATGGATTACATTCTCTGCCGGAACAAAAACTACAGGAGCAACGACTGGGAGAGCTGCACCGGCGCGAACGGCATCGACAAGTCCGTCATCCAGGCCTGCTTCGACGGCGAAGGCAGACAGCTCCTCGCGGAAGACTTCAAACTGGCGAACAAGCTGAACATCGGCGGCAGCCCCACCTGGGTGGCCAACGGCAAGCATCAGTTCTCCGGCCTCGACGCCGAGACTGCCCGCGCCAATTTCTGCAAGCACAACTCCGGGCTGGCAGGCTGCGCGAACAAGCTCTCCGGCGACAGCGGCGCTCCCGTTCAGGGCGGCTGCGGCAACTAAGAGCTGACGCACGCTTCACTCACGAGAAAAGCCCTCTCTCCCGCTGCGGAGAGGGGGCTTTTTTCATTCGGGAACTTTGTTCGCGGGGCTCATTGGCCCATCCGGCGTTCTTCCGGCCGGCACGCGCCGCTTTTTCTCCTTGCCCGGGCCCGGAGCCTTTCCTAGAGCGCGCCCGCTTTTTTTCGTCGGCGCAGCTCCCGGTTTTTCCTCACCTTTTCACGCATCAGGAAGGGGCCAAGAACATGGCATCAGGCGAACATCCGCGTCCGTCCCTCCGGTTCGGCAAATACACGCTCATCAACCGGATTGCCGTGGGCGGCATGGCCGAAATTTTTCTGGCGCGCCAGGCGGGCCTGGAGGGCTTTGAGAAGACCATCGTCATCAAGCGCATCCGTCCGCACCTCTCCCAGCAGCCCAGCTTCGTGAAGATGTTCCTCAACGAGGCCAAGCTGGCCGCCCAGCTGAACCACCCCAACATTGTTCAGATTTATGACCTGGGAAAAATCGGCGAGACCTACTTCATCGCCATGGAATACATCTTTGGCCGGGATATGCGCCGCATTATTCCCAAAGCCAATTCGATGAACATTCCCTTTCCCATGGTGTATGCGCTGAAAATCGCGTCGTCTGTGTGTGAGGGGTTATTCTACGCACATCAGCGTACGGATATTTACGGCAATCCACTGAACATTGTTCACCGTGATATTACGCCGGAAAATATCTTCGTCTCCTTCGACGGCACGGTGAAAATCCTCGATTTCGGCATTGCCAAGGCCTCCACCCAAATCGAGCAGACGCGCGCCGGGGAGATTAAGGGCAAACTGTCCTACATGTCGCCCGAACAATGCCTGGGCAAGCAGCTCGACCATCGCTCCGACATCTTCTCTCTGGGGACGGTGCTCTACGAGTGGATCACCGGCTTCAAGCTGTTCCAGGGCGAGAGCGACGTGGCCATCCTTAAGTCCATCTCCGAGGGAAAAATCTACGCGCCCAGCTACTTCAAGGCCGACATCCCCGAGGCGGTGGAGCGCATCCTGATGAAGGCTTTGGAGAAGGACCGCGACAAGCGCTACCAGACCGCGTGGGAGATGCAGTTCGACATCGACCAGTTCCTCTCCAGCTACGAGTTCACGCCCTCGAACATTCACCTCTCCAACTTCATCAAGCAGCTCTTCTCGGACGAGCTGGAGAAGGAAAAGAAAGTCCTGATGAACTCGCTGCCGCCCATGCCGGCCAAAGCGTCCGAGCCCGAGGCGGTGGACGACGAGAGCATCGACGAGATTGAGCCGGAGATGGCGGATGAGGGCGAGACGCCGCCGGGCACGCCCGAAAGCGAAGACAACGACGCGGAGTCCATCCCCACGGAGGTCTTCAATGCCGACGGCACCAAACCCGAAGAAACTCCGCATGCCGGCGCCCTGCTTTCCTCCCCGGACAACGAACCCACCACCGTCTCCCGGCGCATGGTCACGCTGCCTCTGGAGCAGGAGGTCTATGACCGGCTGAACGCCACTGCGAAGCGCAACAACCTCTCTCTGCGTGCCCTCCTGCAAAACGTTCTGGCCGACTACGCGCGCTACAAGTGAGGCACTTTTTCTGAGCCGCCCGCGCCCCTTCTGACTGGCCGGCTCACAAATTCACAAATGACAAAGCCGCCGGGGAAATCGCTTCCCGGCGGCTTTTTTTATCGCCTTCCGACGTGCCCCGTTTTTCGCAGCGCCTCAGCGGCGGCGCCCCAGCGTCTTGCCGTTGGCCGAAACAATGGTGCCCGCGGGCTTTGCGGCGCTGCCGGCGGACGGCGCCGCAATCGGCTTTCCCTTCCTGCCCAGCGTCTTGGGAGCAGCAGCCGGTGCCTCGGACGCCGCCGATGTCTTCTTCCGTGCGCCCAGAAGCGCCTTCTTTTCGGTCCCGGCAGAAACAAGCGCCTTCAAGCCCTTCACGGCGCCCTGCACGCCCAGCTCCTGAGACACGCAGACAGGCTTCAGAACGGACCCCTTGGCCATGGCGGCGTCGAAATGCACCTCCACCGCCTTGAGTCCCAGCAGCCGAATCTCCTCGCGCAGCGCCCAGCCAGATTTGGCCAGCGCGGCAGGGAAAATCAGAAAACCGCCGAAGGTGACGTGCCGGTTTTCGAGGCAGTCAATCAGGGCGCCCTCATGGTTCGACTGCACGACCTCGAGATTCGCCCCCAGCGCCATGGCCTCCTTCTGCAGCCGGACCTCCAGCTGAGCGGCATTGAGCCCCGCCTGCCCGTCCGCGTTGAGAGATTTCATGCCGGGTCCCATCAAAACCAGAATGTTCATCGCTGCTGTCCTCCTGTGTCCTCGCGTGCTGTTTCCAAAAAGCCCTTCACTTCCCGTCCAGCGCCTTCTTCAAATCGGCCTTTGCCTTTTCATTCCCCTGATCGGCGGCCTTTTGCAGCCAATAGACGGCCTTTTCCCTGTCCCTGGGAAATCCCAACTCTCCCCCCAGATAGGCCAGTCCCAGAAAGCGCTGCGCGTCCTCCTGGCCCAGCTCAGCGGCCCGCTCGAGGAAACGCCGGCACTTCGCGTTGTCCTGCTGAATCGGCTGCACCTTTCCTTCGCAATAGATGGCCGCGAGCATCGCCTGACTGGAAGCGATGGCGCCGGACTGCTGGCTGTCATTTTCCCGTCGCGTCGGTTTCACCTCTGAGGCGGCGACTTTTTCCATAATCTCCACGCCCTTTTTGACGTCGGCGGGAACGCCCGGCGCGCCCTGCACCAGCATAAAGCCCAGCAAGAGCCCCGACGTCAGGATGTTGCCGCCATTCCATGACTTTTCCAGCCAGTAGGCGGCCTTCGCCTGATCCGGCTTCTGGGCAAACCGCCCGCTCATCTTGCCGTTGTAATAGACAGCGCCCAGCGCCGCCTGCGTCTGGACGTTTCCGCGCTCCGCCGCGTCCGTCCAGATGCGCAGCCCTTTGGCCACGTCCTGCGCCGTTCCCCGGCCATTGTTGTAGGCGATGCCAAGATTGAAGGCCGCCTCCTCGCTCCCCATCTCGAAGGCCTCCTGAAAGAGCGCGAGTCCCTTTGCCTCGTCCTTTTCGCGGCCCTGGCCCTCGAAGTAGCAGACGCCCAGATTGAACAGCGCGTCCCTGCTCCGCTGCTCTGCCGCCTTCTCAAACCACTGGCAGCCTTTGGCCTCGTCCTTCGTGACGCCGTAGCCGTTCTTGTAGCAGAGCCCCAGCGCGTCCTGAGACTTGGCGTAGCCCCTGTCGGCGCCCCGACGCCACCACATCGCCGCTTCGGTCTGGTCTTTGGCCACGCCTTTCCTGCCGTTGAAGTAGCCCACCCCCACCGCGTGGGTGGCTTTGAGGTGGCCCTTCTCTGCGGCCTGTTTGAAGAGCGCCAACGCCTTTGCCCTGTCTTTGGGGACGCCATCGCCTTTGTCGAATTTCAGCGCCTCCTGATACACGGCCTCCGCCTCGCGCTGGCGCTTCTCTGCCAGGGCCTTTTCCGCTGCGGTGAGGTCGCCTGCCGCTGATGCCCCCGCCGCGCCGCTTAAGATCATGGCGTCGATGTCCGGCCCGGCCTCCAGCGCGCTGTCCGACAGGGAGATGTCGCGGTCTGCGCCAAAGGCGATGAGCTCCGGCGTCTGGCGCCTGTCCTTGACGAGGGCGGTGAGGACTTCGTCGGCGTAATTCACCGCCTCCTGGGCCGTCACCTTCCCGTCCTCGTTCGCGTCGCCCCAGCCCCGGAGAGCGCCCAGAATCAGATAGCTGAAGGCGGGCCTCGCCGCCCCCGGAAGCGGCCCGGCGAACTGGTCGGCGCGCCCCGCCGTCATCTTGATGAGCCGGTTGGTGGGCTTGAGTTCCGACTTGCGGACGAGGGCCTGAAGGCCGTGGGCGAGCTCCTGCCCCGAAGGCGTTTTGCCGCTGAAGCACGAATCGACGAGCATGACCACCCGGGCGGCCTTTGAGGCGCGGAAGACAGCCTCCAGCTCACTCTGGCGCACACTGCGGGCATCCAGACTGTCGGCCTCACCCTGCGCGTCCATGCCTACCAGCAGGCCCTCCTCACCGTCTTTGGACGCCACGCCGTGGCCGATGAAGACGAACCACAACGTGCCGCCGGGCTTCACGGCCGAGGCGACGCGCCGCGCCTCGGCGAGCATTTTCTCCCGCGTCGCTTCTCTGTTGCGCAGGAGCGCAAGGGACTTGCGGTCGAGGCCGCGCCCCTCCCGGAGATAAGACCACCAGTCCGAGGCGTTGAGGGCTGCGCCGTCGATTTTGGAGACGAAGGCGTAGTCCTCGATGCCCACCACCAGCGCCGCGTCGGAGAGGCCAGCGGCGGGGGACTTTTTCACGGCGGGCGCGGCAGGTGCGGTGAGGCTGGGCCAGTCGGGGGAAGCCAGTGCGGGCTTTTCCGCGAATGCCATCGACAGAACAGCGGCACATCCGGCCAGAACAGACCTGCTGAAATAGCTGTGCATGACGTCCTCCTTGTTCCTTCGTTCGTGGCTTGCACACCCGGCGCTCGTCCGCGGCCAGCTCACCTGAAGGCCTCAGACCTGCGGTTGAATTTGCTGGGCGCGCATCGCACAAGCGCGCGCTTTTCAATCTGAAAAACGCCCGGCGCTGCGAAATTTACAAACGAACATCGGCGCCCGGAATGACCGCGGCCGGAGTCAGTTCACTGTCGGCCACAGCTGGAGGAACAACCACATGAAACACACCTTTATCGCCTGTATCGCGGGCATCGCCCTTCTGGCGCCCGCGCCCGGTGTTCTGGCAGCTCAGGGCGCCGAAGCCATCCGGCACGCCGCTTCCGGCGGCAGAGGCATGCAGGCAGGCTCCAAAATTCACCTCCGGCAGATCTACGACAGCGACGCCAGCTCCCTCGTGGGAATGTTTATTCCCGACGACGTTCCGGCGGACGCCGTCAGCGAGGGAAAGGCCTTCCGCAGCGCCTGCGACCAGTATCTGGTTCGGAAAGAGGTCCGGGCGGGAGGCAAGTTTGAGGACGTGGTGCTCCAGGGGAACACGGCCCGGCGCATCGAATACACCGTCACCGGAAAGCTGACGGCGGACATCCAGAAGACCTCGGAATTTCAGCGCTGCTGCAAGGCTTCGCCCGGCCAATGTCCCCGGCGCTACATTGACTCCGTTCTCAAGGGTGAGCTCTTCGACAGAACCTCCGCCGACGGCAGGGAATCCATCCGCGAGACGCAGGGCGAGCAGTACTTTGGCTACACAATCGCCCTGCTGCCCCAAAACATCGGTGCGCTGACCCACTGCGACGCGCAGCACAGCTGGGCCCGGAACGTCCCCGTCAGCGTCAACGGAACCTATTTCGTGGGCGCGGCTTTCGGCGGGCGCAGCGCGGCGCTGAACAACGCCAGAGACCAGGCGTCCGCGCACATCGTCCAGACCATGACGGCCGCAAAGACCGAGATTGAAAAGTCCATGGGCACGGTCGCTCTCGGGGCCGATGACATGGCGGAGCTGACTGACCTGGCGAAGCGCATGGCGGGGAATCTGGAGAATGAATGCTGGGCCGACGAGTCAGGGAAGACCTTCGTGCTGGCGCTTCTTTCGTCTGAAACGCTGGAGGCCTCGCGCCAGGCTGCGCTGAATTTTTATGCCAGCCGAACCCAGGGTGCCGTCGCTTCCGCCCTCGACAGAGCCGTCCAGAAACTCATCGACAAACTGTCCACAGGCACAGGCATCCGACACGCTTCCATTGGCGCCATTGATGACAGGACCGCCCAGATGAAGGGCCGGGGCAAGGGCAAAGCCATCGGGAGCGCGCTGCCCAGTGCGAGGAGTGAATGGCTGACCCATCAGCTGGCCGCTGCCCTGTCGCGGCGTCCGGGTGATTTCATTCTGGGTCAGGAGAACGTCCCCGCCGCATCAGGCCCGAATGAATCCGTGGTCATCAAAGGAACGATTACCGCCAGGGGCCGGGAGCTGATCGTCTCGCTGACGGCCTCCGTCACGAACGGCCGAGGCAAAGCGCCGAGGCTCGTTCAGCTGGATGAAATCGCCATTCCCGAGGTGACGGCGCCCAAAAATGAAGCCCCGCAGAAGCTGACGCTGAAAATCGCCAAGTCGCCGGACGGAACGCTGTGCGCCGGCCAGACGACCTCCATCACCGTCAGCACCGACGAGAAGCGCTACGTGCAGATCTGGAATCTCTACGGTCCCAGCTGCGAGAACGCCGTCCTCATATATCCCGCCGAGGAGGGTGAAGGCTTCGTGACGCCGAATACGCCTCTGGTGCTGAGCGACATGACGGCCCTGCCGACGCGGGGCAGCACGAGGGAATGTTTCATCGCCGTGGCGGGGGCTTCCAGAGACGCGCTGGGCGAGCTGGGCAGATTCAGCGGATGCCGCCTGAGCGCCAAGCAGGCGAAGAAACTTCTGGACAAGGGCGCGCTGAGGCAGCCGGCGAGGAATCTCGAAGTGGCCGATGATGACTATGTCCTCTCGAATGACGGCTGCGCACCCGTGGACGAGGCCGCCATGACCGAGAACGAGGCCGCCCTGAAAAACATCCCCCTCTGCCGCTGACCGCCTGCCGGCTGGGGCGTTCTGTTGCCATTCCAAAGCCGACTAACCTAGAGGCCGCGCCGCTTTCCGGCTCAGGAAGTGGCGCGCCTTTGTTTGAGGGAGTTCCCGCCCGAGCCGACCTTCGCGGGCCATTCCCCGCAGGAGAAAAACCCGATGCTGACTGCCAAAGATGTCTTCGTAAAAACGCTGCCCTTCGTATGGATGAAGCTGCTTCTGGGCCTTGCTGCCACCGCCATCTGCATCGCGCTCGGCGCCCTGTGTCTGTTCTTCGGCTGGCTCTTCAACGGCAACGGCTTCGTCCTTCTCGTGGGCTATTCCGTGTGGATTGGCGGCACAGAGGCGGTGAACTTCTTCCTGCGCCACTACCTGGGCTACCTCGTGAAGGCGGGCCACGTGGCCGTCGTCGCGCAGGCGATGACCACGGGCCAGGTTCCCGACGATCAAATCAATTTCGGCAAGAACATGGTCAAAGAGCGCTTCGCCGAGGCCAACGTCTATTTCGCTCTGGACAAGCTCGTGAGCGGGGCGGTGAAGCAGCTGGGACGCACCTTCGGCAACGTGGCGCACCTGCTGATGCTGGACAGGCTTCCCGGCTTCAACAAGGTGGAGCAGCTGGTGAAGTTCTATCTGGACGTTGCACTGGGCTACGTGGACGAGTGCTGTCTGGGCTGGTCGTTCCTCCACAAGGAGCAGTCGCCCTTCAAAAGCGCCGCCGACGGCGTGGTCATCTACTTCCAGAACTGGAAGGAGCTTCTGAAGGCTGCCGCCAAGACCGTCGCGATTGCCCTCGTGGGCGTGGCCGCCATCACCCTGATTGTCGCCGTGCCGCTGGGCATCCTCGTCAAAATCTTCGGCATCCACGGAGCCGGCGGCTTCTTCGCCTTCATCATCGCCTTCTCCGCGGCCCGCGCCGTGAAGAACGCCTTCCTCGACAGCTGGGTCATGGTCTCGATGATGACGAAGTTTCTCGAGCTGGCGCCCAACACCGAGCTGAGCGTTGACCTGTACGGCAAGCTCTGCGGCCTGTCCGACCGGTTCAAAGAGCTGTTCAACAAGGGGCAGGCGGAATCGGGCGCGGCGGCGGCCTCCGCGGGCAATGCGGCAGAAACGGCAGCTGAGCCTCCCGCACCGGCGTCTCCCGCGGTCTGACAAACGGCCGGACACGCCTCACATCTCCCTTTCAGCAAAACAAAACGCCCCTCCGGAGAGCTGTTCCGGAGGGGCGCTGTCATTTTTGGCGCCTGAAACAGTGCGCGCTTTCCTGCTTTTGCTCACCCGCCCAGATCGAAGAACTCCTCAAACTGAGCCATCGAATGAGTCATCGAATTGCCGGGCAGGCGGCTCTCGTCCTCATCCATCGAGAAGAACCCTTCGGCGACGCCGTCATCGCCGAGCCATCCCTGAGGCTGCGGTTCGGCCGCGCGGCGGGTGTGCGCCATGACAGACGCCGTTTTCCCCATCGGCGCGGGCGGACCGCTCACAAAAATCTGCGCGCCGGCGTCCATCGCGATGCCATCGGCGGGAGGCGGCACGTTCGCGGCCCAGATTCCTAGAAACACCAGCGCTCCGCAGGCAGCCGCCGCGGCCAGAGGAACCCACAGCCCCGCATGCCAGTCGAAGCTCTGTGTCCGGCGCGCTTCACAAGCCTTGCCGACGCGCCGCTCCAGCGCCTCCAGCTGCGCCTGACTGGGCTCCCTGCGGGTCGCCTCCAGAAGCGTCAGCACTTTCATCTCGGCCTGACACTCGGCGCAGGTCTCCAGATGCCTCTGCATCGCCGCGTCCCGCATGCCGCCGTCTGACGCCATCGCTTTCTGCCAGAACTCTTCGCAGGTCATTTTGTCCGTCATGGTCTCATCCCCGCTGGCGCGAACGCGCCTCGTCAGAATTCATTCAGAATCGACCAGGGCGCCATCCCCGCCCTGTCCGTCACTGCCGTTCTTCTGAGTCAGCTGCATCTCATCCTGCGCCATCAGCAGGCGCAGATGCTTGAGCGCGTGATGAAAATTCACCTTCGCGCTGTTCTCCGTGATGCCGAGGATGGACGCGACCTCGGTAAAGGACAGATCCCCGTCAATCCGCAGCGACACCACCTGCCGCTGCCGTCTGGGAAGCCGGCCCATCAGGCGCCGAAGAATGGCCCGCTCCTCCTCGTATTCCACGGCACCGTCATTCGGCATGGCCACGAGTTCCCGGGGCAGCCCCAGCACCAGACGCGCTCTGTCCCGCAGATGATTTTTGCAGAGGTTGGCGGTGATTCTGAAAAGGTAGCTTTTGAGCTGGTTCCCCTGAAAGCCGCCGATGTGATTCAGGAGCCTCAGGAAGGTTTTCTGCACCACTTCATCGGCCTCATCCGGGTCCCGGGACCAGCGCAGGGCCATCCGATAGACGGGGCTCTGATAGCGGCGGACGATTTTGGCGAATGCCGCAGGGTCCCCCGCGTTGTGGGCGGCAATCAGAGCGCCGTCGCCCACGGCGCCATCGGCACTGTGCGAAAGCTCTTTGTCTGACGGCGGCTGGGTCATGGGCATCCGGTGTTCTGCGTTGAGGGGCTCCAGAAAAGCGGCCCCTGACACGCAGATGGCCCGGGGGTTAAATCTCCTGTCCGCAAAAACATCGGTCAGTGCGTCTGACTGACTGGCTGACTGCCTCCGGCACCTCGGGAAAAGCATCCTTGCCGCGGTCCATTTGGCACAGGTAGAAGGCGCGCTTTTTTTGACGGGACGAGAAGACACGCCCTCTGGCCCCTGACCCGGATGGGAAGCGGCGTCCGAAACCCGGCGTTTCCGAAATGCCTAAGGAATCGCATCACGTGGAATCCCAGAACGCACCCACCTCCATGGCGGCGCCCTCACCTGCCGCGGCTCCATCCCCGGTCCCGGCGTCCCCGGACTATCCCCTGTGGATGAAGCGGGCAGCGGCGGCTACCGTCATCGTCTGGACCATCGGTGCGCTGTTCGCCGAAGTCGTCTCTCAGGTGGCCACAGGCATGGCGATTCTGCTGTCCCTCCTCAGCTGCCGGAGCGGTCCTCGTTTCCCCACCCAGGTCCGCCGCGTGATTCTCTTCGCGCTGATGCTCGCCCTGTGGCAGGCCGCCTCTCCCTTCGTGGTGCAGGCGCTGGGCATCCACCCCGTCTTTCCGCCCGCCCGCCGCTACGGACAGCTGTCGGACACGGGAGCGCTGGCGGTTCTCGCGTGCGTCGTCCAGATCTGCGTTCCCTGGCGCGCCGTCGCCGCCGTCGCCGCCTGCGGCTGGCTGGGCCATTCACTGGCGGCAGTTCTCCAGCACTTCGGACTCTGGCCCGAATGGCTGCTCTCTCTGACCAGCATCAAGGCCGATCCCGCCCGCCTCAGGGAAAACTTTGCCGCCCCCGGAGAAAGCGTCCGCCACGCGGGACTCGGGCTCTACTACCACCGGCTCAAGCTGGCCCATCACGCCCTGGCGTTCTTCGGCGTGCCTCTGAAACTCGCCACCACCACATTGCCCGGCCACAGGCGCGCACGGGCTGCGGGCATTCTCTTCACGGTCCTCTTCGCGGTGATGGTGGCCATGACCTATGCCCGCGCGGCGCTGGGCGGACTCGTCCTCATGGCAGCCTTCGCCCTTGTCTTGGCCCTCGGGAAAAAAGCGCTGCCGATTCTCGCGGCTGTGGTGCTGGCCGTTTCCTGCGTCATCGCCGTCTCGCCCGCGTGGCAGCAGCGCTTTGCCGTGCTTTCCCGGACCGGCATCGGGCATGACCGGCAGTTTTCCTGGATGGCGGCCGTCACTCTGGCGAAGGAACACCCGGTGACGGGCGTCGGCTTCGGCAATTTTCAGCAGGCTGTCCTGCGCCGCATCGAACCGCCCAAAGACGGCGGCAAGGCAGCGGGCAGCATCCCCTTCAACAGGGCGCTGGCGGAGCGGGCCCACTACCTCAACAAGCGGCTCATCACGCTCGACGGCCACAACCTGCTCCTGACCGTCTTTGCCGAGACCGGACTCATCGGGCTGATTCTCTTTGCCCTGATGCACTTCTCGCTGTTCGCGGCGCTTCTCGAAAAACATCGGGCGGGAAATCCGGCCGCCACGGCGGCGCTGCTGGCCTGGATCGGCTTCCATGCCGCCGGCGTCGTCCACTACCTGCCGTATCACACCGGCGTTCATCTGGCCTTCTGCCTGGTCTGGGCGCTGGGACTTGCCCCGAAACAGCCCTGTCTGCGGTCCGGAATCCAGGACGACTGCGCCTCATCCGCCGCTCAGGAAAATTCCGCCTCTCCGGAAACAGAAACGGGCCACAACGACTGACATGAGCTTTTCCGCCACCAACTGGGACTACGGAGCCCGGCGCACCGCCGACTACCGCGACATTGCTGCTGACCCCCGCTTCGCGCCGGCCGACTTTCTGGAGCCCTTGTTTGAAAGGCTCCCCTTCCGCCTCGGCGAGTCATCCGCATCGACCATCGTTCCCTACGCCTTTGATGACCTCTTCGCCGAAACGCTGGACGGCGCGGTGGACGGACTTGCCTTCCTTCTGCTCCGCCGGCGCGAGGCGCTTCTCGCTCAGTCGCCCTCGTCGGCCGTCGGCGGCCAGGGAATGCCTTTTCTGGGGGCTCCTCACTATTCGCTCAGCCCGTTTGCCGGCGACGCCTGCGCCCTGAACGCGGCTGTCCGCGCCATCCGCTTCGACCCGCTCCTCGATGCCGGGGTCATGTCCGCCTGGCTTTCAACCTGCGGAGGAGGCGCCCTGCTTCGGTCGCTGACGGCCCTCTATGCCAAGACTTTTGCGGAAGATGTCAGGCGCCAGGCGAGGACGCCCCTCACGCATCTCGCGTGGACGGCAACGCTGGACGCCGCGGAGGCGGCCAAGAGCAGGGCCAAGCCTCTGGTGTCCCGCACGCTGCCCTGGGAAAAGCTGGAAAAGGCCATCGGCTTTGCCGTCTTTGCTCTGGCGCAGGCGGCCATCCTTCCCGTTCTCAGCACGCTCACGTCGCAGAACTTCAACTTCAGCGCTCAAAGCTACCGGCGCGCGCTGACGGCGGGCCTGACGCCGCTGGCCTTCTGCTCCATTCCCAGGAGCGCCCTCCAGGACGACATCAATCCCTGGGGGCTGGCGCCGGGCATCGTCAGCGAGCTGGAACGCCTGTGGTTCGCGCTTCTCGACGGCGAGCCCTCACCCTTCCGCGCCGCGGAGCTGCTGGAGCGTGAAATTCTGACTCAGCCGGACCTCATGGACATGGCGGCGCAGGCGGGAGCGATTCGCGACCTCAGGCAGGCTCTCTTCGTCTGGCTGGACGCCAACCGCGAGGCCGATGACTTCGTCCTGCAGCCCATTCTGCAAAACCTGAGGAGCGACGCAGGGCTGTTCAAAATCATCACCTCGCCGAAGGTTCTGGAAGCGCCCCTCCGACGCTATTCCGAGATGCGCCATCTGGAGCCGGATGCTTCCGGGTCCACGCTTCGCCTGCTGGAACTTCTGCGCAAGGGCACCGACGCGCGCCTCCGCATCCGCGCCGTGGCCAACGCCTTTTTCTGCTGGGCGCTGGACCAGGTCACGGCCCACACGCTCCTCAAAGCCCGCGGCATGCTGCGCGATCAGCGCTCGGGGCAGGCCACGGCCGATGAGCTTCAGGAGGCGTATCTCCAGGGGCGGCTCTACCGGCTGTCTGCCGACCGTCACCCGACGCTGTGCGCCCTCAGCGTCCGTGAGAGCGGGCACCTGTTCGTGGACCTCAAAGGCTTCACCCAGCGGACCTACCGGGCCAAAGAAATCGTCATGGCCGATTTTCTGCGGACGGAATTTTACGAGCCCATCCTCGACGCAGCGGCCCGCTGCGGGCGCGCGGACGACGGCGGCAAGCCCCGCCTTTCCCTGCAAAATCTCCCGGGAGACGCCGCCGTCTTTTCCGGCGACATCACGGCGCTGGTCGCTCTGGCCCAGGAGATCTGGCACATCTGCCGGACCTATGGAGAGAAGCTCCAGCGGCGGCTCGCGCGCAGCGGCAGCGCCCAGAATCTCAAGCGGCAGGAAGTCGAATCGCTTCTGAAACAGCGGCTGATCGAGCTGGAAAACGAGGCCGCCTCCATGGCCGCCCGCATCGACGCCTGCGCGCATCTGTCCATGGCCGACAAGGAAAAGCTCTGGGAGGCGCGGCTGAACGCCAACATGAAGATGGTGGAGGCGCAGATTGCCCAGCAGCGAAAGAGCGGCGACACGGACGCGCTGCACTTCTCTCTCCAGGCCCGCGAAGTTCTGGAGAGACAAAACCGCGATTCTGCCCGCCAGCTGAGTGCGCTGAAGCCTGATCAGCGGGACGCGCGTCTGGGAGAGCTCCTCTGCGGCGAGGAGAAGATGGTTCTCACCGAGCTCCGGCGGCAGATGGAGGAAGAAAAGGAGCTGGCGCGGGTGCGGCTCAAAGCGCTGGAGGCGGAGGAGCAGGACATGGCCCTCGATGTGGGCCTCTTCATTGGCTACGGGGCCGCCGCCGAGACCGTCGCGCTCGATTCGCCCGCCTTTGGCAGCATCCGCGTCGCCATCGCCGAGAAAATCAACGAGGCGGCCCGCGGCACGTCCCGCAGCGGCCATCTGAGGGAGCGTCTGGAAGCGCAGCTTTCGAGGGAGCGGCGGCTGCGCGGGAACTCTTCCATCACCTGTCCCTTCCGCGTTCTTCTGGCGCCTGAGCTACGGATGACCATGCCGCCCGAACTCAGCGAACTGATGCTTCGGGCCATCAGGGGCAAGGACGCCACCGCCGCGAGGAGCGCCGCTCAGGGCGCCGGCCAGCTGGTGCTGCGCGAACTTGCCCGGGCCATGGGTCAGGGTGACGGCCGCCTTCCCGAATCGCTCAGCATCCTCAACGACATCTACAACGTGGGCGAGGCGCTCTCCGGCGAAGCGCTCCAGGCCTATCTCTCGGCCACCGCCGCCACGCGCCACTGGTTCCGCAAGGTCGTCCCCGTCGAGTCGCTGGACGCGGAAATCCGCAGCCGCTTTTTCTTTCCCACGGCCGAACTCGATCTGACCGTCAGCCTTCCCCTCAGCGGCGCCATGGGAGACGCGCTGATTTTCCGCAGGGCCGGCCAGATGAAATTCCGCGGCTTCGAGGCCAAGGCGCAGACGGTCATCTACGAGATGCTTCGGCGTCAGGATGATTTCTTCCGGCTGCTGGCTGAGCGGCACCTGACGCTGTGGGCGGGCGAGCACCTGTCCGCCGGGCGCACGGAGTGAATCGGCAGAAGCGGGGAATCTCACTGATCCGCGGGAGACGATTCCGCGGTTCCTGATTGACATTCCGGCCCGCACTCCCCTTGAGGCCGCCTGCTTTTTGAGCTCCCCGGTGTTGCGGGGACTCTTTGGAAAATGCCGGTTGGGGAAGCGCCGGACTTCAAAAGGGGCAGTGTTTCGGCTGCGGACTGTGCGCCGCGCTTTCGGCGCCCGGATCTCACTTCCAGAGGTGCAGTCCCTGCCGTCCGGGAAAAATCCCGGGAGCGTCCTCCCCGCAAAATTCTTCGGCTTTTCCATCTGCCCGCTGAGCGGGCTTTTCTTTTTTCGGAGCGGTCCCGGGCGCGCCGGCCGCCAGACAACAGACGAAGAGGCACAGCGACAGATGCCAGACGATCAGCTTTCCATGTTTTCCAGCAGCCTTGAGCCCACGGTTCACCCCCGAAAATCCGCGGACAGCGACGACGGAAGCGGCGTGTTCGGGAGCGGCTTTGGCGGCGGAGGCGGCGAAATCACGGCCAGCCTCAGCGACGAGGCACAGCGGCGCTATCTGAACTACGCCATCTCGGTCATCACGGCCCGGGCGCTCCCTGATGTCCGCGACGGCATGAAGCCCGTCCAGCGGCGCATCCTTTTTGGAACCTACCACGACCTGCATCTGACCCATGACGCCAAGTTCCGGAAGTGCGCCAACGTCGTGGGCGCCATCATGGGCCGCTACCACCCGCACGGCGACTCCTCGATTTACGAGGCGCTGGTGCGCCTGGCGCAGGACTTCTCGCTCCGCTACCCGCTCGTCGCCGGCCACGGGAACTTCGGCTCCATGGACGACGACCCCCCGGCGGCCATGCGCTACACCGAGTGCAGGCTGACGGAGATTTCCGAGGAGCTCCTGCACGAGCTCCCGCAGAAGACGGTGGACTACCGGCCCAACTACGACGGCACCTGCTTTGAGCCCGCGGTTCTGCCCACCCGCCTGCCGCAGCTTTTGATGAACGGCGCCATGGGCATCGCCGTTGGCATGGCCACCAACATCCCGCCGCACAACTTAAGTGAGCTTTTGGGCGCGCTCACCCACCTCATCGACAAGCCGGACGCCTCGCTCGCCGAACTGATGCGCTGGGTGAAGGGCCCCGACTTCCCCACCGACGGCCTGATTCTCAACACGCGCGAGGAGCTGCTGAAAATCTACGAGACGGGCCAGGGGCCCATTTTCCTTCGCGGCGAATGGCGGCGGGAGGAGATGCGGCGCAGCAGCCAGATTGTGGTCATCACCTCCGTCCCCTACGGCGTGAACAAGTCGAAGATGGTGGCGGAAATCGGCGCGCTCATCAGCGAACGCAAGCTGCCGCCGCTCGTCTTTGTGCGGGACGAATCGACCGACGCGGTTCGGGTGGTCCTGGAGATGAAGAAGGACGCCGACCCCGAGCAGGTGATGGCCTACCTGTTCAAGCACACGTCCCTGCAGACGAACTTCAACGTCAATATGACGTGCCTCGTCCCCATCGAGGGCAGCGACAGCTGCGAGCCCAAGCGCCTGGGACTCAAAGACATGCTGGGGCACTTCCTCTCGTTCCGCTTCGGCGTGGTCAAAAGACGCCTCGCCCACGAGCTGGAGGAGCTGAAGGCCCGCCTGCACGTCCTCGACGGCCTGTGCATGGTTTACGACGCCCTCGACGAAATCATCGCCATCATCCGCAGATCGGAGGGCAAGGCCGACGCCGCGCAGAAGCTGATGAAGCGCTTCAAACTCTCCGAGGAGCAGGTGGACGCGATTCTGGAGATGAAGCTCTACAAGCTGGCCCGGCTGGAAATCCGGCTCATCGAGGAGGAGCGGAAGCAGAAGCGCGCCGAAGAAGCGCGGCTCACCTCGATTCTCTCCGCGGACGGGAGCGTCTGGGAGCTGGTGAAGTCGGAACTGCTGGAGCTGAAAAAGAAATACGGCGACAGGCGGCGCACTCGCATCGGCGGGCCCGCGGAAGAAGTGGCCGTCAGCGAGGAGACCTTCCTCAGCGACGAGGACGCCAACGTGGTGGTGACGCGGGACGGCTGGATGAAGCGCCTGCGCGAAATCAAAGACCCCGCCTCGACCCGCGTCAGAGAGGGCGACAGCGTGCAGTTCGTCCTCGCCGGCTCGCTGAAATCCAACATCGCCTTCTTCACCAATTTCGGCGTCTGCTACGTGGCCCGCTTCCACGACATCCCGGCGTCCACCGGCTACGGCGACCCGATTCAGAAGCTCTTCAAATTCGATGACGGCGAAAAAGTGGTGGCTGCCTACTCGCTGGACAGCCGACTGAACGTCCCGGACAAGCTCTTTGCCCTCACCGAAAAGGGGCTGGGATTCAGGTTCTCGATGGCCGCCCACAGCGAGGTCTCCACGCGCACGGGCCGCATGTTCGCCAAGAACGGCAGGGAAAATCCGATTCTGGGCGTGGTGCCGGCCACCGAGCGCGACCTCATCACCGCCGTCACGCAGGACACCTACTGCGCCACCTGCAAGGCCGAGGACGTGAACGAGCTGTCCGGCGCGGGCAAGGGCGTGGCGGTCATCAAGCTGTCCGAGGGCGACAGGGTCATTGCCTTCAACTGCACCAGCGACCGCGAGCAGACGGTGGCGGTGGAGACCCTCAAGGGCAAGCGCGTGGAGATTCCCATGGGAAGGCTCGCGGCCCGCGGCTCCAGAGGGCGCCAGATGTTCAAGCGGGAAAAATTCCGCAGAGCGGAGGACACCGGCTTCATCTGGGTTCAGCTGCCCGGACAGGGACAGAACCAGGCGCAGGCGACGGGCAATACCCCCGCGCCGAACGTTCCGAACGACAGTCAAACACCCGCACCGGAAAGCTGACGGGCGCCGCGCACGCTTCACCGGCCGCGGACACAGCACCGCGGCCTGCTCTCTCCTTTGGCAGAAAGACGCAGACCATGACCACGGACAGCCATTCTTCCCTTCCCATCACGGCATACGCCCTGACCAACTGCCTCGGCGCCTGCACGGCCGAAGTTCTGGACAATCTCTTCGCCGGAAACTGCGGGCTCACGCCCTGCCGCTGGCCGCTGCCGTTCAGCACGTATGCCGGTGAGGCAAAAGGCGGGCTCGCGCCGCTGCCCGAGGCCGAAAAAGCCTTCGACAGCCGGGCGGCCAGACTGCTCGCGCGCACGCTGGATGAAATGGCTGAAAGCGCTGCGCGGGCCATCCGCACCTGGGGAAGCCGCCGCGTGGGACTCGTTCTGGGCACCAGCACCGGCGGCATTGCCGAGACCGAGGGCGCCTTTGAGGCGTGGAAAACGGCGGGCAGCGTGCCGGAGAGCTTCGACTTTGAGCGGCAGCACGCTTTCGGCGGGCTCGTGGAATTTGCCCGGCGCCGGCTGGGCATCGACGGGCCTGCCTACGCCGTCTCCACCGCCTGCTCCTCCAGCGGCAAGGTGCTCGGCTGCGCCCAGAGGCTGATTCGCAGCGGACTCTGCGACGCTGTTCTCGCGGGCGGCAGCGACTCCCTGTGCCAGACGACTCTGCGCGGCTTCGGCAGCCTCGAAGTGGTCTCCCCCGAGCTGTGCCGGCCTTTTTCCGCTCAGCGAAACGGCCTCAACATCGGCGAAGGCGCGGCACTCCTCCTCGTAGAACGCGAAATTTCGAGCGGCGCCGATGCTCTGGCACGCCTGCTGGGCGTCGGCGAAACCTCGGATGCCTGGCACATGAGCCATCCGCATCCTGAAGGGATCGGCGCGCTGGCCGCCATGAAAGAGGCGCTGGATCAGGCGGGGCTTTCTCCGTCTGACGTGGACCACGTGAACGCCCACGGCACGGGCACAAAGGCCAACGACGAAGTGGAGGGCAAAGCCATTCAGGCGCTTCTGGGCAGCAGCGTTCCCGTGGTCTCCACCAAGGCCTATACGGGTCACATGCTGGGCGCGGGCGGCGCCAGCGAGGCCGTCTTTGCCATCGCCTGCATTCAGCGCGGCCTCGTGCCCATGGCGCTCCGCTCAGAGCCCATCGATCCGGCCTTCGAGCTCAACATCCCGACGGAAGTTCTGCGGCGGGAAGTGAACGTGGTGCTGAGCAACTCCTTCGCCTTCGGCGGCAGCAACGTCTGCGTCGCGCTGGGGAAGGCCTGATCGGTTCAGCGCGGCCAGGTCATTTCCGAACTGCGCGCGCCTCTATTCCACAGCTCCGCCGCCGCAGGTGCGCCAGAAGCCTTCCTTTGTAGTGACTTCCTCGCAGCCAAAGGCCGCCGGCTCATCTTTGAGAAACTTCACCGGGTTCACGGGCGTCTCGCCCCGCCAAATTTCAAAGTGCAGATGCGGGCCGGTGCAGCGCCCCGTCTCACCGGTGATGCCCACGGCGTCGCCTTTGGACACCTGATCGCCCGGAAGAACGAGCGCCAGCGACAGATGGCTGTAAACGCTGGTGAAGCCGCCCTCGTGCAGGACCTCGACGCTGATGCCGTGCCCGCCGTTTTCGCCGGACCGGGTGACGGTACCCGGCGCCATGGCCTCGACGCGCTCCGGCGTGCGCGCGCGAATGTCCACGCCGTTGTGCATGCGCTTTTTGCCCGTGAAGGGGTCCTCGCGGACGCCGAAATCAGAGGTGATGACCGGATGGCGGATGGGCCACTGCCAGCCGCTGCCGGGCCTGGAATTTCCACGGCGGCGCGCCGCCGCGTGCGCCTCCGCTTCGAGAATCCGGGCCTTGTCCTCCTGCTTGCGCGCGATGCCCAGAAGGCGCGCCTGCACCGCCACAGCCAGCCAGGGCGGCATCGAGCGGTAGTGCGCTTCATCCAGCTCCAGCGTGCCTTCGAGCGCGGCGGCCAGAGCGGTCAGCGCCGCGGAATTCGACCGCGCCGGAGGAATTTTCAGCATCTCATCCGCCTCTCCCAGAAAGGTGCTCCACGCGGACAGCGCCTCCTCAGGCATGGGCGAATCAGAAGAAGTCCGGGCGCGAAGCGCGGCAAGGAGCGCCGGAAACGACGCCGCAGGCGAAGTCCCCTCTCCCGCCGGACTCTTCACGGGCGGCGCATGGAGCGCGGACTCGGACAGGGGCCGGTCGATAAAGAAGCCGGAGGCAGAAGAATCACCGTCAGCAGCAGCCTTCTTCTTCTGCGGCTCAGGCGCGCTCTCCCCTCCCGGCGCGGTCACATCCGCTTTGACAAACATGCCGCCGGCGGACATCGGCGCGATGTGCGTCGGCTGAGAAGACCGGGCCTCATTCTCCTCGTGAGCCGGAGTGGCGCCGTCCTCGCCTCTGACAGCGGCCGAAGAACCGGCGCAGGCGGCCGAGAGCCAAAGCACAGCTCCCAGGGCGAACAGCGGGCGGCTGCCGCCGGGCACATCCGGGCCAGTTCTCCTGCCCGCTGTCCTCCAAATTCCTCGCCGCGCCATCGGCATGCCGTTCAATCCCGCCTCCCGGCACGCGCCGGGGAATCCCGAAGCGCGGCGCCTTCCGACATTTGTCCCCCCGGCGGCAAGCCCTTTGTCCCGGCGCATTTTTCAACCCGCCATGAACGCCCCTTTCTTTGTCCGATGGCTGAACCTGCTTCGCGGCCGGCTCCACGCCCAATCCCCGGAAGACGCCCCTGAAACGGATGCGGACACCGGCGAAGACACTGTTGAGGACACACCTGACGCGCCTCTGGAACTGCCGCTCGACGGCGTCCTCGACCTGCACACCTTCCGCCCCAAAGACGTGCCGTCGCTTCTCGACGAATGGCTCGCTGAATGCGCCCGGCACGGCCTCCTTCACGTCCGCATCATTCACGGCAAGGGAACCGGCGTCCTGCGCACGCGGGTTCACGCGCTCCTTCGGCGCCATCCGCTGGTGGAGAGTTTTCGTCTGGCCGGGGAAGACGGCGGCGGCTGGGGCGCCACGCTGGCCACGCTCAGGGAGCCCAGGAAGGACACGCACCGCGCCTGAGAAGGTCAGCGCACCGCCAAATGGCGGCTTCGCGGTGAAGCCCCTTGTTGTATGGGCGCCCCCCTTTTTTTCCTGGACGGCCCTTTCCGAAACGCTGCGCCGCACAGGAAGCATTCAGGAGGTTTTTCAATGACCAGCAGCCGTCCCCGCATCGTCTTCATGGGCACACCGCAGTTTGCCGTTCCCGCACTGAATGCCTGCCTGAAAATCGGCGAGGTCGTGCTGGTGGTCACGCAGCCGGACAAGCCCGTGGGCAGGAAGGGCCTTCTCACGCCGCCGCCCGTGAAAGTCCGCGCTCTGGAGAGCGGCATCCGCGTCGAGCAGCCGCCCAAAGTGAAGGACAGCAATCTTCCGGAACTGTTCCGGGATCTTGGCGCCGACGTGGCCGTGGTGGCCGCCTACGGAAAAATCCTGCCGCAGGCGCTCCTCGACGCGCCGCGCTTTGGCTGCGTCAACGTTCACGCCTCGCTCCTGCCGCGCTACCGGGGCGCCGCGCCGATTCAGTGGGCGATCGCCAACGGCGAAAAGGAGGCGGGGGTCAGTCTGATGAAGATGGAAGCGGGGCTCGATACCGGCCCGTTTTTCGTCCGGCGCGCCATTCCCGTCGCCGGCGATGAGACCGGCAGCTCGCTCACCGACAAGCTGGCCGTTCTGGGCGCGGATCTCCTCCGCGACTTCCTCGTTCCCTTCCTCGAGGGAGCGCTGCCGCTGACCGCGCAGGATGAAAGTCAGGCCACCTGGGCGCCGATCATCAAAAAGCAGGACGGCGAGATCGACTTTGCGCGGCCCGCATCCGTCATTGAGGCGCGCCTTCGCGCCTTCACGCCATGGCCCGGCGCCTTCACGAAGCTCGACGGCAAAAACTTCAAAATTCTCGAGGCCGCAGCGCTCCCGGACGCGGGCATTGGACAGGCGAAAGCGGGCGAAGTCCTCTCCGCGGACAAGGACGGCATCCGCGTCGCCGCGGGAGAAGGCGTTCTCTCCTGCACGCGGGTGCAGATCGAGGGCGGCAAGCCCATGTCTGCCGCCGACTTTCTGAAGGGCCATCCCGTGGCCCCGGGCACGAAACTGGGGGAGTGAGATGCAGGGCAGAAATCCGCAGACGAACGACCTGTGGCGCCGCGAGAGCCCCAAATCCTCCCGGCCGCTGAGGGAACACCTCGTCCGCGCCGCCGTTCTGGAGCTCTGTGCCGCCGTGCGCCTCGACCATGAGCTGGCCGACCTGGCGCTCAGCCGGCTCTTAAAGCGCGAAAAAAATCTCTTCAGCGCCGAGCGGCGCGCCGTGGGCGAAGACCTGTTCACGCTTCTGCGCCGCGAGCGCCTCATCGACTTCGCCCTGGGACTGGAGGGCGTACCTCAAGATTCAAAGATGCAGATGGCCCTCCCTCAGCAGTCCCGCGCTCTCTTCGCGGCACGCTACGCGGCGCTGAAAATTCTCCAGGGCGAGGGGACGGCGGAGGAAATCATCGAGCGCCACGGCATGCGCGGCCCGTGGGCGGGCTTTCTGAGACGGCTGAATGCCTCTTTTCCCGGCGAGAGCCTGCCCGTGACTCAGCGGGTGGCCATCATCGGCTCGATTCCCGACGGTTTGGCCGAACGCCTCGTCAGCGATCTGGGCGAAACCGACGCGCTGGGCTTCACGTTCTCGCTCCTTGAACGTGCGCCGCTCTCGATTCGCGCCAACGCGCTCAAAATCACCCGGGACGAACTGCGAAAGCGCCTGCGGCGGAGCGGCGTCGAGACGACTCCCACTCTGCGCGCGCCCTGCGGCCTGACCGCGCGGGGCTTTCCCCGTCTCACCGACCTCCGCGAATTCGACGACGGTCTCTTTGAAATTCAGGATGAGGGCAGCCAGCTTTTGGCACTTCTGGCCGGCGCCAAACCCGGAGAAATCGTGGCGGACACCTGTGCAGGCGCGGGCGGAAAGACGCTCGCGCTGGCCGCCCAGATGGAGGGCCGCGGTGAACTCTGGGCGCTGGACGCCAACGCGGGCCGCCTGAAAAATCTCGCCCGTCGCCGCGTCCGCGCCGCGCCGAACGCGCTCATCCGCACCCAGGTCATTCCCGAAGAATTCGACGCCGCCCGCGACGCGCCGAAGCTCCGGGGCAGATGCGGATGCGTGCTCATCGACGCGCCCTGCTCCGGGACGGGCGTCCTGCGCCGCAGCCCAGACGCCAAAAGCCGCTTCGAGGCGCCGGATATGATTGCCGACTTTGCCCGCCGCCAAGCAGACATTCTCAGCCGTCACAGCGCCCTCGTCCGGCCCGGCGGCAGGCTGGTCTATGCCACGTGCAGCGTGCTGAAGGCCGAAGACGAAGACGTGGTGCAGAGCTTTCTTTCCGCCCATCCCGACTTCCGCCTGCTGGACGCCGCAGGCTGCCTGCCCGAGGCCGCCTCTCCGCTCGTCCGCGGCGGCTTTCTCCGCACCCTGCCCCATAAAGACGGCTGCGACGGCTTTTTCGGGGCGGTGATGGAGCGGATTGATTGAAACAATACATTTTCAAAGGCGAAACTATCTGAATCTGTATTGTGAACTGGAGTTATTCATGCCCCCCTCCCTCCGCGCCGACATTTACCAATACGTCAAAGATAAATATCAGACCGAGCCGGAATATCTCTGGCTGCGGTTTCCCCATTATGCCGTCCTGCGCCACGCGGATAATAAGAAATGGTACGGCATTATTATGGATATTTCCCGCGAAAAGCTGGGGCTGAATGGCAAAACGCGGGTGGAAGTGCTCAATATCAAGGTGGGCAGCCCTTTTCTCGCGGACATGCTCGTCGAGCGGGAGGGTTATTTTCGCGGATACCACATCAGCCGGGGGAATTGGGTTTCCATTCTGCTGGACGGGACGGTTCCTCTGGAAGAAATATATCAATTCATTGATGAGAGTTTTATTGTTACAGCATCGCGGACGAAGAAAATCAGAGTGCGCCCCCCAAAGGAATGGCTGATTCCGGCGAATCCGAAGTATTACGATATTGAACACGCCTTTGACGCGGCGGAGGAAATCGACTGGAAGCAGGGCGCGGGCATTCAGGCGGGCGACATTGTTTTTATGTATGTAGCCGCACCGGTTTCGGCGATTTTATATCAATGTAAAGTGACGAAAACGGATATTCCTTTTGAATATCAGGACGAAAACCTCAAAATTTCCGCGCTGATGAAAATCAAACTGATGCGGCGCTTTCCGGCGGACACATTTACATTTGATGTTTTGAAAAATGAATACGGCATTCTCGCCGTGCGCGGGCCCCGGGGCGTGCCGAACCGGCTGAGCGCCGCGCTGCTCCGGGGAAATATCCAGAAGCATGAGGGCTGATTTTATTTTCTATTACTCCATCAATAAATTTTCACCGTATCTTCTCTCCCCGGGATTGCATTCCAGGCGGCTGATTCCCCTTTTGAGCCGCAAAAAGCATTCAGAAACTTCGAAAAATTTTCGATTCGCGCAAGACAGCTTGCAGAAACTTAAAAAAATTTTGACTTTACGAAAGACAGCATGCAGAAACTCCGAAAAAGTGGCAGGAAGCGGGGTCATCGGAGGCGCACATGAAACTCAAACGTGAAAATTACCTGCGGCTGATTCGGCCCTATTATGACGTCGATTTGATTAAAGTGCTGACGGGCGTCCGCCGCGCGGGAAAGTCGATTCTGCTCGAAACGATTCGCAATGAGCTGATTGAAAATGGGGTGAGGCGCGACCACATTATTTCGTTAAATCTGGAGGATATGGACTTTGAATTCATCCAGAATGCGTCCGAACTCAATCGTGAAATCAAAAGTCGTATTCACGATGATAAAAAGTATTATATTTTTCTGGATGAAATTCAGCACGTCGAAGGTTTTGAGCGGGCGCTCTCGTCGTTTCGGGCCTCACTCAATACCTCGCTCTTCGTCACGGGCAGCAATTCCACGCTGCTCTCCGGCGAGCTCGCAACCCTGCTGACGGGCAGAACTGCTGAATTTGAGATTTTTCCATTTTCGTTTTCGGAAATGAAAGAATATTTCGAGCTCAACGGCAGGGAATTTCACGACGAGCTGATTTATGATTACATCAAATGGGGCGGATTTCCCCTGCGCTTTGATTTTGCCGACGAGACCTCGGTCAGGCATTATCTTTCCGGCCTGTATGAAAGCATTATCAGCCGCGATATTATTCAGGGCGGCTCGAAAATCGATAAAGCCGTCTTCAAAGATATTGCTCTTTATATTCTTGCTAATTCGGGAAAGGAATTTTCAGCGGAAAATGTCGCCGCATTTTATCGGCAAAATTCAGAAAAAAACGTCTCGCCGAGAACGATTTATAATTATCTCGACAAAATGAAAAAAGCCTTTCTGCTGCACGGCGTCGGTCGATACAATCTGGGCGGCAGGGCTTCTCTGAGCAATCGCGAAAAGTATTATGCCGTCGATACAGGATTCCGCATTATCAATACAAATACAATCAATTATGAAGACACCTTCTTTTTGGAAAATATCATTTTCAATGAATTGAGGATGCGCGGGTATTCCGTATTTACAGGAAAGACGTATAAATCGGAGGTTGATTTCATTGCCATCAAGGACGGGAAGAAATGTTTCATTCAGGTGGCCTATCTGCTCGCCAGTCAGAGCACGATTGAGCGTGAATTTGGCGCTTTTTCTCCGATTTCAGATGCCTCGCCGAAATATGTCCTCTCGCTGGACAGGATTGACATGAGCCACGGCGGCATCGCGCACATCAATATCGTCGATTTTCTTCTGCGCAGACGCGAGCTGATTGTGACGTAAGGTCCAGAGGAACATTTAAGTCAAAATAAACCAGCCCTCCCCCAATACATTTGTTTTGCGTATCGGAGGAGGGCTGTCGTTATATGCTGAAATTTAATTCTTATTTAATCCTACTCCGCACAACGAAATCCGACGCTGTTGGTCCAGTACGTGGGATTAGTGTAGTAGCGCCAGGTGACGCCCAGTTCGCCCACCTCGCCGTTCCAGGAAGCGCCCTTTAAGATATAGTCTGAACTACCATTAGTGTACAACGACGCTGTCCACTCAGAGACATTCCCGCTCATATCTACTAAACCAAGAGGGCTGTCACCTGCAGGCGAATGCAGCGAAACGTCACTCGTGCCCTCATAACCATCATTCGTCATCGGCGCCGCAGAATTGCCCTGACAATGCGTGCTCGTGCTGAAGTCGTAATACTGCGCCGTCACACAATGCTGCGGCGCATTGTTCCCCCACGGATATGCCGTATTCAAATGCTTAGTGCCATTATGCGTCGCCGCATATTCCCATTCCTCTTCGGTCGGCAGCCGCCCAAGCCCACCAATCCATTCGCAGTATTCTTTTGCACCATACATGTCGATGCAATTCATCGGATGATTTTTCCAGGCATTGCCGCGATTGTAATTGCAGTACGCAGCATCCACATCCGCCGCAGTTCTGTAATGTTCCGACGTGCAGGCTCCGGCGGCCACACATTTTTCAAATTCAGCAACCGTGACAGGCGTTTTCTTCAATAAAAAGGCATTCAATGTCACGGTATCGCCCGATGAATGGCTTCCTGTGGCGTGGCTCAATGTAAATGAACCGGCGGGAATCGAAACAAATTGAAGCGCACAATCGCCATTGCCGTCAGCCACATAGCCATCTGAGCAGGTGCCGACCGCCACACAATCCCCCGCACCGCCATTGTGATAACCTTCGGAGCAGGTGCCGGCCGCGACACATTTTCCGTCCCCGCCGTCGTGGTAATTCTCTGCACACCCCTCGGCAACACATTCACCAATACCATTATCGTGGTAATTCTCAGCGCAGCCTTCGGCAACGCATTCGCCCGTGCCGTCGTCGTGATAATTCTCGGAACAGGTTCCAATCGCGACACATTCTCCGTCGCCGCCATCGTGGAGACCTTCGCCGCCCCCTGTCTCACCGGCATCGTCCGTCGGGCCGGCATCATCCTCGATAACACCTGAATCTTCGTCACCCGAAGAGGCGTCATCAAAAATACCCGAATCCTCAATCATGCCCGCATCGGCCACAATACCGGCATCGTCATCGACAGGCTCAGGTTTCTCACCTTTTTCTGAACCGCAGCCCAAAAATACAACAGCGCCAATAAAAATTGGCAAAATCTCTAAACAAATTTTACCTCATCGGGATACTTTTACTACCAAGTCATCGCACTGCATTGCTTTATCTCCTGAAAAAAAGCAGCCGGAGCCATTTTCGGCTGTTGGATTGAATACAAAATCACCTGCCCGAACATTTAATATAATAATGTGCCGGGCAGGTGATTGATTGCTGCATCAGACGTTTTGCTGATTATTTATATTAAAACGTATGCAAAAATAATCCGCTGCGGAGCTTGGGCTCAAACCACGTGGACTTGGGGGGCATGATCTTGCCCGCGTCGGCGATGGCCATCAGCTCCTCGATGCGGGTGGGGAACATGGCAAACGCCACGGCGCACTCCCCGGAATCGACGCGCTTTTCCAGCTCGCCCATGCCGCGGATGCCGCCCACGAAATCGATGCGCTTGTCCTTGCGCGGGTCGCCGATGCCGAGGAGCGGCGCGAGGAGGTTGTTCTGCAGAATGGCCACGTCGAGGCTCGCGACCGGGTCTTTCGCGTCGAACGTGCCCTCCTTCGCGGTCATCACATACCACTCACCGTCCAGGTACATGCCGAAGTCGTGGGTCTTCGAAGGGCTCTTCACGCCGGCGGCGGCCTTCTTCACGTCGAATTTCTCGCCCACGGCGCTGAGGAACAGCTCCTTGGACATGCCCTTCAGGTCTTTGACCACGCGGTTGTAGTCCATGATGCGCATCTGGTTGTGGGGGAAGATGACGGTCATAAAGAAGTTGAACTCCTCGTCGCCCTTGTAGGCGGGCCCGAGGCGGCCCTTCCTCAGCTCGCGGACGCGGCTGGCGGCGGCGGAGCGGTGGTGGCCGTCAGCGATGTACATGACGTCAATCGCCGCGAACTCCTTCTCGATGAGCGCGATGTCCGCGTCGTCCTTCACAACCCACAGCGTGTGCTGAATGCCGTCTTCGCTGGTGAAGTCGTAGGCGGGAGCGGTGGCGGCGATGCGCGCGGCGATGGCGTCAATGGCGTCTTTGGCCTTGTAAACGAAGAACACGGGCTCGTCGTTGCCGCCCAGAGCGTCCACGTGGCGCGTGCGGTCGTCTTCCTTGTCGGCGCGCGTGAGCTCGTGCTTCTTGATTTTTGCCTGCTGGTATTCGTCCACGCTGGCGCACGCCACGAGGCCCGTCTGAGCGCGGCCGTCCATGATCTGGCGGTAGAAGTAGAAGCAGGGCTTCGCGTCGCGGACGAGCGTTCCCTCGCGGATGAATTTTTCGAGGTTCGCGGGGGCCTGGTCGTAAACGACGTCGTCGTGCTCGTTGGCGCCGGGCAGGTCAATTTCAGGGCGGGAGATGTGGAAGAACGAGAGCGCGTTGCCTGCGGCGTAGCGGGCGGCCTCGGCGCTGTTCACCACGTCATACGGCGGGCAGCAGACGCTGGAGACTTTGTCTTTCGGGGGACGGAGGGCTGCAAAGGGACGGACGATGGACATGACTGGATGTTCCTTTTGAGGTTGGAGGAAAGGGGAAAATAAAAAAGCCGCTTCGGCAGACGGCAGACCACCTGAAAAAAATTATTTTTTTCAGAAAAATTTTCCAACTTCCCCTTCAGGGACAACGGCCGATCGACAGGGGATGGAAATTTTCAGGTGCCCGGAAGCGAAGCGGATTTTGGAGCGTCGAAGGTGAAAATGAAAGGCCGCGCTTTGAGGAAATCTCACCCGCCGATGAGCCCGAGCTCTTTCATGGCGCTTTCGAGGAGCGGGCGCTTCGCATCGGACATCGGCGTGAGCGGCAGGCGCATGTCGGGGCCATAGCGGCCGAGAAGCGCGAGCGCTGCCTTGACTGGGATGGGACTCGACTCGGCGAAGAGCGCGCGGTGGAGGGCGGCGAGCTTCGTCTGAATCTCGGCAGCGCGGGGCATCTGCGAGTCACGGGCGCACTGAATCATCTCGGTCATGAGGGCGGGGACGAGGTTGGACGAGACGCTGATGACGCCGCTACCGCCCAGAGCGCAGAAGGCGGCGGCGGTGAAATCGTCGCCCGAAAGGAGGCTGAGGCGCTCTGTGCCGACGAGCGCAAGAATGTCGGTGAGGCGGGCGATGTTCCCCGTGGCTTCCTTGAGACCGACGATTTCGGGGATGTCGCAGAGGCGCTGAACCGTCTCGGGCAAGAGGTCCACACCCGTGCGCCCCGGGACGTTGTAGGCGACGAGCGGGAAGCCGGGATGGGCGGCGGCGATGGCCCTGTAATGGGCGAGAATGCCCGCCTGCGTTGGCTTGTTGTAATAGGGCGTGACGACGAGCGCGGCATCGGCGCCCGCGTCGCGAACCATGGCAACGTTGTCGATGGCGGCGGCGGTCGAATTGCTGCCCGCGCCCGCGATGACGGGAACCTCGCCGTCGGCGCAGAGCACGGCAATTTCCACGGCGCGGCGGCGCTCACCCGCACTCATGGCTGCGGCCTCGCCCGTGGTTCCCATGGGGCAGAGGCCGCCGACGCCGAATTCAATCTGACTGTTGATGTGCTCTGCGTAAGCCTCTTCGTCGAGTTCGAGCATGGAAGCGCGGAAAGGAGTGGCGAGCGCGGTGATGACGCCTTGAAGTCTGAGCATTTTGAAACCTCGGGGAATGGAGGGGGAAACGGGAGATCGGTCTCTTCTTTTGCGAAATACAGGTGCGCTGTATTTCACTTTTGAAAGGGGGGAAATCTGTTGAGGTGTTTTGCCTGTTTTTATTGGTTCGCTGCTGTTTACCGGCGGTGGTTCAGAGAATTGAGTCTGTGTGATGATGAGGCCGGTATTGTGGCCGATGCGGGCATTATTGAAGACTCGGAGATTTGCTCCCTCTTCGAATGACGAAGATTCAGGTGTTCTCGATGATGGTTTCTAACTGAACAACAATACAGGCGAGACGAAGTACAATAAAAACCTCTATTAAAAACCTCTTTCCGCTGGTTCATTGATTTTAAGCTACAATAAATACGGGAAGTCATTCATCGGACGACACTGTGACATTTGAAAATGCTTTTACATTGAAGAAAAAGTCTGTCACGGTTGCTGAATTTGAGAAATACGTGGCCGCCGAAGCCTGAATGTCGAAGCATTATTATACCGTGTCGAATGACACTTATTGCAATTACAATCGCGGCGAGAATTGGAGAACTATCGTTATTGGAGGAGGGGAATTGTGCGAAACAAGAATAAATCAGGATTATATTTAAATATATATATGACATTTATCTTCCAATATATGAAACATGCATAGCAAAGAGACTATTGCGTAGATTTGCCCCCCTCTCCCTCCGTCAGCTTCAAAGGCGGCGCATGCGGGCCGGGAAGGCATGTCAAGAAAAAAAATGGGCGTTCCTCATTCCCCATCCGCATCCCCCAAATGAGCTGTGGATTTTTGTGCCGACAGCGGCCACTGGCCGCGAAATGCGCAAAGAGCGCGGCAGACAGCCGGCCGTGGATGGGGACGCCATTGGAAACAAATTTCCGGACATCGACGCCGAACATGCCGCCCGAGGCGCGGCTGAATGGGAATCGCCCCGCTCCTGCGCTTCTTCTGACACAGGCGTTCCGTCGGGCGGCTGAGCGCGCCGCAGGCATTCTCTTTCCTGACCGCTGCGCGGCCTGCCGGACGCCGCTGCGGCACGACGACGTGATTCTCTGCGCCGATTGCCGCGAGACGCTCGTGGAGCTTCCGCCCGGCCATTGTCCTGTCTGCGCGCTCCCCGACACGGGCGGCATCGTCTGCCCGGACTGCGCCGCTCTTCCCCCGCCCTTCACCCGCACGCGCGCCGGTTTCATCTATGGCGCAGCCATCGCCGACGCGATTCGACGTCTGAAATATCAGGACGCGCCGCAGACTGCCCGGCGGCTGGCCGCCCTCTGCATCGGCGCGGCCCGCGAGGATGTCGTCTGGTGCGGCCTTCTGGTGCCGGTTCCGCTGCATCCGTCCCGGCTGCATGAGCGCGGCTTCAATCAGTCGGCACTTCTCGCCCGCGCGCTGGCACAGAAAATTTCACCTGCGAAAAAGGCCGCGCCCTTCGCACTCCGGCGCATTCGTGCCACGCGGGCGCAGGTGGGTCAGAGCGCCTCTGACAGACAGCTCAACGTTCGCGGGGCTTTTTGGGCGGATGAGCGCATCGTCCGGGGGCAGAAAATTCTGCTCGTGGACGACGTGATGACCACGGGCGCGACGGCGCGCGAAGCAGCCAAAGCATTGAACGGCGCGGGAGCAGCGGAAGTGCGCGTCTTCTGCGCCGCCCGGGCCGCAGGCTGACGAAGCTGAGGCGGCGGCGCATCCGAACCTGCCGACGGCGTTGACAAGGGAAAGGCCGATTCCTAAGGGCGCCGACTCTCTTTTTTCAGACTCTGTCCCTGCCTCTGCCTGTCATGCTTCGGAACAACATCATCATCGGCCTGGCCTGCCTCGCGGCCACCGCGGCACTGTCCGCGCCGCCCAAAAAGGCTCTGAAATCAGCCAAAGGCGAACTGATTCTCCCCAACCCCAACGTGCTCCGCTACGCGGGCCGTCCCTTCATCAACGCGCTGGCCGATTTCTACTGGATTCAGACGAGTCATGCGCTGGGCGTCGCCATCCGGCCCGAAGATTACATGCACGTCTATCACTACGGCGACCTGGTGACGCGGCTGGACCCGGACTTCTGCTACGCCTACCAGTTCGTCGGACAGGCCATTCCCATCAACACGGGCGGCCTCCACGGCTGGAAGAACGTGGACGAATCGACCGAAATCATGGAGCGCGGCCTGAAGGTCTGCCCGCAGAACGCCAACGAGCGGCTGCTTCTCTCGTTCAATTACAGCCACTTCTACAAGCGCTACAAAGACGCGGCCGACACGCTGGCGCCGCTCGTCGGCCTGCCCGGAACGGTGGAGTACATTCCCAAGCTGGTCACGCGCCTCTACGCGCAGGCCGGCGACACGGACATGGCCCTGCAGCTGGCCGAAGCGCTCTACGAGACGGCCGAATATGAGGACGAAAAGGAAGCCTACGCCGCCCGCGTTCAGGAGATCCGTCTGGAGCAGGTTCTTCAGGCCGTGGAAAACGCGCAGGCGGCTTTTCTGGCCCGCGAAGGGCGCCATCCGGCGGACGTGCAGGAGCTGGTGTCGAGCCATGACCTGCCGGGCGTTCCCGAGGACCCCTTCGGCGGCACCATCTATCTCTCGGAAAAAGACCACCGCGCCTATTCCTCGGAGCAGCAGAAACGCCTCGAAATCAGCGTGACGCCGTAGCCTTGCCCGACGTCCTGAAAGCCGCAGAACAGGCGCGCGCCGAATGGCGCTGACGTTCTTCCCTCTGATGCGGATTTTTCGGAGCGGACGGACACGAAAGAGCGGCGCCTTCACGCGCCTCAGATGCTCCGGCTGCATTCCCGCCCCTCACAGTTTTTCCCCTCTCTCACTCAACACTCTCTCCCCTTTCCTCCCTTCCCAAGTGACCATGACCGAAGACAGCAAGACGCCATCCCCCGCCCCCATCGAACTGAAGGGCGTCTCCAAGCAGTACCGACTTGGATTCTGGCTGGCCAAAAAGGTCCAGGCACTCAAGTCCCTGGATCTCAAGGTGGACAGTGGCCAGATTTTTGGACTCCTGGGCCCCAACGGTGCGGGCAAGTCCACCACCATCAAAATCCTGATGAACCTAGTGCAGGCCAGCGAGGGAACGGTCCGCCTGTTCGGACTGCCGCCCTCCGATCCCAAGGCGCGGCGACAGGTGGGCTACCTTCCCGAAAATCCCATGCCCTACGACTATCTGACCGGCCGCGAATTTGTGACGCTGGGCGCGCAGCTGGCCGGATACGACCCGAAGAAGACGAAGGCGCGGGTGGAAGAAGTTCTCGACGAGGTGGGCATGACCCGCTCCGCCGGCATGCAGATTCGCCGCTATTCCAAGGGCATGGTCCAGCGCGTGGCCTTCGCTCAGGCGCTGGTGGGCGAGCCCCGCCTGCTCATTCTCGATGAACCCACCAGCGGCCTCGATCCGGTCGGGCGCCGCCAGATCCGGGACATCATCCTGCACGAGCGCGCCAAGGGGACGACGATTCTCTTCTGCACCCATATCATCCCCGACATCGAAGCGCTCTGCGACCACGTGGCCGTCCTCGTGTCCGGCCGGCTCCGCAAAGAGGGCAGCGTGCGCGACCTTCTGACGACGAAGGCTCCCGCCGTGGAGATTGGCCTCGAAGGACTGAACCGCGGCCAGCTGGAGTCTCTCACCGGCGGCAGCGCGCCCGAAGCGATTCACGAGCTGGAGGGGCGGCTTCTGGTCCGCGTCAAGGGCGAGGAATCCAACACTCTCATCACCAAAATCATCGCCGCGGGCGGCCGCATCACGCAGGTGCAGCAGGTTCGCTTCAGCCTGGAGGACCTCTTCATGGATGTGGTCAAGGACGCCGGCTACAAGGCCAGCCCGGGCGGGGAGATCATCGGATGAACGCGTTTTTAGCCCTCGCACTCAACGGATTCCGTGAAGCCCGGCGCAACCGCATCACCATGCTCATCGCCGGTTTCGCCCTTCTGGCGCTTCTGATGTCCACGCTCCTGGCCGACGTTTCCGTCGCCAGCATCGAGCGCGTCCTGGTGGATATGGGACTGGCGGGCATGAGCCTGATGCTCGTGGTCCTGGCCATCTTCCTGTCGGCCACGCAGCTGGGGAAGGAAATCGAGCGCCGGACCATCTTCATGGTGGTTTCCAAGCCCGTCTCGCGCGCGACCTTTATTCTGGGCCGCATGGCCGGCAACATGATCACCCTGGGCGTCCTGCTCCTCGCCATGACCGCCATCTTCTGGATTGAGCTCGCCGTCATGCACTGCCCCATGCGCAGCCAGTATCTCGCGGCCATCGGCACTCTCTATGTGGAGCTTCTGGTGCTCTCCAGCATCGGCTTCGCCATGTCCAGCTTCGCGGGCTCCATCGTCTCGGCCATGGTCACAGCGGGCATCTACATCGCGGGGCACCTGTCGGGAGACATCTACCGTCTGGGAGAGCGCGCCCAGAATGCCCTAGTCACGGGTGTGGCCAAAGCCGCCTACTACTTCCTCCCTCAGCTCGACCGCCTCGACTACAAACCCCACGCGACGCACCTTTTGAGCGTATCAGGCAGCGACGTGGCACTCGCTGTCGCCTATGCCTTTGGCTACTCGGGAATCATGCTGGCGCTGGCGGTTCTCTTTTTCTCCCGGCGCGACTTCAAATAGCCGCTTTGCAGACAATCGCCGGCCGCGTCCTGAGGCCAGCGGCAGGAAACAGTTTTGTAGTCATTCCTATCCCATAAAACTTACCCGTGCTCACCATCGATGCGGCGGCTGTCAGTCGGCGAATAGAGGGCAGAAGTTTTTTGGCCATTTTTTTGGCGCCTGCCCTCTTCGCACTAAAGTGCGCCGCCTTTTCAGCGCCCTTACCTGACTGCTCCGGAGCGGCATCGGCACGCCGTTTTCCGGCAAGCAGCGGAGGTTTCCCAGAATGGCCAGCCCCAAACTTACCCTGGGCCTCGACATCGGCTCCACCTCGGTCAAGCTCGTCCAGCTCAAGGAAGTCGTCCAGCGCGGCGTCGTCGGCTACCAGCTTCAATCCTTCGGCATCAAGCCGCTTCCCGCCGATGCCATTATCGACGGCTCCGTGATGAACTCCGACTGCATCACGCAGGCGATTCGCGAGCTCGTCGAGGAACACCGCATCAAAAATAAAAACGTCACGCTCTCCATTCCGGGACACTCGGTCATCATCAAAACCATCCGCATGCCGACCATGGATCAGGAGCAGCTGGACGAGTCGATCAAGAGCGAGGCGGGCCAGTACATCAACATCGACATCAACGACACCTACCTCGACGCCGTCGCGCTCCCCACTGAGGACGACCAGTCGGGGCAGATGGATGTCCTTCTGGTGGCGTCCCGCAAAAACATCGTCGATGACTTCGTGACTGCCGTTGCCGAGGCGGGACTGACGGCGTCCATTGTCGATGTTGACACGCTGGCCGTGCAAAACTGCTTTGAGGCCAACTACGACGTTTCCAGCGGTGAGACGGTCGCCCTGCTGAACATCGGTGCCTCCATCACGAACATAGACATCGTGAATAACGGCAATCCCGTCTTCACCCGCAACATCACTTCCGGCGGCAATCTGTTCACGCAGGAAATCCAGAAGCAGCTGAATGTCTCGCATGAGCAGGCTGAAGCGCTGAAGTCCGGTGGGGCTGACACCGACAGCGATGCCATTGTTCCTCAGGAAGTGGAAGCCGTTCTGGAAACCACGGCCGCGCAGATTGCCGGTGAAATTCAGCAGACCATCGACTTCTACACGTCCAACGCCGCGGACGGTCACATCGGGCGGCTCTTGGTCTCCGGCGGTTCTGCCAAGGTTCCGGCGCTGTTCAAAGCCATCGAGCAGAATTCCGGAATTTCGGTCGAATACCTCAATCCTTTCCGCTGCATCGAAATCGACAGCCGAAAATTTGACCCCGCCTACATCATGGGGCTTGCCCCCATCGCCGCCGTCGCCGTGGGTCTCGGCCTCCGCAAACTGAACGACAAGTAAATTCGATCCTCCGGCGGCTGCCGGAATCGAGGTCATTCAATGATTCGCATCAACCTGCTTCCGCACAAAACAGTACGAAAGAAAAAGACGCCGGGGATGGGCGCCCTGGTCGCCATTCTGCTCTGCGTCTGCGCCGCCGCCGTCGCCAATTGGATGTATTATTCGGAAAAACAGGATTTCATCAAAAAGCAGAAACGGACGATCGCCGCCCAGAATACGGAGATCAATAATCTGAAAAGCGCCATCGGCGAGGTCGAGAGCTTCCAGGCCAAAAAGAAAAAAATTGAGGAGCAGCTGAAGACGCTCAGCGATTTGGAAAAAGGCCGGAGCGGTCCCGTCAAAATGCTGGATGCGCTGGCCACGTCGGTTCCCAAAAACGTCTGGTTCACGTCATTCAGCGAAAAAGATGGACATATCGATCTCAAGGCCGAAGCGGTCTCCAATGAGGACGTGTCCAGCTTTATGAAGATGCTCAAGGCCTCTGTCTGGACGCCGGTCGGCATCGGCAGGGCCCTGCCCGATCAGACGGAAAATGGCCCCGTGCGCATCGAGCTTCTGCCCTCCGGCGAGCGGCGCGAATTCGATTCGGGTTCCGTCAGCCACTTCTTTGACAACATTACATTGGGAAGCACATCGTCGGCATCGGGGGGCACCGTCAGCTTCTCCATCTCCTTTACCGTCAACAACATCGGCTGAATCGGCCCAGTCCAGGGATTCCAGTCATGGCGAAACAGCAAATCGATCTTGAGAGTTTCAACAAGCTCCCCACCGCCGGAAAAATCGGCATCGCTATTGGCCTTGTCGCGGCCATTACCGGCGGAAACTATTATTTTTTCATTCAGGATGCCGACAAACAAATCAAACGCAACAAAGCCACCATCACAAAAAATGAAACTGAAATTACCGATAAAAAAATTATTGCCGAAAACTTGACTCAATTTCAGCGCGAACACGAGCTTCTCAAGCAGCAGCTGGCAGAAGCACTGACAGCGTTGCCTCTGTCGGACAATCTGGATGAGCTCCTGACAGACATGAACGACAATGCCAACAAGGCAGGGCTGCTCATCCGCAATCTGTCGCCCAAGCCCAAAATTGCTTACGGCTTTTATCAGGCCATCCCCTTGGACATGACGGTTTCCGGAACCTACCACGAAATCGCGGTCTTTCTGGAGAGCCTGTCCAAGCTGCGGCGCATCGTGAACGTGAGCGGTCTATCCCTGTCATCCGCCCACAATGAAAATGACCGCATTGTGCTGACGGCGAAATACGTGGCCACGACCTTCCAGTTCATTGAGACCCAGGACGGCAGCAAATGACCATGGACAATCAAATGGCGCCTTTTCATTTCAAAGCGGTGGCTGCCCCCCCGATGGCAGAGAATCACCTCCCCCTTTTCCGCGGCGTCCGAACGGCAGTCATCCTCGCTGCCTCGCTGGCCTGCCTGACGGCGTGCGAAGATTCCAAACCGGCCCGCACTCTGCCCCGGGCGCAGACGGCCGCGGCGCAAAAGCCTCAGCCCGCGCCTGTGGTTCAGGAAGCGCCTCCCGCAGAGGCCGCGCCTGTTCACGAATACGCCTATTCCCCCGTGGGCAAGCGGGACCCCTTCCGTTCCATCAAGCATGACGCTGAGCGCGAAGCAGCCCTGCAGAAGGCAGCGGCGGAAGCAGCGGCGGCGGCATCCAAGCCCGTGGAAGCGCCCGTGGAAAATCTGCGCTGCGGCCCCCTGTGCAAATGGGACATCGAGCAGCTTCGGCTGGTGGCTGTGGTCAGCGGCGTCTCCAATCCGATGGCAATGGTCGAAACGCCCGACGGCCGCGGATACAGCGTTCACCGGGGCACCTTCATCGGCAAGCGCAACGGAAAAATTACGCAGATCCGGCCCGGAGAAATCGTCGTCACCGAAATTTACAAGGACAACTCCGGTGTCCCCCAGCCCAATGACATCTCAATCTACCTGCCGAAGTCGGCCAATGACACGGCGGACATCAGCGGCGAGAGCAATCTGATGAATGTGGAGATAGAGCCATGAATCTGCGGCCCTCCCGTCATCCCGATACATTTTCCCGACCACGTGAAGGAGAAGCACACATGAAGAATCGCATCTGGCTTGCCGGGGCGCTGTCGCTGGCCCTGCTCGCTCCGCAAGCGGCGATGGCAGAATCCGAGCTCAACACGATCAGCCGAATGGACCTGTCTCCCTCCGGCATCACGCTTCAGGGCAGTGCGGCACCTACCTTCACTGTATTTAAGCTGAGCGATCCCGAGCGTCTGGTCATTGATCTGGCCGGTTCCGATGTCTCCGCCATCCGCGGTCCGAGGGACGGAAAAGGCCTGATGGCCGGCGTGACCGTCTCACAGTTTTCCGATGAAAATTCGTCGGTCGGCCGCGTGGTCATCGCCCTGCAAAATGGTGTGACCCATGACGTGCGCGCGGAAGGTGACCGTCTGATTGTGACCCTGAATGACAGTGCCGCCGCGCAGGCTGCGGCAGTTCCCGCGCTTCCCGCCGCAGCTTCGGCCTCAGAGCAGCGCCAAGCGCGCAGCGACACCGCTTCCGACAACAACACGGCGGCAGCTAAAGCCGACAAGTCAGCATTCCGCGCCGAAGCACCTGCCGGAATGACTGCATTCAAGTCGTCCGAGCCCAACGCAGTAGCCGCTTTTCGCGATGACGCGGCAGTCGCCGATCAGGGGCGCCGCATCCGAGATATTTCCTTCTCCAGCAAGGCCGGCCGCTTCCAGATTCGCCTCAAGACGGACGGCGCCGTCGGGGCCTACACTCTGACTGAGCTTGAGAATCCGCCGCGTCTGGCGCTGGACTTGGACGGCTTCCAGAAAGGGCTGCGCGACCAGAAGGCGAAGCAGGGCGCACCGATTTCCAAAGTTCGTTTTGGCAAGCACGACAGCCACATCCGCATGGTTCTGGACGGTGCAGGAGCCTCAGCCATGCCGCGCTACGACGTTCAGCGGCTGAAGGATGGGCTTCTCATCTCGCTGAAGCAGCCCATCAGCGAGGCGCCGCAGAACGCTCTCGCCGCCGCGGGCACGAATGCCGCCGTCCAAACCGCGCAGCAGCAGGATGCCGCTCAGCCGATTCGTGACATCTCCTATAAGGGCGACGACATGGGCGGCCGCGTCCTGATTGCCGTCGGGAAGGGCGTCACCCACTCTCTGGAACAGCCGGACGCGCGCACCGCCATTCTCACCATCAATGGCGCCAAACTGCCCAAGCAGCTCTCCCGCAGTCTGGATACTTCGTCCTATGACGGCCCGGTGACGATGGTCAGCGCCTTCAGCGCTCCCGGCAAAGAAGACACAGTGCAGATTGTGGCGACTCTGGACGACGCCGTCTCGGGAAGCGTGCGCATCGACCGCTCCGGAATTCTGGTCTGGGAGCTCAACCGTGCGGGAGCCGCAGACGCCGACAGCGCCAATGATCAGGAGCTGGTGGTCGACGGAAAGGCCGTCAGCCTCGCGTCGCACGCGGCCGCCGAAGATGCTCAGGTCCCCGCCGTGGAAAGCAGCGTCACTTCCGTTCGGACGGCAGCAGGCGCCGGCAGCAGAAAGCAGCGCTACACGGGGCAGCGCATCTCCTTCGAGTTCAAGGACATCGACATCCACAACCTGCTCCGCATCTTCGCCGACATCTCCAAGAAGAACATCATCGTCGGCGATAACGTGAGCGGGAAAGTCACGATTAAGCTGCGCAATGTTCCCTGGGATCAGGCGCTGGACATCGTGCTCAAGTCCAAAGGGCTGGATAAAGAAGAGTTCGGCAACATCATCCGCATCGCTCCTGCCAAGCTGCTCGAAGAAGAGCACAAGCAGGCCGCCGAAAAGGCGAAGCTGCAGGTGCAGCTGGAGCCGCTCAAGGTCCGCATCATCCCCATCAACTACGCGACGGCGGCCGGCCTCTCTGACCGCGTCAAGGATGTGCTCTCTGAGCGGGGCAAGCTGAGCGTCGATGCCCGCACCAACGTCATCATCGTCAAGGATGTCGCCGAGGCCATCGCGCGCGCGGAAGGCCTTGTCCGCAGGCTCGATACCCAGACACCGCAGGTCCTCATTGAAAGCCGCATTGTCGAGGCCAACGTCAATTTCTCCCGTGAATTCGGCATCCAATGGGGCGGCAACCTGAGTTTCGGACCCTCCAACGGTAATTCTACGGGTCTGGCGTTTCCCAACACCATTCGCGTCGCCGGTGCAGCGGGAAATGAAGGCACCGACGGTTTGGGCACCACGACGCCCAATTACGCCATCAACCTGCCCGCAGCCATCGGCATGGGAGCTGGCGGCGGCGTGGGCTTTACCTTTGGCTCCGCCGGCGGCGCCGCGCTTCTCAACCTGCGGCTCTCTGCCATGGAGTCCAACGGTCAGTCCAAGACCATCAGCGCGCCCCGAGTCATCACCCTCGACAACAATACTGCGACCATTTCGCAGGGCATTTCGATTCCTTACAGCCAGACCTCCGCTTCGGGCGTCAACACGACGTTCGTCGAGGCCAAACTGGAGCTCAAAGTCACACCCCATGTCACGGCGGACGGCAGCATTCTCCTCGACATCAACGCCAGCAATAACCAGGCGGACGCCAGTATGACTGGCGCCAACGGGCAGCCGGCCATCAGTAAGAAAGAGGCGCAGACGCAGGTTCTGGTCAAAGACGGCGACACCACCGTCATCGGCGGCATCTACACGCGGTCGCAGGCGATGAACGAATCCGGCGTCCCGCTCTTCTCCCGCATTCCTGTTCTGGGCTGGCTCTTTAAGAGCCGCTCCGAAACAGACACGCGGACCGAGCTGCTCATTTTCATCACGCCGCGCATCGTCAACCGCAACCAGAGCCTGTCAGGCTCCAAGGACGCCTCCGCCGGGCTGTAAGCCCCTGGCGTGAATAGGTATCCGTCAATGATTTTGAATCATGCGAGGTCCTTCAAAATGAATCGAATCACCCATTGCCTGTGTCTGGTTGTCGCACTTTTCCTGTCAGCATGCGTCGGTGAGTCCGGCGTCTATATCGCCTCGTCCCATGGCTATGACAAAAACTGCAAATGCAGCAGTTCCGAGCAGCTGGGCGGCGGCCTGCTCGACGTATCCCTGGCCAGCCAATATGAGGTCTGCCTTCTTCTGAAGAATGAACTTTCGGGCGACGACGGAGACACTGTGGGCAGCCAGCGCAATCACTATCAGCTGCGCTCCCTGATTGTGGAGACGCGCATCGATGGAGAGACGGTGGCCGAAGAGGAACTGGAGGCCGCCGGCGGCTGCCCTCCCAACGGCGAGCTTCTGATGGGCACCAATATCCTGGGGCCAAAATCCATGGAGGCGCTCAATTCCAAGGCCTCCACTGACATTCAGTCGGCGGTGGTGCGCGTCAAAGTCAAAGGCAAGCTGCTGAGTGGCGGCTACATCATCACCACGCCTTATTCCTTCCCCATCAGCTTTCTGGCGAGCGGCGCCACGCCAGTGACAGAGTGCGATGACGGCTACACGCTCACGTCAACTGTCGAAGAGTCGGGAGCCGATTTGTGTTCCCTTCTCGAAGGACAGGAGGGCATTCAGAATTTCTGCAAGGAAGATGAGGACAAGGACGAAGGAACAGATTGAGCGAATTGTTACGCAAAATCGAAATCTTCCCTTTCATCTGATTCATCAAAGCCGCTCCTCAACATGATTGAGGGGCGGCTTTTTTATTACGGACAAATGGCAACCGAGACCGGGCGGCCCTTCGTGCGTCGTTTGTTACGACGTTATTCCACCATGAAGGGGGGATCCCCCCATTTGGCCCATTGACTTCCCCAGTTCACCTCCCTAGAGATCGCCATTTTTTTGTCGCTTCAAGCGAGATTTTACTCACCACAGCCGGAAATTCTTCCGGCTTTTCTTTTTGGAGACAGCGAAGTGCAAAAGAAAAAACTCCTCAATGTATGCGGAGGAGGGGCGTGCAGATCATTCGTCCCGACTCTGATTTTAATGTCCGCACTGGCAATGACGGGATTTGCCTGCGGCAGTGAGAAGGCGAAGCCCTCCGACCACACGGAAGACGCCGGGCTGGTCGAAGACTCCGGAATCATTGAGCCCGATGCCGGCCCCGCGGGGGAATGCAATGGGCAGCAGATGCCTGAATGGGCCATCACCTGCGACTGCGCGGAAGAGGGCTGGCTCAACTGCCGGGCAAATTCGGACTGCTCCGCCGAGGGCATTGCCGCCTGCGAAGCCCAGGGGCTCCAGTGCCGGACGGACGGCGACTGCTACGACGCGCGCTGCGAGGGCGTGGACTGCGACCCGGGCAAGACCTGCAAGGCCGGCGACTGCGTGTTCGACGCCTGCCTGAACAAGACCTGCCCCGAGCCGAAAGTCTGCAACGAGCAGGGCAACTGCATCTCCGAAACGGGCGCCAACATTCTCTACGAGCTGGAGGGCGGGAACGACATCGTCGACGACAACGGCGAGACGAAGGCCACGGTCAACATTCGCCTCGACAGCGCGCCCACCGCCGATGTCCGGGTGCTGGCCTCGCTCACGGGCGCGGGCCGCGATGACGTGTCGGTGGAGGGCGGCGAGATGTCGCTGACCTTCACGCCCGAGAACTGGGAGACGCCGCAGCCGCTGGTGATTGTCGGAAAGGGCGACGGCGTTGTGGACGGCGACAAGAAATTCAATCTCGCGCTCACCAGCATGTCGGATGACGGGGATTTCAATAACCTCTCGCAGAGCGTCAGCCTCGTGAACCGCGACACCGAGACGGCCAGCATCATCCTCAGTCTGCCCGAACTGCTGGAAACGAGTGAAAACGGGGACCAGGTGGAGATTGGCGTGAAGCTGGGCGGCAAGCCCTCCGGGAAGGTGACGATTCCCCTCTCGGTCTCGAATGGCGATTACGCCGAAGTTTCCCCCGCGAGCCTCGTAATTCTGCCTGCCGACTGGAACACCGAGCACATCGTCATCGTAACGGGCAAGGACGACAGCGGCACGGTGAACACGGAGCCTCATAATTATCAGCTTCTGTTCGGCACTTCCGAGACGACGGACGCGCTCTTCGCGGCCATGGAGATGCCCACCGTTGACCTCGTGAACATCGACAACGATGTGCCGCAGATTCTGGTGAATAAAAATCCATTCACCGTCAGTGAGGGCGGCGGCACCGACAACATCGGCATCAGCCTCTCCACTCAGCCCATCGTCGAGACAACCATCACTGCCCAGGTTACGCCCGCGGAGAGATGCAGAATCATCAGTGAGTCATCGCTTACCTTTACGGCGGATACCTACAACGAGATTCAGAAGATCGTTGTTGAGGGCATCGACGACGACGGCACGGCGGACGGCGCCCACGACTGCACGCTGGTGCTGACCGGGCGTTCCTCCGACACTAACACCCAGACCACCTACAATGCCATCAACAAGATCATCTCCGGCACCGTCGCGGACAACGATGTGGTGGGTCTCCTGCAGCGCGCCCAGGTTTCCAACCTCGCAGAGGCTGGACTCGATACGGACGGCTACAGCTCTGTCTATTCGGCGTCAGGCAAAATCTGCTACTCGCTGTCGAGCCGCCCGCGGCAGAGCGTCAAGCTGAACATCTCTTCCAGCAACACCTCCACTGGCGCCACGGTTTCGCCCTCGTCGCTGACCTTCCAGCCGGCTTCATACAACACCGAGCAGTGCGTCACGGTCACAGCAGTTGATGACGGCGTTGTTGACAGCACCAACAATGTTCAGATTCGTGCCGAATCCACTTCAAGCGACAACGATTACTCCGGACGCTTCGTGAGCCATAATGTCAACGTCTATAACCGCAACAACTACGTAATGCGTTACGACAAGATGGGCTACAGCACCGTCCGGGAGACGGGCACCGTTCCCTTTAAGTTCAAGCTGGGGAGCAAGCCTTCCTCCAATGTCACCGTCACTCTGACCTCAAATTCCCCTGACCAGATTGCCGTCAACTCCTCGTCGCAAGTGGTCATCAAGCCCGCCGACTGGGACAGCTGGCAGACGGCGCGTGTCGAGGGCGTCAGGGACAATGCTTTTGACGGCAATCAATACAGCTGTATTCGTCTGGTGATGAGTTCCTCGGATTCCTATTATTCCGGTAAATCCCTGACGCTCTGCTGGACTGTCGAAGATATCGACTCGCCAGGCATTTCGCTGAACTGCCAGGAGAGCAATACGCAATATGCAAACTGCGAATACTCGGACTTCGTCAGCGGCGGCGATACCGTCGGCCTCTCCGCAGAAAGCCTGAGCCAGGGAGTTCTGACCTGCTCGGTTTCGCTGACCAAAGCGCCTTCCCAGAATGTCAGAGTGTATCTCCAGCCCGTCCAGAGCAACGGCGGCAGCTACGGCTTCTCCTTAACGCAGGGCGGCACATCGTATGTTCTTCCCACGGTTTATACCAATGCCCCTGAGTCGGCGAGCGTCTTGTTTACGACGAGCAATTACTCAACTCCGCAGAGCATTAAATTCTATTATACGTCAGTTCCGCCCGGCTGGACGTATAACTACAAGCCCTATAAAGCCTACGACAAGTTTACGGTGACGGCCTGGACCAACAGCTCGTCTTACCCCGCGCCCAATGTGACGTCGAAGAGCTTCAGCAAATATAATATTTGCAGGTATTTTTACTTTAAGTACAAGGGCTCTGTCCGCACCATCGATCTGCCCGCCGGAACCTACAGGCTCCGCGCTTGGGGCGCCAGCGGCGGCCAGCCCACCGAAAAATCCATGGCGCTCACCAGCGACGGAAGTGGCTTCAAGTGCCGCAATCACGGCGGCGCAGGCGCCTACATGGAAGGAACGCTCACGCTGGCCAACCGCGAGTCGCTCTACGTGCGGACTGGCAAGGCGGGCGCTTCCGCCGGATCTGATCACGACAATTCAGATTACGCCTACAACGGCGGCGGCGCCGGGCGCTCCGGCGGCGATGACCGCCGCGGCGGCGGCGGCGGCGGCGGAACCGACTTCTGCATCGGGAACTCCGCCTGCTCCGTTGACGCCAATCACTGGCCCTACCGCATCCTCGTGGCGGGCGGCGGCGGTGGCGGCCCTGACCCCACCCACAGCTGCTATTCCAAAGATGACAGCTATGGCGCCAGTGCATTGAAGCAAACGTCTGTTACTTATTCAGAAACAGCTGACGGCGGCAGGCACAAGGGAAGCACCACATTTTCAAGCAACGGCGCGTCGATCTATTATGCGCAGAACGGCTCCAGCGCCGGCACATACACCGGCCGCACGGATGTCGGCGACCGCTTTGGCCATGGCATGAGCATCTTCGAGTGCAAGACCGGCAATGGCTACAGCCGGGCGGCGGGCGGCGGCGGCTGGTACGGCGGCCTCGCCTACTGCGGCAATACGGATGAAGTCGGCGCCGGCGCCGGCAGCTCCTATGCCTTTACGGGCACGCGCCATGGCAAGGGCCAGCAGTCGACTTCCTTCGCGCTGACCGGCACGAACGGCGCTGACGGCGGCAACGGCAGCGTTCCCTATGAGGAAATCGGAAGCGACGGCAAGGCCCACTGGGGATATCGCTTCGGCAATGTCGGCAACGGCTACGCCGTCATCGAGGTCCAGGCGAAATAAAAAAGCTGACTTAATCGCCTGACTGCAGAAAATCCCCCTCTCCAGAATACAATGGAGCGGGGGATTTTTTATTTAGAAGCATATATTGTGGGTGGTATTCTGTGGGAGAACATTTGACTTTCAACCCCACTGAAATATAGCCAGATGTCTTTGTTGTCCCCCACCCGAAGCCGTCTTTTATTTATTTCGCCGAAGTTATTCGGCCCATTTCAGGAGACAGCGCCATGCAGACTCAAAATCAAAATAATATCAAGCAAGCGTGCGGCACGAAAATCCGCACGCTTTTTATTTTAATTGCTGCATTTGCGCTGGCGGGGACCGGCTGCGGCGGCTCATCCAAAAAGGACGAGCCAGCGGACGGCGGGCAGCTCATCAGCGATGCCGCGGTGACAGAAGATGCCTCTTTGGATGAAGACGCCGGTATAAATCCGACGGATGGCGGGACGTCCGACACGGATGCCGGAATTATCGACAGCGACGCCGGAATAACTGACGGCGGGACGGGTGACGACTGTTCACCCGGACATTTTGGCGATGACTGCGCGCCCTGCACCTGTCTGCATGGCGCCTGCGATGAGGGCAAAGAGGGCAATGGCAAATGCCGCCCCTTATCCTGCAACAGCGGCTGGGATGGCGAAAACTGCGACCAGTGCATTGCGGCGGACAGCACGGCCGGCATCCTCACCGACCCCCGGGACAACAACAGGGAATACAAAACAACCCTGATCAACTGCCGGGAATGGATGGCTGAAAACGCGAAATATCAGCACGACGACATTACGTGCTTTACAAATACAGAGGCAGATGCCGATTTCCTGAATAAGTTCGGCTGCACCTATTCGTGGGAAGACGCCAAGAAAGTTTGCCCCGAGGGCTGGCACCTGCCCACTTCGGATGAATTTTCTGCTCTCCTGGAATATGTGAATGAGCACCGCACCGGCGAATCCCTGTTTTCAGCCCTCGCCGCCGATTCAGAGGAATGGCAGATTGAAGAAGATATGAAAACGCCAATCACAGATGAATTCGGCTTTGGCGCTCTTCCCGTCGGCGCCTGCGGTGTCGATTCCAGCGGCTGCGGATTCTTTGGACACCTTACCGGTTTCTGGGCTTCGACAGGAGATCACTCCTTTGGCCACCTTCTGGATGTGGCGCCTGAAAATGTCAGCGTGGATGGCATGCCCCTGACCGAGGCCTATTCTGTGCGCTGCCTCAGGGACGAGGCAGGGAACCAGCAGTAATCTCAAAATAATGGAATAATATATTCCCAATAAAAAAGGCTTCCCCGATTCTCCCGGGGAAGCCTTTTGATTTCTGAAATAAACAATTTTCAGCAAAACATTCAGCGTTTTTCAGCCGGCGACGCGGGTCAGATATTCGCCCGTGCGGGTGTCGATGCGAATTGTTTCGCCTTCGTTAATGAACAGCGGAACATTGACCACATAACCGCTTTCGAGCGTGGCGGGCTTCATGGCGCCGTTGACGGTATCGCCCTTCATGCCGGGGTCGCACTTGGTAACCTTCAAATCGACCGAATTGGGGACGGTCACGCCGATGGCCTCATTCTTATAGAAAAGAATCGTGACCAGCAGGTTTTCCTTCAAATAATTCACCGCGTCGCCCAGATGCTCCTTGGACAAATAGGTCTGCTCGTAGTCCTTATTGTCCATGAAATGATATTCGCCGCCCTGCTCATAGAGGAACTGCATCTCGCGCTCCTCGACCTCGGCCCGGCCAACCTTGTCGCCGGAGCGGAAAGTGGGCTCCAGCATGCGGCCGCTGATGAGGCTGCGGATTTTGGTGCGGACGAAAGCCGAGCCCTTGCCGGGCTTCACGTGCTGGAAAAACACGATTTCAAAGGGCTCATTGTCGATTTCAATCTTGAGACCGTTGCGGAACTCGCTGGTGTCGATGACGTCTGCCATGGGTGTTGTACTCCTGAATGCGCATTACATGAACGAATGACGTGTATTCTGCACGCCCCGCTCAGGCGCCGTGAATGAAAACCCGAAGCCCTCATCCCATCGGGAAAACGGCTTTCAGGAAAAAGAGAACCTGCACGGCACAAAACAGCGCCATGCAGGTCATCGATGAAGGGAGCTTCTATTCTATCTGCCTGCGAAGCTCCGGCCCCGCAATGCGCAAGGCATAGCGGCCCCTTCCGTAATTGCCTTCGGGGCGAAGGGCCAAAACCACAAAATAATCCGCGTTCAGCATGCGGACGATGGTCAGAATACGGTCGGTATTGATGGAGATTTCGGAAATCTCCCCCGAAGAAGCCAGGGACCGCATCATCTTCCTCATGGTCTTCAGCAGAGCCCCATATTCAATCATGAGGCTGGCGACATCCGCGCCTTCAATCTCGCCCACCTGCCGCGTCTCGACGGCGATGCCGTCCAATCCCATGACGCTGCACGCGACAGCGCCCTCGACCTGATGAAGGATTTGATCGAGCTGTTCTCGAAAAGCCATATCGACCTCGTGCTGCAAAATAGAAACAGGCCCCCTTTTATATGGGAGGCCCGGCGGAGGGGCGGCGCGTTTACTCGCCGTCAGAACGGCCGTCAAGATTCGCTGAAGCGCGCTTTTTTCATGCCCCGCTCCCACAAAAAAACGGTCAAAACGAATTCATCTTCATTTTGATTCGTTTTTATCTGCCTGTGTCACGGGGGCTGCCGGAGGCCCAGGCGAAGGCAAACGGAACCTTGACGCCTGGCCGGAACCCTCCTAGAGGGCCCGCCTTTTTTGACCCGACTTCGTTCGTCCGGTCCCGAATAATTTTCGGGGGACCCCCAAATAATTCGGTTTTTGAGAGATTCAGCTCGTGGCTATCGACAAAAATAAAATATCAGAGGCAGCGACCAAATATATTCAAAAGGGCCAATACGATAAGGCCATTAAGGAATATCGTAAAATCCTGTCCAGCGACCCCAAAGATGCCCGCATTCTGCAAAAGCTGGGTGAGCTTTACGCCAAGACAGGCGACACGGCCCAGGCCATCGACCACTTTCTCAAGGTGGCGGAGCAGTACACCGCTGACGGCTTCCTCCTCAAAGCCATCGCGATGTACAAACAAATCATCAAGCTGAACCCGGACCGCATCGATATTTATTTTATTCTGGCGCAGCTGCATCAGCAGAACGGGCTCCTGGGCGACGCGATGGCTCAGTATCAGACCATCGTAGCCCACTACGAGGCGGCGGGGAACATTCAGGCCTGTCTCGAGACGCTCCAGAAAATCGTCGAGCTCGACCCGGAAAACACCGTCATGCGCATCAAGCTGGCCGAGCTGTGCGTTCGGCAGGCAATGACGGAAGAGGCAGTTCAGGAGCTGCTCAAGGTCCGGGACCTGTTCAAAAAGAACAACCGCACGGACGACTACATCAAAATCACTGAGCGCATCGTCTATCTGGACCCGACGCGCATCGACCTAGTTCGCGAGCTGGCCTCCGCCTACATTGCCCTTGGCGAGGCGCAGCGGGCGCTGGCAAAGCTGCAAATCTGCTTCCGCGCCAATCCCAAGGACATCGACACGCTGTCTCTTCTGGCGCGCGCCTTCCAGATGTCCGGCGAGACGCTGAAAACCGCGTCCATCTACAAGGAGATGGCGCGCATCTATAAGTCGCAGAATCAGTCGCGCCTGGAGAAGGAAGTCTGGAACAAGGTGCTGCAGCTCGTGCCTAACGACCCGGATGCACGACGGCACCTCTATCCGAACAAGCCCGCCGCTCCCGTGCCGCCCAAGGCGCCGTCTTCAGGCAGGCCGCCCAGAGCGCAGGTTTCCCAGACGCCGCCGGCCGTTTCGACGCCTCCCTCTGTGAAGCCGCCCGCACCCGCCCAGGTTCCTGCTGTGCCCGCCGCCAAACCGGCCATGCACAATGTGGCGCCCAAGTCGATTCCCGGTGCGCCGGCAGCGCAGGCCCCTGGGAAAGCGCCGGCGCCGCCGTCCAATCTGACGCGCCTTCTGAGCGAGGCCGACGTTTACATCAAATACGGGCTGACCGGAAAAGCGCTGGACCACCTGTCGAAAATCTTCGCCCAGTTCCCCGACTCGATCGACGCGCACGAAAAGGCGCTGCAAATCCATCTCAAGCTCAAGGACACGCCCGCCGCTTTGACTCATCTGAAAGAAGCGATGCGCAGCGCCCTTCAGCTGAACGACCGGGTCCGGGCCGGGGCGCTTCTCGACAAATTCAAGACTGCGGACCCCGGAAACAGGGAGATTCCCGCTCTGGCAGAGGCTGTGCGCACGGGTGAAATGCCTGAGGCCCTCATGTCTCCCGCCGTGCCGCCGCCCGTTCCCGACATCGCCGTCATGCCCGCGCCGGCCGCTGTTCCTGCACACGCCGGCACGCGCCATCCCTCGCAGCCGTCCGTCTTTGTCCCTCCGCCGCCCCCGGCAGCACCGATTCAGCCCCCTTCCTCGCGCTTCCCATCGCAGCCTCAGCCGGCCACGGATGACAGTGATGTCGATTGGGCCACGCTGGATGATGAAGAGGAAGATTTCTCTTCGGGTTCCAAAGCCGCCAAAAGCGGAAGCGAGAAAAAAGCCCCCGCCAAGCCGGCTGCTGCGCCTTCGTCGTCCGATGACATCGACTGGGCTTCCCTCGATGACGAAGAGGAATCTCCCAAGCCCGCGGCTCAGGCCAAGACGAGTGCCGCGGCCGACGACGGCATCGACTGGGCTTCGCTGGACGCCGACGAGGAAGAGGGAGGCAAGGCGCCCGCCGCCGAAAGTGCCCCCGCTGTCCCGCCCAAACCTGCTTCTTCACCTTCGTCGTCCGACGACATCGACTGGGCCTCGCTCGACACCGAAGAAGAATCTCCCAAGCCCGCAGCGCCAGCTGCCCCTCCAGCACCGCCTGCGCCTCCGGCTGCTCCAACAACCGACGACATCGATTGGGCCTCGCTCGACACCGAAGAAGAGTCGCCCAAGCCTGCGGCTCCCGCCGCTCCTCCAGCGCCGCCCGCGCCTCCGGCTGCTCCAACAGCCGACAGCATCGACTGGGCTTCACTCGACACCGAAGAAGAGTCGCCCAAGCCCGCGGCTCAGACTGCGGCGCCCGAGGTTCAGGTCCAGGTTCCGGCGGCAGTGCCGGAGCCGGTCATCCCGGCGGCCTCGTTCGTGCCCGCGCCGGCCATGCCCGAGATGCCCGCCGAAGCAGTTCAGATCCAGCAGCCTCCTCCCCCGCCGCCGTCAGCGGACGTCGAGGAGATGAACGACATGCTGGATGAGGCGGCATTCTTCATCAATCAGGGGGAGCTGGCAGACGCCCGCGAGATTCTGGTCAATGCCCAGCTCTCCTATCCCGGCGAGCCGCGCGTCCAGGAAATGCTCAACCTGCTTGAAGCGCACGAGCAGTACTACGCCGAGCAGAAGGCCTACATGGAGCAGGCGGCCATGGCCGGGACCGACGGCTATGTCACCGACTCGGCGGCCATGATGGATTCGCCGCAGATGCGCCTCTCGACCGGCGCGCTGTTCGACCCCGGCCTTCAGGAAACGGCCGCGGCTCAAGGCCAGCAGGGCCGCCTCGACTCCGCCGTCTCGTTCGACGACGTGTTTTCCGAGTTCAAGAAAGGCCTGGAGCAGGTTGTCCGCCCCGAGGACATCGAAACCCATTACGACCTGGGACTCAGCTACAGGGAAATGGAGCTTTTCGATGACGCCATCGAGGAGTTCAGACAGGCGATGCGTGCGGCCAAAGGCCAGCCCAAGGAGGCGGACTGCCTGACGATGATTGCCCTCTGTCAGATTTCGGCGGGGCACTTTGACGACGCGGAGGCCTCTCTGAATCAGGGCCTCGCGCTGCCGTCGCTTCCTCCTCTTTCGGAAATCGCTCTGCGCTTTGAGCTCGGCAGCCTCTACGAGCTGATGGGGCGGTCTGCCGACGCCCTGACGCAGTTTCAGCTGGTGGCCCAGCGCGACCCCCGCTACCGCGATGTCCAGGGGTGCATCGCGCGCATCAGCGCCAGCATGTAGCGCCGCTTTTCCCCCTCTCTCATTTCCGGGCTGGCCAGGTGTCGGCCTGAGCAGCGGTCCGGATCGCCAGAAAGGCCTCCCATGAACCACCTGGAATTGTTCCGCCTTGCCCAAGAGCCGTTCGCCAACCTTCCGGACGTGCGTTTCTTTTTTGAGGGCGCCGGGCGCGCTGAGGCCCTTGCCCAATGTCAGGCGGCACTGGCGGAGCCCCGGCATACGGTCCTCGCGGAAGCCGGCGAGTCGATGGGCAAGACGATGCTCGCCCGAAAGCTGGAAGACACCGCGGATGCCGAGGACGGTCAGCGGAAGGCCGTTCACATCTTCGTTCCCCATGCGCGGGCCGACGCCAAAATGCTCCTCGCCTCTGTCCTCAGAAGTCTGTCCGCCGGGAAGGACATCACCGCGTCGGACAACGCCTCTGACCTCGCGGGCAAAGTCCGGCAGCAGATTGAGAAACTGGGGCAGAGCGGCATTCAGACGCTGCTGACTGTGGATGAGGCGCAGATGCTCCATGACGCTCAGGCGCTCGACGCCCTGCTCGCGCTCCTCTCATCCGAAAACGGCGGGGAAGCTCCGGCACTCAGCCTTCTTTTTCTCGCTGAGGATGGTCAGGGCTTTGGCGGGACGCTTCGGAAGGCTCTCGCCGACAGAGGGCTGGGTGAAGCGCATGCGGTCCATCTGACGCCGCTCACGCAAAGCGAGACTGCCGCCTATGTGGCCAGGAGACTCTCCGCCGCTGGTCTGGCCGAAGGCTCGCCCTCACCTTTTTCAGATGACGCGCTCAAGGCTGTCAGCGAGCTGAGCGGCGGCGCGCCCGGGCGCATCAATCTTCTCTGCGAGGAGTCTCTGGCTGAGGCCGCGAGGACCAAGCAGAAGACTGTCGGGGCCAATATCGTCAGACAGTCCGCCGCGCGCCTGGGGCTGATCCCGGCGGGTCAAAAAGGCTGGTCTCCCCTGCCCTTTTCTTCGAGCGCCGAGTCCCGGCTTCCCGACAACCTCGACGAAATCGACGCATTTCTCGGGAGCCTTCAGGCGGAATGAGCCGTGCCCCAGCTGATGCAGACGGACAGGAACGGCCTTCAGGCCGCCGATGGAACAGAAACGCGGCAATGCCGCGCCGCGGCCGCTCCTGACTCTGACGGCGCCGGGGGAAGCAGATGAAGAGCCGCGCGGCACGGGTATTCCTGCTCGTCCTCCTGCTCTCCGGTGCCTTCCTCATGCGCTTTCTGGGGACCGACACCGCCGGAGAAATGGTCTGCCGCGAGCTCAAAAAGCGCGTGGGCGAGGGCGTCTCCGGCGCCAGCCTGAGCATCGGCAGATGCGTGCTCAAACCCTGGGAGGCCGCGGTTCGCTTCTCTGATGTCAATTTCGCTCTCGACGGCGATGTGCCCGTCCGCGTCTCTGCCGGAAAAGCCGAGTTTCAGCTTCTGGGGGCGGACGTGGTGTTCGCCAGGCGCCTGAGGCTGGGCAACGTCACCCTGTCCGACATCAACGCGGACATTGACCTCAGCCGCGCGGCCTCCGCAACCGACGACGCGTCTGACAGCACGTCCGACCAAAGCGGCGAGAGCGGCACCATGACCTGCCCCGCCCAGCTCCTCGACATGATTCGCGTCGAGCGCTTCATCCTCTCGGGCGCGCGCCTTTCCGTCCGGCTGCCCGGCAAGAGCGGCGTGGAGCTCTCCGGCATCAGCGTCTTCATTCACTCGGGGGCAAAGAACCACGTCCTCAAAATTTCGACCGGCGAGGGTGCCTATTCCCTGGGAAAAGCCTCGCTGCCCATCTCCCGGCTGCGGCTGTCGGCATCCTTCGACCTCAACGCCGAGGAGCTAACGCTGGTCCACACGGAGCTGTCAGCCGGCGATGTTTCTCTCTTCGCGCGGGGGACCGTCGGACAGGTCTGCGCCGACACCAAGCTGAACCTCATCGCTCAGGCCGCCGCGCCTCTGGCGCTCCTCGACGCCGTTCTGCCCGACGCCAAACTCGATGCCCACGGCAATGTCTCTGTACGCGCGCGCGTCACCGGACCTGCCGTGCATCCAGGAGCCGAGGGCGATCTGGTTCTCAAAAAAGCGCGCGTCTCCGGCTTTGACATCGGCGACGCCTATCTGGCTGCCCGCTTCGAGAATGGCAGCGTCGGCATCAGCCGCCTCGAACTGAATGTCGGCCGTCAGAAGGCTATCGGCAGCGGCACCATCGCCATCGACAAGCCCGGCTTTCCCTCCAATTTCCGTCTGGAGCTGGACCGCATCGGCTTTGGGCGGCTGGTGGACAAGCTGACGCTGCACGGCGTCTGGCCCGACTTTCAGGCCTCCGGGCCCGTGGAGGTCGCCGGCACGCTGGTGCCCTTCCATCTGGCGGGCAAAGCGCGGCTCGATGTCCGCGAGTTCAAGGTCTTCGACCGTGCGTGGGACGACCCGAAGCGGGTCGCCATGCTGGAGCTCAAGCCTGCCCACCTCGACATGAACGTCGATTTCAGCACCACGGGCGTCCATCTGGCCGACGTGGACCTGACCACGGCCGTTTCCCAGCTCAACGTGGACACGTGGCTCTACTTCGACACGGAGCGCGGGCTGGACATCGAGACCTATATCGGCCGCCTCGACCTGTCCGACCTGGGCCACATCGTTCAGATTCCCTGGAGCGGCATCCTCAACGGCAAGGCGCACATCCACGGACCCTATTCGGAAATCGCCATCGACGGAAAAGTCGGCGGCCAGCGGATGACCTTCCAGTCGCTGGACTTCGGCACCGTGCGCATGGGCGTCCACTTTGGGGACAACGTTCTGTCGTTTCAGGACATCAAAATTCAGCGGGGACGCTCGCAGTTCCGCGCAGGCGGCGAGCTGGACTTTCGGGGGAACGAGCCGGAGGGCCGCGGTCAGGCTTCCTTCGACAACATCTGGCTGTCCGACCTCGTTGACATGATTGGCAAGACCCATTGGGTCTTCGACTTCCTCCGCGACCGGGGAGAGGCGCGCCTGACAGGCACAGCCCGCGTGGACGGACCTCTGGTCAAGCCGCACAGCCTCGTGTCGGCGGACTTCGAGGAGTTCACCTATTTCGGCCGCGAAGCCGGACAGGCCCATCTGGATTTCCGGACGCAGGACGGGGAAATCGTGGCCATCGACCGCTTCGACATCGAGGGGCCCGCCGGACAGATCAGCGCTTCGGGCGAAGTGCGCCTGAGCGAGGGGCTGGACTTCCGCGTCAGCGCTCCCTTTCTCTCGGTGCATGAGCTCTCCCTGCCGCAGGGAGAAAACCTCGAGGCCTTCGGCGACATGAAGCTGGAGGCGCGCATTGCGGGCGGCTTTGACGACGTGAAAATGCGCGGCGAGGCGTCTTTCAGCGGCCTGTCCATTCTCGGATTTGAGCTGGGCGAGGGAAAACTGGCCTTAGGAATGGACGAAGATGTCCTCTGGGTTCAGGGGCCGCTGGGCGAGGCGCTGCTTCTGGAGGCCAGCATGGAGACGGGGGGGCACATGCCCTTCGCCGCGGACCTCCGGGTGTCCACGCAGAAGCTCCGCGACTACCTGCCAGCCTCCACGAACATTGAGGGCACGCTCCGGGCGATGGTTCATGCCGCCGGCACGCTGGACAATCCGGACGGCATTCAGGGAACCATCGACGTCAGCCAGCTGCGCCTCGCCCGGGGGCGCCTGAACATCTCCGCCGCTTCTCCCTTCGCGGTCTCCTTCACCGGCAAGGGCGCGCTGGAGGCGCCGGAACTTTCGCTCACGGGCAGCAACAACCTGCGCATCGATGCCTCGCTCAAGCTGGGCGAGGACAATTCCCTGGCCTGTTCCCTCGACGGCCTCTTCGACGCGAGCCTCGTGGAATTTTTCACCGACAGCATCGAGCAGGCAGGCGGCCCCATGCACGCCGAGCTCACGCTCCGCGGCACGCCCGACGCGCCCATTCTGCTGGGAACGCTGACGCTCAAGGACGTGCACGGCGAGCTCTCGAACATGCCCGTCACCGCGCAGGAACTGGGCGGGACCATCACGTTTTCCCAAGACCGCCTCTACATCGACGGCATCCGCGGGACGGTCAACGACGGGGCGGTTCAGCTGAGGGGCATGCTGGGCTTCGAGGGGCTCCTCACGCCCGGACAGCTCGACCTGGCGCTCTCGGTTGACAGTGCGCAGATGGCGATTCCCGCCTGGCTTCCCTCCACCATCTCCGGCGACATCCGCCTGACCGGAACGCTCGACAAGCTGGCGCTCACCGGCACCGCCTTGGTGGCTGGCGTCCGCTATCAGCGCGACGTGGGCATCGACCCCAAGTCGCTGCTGGAAAGTCTGGGCGAGAGGGCGCCCTCGTTCGTCCATGCAGAGGAATCCACGGAGTGGCTGGACTTCGACCTGAGCGTGCGGCTGGGCGACGACGTCTGGATCGACAACAACCTCGTCCGCGTGCGGCTGGGCGGCGATCTGCAGGTGGTTGGCAGCAACCTGAACCTGGGCGTCATCGGCACTGTCCGGGCTGACGAGGTGGGCAAGGCCTTCTTCCGGGGGAACGAATTTGAGCTGACGCGCGCCTCTGTCGATTTCACGGACCGCAGCCGCATCGCCGCGATTCTCGACGTCCACGGCGAGACGGAGCTCAGGGATTACCGCGTGTTCCTGCGCGTGATGGGGACGCTGGATGACCCAGAAGTGACTCTTTCCAGCGACCCCGCCCTCGATCAGGCCGACCTGGTGATGCTGCTGACGCTTGGATTCACCACACAGGAGACCGACATGGCCTCGTCCAGCAGCGTCGGCATCGGCCTCATCGGCGAGACGCTTCTCAACCTGTCCGGCATTGACAAGCAGGTGAAACGCTTCATTCCCCAGAACGCTCTGTTCCGCGACTTCAACATCCAGCTGTCCACCCAGTATTCAGAGGTCAGCGGCACAGTGGAGCCCATGGCCCAGCTGGAATCGAAGATTTTCACGGACGATCTGCGGCTGCGGTTCTCTCAGCCGGTCCTCTCCAACAAGGGAAGGCAGGCCCACCTGGAATATCGGGTCAACGAGCACCTCTCGACCCAGATGCAGTGGAACGACGAGAGCAGCGAGCTGTCCGTGGGCGACATCGGCCTCGACCTGAAGCTCCGCTGGGAATTCCGGTAAGTCCGACCGCGCCTTCGCCCGCCCCTGCCCCACACACCTCTGCTTCCGCCCCGCCCTCGATCCTGAATGCGCCTGTGCCATGCCATCCGCGCCATTGCGTGCGCAGTCCTGCTTCTCGCCCTGCCGCTCCCCGCAGACGCGCAGGACGAGCCTCCTCAGCAGGCCCCGAAACCGGTTCGGGAAGCGCCCGCGCCCGGAAGCCGCACGCATGCAGCCGGCGCGGCGACGCACCACGGGCGAAACATCGTCTCTTCCGTCGCGCTTCTCGCCCCTGAGGGATTTCAGACGGACGAGTTTCAGAAGCTCATCTCCGTCCGTCCGGGGAAGCCTCTGTCGAAGCGCGAAGCAGCCCGTTCGGCCGCGCTCATCTTCGCCACCGGCCGCGTGGCCGACGTGGGCATCTTCGTCTCAGACTCGCCCTCAGGCGGCAAAGACGTTGTCTTTCGCCTGATGGAGCGGCGCTTCATTCCGGCGGACGAGATTCGCTTTGAAGGCAACGTCCGCCTGTCCTCGGACAAGCTCTTCAAGACCCTCCGCATCGAGGAGAACCGCTTCGAGTACTTCCCGGAGAACATCGCCCGCATCAGCCAGCTTCTGCAGAAGGCCTATGAGCGCGTCGGCTACAACAGCGTCACCATCCGGCACCGCATCGAGCGGCCCGACGCCGATACCGAGCGTCTGATTCTCTCCATCGACGAGGGCGTTCCCTCCCGCCTCGTCTCTCTCTCCTTTGCGGGCAGCCCCAGCTTCAGCAGCGAGGAGCTGTCCGGCATTCTGGGACTCAAACTCGGGGACGTGCTGGACCGGGATGTTCTCAAGCGCGGCATCGACCGCCTGAAAAAGCACTATCGGAGCCGCGGCTATTTCATGGCCCGCTTCGGCCAGCCCGACATCCACATCGCCGAATCGGGCGAGGCGACGCTGCAGATTCCGATTCAGGCCGGCTTCCCCGTCTCCATCGCCTTCCGGGGACAGCAGTTTTTCAGCGAGAGCGAGCTGTCCGCTTTCCTGAACTACGCGGGCGAGGAGCGGCTGACCGAGGGCGAGCAGGATGAACTTGCCGAGCGTCTGCGAAACGCCATCCGTCTCGCGGGATTTCCAGACGCCAAAGTCACCCACAGCTTCCGCTTCCTCCGAAACGCCATGAAGGGCCTCGTCGTTTTCAGCATCGAGGAAGGCGAGCATCTGCGCATCAAGCAGGTAACTTTCCGAGGCAACCGGCATCAGGAGAGCGATGTCCTCAGGGAGGAACTTTTTGACGCGCTCCGGGACGCCGCTGCCGCCATTGAGCAGCCCGAGCCGGTGAACGGCGCCTTCATCGTCGGCGGGCCGGACAACACGCGTCCCGCCTTAAGGCCGCTGGTGGTGCCTGAGGAGCTCTACGTCGAGCAGGTTTACCGGGAATACGCCGCCCGCATCCGCGCCCGCTACATGGAGGACGGCTTCCTCAAGGCAGAGGTTCGGCCGCACGTCCTGACGCGGGACGAGAAGGAACACACGGGCAGCGTCCTCTTTGAGATTCATGAGGGCATCCGGACTTTCGTCGAGGCGCTGGACGTGAAGGCGCTCCCGGAGGGCGTCACGCCAAAGCAGGTGAGCGCCTCCATGAGTCTCGCCGTCGGTCAGCCATTCAGTGCGGGCAGGCTCACCGCCAGCAGGGCGGGCATCGCGCGGGCGCTTCAGTCGGCCGGCTACCTCTACGCCGGCGTTCAGGAGCACGTGGAGTTCACGGAGAACGGCAAAAAGGCGCACGTCTATTTCGACATCAGTCCAGGGCCCCGCGTCCGCCTGGGCAAAATCGTCATCCGCGGCCACGAGCGCACCTCTGAAAATGTCATCCGTGCGGCGCTGGCCGTCCGTGAAGGCGAAATTCTCACTCAGGAGGCGATTCTCCAGAGCCAGAGGACGCTGGTCAGGCTGGGCATCTTCCGCACGGTCCGCGTCTCCATGGAATCTCCCGACCTGCCGGAGCCGGTGAAGGACCTGACCGTCCGCCTGGAAGAGCGGAACACGTGGCTCGTCAGCTTTGGCGTCGGCTACTCGCTGATGGACGGCGCGCGCATCATGGCCGAGGCGGCAAAAATCAATCTCTTCGGCCAGGCGCTCCAGCTCCAGCTCCAGGGCAAGCTGAACTTCCTCAAACTCAGCCCCCTGCCCGGCGTGCGCGATGCCCAGGACGGCCTCGACGCCATCGGCCGCAAGCTCAATCTGGGTCTCGTCTATCCCCACGCCTTCTGGATGCAGCCCATGGACGTGACGCTCCGCACCAACCTGCTTCACGAATACCTGCTCCGGACCTCGTACACGTTCCAGAGAACCGCGGCCATCGTGGGCGCCGACTTCGGCTGGGGAAAGCACCTCTCCTTCTCGCTCCAATACGAGATTGAAGAGGACATCATGCACCACCTGAACACGGACGATTCCGGCGGCGCGAGGACCGGCAGCAGCCTCGACAGAAAGCTGCTCCGCTTCGAGGAGGGGCGCGTTTACCTCCATTCCATCAAGCCCATCATCAAGCTGGACTTCCGGGACAACGCCATCGCCCCGCGGAAGGGCATCCTGCTGTCCACGCAGATCGAGCTGGTTCAGTCCCTGAGTTCGCCTGAGAAAATCAGCGCTTTTCTCTTCCTCAAGCTCCAGGGGCAGGCAAACGCCTACATTCCGCTGCCCGCCCGCTCGGTGCTGGCCCTGAGCATCTCGGCGGGCAAAATTTTTCATCTCGAAAATGACGGAGAGGACCACCTGGCCATCGTCCCCAAGCGCTACTTCGTCGGCGGCGCCGCCTCCATGCGCGGCTTCATGGACGACGCGCTGGTGCCAGAGGACATCCGCAGGACACTGCACAATCAGCAGTGGTCCGGCGACTACATGAGCGAAGGCGGCGAGCTCTTCACTCTGGCCAAGGCCGAAATCCGCATTCCCATCGGCAGGAGCCAGTTCGAGCTGGCCATCTTCTTCGACGCCGGCAACCTGTGGCTGAACCAGTCGGACTTCGAGCCCTGGACGCTGCGCTATTCGAGCGGAATGGGACTGAGGATACTGACGCCCATCGGCCCCGCGGCCCTCGACCTGGGCATCAACCTGAACCCGGACAAATCCATCGGCGAGAGCCGCTTCGTCCCCCACTTCAGCATCGGCATGTTCTGACGGCGCCCAAAGCCGGATGCCAGAAGATGCGGAATGGGGCTTTCCGGGGCGCGCAGCCCTCTTTTTCGCCCTGCGCAGGCCCCCCTTCCCTCCCGGCAAAAACATTCTCCCTTCAAAAAAGCCCGTGCTAATGGGCGCCGTTTTCACGGGGCCCCATCCCGCCCCCGAAAGAGGTCCTGCTGTGCGCGCACTCACTCCGCTCCTATTGGCATTTTTCATTTCACTGACGGGAGCCGGCACTGTCCTGGCCTCTGAAAGCGCCCCGCAGCAGCCCGCCCCGGGAACATCGGAGAAGGCGGCCGCTTCGCCTCAGGGTCAGGACTCTGCCGAGGCTTCACCCGCCAAACCGCCCATGCCGTCGGTCAAACCCCAGGGAACGCCCACGGCCAGCGATGAGGAGTTCCTGCGGCGCGTGCGCACGATGGAGGAGCAGGTGACGGACCTGAAAGAGCAGGTGTTCCGGACGCGCGCCCGGCTCTTTCTGCTCCAGGAATCCATTCTGGGCGGGACCTCCGTCGGGCAGGGAGCCAAGGCGCTCCTCATCCACCGCAACGAAATGGGCGGCTCGTTCATTCTCGAATCAGCGGCCTATGCCCTCGACGGCGCGCCCATCTTTACCAAAATCGACATGGGCGACGGCTCGCTGGGCGAGCAGGAAGAAATCGAGATTTTCAACGGCCGCATTCTCCCCGGACAGCATCAGATCGTCGTCCAGCTCCAGTTCCGCGGCCACGGTTTCGGCGTCTTCAAGTACCTCGAGGGCTACAAGTTTAAGGTTCAGTCGAGCCACACCTTCGATGCCGAGCCCGGGCGCGTGACCCATCTGAAAATCGTCGCCTTTGAGCAGGGCAACTTCACGACGGACATGAAGGACAGGCCCGCCATCCGCTACGAAATGAACCTGCTGGATGACGAAGTGCCGCGCGCCGGAAGCGCCTCTCCCAAGGCCCCCGAAAGCGGTGACGGGAAATAGACGATGAACCGGCACGCCCCCATGAAGCGCCTCGCCGCCGCGATTCCGGCAGCACTTGCGTCCGCGCTCCTGTGCGTCCCCGTCTCCGCGCTGGCCGGCGCCGGAAATCCCGGCCAATCGCCGCTGGCCGGCTTTCAGGACAAGTGCGCGTCTCTGGAGGACTCCCTTCTCGTCGTCGAGCGCCTCTACGTGGACCGGATGGACGGCAATGAAGCGGACGCGCTGAAAAAGCGCTTCTCCGACGCCGAGCTGCAGTTCCTCCTTCAGAACTACGAGCAGGCAGGCGTCCTCTTCTACGACCTCATTGGGAACAAAGGCTTCCTGCGGATGCCCGAGTCGTCCGAAGCGCTCTACATGCTGGCCGAATCGCTCTACCAGCAGCAGAGCTTTCACGGCGCCCGGCTCTATTTCAGGGAATACCTCGCCAAGGGTCAGGGCAAAGCTGCCGGCAGCCATTACAGCGAGGCCCTCCTGCGCTACATCGACCTGTCCGCGCGCTTCAGCGATTTCAGCGGCATCGAGAAGTTCACTGGTCAGCTCAGGCGCGGCGACGGCACGCTTCCCCCGGAGGTGGCCTACGCCTACGGCAAGTGGATTTTCGGCCGGAAGGACCTTCCCGAAAACGAGCGGCAGCGGCTGGCCGGGGAACATTTCAGTTCGGTCGTCCGCTCCGGGCGGGAGTTCGTCCATCAGGCCCTCTACTTCACGGGCGTCCTCGCGGTGCAGCGCGGCGACCTTCAAGCCGCCGCCGAATCCTTCCGCAAGGTCATTGCTCAGCCGCCCAAATCGCCGACCGACAGACTGGTGCAGGAGCAGGCGCAGCTGTCGCTGGGGCGCATCCACATGGAGGAGGGGCATTTCAGCGAAGCCATCGACCGCTACCAGAACGTGGACTACCGCTCGGACGCCTTCGTGGAAGCCCTGTACGAAATCGCCTGGGCGCACGTCCGGCGGGCGCGCGCCGACGGCAGCGGAAACGACGATTACCGGAAGGCCCTGCAGGCCGCCGAACGTCTGGTGGCAACGGCGCCTGACTCACTGTTGGCGCCCGACGCCATGGTTCTCCAGGGGCACCTCTATCTGCTGCTGGAGAAATTCGACGAAGCGGGCGCGGCCTACCAGAGCGTCATCGACAAGTTCAGGCCCGCTCACGACGGTCTGGCCCAGAAACTCGGCGCCCACTCCGACCCCGTGGAGTTCTTTCAGAGCGCCATTCAGAGCTCCAGCAAGACCTTTGACCTGGAGCTCTTTCTCCCGCGGTTCGCCATTCCCTGGGCCACCACTCAGCGTGAAATCGCCGAAGCCGTGAGAATCACCTCGGACATCGACACGACTCACGCGGCCATTGCCGAATCTCTGGAGACGGCGGAGCGGATGCTGGAGCAGCTGGACGGCGACCGGAGCAGCCTCTTTCCCTTTTTCCAGAAGGGATTTTCGCTGGCGGACGACGTGGATTCAGGCCTGGCCGAGCTGGATCGGGACCTGATTGCGCTGGAAACGGGCATGCTCGCCCCTCGCGCTTCCGGCCCAGGAGCCCAGGCGGCATTGTCCAAGGTCGAAGCCCTCCGACAAAAGCGCCAGGCGATTGAGGAGGAGCTGAAAAGCTCACCGAAAACACAGGCCGAACATGCCCGCTGGCGTCAGTCGCTCTCGGGCCGAGTCCGCGCGCTGGAACAGTCCGCCCACCGCGTCGCCCTCGAAGCCGAAAGCCTGTTCGCGATTCAGGCCGCCATCGAAAAGCTCCTGCGCGACACCAAAGAGCTGAGCGAGGCGGACCGGAAGGATTTTACCCGGCAGCTCATCTCCGAGAGGGCTGTCGCTGAGGGGATGCGGGAAACCATCGCGCGCAAAAAGCGCGAAATCGCAGAGCAGCGCGTGAAGCTCGACATGCTGCGCCCGGACGACAGCGCGCTCAGGACACGCTACGCGGCCGCGCTCAAAGAGGAACGGCAGGCGCTGGAGGCGCTGAGGCGCCATGCCGACACGTCTGGACTCCCTCTGGCCGAAGTTGACGCTCTCAAGCGGCGCCTGGATGACCTCCGCACAAGGACGCTGCGCGCCAGGACGCTGCTTCGGGAGCGCATCGACCGGGAGGCCGACGAGGCGAAGCAGCAAATCCTGCGCGAGGTGGCCCAGCTGGACAAATACCAGGGGAGGAGCCGCTCCAACGCCTCCCAGACCCGGGGACTCATCGGCAGCATCGCCTTCCAGAGCTTCCGAAAGGTTCTGAGGCGCTTCTACGACGCCATGATCAAGGCGGAGGTCGGCCTCATCGACATCGCCTGGACGCGAAAGCAGATGCAGACCGAGAAAATTCAGAAGCTGTCGTCCCAGAAGGAAGGCGAGCTCCGGGATCTGAAGCAGGATTTCAGCGAATCGCTCAAACCGGCCAATTAGGAGCTTTCCCCTGCACTCTTCGGCCGGCCTGCGCCGAAACGAAACGAACAGATGAACCGATTCTCCGCCACAGTCTTCATGTCCGCCCTTCTGGCCGCGCTGGCCATGCCTGCCCATGCGCAGCAGCCGGCCGCGGATGCTGAGTCCGGCGCATCAGCGGCGGCCGCGCAGAATGAGGGAGACAGGGCGAAGGAAGGACAAGCCCAGGAGGAAAAGGCGAAGGATGCCGGCGGCGCGCAGGTGAGTGCCATCGAGGATCTGGACAGCGCGCCCATGGTTCCTCAGGACCGGGCGGACCGGCGCTATCTGGAGGGATTCGCCGAGCCCGCGCTCGATGCCGAGCTGACTGAAATCTCGGACGACGCTGAGGCGTTCCGCGCCGAGGCCGACGACTTCAACCGGGACATCGATGCCCTCATCCGCAGGAAATACGAGGAGCGCCGCAGGAACACCATCAACTCATATGAGCGGGCGTTCAATGAAGCGGCGGTCATCGAGCGGCGCGAGCGGCTGACTGCCATTGAGGCGTTCGAGGCCTTCGTCAAACGCTACCCCGATGACCCGCGCTTTACGCCGGACGCCCTGTTTCGACTGGCGGAGCTCTACTACGAGAAGACGAAGGACGATTATTACGCCGCTCTGGACGCATATCAGGAGCAGGCGGCGATAGCCGCGCAGAGCGGCTCCCAGGCCATGCCGCCGGAGCCGAAGCAGAGCTATCAGAAGTCCATCGCCATCTATCAGCGGCTGATTAACGGCTTCCCCAGGTATGCCCACAACGACGCCAGCTACTATCTTTTGGGCTACTGCTTGGAGCAGCAGGGCGAATTTCCCGAGAGCCGGGACGCGTTCAACCGGCTCATCGCCCGCTACCCAAAATCCCGCTTTGTCCCGGAGGCGTGGATTCGCATCGGCGAGTATTACTTTGACGCCGTCAACGAGCCCAACGCGCTCCAGAAAGCGGCACAGGCCTACTCAAAGGCCATCGAGTTCAGGGACCATCCCCTCTTCGACAAAGCGCTCTACAAGCTGGGCTGGGTCTATTACCGCCTCGATGACTTCGAGCACTCCGTCGAGACGTTCATCAAGCTCCTCGACCACTATCAGGCCATCGCGGACAAAAACCGGGGGGACGGGGATGACGCGGCGGACGGCGGCGACCTGAAGAATGAGGCGCTCCAATACATGGCCATCTCCCTCTCGGAAGAGAGCTGGGGGTCCATCGCCAAAGCAGAGGAGCTGTTCCGGAAAATCGGGGACCGTCCCTGGGAACCCGAGCTGTGGCGGCGGCTGGGCGACGTCTACGGCGACCAGACGAAGTGGAACGAATCCATCGCGGCCTACAGGAAGAATCTGGAGAAGGCGCCCCTGGCGCCGGACGCGCCCCTCATCCACAACCGCATCGTCAAGGGCTACGAGACGGGCCTGAGGGAGTTCGACCTGGCCTATGCCGAGCGGGAGAAAATCGTCGTCGCCTACGCCCCCGGAAGCGCCTGGTATGAAGCCAATCGGGGCGATTCCAAGGTGCTCAAGGCCGCCGAGGAGCTGACCGAAAAGGGCCTCTATTCATCGGCGATTCACCACCACAGGCAGGCGTCGAATTACGCCAGTGCCGGCAATGTTGAGCGCGCGCGGAAGGCCTACGAAGTGGCCGCCAGAACCTACGCCAGCTACCTGGCGCGCTTTCCCCACAGCAAAGACGCCTACGAGCTGACGTTCTATCTGGGCGACTGCCAGTATCAGAGCCTGGACTTCGAGCAGGCCGTCCGCACCTATGAAAAGGTCAGAGATTTCTCCGGCGAAAAGCGGTTCCTGGCTGAGGCAGCCTTCGGCGTCGTCCTGTCGAGACAGCGGGTGCTGGAGCTCAAAAAGGGCGGTCCTGACAGCGTTCCCGAACTGAAAATCCTCACCTCGCGGGAGTGGCCGGCTGGCAGGCAGGTGGAAAAGAAGGCGCTTCATCCGCTGCATCAGGAGTTCGTTGCCTCCATCGACCGCTTCCTGGAGCTCGTTCCAAAGCACGAGCGGGCGGCGCAGCTGGCCTACAAAGCCGCGGAAATTTTCTACGCCTATGAGGACTTCGATGAGGCCCGGCGCCGGTTCGCGGATCTCGTCGCCCTGTGGCCCGACAGTGATTTCGCGACCTACGCTTCCAACATGACCCTGGAGACCTTCCTCATCACTGAGGACTGGGTCGCCGTCACAGCCTTCACCGATTCCCTCACCACTCCCGATGCCCAGGGCCGCGTGCGCGTCCCGCCGGATACCGAGGCGGGGAAAACGCTGCGCGACTTCGGCGACAACGCCATGTTCAAGCGGGCGGAGCAGCTGATGAAGGCCGAGGAGTGGGACGAAGCGGGCGAGCTCTACGAAAAGCTGGTCGCGCGCAACGAGCACTATCGGTTCGCGGATAAGGCGCTGAACAACGCGGCTCTCTGCCGCGAAAAGGCCCACCGCTTTGAATCCGCCCTGCGTCTCTACGAGCGCATCTATCGGGACTACCCGGACTCGGACATCGCGGATCAGTCCCTCTTCCGCGTCGCCTACAACGCGGAGAACAGCTACGACTTTGACAAAGCCGTGGGTCACTACCGGCTGCTGGTCGATAAGTACCCCAACTCCAACAAACGCGAAGCGGCGCTTCACAACATGGCGCTCCTGCTGGAGGCACTCCAGCGCTACGACGAGTCGGCCAAGCAGTTTGTCCGCTTCGCGCAGCTGTTCCCCCAGAGTCCCCTCGCGGCGAGCAACCTCTACAAGGCCGCCGTCATCTACCAGAAGATGGGGAACTGCCGCAGGCAGAACCAGGAGCTGGAGGACTTCATCGCCCGCTATGGGCGCGACAAGAAGCAGGACGCGCTGATTGTCCAGGCGCACAAGAGCATCGGCGACTGCTGGCGCAAGCTGGGCAACGAGAAGCGGGCGCTCCAGTCCTATGAGTCGGCCACGAAGGAATATGTCCGCCGCGGTCTGGATGCCGGATCGGCGGCGGCCACCAACGCGGCCGGCGAGGCGCGCTTCAACATGGCCGAGACTGAGTTCAAGAAGTGGGATGCCATCGTTCTCGGCGGCAACTCGAAGGCGCTGGAAAAGGCCTTCATGACGAAGCTCGGCGCCATCAAGTCCGTCCAGCAGGGCTACATCGACGTCACCAGCTTCAAGAGCGCCGAGTGGATCATCGCCGCGTTCTACAGGCGCGGATACGTTTACGAGCGCTTCGCCAACAGCATCGTCGAGTCGCAGTGTCCCGCGGACATCAAGCGCGCCTACGGCGAGATGGGCTGCGAGGAATACAAGTCCAGCCTCGTGGAAAAAGTGACCGCGCAGGAAGAAATCGCTGCCGGCATCTACGAGCAGACCGTCGCGCAGTGCCTCCGGTTCGGCCTCGTGGACGTGGTCTGGTGCGACCGCTCTCAGGAATCATTGGCGCGCCTGCGCACCACGTACAGCGTCCTCAAGAAGACGCGCGCCGTCATTCAGGGAACGGCCATCTACCCGGCAGCCCTCCAGTCGCTGGACGGCAAAGACATCGCCATCAGGCCCCCCGAGCCGCCGCCTGCCCCTCTGACACTGACGCCCGAAACACCCGAAAAAACAGGTGAATCCGAAGTTCAGACAGATGCCCAGACGGCGCCCGAAAAGACATCTGCTGAAGAGAGCGCGGCGAATGCGTCATCGTCCGAGTCTGGCGCCGGCGTGAATGAAGCGGCGCCTCAGACTTCGGCGGCAGAAGACGAAAACAGCGGCGACAGCAAGGGCGCCGCAGGTTCTTCTGAGCAGCCAGCCGCTGCTCCGGCATCCGACGAGCCGCAAAGCGCCTCCCCGGCTGTCGAAAACAGCGCCGACGCGGCCAGGCCAGCGAGCGATAAGCCAGCCCAGGGCGGATTCCGGATTGAGGAGGACTTCTGATGAATCGGCATTTCCTCCCGCTCAGCCTGGCGGCAGCACTGACCATGAGCCTTCTGTCCGCCGCCTGTACGACAGCGCCGGCCAAGCCCGATGAAGCCATGGCGGACATCGCGCACAGCGGCAGTGCGGCCGAGAACGCGCCAAAGGCGGACGCGGAGAACGGCGGGGAAAAAACGCCGCAGGCGGACGCATCTGCTGACGGTGACAGCCAGCCTCCCAAAAATGCCTCTGAGGAGGAGAATTCCCAGCAGACGGCAGCGGCCGCCCCGGACGCTTCGGAAACTCCCGCACAGGAGACTTCCGGCGAACAGGCGCCCGCAGCCTCCGAGACGGAGCAGCCGGCCGAGACGCCTGAGGACAATGGTCCGAAGCCTCTGCCGCCCGAAGTTGTTTCCGCTTTTGATGAGGCCATGACTCTGGCTGCCGCGCCATCGGGCGAAGGCGTGCGGGAGGCATTGGACAAGCTCGCGCCGCTCGCCACGGACGATCCCAGGACCGCGGCCATTCACTACAATCTCGGACTTCTGCGCGAGCGCTCCGGCGACCTGACCGCGGCTGAAAAGCATTACGCGGACTGTCTTGGGCTGAATGCTGACCACCGAAGCGCCGCCATGAACCTCGCGCGGCTGTTCATCCGTCAGCGCCGCGCGGACGAGGGCATCCGCTTCTTTGAAAAGCGTCTGGCCGGCACAGAGCCAACCGCCGCTCTGAACGATGCCCTCGCCTTCATCTTTGCCGCGGTGGACCGTCCCAAAGACTCCATCACCGCAGCCCGGGCCGCGCTGAAGCTGGACGAGATGGACACAGGGGCGATGGTCATTCTGGCGGGCGTCTATGCCTCGCAGAAGCGGTTCGAACTGGCGCAGCTCGTCCTGGGAAATGCGCTGGCCATCGCGCCGGAGGACCCCGTTCTCGCCAATCAGCAGGGACTTCTGCTGATGGCGCAGGGCAAAAATCAGGAGGCGCGCGGCTTCTTCAAAAAGGCGGCAGAGGGACGCCGGGACTATCCGGAAGCCCACAACAACTTCGGGGCATCCCTCCTGTCAGCGCAGAACTTCGCGGAAGCTGTCGAGCACCTGGAGCTGGCCCTTCAATACGCGCCCGACTTTTCAGAGGCCCGGATCAATCTGGCGAGCGCCTATCGGGGCATGGGGGACTTTATGAAAGCCCGCGAGCTGTATCTCCAGGCCATGAAGGAATCGCCGGAGATGGCCGCGGACATCGAGTTCAACCTTGGCCTTCTCTTCCTCGACGCGCGCGACACGGGCATCGACCTGACGGAGCAGCTGAACGAAGCCAAAGAGCACCTCGCCGCCTCGGAAAAACTGCGCCACGACGAGAACATCGCCGTCTATCTCAAGGACGCCGACAAGGCCCTGGCCAAGGAAAAGCGCCGCCTCGAACGCGAAGAGCGCAAGCGGCAGAAAGAATTGAAGGAACGCCAGAAGGCCGAAGCTGAGGCCGAGGCCCGGCGCGCCGAAGAAGAGGCTCAAAAAGCCAAAGCAGCGGAAGAATCTGCGGGCCAAAGCCACGAAGCGGCCGATGCGGCACAGGCCGAGCCCAATGCGGACACAGGTTCGCCCGAAGCCGGCGCATCCGCTGAGTCACAGGCGCCGGAAGAAGCCCCCAATGGCCAGGGTGAACAGGCCGGAAATGCAGCACCGGCCTCAGATTCCGCGGCGTCCTCAGGAGACAACCTGCCATGAACGCCTTTCAGCGCATCGTCCTCATTCTCACCTGTGCGGCCGCGTTCTTTCTGGCGCTGCCGGCATCCACGGCTCCCGCTCAGAAAAAATCGGGGCGCGTCATCCGGCTCGACGCCATCACGGTGGAAGGACGCATTCAGAAGCCTCAGGCGATTTACATTCTTCAGCGCTCCATTCTGAATTTTGCGGAGCTTGAGAGGACGGAAAGTTTCCTGCCCAAGATTGTCCGCAGCGTTGAAAAGAGCTGCTTCTGAGACGCTCAGAAACCGCCGCGTCCGGGGAAGGGATTTCCCTGAACGATGTTGCCCACCGCCTCGGACGCCGTGCTAAGGGGCGCCCCCTTTTTTGACCCCGCGTCCCGCCTGAACCGGCCGCCATTCGCGCCGCCGTTTCAGGAGCGCTCCCGTTTTCCAGGATTTTGAAGATGACGTCAGATTCTCCCGCCAGCCCTTCACCGCGCATGTGCCTGCGCCTGGCTCTCGTCCAGAAAGGCGCCAAAGGCGACAAATCCCGGAACGAGCGCATCTTCACTCAGCCCCAGTCCATCACTGTCGGCAGAGGCCCGGACAACACCTTCCGCGTCGAGGGCGTGCAGGTTCCCGATTCCTTTGAAGTGCTCCGTCCGGACACGAACGGTGCCTACACGCTGAGAATTGCCGGCTGGATGAAGGGCTGGGTGGACCCCGACGGCGAAGGTTTCAGGCTCGACCTCAATGGCAAGTCGAAGGACAGCCGCTTCGTCCAGGAGCCGGACGGCATCACCACTCTGGCGCTGACCGAAGAAGCCCAGGGCAAACTCGTTCTCGAAGGCGTCAGCCTGCTGTTTCAGTTCATCGAAAACGAACAGGCGGATTCCATCGCGCCGCAGCTCGCCGCCGCTGTTCAGGGCATCGCGCAGCCGCCAAAGCCTTCCAGTGCGGAAAAGGCCGCGGCGCTCAAGGCCGCCGAAGATGTCGCCCGCGCCATTGAGGCTGAAATCACCACCGCAGAGGCTGAGCTGGCGAGGCTTCAGGCCCGCCTGAATGAGCGCAGGGAGCGCGCGAAGCAGTCGCTGGAGGCCGTGGAGAAGCTCCGTCAGGAACTGGCCGAAGCGCAGGAGCGTGAGCGCAGAGAGGCTGAGGAGCGGGCGCGTCTGGAGGCTGAGGCTGAGCGCAGGCGCCGCGAGGCGGAGGAGCAGGCGAAGCGGGCGGCAGCAGAGGAGGCGGCCAGACTGGCTGAACAGGCTGCGGCTGCGGCCAAAGCCTCGTCGGAAAGTGCCGGTCACGACAGCGGCGCTTCCGCATCGGCGCCCAAGTCTGCGGTGCCCGGGACGCAGCAGCCGCGCGCCCGGCGTCAGGTCCACGGCCGCAAGAAAATCTACAATCCCTTTGATTTTCTCGACCGGAAGGATGCGGCGGACGACTCCAAAGACCACGGCTTCATCATCACGCTGGCCGCTCTGTTTCTTCTGAACTTCGGCATTTTCACCGGCATCAGCATGCTGCCTGACATCGAGGAGCCGGAAATCACGCTCGAAGATCTGGACGACCGGTTCGCCCAGCTGGTCATTCCCGACAAGCCCAAGGATGAGGAGCCGCCCCCGCAGGACGACACTTCGGGAGACGACACCGCCGATGATCAGCCGGAGACCAAGGTCGAGGATGCCAAGGAGTCGAAGCCTGCCGCCGCGCCTGCCGCTGAAACGAAATACGCCAGCACCGAGGCGAAGAGAGCGGCTGTCCGCGAGGGCGTTCAGGGAAAAGGTCTCCTCAAGCTCCTGGGCGCTCTGGGCGGCGGCGGAGACGGCGGGGATGCCATTCAGGACGTTCTGGGCGGCGGCAGCTCCACCGGCAACGACATCGCCTCAGCCCTGGCAGGCGCCAGCGGCGTCGGCGTCGCAACCTCGGAGGCCATCGCGCGGCAGGCGGGACAGCGCCTGGGCGGCGGCACGGGTGAAGCCGCCAGCATCGGCGATTTGGGCACCACCGGCGGCGCCACGGCTCAGGCCACGCAGCTGACCGAGAAAAAGGTCATCAGCATCAAGGGCCGGGTCATCGACGAGGGCCCCGAGGTCGATTCCAGCTCCTGCGACAGGACCGCCATCGCCCGCTTCGTCAAGGCGCGCATGAGGTCCATCCAGAATTGCTACGAGCGCGAGCTCAAGAAGAACCCCACCCTCAAGGGGAAAATTGTCGTCCGATTCACCATCAATGAGACCGGAAAGGTCACCGAGTTCGAAATCGAAGAGGAAACGATCGGCAACAGCACCGTGGTCGCCTGCATCAGAAGCACGATTCGGGGCTGGCGGTTCCCCATCAAGGACAACGAATGCCCGGTGGCCTACCCGTTCATCTTTACGCCGAGCGGCTCCTGACCAGTGAACGGTCCCTGAGGGCATGAATCTGCTCGCAGAGGCACCTGCCCGCCCGCAGGTGCCGTCGTCCCCGGTCGGAGCCAGCCCGGTGGAGCGTTCGCGATGCGCCGATGCGCCGTTTTTGCCGCTCTCGCCCTTGCCGCTGCCTTCCAATATGCCGCCGACGCGTCGGCCGCCCAGGATGCCTCCGGCTTTCCCTTCAAACTTCCGGGCGTGGTCTCCAGCCCTCTGGCACTCAGCACGGGTCCGGGAGGCGTCCCCCGCGTCTATTTTGTCACCGGGTCGAATGAGCTGAACTGCGTGGCGGCTACCGGCGCGGCCTGCGACGGCTTTCCCGTGGCACTCGACAAGGGAACTTCCCCGGCGGGCGCTCCGGCCGCAGGCGACCTGGACGGCGACGGCGAAGATGAGGTCGTCCTGCTGGAATCGACAGGCGCGCTGCGCGTCTTCCGCGCGGACGGCAGCCCCGGCCTCACGCTGGAGCGCTCCGGCTCGCCTGCCATCCTGACCGCTCCCTCGCTGATCGACGTGACGGGCGACGGCCGTCCGGAGATTCTTTTTGGTGACGCCGATCTCCGGCTCCATGCGCTGGATTCGGCGGGCGAATCTGTGCGCGGCTTTCCCATCGCTCTGGCTTCCCCCGCCACCAGCCCCGTCTCCGCCGGCTTTCTGGGCAATCCCGCCAAAACGGCCCTGTTCTGGGGAAGTGAAGACGGAACGCTGCACGCCGTCTGGGCCGACGACGGAAGACCGCTGCCGGGTTTCCCTCTGAAAACGGGCTATCTGGTCAGCGCCCAGCCCACAGTGGCGGACCTGAGCGGCACCGGCCGGCTTGGCCTCTGTGCCGCGTCGCAGGACTTCAAGCTCTACGCCGCCGATGAGGATGGAAAGCTGCTGCCCGGCTTCCCCGCGGATACCGGCTCCCGGCTCAAGGAAAGTCCCGCGCCCGTCAGGCTTGGAAAATCCGGCGCTCTGGGATGCGCCGCCGCCGCTGCGGACGGAAAGCTGCACCTTTTTTCCACCGCCTCGGGCAAAGCGCCGAAGGGGTTCCCTGTCCAGCTCGCCGACCGTCTGGTGGGAAGTCCTCTGGCCGTGGACCTGGACGCGGACGGCTCCGATGAAATTCTGGCGGTCAGCGCCGCCGGCAAGCTCTTCGCCGTCAGGGCCGGCAGCGGGCGGGCTTTTCCCGGATTTCCTGCGCAGCTGAGCGGGATGCCCGACGCGGGACCTGCTGCCGCTGTCTGGGAGGGCGCTGTCATCGTCTTCGCCGCTGCTGGCGAAACGCTCCATGCCTTCCGCGTGCGGCCCAAGTCGAAGCCCCTGCCCCTCACCTGGCCCGCATCCGGCCATGATGCGGCGCATTCCGGCCGTCTGTCGCCCAATCCGCCCGCTTACAGCAGCCTGGCCATCGCGCCTGAATCGCCCGCTGTCACGGACGCGCTCGTCTTCTCGTACAGCTTCCGAAATCTCGACGGCGGCGGAGAGCCCGCGCCCGCAGTCCGCTGGACGCGCAACGGCAAAGAGGTCCCGGAGCTCGCGGGCAAAACAACGCTGCCCGCCGGCACAGCCCGAAAGGGCGAGACCTGGCAGGCGGACATCAGCCTCAAGGGTGCCATCGTCTCCAACCGGCCGTCCGTGACCGTCCGCAACACATCGCCCGGACAGCCGAAAATCGCCTTCCAGCCCGAGGTTCCCAGCCGGACGAGCGGCGTCCGCGCCGTAATTGCCGCGCCCGCGCCCGACCCGGACGGCGACAAGCTCACCTATCTCTACCGATGGTTCGTGGACGGCCGCGAACAGCCTTCGCTCAAAGGCGACAGCATTGCCCCCGGCGTCCTGAAGCGCGGCAGCGATCTGATGGTCGAGGTGACGGCGAGCGACGGTCAGGCCAAAGGCGATGCCGCGAGGCTCAGCGTCCGCGTCGGCAACAGCGCGCCCGGCAAGCCCAAAGCGCATCTGTCCAGCACGCATCCGCGCTGCGGTGAACCTCTGGACATCGTCATCGACGCCGCGGCCGCAGACCCTGACGGCGACAAAGTGGCCTGGCACACAGCTGTCACAGCGGACGGCCATGAAGTTCCCTGGACCCATGAGCGCCTGCGCATCGAAACGGTGGGCATGGCCAAAGGGACAAAGCTGACTGTCCGGGTCACGGCCTTTGACGGGACGGATGAGGGTCCAGCCGCTGAGCTCAATGCCGCCGTGGCCAACTGCCCGCCGACTGCGCCTCAGGCCGCTGTCTTTCCCGAAAAGCCGATTGCCGGAGACGTGCTGGAAGGGCGCATCGTGAAGCCGGCTATGGACTCGGACCAGGACGCCATCCGCTACCGGTTCACATTCTTCAAAAACGGCAAGGCCGCGGGCGAGCGCGTGGAAGGCGTCCGAAAAGGCGAAAAATATGAGTTGGCCTCAGCCGCGTCTGACGGTGAGGCAGAGACGCAGGCGCCCAGAACATCTGTCGTCATCGGCAACACGCCCCCTGCCCCGCCCGCCATTCAATGGGCAGACGCCGCGCCCCGGGCTCATCAGCCGCTGACCGTCAAAATCACGCAGGCTGCAGCGGACCCCGACGGCGACAAGGTCACGCTGCGCTATCGCTGGCGAAAAAACGGCACCGACATTCCCGGCGCCAGCGGTCCGGAGCTCAAAAAGGATGTCGCCGCCAAAGGTGACCGCATCGAGGTGACGGTCACGCCTTTTGACGGTCAGGACGAGGGCAGGCCCGCTCAGCTGGCCGTCCGCATCGGCAATTCCGCGCCGCAGCAGCCCAAAATTCAGCTCCTCCCCGCTTCTCCAAAGGCGGGCGACAGGCTGCAGGCAAAAATCATTCAGGACGCGGCCGACCCCGACGGCGACAAGGTCACGTACAGGCGCACTTGGTTCGTCGACGGCCTCGAACTGAACCTGCCGCCGGACACGGAATTTCTCGACGCCGACAGGCACAAACTCACCGCTGGAAGCCGCGTCGAGGTGCGCATGGCCGCGACCGACGGCGAGCTGGAGGGACCCTTTGCCTCGGCTGCCGTCACCATCGGCCCGCGCCAGGCGGTTTCTCCCCAAATTCAGCTGATTCCCGAGACGCCCACAGTCCGCGACGAACTGCACTGCCGTGCTTCGGCCAATGCTGCCGAGAGCCAGATGCGCATCACCTGGTTCATCAACGGCGAACAGATTCCCGCGGCACCCACGGCTGACAGGCTGCCCGCAGGCGTCGCTCTGGCGGGAGACAGGGTTCAGTGCGCCGCAGCTTCCATTCTGGACGGCACGGAGGCCTCGGCCCGCTCAGCAGAGGTCACGGTGAAAGGGCTTTTGCCGGAGCCGCCGAAAATCGCCATCGAGCCTTCTGCGCCCAAATCGGGCAACGACCTGTTCTGCAGAATCCAGACGCCCGCCCGGACGTATGGACGGCCCGGGGCAGGAAACAGCGTCCGCTACGAATACAGCTGGACGGCGGACGGGCGCCCCATCCAGCCCGATGCGGCAAATCCGGCCAGACTGCCGGCCTCGATGCTGAAAAGAGGCCCCGTCTATCGCTGCCAGGTCACGGCGCATGACAGCTTCGGCGCCTCTCCCGCCGCGTCCGCTGAGCAGCGCTACGTCAATTCGCTTCCCGGAGCGCCCCTCATTCGGCTCACGCCCGAAGCGCCCACCGCCCGCGACGCCTTGAACTGCGAACTGTCGCAGGAGGCTGTGGACCCCGACCAGGACGCGCTCACCTACCGATTCGTCTGGTGGAAAAACGGCGCTGAACAGGCCCTCGCCCCGACGACGCAAATCATTCCCGCGCGCATGACCAGGCCCGGTGAACTGTGGCGCTGTGCGGCGGAGGCCTCCGACGCTGAGGGAACAGGGCCGCGCCAGCAGAGCCTTGAAGTCAAAATCGCGCCGTAAAGGCTGCACCTCAGCAGCCGGCAAAGGCCAAAATGGCCGCTCACAAAAAAGCCCCCGCACCGTGTTCAGGCGATGCGCGGGGGCTCTTTTTTTTCACGCTGCTGTTTTTTCGTTCGGAGAGAGGCGCCGCCTCCTTTGGGGCAAGAAGCTCACTTGGCCGCTGAATTTTCCTTCGCGCCCTTCTTCGCGGCGTCGGCGGGCAGGCGCGTCACAATCACCATCTTGTACGACTGGACGTTCCTGTTCTCCCTCGCCACCACATAGGCGACGTTCTTCCCCTCTTTCAGAGGCAGCTTGGCGTCAAAGGCGATGGTCTTTCCGTCTTTGGGCGCGGCTTTGAAAAAGACCTTCTGGTTGTTCACGAACCAATAGACATCCCGCAGGCCCGTCTCGTTGGAAACCGTGCCCTTCAGCGTCAGGCTGTCGTCCGAAGTGACGAGGCCGCCCTGGCAAAAGTCCACGCCCTCAAAAGTGATTTTCGGCTCATGCCGCATCATCGACAGCGTCACGGGCGGCGCCTTCACTTTGGCGAGCTGCTGCGCGGACATTTTGACGGCAGAGACATCGCTGGAACGAACGAAGCCCACATCGCCGGCATCGCCGCCGCCAAAGCGCACGCGGACGCGGTGGAAATCGCCGATGGCCGCCTCAGAGGTCAGCACGGTCCCGCCCTCCAGCGACCCCAGAACAGGCGAATCGGCATCCGCCGCGGCGTAAACGGGCGTATCCGCCTGCGTTTTGACCGCCGACTTCCTCGCCGCCGCGCCGGCCGCCGCCTTGCCCTCTGTCAGAGTCAGCCGCGCCGTCTCCACGACCCACTCGCCGGTCTCCTCATCGCTGAGAACAATCTGAATGACGGCTTCGGGCTTGTCGAAGGCCTTCGTCAGCTCCACCTCAAAATGCGCACGCTTTGTCTCGCCGGGCTCGATGGCCCCCAGGCGGACGCGCCCCTTGATGAGCGAGAGGCCCTCCTCGAAGTCCTTGTTGCGAATGCTGGCGATGGTCTCGAAGGCCTTGCCGCCGCCGATATTTTTCACATCGACCTCGAAGCCAACCCGCTCGCCGATGCGAATGAACCCGTCGCCGTTGCACTTGGGGCAGGTGTCCTCGACGCGCCAGGCAAAGGCGAACGAGGGCTTCTCCAGCTCCGCCAGATTCGTCTCGGACTTGAAGTCGAAGAGGCTGTCATTGCCGTCGGCCATGAAGTGCATGGTCACGGGTTCACGGCGGCTGGGCAGCTCCCTGGGCAGCTTAATTTTGTTCGTCCACTCGCGTGTCTCCCCGGGCGCCAGCCGGCCAAAAATGAATTCCCGGCGGTCGAACCAGCCGTTGGCCGAATCGCTGTAAGCCCTCAGCCGGGTGAAGGTCCTGCCGCTCCTGTTTGTCACGCGCAGAGTCCACGAGACCGTTTCGCCGGCCTTCACCTGACCGTCCGGCGTCAGTGTGACCTCGAGAGGAGCTTCCGCCGCCGCGTCCTTCGCGCTGCCGGCCGTCTCCTGAGCGTCGGCGGACGCCTGCGTTCCCCAATCGACACCCAGGCGCCCGATGGCCGCCTCCACGCGCCTGGCTTCTTTTTCCTGAAGCTCGACCCGCAGTGCCTTCGTCTTCTCCAGCATCTGTGTGCGCGAGACCACCGGCGCCGCCTGAATCAGCTCCCTGGCGAAGCGAATGGGAAAATCCTCAATGATTTCATCGGTATTGGGATCGATGCCTTCGAACTCGCTCATATCGCTGACATCGAGTTCCTCCTCTGACGGCGTCTCGCTCCCGGCGGCACCGGTCTGCGCAGTCTGCGTCTTCTCCGGCTTTTTGGCGGCGTCCTTTGGCTTCGGACGCGGCGCCTCCCGCAAATAGAGAAACGTCTCCAGCGGCTTCTCCGTCCGCACAACCTCCTCGTGCTTCGTCGCCACGCTCTCCGCATCGGGATTGCCGAAATGCTGCTCAAGGTCGGCCTCGCTCACCTGACGCTCGGGAGCGAAGAAATCGATGCGCTCCTCACCGATACGCCCGGGAATCAGCTCGATGTCCGGCGTGATGCCCACCTCCTGAATCGATTTGCCGCCAGGCGTCAGATACTGGGCAATCGTCAGCTTCAGCGCGCCGTCGTCCGGGAAGTGGTCGTAAAGCACCTGCACGCTGCCCTTGCCGAACGACTGACGGCCAATGACCATCGCCCGGTCGTTGTTTTTGAGGGCGCCTGCCACGATTTCGGAAGCAGAGGCGGAGGACGGATTGACCAGCACAATCAGCGGCAGGTCCTCTTCCGCACTTCCCGAACGCGCCCGCTCCAGCTTGCGCAGCTTGTCCGAGTAGCCAACGGTGGTGACGATGTCGCCCTTCTTCAGGAACATGTCGGAGATGGCGACCGCCTGGTCCAAGAGCCCGCCGGGATTGCCGCGCAGGTCGAGCACCAGCCCCTTCAGACCGTCCGCCCCGGCCTTGGCATTCATCGCCTTCAGCTCGCTGACGATGTCCTTGGCAGAGTTCTCCTGAAATCCCTTGAGGCGAATGTAGCCGACGCCGCCGGGCAGCAGCTTCGCCTGCACCGAATCAAATTTGATGATGGCCCGCTCGATGGTCATCTCCTTCGGCGCCTTCCACGACGCGCGGCGCACCGTGATGCGGACGGAAGTTCCCGGCTTGCCCCGCAGGCGGTTGACGGCCTCGTTCAGGTCCGCGTTGACCATCGTCTCGCCATTGATGCGCACGATGACGTCCTTGGAGCGCAGCCCTGCACGGAAGGCGGGCGTATCCTTCATCACGCGCAGAATCGTCAGCTCGCCCTCCTTCATTTGCAGGACGAACCCAAGACCGCCGAACTCGCCTTTGCTCTGGAGCCTCATCTCCTTGAAGTACTCAGACTTGAGCATGACCGAGTGAGGGTCGAGGGTGGACAGCATCCCGTTGACCGCCGCGTATTCGATGTCCCGCGCATCATTCTTGCCGTCGTAGGACACGTGCTCGGCAATGAAGGCGAACATCGACTTGAGGGCGAAGCTCATGTTCCAGAGGTTGTCCACGCGGGAGATGTCGAAGGTCTTCTCCTTCGGCCCAATGGTGATTCTGACCTCCGGATTCTTCTCGTCGCCCTCGACCATGACCTCCGCCACCTGACGCTCCACGCCGTCCAGCGCGCTGAGGAGCATCTTGCGGGGATTGATGCGCTTCGGATCGACGTAGTTGTCCTTCGTCAGAAGCATGACCCGATTGAAAATGCGCAGGGCGGAGAGGGCCTCGCCGCTGTTCGCCCGGGCGCGGGACTCAGCACCGGCACCTCCCGTAGCGGCCAGCGCACTCAGTCCCATGGAGGATGGCAGCGAATCCGAGGCAATCGTTCCCCAGCATCCAGTCAGGGCGGCGATGCAGAGTGCCTTCTTGAAAAACGAGGATCGATTCCCCTGTGCGCTTCCGCTCATTGTGCGTGCTGCTCCTCTGGCCATGCCGCCAAGCCGGCGCCATCAAGCCAGTCGTCATCTGAATTTTGCGTCCTGCCCGCCCTCTGAAAGCCCCCCGGCGGAGGGCGGCGCTAAATAGCCGCGCCGTTTTTCTTCGCAAGCGCGCTCACCCCCGACCCACAACGCGCCGGGAAACGTGCGAGGCCGCGTTTCATGCCCGCGCAGCCCGAAAAAATTTCTGGAGGCTTCCCCGCCCCCCCCCACAACAGACCGGCAAAAAGCGCGGCAGACGCTCATCCACGAATTTTTCAGGGTCGGTTTGACATGGTGAAGCGGATGATTAGCTTTGGCGCCGCTTTGGCGGGGGGAGTTCAAAAAACATCAGTAATTTCAAGAGGTTAGCGCAATGTCTAAAATTATCGGCATCGACCTGGGCACCACCAACAGCGTGGTCTCCGTGATGGAAGGAAAAGATCCTGTTGTCATCGCCAACGAAGAAGGCGCCAGAACAACGCCGTCCGTCGTGGCCTTCACCAAAGACGGCGAAAGGGTCGTCGGCGCTGTCGCCAAGCGTCAGTCGATTCTCAACCCGGAGCGCACCATCTATTCCATCAAGCGCTTCATGGGCCGCCGCTATGACGAAATCGACGAGGAGAAGAAGCTGGTTCCCTACAAGGTCGAGCGTGGTCCCAACGGCGACGCCCGCGTGTCGGTGGACGGCAAGCTCCTGAGCGCCCCCGAGGTCAGCGCACAGGTCCTCCTCAAGCTGAAGCGCGCTGCCGAAAATTATCTGGGCGAAAAGGTCACCGAGGCCGTCATTACGGTGCCCGCCTACTTCAACGACGCCCAGCGGCAGGCCACAAAGGACGCTGGTGAAATCGCCGGTCTGAAAGTCCGCCGCATCGTCAATGAGCCCACTGCTGCGGCTCTGGCCTACGGCATCGACAAGAAGGGCAAGAACGAAAAAATCGCGGTCTTCGACTTCGGCGGCGGCACCTTCGATATTTCCATTCTTGAGGTGGGCGAAAACGTCGTCGAGGTCATCTCCACCAACGGCGACACGCACCTGGGCGGCGACACCGTCGATCAGACGGTCATGGAGTGGCTGATTCAGGAATTTAAGAAGGACACGGGCATCGACGTCTCCAAGGACAAGATGGTCCTCCAGAGGCTCAAGGAAGCCGCCGAAAAGGCCAAAATCGAGCTGTCCTCTGTCCCCGAGACGGAAATCAGCCTCCCCTTCCTGACAGCCGACGCCACGGGCCCCAAGCACCTCAACGTCAAGCTGAGCCGGGCGGCCTTTGAAAAGATGAATGAGCCGGCCTTCAACCGGGTTTTCGACCCAACCAAAAAGGCTCTGGAAGACGCCAAGCTGCAGCCCTCGGACATTGACGAAATCGTTCTGGTCGGCGGCTCCACGCGGATTCCGAAGATTCAGGCCATGGTGAAGGAATTCTTCGGCAAGGACCCGAACCGCACCGTCAACCCCGACGAAGTGGTTTCTCTGGGTGCCGCCGTTCAGGCGGGTGTTCTTTCCGGCGACGTGAAGGACATCCTGCTTCTCGACGTGACACCTCTGTCTCTGGGCGTGGAGACCCTGGGCGGCGTGATGACCAAGCTCATCGAGCGCAACACGACGATTCCGACCCGCAAGGCCGAGACGTTCTCCACCGCTGCCGACAGCCAGTCCTCCGTGGAAATCAATGTCCTCCAGGGCGAGCGTGAATTTGCCCGCGACAACCGCTCACTGGGCAAATTCCATCTGGAAGGCATCCCGCCGGCGCCCCGCGGCGTTCCCAAAATCGAGGTCACGTTCGACATCGACGCCAACGGCATCCTTCACGTCTCCGCCAAAGACCTGGGCACCAACAAGGAACAGCAAATCACCATCACCAACTCCTCCGGCCTGTCCAAGGACGAGGTGCAGAAGATGGTGGACGATGCCCGCTCCCACGAGAACGAAGACAAGAACAAGCGGGAGGTCGCTGAGCTGCGCAATCAGGCGGAACAGCTGGCCTACCAGATGGAAAAAATCATCGACGAGAACAAGGACAAGCTCCCCGAGGCCAGCGTGAGCAAGGTCAGGGAGGCCATCGAAGCGGTCAACCAGGCCAAAAACAGCGAGAACAAGGCGACCATTCAGGAAGCCTTCGACCGTCTGGAAAAGGCCAGCCACGATGTGGCGGCAGAGCTCTACAAGAACGCGGGCTCCGGAGCCGCCAATCCGTCGGCCTCAGGCGGCGCCTCTCCGTTTGGCGGTGCAGCCTCCGGCGGGGCCTCTCCTTCGGGCAAAGCTGACGACGTGGTTGATGCCGAGTTCCGTCCCAGCTGATTGAAGCACTGAATCTCTTCCGCAGTGACCAGGCGGCCTTCCGGACAATTCCGGGAGGCCGCTTTTTTTATCCGGGCTGTTTTTTCTGACGCGGCTGCTTCGGACGCGCCGGATGCCTCGCACTGCAGTCCTGCTCAAAACGCACACTGCTGAGGCGGCATCACCCCAGAAGCGCGCCATGCACCGCCCGCACGGCGGCATCGAGCGAAGCGCGCTCCACGAGAAAGGAAAAGCGATTCCTCTCCATGTGCAGGGCTGACGCAGATACCCCGATGCCGGCCAGCGCCTCAGATGCCCGGCCAACCAGACACGCCTCGCGGCCGATGTCTTTGCCGACGACGGTGACGCGCCCCAGGGACGTCGTATCGACAGAGATATTTTCGCCGCCGAAGCGCAGCGCCAGCCTCTCCCGAAAGCCCTCGATGCCGTGAACGTTGTCCAGACAGGCCACAGCGCGGGCCGTTCCGCCGGACAGACCTGCCTCCAGCGCCGCCGCATCCGCATCGGCCAGAAACTGAAGGAGAGACGCCAGCAGCACAGGCGTGCCGTTCCGCAGAGAAATCACGGCCAGATTTCGCTGTCCGGCAACCCCCGCCACGCGCCCGCCGGCATCCCCGCCGCCGGAAATCTCCATGACGCGGGTGCCGCTGCCGCCCCCGAAAGTTGAGAGCGCGTCGATGGGAATCTGCGCGCGCCTGGCGAACTCCACGGCCTGAGCGTTGAGCACCTTTGCCCCGCACTCGGACAGCTCCTGCATCTCCTCGTAGTCAATCTCGCGGAGCTTCTTCGCCTGCTCCACCACGCGCGGATCGCCCGAAAAGACGCCGTCCACATCCGAATAAATCTCGCAGGCCTCGGCCCCCAGCGCGGCCGCCATGGCCACTGCGGTGGTGTCGGACCCGCCCCGCCCCAGCGTCGTCACCTCCCGCTTGTAGGAGACCCCCTGAAAGCCGGCGATGATGACGATTTTTCCCTTTTCCAGCTCATCCCGGACGCGCCAGGGCCGCACCTCAATGATGCGCGCGTTCACGTGGCTGTCGTTGGTGATGATGCCCGACTGGCTGCCGGTGAAGCTGATGGCGGGAATGCCCAAATCGTTCAGCGCCATCGACAGAAGCGCCATGGTCGTGCGCTCGCCGGTGGTCAGCAGCATGTCGAGCTCGCGCTTCTGCGGTGCATCGCTGATCTGATGGGCCAGGCTGAGCAGCGCATCCGTCGTTCCCGCCATGGCAGAGACAATCACGACCAGGTCGTAGCCCGCCTCCCGGCGCGCCTTCAGCTTGCCGGCAATCGCTTTGATTTTCTCGATGTCGGCGACCGAAGAGCCGCCGTACTTCTGAACGATGATGGGCATCTCAAAGCCTTCTTCAGAAACAATCGGGGCTCCCTTCCTCCGCTTCTGAAAGGAGCCCCGAAACAGTTCGTTTGCAGCCAGCTGCCGGCGCGTTTTCAGCGCCACGCGCGATCAAAGAAATCCGCCGGAAGTGAGGCAGGCCAGGGAGCACTGACTCTCGTCCGTGCCGTTCTTCGCCCCGTCGTCGCAGGTTTCCCCAAATTCGCTGTCCACATGTCCGTCCCCGCAGCGCGGCCCGTAGCCCTGACACGTGGGCAGACATCTTCCGTAGCCGCCCGTGTTGTTCTCCGCGCCGCCGTCGCAGACCTCCGCGCGGGTGACGATGCCGTCGCCGCAGATGGGCGTGCAGACCGACTTGCCCGCGTTAAAGCCCGCGAGCGTCAGCTGGTAATTCGAGCCCGTCTGCATCCGCTCGGCGTGGAAGATGGCGATTTCGTACAGCTTCCCCGGGACCAGCCCGAAGTTGACGTTCTGCGCCGTGTACTCGCGCACCGAGCCGGCAAAGGCCGTGGAGGTAATCGTGCCGTCGGCGTTGATGGTGAACGTTCCGGTCTGCTGCGCGTGAAGGCCGCCCAAATCGAGCGCCAGGCGGTTGTTCACGAAGACCCACAAATCGTCGTCGCCGTAGAACGAGAGCACTTCCCCGCCCTGGAACTGGAACCAGTAGTGAACCTCGCTCGTGAACGAAAAGTTGTGCGGCGCATCGGAGGGAACCGTCTCGTCGCCCGAGGCCACCCAGCCCTGGCCATCCACGGGGAAAAATCCCGTGCTGGAGAACTGATAGGTGACGGGGCTGTCGCTGATTTTGCTGAGCGTCAGGCTGCTCATCACGCGCCGCGAGTAGGTCACGCCGGCGAGGGGCTCGTCGCGGTACCAAAGGCGGAAATACTCCTCGCTGTTCAGCTGAGCGCCCGCCTCACCGACGCCCACCGCCTGCCTGAAGGCTGGCTTGCCGTCGCCGTCCAGATAGTCCTGCACCAGTTCCCGGGTGCCGCTGCCGTTGAAGACGTTGAAGTCGGGATGGATAGGCGCGCTCGACGCGTCCGCGCGGCGGCTCTGGCCGATGAAGTCGCGGTAGATGATGGGCAGTGTCAGCGAGGTCACCTGAGCGCCCGCAGGCTCTTCGCACGTCCAGCCCGCCTCGATGGTGCAGGTTTCCGAGCAGCCGTCGCCGGCGGAGAGATTGCCGTCGTCGCACTCCTTCGAGGTGTCGCCCGAAAGCATCATTCCCGAGCCGCAGAGCGCCGTGCAGGGCTGGCCCAAACTTCCCGCCGACGCGGGGCAGGACAGCTCAATCTGGCAGTCGGGCGTGCAGCCCTTGCCCCAGGCGTTGTCGGGCCCCAAATCACAGGCCTCGCTTCCTTCCTTCACGCCGTCGCCGCAGACGGTGGCATGGCACCCGGCGCTGTCGCAGGCAAAGCCGGGCAGGACCTGGCAGTTGTCGCTGCAGCCCTCGCCGGGCGGATCGCATGTCTCACTTCCGACAGCGATGCCGTCGCCGCAGGCAGCCGCCTGGCAGGCCGAGCCGGCATAGAGACAGGCCCAGCCCGCCTCGATGGTGCAGGTTTCCGAGCAGCCATCTCCGGATGTGATGTCCCCGTCGTCGCACGTCTCGCCCTTCGATGGGTCAAGACGGCCGTCACCGCAGACAGAAGGCGGGAGGCACTTTTCGTTGGGACGCGGGCAAATCCAGCCGTCTTCCAGCAGGCACTGAGAGGAACAGCCGTCGCCGGATTCAGTGTTCCCGTCGTCACACGTCTCGCCCTTGGTCACCTGAATCACGCCGTCGCCGCAGTCGGGCGGAATGACCACCGGGCCCGTTCCGCTGTCAGCAGCAATGTCACCTGCGTCCGCCGGCTCAATGTCCGGGGGCACAGACAGCGTCTCGCCGCCGCAGGCCGCGGCTGCCAGACAGGCCGTGAACAGAACACTCCCCGCCAACGCCCAAAATTCCGCGGTCTTCTTCATGGTCGCTCCTTGAGGTGTGGAGGCTCAGGCCTCGGGGTGCGTCATCTTCCACTCGTGATCGCTGGGCCGAACGTAGTGAGGCTCCAGCGCATTCGCCGACGTCATCATCTCTTCGCTTCCGAGCCCCACAGGAATCTCTTTCACCGTGGAAATCAGCGCAGACGCACTGGGCGTGGGGTCTCTGTCAGCAAAAAGGCGCGGCAGCGCGTGAAGCGCGGGATAGGCGGCGCGGCCCGGCCCAAAGAGAACGGGATGCGCCTCACCCGAAAGTTTTTCTGCGAGCGCCTCGGGCTTCATCACGAACTCCGGAAGCTCGACGGCAGGCTCACCGCCCGCCGTCACCCGGAAGAGGCCGCCATAGACCTCGCCCTTTCGCGCATCGAAGAGCGGCACGAGGATATCCCCCTGTTCGAGAGAGGCAGACTTCTCACGCGCCGCAGCGAGCGCCATGGCGTGGAGAGAAGATGCGCCCACGAGAGGAATGCCCCGGGCAAAGGCAATCGCGCGGGCTGTGGCGAGTCCTACGCGAAGTCCCGTGAAGGAACCCGGCCCCAGACCCACGACGATGGCGGAGAGGTCATCGAGACACTTGCCCGCGCCTTCGAGCATCCGGCCAATTTCACCGGGAAGAAGCGCTGAGTGCTGAGCGGGCGGCGGAAAATTCGCCTCCGAAAGCATTTTGTCCGCACCGGAGACACCGTCCCGCTCCACGAGCGAAAGGCTCAGCGTCATCGTGGCCGTGTCGATTCCCAGAATGAGCATGTCCTGCCGCCTTCTTTAAGCTCTGACGTTTTTGAGAGCCGTCACCGCGTCCCTCAGGCGCTTCCTGGAAATCTCGCGGCCCAGAACGCGCATCGTCGGGAAGAGCGGCGGCGTGGCCGTCTTGCCCGTGACCGCCGTGCGGATTGCGCTGAACAGCTCCTTCACCTTCCAGCCCTTCGCGTCGCCGAACTCGCGGGTGAACTTGTCCAGCGTCTCGTCGTCAAAGGGCACGCGGCGCAGCTCTCCCCAGGGCTCGTCCAGCTTTTCCACGTATTCCTGGAGCACCTCGGCGGTCTCCTTCGCCGTGCGCGTTTTGGGAATGAGCGCGCCCATCACCGGCGCGTAGTCGATGTCGCCCGTGTAGAAAAAGTCGCCGCGCACGATGAAGTCACTGAGCGTCTTCATCCGCTCCTTGAGGAGGGGCGCCACCGTCAGCAGCGACTCTTTCGAGAAGCGCCACGCCGTCATGCGTTCCACCAGCTCCTCGTCGGTCATCTCACGGATGTACTGTCCGTTCAGGTCGAGGAGCTTCACGAGGTCGAAGACGGGCTCGCCGGTAGAGACGCGGTCGATGTCGAACTTCTCGACCATCTCCTCCAGCGTGAATTTCTCGCGGTCGGCTCCAATCGACCATCCCATGAGCGCGAGGAAATTCCTCAGTGCCTCGGGCAGGATTCCCGCGTCGCGGTAGTAGTCGAGCGAGACGGGGTTCTTCCGCTTGCTGATCTTGGTTTTGTCCTTGTTCCGGAGGAGCGGCATGTGGATGAACTCGGGCGCCTTCCAGCCGAACGCCTCGTAGAGCCTGAGGTGCTTGGGCGTGCTGCTGATCCACTCCTCGGCGCGGATGACGTGCGTGATGCCCATCAGGTGGTCATCGACGACGTTCGCCAGGTGGTAGGTGGGAAAGCCGTCGGTCTTGAGCAGCACCTGATCGTCCACGCCAGCGTTGGAAAAACGGATCTCGCCGCGCAGGCGGTCGGTGAACACGCAGTCGCCCTCGTGCGGCATCTTGAGGCGAATGACGAACGGCTCCCCGGCGGCGGCGCGGCGGTCGGACTCCTCTTTGGAAATCTCCCGGCAGTGCCCGTCGTAGCCCAGATGGGACGACTTCGCGGCGAGCTGCGCCTTTCTCAGCTCGGCCAGCCGCTCACCCGTGCAGAAGCAGCGGTAGGCCTCGCCCTTCTCCACGAGCTCGTTGGCGTATTTCTTATAGAGGTCAGCCCGCTCGCTCTGACGGTAGGGGCCGAACTCGCCGCCGATGTCCGGGCCCTCGTCCCAGGTCAGGCCAACCCACTTGAGCGCCCGCAGGATGGCCTCCTCGGACTCGGGCGTGGAGCGCGTGCGGTCGGTGTCTTCGATGCGCAGAATGAACTTGCCGCCGTTCTTTCTGGCGAAGGCGTAGTTGAAGAGGGCGATGTAGGCGGTGCCCACGTGTGGGTCGCCGGTGGGGCTTGGGGCAATGCGGACGCGAACGGTCATGGATGGGTCTTTCGTGGCTGCGGCGCCGAAAAAGAAAATCGAACGCCGGCATGGATGGAAAAAAGGCCGGCTCCCTCCGACGCAGTCCTGAAGGGAAACGGCCTTCCAAAAAGGGCGGGCGCCTTAGTCCACGCCTCTGCGGGCGACAACCGGGATTTCCCCGAGGGCAGCACAGACACCAAGACACCTCCGGGCGGCGATTCCCCGTCAAAATCCCGGCTTGCCGCGCCTTTGCCGCCCGTGCTAGCAGGCGCGCCCTCTTTTCAGCCCCAGTCCCCTCGGAATGGATGAGCCCCGAGGGGCTTTTTCTTTTTTCAAGACCCGCAATTTCAAGGAGCACCGATGTCCGGTCACAATCGATGGACCAAAATTAAACGCCAGAAAGAGGCCATGGGCGCCTCCAAGGGCAACCTGTTCACCAAAATCATCAAGGAAATTACCGTCGCCTCCCGAATGGGCGGCGGCGACCCTGACGGCAACGCCCGCCTCCGCAGCGCTCTCATCGCGGCCAAAGGCGCCAACATGCCCAACGACACCATTCAGCGCGCCATCAAGAAGGGCACGGGCGAGCTCGAAGGCGTCAGCTACGAGGAAATCACCTACGAGGGGCGCGGCCCCGGCGGCGTGGCCATCGTCATCGAGTGCCTGACCGACAACAGGAACCGCACCTTCGGTGAAATCCGCACCATCTTCACCAAGGGCGGCGGCGCGATTGGCGAGCCCAACTCGGCCACCTATATGTTCGACCGGCGCGGCGTCATCACCGTCAACGACACGACCGAGGACGCCGTGATGGAAGTGGCGCTCGACGCGGGCGCGCTCGACGTGCAGCCCGGCGATGATGACGGCTCCTTCACCGTCCTCACCGAGCCCAACGAGGTTCACAAGGTCGCGGGCGCCCTCGAGAAGGGCAATTTCAAGGTCGTGGAGGCGAAGTCGAAGTATCTGCCCCAGAACCCCATCACCCTGGATGCCGAGAAGGGCGCCAAGATGCTGGCTCTGGTCGAGAAGTTCGAGGACAACGACGACGTTCAGAATGTCTATGCGAACTTCGAGATTCCCGACGACGTGATGGAGCAGATCGACGGCTGAGCGGCCGCCCCTCTGGCTCTCCACCGGCAGTGAGGCCCGCCCGGCTTGTCCCGGGGGGCCTCTTGTCATTTTTCCGCCCTGACCGCTCCCGGCGCTTTCCATGAATCTGGTCCTGTTCACCGATGAAGACCTGCTTCCGGACGGACGTGCCCGGGTTTGCGGCCGGCGCGCGCGCCATGTGCGCGAGGTTCATCGGGCTGAGCCGGGCAAAATTCTCCGCACCGGGCTTCTGGGCGGAAGGATGGGCACGGCGCGCGTGGCCTCCGTCACTTCCGAAGCTGTCACGTTCGAGGACGTGTCGCTGACGGATGAGCCGCCGCCCAAAACGGGGCTCCATCTGATTCTGGCGATGCCGCGGCCCAAAGTGCTGACCCGCGTGCTGGAGGCGGCCGCGTCGCTGGGCGTCAATTCCCTCACCCTGCTCAACGCTGCGCGCGTCGAGAAGAGCTACTTCGATTCGCCGCGCCTCGACGATGTCACCGCGCATGAAGCGCTGCTCCGAGGGCTTGAGCAGGGCTGCGACACAGTTCTTCCCGTTCTCCGGCTGGCCAGGCGCTTTCGCCCCTTTGTCGAGGATGAAGTGCCTGTCCTCTTTGACCGGTGCCGGCTTCTGGCGGCTCATCCCGGCCCGTTTCCAGGCCTCAGCGGCGCGTGGCTGAAGAGCGGTCAGACGCCCCACGCAGAAACCGCTGTGGCATTGGGCCCCGAGGGCGGCTTCGTGCCCTTTGAAGTCGATCTGCTCCAAAGCGCCGGCTTCACGCTCTTTCAGCTCGGCCCCCGCATTCTCAGAGTCGAAACAGCCGCGGCCTTCATCGCCGGACAGGCCGCCGCCGTTCAGGAGGCCCTCTTCGGCTCGCTGACAGGCAGGGCGGCGCTGACCACTTCCATCCAGGAGACTTCCGCATGACGAACGCCAATTCCAGCTCTGACAACGGCGTGCAGGAAGGCCCGGGCCAGTCCAACGGCAGCCCGAACGGCAGCCTGGTCCCCGGCCAAAGCCAGAAGCCTGACGCGCCGCCCGCCGAGAACGCCGCTGACATCAATTTCGGCAGGTTTTCCCGCGCCGTGGCCCGGAAATGCTTCTCCGTCATCCCCGTCCCTGACCCCTCGCTGGAGACGCTGCGGATGTGCAGCGCGCAGGGCGACGTCGTCCACGTCATGCACACGAGCAACGTGCTGGGCGCGTTCTTTCTCTCGTGGCTCCTGCCCGCCAAAAATCTGCCGCCGCTCAAGACGGCCATCGGTCTCAAGTGGTCGTTCTGGAAGCCCCTCAGAAAGCTGATTCACAAAGGCAGCTGCGAAAAGCGCATCGACGCCGCGCTGGACGGCCAGCATTCCGCGCTGGTCTTCCTCAACACGCCCTCCGGACTCGTTCCCCACCCCACGCCTCAGGCCGACCCCTTCTTTGCCCTCGTGGCCCGCGCCCGCACATCGAAACGCCCCCTCTTTCTCGTCCCCGAAACCTTCGTCTGGAGCGCCCGCCCGCCCAGCCTGCGCCCCGGCCTCAAGGAATTTCTGCTGGGCAGCGCCGAATCGCCCCACCGGCTGGTCAGCGCCTGGGGCTTCGCCAACAACTACCGAAGCACGTACTTCCGCACCGGCCAGGTGCTGAATCTGACCGAATTCGTGGCCGGCAACGCCTCTGACACCGACGAGATGCTGGTCCACAAGGTCCGGGGGCTGCTCTCTCAGGATTTAGTCCGCGAGATGCGCGCCATCGTCGGGCCGCCCGCCAAGCCGCGCGAGCGCATCATCGAGGAAACGCTGCGCGACAGGACGCTGAAATCCGCCATCGAAGACGCGGCCGTCGAGAAGAACAAGTCGCCCGAAGCCGCACTGCGGACCGCCCGCCGCTATCTCCGCGAAATCGCCTCCAAGCCGGAGCTGTCCATGATGAAGCTCATCGTGGGCACCATGGACCTCATCTTCCGGCGCATCTTCCTCAGCGTGGAGGTTGACGAGCCCGGCTTTGAGAAGGCGCTGGAGGCGTCCCGCAAGTCCCCCGTCATCTACTGTCCCAGCCACAAGAGCCATCTGGACTACCTGCTCATGGGCTGGCTCTTCATCGAGCGCGGCCTCATGCCCACTCTCGTGGCTGCCGGCGCAAACCTCTCCTTTTTCCCTCTCGGCTTCATTCTCCGTCGCGGCGGCGCCTACTTCCTCAGGCGCACTTTCAAGGGCAACCGCCTCTACGCCACCGCCTTCCGGACCTACATCAAGAAGCTGATGCGCGAGGGCTACAATCAGGAGTTCTTCATCGAGGGCGGCCGCAGCCGCACCGGCAAGACGCTGCGCCCCAAGCTGGGCATGGTCGATTTCGTCGTCACCGGCTTCTTCGAGGGCGCGCAGCAGGACGTGACCTTCGTCCCCGTGGCGCTCGACTACGAAAAAGTGCTGGAGCTCAAGAGCTACACCAAGGAGCTGACCGGCGGCGAAAAGGAGCCCGAGTCCATCAAGAGCCTGCTCACCGCGCCCAAGGCGCTCGCCAGCCGCTATGGCCGTATCTACATCTCGTTCGGTGAGCCCTTCTCTCTGCGCGAATTTCTCCTGCGCGAAAACGGCACGCTGGAGACGCCCGCCGTCGAAAAGCGCCGAGAGATCACCCGCAAGCTGGGCGAGGCTATCGTCCACGGCATCGACGGTGCCTCGACAGTCACTCCCGCCGCGCTGATTGCTGCCGCCATCCTCGCCCATCCCGACGGGCGCTGCTCTTCGGCCCAGCTGGAGGACACCATCCGCCGCTTCATGTCGTGGATTTCCCGGGGCAACGGCCGCCTCTCGCACGTCCTCGATGAGGCCCCCGTCTCCGTCCGCCAGAAGGGCCCGTTCCGCGAGGTTGCCCGCATGTGGCAGAGCGACCGGCTCATCGGCGCCGATGTTGAGGGCGATGAAATTTACTTCCATGTCCTCGACCGCCAGCGGCTGGAGCTGTCCTTCTACAAGAACAACCTGCTGCACACTGTCCTGCACCCGGCGCTGGTGGCGTCCATTCTTTTGTCCGGTTCGCAGGAGGCCGACGAGAAGATGGACGGCGAGAAGGCGGATGACGCGCAGGGGCCCGCCGACACCGCCCGCAGTGCTGACAGCGGCATGGAACTCAGCGAGCTGCGGGACCTCTTTATGAAGCTGCGGCGGATGCTGCGGATGGAGTTCTCATTCGATCCGCACGTCTCGGACGAGGAGGTTCTGGCCAGAACGCTCCAGGGCATGGAGGAAGAAGGGCTCATTTGCACGACGGAGACGCCCTCAGAGGCAACGGCGGGGGCGGCTGCAGAGACGCCGCAAACGCAGACGCAAACACAGACGCAGCCCGACGTGCAGACCGCCCGCGTCAGGTTCTCTCCCGACGCAGAACCGCATCTTCGCCACTACGCCGCGCTCGTGAACGACCTCCTGGCCAGCTACCTGCTCGCTGCTCTCAATCTGGGTTTCGCCGAGAATCCCCTGTCGCCCAAAGACCTCGTCAAAAAGACCATCGAGGCGGCGCGCATTCAGATTCCCGCCGACTCGCGGCTGGTGCCAGAGGCCCTCAGCAAGCCCATTCTCACTTCCGCCATCGATTTCTTTGTCGAAGAGGGCGTTTTGCAGCACGTCAAGGAGGGCAAGCAGGTCGTTCTGACGCCGGAGTTCGCAGGCCGCGAGGCGCGGGAAGCGCTGATTGCCGATATGGAGAGGTTCATTCAGCGGCACAAAAAACCTATTCGGAAAAAGCTCATTCCAATGAAAATTTGAAAGTCGAAGAACAAATAAAAGAATGAAATCGAAATGGGTAAGAATATAATTTATCTAATATACTTTTATAAAAAACATCCGCAAAGGCGGCCCTGTGTGGCCGCCCGAAATCCCCCCTCTCCGGCCCTTCGGGCCACCTCTCCTCGATGACATTGTAATAACAATACCGAAATATACTTGGCTCTCCACTTCCCCTTATATTGTTACAACAATATCAAACTAAAAAATACTTGGCTCCCCCTTTGGGGGAGCTGTCAGCGCCGAAGGCGATGACTGAGAGGGTTCGTTATTTTTCCTTTTCCTCTCTCTTCCTCTCCACAAATGGCGAGGGTGCAGCCGGGCTCTGTGAATTTTTTCCATTTATGCATCATATTTCTGCATAAACTCTGAGAGAACTTCTGAAAAATATGCAGATTTTGATGCTTGACACCCCCAAACCTCGCCGCTAGGGCGCGCCGCCCTCTTTGAACCAACAAGAGTAATGATGCGCGCCCCCGGAAGACTCTTTCGGAGCGCAGTGACGGACGGTCCGCCGAGGGCCCGTCCCTTTGAAGCAGCCGGCAGGAGTGTCGGCTGGATTGGAGAAACACCATGACGAAGAAAATCGCTTTGGCAGTTTTGGCTTCGTCCCTCCTCTTCGCCTGCGGCGGAAAGGAAAAGGACGATGACTGTATCCTGGACGAAGCCGCGGCGTGCGCCGGCAAGCAGTGCGGCAGCGTTTCCGTCAAGGATTCGTGCGGCGAGAGCCACAACCTCACCTGCGGTTCCTGTACGGGGGATGACGAGACCTGCCAGAACAACATGTGCGTCTCCAGCACGGGCCCGACCTGCGAGGTCTCCGAAGAGAAGAAGGCGGAGGTCTGCAAAGACAAATGCGGGACGCTCCAGACCTATGACACCTGCAACAACCTCGTTGACGTGGCCTGCGGCACCGACTGCGGCGAGGGCAACGTCTGCAATGAGCGCCTCAACAGCTGCATGTCCGAGGCGGAGTGCCTCCTGAGCGACGCCGAAAAGTCCGGCTACTGCACCTCCGATTCGTGCGGCGCCGCCGGTGTCCTCGATAAATGCGACCGCCCGACCTATTTCGACTGCGCCGGCATCGACAACGCCTACGAGCCACTGAACGACTTCGCCGAGCTCTTCAATGCCGATGGGAACTATTATGCCGGCCAAATTTGGGGCTGGGACGCGGCCGGCAAGTACAAAGCAATTCTCGCTGAGATAGAGGAAGACCCGGCGAACGTGCCCGAAAATGAAGAGCCCTCCTCGAGATTTGTCGCCGTTATCTTCAAGTCCACCATCAAGGCCGGCGCCGAGGTGAAGGTGACGCCCCTCGGCCTCGACGGCAACAACTTCGTGTGCGACGGCGACGCCTGTGTGCTGATAGCGAACAATATCGCACCGGATTATTATTATTACACGGCTGTGGACGGCACGGTGACGGTCAGCGCAGATAAGAAGAATTTTGAGGTTAAAGGCGCACATCTGGCCGACATGATGGAACAGGCCTGCTACCTCAAGGCTGCCGACTTTACGCTCTTCAAGGAGCCCCGCGACTGCAGCGCTGTGGACCCCATGGCGGACTTTGCCGACAATATCGATGTAGACGATGAGGGTAATGACTACTTCGATGCAGACCCCTATATGTGGGACAGTGCCGGCAAATACAAAACCGTGCTGACGGAAATCGGCGAAGACTTGTTTGCGGGCGTTATCTACAAAAACAGTCTGGCGGCAGGCGAATACGACGTCACGCCCATCACCCTGAGTGACACAAGCTTCGTGTGCAGCGGGGATGTCTGCGTCCTTATCGCCAATAACAGCAATAATAATAATTATTATTACACCGCTGCCACCGGAAAAGTGACCATCAGCAGCGACAAACGCAAATTTGAAATTAAAAATGCGACCTTCTCTGATTTGTTAGACGATGAATGCGTCACGGGCGCGTTTAGCTATATTATCTGGAATGCGCCGCCCGACTGCACCGACGCGCCCGCAATCATCGCCGCGGATTTCTCCAATGCGAAGATTGGCGATTCCCCCGTCATTATCGACAGCGATGCCGGCATTCCTGACGACGCCAGTGTCATTGATGACGACGCCAGTGTCATTATTGATGATGACGCCAGCACGGGTGATGAGGATGCGAATACTACCGAGAATGACGCTGGCATGAACGATGACGACGCAAGCATCGGTGATGAAGATGCCGCCACCGGCGGCGATGAAGGCGGCGCCAAGAACATTATCGTCAGGAACACATCGGACGGCATCGATACCTACGCCGCCATCACCGATAAATGGAATGACAGCTATGATATGCTTATTGTTCCGGGTGCGACCTCCAACCATTCCTTCTGGATTGTTTACAAAGCGAATGCGGATTTCTCTTCACCGCTGTCTCTGTCCTCAGTCTCGGTGAATTCGAATTACCAGTTCGTCCTCGAATCAGGCACTCAGGCGGCCATCCTTGCTATGAATAATGTCAGCGGTGACGCCGGCTATTACTACACGTCCAGCAAGGGAACGGTGACCATCAAGAAGGAAGGCGGTGTGGTTACCGCTGAAATCCGCGATGCCTTCTTTACGGACCTCATGGACGACATGTGCAAACTCGCAGAGACTGGCATGTCGATGAACATCAAGTCCGTCAGCGAAGCCGAATACTGCACATTCAAGTCGCCCCTCGGCGATTTTCAGGACGCGCTGGATTCGGACGAGGCCGTTGGCTACAACATAAAGTGGGACGAGGAAGGCGTATTCGGTGTTGCAGCCGTCGATGGCATCAATGCTTATGTAAAGTCGGAGAAAGACTACGAAGACAACAGCCTCAACGTGGTCTTCAGGAATGCGGATCTGGCGGCCAGCGGGGCGACCACGCTGACGCTGGCTCCCCTCGGAATCGATGAAAACTACGATCCCATCGAGCCGGCAGAGGGCGCATTCCTCCTCATCGAAGATGTCACTTGGAAGGTCAACGCCGGCAAACTCAACGGCACAATCAACTACTACTACACGGCCGAGAGCGGCAGTGTGACCATTACCCCCAGCGCGGCGGCGACGAATTACTCCGTCGAGAATGCTGAAATCGTCGATATGCTTGAGACCGACACGGAGGGTGCTTACACGTGCAGGATGGGAACAGTGAGCTTCAGCTTTGATGTTCCCGTCGAAGAAACAAACTAACCTGCTGACTTCGGGGGGAAGAGGACAGCGAAAAAACCCGCGCTTCCAAATGGGGGCGCGGGTTTTTTATATCGAAATTATTATAGAATATCATAAAATAAGGACACCTTTCTCTGACATCTCAAAACTATAACGACTACTATAATATCTCTTGTTGACATGTATCTTTTTTATAATGCATAGAGAGTCCCGCTTCTGAATCATTTCAGAAGAATGTTTACCTTTGTCGCAAGGAGAAAATTATGAAAAATCTGACGGATGAGGAAATTCTGGCGCGATTAAATCAGGATACCGATGTCAATGCGCCTTTGGATGATGACAAAGAGTTTCATGGATCAACACTTTTGATGCATGTTCACTCTGTCGGTCTTGTAAAAAAATTAATTGCAATGGAAGCCGACGTCAATGCCACGGATGATGACGGCAAAACACCACTGCTACATGCATTTGAAAAAAATCTTTCTGATGTTATTACGGCACTCATTAAAGCAGGCGCGGATGTCAATATCGCGGCAGAAGACGGCAAAACTCCTTTGCTGCTGGCTTTGAGGGATAATAATGTGGACGTTATTAAGGCTCTCATTAAAGCGGGGGCTGACGTCAATATCGAGGCAGAGGATGGTCAGACACCTTTGCTGTTGGCCTTAAAAAATAATAATGTGGATATTATTAAATCACTCATCAAATCAGGCGCTGACGTCAATGTTGCGAACGAAGACGGCAAAACTCCTTTGCTGCTGGCCTTAAAAGAAAATAATTGGGATATTGTTATAACGCTCATCAAAGCAGGTGCTGATGTCAATATCGAGAATGAAGATGGCAAAGAGCCTCTCATTTCTGCCTGCGAAAATAATAAATGGGATGTTGTTAAAGCACTCATCAACGCAGGAGCTGACGTCAATGTAGCGAATGAAGACGGCAAAACTCCTTTGTTGCTGGCTTTTATAAATGAGCAGTGGACACTCATTAAGCCACTCATCGAGTGCGGCGCTGACGTCAATGCTGTCAATGAGGATGGCAAGACACCTCTGATATATGCCTGCGAAAAAAACAGGTGGGATATCGTTAAGGCACTCATCAGAGCTGGTGCTGAAGTCAATGTGGCCGATGAAGAAGGAAAAACACCTTTGATGTATGCCTGCGAAAAAGATCGCCTGGACGTGGTCAAAGCGTTCGTCGAGGCCGGAGCAGATATCAATGCGCAAAATAAGGCTGGGCAAAAAGCTTTAGATTTTTCTAAAGGACATAAAGCTCAAATTTTTTTACACATAAAAGACTAAAAACTTAAAAATATACAGGATTGAATGCCTTATTGCGTTTCTCTCCCCTCTTAAATCCTCCTCTCTTGTCGGAGAGGAGGATTTTTTAATGAATTATCCTAATATATTCTAATATATTTATATTCCTATTCCTTCCCATTCACTCCCACGTCATCAGCCACCACAGTCCGCCGCCGATGGCAGCCACAATGGCCAAAATCAAAAGAGCAATGCGCCAGCCCGACAAAGGAATTTTGCCGCCGCATTTGCCCGTCTGGCCATTGAGCAGCAGATGAATCGGCTTCTCGCCCTTGCCCCGGGAAACGCGCAGCGACCAGACGGGCACCTGAAGCAGGTCCATCGTGACGTCGGAAAAAACGGTCTTCAGATTCAAAGTTCCCAAACGGTCGCCGGGCATCCTCGACTTGAGACTGTCCCGGAGCTTTGCCGAGGCCTCTTCCTTCGCCAGCTTCACCACCTCTTCCTTGTTCCGCGTGGGAATCTCGCTGTTCCATCCCACAGTCAGCCGGGGGTCATAGCGGCGGAGCAGGCCGTAATCGAAGGGCTCGATGAGCTCCAGCGTGTCGTTGTCCACGCCCCGCGATCCCGTGACCAGAATGTCCGGCAGAAATTCCTGCGTCTGGCCGTGCAGTGTGCGCCACTCGGTTTTGGTCACCGTCCGCGTATGCTTCTGACCCTTGCTGTCCGTGTAGGTCTCGGTCACCTGATAGTTCTCGCCAATGTCAGCGATATAATCGATATCGACCATTCCACCTAACATGTAGGACGGCAGATAGATGGCCCTCAGTTCCTTCTCGATGGCCTGCTCCACAAAATCCGTATTGATGTGGAGAAAACACCGGGCCTTGCGAATCCATTTGTGCATCCGCTCGGCGGCCGCCGCCCGGTCCAGGACAAAGCCGATGGCAAATGACGGGCGATCGACCTCACCAGCGGGGCGCTCGATGATGGAAGCCGACCCGCAGAACGGACACTCCGCCGTGGTCATGGCGTCCTCGACATGAAGCTCCGCACCGCAGTTGTTGCACCTGATGTCCATCCCGCTGTCCTTTCCGCGCCGCCCGACGGGCTCAACTTGAAGGGCCGGCCCCTTACGATGCCCGCGCGCGTGTTTCCAACCTTCACTGTCCCTTCACGGCCGCACGAAAAAACGGCTTTTCCCTTTATCTCTACGCGCCCTGCGCCTGGGGACGCTCCAGCCCGAGCCGCCGCAGCCGCCTGTAAACCGCGCCGCGCGACTGCCCCAGCTCGCGCGCCACGGCCGAAATGCAGAAGTCGAGTCGGCGGCAGGTCCTGACAAAAATCTCATCCTCCAGCTCGGAAAACGTCCGGCCCTCAATCTCGATGCGGCCGCCATCGAGGGCAGGCGCGGCGGGAATCGTCTTCACCGGCATCGATACAGGCGAAAGCACACTGTCCGCGCTGTTCTGAGAAGCGGCGCTCCCGTCGCCGGACACACCTTCCGCAGGCACCGGCGCTCTGCATTCGAGACGAATGCCTCGGCGGGTAATCACGTCGGAATCGCGGAGCAGCAGCGTGCGGATGATGCAGTTTTTCAGCTCGCGCACGTTCCCGGGCCAGTCGTGGGACGCCAGCGCGTCCAGAGCATCGGGCGTCAGAGTGGCCGCCGTCTTCCCGCCCGCGGAGACACTGCGCGCGAAATGAGCGGCCAGCAGCCGAATGTCCTCCCTCCCGCGCTCGCGAAGAGAAGGCATCGGCACAGTGATGGCCGACAGGCGCCAGAACAGGTCCTCTCGAAAGCGGCCGGCAGCAGCCTCGCGCCGCAAATCGCGGTTGGTGGCGCAGACCACCCGCAAATCCACCTTCTGGGGACGCGAGGCGCCCACACGCTTGATTTCAAAAAGTTCCAGCGCGCGCAGAATTTTGGCCTGAAGCGGCAGCGGAAGCTCGCCAATCTCGTCGAGGAACAGCGTCCCGCCCGCGGCTTCCTCAAAGGCACCGCGCCGCATGCGGTCTGCGCCGGTGAACGCTCCCTTTTCGTGGCCGAACAGCTCGCTCTCCACCAGCGTTTCACTGAGAGCGCCGCAGTTGACCGGAATGAACGGCCCGGACGCGCGGTGGCTCTGCCGATGAAGGGCCCGGGCAGCCAGCTCCTTCCCCGTTCCCGACTCGCCGGTGATGAGCACGGTGGCGTCCGACGGCGCGATGCGGCGGATGATGGCGAAGACCTCCTTCATGGGAACGGAAGCCCCCACCATCCCCTCGAAATTTTCGGTGCGGCAGGCCGACGCAGCCCTTTCTCCGGGCAGAAGCATGAGCTCGTTGCGGCCGATTCTGGCGGGAATGCCAGGCAAAAGCTCCGCGCACTGAATCCGCCCTCCGCCGATGAAGGTGCCGTTGGCCGACCCCAGATCCGTCAGCCACCATTTCTCCCCGCGCCTTTCCAGAACGGCGTGGCAGGCAGAGGTGAAGCCGTCGTCCAGCACCAGGTCGCAGGACGGCATGCCGCCAATCACCAGACGCTCAGGGCAGGGCATATCGATTTTGCCGCAGGAAGCGCCGCCCTCCATGGGCACGACGGAAAGCCGCTCGCGAAAAATGGGCAGCAGACCGCTCTCACGCCCCTTCTTGCCCGCGGGCCTCCCGTGCCGTCCGTTCTGACAGCTCTGATCAGTCCCGACGTCTTCCAGCGGGCGCGTGTTCCAGTCTCTCTTCCGCGGCGGCCGTCCTCCCTGGCCGGCAGACAGAAAAACAGCCCGCCATTCGCCCAGCCCGATGTCGGTTCCGTCTTCCAGAAGGCAGTTCGAGGTCAGTGTGCCGGCGACCTCGGTCCCGCCTCCGGAGAGGTCTTCGAGGCGCACGCCGCCGACGCTGACGGACAGCGAAAACTGCCTGGGCTGCACGGCCGGGTCCGGCACCACCACGTCGCAGCTGCCGCCGCGGCCGACCACCAGAGGCCTTTCACGAGAGAGAGAAACGCGCAGGCGCTCTTCTCTGCGCCTGAAAAACACGAGCTCCGCCATGGCGATGCCCTCCTGAAAAACCGCGCCGCCGACGCCATCGCGCAGCCCGGAAAGCACCCGCCTAACACCCCCTCAAAACGGCGCTTCCGGCCTCCCCCAAAAAAGCTGTGCCAGGGCTTTTCCGGGCCCGAAAAACTTTCGCCGGAGCCGCCTCATGCGTCCGAAAAAACGGATGCAACCTTTTGAAATCACGATACTTTTTTGGATTAAAAAAATTTTTGACAGTCTCTGGACGCGCCACTGCCCACAACTAGACTCCCGCGCCCATGAATACCTCCTACGACTCCATCCAATCCGCCGTTTCCGTCATCCGCGAGCGCTGCTCCATCCAGCCCAAAGTCGGCATCATCCTGGGCTCCGGACTGGGCGCATTCGCGGACTCGCTCGAAAACAAAACCGTCATCCCTTACAGCGAGATTCCGAACTTCCCGACCTCGTCGGTGGCCGGTCACGCAGGCCGCCTCGTCATCGGAACGCTCGCCGGCGAGCCCATCGTCGCCATGCAGGGCCGCGTCCACATGTACGAGGGCTACACGCCTCAGGAAGTGGCCTTCCCCGCGCGGGTTCTCTGCTCGCTGGGCATCAACAGCCTGGTGGTCACCAACGCCGCCGGCGGCATCAACGGCAGCTTCAAGGCCGGCGACCTGATGCTCATCCGCGACCATGTGAACCTCTCGGGAAAGAACCCCCTCGTCGGTCCCAATGACGACCGCCTGGGCCCCCGCTTCCCCGACATGAGCCACGCCTACGATCCGGAGCTCTGCGACATCCTGAGGAAGACGGCCTCGAAGCTGAACACGCCGCTTCAGGAAGGCGTCTATGTGTGGATGTCCGGCCCGTCCTACGAGACGCCCGCCGAGATCCGCATGCTCCACAACATGGACATCGACGCCGTGGGCATGAGCACCGTTCCCGAGACCATCATCGCCAATCACATGGGCGTGCGCGTCGCGGGCATCTCGTGCATCACGAACCTCGCCGCCGGCATCAGCAAGGTGCCGCTCTCCCACGCCGAGGTCTCCGAGACGGCCAACCGGGTCAAAGAGCGCTTCACGACGCTTCTGGCGCACTTCCTCCCGGCCATCGCCAACGTGCCCCGGCGCCAGTAGGCCAAAGGCGGCATTCCCCTTCCCTTCCACCTCTTTCCTCAAGGCCCCTTCCCGACTGGAGACAGCCGGCAAGGGGTCTTCTCATTTCCAGGGTCACCCAAAGCAGCCCACAGCGCGGGCACAGGAAGGCGCTTTCAGATGACAGAGGAACGCAAAGACAGACGGCACGAAAATCCGGAGCGCGCCGCGGCCAGCGACAGGCGCGATTCCCCCAGGCTCCTGATGAACTTTGAGCTTCGCTCCCCGGAAACGGAGGGTTTCATCGCGTGCAGCGGCGATGTCTCGCTGGGCGGGGCTTTCTATCTGGCCAAAGAGCCGCCGCTTCCCGGCGTCCTCGAAGTCAGGGTGCAGATTCCGGACTGCGCGCTGGGAAAAGGCGCCTCTGTCACCTGCCGCGCGGACGTGGTCCGAACGCACCGCAACAGCGACGGCACGTGGGGCGTTCATCTGGCTTTCCGCGGCCTCTCGCTCGAGGACGAACAGGTGCTGGCCAGGTTCATCGACAGCTACCTTCAGGAAAAGCAGACGAAGGCGGCAATCACTGAATGAACCGGCATTCCGACGGGAAGGCAGCGCAGCTCCCATGAGGTCATTTTTCCTTTTCGCTTCACCGCGTTTCCGCCTGCCGGGACGCTTCCTGCGGTCACTGATGCTTCTGGGCGTCATTCTGGCCGCTTCAGCGCTTCCGGTGAGGACTGCGCGGGGAGACGCGCTCCAGACGCCGGCGGTACCAGCGCGGCCGGAAAGTCAGAGCGCTTCGCCGCTGGTGGTCATCGACCCGGGGCATGGAGGTGAAAAGCCGGGGACCGTGGCAGCCGACGGCACGCCCGAAAAGCAGCTGGCGCTGGACATTGCGCTCAAGCTGGAACGGCTTCTGGCGGAGCGGCACGTTCAGGTCCGGCTCACGAGGTCAGAGGACGAACACATCGATTTGAAGGACCGGATTGCCCTGGCCAACGACCTGAATGCGGCGGCCTTCATGTCGATTCATCTGAACGCCATGCCCACGCGCACCGCCCGGCTGAGGACGCGGGGCGTCGAGACCTATTTTCTGGCCAAGCGGGCGACCGGCGAGCGTGCGCAGGCCGTGGCCAACGCTGAAAACGCCGAAGATGCTCAGGCAGCGGAGCCGCAGGATGACCTGGCGTTCATTCTCGCCGACCTGGCCGAGGCGGAAGCTCACAGGGATGCCTCGCAGTTTGCCTATACGGTCCACGAGCAGATGGCACTGCGGCTGCCCACGCGCGACAGGGGGGTTCATCAGGCGCCGTTCCTCGTTCTCAAGGGCGCGCAGATGCCGGCGATTCTGGTCGAGGTCGGCTACCTGTCTCATCCCAAGGAGTCGCTGCTCCTCGAAGACGGCGCCTATCAGGACAAAATCGCTCAGGCTCTCTCTCTGGGCATCGCCGAATTTCTGGAAAAGCGCGGGCTGCTTGCGCCTCTGCCCAAGGCACCGAAAGCGCCGAAAGCGCCTGCGAAGCAGCCTCCCCGGAAGCCCGTCCAGGCCAAGCCCAAGGCAGCCGGGAAGCGCTGACGCCTGACGGAAAAATGCGCTCCCGCTGAGAGGCAGAAGGCGCCGCGCGCGGCCGGGAGGTCAGCTTGACTCCCCTTTGGAACCCGCTAGAGGCGCCGCCCCTTTTTTCGGCCCGGAAGGGAGAGAGATGCTCAGCGGCCGTTCACGACAAAGAGGCGCGGCTGTTCAGATGAGCGATTCACGAACCGGGAGCACACAGGACGGGGAAGAGCGGAATTCCGTCCTCGGGACGGAACCGCTGTGGCCGCTTCTGGTTCGTTTCTCCCTGCCCGCCATCGTCGGCACGCTGGTCAACGCCCTCTACAACATCGTTGACCGCATCTTTGTGGGCCAGAGCGTGGGCGCGGCAGGGCTGGCGGCCATTTCGGTGGTCTTCCCCATTGCCATTCTGCAGATGGCCAGCTCGGTCATCGTGGGCGTGGGCGGCAATGCCCTGTTCGCCATCCGCATGGGAGAGGGGAAGCGTGACGAGGCGGAAAAAGTCTTCGGCAACGCGGCCGTTCTTCTGGTGGCCATTCCCCTCTGCCTCAGCGTGATCATCGCCCTCTTCGCCGACCCGGTGCTTCTCTCGGTGGGCGCCAGCGCCGAGACACTTCCTCTGGCGCGCGAATACTGCCTCATCACGCTCGTGGGGAACCCGCTGTCCTCGTTCAGCCACGGCATGACGCACTTCATCCGCACGGACGGCCACCCGAGGACGGCCATGCTGTCGCAAATCGTCGCGGCGGTGGCGAACATCATCCTCGACGCCATTTTCGTCTTCGGCCTGGGCTGGGGCGTCGCCGGCGCGGCATGGGCCACCGTCGCCGCGCAGCTCGTGGGGACCATCTACGTCCTCGTCTATTTCCTCTCGCCGCTCTCCACGGTGAAGCTGCGCCGGAAAAATCTGCCCATCGAATGGCGGCGCATCGCCTTCCCGTTCATGTTTCTGGGACTGCCCCACTTCGCCATGCAGGTGGCCAGCAGCGCAGTGAATGCCCTCCTGAATCGAAGCCTGCTCTTCTACGGAGGCGATCTGGCGGTCTCAGCCATCAGCATCGTGATGAGCGCCAATACGCTCCTCATCATGCCGATGCTGGGGCTCTCCATGGGCAGCCAGCCGATTCTAGGCTTCAACTTCGGCGCCCGGAAATTCGACCGCGTGGTGGGCACCTACAAACTCGGCTGCATGGCGGCCATGGCCTACGGCGCCTTCAGCTGGGCGGTCAGCTTCTTCTTCACGCGGCAGGTGGTGCGGATTTTTACGTCCGACAATCCGGCTCTCATCGACAGCGCCGCTCATGCCCTGCGCATCTTCAACATGATGCTGCCCATCATCGGCTTCCAGATGATGACCTCCACCCTGCTGCAGTCGGTGGGCCGCCCCATGCGCTCGTTGGTGATGAGCCTGTCCAGACAGGTGCTGATTCTCATTCCGCTGCTCAATGTTCTCCCCCACTTCTTCGGCCTCAGCGGCATCTACGCCGCCTATCCAACCTCCGATTTTCTTTCCTGCATCCTGGCCGCGACCCTGGGCTACTTCACCGTCCGCCGTCTCAAAGACGGAACGCTGGAAGCCTTCACGCTGGGACAGGGAAACAGCAGCGGAAAAACCACGCACACGCCGCCGGCTGACGACGAAATACTCAATCTGGACAGCTGGAACGAAAACGAGCGCTGCGGCGAATCACAGAACGACCATCCCCGGCTGGCCGGACGCACCGGATGAATCGTCCACGCCTTCTGCGCTCTGGACGAAGGCCGCGTTTTTCGACATGGCGCGCGCCGCTGAAGGGCCCCGCCGACTGCTTCCCTTGTTCTGAACCAGAATTTTACGGGCGGCTTTCGGGACAACCCGCCGGGATGATTTGAGGCACCACAACAGGCACAACAGGAGACACCCATGACTTCCCCTGGATGCATCTGGACGTTGGCGAAAATTCTTCACCTGGCCGCAGACGCAGGCGTGGAGTCAGACGCCGCGCTGCCCCCTCCCCAAGGTGTCGCGGCTGCGGCGGCGGACGCTCTGTCAGCGGCGGCGCAGTCCTCCCCCGAAGCGGTTCAAAGCGCTGCCGCAGCAGCGGCCTCAGCTGCCGCGTCTGTCGCCTCACATGCGGCCGGCAGCAGCGCCCCGTCGCTGACGGTCTCCCTGTTTCTCATCCTGGTGGCCGCCATCTTTCTCATCGGCGTTCTGGGCGAAATCGTCTTCGAGAAGACCGGCATTCCCGACGTGGTCTGGCTGATTCTGGTGGGCATCTTCGTGGGGCCCGTCTCGGGACTCGCCTCCCGCGAGGTGCTGGCTCAGGTGGCCCCCTATTTCGGCGCGCTGACCCTGATCATCGTCCTCTTCAACGGCGGCAGCGAACTGAAGCTGGGCGAACTGAAGCAGGCCGCGGCCCGGGCATCGATCCTGGCCCTTCTGACATTTCTCTTTTCGGCCGTGGCCCTGATGCTGCTCTCCATGGGCGCCAAATCCATGGGATGGCTGCCTGCGGAATGGACCTGGATGCACGGCGTCTGTCTGGGCTGCATTCTGGGCGGCTCCAGCTCCATCGTGGTCATGCCCGCCCTCAAAAAGGCCAAGCTCAACGCGGAACTGACCAACCTGACCAACCTGGAATCGGCATTGACCGACTCCTTCTGCGTGGTGGGCGTAGGCGCAGCCATTCAAATCATGCTCACCGGCTCGGGCGACCTGGTGGCCGCGGCACAGGCGCTGGGCAAATCCTTCGGCATCGGCATCGCGGTCGGCGGCGTAGCCGGGATTCTGGGAATTCTGATTCTTCGGCGCCTTTCCAAGAGCGAACACGCCTACCCGTTGACGCTGGGCGCCCTCATCGTCCTCTACGTCATCGTGGACGGACTCGAAGGCAGCGCCGCGCTGGCCATCCTCACCACGGCCATCATGCTGGGCAACGCCAAGGCCTTCTCCCGCAAAATCGGCCTCGCCAAAGACGCGTTTCTCGATCAGGGCATCAAGGACGTTCACGGGCAGGTGGCCTTCTTCATCAAGTCGTTCTTCTTCACCTTCATCGGAGCCATGATCGGCGCGCCCTGGGGACTGGTGTCTCTGGGCATCGTTTTGGGCGTCATGCTGCTGGCGGTCCGCATTCCCGCCGTCTTTCTGGCCACCGCAGGCTCCACCCTGGACATGGACTCGCGGAAAATCGCCTCGGTCTTCCTGCCCCGCGGCATGGCCGCCGGCGTCCTCGCCATGATGCCCAACGCGATGGGGGTTCCCGGGACCAAAGAACTGCCCGTTCTGGTCTTCGCCGCCATCGTGACGACCATCATCCTGTTCTCGGCGGGATTCCCCCTGCTCAAGCTGATGATTGCCCGGCGTGTTCAGGCCGAAGCGAGCGTCCAGAACGCGGCGGCTCAGCAGGCTGAACGCCTGGAGGCTGTGGTCGGCCCCGACATTCTGCACCAGAAGGCGGCTGCTGATGCCGGAACCGAGGCAGGCCATGAAGGCGAATCCGCTCCCCGCGACGGCGAGGCCGAATCCTCAAAAGAGGCCCCGTCCGCCAACGATAACGGGGATCACGGGGAGGCGCCCCCGACGGAACCTGCTGCCGCATCAGCATCAGAGGTTTCTGCACCTGCTTCCGGCGAAGCCCCCGAAACACCGGCGGCGGATTCCGCCCAAAAGGACGAATCGGAATCAAAGCCCGCCGCACAGGCTGAAGAGCACAGCGAGCCCGGCGCCTAAACAGACGGTGCAGACTCCGGTTTCCGGGGCCGCGGGCCAAAAATCGCCGTTCCCACCCGGACGATGGTCGCGCCCTCCTCGATGGCGATTTCAAAGTCGCGGCTCATGCCCATGGACAGGTGCCTGAGGCCCGCATCGCGCCGAAGAAGCGCCATCACTCTGAAAATGCGGCGTGTCTCATCATCGGAAATCCCGGCGGGCGGGATGGCCATGAGGCCAGCTGGAACCAGATGCGGAAACGCACGGAGCCCCTTCAAAAAGGCAGGAACCTCCGACGGCGAAATGCCGCCCTTCTGGGCCTCGTCAAAATTGACCTCCGCCAGAACGGCCAGCGTCCGATCCAATGCCGAACAGCGCTTCTCCAGCTCCCCCGCCAGATCCAGGCTGTCCAGTGACTCCATGGTTTCGGCCGCGGGCGCCACGTATTTGGCTTTGTTCTTCTGCAGCCGGCCGATGAAGTGAAAGCGGATGCCCTCCAGCGACGACAGCTCCGTCCACTTATCCCGAAGTTCCTGAGCGTAGTTTTCACCGAAGAGCCGCTGTCCCGCCCTGTAGGCCTCTGCGATGGCAGACGCCGGCTGGAGCTTGGAGACGGCGCACAGCTCGACCTCGTCCGGCCGGCGGCCGGCCCGCAGGCAGGCGAGGCGAATCCTCTCCCGAATTTCGCTGAGATTCTCGGCGATACCCATGCGCAAACTCCTCCCCGCGTTTTTTCCTGACAGCGAGGGTGCGGCTTCTCGAAACGAAAAAAGGCGCCCCATCTGCCCTGGGCGCCTTGGAAACTTTGGAAAGCTGCTGTTCCTGACGAGCTGAAATCAGGCTTTTCCTTCCGCGCGCGATGCCGCCTGCAGCTTCTGCCGAATGGCATCGACCACCATATCGATGGCGATGACGTTGTGGCCGCCGTGGGGAACGATGATGTCCGCCCAGCGTTTGGACGGCTCCACAAAGGCCAAGTGCATGGGGCGCACGGACTTAAAGTATTGAGTGACGGTGGACTCAAAATCCCGTCCACGCTCCTTAATGTCGCGGGTCAGCCGCCGGACGATGCGCACATCACCGTCGGCATCGACGAAAATTTTGATGTCCAGCTCTTTGCGGATGGCGTCGATGCCCAGCACCAGAATGCCCTCGACGATGATGGCATCCCGCGGCTCCACGCGCAGGGTCTCCTTTTGGCGGAGGCATTCCTTGAAGCTGTAAATGGGCTTCTCAATGCCAATGCCCTGCTTGAGCTGGCGAAGCTGGGAAACCATCAGCTCGGTGTCAAAGGCCTCGGGGTGGTCGAAGTTGACCTCCAGCCGCTCCTCGTAGGTCAGATCCGAGAGATCCCGGTAATACGAGTCCTGATCGATCAGGGCGATTCTGCAGTCCTGAAGCCGTTCGCAGATTTTTCGAGCGACCGTGCTCTTCCCGGATGCGGTACCGCCAGCAATGCCAACGACGATGGGTCGATTCATGGGGCGGGCCTTTTGGGGCAATCCCGATACCTTGTCAACAAGGCCGCACGGCTGCTTTCCAGACTGAAAACAGGCCGAAAACCGCGCGGTTCTGCCCCGCGTGCGGACGCCGGAAACGAGGCCGTTCGCCCGGAAAAACTTCTCGTCAGGCGTCCTTAAAAAAGCGGGCGATTCCTGCGGAAGGGTTGCTAGAGGGCCGCCGCCATGACGATTCAATACTGTGCTCTGGGCTCTGGCTCCCGGGGCAATTCATTCTGGATCAAGACCGAGGACACCCAGCTTCTGGTGGACTGCGGCCTGAGTGCCCTGTGCCTCGGACGGCGCCTGAAATCGGCCGGCGGCTGCGTCGATGACATCCGCCACATCATCTGCACGCACAGCCACCGGGATCACATCTACGGAATCTGCGAGCTCACAAGGCAGCAGCAGGCGAAATCGCTGTCCGTCCTGGTCTGGGCGACCCCCAAAGCGCACGAAATTGCCACGCGGAACGTCACCCGCGCCGACAAGCGAATCTCGCCGGAACTCGTCCGCTTTCTCCCCGAGGGCATGGGCAGCGTCCGCATCGGCAGCATGGACATCACCGTCTTTCCCGTGCCTCACGACTGTCCGGGAACCGTTTCTGTCGTGATTCGAAGCGGCGGCGCCTCGCTGGGCATCGCCACGGATTTGGGGCGCGTTCCGACCGGCCTGCCGGAAGCGCTGTCCAATCTGGATGCCGTCATCATCGAGATGAATCACGACCCTGACATGCTGCGGACCGGCCCCTACCCCGGGCATCTGAAAAAGCGCATCCGCGGAGATTTTGGACATCTGTCCAACGCGCAGGGGGCAGAGCTGCTGAAAAAAATTGTCCACCCGGGGCTGCGCCATCTGGGACTCGCCCACATTTCCGAGACGAACAACCGGCCCGAACTGGCCCTCGAAGCCGCCCGGTCTGTCCTGCGCCAGTGCGGCTCGTCTGCCGAGGTCTTTGCCTGCGAACAGAACCGGCACGGCATTGTTCGGACAATTGGCGGTCCCCGGCCGGAGCCCGGCGACGGCGCCGTCAAACCGTTGTTTTGACATCCAGACGCCATGAAGTATCCGGGACAGCCTTTTTTCAGGCCCTTTGGAATCCTTCGGTTTCGGCCTGGCGCAGAGAGGCCTCTGATGTCGGTTTTGAGCGTTCCTCCCGCCCAGGCAAAGGTTCTTCCACGCAATGAATCCCCAAAGACTCGTCCGGGCAGCATGCCTGGCAGCAGCGGCGGCGTCCGTGCCGTCAACCGCCCTCGCTGAAAAGTTCTCGCTCTATTTCAATTCAGATTCCGAGGGCGTCATCAGCTACGAGGAGTGTCGGCAGAAAACGCCGCAGACCGTCTATTTCGACTGCGGCGGCGACGTGGGCATCAAGATGGTCATCTACGCGTCGCCTTCCGGCGCCTGCACCAATACCCCCGGCACGGACGCGGTGATTCTGCTGTCGGAACACACGGTGAACTCTGCCAGCGACTGCAAGGGAACGCTGTCCATCGACCCGAGCGACGTGGTCGGCGATGACTGTCCCTGCAACAGCGTCTCCTCGCTGCAGCTGTGCGCGGCGACCAAATACCAGGCCTACAACTACGAGACGCTCCTCATCGAATGGCAGGAAGGCGAGACGGTCAGTCTGGCGCTCAGCTACGACAGCAAGCCGCCGACAGCGCCGACGCTGACCTCTGTCGAGTCGGGAGACAGCGCCCTTCACCTGAAATTCACGGGGCCCAGCGACATTACGGAATGGGAATTCTGCCTGGAGGAGACGGGCAGCGGCGGTGACGAAGACGCTTCTGAAGAGGAACCGGCCGACGCCGGAACTGAGGAAGTTGAGGACGAGGCCGACAAAGCCGCCGATGAAGCGGACGCGTCCTCTGGCGATGATTCCGACGCTTCTGACGGCACGAACTCGTCCGACGGCACCTGCCAGGCCGGGACCTCTCCTTTCGCCAACATGGGATGCACCAAAATCGTCACCATCTCCGGCGAGGGCAAGACGAGCGGCACGGCCAAGGGGCTGACCAACGGGACGACATATCGGGTGACGCTGGCGGGGAAGGACGCGGCGGGCAACTACAGCCCTGTCTCCGACTCCATTGAGGCGACTCCCATGGATGTGCAGGACTTCTTCGGTGCCTACACGGCTGCGGGCGGCGCGGAACAGGGCGGCTTCGGATGCAGCAGTTCCGGAAGCGCGTCGGACGTCCAGGCTCTGGCCTGGCTGTCACTTTCCTTCGCGTTTCTGCTGACGCCCTGCGCCCTCTTCCGGCGCCGAAAGCACGCTTCTCCCAATGAAAACGGCGGCGCGTGCGGGGAGGTCCGCCGATGAGTCCGATGAAGCCGGCATCCCAGGCATCCAAAGCCCAATCCCCATCGCAGCGCGGCCGTCTCCCCAAGGCACTGAGGCTTCCTCTGTGCGCGGCAGCACTGACCTCGGGCCTCCTCCTGCCCTCAGCCGCGCAGGCCCAAAGCAGCGACTTTGCATCGGGCTTTGGCCCGGCAGCGGAAAGCTCCAGAGATTTCGAGCTGGAGCTGAACGGAACCTTCTTCACGCCCCGAATCGACAAGGAGTCGGGCCTGAGCGGCTCGCCCTACAAGCAGGCCTTCGGCAAGGGCCGCATGTGGCTGTTCAGCGCCGAGCTCGACTACGAAATCGTCGATTTGCAGGGGCCGCTGGGCGTGGGCCTCAACGCGGGCTTCGGCTGGGTCAAGGGTCGCGGTGTCTATGCGGAGACGGGCGAAGAATCTCCCGACACCACCTCGCTGATGATTTTCCCCATTCGCCTGATGGCCGTGTACCGCTTCCAGCTGCTGGACCGCCGGGGCATCCCGCTCATTCCGTTCGTCAAGGCCGGCATGGGCTACACGTTCTGGTGGTCCAACAGCAGCGACGGCAAAATTTCCAAGGCGGACGGCAAAAAGGCCCGGGGCGGCAAGTGGGGCTACAACCTGACCATCGGCCTCGCCTTCTCGCTCAACTTCATCGACCGCAGCGTTGCCCGGGACTGCGACCGTCTGTGGGGCATCAACGACACGCACCTCCTCTTCCAGTTTGTCCACGCCACAGCGGACAACTTCGGCGGCAAGGGATTCGACCTCACGCGCGACTCCGTGGAAATCGGCCTGGGTTTCGAGTTCTGACGACTGCCGCCAGGAAGCGCCTCCATCTGCGAAGGCAGCCCCTCATCACGGCGCGATGGCAGGACAAACGCTGCCCAAAGCGCCCGAGCGTCAATTCAGGAGACAGACGATGCCATTCCGCGATTTTCCCAGAGCCGGCCTTGTCCGGCTGGCCTCAGCGCTCCTCGCCTCTGCCGCTCTGACCGCGGCTGCGGGCTGCACGACACAGCCCGCCAAGCTGGAACTGGAGCCCAAGGAGCACACCTTCAACGGCATCGGCGAAAACCTCTGGTTCAAGGCGCTTCCCAAGGCAGAAAACGGCAAGCCCTTCCCGAAACTCCAGGCGGACGTTCGCTGGACTTCGAGCGATCCCGGCATCGTCAGCATCGACGCGCATGGCCGGGCGCAGGCCGTTGGCGCCGGGCAGGCCGTGCTGACGGCCACATTGGGCACGCTGAAATATGACGCCCGCGTGGAAGTCCGCAGTGAGGGTCGCATTGAAATCGAAGGCGGAGAAATCACTCTGACCCTGTCCGTGGACGAATTTGGCGACCCGGTCCGGGAGCCTGTCACCGTCAAAGCGGCCGTCTTCGACACTCTGGGGCGGAAATACGAAGGCAGAAAACCCGTGCTCCGCTGCGCCGACGAAAATGTCTGCCGCACGTCCAATGACAAAGTCGTCCCCGTGGAGCCCGGCGAGACGCGCCTCATCGCCAGCTCCGGCAGCGCGTCGGCGGAAATTCCCGTCAAGGTCGTCAGCGACGGCAAGAAGCCTCCCCGCAAAAAATCCCGCGGCAACAGCATCACCTTCTAGGGCGTCACGCTGCGGGCAGATGGCAGCGGCCGGACGAAATAGGACTTTCGACCTATGGACTTTCAGAGGGGCTTCCCTCTAAGCGCCCCGCCCGCTTTCGCAAAAGACAGGCAGAACTTGGCAATCACCACTCCAGACGGACTCCGACCATGAGTGACAAAAACAACCGGAAGCCAGGCGTCTCCAGACCGCAGGGGGAACGTGACGATCGCGGATTCGGCGAGGAATTGTTCCGCCAGGCACCCAGGGGAAGCGGGCTCTTCAGCGTGCGCCAGCCGATTCTCCAGCCGCAGCAGCCTCCGTCCCGCAGCGGCGGCGTCTTTGATGTCTCCGGAACCGACTGCGTCGAGACGACCCGCGTCACCAAGCTGGCGCCCGCCAAAATCGAAGCGCCCGCCGAGGCCTGTCTCGTTCAGATTTACGGACCTGAAATCGGCAAGCGGTACGCGCTGGACACGCCGACTTTCACGATTGGCCGCGACATCTCCAACAGCATCGTCGTTGACCTGGACAACGTCTCGAGAAGGCACTGCGCGCTCAGCAACCGGGGCGGCAAAATCTACGTTTCCGACCTGGGCTCGACCAACGGCACCTTCCTCAACGGCGAAGAGCTTCTCGAAGAGCGGCTCCTGAGCACCGGCGACCTCATCAAAATCGGCGGTGCCATCTTCAAGTTCCTCTACGGGGGCAACGTCGAGGCGCTCTACTACGAAGAAATCTACCAGATGACGATCATCGACGGCCTCACCCAGGTGAACAACAAGCGCTACTTCCTCGAGTTCTTGGAGCGGGAAATGTCGCGCTGCCGCCGATACGAGCGGGATCTGTCGCTGCTCATGTTCGACATCGACCACTTCAAGCGGGTCAACGACACCTACGGGCATCTGGCGGGCGACGCTGTCCTCCGCGAGCTGGGCGCGCTCTTCAAAACCCGCGTCCGCCGCGAAGAATGCTTTGCGCGCTACGGCGGCGAGGAATTCGCCCTGGTTCTCCCCGAAACCGGACTCAAGGCGGCCCGTCAGTGCGGCGAGCGTTTCTGCTCTCTGGTTGCCGAGCACGAGTTCATTTTTGAGGACACCGTCATCCCCACCACCATCTCCATCGGCGTGGCGGCCATGCTGCCCGACACGGCTGACACCGCACAGTTCATCAAGCTGGCCGACGATCAGCTCTACCGGGCGAAGCACGAGGGACGGAACCGCGTGTGCGGCCCCTGGTGAATGCCGCGGATGATTCGCTGACCGACCGCCTTTCCCGGGCAGGTGCAGCGCCGGAAGAACATGAGCATCGATACAAGCCTTCTGGCGGGCCTGCCGTCGCTGAAACTGAGAGCCGAAGCCGTCGTTCAGGGCATCCTCTCGGGCATCCACAAAAGTTCCTGTCAGGGACAGTCGGTCGAGTTTGCCGAACACAAGGAATACACGCCCGGCGACGACCTGCGGCATCTGGACTGGAAGGCCTTCGGGAAGTTTGACCGCTATTACGTCAAGCGCTTCGAGCAGGAGACAGAGCTCCGGGCGATTCTGGCAGTGGATGCTTCCGGTTCCATGGCCTACGCCTCCGGCGCCATGTCCAAGCTGGACATTGCCGCGACGCTGGCCGCCGCCCTCGCGTGGATTCTCATTCGTCAGCAGGACGCCGTCGGACTGGCGGTCTTCCGCGATGGCAGCATGCGCTTTGTTCCTCCCGGCACCGGTCCGAGCCATCTGCGCCTGCTTCTCGAATCGCTGGACAGCCTGACCGGCCAGGGCGCTGTCAGTCTGGAGCAGATGGCTTCTTCTCTCGCCGGGCGCGCCAGAAACAGGGAAGCGCTCTTCGTGTTTTCCGATTTCTTCGACGAGGCCGAAAACGCCGTCCGCCCCCTGCTGGCGCTCCATGCCTGCCGCCACGAGCTGTCCCTTTTTCAGGTGCTGGATACGGACGAGATTTCATTTCCCTTCGACGCGCCTGCCCGCTTTCTGCCCATGGAGGCGCCGGGAGAGGGGCTGGCCGTCCATCCCAGAGACCTGCGGGATTCCTATCTCGGGCTCATGGCCGGCTTCATCGAGGGGCTGCGGCGCCAGGCGCTGGAGGCGGGCTGCGGCTACATGAAAGTCACCAGTTCGGATTCTCTGGACCTCGTCCTCCGCGCCTTCGCGGACCAGCGGAACCGGGCCGGGCGCACCTCGGGGAGGCGCATTTAAGATGCCTGGCTCCCTGTCGTTTGCCTCTCCGGGACTTCTGGCCCTCTGCGCCTGCGCACTGCTGCCGCTCATCGTCCACCTTCTGGGGCGCAGAGCGAGGCGGCCCATTCCCTTTGCCGCTCTCGCGTTTCTCATGCGCTCTCAGGCCAGGACCTCTCGCGCGCTCCGCCTGCGCAAAATCCTGATTTTCTGCGCCCGCACGCTGCTCCTCGCCGCCATCCCGCTGGCGCTGGCGCAGCCCTTCCTCACCGAGGGAGGGAAAAATCCGGCTGCTCAGTCAGGCCCCACGGCGACGGTCATCGCGGTGGACACGTCCCTGTCCATGCGCGCCGTGGATGCCCGCGGTGAGGACAGCGCCGCTGCCGCTCAGAAGCTCGCCCTCCGCTATCTGCAGTCGCTCCCTTCCGGAGACCCCGCTGCCGTCCTCAGCTGTGACCCCGATTCAACGGCGCCGGAGAGCTTTTCCTTTGACCGGGCCGCGTCCGAGGAAGCGCTCCGTTCCCTGTCGCCTGGCTGGAAGCATCAGTCTCTGGACGACTGTCTGGCCCGCGCGGGTTCTCTCCTCGAAAAATCGGCTCTGCCGGCAAAGCGCGTCGTCCTGGCCAGCGATTTCGCGCAGACCGCCTTTCACACGAGCGGAGAGGCGCTGTCTGCCGGAGTTCCCCCTGACACCGAATGGGTGCTGCTGGATGCCGCGCTTCCCGCAGTAGAGGCCGTCAACGCCGCCGTCACTTCTCTCGCCGTCACCCCGATTCCGTCTCACGGCGGCCGCGCGTTCCGCTTTTCAGCCACCATCCGCAATTTCTCCGATGTCCCCGTGCGCGACGGAACGCTGTCGCTGCGCATTGGCCAAGAGACCGCTGCCAAAAGTTTCTTCGACCTGGAACCGGGCGGAACCGCCGTGCGCACGCTGACGCATCGCTTTGCCGCTCCCGGCGATTACAGCGGCCAGGTCTCCATCGGTCCGGACGCGCTGGAAGCCGACAACACGTTTTTCTTCACGCTGGGTGTTCCCCGAAAGCCGACGGTCCTCATCGTCAACGGCAGTCCGTCCGCCGACCGGCTCCAGGACGAGGCCTTCTTTGTTCAGGCAGCGCTCGACGCGCCCATGGGCGGCATTCAGGCGTCTCAGTGCGACTCTCTTTCCACCCGCCTGGATGACCTGAAGAACTTTGACGCGCTGTTCCTCCTCAACCTCAGCGCCGCCGGCGTCACCGATGAGGAAGCGGAAGCGGTCAGAGAGTTTGTCCGCGGCGGGGGCGGCCTCTTTCTCAGTCTGGGCGACAGAATCGACGCCGACGCCTTCAATGCGCGCTGGGGCAGCCTGTCTCCCCGGCAGCTCAGACTGGTGAAGACATCGGTTCCTCCGCAGCCTCACGCCGCGCCCGCCTCGTCCGGAAGTTCCGGAAATCCCGGGAAGCGCAGCAGGCAGGCCGCACGGCTCGCGCACATTGATGTCTCCCACCCCGCGCTCGATGTCTTCGCCCGCGAGGATGGCGAGGGTCTGAGGACCGCCCGCTTCTTCCGCTATTTCCTGACTGAAAATGTCCAGTCCGCGAACACGCAGGGCAGTGCCGCGCCGGAGGACGCTGACAGCACGGGCGGGCGCATTCTGGCCGCCTTTGAAGACGGCGCGCCCGCATTCATCGCCGGCAATTTCGGCAAGGGACGCGTCCTCCTCTTCACTTCCAGCGTGGACAGGTCGTGGACCGACTTTCCCATCCGCACCGGATTTCTGCCGCTCATGCAGCGCGTGGCCGCATTCCTGGCCCGCTCTCTGGAGGACCTGCATCCCGCGCCCGTGCGCACCGGCGAGGCGCTGACGTTTCCGGCATCGGCCGCCATGCAGGCCAGGGAAGTCATCCTGCCTGACGGCACCAAAATGCCCCTCGCACCGACGCCCGCCGCATCTCAGGACGCCGACAAGGCCGGCAGCCGGCTGGAAGACGCGCCGATGCCGGGGATTTATCTCGCGCTGGGAGAGGCCATTGGGCAGGCCGTCGCACTGGATGATGGGCGGGACGAAGGTCTGCTGCCCGGGCAGCAGTCGGGGCAGAGGCCGAACGTGAATGACAGCGGTGCAGGTGCGGCGAAACATGCCGCGGCCATGCGGCTCCCGGGGCTGGACGCGGCCGTCAATGTGGACGTGCGCGAAAGCGACCTGCGCAAAATGCCTGCGGACGCACTCCAGAGGCTTTTGGGAGACGGCAAAGTGACGCGGCTTTCCTCACGAAACAGCCGCGGCATGTCCTCCGATGTCAGCGGGCTGCCGCCATCAGCGATTTTGCTGCTGATAGCTTTTCTCTGCTTCGCGGCCGAATGCCTGCTGATGAAGCGGTAATTTTCAAATACTCTATTTATATTATTTATTATGATATTATAATCTTACCAAAATATAATAAAATCATTCCTCCGCCGTCCATTCCTTCAATGTCTTTAATTCATCGTCAAATGCGGCGCCGATTTTAATGATTTTCTTATTTCCGGCCTCGTATGGAATCATATAGCCCTTCGAATTGATCTGATTCATTGCATCCTGCGCTGTTCCATTCAGCTTAAATTCAAACACATAGACAGTATCTTTTGTTTCCAGAAGGGCATCAATGCGGCCATTCGCCGTCCGCTCCTCGGTGCGCACATGAAACGCCGCCGCCAGCCGGAAAATGAGATAAAACATGGTTTTATAATGATTTTCGTCCTGCTTTTCCGCGTCGTAGGGAATGGAGCTGAAAAAGGAGCGCAGGAGATTCATTGCTTTGTCAATGTCCCGGCGCTTCAATGCCCGCGTCAGATTCAGCAGGAATACCTCATTTTCATTCGATGTCGTTTTTGAATAATATGGCATGAGGCCGCGCAGAAATCCGATGCGCACTTCTTCATTTGGAAATCCCAGAATATAAGCTTCGTCGTCAAATTCTTTAATCGTCAGATAACCGCTCTGATATAAAATAGGAATGGGCGTCTCGGCGGTTTCCGTCGGCACATTGAACATCATTTCACTGGCGGCGAAGCCCTCTAATTCCTCCGGCCGCAGCGTGTATTGGCTGACCATTTCCGTCAGATGCGTGGGCGTGCCTGTCGCGAACCAGTAATTGCCGACTTCCTTTCTGCTCAAAGCCAATAAAAGGCTGAATGGATTGTAAATATCGGGACAGTTTTTGGTGAAATGATACCCGTCATACCAGTATTTCAGCTGTGCGACGGTTTCATCGAATGTCTTCCCCTGTGCATCGGCCATATTCTGAATTTCAGGTTTCAATTCAGTCAGCAATTCATCTTTTGTAATGCCGCAGATGCCCGCGTATTTGTCGTCCATGCTGATGATATTCAGATTATTCAATTCACTGAAAATGCTCAGCTGGCTGAATTTTGTGATTCCCGTCAGGAATACGAATTTCAGATGCGCGTCGCAGGCTTTCAGCGGGCTGTAAAAGTCGCGCAGCATATTGCGCATTACTTTGAATGTTTCATTGTCCACCAATGTGTCCAAAAGCGGCGCATCGTATTCATCAACTAAAACGACGACCTGTCGGCCAGTCTGTTCGTGGGCGGCATAAATTAAGTTTTCAAAGCGAATGGCAAAATCATCATCGGAGACTGACGTGCTGCGGCCGTACTTTGTCTCGAGCCGGTTCAGCGCATTATTCAGCACGTTGGCGAGCCCCTTCGGCGAAACGTGCTTTTTGAGGCTCAAATCAAAACGGAACACAGGATATTCAAGCCAATTCTTTTCCAGTTTGGAAATAGCGAGGCCGTCAAATAATTTTTTCCGCCCCTGAAAATACGCTTCCATTGTTGAAATCAGGAGCGATTTTCCAAAGCGGCGCGGACGGGAGAGGAAATAGGCCTGACCGTTCTGAGCGAGGGTGTAAATATATTCCGTTTTATCAATATAAATGGCATTCAGCTCCCGCAGTTTTTCAAATGTCTGAATGCCAATTGGAAAATAACGCTCGCGTCGGATATTTTCGTTCATCGCCGTCTCCTGACCCTGACAGGAAAAAACGCGGGCAGAATTATATTAAAATGGGATTTTCGTCAAGATGGGAAAATGGGGGGCAAGAATACAAAAGCCCTCCCCAAATGTGTATTTTGGAGGAGGGCTGTATTTTCATCGTTTCTCAACGCTTATTTTTTCTACTCCGCACAACGAAAACCGAAGTTGCCGTGGACGTCTCTGTCTGCGGGATTGCTGGGGTTGCGAGCCGTGACGGGCAGCGCGTACTCATTGGCGCTCCAGGAGCCGCCCTTAAGTGCCACACCACCCTCAACATTATACGGCGAACTCGTCCACTCCCAAACATTCCCTGACATATCCACCAATCCCAAAGGACTGTCGCCCGCGGGCGAATAGCGCCCAACTTCCGTTGTCGAGCCGACATTCTGATTGTAATTCGCGGTTGAGCTGGTTGGGCTGTCATTGCCCCAGGGATACGCCGTATTCAAATGCTCCGTTCCATTGTGCGTCGAGGCATATTCCCATTCTTCTTCGGTGGGCAACCTTTTGCCCATGGCTTCACAGTATTCTTTGGCACCATACCAGTCCACGCAGTTCATCGGATGGTTCAGCCACTCATCGCCGCGATTGTAATTACAATACGGAGTATCTGATACGTTATAATTAGAATAATGATCCGACGTGCAGGTACCCGCCTCGACGCATTTTTTGAATTCCGCCACAGTCACGGGTGTTTTTCCCAATTTGAAAGCCGCCAATGTGACCGTATCGCTCGAAGAATAACTTCCTGTATTATGAGTCAATGTAAATGAACCGGCGGGGATATTGATAACCTTCTTAACACAAACCCCATCGCCATCGTCATGATAACCAACAGAACATGTATGCTCTGGAACGCAGGCGCCGTCGCCGCCGTCGTGATAGCTCTCAGCACATTGCCCCATTGGGACACATTCTCCTAACCCGTTGCTGTGATACTCAACCGAGCAGCGATCCAGAAGAACACAAAGCCCGTCACCGCCGTCGTGATAGCCAGGCTGACAGCTGGAATCATTACAAATATATTGTGTCTGCTCGTTCTGCACTATGCCGTTTTGTAATACTTCTATTTTGACTCCTCCACTGGCACAATTCTCACCGGCGGGTTCTTTCGACGTTTGGATGGAGGCATTGGTGCCATTACAAATGTATTGCGTCTGCGCGTCCTGAATCGTGCCGTCCAGCAAAACTTCTATTTTAATGCCCCCATTGGCACAATTCTCACCCGCCGGCTCGATGGACGTCTGCACGGACGCATTGGTGCCATTTGTTCCATTGGCGCCGTCGCTGCCGCCGCAGGCAGACAACGCGAGTGAGGCAGTCAATATATTCAAAATGCCATAAACAATACTTCTTTTCATACCCATTTTCCTCCATAAAATCCAAAAAGCCGCCCTCCAGCCCCATTGTCCGTGAAGGCGGCTTCTGCATTGACCAAAAAAATCTGGACGCCCAGATTGCCGGACGTCCCGATTCTTATTTTTACGACAACTGTTATTATTCGACGGCGCAGCTGCATTTTCAGCAGATTGTCTGGAATATGTAAGGCTTCCCCCCCCCTCCCGCGGCATTCATCCCACCTATAATTTGAGCATTTTTTGCATTCATCATAATGCCCAGGCCACGCTTTACCATATTTCCGCGCCCCGCCTTTTGTTTCTTATTCTTACCGCTCAATGTGCAGGCTCAATGCTTTCAGGCGATTTTTGCCGTCGGTCAGCGAGCGGTCGCCCACTTCGAGCGGCAGACGGATGTCATCCTGCTTTGAATTGTAGAAGCCCGTCCACAGAGTCACCACTTCGCCGTCAATGTCGTTCGGTATCCGCAGCAAAAAGGCGTCGCGAATCACATCCCCACCCTGCCACATGTCGGTGGTGTAGGCCTTTTTGGCGGGCCAGTGGTCGCCGTTCAGCCGCCGCTCGGAGCCGGAAATATCGCCGTGGACAAACACCTTGTAATTGACCTCGGGCGGCTGCTGGACGCGCCAGTAAAATGTCACCTCCACGGTGTCTCCCGGCTTGGGCCGCTCGGGCGAGACCTCGTAGCCTGCCAGCGTCACCGCTTCGCCAAAGGTGCCCGACGCCCGGTGAAGCCCCTTGGGCAGGCTGTCCAAAATGACGGTCCCCTTCAGGCTCGATCTGTCGAACTGCTGCCGCCGCGACTCGGGCGTCGGCGCGCGCTCGATGCAGGAGGCCGCCGTCAGCAGGCTCAGGGACGACAGAGCCAGGCAGGAAAACAGGGGGAGGATTCGTGAACGCATCGCTGACTGCTCCATCAAAAAACCATTCAGGTGGCCGGCTTCTCTGAGGATTCCTCGTCGTCCTCACTCACGCTGTCCTCCTCGTCCTCGTCTTCCACCTCTTCGTCCTCGTCGCTGCTGTCGGCAGCCGGGGCGGGAGATGCGGCGGCGGCACCCTGGACAGTGACGCCCTCGGCGACAGCGGCCGCGGCGCCCACAGGCTGATGCCGCACGAGGCCAATCATTCCCTCGACGATGCCCATCGCCAGATAGGCCAGGAAGTAGAGGAGCAGAACCACCGCCGGGTGCAGGACGACGAGCGCCAGGATGATGCCCACCAGCAGGATGCCGCAGAGGATGCAGATCGTCTTCCGCGTGAACTTCATCTCTTTGAAGGTGCGGTAGCGGATGTTGGACACCATCAGGATGGCCAGCACGAGGACGATGGCGGAGACCAGCCAGGGACGGCCGCGGACGATGCCGCCCGTATGCGTCTCATCGGCCAGAATGAGCGCGATGATGGTGCCGGCGCCCAGAGGAATGGGCAGGCCGACGAAGAAGCGGGACGAGCCGGGGACGTGGCGGTGCGCCAGGACGTTGAAGCGGGCGAGCCTGAGGGCGCCGCACATGGCGAACAGGAAGGAAATCACCACGCCCGGCGTGCCCAGTTCCTTGAGCATCCACAGGTAAACCACGAAGGCGGGAGCGACGCCGAAGCTGATGACATCGGCCAGAGAGTCCATCTCCGTTCCAAATTCGCTCTGCGTCTTGGTCAGGCGGGCGACGCGGCCGTCAAAGGTGTCGAAGAAGTTGGAAAAGAAGATGGAGATGGAGGCTCCGATCCATTTCTCCTCTGTCGCCAGGACCATCGAATAGAAGCCGCAGAAGATGGACGAGACAGTGAAGAGGTTCGGCAGCACAAACATCAGCTTGTGCCAGTCGAATGACTTGACGCTGGATTTGACGCTCATGGTTTCCACCTGTCGGGAGAGGGGCTGTGATGCGTGGCCTTCACGAGGTGAGGACTGCACGCCGCTGGGCCCGACCTGGAATGAAATGCGCCCGCCAGCCTTGGGCGGGCCCCCAAAAAAAAGCGCGCCCCGCTAGCAAAACGAAGGAAGAGCACCAACCGAAAACGGCGCTTCCGACGGCGAAAAAGTCAGCGGCAGAAATCCTCTCATCAGGCCTCTCCCGTCACTGCGGCGCCGCTTCCAAGGCCGCCGCGAGCCCGGCGAAGTCATCCGGAAGAGGCGCGTGAAGTTCCAGCCAGCGGCCGGAAGCAGGATGGCGCAGGCGAAGGCCCTCCGCGTGAAGCATGACCCGCGGAATCTCATGGCCATTGAGCGTCATCCTGCCGCCGTAGGCCCTGTCGCCCAGAAGCGCCCAGCCCAGAGCCGCGAAATGGACGCGAATCTGATGCGTCCTTCCCGTCTCCGGAAGCGCCTCGGCGAGAACAGCGCCGCAGCTGAACCTTTTCCGAATGCGAAAGCGCGTGGCCGCGGCCTGACCCTTGTCGTCGATGCGGCGGTGTCCGGGATGCCCGGGGTCAGCACCGATGGGCAGCTCTACGCGTCCCTCATCGGGCAAAACATCGAGGGGCGCACTGCCGCGCGGCACCATGCGGAGCGAAGCGGAAGGCATGAGCAGCGCGAGATAGCGCTTGTGCGTCTCCCGGGCCTGAAACGCCGCCGAGAGTGCCGCGGCGCTCTTTCCATTGAGCGCAAAGACGGTGACGCCGCTCGTCTCCCGGTCGAGGCGGTGAACCAGGTGCAGGGGCGCCTTCGAGAAGACCTGGGCCAGTGACAGCAGATCGCCCATGTCGCACGCGGGCGTGGACTGCGCGGGCACAAATGGCGGCTTGGACACCGCCAGAAGATGGGCGTCCTGAAACAGAAGCGCATCCGCGGGCAGACTCTCGGGAAGGGACGCCAGCGCCGAAATCTCCCTCGCGTCCAAAAGGTAGAGCTCCACCTTCTGGCCCTGACGCAGCGCACGGGATTCGGCCTTCACGCGGCGGCCGCCCACCCAGACGCCGCCGCGCCCGATGGTGCGCCGCGCCTCGCCCCGGGAGATGCCGCCCAGCCGGGCCAGAAACCTGTCCAGCCGCTCGCCCTCGCCCGGCGCATCCACCAGCAGCGACAGTTTTTTCACAAAGAAGAGCTCCCCTCCCCCGCGCCGTCTTTGGACAACAAAAAAGCCTCTGCCCCTTTGGCTGGGACAGAGGCCGCACCTGATTTTCAGACCCGGGCCGCGCCGTGGCGTTCTCAGGCCGACGACGAAGACGAATGGCTGGTCTTGGGCGTGGATGAATAAAGGTCTTTGTACCAGCCGCCGCCCTTCAGCTGAAACGACGAGTGACTGACGATGCGGTGAACGGGGCTGTGACACCTGTCGCACTCGGTCAGCGGCGCGTCAGACATCTTCTGCATGACTTCAATGGTTCCGCACTTGGGGCACTCGTATTCGTAGATGGGCATTTCCGTGCCGCCTTTCCATTTCATGCAGGGGGATTCGCGGGGAAGCCCCTGCCAAAAAGGCGGCGGCCTCTAGTCAAAATTTTTTTGAAGTCAATCTCCCCCAAAAGGGTGCTTGACAGAATGTCGGGATGCGGGGCGGACGCGCCTTTTTCGAGACATCACGCATCCTTAACGAGTGAGAACGAAGGCAGAAAAACATGAGCGAACAAGGCAGCAGGCCCCCCCGCACAGCGGCCAAAACGCAGAAGCAGCCGAAGCCGGAAAAAGATTCACAAAAGCAGGAGAGGCAGCCGAAGCGAACGCGCAAAGCGCCCACAGAAATGAGCCTGCCGCCCATCACGCCGCCGGGGAGACAGGTCTTCTGCAGCCGAACGCTCAACCTGCGGGGCATCAAAGCCATCGGCTACGACATGGACTACACGCTGGTGCACTACCGCGCCGACGTCTGGGAGGGACGCGCCTATGCCCACGCGAAGCAGCACCTCCTCAGCCGGGGACTTCCCGTCGAGAGCCTTCAGTTTGACCCCGAACTCGTGACGCGCGGCCTCGTGGTGGACACGGACAAGGGCAACATCCTCAAGGCCAACCGCTTCGGCTACGTGAAGAAGGCCATGCACGGCACCAGGCCCATGGACTTTGAGGCGCAGCGTGCCGCCTATTCCCGCGAGGTCATCTCGCTCTCTGAAAAGCGCTGGGTGTTTCTGAACACGCTCTTTTCCCTCTCGGAGGGCTGCCTCTTCGCCCAGCTGGTTGACCTCTTTGACGCGGGCAGAATCGCCTGCCGCGAGGGCTATCCCGAGCTCTTCCGGCTGGTGCGCGAGGCGCTCGATTCGACGCACATGGAGGGGCGTCTCAAGGCGGAAATCATGGCCGCTCCGGAGCGCTTCGTCGTGCCCGACCCCGAGATGCCGCTCGCGCTCCTCGACCAGAAGCACGCGGGCAAGAAGCTCATGCTCATCACCAACTCGGAGTGGGCCTACACGCGCGCCATGATGGACGCGGCCTTTACGCCCTTCCTCCCCGAGGGAACGACGTGGCAGAGCCTCTTCGATGTCATCATCGTCTCCTCGCGAAAGCCCGGCTTCTTCCTCGCGAATGCGCCGCTCTTCGAGGTGGTGGACGCGGAGACCTCCGGCGGCGAGGGGCTGCTGAGGCCCTGCGGCATGGGCGAAAACATCGAGCCCGGGCGCGTCTATTGGGGCGGCAGCGCCTCTCTCGTCGAAAAGGAGATGGGCGTCTCGGGTGAGGAGGTTCTCTTCGTGGGCGACCACATGTGGAGCGACGTCCACGCCTCCAAGAGCGCCCTGAAGTGGCGCACGGCCCTCATCCTGCGCGAGCTGGAGCGCGACACGGCGGCCATTTCCGGATTTCGCGCCTCGCAGGAGGCCCTGGACGCGCTGATGGAAAAAAAGGACGCCCTGGAAAAGCGCCACACATGGCTGCGCCTCTCGATTCAGCGCCTCCGGCACCGCTACGGGCCGCCCGCAGCATCCCCCAAAAAAGCGCTTGAAGCGGAGCTGGAAACCGTCCGTGAACAGATTGCAGCGCTGGACGAAAAAATTTCGCCGCTGGCACAGGCGAGCGGCGAATTGGGGAGTGCGCTCTGGGGGCCGCTGATGCGCGCCGGCAACGACAAGAGCCTTCTCGCCCGCCAGGTGGAGACTTATGCCGACATCTATACCTCTCGCGTCTCCAACCTGCTCTACGCCACGCCATTTGCCTATCTGAGGTCAGAAAATGCGGGGGGAATGAAGTGAGAAGTCCAATGCGAACAAAACAGCCCATCGCCGCACTCATATTGTTTTGCGTCACCCTGCTTTTCTGCGCCGCCGCCGCACTGGCCGCTGCGCCGGTGAATTTAAGCTGGCCAAAATTGTCGCAGGCGCCCGAAGGGGCGGCAAATGGCCCCAATTCAAAAGACGCGGCGCTGATTGTGGGCATTCAGAATTATGCCTTCGTTTCTCACGTCGAAGGGGCGAACCTCAATGCCTCCGACTGGCGGACATATCTGCGCCAGGGGCGGCAGATTCCCCTGCGGAATGTGGGTTTTCTGAGCGATGCGGAAGCCACGCTGGAAAATATCCGCGATGAGGCAAAGCGCATTGCGGCATTGGCCAAACCGGGCGGAACCATCTGGTTTGTTTTTATTGGCCACGGCGTGGCGTCGGCCAATGGCGAGGAAGGGATGCTGGTGGGGGTGGATGCCCAGGGGAATGCCAGGAGCCTCGATGCCCGGAGCGTCGCACAGAGCGAAATTGAGTCGATTCTGATGAAATCGCAGGCGTCGCGGGTGGTGATGATTGTGGATTCCTGTTTCAGCGGTCAGTCCGCCGACGGCAAGCCCCTCGCGCCGGGCCTCCAGGCATTGGTGCGCACCTCCCAAAAGCAGGCGAACCGCAAGACGATTCGGATGACGGCGGGCAAAAGCCATCAGTTTGCCGGGCCGCTGCCGGGAGAACATCGCCCGGCATTCAGTTATCTGATTCTGGGTGCGCTGCGCGGCTGGGGCGATGAGAACCACGATAAAAAGGTGACGGCCGAGGAGGCGGTGAATTACGCCAATGATGTGCTGATTACATTGGCCAAAGACCGAAATCAGACGCCGGAATTGATTGCAGGAGATAAAGGGGCGGTTCTGGCCGTGAATGCCGCCGAAAAGGGCCCTGACATTGACAAAATGGTGCGGTCAGGGACTCAGACTGCAAATACAAACGCGGCAAAAGGAAACAGCGGCGAAGAATATATTCGCATTCCCGCAGGGTGGTTTGTCTTAAATCACGAGACGTATGCGCATCGGCAGGAAGGCACCACCGTGATGCTGAAGGCGTTTGAAATGAAAAAAACGCCGGTGACGGTGGCCGAATTTGAGAAATGCATTGAGGCGGGTGCCTGTACGAGCGAGAATTATCATGAGTTTGTCGCTGAGAAGTACGACTATAAGACTTGTAATTATAATCGCGGAAATGAGTGGAAAAATCATCCAATGAATTGTGTGAAGTTCAATGGCGCCAAACAATACTGCGCCTGGCGCGGCGGGCGTCTGCCCACGGAAGAAGAATGGGAATATGCGGCGACGCACAATGGGGCAGAGCATTTGAATACGACGTATCCGTGGGGAGACGCTGCCCCAACCGCCTCAGTGGCACATTATGGCCGTGAACTTCCTGGCAGTGGTCCTTATTCAACAGCAGAAGTTGGACATTATTCGCCGGCAGGTGACAGTCCTCTCGGACTTGTGGATATGGCAGGAAATGTCTGGGAATGGATGGATTCTTTGTATTATTGGGGTGGTTGGGAGGCGTTTGAGGCTGAGAAGAAGGTACTCAAGGGCGGTTCCTGTGCAAGTGACAGGGACAAGGACAAGGATCTGGCCGTTTCCTATCGCGGCCACTACACCCATCCCATGAACCTTTCCTACTCCATCGGGTTTCGTTGTGTGAAGTAAAAAGGCTCATTCTGACCTCGCCCCTCAGGGATATTAGGAAAATTGATGGCTCTGTTATCATGAAGTGTTGACCCCCGTTCCCTCTCAAGAACGTGTCTCGTCGCCCATGAATTCAGACATCACCCTCAGATACCTTGAAACGGACCAGAATCACCAATAACCGGCGCTAACAGAGCCAAATTGATATTGTAAATATCATCATAAGATCTGGAGAAAACAGGTAATGAAAACAAATTCCCATCAACTCGCGTTGGTTTGCGCCGTCGCCGCCGTTCTGCTCTGCGCGGCTTTTGCCTTTGCGGCTCCCAATGCGCCGGGAAATCTGGGCTGGCCGAAATTGTCGCAGGCGCCCA
>DBXV01000011.1:90823-91179 GCA_002309695.1 Myxococcales bacterium UBA1203 | reverse complement strand
ATGCTCTCCACCTCGTCGCCGAAGAACGTGAAGCGAATCGCGCGGTCTTCCTCGTAAACGGGAAAGACATCGAGCGTGTCGCCCCGGCAGCGGAACGTTCCCCGGTGAAAGTCGAGGTCATTTCGCTCGTATTGGATGGCCGTCAGGTCGCGGAGCAGCTTTTCACGCGGGTATTCCTGGCCGACGGCAAGGCGCACCACCTGACCGGAATAGGCGTCGGCGCGGCCCAGACCGTAGATGCAGCTCACGCTCGCCACCACAATCACGTCGTCGCGGGTCATCAGCGAGTGCGTGGCAGAGTGACGCAGGCGCTCGATGCGCTCGTTTAAGGCCGAGTCCTTCTCGATGAAGGTGTC
>DBXV01000011.1:76443-90807 GCA_002309695.1 Myxococcales bacterium UBA1203 | reverse complement strand
TAGTCGTAGTAGCTGACGAAGTACTCGACGGCGTTCTCGGGGAAGAGCGCCTTCATCTCGCCGTAGAGCTGGGCCGCCAGCGTCTTGTTGTGGGCGAGAATCAGCGCCGGACGGCGCGTGCGGGCAATCACGTTGGCCATCGTGAACGTCTTGCCGCTGCCGGTGACGCCCAGGAGCACCTGCGACTTGTCGCCGCGCTCGATGCCCTGAACCAGCTGCGCGATGGCCTCGGGCTGGTCGCCCTGGGGCTGAAAATCGGAGACGAGGTGGAAGTCGGGCATGGGGATGACCTCACAGACGAAGCAATGTGGAGACAGGCGGACGTGGTTCCGGGCAGCGGGCTAGCCCCGCCACTCCCGCTCAAGGAGGCCGAAGACCTCGGCATCGACGAAGTGCCCGCCGGGAAATCGCTCCGCGTCCCGCTCCACGCCTTCGAGCGTGAACCCCAGCCTCTCCGCGACCTTGCGGCTCTCGCTGTTGCCCACGGCGATGCGCAGGCTGATTCGGTTCAGGCCGAGGTTCCGGAAGGCGCGTCCGATGAGGCAGCGGGCAGAGCGCGTGACGATGCCTTTCTTCAAAAACCTCTCGCGCAGCCAATAGCCCATCTCGGCCTTGCCGTTGTCCCAGTCCACGCCGAACAGGCCGATGAGCCCCGCAAACGCGCCGTCCTGGAGAATGGCAAGGACGAGCTTCGTCTCACAGCCGGGCGGCTCGGTGACGGATGCGACGTAGGCCTCAGTGACGCTGATGCCCTCCCTCACCGTCGCGTCCACGAAGGGCAGCCAGCGCGCGAGGTGCGCCCTGTCCTCGCAGATGGCCTGAAAGATGGCCGGAGCGTCACTGGCTTTGAGCTGCCTCAGGGCCAGACCGCCGTCCAGAGCGATGCTGCTCATGTCTCGTCCGCGTCCTGCTTCTGCCGCTGCCGGGCCTCCTGCTCCTGGAGGTGCCTGAAGCCGATGCTCTCTTTGCCCCCGTCATCGACCAGCTCATCGGCGCTCTTTCCCTTCACCGCGCGCTCGATTTCGTAGGTCATCACGCGTTCGGCCAGCTTGTTGGAGACGGCGATGAGCCAGTTTTTGGCCGAGAGAATCGCCTTGAAATCGTCCGTCTCATTGGCGGCGGCCACACGTTCGAGTGCCTTCTCGATTTTCCCGCGCTCGCCGCTTTCCAGCAGGAACCCGTGGTCTTCGAGGCGCTTCTTCGCTTCGTGGGCAATGCGCTCGGCCTCGATGCGCGCGTCGAGCACCAGCCGCCGCGCCACGTCTTCCTCGGCGTTGTCGATCGCGTCCATGAGCATCGACTCGATGTCCTCGTCCGAGAGGCCGTGCGAGGGCTTCACCTGAACCTCCTGCCGGATGCCCGTGGTGAGCTCCTCCGCCGAGACTTTCAGCAGGCCGTCCGCGTCCAGCGCGAACGTGACCTGCACGCGCGCGAGTCCCGCCGCCATGGGCGGAATGCCGCGCAGCTCAAACTTCGCGAGAGAGCGGCAGTCGCGCGCCAGCTCGCGCTCTCCCTGAACGACGTGAATCGAGAGCGCCGTCTGGCCGTCCTTAAACGTGGTGAACACCTGCGCCACCGAGGCGGGAATGGTCGAATTGCGGGGAATCACCTTCTCGACCACGCCGCCCATCGTCTCGAGGCCCAGCGACAGCGGATTCACGTCGAGGAGCAGCACGTCCTCGCCCGTCGAGGCGCCGGAAAGCTGTTCCGCCTGAATGGCCGCGCCCAGCGCCACCACCTGGTCAGGATCGAGATCAACCAGAGGCTCGCGGCCAAAAAACTTCGCCGTCTCGTGCCGCACAAAGGGCATCCGCGTCATGCCGCCCACCATGACGATGCCGTCCAGCTCCCCCGCTTCGAGATGCGCGTCCCTGAGGGCAGCCTTCGTCAGGCGGAGTGTGCGGCTCACCAGCTGAGCGACAGCGGGAAATGCCTCCAGCTCGCTCCGGGTCACGAGAACGCGGGCGCCGTTCAGAGGTGAAAGAAGCTCCGGCAGTCCGTCCGACACGCCGAAGTCGAACAGCGCCTCGCTCTCCGCCGTCAGCTCCTCCTTGGCCCGCCGCGCCTCGGACAGCCAGTGACGCAGCGTCCCCTTGTCCAGCGCGGAGAGGTCGGGCGCGGCAGTTTTCAGCGTCTTTTCCAGAGCCAGCGAGAGAAGCGCCCGGTCAAAATCGTCGCCGCCCAGAAGCGTGTCGCCCCGCGTGGAAAGCACCTGAAAGACGCCGTCGTCGAGCGAGAGCACCGAGAGATCAAATGTGCCGCCGCCCAGGTCATAGACGGCGAAGCGCCCGTTCACCTTTTTGTCGAGGCCGTAGGCAATCGCCGCAGCCGTGGGCTCATTGATGATGCGCAGAACATTGAGGCCCGCGAGCCGCCCCGCATCCCGCGTGGCCTGCCGCTGCGCGTCGTCGAAGTAGGCCGGCACAGTGATGACCGCGTCCCGCACGGAACGGTTCATGTCCTTCTCGGCGGCGCGGGCCAGCGCCCGCAGAATCTCCGCGCTCGCCTCGACAGCTGTCAGCTTCCTGCCCCCCACGAGAAAACGGGGGACGCCATTGCCTTCCGTCTCTGCCAGCCGGGCGGCGGCCTTATCGGCCTCGGACACATCGGTGAGATTGCGGCCCATGAAGCGCTTGGCCGAGCGAATCGCATCAGCGGGGAGGTCACTGCCGTCGGGCATCTTCCCCACCCTGAGCGTCCCGTCGGGCGCCGCACGCACCACAGAGGCCAGCAGGCGTCCGCCGCGCTCATCCACAGGCAGGCACTGAACTCGCCCGTCCTTCCTCGTGGCTACGAGGCTGTGAGTGGTTCCTAGGTCGATGCCGACGGCGACGGGGACATTCCCGGATTCTTCGATTTGCAGAAGAGCGCTCATGCTGGCGGAAATGCTTTCAGAGCCCTCTTCGGAAGGACGCCGCCGGCTGGCCCGGACGCTCATCCGCTCAGCAAAAGAGGGAACGTCCGCCGAATCGCGGGGCTGCCCATGGGGCCCGGTTTGAGAAAGGGGCGGCCCTATGGGGAGTTCGAGGACGAAATTCAACCTTGGCGGCAGCGTCTCCCCCCTCGGGAAACACCCTCTGGCCCCCCCCGGCCAGCACGGATTTTTCCTTGTTGTTTGCCTGTAACAGGCGCTAGGGGCGGGCGCTTTGTGCCGGGAGCCCCTCAGTCACCGGGTTTTCCCAACCCGCGCCGCTCTCTTTTCCTTCGCTGCGGCGCCGCCGGAAGGCACACGACAAAGGGATTCCAGAGAACTCCATGGAAACGTTTGGACGCTACGAGCTCATCAAGAAAATCGCGACCGGCGGTATGGCCGAGATTTTCTTGGCCCGTCAGGCCGGCATCGAGGGCTTCGAGAAGCTCCTGGTGCTCAAACGTATCCTGCCCCACCTGGCTGAGAGCGAAGAGTTCGTCGAGATGTTCCTCCACGAAGCGCGCGTTGCTGTGCGCCTCAACCACCCGAACATCGTTCAGATTTACGATTTGGGTGAGGAGGGCGGCAGCTACTTCATCGCCATGGAATACATCCACGGCGAGGATGCGCGCCGCATCTGGCGCTCCTGCGAAAAGGCCGGGATGACGCTGCCGATTCCTCTGGCCTGCCGCATCGCCATCGATGCCGCCGCTGGGCTCTATTACGCCCACAACAAGACCGACGCCGCCGGCAATCCCCTGAACATCATTCACCGGGACATCTCGCCGCAAAACCTGCTGATTTCGTTCGAAGGCGCCGTGAAGGTCGTGGACTTCGGCATCGCCAAGGCCGCGGACCAGGCGACGCAGACGAAGTCGGGCGTGCTCAAGGGCAAGTACTCCTACATGAGCCCTGAGCAGGCCAGCGGCCTGGAAATCGACCAGCGCACGGACCAGTTCGCTCTGGGCATCGTCCTTTACGAGCTGCTGACGTTTCAGAGGCTCTTCAAGCGCAGCAACGAGATTCAGACGCTGACAGCTGTGGCCGAATGCGACGTGAAGCCGCCCTCGACCATCAATCCGAACATTCCGCCCGAGCTGGACGCCATCGTGATGAAGGCGCTGTCCAAGGAGCGGGAGGACCGCTTCAAGGACCTTCAGGAGTTTCAGCTGGCTCTCGAAGAATGGCTGATGTCCACGCGCCAGCCCTCTTCCAGCGCCCTGCTGTCCAACTTCCTCAAGTCGCTCTACGCCGACCGTCTGGCGCAGGAGGCTCTCCAGGCGGCGCGCGAAGAGCTGCCTTTTGAGAGGGACCTCTCCACCGGCGGCAGCGTCATCTCTCAGCGCATCCAGAGGCGGCGCGCGTCCATCATCGCCAGTGCGCCCAAGGGAGCGATTCTCTCCTCGGACGGACGCGACCGGCGCGAAGCCCGCTCTCTGCTGTCGCCCAACGCGCCCCAGTCGCTGATTCCCACTGAAGTCCCCGACGAAATTTCCTCCCGGTCCTCCACTTCGAGCGTCTCCTCCCGCTCGGGTTCTACGTCCGGTTCCAGATCGCGGCCGGGAAGGCGCCGGAACACCTCTGATTTTCAGGCCAGTCCCCAGAGGAGGAAGAGCGAACGCAGCAAGCCCTCTCCCGCGCCCGCGGAGACGAACGAGACGAGCCGCCGCAAAAACCGCTTCATCGGTGCCTTTCTGGGAACCGTGGTGGGCATCTTCATCGTGGTGGGCGCCTTCATTGGCTACACGACGTCGGGCATCGATTTTATGGCCCTGCTGCCCAGCAACCCGTTCTCGCTGCCGCCGCCGCCGACCATTCCCTCCGTCGGCACGCAGACCGGCGACAAGCCGGAGGGCACGCCGGCGCCGGCCACGCCTTCGGACGACACCAAAAAGAAAAATCCGAATGACGGCGACCAGCTCATCAAGCTGACCATCGAAACAACGCCCCCCGGCGCGACCGTCCACTTCAACGGACTGATGCTCTCGGGAACGACGCCTCTGACGCAGATGGTTCCCCGAATCATGAAGGCCTCCATCCGCGTGACGCTGCCCGGATTTCAGGAGCGCACCGAAGAGGTCCTGCTGGGGGCCAACGCTGAGCAGAAGTTTGCCTTTCAGCTGACGCGCCTCCAGGCCGTTCCTCTGACGCCGACCAAGCCGCCCAGGGACAGAGACGGCGGCGAGACAAAGCGGCCCCAGACGTCCACGGCGAGCACCCACAAAACGACGCCCGCCTCGACCACCTCCGAGAGCACGCCTTCCTCCGAGGGCAGCGGCGGCGCCAAGAATCCGGCCGCACCTGCGGTGGGAAGCGTCCACGTGGACAGCATTCCCGTCTCCCGCGTCTGGGAAGGCACCACCGAGCTGTGCAGCAAGACGCCCTGCGATTTCACCCTGCCTGTGGGGCGGCACCGCATCGTCCTCAGCAATCCTGAGGAAGGCTTCTCCACCGCGCGGGTGTTCACGCTGAAAAGCGGCCAGTCGCTCTCCTTTGAGGTGCAGATGGCGAAGGGGCAGCTCCTGGTCATCGCCAAGCCCTGGGCGGACGTCTGGCTCCGCAACAAGAAGCTGGGAACGACCCCCATGCCCAAGGTCAGCCTCTACGAGGGCCGCTACAACCTGACGCTGATCAATGCGGACCTGAACAAGAAGAAGACGGTCGTCGTGGACATCATTCCCAATGACCTCACGAAGGTCGTCGTGGACATGACCGACAGCAGTTCCGACTAGCCAGCGTCCCCCGCCGGCGGACGCTCCTTCCTGTTTCCCCTTATGCAGCCGCGCTGCCGCTGTTTTTCTGCGGACATTTTCAGGCGCGGGCATCCCCCAATTCTCCCTGTGACCGCCGCCGCGGCCAAAGCCTAAGGCCCGGAGCGGCGGCCAGAACAGCGCCGGCCGCCAGACGGCATCAGCAGATCGGCATCGGCGCGGAGAAACGGAGAAAGGGGGAAAAACGATGGATTTCTGTGCGGGGAGCCATTGGGGACGCTTTGAAATCACGGGGCGCGCGGCTGCCGGCGGCATGGCCGAAATCTACGGCGCGCGTCTGGCCGGTCCCGCGGGCTTTCTCAAAGAGGCGGCGCTCAAGCGCCTCAAACCCGAGCTGGCCGATGACGCGGAAGCCCGGCGGCTGTTTCGGCGCGAAGCTGCGCTGTCCTCATGTCTGGCGCATCCGGCCTTCCCTCAGGTCTTCGATTTTCAGGAGCGGGACGGCGAGCTGGTCCTGACGATGGAATTTATTCAGGGAACCACTCTGCGGCGCCTCATGGACGGCCTGTTTCGCAAGACGGCGGCCTCGCCTCAGGGGAACGGCAGCATTCCCGCGCTCCCGATTCCGCTTCCCTGGCTGGCGGCGCATCTGGCCCGTCAGACAGCCCTGGCGCTCGCCTATCTCTGGGATGAAGCCCGCTCGGCCGACGGCCGCCTGCTGCGCCTGGTCCACCGGGACATCAGTCCTCAAAACCTGCTGATTTCTCAGGGCGGAGCCGTTCGCCTCATCGACATGGGCATTGCCCGCAGCGCCGCCGAGCCGCCGGAGCCGGGGCCCATCCGCGGCAAGCCCATTTACATGTCGCCCGAACAAATCTGCGGCCTGCCCGTGGATACGAGGAGCGACCTCTTTTCTCTGGGCATCGTCCTCTACGAAACCGCGCTGGGGCTGCCCCGCCCGCTCTTTGAGGCCGATACGGACGAACGCATCCGGGAAGCTGTTCTGCGGCGCCGCATCGTCCCGCCCGCGCGCTTTGACCCGGCGTTTCCTCCGGACTTGCAAAATGTCGTTCTGAAACTCCTGGAACGGGAGCCCGCCGACAGGATTCAGACTCCGGAAGAGCTCGCGGAACGGCTGGACCAGATGCTCACCCGCCGTCATTCGGCCAGGGAACTGACGGCGGCATGGGCCCGGCTGGTCCGGGAAATCACCTCCGTCGAACAGCCCGCTTCCAGGCGCGCGGACAGCGCCGGAATCTCAATCGGCAGCTCAGAAGAGCGTCAGGCAAAGGCGGCGTTTCCCTGCGATTCACGCTGCAAAACTGTCGGCGCACGTCCGCTGCCTGCGGCGCATCGAACACAGGCTCGGGCTGCCCGCCGAAAAACGCCGCTTCACCTGTGGGAAAATCGGGCAGTCCCGGGTCAGCGCCCGGACTGGAGGCCGCTCTCATCCGGAGAGAGCGGCGCCAGACGAATGATGAGGCAGCCTGGGCCGAGGCGGACGCTCCGTCCCCCGCGGCAGGCGGAAGGCAGACTTCTTCCCGTCCTGCACGTCCCTCTTCTTCGCGGCGCTTCGACTTTCAGACAGCTGTTCCAGTCCATCTCCCCGCACTGGCCGCCTCTCGGAAGCAGAACTGCGATGGCCGTGACATGGGCCGCCGCGATGGCCGTCACCCTCCTGACGCTCTGGAGCCTGTCCTCCAGCCTCGAAAAAGCCCCGAACCAGACGGCGGCGGCAGAGGCCTCTTCAAACGCCGCGCGCCAGGCGGAACGCACGCCTCAGGCGGTCATTGTCCCGATGCCCGGAGACAAAAAAAGCGGCGGTCCACTGTCATTTGAACCGCCGCCTTCCTGAAAACTTCGTCTGTGCTGGCCCACTCGGAAGGGCCCGGAAGCGAAGCGGCCAGTCGTCGGACCGCCGCTCTCCTCACATCAGCTGTCGCTGCTGCCTCCGCCCATATTTCCGGAACGGGGGGCGGGCGCGTTGAGGACCGCCTTGGGACCCGTCTGGGAAATCGGCCGATAGATGACCTCTCTGGGGGCCTCGTCGAATTTGCCCTCCAGGGCATCCCGCACGCTCCGATCGAAGCGCACCTTGCCGGCCGCGATTTCACGCAGCGAGATGACGGGCGGCTTGTTCTTCTCGTTATCGACCACGGGATGAGCGCCGGCCATCAGCTGGCGCGTGCGCTTGGTCGCCAGAAGAACGAGGGCGAAACGGTTATCAACCAAAGGGATGCAGTCTTCGACGGTGACGCGTGCCATGCGGATACCTCTCTGTGATGCAGATAGTTTCCCCCGAAAAAAAGGACGCGCCCTCTAGTCGAGCCGCCCATTCAAAGCAATTTCCCTTTTGGGTGTTTCCGGACGTTTTCCACAGCCCCGCGCAGGCGGCTGCCGCAGAGGTCCCCCCCCCCCAAAAAAAACGCTTGCCGCTCACAAACTTCCAGCCAGGGCGCGGCCGCCCGGCAGTTCTTCCAGAACGCGCCGCAAATCCTCGGGCAGAGGAGACGTCACCTCCACCCGAACGACCTTCCGGGGATGAGCAAAAGCCGCCTTGGACGCGTGCAGAAACTGGCGGGCAAGTCCGGGAAGCATGTCCCCGCCATAGAGCGCGTCCCCCGCGATAGGAGCGCCCATGGCCGCCAGATGGACGCGAATCTGATGGCGGACCCCCGTGGGAATCTCCACGTCGAGAAGAGCGAAATCCCCGAGCCACGCCTTAGCCTTCCAGCGGGTGACAGCGGGCCGGGCCTTCATCGCCAAAGCGGCCGACTCATCGGCGCAGGCCACCATCCGCTTCGGGTCCGACGGGTGATGGGCCACAGGAATCCGCAGCTCGCCCTCGGGCCCGGGCAGACCTCCCGTCAGCGCCGTGTAGTGCTTCTCGACAGCGCCGCCGGAAAACATCTCCCGCAGGCGGCGATAGGCCTCGGGCGTCCGCCCCGCCAGAACAACGCCGCTCGTCTCCGTGTCGAGCCGGTGAGCAATGCCGCATTCCAGAGGCGCGTCCGGACTGGCCGCGGCGCATTCGGGAAAACGGGCAATCAGCGCCTGCGCCAGCGTCCCCGTGTCAGAAAAAGACAGCGGGTGGACGGGCACACCCGCGGGCTTGTCCAGAGCGAGAATCCAGTCGTCCTCGTACAGAACGCTCAGAGGACAGCCGGCATCCGCCGTCAGCTCCGACGTCCCGTCGGGCAGCTCCACCTCGACAGAAGCCCCGGGAATGAGCGCCTCTCCCTTGGACGCCCGATGCCCGTCCTGCCGCACCTTTCCCTCGTCGAAGAGGGTTTTCAGGCGGGCGCGGGAAAGGTCCAGCTCCTGACCGAGATACTTGTCTAGGCGCCCCGGGGCCGCGTCGGCAGGAATGACGAGCGTCTTTTTCATGTGGCGATGACCTCTGGCTCAATTTGGCTGGTGCCGCCGTCAGTTTTTGGCCGTGAACTTCAAGCCGACGATGGCCGTCACCAGCAGCACCAGAAAAAAGAGCCGGGCGGGATTCATGGATTCCCTGAAAAGAACGATGCCCAGAACCGCCGTGCCCGTTGCTCCAATGCCCGTCCACACCGCGTAAGCCGTCCCGATGGGAAGCGTTCTGGATGCCCTCCCCAGAAGCCAGACGCTGGCCGCGTAGGTGATGACGGTAAGAATCGAGGGAAGCAGTTTCGTGAAGCCCTCGGAAAACTTCAGGCCGATGGCCCAGCAGATTTCAAAGACTCCGGCGGCAAACAGGGTGAACCAGGCTGTACTCATGGGACGCTCCTTCAGACAGTGGATGAAAGGGCGTCGTCTTGTCTTCACCCGGTACGGCGCGTCTCGTCGGGGCCTCCCTTGGCGCGGTGATGCAAAAAATCTGGAGCTCTTCCCTCAGAAGCCGCCGCGCTCGGACAGAAGCTGCCGCCCGTGCGCCAGACCCATCTCAAAAGCTCTGGTGTTCAGAGCAAGCGTGCTGGGGGGAACCGTCTCCGCCACGGCCTTGCGGGCCGCCGCTTCGCTGATGAGTCCGGTGATGGCTGTGAAAAAGCCAACCACAATCAGATTCAGCACCTGCTTCCGGCCCAGGCTCTCGGCAAATCGAGTCGCCGGCACGCCAAACTTCCGCAGACCGGGACGAAGGCCGGCGGGGTCCACCATGTCCTCGTCAAACAGGAGCACGCCGCCGTCCCGGAGCTCCGGCGAAAACAGGCGGAAGGCATCCTGCGAGAGCGTCACCAGAAACTCGGGCGAGCGCACGTAGGGATAGAGGATGGGCGTGTCGTCGATGAGCACCTGGGCATTGCAGGCCGCTCCTCTCGCCTCGGGGCCGAACGCCTGAATCAGCGTCGCGTATTTGTCGTCATGCAGCGATGCGGCCCTGCCGATAATCATCCCGGCCATGATGACGCCCTGGCCGCCGAGCCCGCCGATTTTAATCTCCCTGGATGCCATCAAAGCCTCCGATGCCGTTCCTGTCGGCCGTCCGCTCCCTCGTCAGACCGCCATCCCGGACGCGCGTTTCCTTCTTCGACTACGCCATGCCCTCGTCCGGAGCGCGCAGGTCGTCTTCAGGTCCGACCCACTGAATGAAGCGGGCTCCCAGTGCCTCGGTATGGCGCGCCGCGTGCGCCTCGCGCCAGGTGGGCCGCGTCCTGTCCACGAACTTGCCCACGACGATTTTGCCCCGATAGGCAATCTCCGTTTCCCGCGTGTCGCACTGGTTCCGGATCTCGCTGTTGTCCCGGTAGAAGCGCATCTCGTCCACCGAATCGCCCAGCCGGTTGCGGCGCAGAAAGAGTGTCGGGCACGGCGAGATGATTTCGATGAAGCGGAAGCCCTTCCTTCCCAGCGCTTCCTCGATGGTCCGCGTCAGCTGACGGACGTGAAAAACGGTCCAGCGGGCCACGAAGGACGCCCCGGAAGAGGCGGCGAGGTGCGGCAGATTAAAGGTCGGCTCGTAGGCGCCGTAGGGCGTGGTCGAGGCGATTGCCGGCGTGGGCGTCGTGGGCGTCACCTGCCCGCCGGTCATGCCGTAGGTCAGGTTGTTCACGCAGATGCAGAGCAGGTCCATGTTGCGCCGCGCCGCATGAATGAAGTGGTTGCCGCCGATGGCCGTCAGGTCGCCGTCGCCCGAATAGACGACGACGTTGAGCTCGGGATTCGCCAGCTTGAGTCCCGTCGCGAAAGGCAGCGCCCGGCCGTGAGTGGTGTGGAACGAATCCAGATTCAGGTAGCCCGCCACGCGGCCCGTGCAGCCGATGCCGCTGACGATGGCCATGCCGGAAGGGTCCATGCCGCTGTCCATCAGAGCCCGCACGAAGCAGTTGACCGAGGTGCCGATGCCGCAGCCCGGGCACCAGATGGACGGCATGCGGTCTGTCCGCAGAAATTTCTTCACCGGGTTTTCACATTGGGAACTCATGGTCGTCTCTCCTGCCCTCAGCGGCGCCCGGCGGCCGCGCGCATCGCGTCCAAAATGACTTCCGGCGAATGAACTGCCCCGCCCGCGTGGTCCACGGAGACAACGGCGCAGCGTCCGGCTGCAGCCCGCTCCGCCTCGATGACCATCTGTCCGAGGTTCAGCTCGGGAACGACGATGGCCTTCACCTTCCCGGCCAGAGCCCGCACCGCTTCCTCGGGGAATGGCCACGCGGTGAGCAGCCGAAAACTCCCCGCGCAAAGCCCCTCGGCCCGCGCCATCTCCACAGCCCGCTGAGCAATGCGCGAGGTGATTCCATAGGAGAGGACAGCAATTTCCGCGTCCTCCAGATCTCTGGCCTCCCAGCGAACGATGTCCCCGGCATTGCAGAGGAGCTTGTCCTTCAGCCGCCGAATCAGGCTGTCCTGAGACGCGACGTTGAGGACGGGATAGCCGCGCTCGTCATGCGTGAGGCCGGTGACGTGAATGTTGTAGCCCTTCCCCAGCGGACACATGTCCGGAACGAGGTCATCCCGCGGCTCAAACAGGCGGAAATCTTCCGGCGGCCGACGGGTGATGCGGCGGGGCTCCTGCGAAATCTCTTCGGGCGGCGGAATCACGACCCGCTCCGTCATGTGCCCCACCACCTCGTCCATCATCAGCACCACCGGCGTCCGATAGCGCTCGGCCAGCCTGAAAGCCTCAATGGTCATGTCGAAGCATTCCTGAGGCGATGACGGACAGAGGGCAATGACGCGGAAATCTCCGTGGCTGCCCCAGCGGACCTGCATCATGTCGGCCTGCGCCGGCAGCGTGGGAAGCCCCGTCGAGGGACCGCCGCGCTGGACATCCACAAAGACGATGGGTGTCTCCGTCATGGCGGCATAGCCTAGGTTTTCCATCATCAGCGAAAAGCCAGGGCCGCTGGTGACGCAGAGCGATTTTGTCCCGCCCCAGGCCGCGCCGATGGCCGTGATGGAAGCGGCCAGCTCGTCCTCCATCTGAATGAAGGTGCCGCCCACCAGAGGGAAGCGAAGCGCCAGCCTCTCCACAATCTCGGTGGATGGGGTGATGGGATAGCCGGCGGCAAAGCGGCAGCCCGCGGCAATGGCGCCCTCGGCGCAGGCATGGTCGCCGTCGATGAACAGGCGGCCGCTGAGAAGTCCCTTGTCCGAAACGGATGCGCTCATGGCGATGACCTCCCGTCCATTTCGCTTCTGGGCACCGCCGAGTCGGCGTCTTCCCCTTCACCGGCCGCCGAATCTGCCTGCTGCTCCAGCGGATGTCCGAAGATGGCGAAGTCGGGGCAGTAAAGGCCGCAGAGATTGCAGCCAATGCACGCCTCGGGATGGACCAGCGTCGGCGTGTGGTAGCCCTTGACGTTGAAGCCCCTGCCGAAGCCCAGCGCGTGTCTCGGGCAAAACTCGATGCAGAAGCCGCATCCCTTGCAGGACGCGGCATCGATGCTGACCGTTCCCCTGGGCTTTCGGGGCGCCGTGTCGGACGTGCTCATGACGAACCGCTCCTCTCGTTCCAGAACAAGCGAGGAGCTGGCTGCCGCGCCGCCTCCCCGTCTCCCGCCGCTGCGCCCGCCCTCGCCGAACACCGGGCAGACGCGCCTCAGCGGCAAACATCAAATTCTCCGTGCGCTAGCCGTTGCCGCCGTTTTTGGCGGCCGCCTCCACCTCGCTCAGCTTCTCTTTGAAGTACTCATTCTGAGGCTCGTAGAGGATGGCCATCTTGATCTGCCGGACAGCCTCCGCCCAGCGCTTCCCCTCAATCGCGCGGAGCGCCAGCTGATAGCAGTCGCGGCCCTGAGACGTCGTTCCCATCCGCTCCAGCGTATTGCGCCGCTTCGCCGCCTGCTTCTGGGCCTCGCTCTCATCTGACCAGCGAAGTTTCTTCTCGCGCTGAGGCCCCGTGATGCCGGCCACGTACTGAGCCCGCTTGGCGTCGTCCCTCAGGACAAAATAGGCCTCGTTGATGCGCTTAAAGAGCTTGTTGGCCTGCGCCTGAAACTCGGGAACCGGAAAATTGCGGAAGCAGTCCGGGTGGAAGTCGCGGGCCAGCGCTCTGTAAGCGTCCTTGATCTGGTGCTGATCGGCGTCTGTCGGGACCTCCAGAATCTGGAAGTAGTCACTCTCGTCGAGAGACGCCGCCTTGATTTCAACGGCAGCCAGAATTTCCGGCGAGATGTTGTCCGGCAGGTCGAGCCCGCTGCCGTCCGGGGGAGTCTGGTCGTTCATGACTGGTTCATAAGAAAAAGGCCGCCTCCCCAATGCAGCGGGAGACGGCGGCGCACTTGTTCATGGCCTGTCTTCGGCGGCCCGGTCCGGTTCAGCGGGATTCGCCCATGGCCACGGGCAGGTCCATGTTGTTCTTGCGGCTGGCCTCAATGTCCGCCTCCGACAGTCCGCTGGACAGCTGGATGGTGGTGGACGCCTTGAGTCCGGTGGCCTTTTCGAGTGCCGAGACATTCACGATGCCGTCGGAGTCGATCTCAAACGTCACCTCGATTTTGACCTCGCCCCGGGGCGCGACCCTGAATCCGGAGAACTCGAACTCGCCCAAAAGCTCGCACTCATCCACCCGGTTCGACTCACCCTGATAGACGCGCAGCTTGACCTTCTCCTGGAAGTCCCGGCTCGTGGTGAACGTCTTCGACTGCTCGATGGGGATGGGCGTATTCCGCTCGATGATTTTCTCGGTGAACCCGCCGACTGTGCCGATGCGCAGCGTGATGGGCGTCACGTCGAGCAGGCGGTAGCCGACGGAATTTCGCGAGGTCAGCGCGTAGGCCTGAAGCGCGGCGCCGATGCTGACGACCTTGTCCGGATCGACGCTGGAGAGCGGTTCGATGCCGAAATAGTGCTGGACGGACTGCCGGATAACGGGAAGCCGCGTCGGACCGCCCACCAGAATGACCACGTCGATTTCAGAAGGATTCAGGTGCGCGCTCTGGAGCGCCTCGTCGCAGACCTTGAAAGTCTTCTGAATGATGGCGCTGGCCATCTTGTTGAACTCGGCCTCGGTCAGCGTCGCGTCCAGCGGGAAAACCCGGCCGTTCTGATCGCGGCAGAAGACATCATCGCGGATGCGGGCGATGCGGTTGCGGCCGACTTCAATCTTTGCCGCCTCAGCCAGCTCGCGAAGCCGCAGGATGACGTTCCTGTCGCCGGAGAGGTCGATGCCGTGGCGCTTGCGGAAATCGCGCAGCAGCCACTGGACAATCTGATCATCGAGGTCGTCGCCGCCCAGATACGTGTCGCCGGCGACAGACAGGACCTCAAACGAGCCGTCGCGAATCTCGAGGATGGACACATCAAAGGTGCCGCCGCCGAAGTCGT
>DBXV01000011.1:0-76370 GCA_002309695.1 Myxococcales bacterium UBA1203 | reverse complement strand
TCGCCTGCCTCTGGTTGTCGTTGAAGAAGGCGGGGACGGTAATGACCGCGTCGGTGACTTCGCAGCCCAGATGCTCCTCGGCGAGCATCTTCAGCGCCTTCAAAATCAGGGCGCTGATTTCAGAGAGGGAATAGTCGCGGCCGCGGACCCGAATCTTCACCGACGAGTTGGGACCCTCGACGATTTCATACGGCATGATCCGCTGCGCCTTCTTCACCTCTTCCGAGAAGAAGTAGCGGCCGATGAGGCGCTTGGCAGACGAGATGGAGTTTTTGGGATTGACCGAAAGCTCGCGCTTGGCCGCGTTGCCCACGAGGACCGAGCCGTCATCCAGAAAGCTGATGACCGACGCGTGAATCTGGTCGCCGTCCTCGTTCTCGATGACCCGGGGAACCCCGTCTTCGACCACTGAGACGCAGCTGTAGCTGGTCCCCAAATCGATGCCGATCGCCACATTTCCAGCCATGACAAAGCTCCCCTGTGCGAAAGAGCGAAAACACATCCCGGCGGTTCAGGGCCGCCCGCGGATGACGGATGACTGAGCGCCTGTGCTTCCCGGCGGCCGGCGAACGACCTTTCCCGAAAGCAACAGACATTATGGATTGAAGAAGGTCCTGCTGGAACGAGGTCGGCCAGCCTCATGCCTGAAACGCAAAACGCCGCTCCCTGTCTTGGGGAACGGCGCTTTCCGAATCATCTGCTGCATTCGGGAGGTCTGTCAGGCCTTCACGACCTTGCCGGCCTTGAGGCACCGCGTGCAGGTGCGGACCTTCTTGGGGCTGCCGTCAACGATGGCGCGAATGGTCTGAAGGTTGGGCAGAGAGCGTTTCTTGGTCTTGTTGTTGGCGTGGCTGACGTTGTTGCCGACGAGGGCACCTTTTCCACAAATGTCACATTTGAACGACATGGCTTTACTCCTAAACCTTTTGGTCTCTCGGGGCGCAAATCACACCCGGCAAAAAAAGCGGCGGCCTTTTAGCGGCGTTTTCGTTTCAGTCAAGGTTTTATGGGCCCTCTGGGCGTTGCAAGCGCCTTCGGAGAGTGTTTCAGGCGCCGCCCTTCCATCGGCAGCACAGTGAAAGACGGCGAATGAGATGACCGAACAGCTGGAAATCCGACTGGCCCATCTGACCAAAACCCTCTGCGACATCCCCTCGGTGACGGGAAACGAGAAGGCCATCGCCGACGCCGTCGAGAAGTGGGCGAAGGAGGGCCCCGCTCACTTTCTGCCGGGTGAGATCCGCCGCATCGGCAACAGCCTCGTTCTGGGCGACCTCGCGGACGCGCGGCGGCCCATGATTGCCCTCGTGGGGCACCTGGACACTGTCCCCGGCACGGGCATTCCGGCGCAGCTCGAAGAGAAGGACGGTCTCCTCCGCGTGGTTGGCCTCGGGTCGAGCGACATGAAGAGCGGCGACGCGGTGATGATGGCGCTCGCCGAAGACCTGAACCGCCGTGAGCTGCCGGTGAATCCCGTGTTCATCTTTTACGACCGCGAGGAGGGGCCATTTGCGGAGAACGGGCTGGAGCCGCTCCTCGAGGGAACGCCGGAGCTGAAGCGCACCGCCTTTGCCGTCGTCCTCGAGTCCACCGACGGCGAGATTCAGATGGCCTGCCAGGGGTCGATTCAGGCGCTCGTCCACTTTGACGGCAAAAAGTGCCACAGCGCCCGTCCGTGGATTGGCGAGAACGCCATCTACAAGGCGATTCCCCTCCTCGAAGACCTCGCAGGACTGAAGCCCGTACCCGTCACCATCGACGGATTCACCTATTACGAGGTCATCAGCGCCACGTTGGCGGGCGGCGGCGAGGCGCGGAACATCATCCCGGGAAAGTTCTGGATGAACCTGAACTTCCGCTTTTCACCCAGCCGCACCATCGAGGGCGCCATGGCCGCGCTGGAACAATTTGTGGCCGGCCGGGGACGCATCGAGTGGGTGGACAGGTCGCCTGCGGGAAAGGTCTGCGCCCAGAACGTCCACTACCAGCGGCTGAGGGACATCACGGGCGCGAAGACGACGCCCAAGCAGGCGTGGACGGACGTGGCGCGGCTCGCACAGCACGGCATCGACTCGGTGAACTTCGGGCCGGGCATCACCGAGATGGCCCATCAGGTCGGCGAATGGGCAAGCGCCCAGGACATCGCCCGCTGCTACCGGCAGCTGAGAGCGTTTTTCGAAGCGCAGTGAGCGCAGTGGAAGATGGAACCGATTTCCGAGCAGCATCCGTGGACGGCCTTCGGCGCCGAAGAGAGCGACTGGAACGACTGGCGCTGGCAGCTGAAACACGCCCTGAAAAGCCGGGACGAGCTGGAGCGCTTCGTCCGCCTGACGGACAGCGAGGTGAAGGGCCTCAAGTTCGCCAAAACGGCCCTGCCCTTTCAGCTCACGCCGCATTTTCTCACCCTCATCGACCGCGAGGACGCCCGCTGTCCGCTGAGGCGGCAGGTCATTCCGAGCGAGGCGGAGGCCGTCTGTCATCCGGGCGAATTTCGCGACCCGCTGGGTGAGGACGCGCACAGCCCCGTTCCCGGCCTCGTCCACAAATACGAGACGCACGTGCTGCTCCTCGTGACTGACCGCTGCGCCAGCTATTGCCGCCACTGCACGCGGGGGNNTCCGCCACTGCACGCGGCGGCGCATCGCCGGGGGAACGGGCCACAGGGACGAGAACTGCCGCGCTGAGCTCCACGCCGCGCCCGAAGCCGGATTTCTCCCCGAGGCCATCGCCTACATTCGCAGTCACAGCGAAATCCGCGACGTGCTCATCTCCGGCGGCGACCCGTTTCTCCTCTCGGACGAGCGCCTCTCACACATCCTCGAAGCGCTCCGCGCCATCCCGCACGTGCAGATCATCCGCATCGGCACGCGCACGCCCGCCTTCCTGCCCATGCGCGTGACGGAAGACCTCGCGCGGATGCTCCGGCGTTTTGCTCCGCTCTACGTGGTGACGCACTTCAACCACGTCCGCGAAATTGCGCCCGCATCCGAGCGCGCCTGCGGCCTCCTCGCCGACCACGGCATCCCCCTCGAAAATCAGACCGTCCTGCTGCGCGGCATCAATTCGGAGGCGCGCGTTCTCAAGGCGCTGTTCGAGAAGCTGCTGACCATCCGCGTCCGGCCCTACTACCTGCACCAGCTCGACCTCTCTCAGGGCATCGAGCACTTCCGGACGCCGCTTTCCTGCGGCGTGGACATTCTTCGGGCGCTCCGGGGGCACACCTCGGGCCTCGCCATTCCGCAGCTCGCCGTCGATCTGCCCATGGGCTTCGGCAAGGTGACGCTCTCGCCCGACTTCACGCTGCGGACGACGGACGCCGGCACCTTCTTCACGAACTGGCAGGGCAAGGAATGCCCCCTGCCCTATCCGGAGCCGTCTGAAACGGACTGTTCCTGCCCCCATTCGTGACGGCGCAGTCCTCTCTCCTCAAAAAAGGAGTCCCCCATGCTGGACTACAAGGTCGTGGAGCTGTCGCTCGTCACTGACGACCAGATTGAAAATGCCGTGAACACCTGGGTGCGGCAGGGATGGACGTTCGACGGCGTTCAGTTCGCCATGCGCGAATCGAGCAAGCGGCCCGCCATGGCGTTCATCTTTTTCACCCGCGAGCTGCCCGATGTTCCGGACGGCGCGCCCAATGACAGCGGCAGCTAGGCGACGCTCCAGGCCGATGCCTCAGGGAATTTTCTGCCACGTCACAGGGGGAACGCCGCCGGAGAAGACGGGCTCCTCGACGCTGACGATGTAGTCCGCCCGCCGGTTCTGCACCTCGTCCACCTCGTCGGCCGTCGCCACCTTGAGACCGTTCTCGCCCAGACCGGCGGCAAAAATCGGAATGCGCACGCCTTTGGAGCGGAAATAGCGCCCGATCGACTTGGCCCTGGCCATGGACAGCTTCTGATTGGAAGCGGCGTCGCCCACCGTGTCCGTGGCTCCGGCGATGAACAGCCTGAGATTGGCCGACCTGCCCATGCGCCGCAGAACCTCCTTGAGCACCTTGAGGGACGCATCCAGCTTGGGCCTCTCGGCGGGGGCGATGTCGCTGCTGCCGGTGGCGAAGTTCACCTCGTCGTGGGGAATCTCGTAGCGCCAGGGGAACAGCGACAGTCCGTAGTGAAACTCGTCCGTGTCGTAGATGGTCAGGTCAATGCGGAACACCCGGCCTTCCGTCGGCCCCCAGAGCAGCTCCACCTGACTTCCTGAGGGCGCCACGCCGTAGCGCTGGGACTTCTTCGCAACCGTCTTTCCCTCGTCGTTCGTCACGGTCACGTCGATGCGGGCGATGTCGCGGCTGGAAGTCAGCGAAAGAAAACCGCCGTCCACATTCACGTCCTCATTCCTGACCTTGAACTCCGGCGCGGTGATGAGCTCCGCGTCGAACTCCGTCTCGTGGTGCAGGGTCTCGCCGTCCATGCCGATGTCGAAGGCCGCCTTGAAGTGGTGGTTTTTGCCCCGGACCACAGGCAGGTCGATGCGCGTCTCGCCGCCGGCCTCCACGCGGACGTAGCTCTTGTCGAAGGTGACGCCGTCCTCCCGCGTCAGCGTCACTTTGAGGGACTCCAGCCGCTCGTTAATCCGCAGAATCAGATGGGGCGTCTCCTTCTGGCCGGCCAGCATCTTCGCTTTCAGCGTGAATTCCACGGCATCCGCCTGAGCGGTGCCCTCAAAGGTCCACTGAGCGGGAATCAGCAGCGTCATCAGGGCCAGCAAAAACTTTCGAGGCATTCCGGTTTTCTCCTCCAAGCAGGAAAGCAGGCGGTGCGGGGAGCAGCGCAAAAGGAGTGGCGCCTTAGCCCTCCCGAAGGGCGGCGCGCACACGCAACCGTTTCAAAAAGATACACAGGACGCCGTCCATTCGTTTGCCCGCCATTCGGCGGTTTGTATAGAGGCCGCGCCCCGGTGAATCGAGCTGGGGACTCCCCATGGGCCGCAGGCAGGCGCCTCGCCCATATTCAAGCGTTGGGAGCGAGGCCGATGCCGGTTGCGGCGCGCGAATCGGACCCACACCAAGCGAGCGCCGCATTCGGAGTTCAAATGCACTCGGAGGCCTCTCTGTCAGGCTCAACGGCATCCCCCTCATCGGCGGCACAGCAGGATTCCTCTGCATCAACTTCTTCGCCCGCCGACGCTCCTTCCGACCCCGCCGCAGACGCACCGCAGTCATCCGCGTCCGCTTCCGCACCGTCCTCCACGGCATCCTCCGTCTCGGACGTTCCCCAACACTCAAAGGCATTTCTGCTGCGGCGCGGCCTCAACTGGTTCCCCCTGGGGCTGCTCTACGCCTTCCTCTACATGGGGCGTTACAACCTCAACGTCGCCAAGAACTCTCTGGGCGTTCTGATGACGGAAGAGGACTTCGGCTCCATCTTCTTTGTGGGAACCCTGATTTACGGCTTTGCCTTCCTGCTGAACGGCCCGCTGACGGACGCCATCGGCGGCAAAAAAGCCTCGCTCATGGGCGCATTCGGCGCTGCGGCCGCGAACCTCGCCATGGGCATCTACCTCAAGGTCATCCTGGCGGCGGGCAGCGCGGACAACAGCACCATCCGCATCGTCTTTTCCGTCCTCTTCGCCCTGAACATGTATTTCCAGAGCTTCGGGGCGGTGGCCATCGTCAAGGTCAACTCGCGCTGGTTCCACGTGCGCGAGCGCGGCGGATTCAGCGGCATCTTCGGCGTGATGATTTCGAGCGGGATTTTCTTCGCCTACACCATCAACGGCTGGGTGCTGGAGTTCGCCGGACGCCTCGCAGGCGTTGCTCCCGGCGAGAGCACGGTTCGTCAGACGCCATGGGTGTTCCTCTTCCCCGCCGCGCTCCTCCTCATTCTGGCCGTCATCGAACTCTTCCTCCTCAAAGACCGCCCGAGTCAGGCCGGGTTTGAGGACTTCAACACGGGCGACGCCACGAGCGGCGAGGCCGACGACACGCCCACGAGCCACATTCTTAAGAAAATCCTCACCAACCCCATCCTCATCACGCTGGCCTTCATCGAGCTGTGCACCGGCGTCGTCCGCCAGAGCGTGATGCAGTGGTACCCGTTCTTCGCCAAGAACGTCCTCTCGCTGCCCAGCCATCACGCCATGCGGAACGGCGACTGGAGCAACGCAGCGGGCGTGGTGCCCTTCTTCGTCATCGCTGCCGTCTGCGCCTTCATCGCCATCAAATTCCTCGAAGGACGCCGCAAAGGCTGGCTCATCGCCTCTGCCGGACTCATCGCCCTCGTGCCCTTCCTCCAGGCGGGCTGGGGCGGGCTCCTCTTCGTGGCGGGCGTCATCGGCGGCAACGTGGCCGGATTCGTCAGCGACATGTTCTTCCAGTCGCGGCGCGCTCCGGCTGCCGGCGGCTTCTACGTGCTCATCATCATCTGCATTATCTTCATGTCCTTCACGATGGGCCACACCTCGCCCGTAATCGACAGCATCCACCCCGGCGCCGAGCAGGATCTGTCCGTTCTGAAACCCGGCGACCGCATCCTCAGCGTGGCAGGCAAGGGCGATTTCAAAGAGTGGCGCGATGTGGCGCGCGCCTTCGCCGCCGTTCCCGCGAAGTGCGAGGGCGAGGCGAAATGGGACACAGTGCGCAGCATCTGCTCCACCAAGCCGCAGGCGACTTCCGACAACCTCGCCGTCAGCACGGGGCTCATCACCTTTGAAATCGAGCGGGCCGGCCAGCGCATGACGGTTCAGGTCAAAGACCCCTCGCCCGTGATGCGCGCGGGCGACGAGCGGCGGCTGCGCATCCAGCCCGTCTCAACCCATTCGCCCTTCCTCATGGGCGTGGTCATCTTCCTCATCTCGCTGGCGGTCATCGGCACCCACGGCCTCTTAAGCGGCACGGCCACCATGGATTTCGGCGGCACCAAGGGCGCGGCCACGGCGGTGGGTCTCATCGACGGCTTCGTCTATCTGGGCACCGCCATCCAATCCATCTCGCTGGGCTACCTGACCTCTGCCAGCTGGGATTACTGGCCGTGGTTCATGCTGCCCTTCGCCATCATTGGCCTCTGCCTCTGCCTGAAAATCTGGAAGGCCAAGCCGCAGCCCAAGAAAGCGGCCTGACTTCATCCACTAAGCCCCCCTGTCAAAAGCCCTCTTTCCGGCGCGGAAAGGGGGCTTTTTTGTCGGTTCTGACCGACACTTTCTGAAATTTTTGTCGGTTCTAACCGACATTTTTCTTGATTTTTGTCGGTTCTGACCGACACTTTTGACAGCCGTGAGCGTCTGTCTTCCCTCGTTCGGCGCACCGGAGGCCACCATGGAATCTCTCTTCTCCAAGAAGGACCAGCTCCTTCGTCTGACCCAGACCACCCTCGTCCGTGAAATGCTGAACCGCATCGACTGGGACAACCAGCTTCTCTGTCTTCGCGGCTCACGGGGCGTCGGCAAGACCACGCTGATGCTTCAATACATCAAAAACAATTACAAACCGGGCAGCCGGGACGTCCTCTACTGCAGCCTCGATTCTATTTATTTTTCCAGCCGCACCCTTTTGGACACTGCGACTGAATTCTATCGAAACGGCGGCCGGCACCTTTTTGTCGATGAGGTGCACAAATACAAAGGATGGAGTCAGGAAATAAAAGAAATCTATGATACATACCCCGATATGCGCGTCGTCATCAGCGGTTCATCATTGCTGAATATTCTGTCCGGCGATGCTGACCTCTCCCGTCGATGTATTCCCTACGATATTCAGGGGCTCTCCTTCCGGGAATTTCTCGAATTTTATAAAGATATTCACATCCCGCCTGTTCAGCTCAAAGACATTCTGCGTTCACCTGAAAGTCTGTGTGCCTCGGTCCTCGAACAATGTCAGCCGCTCCCCTTCTTTCAGGAATATCTCAAATATGGATATTACCCGTTTTATCTGCGCCAGAAGGCCGCTTATTATATTATTATAGAGCAGGTCATCAATTATATCACGGAAACGGAACTGCCCCTGATGTTCAATATGGAACCGGCCATGTCGCGCAAGCTCAAGGCCCTTTTGGGGGCTGTCGCCAACTCCGTTCCCTTTGAGGTGGATGCCACCAAACTGGCCGCGCTGATTGGCGCGCACAGAACGACCGTCGTGAATTATCTTTATATGCTTGGCAGGGCAAAACTCCTGAATCTGCTGTTTTCCGAAAATAAAACCGTCAAAAAGCTGCAAAAGCCCGACAAGGTTTATCTGGAAAACCCCAATCTCATGTATGCCCTGGCCAATGATTCCGTTCAAATCGGCACTGTTCGGGAAACATTTGCGGTCAATCAATTCTCCGCCGGGCATCGGGTCGAATACGGCAAAGAGCACGGCGATTTTCGGGTGGACGGCACATGGACATTTGAGGTGGGCGGCGAAAAGAAAGGCTTCAAACAAATCGCCGATATTCCAAATTCATTTATTCTGGCGGACGGAATTGAAATGCCCTACGGAAATAAGCTGCCGCTGTGGATAATTGGGTTTATGTATTAAAATTCCCGTTCCGAAAATAAAAATCCCCGCCCTCCGATGAATTGGAGGGTGGGGATTTTGTTTTCGGCTTTTTAAGCAATTACTCCTTCAGACCCGGGCAAGTCGTCTGCGTAGAACTGCGGGGGCAGGCAACATCGAGCGTAGTGAAGTCGTTTTTATTATTATCTGTATCAACACCGTTTGTTCGACTAACTGAGGTATTGTTAGAATATTTATTGTCGGTAAACGTCAAAACTTCACCTTCATAAATAGAAGCGTTACCAGCGCCAACATAATCGATAACGTTCGCCATTGAATCTGCTGTAGGAGCATCCGTAGTGTTTGTCAGGAATAAAATAACATTATTATTCATTCCGCCAAACAAACCCGAAGTTTTAACATCAACATATTGATCAGGCGTTACAGGATTAAAAGCATCCAATCCTGTTGCCCCTGTTAAAGTATCTTTAGTGGTAATTATATAATAACCATGAGCAGGAATGGTTCCCGTCAATTCAATTTTAGAGGAGCTAGTGGGATAAGAGTCTTTTTGGCTCTTCCATAACACATAAGATGACAGATCAACTGCCGAGGAAGTCTGATTATATAATTCTATAAACTCATCATTAGCTGTATTTCCTCTCGTCATAAACTGATTAATAACGACGTGGCCTGTAGGCTGCGGCGGAACATCGTTTTCAATCACCATCGTTCCCATCTTGGTCGTATCAATGGTCTGAGTCGGGGCGCCGCCGTTGTCGGTGTCGCCGTCATCCTTGACGCCTGCATGGGGGCAATAGAACCAATCCGTTCCATTCCCCGTAATGGCCATGGCATAATAATAGGTGCCATTAGCCAAGGCATTATAGGTCTCATCATCTATTGTGGCTTTGTACTCAGTATTTCCGCCTCGAATCTCTGCGTAATTTTCAACCTTGGCAATGCTCGCCCATGTGCTGATGCTGCTGGTGGTATCGGTGCTGTAAATGAGCTTTACACCCAGGATGTTTCCGTCGTCGTCCTTCTGGATATTTCCAAGTTCACTCGTTGGAATACGCACATAAACAGTTTTATCTGTATCAGTTGCGCTAATCGTTGCCGGGTGTTGAGTAGTGCACCAACTAATCGGCGCGGTGGGGGCCGGCGGCGGATCGTCGGGCTCACACACTGCCAGCGTGGCATCGATATTTTCCTTATAAACGCCCGGGCAGGTCGGGTGCGGTTCGCAGACGACATACGCATCCGGAACGGTTACTTCATCGCCCCATGCTTCCAAGCAAGTCTTGGCGTTATTGGGGCCAGTTCCCTTGCAATCACCGTCTGACTCGACGTCCGCGCAGGGATCCTCAGTGCATCCGGTCAGGACAAACTGCTTGCAGCCTTCAGCGCATCCCAATTCACCGATATATCCATCGCCCATGACGTCTGCGCAGGTGCTCTTTGTCCACGTAGATTTGTCAGCGGTGGAATCGCAAAGTTCATCCTCATCCACAGCTTCATTTCCGCAGAGATCGGGGAAGTCGCAGGTGTCGCTCATGACACAGGTTTCACTGCAAGTAATCTCCCCCACTGTGCCGCTTATATAACCGTCACAGGTACCGCCGTATTTCCACTCACTGCTGGGAGCGGCCGGATCGCAATCCTCGCCATTATTGACAATGCCGTCGCCGCAATAGGGAACGCAGACCTTGTTAGAACAGTATTTTCCTGAATCTGTTCCGCAGTCTTTAGTTTCCAGGCATTCCACGCAGTTGCCCGTCGTGGTGTCGCAAACGCCAAGTTCATTGTCGTTTGCTATTGCCTGTTCGAGGCAATAATCCTCGGCCTCAGCCGCGCACCCAATCGCACCGCCTCCGCCATTGGCGCCATTGCAGATTATCTTGGAAGTGGACGTCTCATTGGTATCCAGCTCGCCGTTATCGTTCAGGTCCAGCCAGGAAATGATTTCGATACCGCTTCCGCTGGCGCAGGCAGTTCCCTCATAAGGAATCATATTGATGAGCGAATTGTGGCCGTTGCTCCCGGGAGTGCCCTGACCATTTTCTCCGGGCTGACCATCTGTGCCGTTGCATATACGGTGAGTGGTGGATCCATTTTCATTCGTGACCTCAATCTGCACGCCGCCCTTCGGGCAGTCCGTATCGCCGACATCGAGAGTCGTCGTGACGATTGAGGAAGAGGTTCCTGGCTGACCATTTGTGCCGTCACACACATATTGAGTATTTGTCGTGCCATTGACCGTAATATCGATCTGCATGCCGCCGTTGGGGCAATGCGTATCGTTTTCGCCGAGACGCGACATCGCGACCGTGGGAGCGGCTCCGGGCTCGCCGGGCTGACCATTCGCGCCGTTGCAGAGGACCTGATCCACCGAGGATTCGCCGTCCTTGACGGTGATTTTGATGCCGCCGTTGGCACATCCGCCTTCACCCGCGTTCAAAGTAGCAGTGGTGATGGTCGGCGCAGTGCCCGGTTCCCCCGGATTTCCCGGCTGGCCAGGCTGCCCATTCGTTCCATTACAAACGTATTGGGTACTGACGATTTCCGACTCGATGAGAATGCCGTCGCTGTCCGCGTCCATGCCGATTTCGAGCTTGGTGCCGCCATTCGCACAATGGGAGCCGGCGGGCTCAGTTGTGCTGACGACCATCGCGCTGATGCCGTTCGCGCCGTTCTGGCCGGGCGCACCGGGCTGACCGGGCTCGCCGTCCTTGCCATCGCTGCCGCCGCAGCCAAAAGCCGCTGTGGACAGAGCGACGGCAAACGCCGCCGCGAAGAGGTTGCGTGTATTCATCATTGGGTTGTGTTCCTTTCCGGCCGCCAATGGCCGTTGGGTGAATGAAAATGTCGCAGGTTGCCCCCAAAAAGCATACCTGCGACAGGTCTCCAAAAAGCGGGCGCGAAGTCTAAAGGCGAGGGGCCGTCGGTCAAGGACTTAGCCAGGCATCCCCCGTTTTTTCTCTCCCCGGGCCGCCTCACAATTCCGGCATGAACATCCGGCGGGGAAATGCCCGGAATCCCCCCTCGCACTCCCTCGGGATTCTGCTAAGGCGCCGCCGCTTTTCGCCTCCGGCAAAGGACGTCCGGAGGCTTTTTCATTTCATGGGTTCCGGGCGGTCCCGGGGCCGCTTCACGCATCAGGACGACAGCACCATGGCTTCCTTCAAAACCATCGACCCCGAACAGCTTCCCAAGCACTTCGATACCCTGGCCGCCGAGCAGAAATTCGACGCCGACTGGGAGGCGAGCGGCATCTACCGCTACGACCCGAACCGCCCGCGTCAGGAGACTTTCGTCGTGGACACGCCGCCTCCCACCGTCTCCGGCTCGCTCCACGTGGGCCACATCTTCAGCTACACCCACACGGATGTGGTCGTCCGGCAGCGCCGCATGAGCGGGATGAACATCTTTTATCCCCTCGGCTGGGACGACAACGGACTGCCCACCGAGCGCCGCGTGCAGAACTTCTTCAACATCCGCGCGGACGTGAAGGCGCCCTACGAGAAGGACCTGAAACTCGAACAGCCCGCGGGCGCCGACGCGAAGAAGCCGCCGCGCATCGTCTCGCGGCCCAACTTCATCGAGGCCTGCCATCAGGTGACGCGCGAGGACGAGAAGGTCTTCAAGTCGCTGTGGCGCCGCATCGGCCTCTCGGTGGACTGGCGCGAGGAATACGCGACGATTGACGACAAGAGCCGCGAGCTCGCCCAGCGCTCGTTCCTCGACCTCGTGGAAAAGGGCCACGTCTATTCGGTGACGGCGCCCTGCATGTGGGACGTGGATTTCCAGACGGCCGTCGCCCAGGCCGAGGTGGAGGACCGTGAGCAGGCCGGCGCCTTCCACGACCTGAAATTCGCCGTCGAGGGCTGTGACGACACCTTCAACATCGCCACCACGCGGCCCGAACTCCTCGCCGCCTGTGTGGGCGTCACCGCACACCCCGACGATCCCCGCTACAAGCACCTGTTCGGCAAAAGAGCCATCACGCCGCTCTTCCGCGCGCCCGTGCCCATCTTCCCCAGCACGCTGGCCGACCCGGAAAAGGGCACCGGCATCCTCATGGTCTGCACCTTTGGCGACCAGACCGACGTCCTCTGGTGGCGCGAACAGAAGCTCGCTCTCCGGCAGATCATCGGCAGGAACGGGCGCCTTCTGCCCGTGACTTTCGGCGGCGTGGACTCGGGTGAGAGCTTCGTGTCGCTCGACCCGGCAAGGGCGCAGAAATTCTACGACGGCCTCGCCGGCAAAAACGTCACGCAGGCCAAGGCGGCCATCGTCGAGATGCTCCGTGACCCCGAGGGAGAAGCAAAAGAGGGTCTCGGCGCGCCGCTCCAGGGCGAGCCGCGCAAAATCAGCCGCCCCGTGAAGTTCTTCGAGAAGGGCGACAAGCCGCTGGAGTTCATCTCGACCCGTCAGTGGTTCGTGCGCCTGCTCGACAAGAAGGAGCAGCTTCTCGACTTCGGCAGCCGGATTGAGTGGCACCCCGCGCACATGGGCAGCCGCTACCGCAACTGGACGGAAAACCTGCAGCTCGACTGGTGCATCAGCCGCCAGCGCTACTTCGGCGTGCAGTTCCCCGTCTGGTACAGACTCGACGCCGAGGGGAACGTACTCCACGACCAGGCGATTTTCGCCGCGCCCGAGATGCTGCCCGTCGATCCGACGGTGGATACCCCGCCCGGATTCGACGCCTCGCAGCGCGACGTGCCGAACGGCTTCACCGCCGAGACGGACGTCTTTGACACTTGGTTCACGAGCTCGCTCACGCCGCAGATTGCCAGCGGCTGGGTGAAGAATCCGGGGCGCCACGCGAACCTCTTCCCCGGCGACATTCGTCCGCAGAGCCACGAAATCATCCGCACCTGGGCGTTCTACACCATCGCCAAGGCCATGCTTCACGAGGGCAAGACGCCCTGGAAGCACGTGACCATCAGCGGGTGGATCCTCGACCCCGACCGCAAAAAAATGTCGAAGAGCAAGGGCAACGTGGTGACGCCCGTCCACCTCATCGACAACTACGGCGCGGACGCCGTGCGCTACTGGGCTGCGGGGGCGCGGCTCGGCACTGACACCGCCTTCGACGAGACGGTCTTCAAGGTGGGCAAGCGCCTCGTCACCAAGCTCTACAACGCGGGCAAATACGTCCTCAGCCAGAGCGCCGAAGAAGGGCCCATCGTGAACGAGCTCGACCGCGCCTTTGTCGCCCGCCTGCGCACGCTGATTGAGGCGGCGACGAAGAGCTTTGACGAGTTTGAGTTTGCCCCCGCGCTGGACGCCGCCGAGCGCTTCTTCTGGTCGAGCTTCACCGACAGCTACCTCGAACTGGTCAAGGCCCGCGCGCGCGGCGAGGCGAATGCCTCCGAGGCCGACCGTTCAAGTGCCGTGGCCACGCTGCGTCTGGGGCTGAACGTGCTGCTCAGGCTCTTCGCGCCCGTGCTGCCCTTCATCACCGACGAGATCTGGCGCTGGGCCTTTGCCGAAGAGACGGGCATCGAGAGCATCCACCGCGCTCCCTGGCCCACGCTGGACGAGCTGAAGGACATCCCCGCGCCCAAAGCGGAAAACAGCGGCATCTTCGAGCTCGCCGAGAAGGCCTGGTTCACGATCAACAAGAAGAAGAGCGAGCTCGGCGCGAGCGTGGGCCGTCCACTGACGCGGCTGACGCTGGCCGTGAGCCCGGACACCGCGAAGAAATTCGCCCCGGTTCAGGCTGACATTCAGGCCGCCACCCGCACGCTCGCGTTCACGCTGACTGAAAAGGCCGATGTGCCCGACGGCGAATTTGAAATCGCCGACATCGAGGTCGAGCCCAAGCAGCCGAAAGAGCCCAAGGCCGAATAAACGGCTCTTTGGCCGGTTCGTGAAACACAGCAGCCCCTCTCTCCACGCCGGAGGGAGGGGCTGTTTCATTTTTGGGGCTCACCCAAAAGGCAGCTTGCCCGCCGTCCTCCGAATCAGTGACCCGCCGTGATTCATGAGGCGTTCAGCATTTCGACGCCAGGAGGTCATGCGATGGGCGCGATGGATACGGCCACCCGGCGGCTCATGTCCCGGAACGACGTGGCTGCCGACCTGCTCAACCTGCTGATTCACCAGGGCGAACCCAAAATTCAGCCCGGGGACCTGAGCGACGCGGACGCCTCAGAGATTCTGCTGGTCGGCGGGCATCCGGCCACAGCTGCCAGGCATCGGGACGGAATGAAGCGGATGGTCATCAAGCGGGACGCCCGGCACGGCGCGGCCTTCTGCTTCATCGGCATCGAGAATCAGGCAGCGGTCAGTTACGACATGCCCGTCCGCCTCCTCGTTTACGACGCGGCCCGCTACGACAGTCAGCTGCGAGCAGTCCGGCGGCAGGGGAACGATTCGTCCGGCAATGAGAAGCGTCCGTCCGGGCGGCATCTGAACCGCGGAGGCGAATTCATCTGCGGGCTGCCCAAGGGAACGCGGCTCATTCCGGTCATCGACATCGTCATCTACTGGGGCCAGGACGTCTGGGACGGGCCGAGAAGCCTGCGGGACATGCAGGGGCCGATTCCTCCGGAGCTCGCGGCCTTTGTCCAGGACTACAAGCTCAACCTGGTTGTTCCCGCTGAGCTGGACGATGGGCTGCTGGACAGACTGGGGATCAGCCTCAAGGCAGTGCTGGGTGCCGCCAAGCACCAGGGAAACAGGGCCGAATTGACAAGCTGGGCGAGGCGGGCCCATCTGCTCCATCAGGTCCTGGACGAGGAGACCATGGCCGTAATGAATGCCCTCGGCGGAAAGCGGGACGTGCCTCTGTTCTCCGCCGAAGAAGGGAGGGACACCATGTGCAAGGCGTATGACGAGATGTTCGAGGACGGGAAACGAGAGGGCCGCACGAAAGGACTGGAGGAAGGCCTTTCAAAAGGTCTGGAAAAAGGCCGGAACGAGGAGCGGGCTCGAATCGCCAGAGCGCTCCTCGCCAAGGGCGATTGCTCCATGCGCGAGATTGCCGAGCTCACCTGTCTTTCCCTCTATCGAGTCCGAAAGCTCGCCGCGCAGGCCAGACAGCCCGGCTGACGCATGAGGACTCACTGAACCGGCGAAATGAAAAAGCCCTCTTCCCTGTGCATCCGGGAAGAGGGCTTTCGTCTGTTTGAACTTCGGCCGGAAAACGCTTCCGGGGTTCACTCCGTGCCGCCGGCTATTTTCCCGAGGAGGAGGGCGCGGCCGGCGTGTTCAGATTGTATTTCCGCCTCAGGACTGCCTGCTGGGCAATGGACAGCAGGTTGTTGGTGAAGATGTAGAGCGTGAGGCCCGCGGGCAGGTTGGCCATCAGGAACGTGAAGAAGATGGGCATGAAATAGAGCATCATCTTCGCCTGCTTCGGGTCGCCCATCTGCGGCTGCATCTTCTGCGTGATGAACATGGTCACGCCCATGGCTGCCGGCAGAATGTAATACGGGTCGCCCTGGGTCAGGTCGGTGAGCCACACGCTGAACAGCGGCTCCCGATAGAGCTCAAAGGACGAATAGAGCGTCCGATAGAGGGCGAACCACACGGGCATCTGCACCAGCATCGGCAGGCACCCGCCCATCGGGTTCACGTGGTTCTCCTGGAACAGCTTCATCTGCTCCATGCCCAGCTTTTCCCGGTCGTCCGCGTACTTCTTCTGCAGCTCCTGAATCTGGGGCTGGATGCGCCGCATGGCCTCCATGCTGGCCATCTGCTTCTGGTTGAGCGGGAAGAGGAGCAGCTTCACCAGAACCGTCAGCAGGATGATGGCCACGCCCCAGTTGTGAACGAAGCCGGCGAACAGATTGAGGACCGCCAGGAGGGCCCGGCAGATGACCGCCCACCAGCCGAAGTCGATGGATTCGGCCAGCCGGGGATCAGCGAAGGCCGTCTGAGCGCGCTCATCGGAAGCAGAGCTGAGAACGCCGCGCCGCGCCGCGTCGGAGACCTTGTTCAGCAGGTCATGTGACTTGGGGCCGATGAAGAAGCCGACGCCGCGCTCCACGGTCTGCCCGGGAGCGACAGAGCCCAAATCGAACACAAGCGTGGCCTCGTAGCGCCCGTCCTCAGAGGTGAACAGGCGGCCGCTGGTGCCGCGCGTGTCCGTCGGAAAGGCGGCGCCCAGAAAATAGCGCTGATCAAAACCGACGAACTGAATGGGCCCCTTGAAGGTCTTTTCTTCGACCTTCTTGCCGGCCTGCATCCGCTCCGCGTCCCCATCGTCCAGGAGCATGGCCTGAATCTGGTCCGGGGGAGGCGCGAACAGCCCCGACTTGGGCAGAAGCTGCGGGTCGTAAAAGGCGGGATAGATGACGGAGAGCTTCAGACTGCGCGTCGCGGAGGTGTTGTTCGTCACCTTGTAGGTCGCCCGGAAGTCGTAACCCTGGTCGGCAAAGTCGAACGTCTTCTCCACCGTCACTTCGGAAGTCCCGCCGCGGAAGGTCACGCCGTTCTGGCGCTCCTCCAGCTGGTAAACGGTGCTGAAGGGCACAGCCGCGTCACCGGAAATCTCACAGGCGCCGGGAATCGTCTGCTCCGCCTTCACGCGGGCCAGGTCCACGGGACGAATCTCCGCCTCCTTCCCCGGCTTGAAGACCTGTTCGAACTTGTAGCCCTTCCACAGCTCCGGGTTGTCGCTCTTGAGAACAGCCCGGGAGATGCCTCCGCCCACATTGGAGAAGGCCAGATCGAAGGCCCTGGTCTGAAAAGAAACCGTCCTGGGCTCCACGGCTTCGGCGGCAGGCGCGGGCGGCAAAGGCTCATTCGAACCACTGCTCAGCTGCGGCGGGGCAGACGCTGATTCAGCGGCGTCTGTCTGCTGAGTTGTGACATCCGTTCTGTCCGGCGGGACCTGTGCCTGATTCGGCGGAAACAGCATCGTCCAGACAAAAACGACGCCCACCATCGCGAGCATGGCCAGCATCATCCGCTTCTGGTGTTCCGGAGAATTCCGGCCATTCGGCGGCACGTAAGAAAAATCTGCGTCTGACAAGGCGACTCCTCAAAGCCGGCGGCCGAAGGTCGGCACCGGCCTCATGCCTGTGAAAAAAACTGCGGTGCAGGCGCGGCGCGTCAGCTGCTCTCAGCTGCGCCGAACATCCTCACGCCCATCTTCGCCGTCATTGACGCGGCTCCGGTTCGCAGGAAGCGGAACGGGGTCAAAGCCGCCCTCACAGAAAGGGTGGCAGCGAAGAAGGCGGCGAAGAATCAGCCACGTCCCGCGAAGGGCGCCGTGCAGCTCCAGCGCCTCCAGCGCGTAGGCGGAACACGTGGGCCTGAATCGGCAGCAGGGGGGAAAAAGCGGGCTGATGCAGCGCCGATAAAATCGAACACAGAGGACAAGCAGCGTTTTCACCATTCCCGCGCCCCACCTCTGGGATGCCCGTTCAAATTCGGAGCGGAAAAATCAGCCTGATTCCGTTCTCAGGCACCCGCGCCGCCGCGCACTCCTGAATTCACGTCTTCAGCGGCAGCAGGCTCGTGTCGGCACAGACGGCGGCAAAACCAGGCTGACGCCCGAAGAAATTCTTTCAGCAGCCTTTCCCGGTCGGCCTGGGCCGCAGCGCGGCGGGCGATGACGACCAGATCAACGGAAGGCGGCAGCCGGCGCCGTTCTTTGCGAAACACGTCCCGAAGAAGGCGTCTGATTCGGGCGCGGCAGACCGCATTGCCCACCTTTTTGCTGACGGTGATGCCCAGCCGCCGGCGCCCCAGAGAATTTCCAAGGACAAAGAAGACAAGAGCGGTGTCCGCATTTCGCAGACCCCGCTCCTGTACTGCTTTGAACTCGCTCCTACGGAGCAGCCTGCTCGCCGCTGGAAACGACTCGCCGGGAGGCTCCGTATTGGGCAGCTGTGTCGTCGGCTGGGGGCTCAAGGCGCCATGGTCCTCCAACAAGAGGACTTACTTCTTCGGCGCGGAGACACAGAGACGACGACGGCCCTTGGCACGGCGGCGCTTGAGAACGGCGCGGCCGGCGGCGGTCGAGTTGCGCTTGCGGAATCCATGCGTGCGGTTCCGCTTAATTTTGCTCGGCTGATACGTCGGTTTGCGTGTTGACATGGTACGGCTCCTTCCATCTGCATGTTGCGGCTCGGTCCTGAGCGCGCTCCGCGGCTTCTGGCGAAACTTCCGGGGGAGAAGTGAAACGCGGGCAGGCCGAATGTGCGTCCTGGTGTTACAGAACCCTCGAAAAAAAGACGGCGCCCCAAAGCAGAACTCCCCAGGCTTGTCAAGTTGTGCGCCTGGCATTCCTGAGGCGGTCCGCGGGACGCCCGCGCCCTCTGACTGGATGGCGTCCGGGAGTCTGAGCGCCGCGCGGCCGTCCGGGGAAAATGTTGGACGGGAGAATTTTTTGTGACATGCCGCGCCGCCCGCCGGAGCCCCCCTCCGCTTTCCTTAAGGAGTCCAAATATGGCCGTCATCGAAGACAAGACCAAAGCCTGCCGAAAGGCGCGTTCCATTGCCTCTGACATCGCCCTCTACAACGAGGCCAAAATTCAGGAGGCGCTGGAGAACGACAACTTCTTCGAGGCGCTGGAAAAGGAAATCGACGAAGGGCGCTCCTTCTATCGGGACAGCGTTTCGCCCGAGCTGTACCGGACGACCAACTACTTCGACCGCGCGCTGGCGGACGTCATCATCGCCCGCAAGGGGCAGGTCAAAACCCGCTTCTGGTGAGCCCTTTGGACAGGGCTCCGGACGAGGATGACGACGAGAGCATTCCCCTGTCGGTCACCCAATCGGTCCCCCCATCACTCGGGACGGCAGAGGAGTTTCGATTCCGCGCCGATTCTGACGACCGGGGAAAGCGGCTCGATCTCTTTCTCGCCTCGCACATTCCCGGACGTTCCCGCTCTAGGCTCAAATCGCTGATTGAAGCGGGGGATGTTCTGGTCAACGGCGCGCCGGCCCGGCCTGCCCTGACGCTCAAAGGCGGCGAGGACATTCGGGCTGCCATCACCGAAGCGCAGCCGACGGGCCTTGAGCCCGAAGACCTGCCGCTGGACATCCTGTTTGAGGACGACGCCATTCTCGTCATCAACAAGGCAGCGGGCATGGTCGTTCACCCCGGCGCGGGTGTTCCCTCTGGAACGGTCGTCAATGCCGTCATGGCGCACTGTCCCGACCTGCCGGGCATCGGCGGAGAGCTGAGGCCGGGCATCGTCCATCGGCTCGACAAGGACACCAGCGGCTGCCTCGTCATCGCCAAGACGGAGCACGCGCTGAATGCGCTCCAGGCTCAGTTTCAGGCGCACACCGCCGACAAGCGCTACCTCGCCATCGTTCACGGCGTTCCCGATGAGAGCGGCCGGTTCGAGACGCTTCACGGGCGGCATCCGACGGACAGGCTGCGCTTCACGTCGCGCGTCACCCGCGGGCGCACGGCCATCACCGAGTGGACCAGGCAGGATGTCTTTCCGTCCTCAAGCCTCGTTTCGGTCCACATTCTGACCGGTCGGACGCATCAGATTCGGATGCACTTCAGCGAGGCTGGACATCCACTGCTCTGCGACGCGCTCTACGGGGGAACGAAGCGCGAGAAAAAGCTGGCTCCGGGCAATCCGCTGGCCCGGGCCGCGCGGATGCTGGGAAGACAGGCGCTTCACGCCGCGGCGCTGACGCTGACGCATCCCGTGACCGGCCAGCGCATGCGCTTTGTGGCGCCTCTGCCGACGGACTTCGCCGCCGCTCTGGACATTCTCCAAAGCAGCAAACGCGGCTGAACCTCTCAGCGGACCTCAATGAGGCGGACCACGTAGGTTCCCGTCAGCTTGTCGTACAGGGTCTGACGGCGGCGGCTGAACAGCGCGATGGCGACACCGGCAAACAGCGGCAGCGCGGAGACAAACGCCAGAACCATCCGCAGCGCCGACCTGCCGAAACGGGGAGGATTGCCCGTCTCATCCAGCACGCGAATGCCTGTGACCCACTTGCCCGGCGTCCGCCCGTACAGCGTGTGAAAAAACGTCGTGTAGGCGAACGTCAGCGTGAAGAACAAACCGGCCAGGGGCAGCGCCAGCATCTTGAGGCGCTCGGGCGTCAGCAGCTTTTCCCCTGTCACCGCCTCGGCCAGCACCAGCGTCAGCGCCGCCAGTCCCAGGTTGCACACCAGGTCCACCAGGCGGGCGATGTTCCGGGAGATGACGCCGGCGGGCGTGGCATGAACCTCTTTCGGACGCTTTCGGCGGGCAGGTTTTGGGGGCTCAGCTGACGGCGCGAGGCCAGATGAAGGCGAAATTTCCCTGCTTGCGGCGAGAACAGCAGGAGACGCGGCTGCAGCGGGAGCAACGGGAGCGGCAGGAGTCTGAGCCACAGGCTGTGACGCGGGCTGAGGACGCGCCTCGGTCTGAGGCGCAGCAGCAGAAGCCGCGGGAGCTGCTGGAGCAGCAGCAGAAGGTGACGCGAGTGAAGCGGGCGCGGATGCCGCCGATGCCGAGGCCGCTGAAATTGAAGGAGCTGGCGCAGGAGCGACGGCAGATGCCTTGGGCGAACCAGCCATCCAGGCGGGCTCAGCCGCGGACGCGACCTTGCGGAGAGGCCCGGCATTTCCCGAGGCCCAGGCCGGAACGCCGTTGTTTCCCGACGCGCCGTCACCGTCCTGCGCGTCTGCCTTCTCTGACTCAGGCCTGAGCGCCCCTGTCTCGAAGGACGGACGGCGGCCGGCAGGAATCACATCACCGCGCTCGTTTCCCAGGTCGATGCGCATCGAACGAACGCTGGACGACGAAAGTCGCTGCTCACCGCCAAAGGTATCCGGCTGGGACGCCGCGCAGCGAGGGCAGCTGCCATCCAACAGAAGAGATTCCCCACACTTCGGGCAACGATTGTCATCCACCTTGAAACGCCCTTGCGGCGGCCAGCGGCCGATTCGACAGCTCGAAAACAAAAAACGCCGCCGACGGCATCGCGGCCATCGGCGGCTTTCCTCAAAACCTTCAAGAGCTGCTGCCTCCGGAGCTGCGCCCCGGCCGCAGCAACATCTTTTCAGCGCGTCCGAAGAGGCTTCTTCGTCTGATTGACGCGGGGCTGCTGCCCCTTCTTGCCCTTGACGTCCTTCTTCTCCTCCTGCTTCGCGGCGGCCTCGGCAGCGGCCTGAGCGGCTTCGTCATCCTCTTCGTTCATCGAATTTTCGGACGCGGCCGCTTCTTCCAGCATCCGCCTCCGGGCCATCCGCTCTTCCTTCTTCTTATCCATCGCCATCTCGAAGGCCTTGGCCGCCCCCGCTGCCAGTCCCGAGACAATCTGGCCCTTGAGGGAGTTCCGCCAGTTGTAGCTGGTGATGGAGAGGCGGTCGATGTAGGCGCCGGGAATGCGCAGGCTCAGCTCCAGATGTTTGCCTTCGCTGACGACCTTCACCGCGTCCGGCTTTCCAAAACCAACATCATACGGATCGGTGATGGATTTGATTGTCATGTCGGCGGCGGCCTTCTTCATGCGCTCGGAGGCGGAAGCGTCATCGGCGACGGCCTTCTGCAGATTCTGAAGTGCCATGGCCAGTTCCATCTCGAACTCGCTCAGCGCCTGACCGCGGCGCGTCATGCCCATGACGGCGAGCGGGGCAATTTTCTGCGCCGTCTCTTCGTCAGCCGCTTCAAAGGTGATGGTCACAGGCAGAGAGCCGTCCGCGTCCTCGGAGCTGGTCAGCAGGATGCTGCCAATCTCCGGAGCCGCGAAATAGATGTGGGCGAATTCAGTCTGACTGGCCGCCGGCTTCTTCTCGCCCGAACGCAGCGCCGCCAGAGATTCGGCCTTGCCAATGGCATAGACGCCGTCGCCGCCGAGGATGCACATCTTCGACGAGGCGTCCTTGCGGGTGGCGCACAGCATCCCGTCTTCGAGCGCAAAGGACATTCCTCCGTCCTTCTTCTGCTTAATGACCCTCTCGTCTCCGGCTTCTTCCTCGCCGGCATTGCCGCTGTCATCGGCGGCGTCAGCCGTCTTCTCTGAGTCGTCGGACGAGAACACGACATCCTTCAAATGGATGGCGGTGGAGACATCGGCCAGGAGTGACTTCGCGTCGAGCTCAGACGAATCGACACCCAGAAGGATGATCGCTTCCTTCATGCTGTCCTCAAAGCTGATGTCCCCGGTCACGTCCACGGGCAGATAGAAACCGGCGCGCTTCACCACAGGCAGCGGAATCGCCCGGTCCAGCAGGCTGGCGTAAACGAGTCCCTCGGCCAGCGGCTTGGCCAGCTCGGAGCTGATGGACGTGGCCTCCCCGACGAACGGCGCCAGTAATTGGACGAATGTATAACCGCCCGGCTTCTGGGGAACGTTGTCCGCGAGACCTCTCTTGCGCATGGCGTCCAGGTCGAACGTCACAGCGATGCCCTTTTCGGGGTCAGTGGCCGCCGCAAACAGATCCGTGGCCATGGCGCTCATAGGAGCGATGTCAGGAGCAGCATCTGAGGTCTGAGTGGCGGCGGAGGTGGTGGCACAGCCGGCGGCCGTCAGAGAGGCAGCTGCCAGCAGGGGAAGCGCGGAACCGATATGTCTCATGTAATTCTCCAAGTGGCCTGAGCCGGGGATGAACAAGGGGGGGGGGTAAAAAAAGCGGCGGGCTTTTAGTCGCGGCCCTCCGAGCGCGCAACCTCAGCCGGGGCCCGTGCAAACACCCCGGCGAACCGCCTGATTTCGGACTGGCTTCCGGCGCCTTTCGCCAGGCTTTTACGAATGAAAAAAGCCGTCCGGTTCCACCCGCCGAAGCAGGTTCGAAGCAGTTCCGAAGACGCCGGAAATCCCCCTTCCCTTCCGCCCTGCCCTGTTGCTAGAGGCCGCGCGCTTTTTGACCCGGGGCACCTCAGTTTTCCCACCCCTGGTCAGCATTCGCCGCATCCAGAAAGGCCGGTTTTCTGGGCGAATGAACAACCTTCCAGCCAGCACGAAAGGCACAGCTTTCATGGGCACAACAAGCAAAGAAGAAATCTTCGGCAAGGTCAGCGAACTGATGAGCAGCCTGTTCGACATCGACAAGGCGTCCATCACTTCTGAGAGCACCTTCGAGTCTCTTGGGCTGACGAGCCTGGACGCCATCGACCTCATCGTTGAGCTGCAGTCCATGACCGGAAAAAAGGTCGATGAAGAGGCGGTCAAAAACATCCGCACCGTCGCCGACATTGTGGATATGGTCGATAAGACGCTGAACAGCTGACCGATCTGAACTTTTCCCGCCGCACATCGTCACACGCACCGACCGATGAAGATTCCGGAGCCCGCACTGACTGTGGGCTCTTTTTTTATGTCCCCCCGCGTCTGTGATCTCCCCGCTTCCGGGCCGCGTTTCACGGAGGCGCGGAGCAGGCCTCTTCGGTGCGCCGATGTGCCGTCTTCTCTCTGGAGTTCCCCCCATGGCCTCCCTTTCCAAAACGCTCGTCCCGCTGCTGTGGACCTCTCTGTTCTGGACCGCGCCGGCACTTGCCGACGCTCCCGCAGCGCAGGGGTCTCCCGAATCCGCCGATGCCGTCCGGACTGCCGCGGCTGCTGACGATGCTGCCCGGCCCGCACTCAGCGTCGAAGCGCTGAAGGTCCACTACGCCAAAATCACGGCATTCACGGCGGAGGCCTCTCAGGAGAAGAAGGCGCCCTTTCTGGCCAGACCTCTCAAGAGCGAAGTCGTCATGTCCATGAAGGATGGCCGCATCGAGTGGAAGACGGTGAAGCCCGTGGTCTCAGCCATCGCCATCGACGCGGACGGCATCCATCTGGAATCGGGCGGCAGTTCCGGCGCGGGCGAGGCCCTCAAAAACGCGGGAAAAGACCCGAGGGCTGCCGCTTTCATCGGATTTCTGCGCGCCCTGTTCGCCCTCGACTTTCCGGCCATCGAAAAGGACTTCGTCCTGACTTTTTCTGCGGACGAGATGAGCGCCGCGCCCCGGGAAACCTCCTCACTTGGCGCCATGATTCGGGGAATCCGCATTCAGTTCGGCCCTGACCTCGCCCTGCAAAGGGTTGTCGTGGAGACGAAGGACGAGACCACCACGCTGGTCTTCAGGAACTTCGTTCCGGCGGCGGCTCCATGAAGACGCCTCTGACGAAGGCCGTTCTTCTGGATGTCGCCCGGCGCTGGGGGCTGGTGGCCCTGTTCACGGGCATCCTTTTCTTCATCGTTCAGGCGAGGTTCGTCCTCGATGATGACCCCATCCGCTCTCTGCGGGCACAGGGCGGTCCCGAGGCGGAGCTTTTCGACCGCTACCACGAGAAGAGCGTCTTCGACGGCAAGGTCTTCCTCGAAGTCTCCCGTCTGACGGACGAGGAGCTCACCGGCCTTCGCAAGCTGCTGGAGGAGACGGGCTACAAGCCGGCCAGCCTGTTCGCGCCGCCCACGGGCGTGCAGATGGCGTCATTTCTGCCGCTGCTGCCTCAGGAGACAGTGGCGCAGGCGCTGACCGATGAAGCCGTCGATAAAAGGGCCGATGAGGCACTTTCCTTTGCCTTTCTGCCCGGCGGCGCCGCGTTTCTGGGCCAGATGAAGCAGGATCCTCTGGGGCTGGGGCAGGCCTTTCTCAAAGAGACGCTGGACACGCTCGGCTTTGCCAGACCCGATGACGGCGGACGGCCCGCGGGGCGCATCCTCGCTTACGACAGCCCAAGCCCCATCGTTTACGACCAGGTCGGCCGCCTCTACGACCGTCTGCGTGAGCTGGGCGACCGCGTGAACTTCATCGGCGCCGACTTCTACGCCTACGAAAGCTACCGGGACGCGCAGCGCGACATCCTCGTCTGCACCATCCTTTCCACCCTCGTGAACCTGGCGCTGTTCTTCTTCTTCACGCGGCGTCTGGGCCCCATGGTGCTGCTGCTCGTCGGCTCGGGCATTTCCTACCTGTCCGGCATTCTGGTGGTGGGTCTGTTCTACGAGCGCGTCTTCGCCGTGGTTCTGGCATTCGCCTCCACCTTCGTGGGCTTCAACAACGAGTATCTCGTCCACCTGTCCGCACTGCCGCAGGGCTCCGGCAAAAAATCGCTCCTCGGCGTCTGGTCAGCGGTCGGCACCACGCTTCTGGGCTTCCTCGTCCTTCTGGCGGGACGCTCGGTCATCGTGCGGCAGATGGCGCTGGCTTCACTGGGCGGCATGGCCGGATTTCTCGTGGTGCTGTTCATCTTCCGCAGGCAGCTGAACGAGATTCGCTATCGGACCTTCCATTGGAAGAAGGCCGTCATCAGCAGGAAGGCGCTGATTGCCGTGACTGCCGCTTCCATCCTGGCCATTGCGCTGCTGCCCAAGCCGCGGATTGCCACCGATGTGAAGGACTTCCGCAATGAGTCGCCGCTCATGTCCATTCAGGAGAAGTACTTCATGGGCCGGCTGGGCGAGGTGAAGCTGAGCCACGTGGCGGCTGTTCCCGTGAAGGACGCCGCGCGGCTGGCCGACGACGTGAAGGCGCTGGAGGCGCAGGGCCGCATCGACATGACCGCCCATCCGCTGAAGGTCTGGCGGCCCGCCGCCGAGCAGAAGGCAGTGCTCGCGCTCCTCAAAGAGAAGGGGCCCGGCGCGATTCGCAGGCTGTCGGAAAAACTGGATGAATCCGGGCTGGAGCTGGGGCTGGAGCCCGACATGTTCAAAGGCCTCGCACCCATCGGCGCCTACGAATTTCTGTCCGCGCTCAATTCGCTGACGCCAGCCAAGTGGGCCGATGAGGTCCGGGGCGAAAAATTCATCTTCGTCTCCGGCATCCCGGACAGGCTGGCCGACGAGGGCGGAGCGCGCCTGACGCCCATGAACCCCAAGGATTACTTCGACGGCATGCTCACCGGACTGAGCCGCGAGCTGGCGCTCCTTTTCGTGCTGGGGCTCCTGGCCATGTGCATCTATCTGATCGTCCTGCACAAAAAGCCCTTCCGCGTTCTCTACGTCTTCGTCCCGCTGATGCTCATCGCGGCGGCTTTTCTGGCCATCGGCGCGCTCTCCGGCGAGGCCAACCAGCTCTCCATCATTCACGTGGTGGGCTTCGCTTTGGTCATCGCGCTGGCCACCGACTACGCCTCCGTGGCCATGTCCGTGGATCATCACGAGGTGGAGCTGAGCAAAATCCTCATCACCTCGCTCTCCACGCTGGGCACCTTCGGCGTTCTGCTCATCGCCAAAAATCCGGTCATCGCCGTCCTGGGCTACACGGTGACGCTGGCCTGCCTCATCGCCGCGCCCTACGCCCTGTTCCTCAAGCTGCCCCGTGAAGTGGAGCCCGCAAGCGCCGAAGCGAATGCCTCCGCCCCCGCAGACGCCTCATCCGGACAGGGAGAAAATCCATGAAAGCGCCCGTCATTGCCGTCCTCGCTGCCGCTGCCGTCTGCGCGGGCTGCGCCCACATCCCTTCGGGTGAACCGGTCGCAGCGTCCTTTCCCGAGAACTTCGCGCTGACACAGGTCATTCACGTGAAGCAGGGCGGGAACGAGATGGATTTTCTGGCCAGCCTGAGGCGCCGCGGCAGCGATTACGAACTGGCCATGCTGGATCCGACCGTTCAGGTGCCGCTCTACATTGCCCACACCGAGGGCGGCCGCCTGGTGGAGACAAAGCCTCTTCCGCCCGAAGCGCGCGGGCTGGGCGCGCTGCTCATTCAGTCGCTGGCTGAGCTTTTCGGCGCCCAGACCTTTGTCCGCAGGCCGGCGGCCATGGGTGAAGGTGATGTCTTTGTCTTCCGCACGCGGCGGCTGGAATTTGAGGCCACGCCCTGGGCCATGACCTCCAAGTGTCCCTTCCCCGCCGAAATCCGCATGAAGACGCGCGGCGGGCCGGACATGACAGCTGTGGCCAGAACAGAGGACGTGGCCTGCGGTGAATGATGGAGAGACAGACGGGCAGACCATTGAGGGGAATCTGATCAGCGTCGCTGTCGGACGGCCTGTTCCCGAGCCCTTCACCTATCGTGTGCCGCCGGAACTCGGCTGCATCCCCGAGCCCGGACGCAGGCTGGTGGTGCCCTTTGGCAGAGCGACCGCCGTCGGCTTTTCGCTGGGTCCCGCTTCCGGACCTGCGCCCAAAGGACTTCGCGACATCCGGCAGATTCTCGATGACGCCCCCCTTTTTGACGCGCCCCTGCTCCGGCTTCTTCTGTGGGCGGCCGGCTATTACCGATTCCCGCCGGGCGAAGTTCTGCGCGCCGCACTGCCTCCCGGACTGACCGGATGCCTGACGCCTTCGGGAGCGCCGCCCAGACACGCCATCCAGACGTGGCTCGCGCTGACGGACGCGGGGCGCAACGCGCAGGTCAGAGGCCCGCGGATGAAGGCGGTTCTCGAATATCTGAATGCCCGGAGTGAACCCGAAGTTCCCCTTGATGAACTTCTGGCAGCCATGCCGTCGTGCAGGCCTGCTGTCGCCCGCCTCGAAGAACAGGGTTTCTGCAGGGTCTGGACGGCCGCCAGAGCGCGAGAGCCAGCCGATGCCAGCCTGACCGGCAAAGCCCCTCTTTCCCCGACGCCCGAGCAGGCACAGGCGCTGACGGCCATCCGCCAGGCCATCGACGAGAGAAAATTCGCGCCGTTTCTGCTCCACGGCGTGACCGGCTCCGGAAAGACAGAGGTCTATCTGCGGGCCATCGAACGGTGTCTGGATCTGGGGCTGGGCGCGCTGGTGCTGGTGCCGGAAATTTCTCTGACGCCGCAGCTGGTCGGCCGCTTTCGGGCCCGCTTCGGCGAAAAGGTCGCGCTGCTGCACTCGGGCCTCAAAGACAGCGAGCGCCTCTCTGAATGGCGCCGGCTGAAAAACGGTGAAGCGCCTCTGGCGGTGGGCGTGCGCTCGGCCATCTTCGCGCCAGTCCGCAGTCCCGGACTCATTGTGGTGGACGAGGAGCACGACGGCTCCTTCAAACAGGAAGACGGCTTTCGATACAGCGCCCGCGACCTGGCCGTCGTGCGCGCGCAGCAGCAGGGCTGTCCCGTGCTTCTGGGTTCAGCAACGCCGTCGCTGGAGACGCTGTGGAATGCCCAAAGCGGCCGCTATCGAACTCTTCGGCTCTCCCGGCGCATCGACGACCGGCCCATGCCGACAGTCCGCTTGGTGGATTTGAAGCAGACCAAAGGGCATCTCGCGGCGGCCTTCCCTCAGCTGGCGGGCAAGATGCGACTGATGGCGGCGGAGTCGGCGCGGATGTCTCAGGAAGGCGCTGAGGCTCCCGAGGAGACGGCCATTTATGACGCCGATTTCCGGAGAGGCTCCTTTCAGCGGGCCGCATCGTCCCTGAGTTCTTTTCAGAGGCCGCGGCGCACGGATGACCGGCCTCTGGCGGACGCCCCTCTCATCTCCCCGGAGCTGGCCGACGCCATTCAGCGGACGCTGGACCGAGGCCGTCAGACGATTCTTTTTCTGAACCGGCGCGGCACCACCACTTTCCATCTCTGCCTGGACTGCGGTCAGCCGCTCAGATGTCCCGACTGCGCCGTCAGCCTGACGCTTCACCATCCGCGCGGCGAACTGCTCTGCCACTACTGCGGCCGGAACATCCCTCTGCCGTCCCGCTGTCCCACCTGCGGCGGGCGCATCGAGCGGCTGGGCATGGGGACCGAACAGGCGGAGCAGGAACTTTCGAAGCTGTTTCCCAGCGCCCGCATCGACCGTCTGGACAGAGATTCGGCGGGCAGGCCCGAGGACCTCACCCGGCGGCTCAGCAGCTTTGCCCGCGGTGAAAAGGACATCCTCATCGGCACGCAGATGGTGGCCAAAGGACACGATTTTCCCGGCGTGCTTCTGGTGGGCGTCCTGCTGGCGGACCTGGCGCTCAACCTTCCCGACTTCCGAGCCGCGGAGAGGACCTTTCAGCTGGTCACGCAGGTGGCAGGGCGCGCCGGGCGCGGCATGGAGCCGGGTGAGGTCATCGTTCAGACCTTCGATCCATCGGCGCCTGCCGTGGCGTGCGTTGTCGGGCACGATTTTGACGCCTTTGCCGAAGGAGAACTTCAGCTGCGGCGGCGCGCCTGCTTCCCGCCATTCTGCCGGCTGCTTTCCTGCCGCATCGAAGGTCCCGACAGCGCGCGCACAGAAGCGGCGGCCAGACAGACAGCTGCTGCAGCAGCGGCGGCCATCCGCGCCTCCGGCCAGCCGATTCGGCTTCTGGGGCCCGCGCCGGCACCGCTCTCCCGCCTCAAGGGACAGGAGCGCTGGCAGTTTCTCCTCAAGGGGCCGACGGCAAAATCTCTGGTGTCCGTGGCCAGCGCCGTCGAGCGCGCCGCCGCTTCGCTCAAAGGCGGCGTCCGCGTCTCCCTTGATGTGGACCCGCTGTCGATGCTGTGAGGCGCCGCTTTCCGGGAATTCTCCATGGAGCGCGAAAGGGTCGTGAACATGAGCAGCGACGAAATGGCGGCAGCTCTGGCGCAGGCCAATCAGGCCATCGAAGACCTGCAGGTCAGAAACGCTTTTCTCGAACGCAGTCTCGACGAGCTGGATCAGGTGGTCCGCGGGCTGAATCTTGAGGTTCAGCGCCTTCACCGCGAGGTCATCCAGCTGTGGGAGCAGCAGTCACAGGATGCCCCCGGCGGACGCCGCCCCGACCGGCTCGAAGACGAGGTTCCTCCTCATTACTGACGGCAGGACGCCGCTATCCCCCATGCAGTTCCAACCCCAACGGAAAGCGCACGCGAAAGGATTCAGACAATGATCGTCACGGTGGATGAAATCGGAGACGTGCTGGAGAAGTCGGAAACGATTGGCAAAGACACTCTGGAGCACTGGCTTCAGGACGCGGGTGTGACCGACTGGCGCGCTGACGGAGGCGGGACGTTCAGCGCCAGATTCACCCGGGCAGGCAAAAATGTGGTGCTGACGGCCAATGCCACCATCCCGCTGTCCACCTGCTGCAGCCGGTGTCTGAAAGACATCCGCCGCGAGCTGAATCTGGACTTCACGACCATCTTCACCGTGGCCCCCGCGCGGGAGCTCCCCGCCCAGCAGGAGGGCTCCAAAAAAATGCAGGACGAGTCCGGAACCGGCGCCTCGTTCGACCTCGACAGTGCCGATGAAGAAGCCTTCGACGGGCGGACCATCGAAACGGACGGCGTTCTCGCGGAGCAGCTGCTTCTGGAACTTCCCATGTCGGCGCTCTGCGGCGAGGACTGCCGGGGGCTGTGTTCCGTCTGCGGCAAAAACCTCAACGAGGGCGACTGCGGCTGCGAGCGAAAGCCCATGGACCCCCGATGGGCAGCGCTGAAATCCATCAAAATCACGCCCGGCAAATAGGCAGGCCGTCTGAATCAAACGGAACCACAGAAAGGCGCCAAATTTCTTGACACCTCTCCTGGACGAGAGCAAAAGGCGCCCCCGATTTTTGGCAGGTTTTTGCAAGACTAAGGAGTTTGTCGTGGGTGTCCCGAAGAAAAGAACCTCGAAGCAGAAGCGCGATCAGCGCCGCGCGGCCAATTCGAAGTACACGGCCGTGAATGTCGTTAAATGCCCCAAGTGCCATGAGCCTGTTTTGCCCCACACGGTGTGCGCCAACTGCGGCAAATATCGGAAGCATTCAGTTCTGCCCGTTGCGGCGGAGTGACATTTGGTTTTCGGACAGACGGGGTTTCCCGCTTCGCCTGTTCACCCCGAGCGGATGAGTTTTCTCTTCCGCTCGTGTCATTTGTAGGGCGGCCGTTTTTCGGCCTCTTCCGCGGCCCACGGCTCTCCCCTTGAGCCGACGGCCCGGAATCCCGCCCGGGGACTCGATTCCCGCCGATGTGACAGCTGGACTCTCTTTGTCCGGTCGCATCAGCGGGTTGTTTTTTTCGCATCTGTCCCCGCGGCCAACGGCGGTTTGCCGCGCGGCTGAATGATTTTCAGCGCGGCCACTGCCGCCTTCGTCAGTCCAGGAATGCCCCCAGGACAGACGAGGCGGAAAACGCCGCGGCGCTTTTTTCTTTTCGGCCGCGTCAGGTCGTTTCTGCGGCCGTTGCCCTGCCGCCCGCTTCTGACGGGCAGGAGGAGCCATGCGAGCCCGCATCACTGGAACAGGCGGCTACGTTCCGTCTCAAATCCTGACGAACGCTGAAATCGCCGGACGGCTGGGTATTTCTGAAGACTGGATTGTCGAGCGCACAGGCATTCAGGGCCGGCGCATCGCCGCTCCCGATGAAACCACCTCGCAGATGGCGCGGAAGGCGGCGGTGCTGGCGCTGGAGAGCGCCGGCATGGCGCCGGAAGACCTGGGGCTCATCATCGTAGCCACGGTCACGCCCGATTCCCCCACGCCCTCCACAGCGGCCCGGCTCCAGTGGGCACTGGGCGCGGTCAACGCCTTCGCCTTCGATGTCTCCGCCGCCTGCTCCGGCGCGCTGACGGGACTCACCATCGCCGAACAGTTCATCCGCACCGGCGTCGTCAGACATGCCCTCGTCGTCGGCGCGGAAACGCTCAGCCGCTTCATCGACTGGACGGACAGAGACACCTCGGTCCTCTTCGGCGACGGCGCGGGCGCCATCATTCTGTCCGCCTCAGAGGACGATGACGGCCCCGGCATTCTCGCGAGGCACATGCACACCGACGGCTCCCTCGTCCCTATCCTCGGCATTCCCGCGCCCGGCAGCGCCATTTCCGCCCGCGACCCGCGCGTCGCCGCCGAAAAGCTGGACACGATTCACATGCAGGGCCGCGAGGTCTTCAAATCGGCGGTGCGCACCATGACGGCGTCGGCCATCGAGCTGGCGGCCGAAGCGGGCATCCCCATTGACCACGTGGAGCACGTGATGGGGCACCAGGCCAACATCCGCATCATCCAGTCGGTGATGGGGCGCATCGGCCTCCCCGTTGAGCGCTGCCACATCAATTTAGACCGCTACGGAAACACTTCTGCCGCATCTATTCCGCTGCTCATCGACGAAGTGGCGCGCAGCGGCGCCTTCCAGCCGGGGGACCATCTCCTCTGCCTGGCGGCCGGAGCCGGGCTCGTCTGGGGAGGCATCCTCCTCAGGTGGTAGCGGCCGGAACCGGCAGTCATGGGCCGGACTCCGACACAGCTTTTTCCGAACACCGCCCCTCGGCGGCAGTCAGGAATTTTGTCAGCGGGGTCCTTGAACCATCCGCTGCGGATGCCGGCTGGCGCGCCGCAACATGACGGGCAGGCCTTTTTACAGACACACGAAGCAGCAAGACGCACAAGGAACAGTGACGTGACTGATTCAAACCAGAATGTGCAGACGACCGCCGGCTCCGCCGCCGAAACGGCGCGGCCCGCGGAAGGCAAGACCGCTTTTGTTTTTCCGGGACAGGGTTCCCAGAAGGTCGGAATGGGGAAGGCTCTCTTCGACAAGTATCCGGAGGTCCGCGAGATTTTCCGGAGGGCCGATGAGACGCTGGATGAGCCGCTGTCCCAGATGATGTTCGAGGGACCGGAAGAAGCGCTGACGCTGACTGCCAACGCGCAGCCCGCCCTGCTCACCGTTTCCACTGCCTACGACGCCCTTCTCAAAGCCCGCGGCATCAAAGCCGACTACGTGGCCGGCCATTCGCTGGGCGAATACTCCGCGCTCGTCTCCGCCGGAGCCATCTCCTTCGAAGATGCCGTCCGCGCGGTCCGCGCCCGCGGGCAGCTGATGCAGCAGGCTGTTCCTCCCGGCATGGGCGCCATGGCAGCTATCCTCAAGCTCGACCTGGAGAAGATTCGTGAGTGCTGCAAGCAGGCCTCGAAGGGTGAGCTCTGCGCTCCCGCCAATCTGAACAGCCCCGAGCAGACGGTTATCTCGGGCCATGCGGGCGCCGTCGCCCGCGCGTGTGAGCTCTGCCGTGCGGCAGGCGCCAAGCGGGCTGTTCCCCTCAAGGTCAGCGCACCCTTCCATTGCCGCCTGATGTCCGAGGTGCAGCCGCGCCTCCGCCAGGTTCTGGACTTCTTCAAATTCAGCGACCCCGCCGTTCCCGTCATCACCAACGTGGAGGCGGAGCCCAATTCGGACGGGAGCCGCATCATCGACCTGCTGGTGACTCAGGTGACTTCCACGGTCCGATGGACGGACACCATCCGCAAAATGAAGGAGCTGGGCGTCACCCGCATCATCGAGGTGGGCTCCGGCAAGGTCCTGTGCGGGCTCGTCCGGCAGACGGACAAGGACCTGCGGGCCATCCCCCTGGATGATGAGGAAGGTTTCCGCGAAGTCTTCGGCGCCGACTGACACATCGTTTGCGCCAGCCGCCCGCGGACCTTGCGCCGCCAATGGTCTTCCGACTAGAAGGCGCCGCTTTTTTGGGGGGCATTCAGAGGGCATCCGCGGGATGTCTTTTTTGCCCCCGATATTTCTGACGGAACGGCCCTGGTTCACCGCGAACCGGGGCCACTCATTTTTTGGAGGTTCGCAACATGAACGCAGAGGAGATTCAGAAGAAAGTCGTGAGCATCGTGGCCGACCACCTCGGAATTGAGGAGCGCGAGGTCAAAGGCGAAAGCTCGTTCACTGACGACCTCGGCGCCGACAGCCTCGACCTGGTCGAAGTCGTGATGAGTCTCGAAGAGGTCTTCGGTCTCGAAATCGCCGACGACCAGGCCGAGAAGATCAAAACCGTCAACGACGCCGTCTCCTACATCAGCTCGCACCTCGCCCAATGACCCGCCGCAGAGTCGTCATCACTGGCATCGGCCTGCTGACCCCCATCGGCAACAGCACCGAAGAAACCTGGGATGCGCTGATTGCCGGCAAGAGCGGCATCGCCCCCATCACTCACTTTGACGCCGCGGCTTTCGAGACGCGCATCGCCGGTGAGCTGAAGAACTTCGATGCCCTCAAATGGATGGACAAGAAGGAGGCGCGCCGTCTCGACCTCTTTGAGCAGTACATGCTCATCGCAGGGATGATGGCGAAGGAAGCCTCCGGACTGACCATCGACGAGACCAATGCCGAACGCGTCGGCTGCGTCGTCGGCACCGGCGTCGGCGGCATCGGCTCCCTGGAGCAGGCCTGCTACAAGCTCCGGGATTCCGGTCCTGCCCGCATCTCGCCCTTCCTCATTCCTCAGCTGATTCCCAATCTGGGCGCCGGCGTGCTGGCGATTCATCTGGGAGCGAAGGGCGTGAACTGGGCGCCTGCTTCGGCCTGTGCGACGGGCGGACACTCCATCGGTGAGGCCGCTGAAATCATCCGCCGCGGCACCTGCGACGTGATGTTCGCCGGCGGCGCGGAGGCCCCCATCACTCCCGCCAGCATTGCCGGGTTCAACGCGGCCAAGGCCATGTGCACCACGGGTGACGCCGCGCCTGAAAAAGCCTCCCGCCCCTTCGACATGGCCCGCGACGGCTTCATTCCCAGCGAAGGCAGCGGCGTGCTGGTTCTCGAAGAGCTGGAACACGCTCTGGCCCGGGGCGCCCACATCACGGCGGAAGTGGCCGGCTACGGCGCTAACTGCGATGCCTACCACATCACTGCCCCGTCTCCTCATGGCGAGGGTGCGGCGCGCTGCATGAAGCTGGCGCTGAACGACGCGGGGCTCGCGCCGGAGGACATCGGCTACATCAACGCCCACGGCACCTCGACGCAGCTCAACGACAAGAACGAAACCGAAGCCATCAAGGCGGTCTTTGGAGAACACGCCCGCAGACTTCCTGTCAGCGCCACCAAGAGCATGACCGGACACCTTCTGGGCGCCGCCGGGGCCATCGAAGCGGCCTTCACCGCTCTCACGCTGGAGCGCGGCATCATTCCCCCGACCATCAACTACGAGACGCCCGACCCGGACTGCGACCTGGATTACGTGCCCAACACAGCCCGGAAGCTCCAGGTGGAAGCGGCCATGAGCAACGGCTTCGGGTTCGGCGGGACCAATGCCGTGCTCGTCCTCAAACGCTGGCACGGCTGACCCGGCGCGCGCAGGCCCGCCATCACCATCATTACAAGGACGGCCGAAGTCCTTCCCCGGCCTCCGCCTCAAAAAGGCGGGGGCTTTTTTCTGTCCAGGCGTGAAGCGCCGCCGGTCGTCCCGTCCTTCCCCCTTACCAATATTCCAAAACAGCAAAGGAACCAGCCATGCGCATCGCCATCGGATCCGACCACGCCGGACTCAACCTCAAGCGCGAAGCCGCCGCCGTACTCACGTCTCTGGGACACGAAATCGTCGAATGCGGGACCACGGGCACCGAGTCTGTGGACTACCCGGACTACGCGGCCAAAGTCGCTGAGGCCATTCAGAAGGGCGACTGCCAGATGGGGCTTCTCGTCTGCGGAACGGGCATCGGCATGTCCATCGCCGCCAACAAGTTCAAAGGTATCCGGGCGGCGCTGTGCACCTGCGAATGGGAGGCGCGGCTGACGCGGCAGCACAACAACGCCAACATCCTCTGCATGGGCGAGCGCGTGGTGGGCATCGGTCTGGGCAAGGCCATTGCCGAGGTGTTCTTCACCACCGAATTCGAAGGCGGACGCCATCAGAAGCGCCTCGATAAAATCGCCCTCATCGAAGACCGAAACGCCTGAGCCGCGCCTTCGCCTTTCCCGTCAGCATTCAGTCAGTTTCAGCCAACTGCCGACGGCCGCGCCCCAAATCCGGGAAACAGCGGCCGTCTCTTTTTTTGGAGAACAAAAGCCATGCTCAAGGTTGCCCGCACTGTCGCTGAGGTCCGCGCCTTCCGCCGTGAACTCGCCAAACAGGGCAAAACCCTCGCCCTCGTTCCCACCATGGGATTTCTGCACGAGGGGCACCTGTCCCTCTTTCGAGAGGCCGCGCGCCATGCCGACGTGGTGGGAGCCTCCCTCTTCGTGAACCCCACACAGTTCGGCCCCAATGAGGACCTGGCCAGCTACCCGCGGGACGAGAAGGGCGACTTCGCCAAGATGGAAAAGGAAGGCGTCTCCATCGTCTTCGCGCCGGCGCCTGAGGAAGTTTATCCCGATGGCGAGGAAACCCGCGTGGAGGTCACGGGAATCACGCAGGGGCTGTGCGGCAAAACGCGGCCCGGCCATTTTCGCGGCGTGACCACCGTGGTGATGAAGCTGTTCCACATCTTCCAGCCCGACGCGGCCGTCTTCGGCGAGAAGGACTACCAGCAGCTGATGGTGATTCGCCGCATGGTGAAGGACATGTTCATGGACATCCGCATCATCGGCGCGCCTCTGGTGCGGGAGGCCGACGGCCTCGCGCTCTCGTCGCGCAACAGCTACCTGTCCGCAGAGGACCGCGAAAATGCGCTGGGACTGTCGATGGCGCTGAAAGCTGTCCGCGAGGCCGTGCAGGCCGGAACGAAGGACGTGAAGGCGCTCCATGACATCGGCAGCGCCGTTCTGGCCGGGCACCACCTCAAAGAGGACTACCTGGAAATCGTGGATGCCGAGTCGCTCAGGCCGGTGGAGGTCATCGGCGCCCGTCCCGTCCGCGCCCTCGCCGCCGCCTACTGCGGCAAGGTCCGGCTCATCGACAACATGGGCGTGTGAGCTGTTCCCAGGCATCCGGCGTTCAAGGCCGGCATGCAAAAGCCCCCTCACCCGATGCTGTGAGAGGGCTTTTCGTTTCTTCAGGCGCGGCTGCCCCTGACTCACGCTTCTTCGATCTTCACGGACGACGGCTCAGCGCGGCCGCCTCGACGGAAGATTCACTCCACCAATCGATGTCCGCGTAAGGCGCCTCGGGCAGGGCATGGGGCGGCGCCCCGCTTTCCAGGACATGGCGGGCCAGCGCCCGGGCGAGAGCGGTGACGGCTTGAGCGGCACGCAAATAGTCCCCGCTCCCCATGCCGTTCGTGCTGCTGCGCCAAAGGCGAACCGCGCCGCGGCAGAAATCAATCCTCTCCGCCCCGCGGCGAAACGCCTCCACAATCACCTGACGGACGGAGGAGTCTTCGAGGAAAGGCCGGTAACAGTCGGGGACAGTGCCATCGTCCGCGAGACAGTCAGACCAGCTGTTCACCGTCTTCTGTTCGGCAGGCCTGAGGCTGAACCAGCTCAGATTTCCATCCTGCTGCCCGGGCAGAGCTTCGACGCTCACCCCAAAATGCGGATCGACGCGGAGCCTCCCCTGACATGCCTCCGCAATGTCCCACGTCAGGTCCATGCCGTAGGAAATGGGAAACAGGCTCCACGGCACCTTTCCGAAGCGCCCGCCCGGCAGCGCCTCCCGAACCTGTTCAAACATGTCACGCCAGAGCTTCCGGAAAATGAGGCTCACGGGAAGCACGGCGAGAAAAAAGACGAGCACACCGTACAGGCGAATCAGCTCGCTGCTCATGCGGCCGACAAAGTGGATAACGAAGGCGCAGATTGCCGCCACTCCCAGCCCGCCCCAGAGGAAAAAGAGATTTTCAGGGTTCTTCACAGTTTCAGTTCTCCTGCCTTCACACCCTTCTGCTGCACGCTCTTCTCCCCAGAATTCTTCTCCGCGACGGCCAGCGCCCTGTTCGAGCGCAGGCCTTCAGTGAAGCTGATGGGATGAAACGGCTGACCCTCCTCGAGAATCCGCGTCGGAGCGCCCTCCAGACGGCTTTCCTGACGAACGCGCAGCAGGGCTGAGGCCAGAACCGAAGCGCAGCGCGCGGCTTCCAGATAGTCCTCCGCGCGTCCAAAAAAGGACGAGGTTCGCTGCAGGCACACGCCGCCCTGCCAGAAGAAGACGTTGGAAATCCCCAGGCGGAACGCGGACAGAAGCGCCTCGCGGACAGCCTCGTCTTCCAGAAGCGGCCGGTAAAATTCGGGCACCGGACGATCGGGCAAATTCAGGCCCGCGGCCGTCAGCGTCTCCCAGCTGGTCAGGCTCTCTTCGCCTCCGGCCGGAGTCAGCCAGCAGAACGGCAGCGAGGTGTCCCGCCATTTGGGAAGCGCCTGAAAGAGCGTGATGTTCCATGTAGGATCATCTTCTCCCCCGCTCGTCGAAAATTCCCCGAGGCGTCCCCGGATGTCGGCGGAGATGTCCCAGCAGATTTCCGCACGCCACCACAGGGGAAACATGCACCTGAGACTTCCTTCCCAGCGGCCGCCGGGAAGCGCGGCGAGAACCTTCTTCAGATTTCTCAGCCAAAAACGCCGAAAGAGAAGTCCGGAAGAAAGAAAGACCGCGGCCAGGATGGCCACGCTGCATCCCGCCGTCTCAGGCGAAGCCCGGCCCTTGATGATGAAGGGAATGGCGGCAGCGGCAGCGACGGCCAGAAGACAGCACACGTAAATCCACGGAAACTTTCGGCTCTTCATCAGCGTGCCTTTTGCGTGTGGAAAATCGATGCCGCCGGGAATCCCGGCGTCCGCCTAGGCGTCCTTCACCAGTCCCATGTTCGCGATGAGGCCCTTGGAGAAGGCGATTGGCTGGAACGGCTCACTCGACTCGGGCAGCTGAGGCGTGCCGCCGCTGTCCGGCAGACTGCGGCGAAGGGCCTCTGCCAGATCGGCCGCACACCGGGCCGCTTCGAGGTAGCCCTCCGCACTGCCGAAGCCTCTGTTCCTGCTCAGATGAACCCCGCCCTGAAAGAAGAAGACGCTGGAAATCCCCAGCTGAAATGCTCTGAGCAGCGCCGTCCGGACAGCTTCGTCGTCGAGAAGAGACCCGTACTGCCCGGGCACCTCACGCGGAAGCGTCGAGATTCCTGCGGCCTTCATCGCCTCACAGCAGGTCAGGCCTTTGCCGCCGTCCTGCGGCGCCAGCTCCAGACAAGGCAGCGCGCTGTTCCGCCATCTGGGAAGCACTTCGATGTGCAGGCCGCTGGACGCGCTCGACGTGCCGCTTCCGCTCTGGCCGAACTCAAAAATCCGCCCCTGAAAATCGGCCGAGATGTCCCAGCGGATGTCTGCCGAATAGCTCAGCGGGAAGAAACAGCTGGGACTTCCCTCCCACCGTCCTTCGCCGGGGAGGGCAGCGCGAACCTTCTCCAGCATCCCCAGCCAAAGATGCCGATAGAGAAGTCCGAGAGGGATAAAGCCCGCGACTAGGATGGGAATGCCGTATTTGAGCGTCATGGCCGCCGCCGTGGCCTTCGGATCGACGATGAAGGGCACGCCAATGGCGGCGGCAGCGACTGCGACAACGCCAATCCACAGTAAGTTCGGGTTCATCAGATGACCTTTCGGTTGATGGTTAAGAGAGGCACTTCTTCATTCGCCGCGGCCATTGCCTGTCCGCTTTTTTAGACGCCTGTACTGCCGCGCTCCGCGAAGCGTTCATTTGCCAATGCAGAAACGGGAAAACACCGCGTCGAGAAGCGCGTCGTCCGCCCCCCTGCCCCGGATGCGGTCCAGCGCCTCCAGCGCGTCCCGAACGTCGTAGGCAAAAATCTCCAGCGGCGCATTCGCGGCACTGACGACGGCGCGGTCCAAAGCCGCGGCGGCTTCTTCGAGAAGCTCCGCGTGGCGCCGGTTGGTGACAATCACTTCGCCCGCCGCCTCGCTGGCCACGCCGCCCGTCAGCCTCATGACAATGGCGCGCCTGAGCTGATCCAGATTCTCACCGGTCAGCGCGCTGACGCGGAGTTCGATGTCCGACGGCAGCCCCGTATCCAGCTTGTTCCCGACGGTCAGCACGTCCCCGTCCATGTCCTGCGGCGGAAGAACCGGCTGAGCGGGATCGACCACCCACAGCGTCAGAGAGGCTCGGGCGATTTCACCGCGCGCCCGCTCAATGCCCTGGCGCTCCACGCGGCCGGCGCCCTCATCGCGAATGCCGGCCGTGTCCACCAGCGTGCACGGAATGCCGTCCAAATCGATGCGCGCCTCGATGCTGTCCCGCGTCGTTCCCGGAGTCTCGTCGGTCAGAGCCCGCGACTCACCCAGAAGGGCGTTGAACAGGCTGCTCTTGCCCGCGTTGGGAGAACCCGCCAGCGCCACGCGAACGCCGTCGCGCAGAGCACGTCCCCGCCGATGCGTCGCACGAAGCGCACGGCACTTTTCAGCCGCAGCCGCAGCCTTTGCCGAGAAGTCGCTCAGGGGGACGTCCAGCAGTTCCAGGTCTTCGGGAAAATCCAGCAGCGCCTCGGCCTCGGCCCGCATGTCCAGAAGCGACGCGGACAGAGCATCCAGCTCGCGCCCGAGCGCACCTGACAGCTGGCTACGCGCCGCCCTGAGAGAGGCATCCGTTTCGGCAGCCACCACGTCGGCCACGGCCTCGGCCTTTTCCAGCGTCATCCGCCCATTGAGAAATGCCCGGCGCGAAAACTCTCCGGGACCGGCCGCGCGCGCACCCGCCGCATGCACCGCGTCGAGCATCGCAGAGGTGTGCATCAGGCCGCCGTGGCACTGAATCTCCACCACGTCCTCGCCGGTAAACGAATGAGGCGCCTGGAAATAGAGAATCAGAGCCTCATCGAGAAAAGCCTCCGTGACGGGGTGGTGAATCTGCCGGAACAGCGCCTGTCTGGGCGGCATCGGGAGAGGAAGCGCGGCCATGGAACGAACAATCGCCAGTGAATTCCTTCCCGACAGGCGAATCACGGCGATTCCCGCGGGCGAAGCTCCCGTGGCCAGAGCCGCAATCGTCTCGTCCGCAGATTCGTAAATTTTCATGAGCGCCTCCGCCGAAGAGACTTTCCGCCCGCTGTTCCCCGGCGCAGCCCCCGGCTCTTCCGAAAGGCGCGGCTCCCTGTGGCATCGACGGCGGAGCGTCAACCGCGCAGCCGGGCGCGGGCAGCACCCACAGCCGTCCGCGCTCGGCGCCCCGAAAAATAGGCCCTCTGATGAAAGGGCATTAGAAGGCGCCGCTTTTTTCGCAGCCGACTCCACATGAAGGGAGATGCCGCATGAACAGTGATGAAGCGCCAGCCGGGACGGTTCCCGCTTCCTCCGATGAAAATCAGCCCTCCGGACAGACCGAAGCCACAGGCGCCGCCGGCGCGCCGGACGGCAAAGCGGCGGCAGATGAACAGCCGTCCAAAAATGTTTCACCGGTCTCTCCCGAGCTTTGCGCCGCCATCGACGAGGAGCTCGACGGTCTCGATGACGGGAAGGGCGCTCATCGGAAGCGGCGGGGCGGCAGCGTTCTGATTTACTTCGTCTGCATCGTTCTCGCGCTGTTCATCGTTTTCAGCTTCCGCGGCGAAATTGCCTTCTGGCTGACCGCCCCCGGCGTGCCCGCCGCCATCGAAGCCGCCGACCTGAGCGCTTCCGGAAATCTGGAACGCCTGGTTGGCAGCCACGTCAGCGCCAGAGGGACGCCGGGAAAAAGCTACGCCCGCTTCAAGCGCCACTTCTCCATGCACGAGCTGGTGGCCCTGAGCGGCACGCCGCTGCTTGTCCAGAGAGCGCCGACGGGTGCCGTCGAATCGCAGCCGGCGGACAGGCGGCCCACGGAAGCCAGCGGGCGCCTGGTGCGCGAAGACATGCTGCCCGGCGAATACAAAACCGCGTTCGAGGTCTTTCTCCGAAGGAACGAGACGATTCTGCAAAACGGCCACCTCTACGTGCTCATGCAGGAGGAAGCCCCGCGCCGCGGCCTGCTGGTGCCTCTGGTCCTTCTGGCGGCCGTCTTCATGCTCGTTTCCAACGTCTTCCATCTGATTCGAGCCCTGCGAAACGGACGGCGGGACGGCACAGACACGGACGCCGATGGAGATGAAGGCGAACCCGGCAGCGGCGGCGATGCCGCTCAGCGCTCACCTTGACGCCCCAAAGAGTCCAAACGTAAGGGCGCCGCCCCTCGCTGACCGCCCCCAAAGACCCGGGCCCGGCCGCCCGAACGTCTCCGGTCCAGCCCAGATGCCAGGTGGGAACATGACCTTGATTCAGCACCACATTTTGCTGGTCGATGGCGACCAGGAAGCCAGCGAAGCCCTGGCGTCATTTTTTCAGGAACAGGGTTACGCCGTTCAGGCAGTCCGTACTGCCGAGGACGCCATCGGCGCCATCAACGCGGGCCCGGTCCCGGATGTCATCATCACGGCCGTGGAGCTTCCAGGCGAGGCCGGCGGCTTTGAACTCTGCGGGCACCTGCGCAGCGTCAGCGTGACGCGCGGCATCGCGCTCATTCTCGTGAGTGACCGGCTGCTCGCGGACGAGACTGAGGAGGCGCAGAACACCATTCGGCACTCCCTCCGGCTGCTGGACATCGCCATCGAGGACTACCTGCCCAGTTCCGTGGACAGGACGGCTCTGGCCGAGCGCGTGAGGAATCACATTCGCGACGCGGGACACGACCGGCTGCTGGAAGCGCTTCTGGCCGGCGTGACCAATGTCGGACGCCTTGAGTACATGGACGTCATCGACCTGACGCGCTTCTTCGAGAGCAGCAATCTCTCGGGAAAGGTCTTCATCAGCCTGCCGTCCGGCCGCGCCCAGCTCTTCTATCGGGAAGGTCAGCTCATCGACGCCCGCGCGGGCCGCGACAGCGAGGAAAAGGCCTTCTTCAGGCTGCTTTCGGCCAGCGAGGGCACCTTTGAAATCGCCCTGGGCGAGCCGGGCCGCCCCGCGCGCATCTCCACCACCACTCAGGAGCTGCTCGCCGAAGGCATGAAGCGTCAGGCGGAAATGCGCTGGATCCGGATGCAGCTGCCTCCCCTGAACACGATTCTCTCCTTCAACTTTGAGCTCCTCTCTGAGCGGCTGGGAGACATCCCCGACGAGGAAAACACCCTGCTCCGCCTGTTCGACGGCCAAAATTCCATCTCGGACATTCTGGCCAAGACGGAATTCAGCGAGCTGGAGGCGCTCAAAATCATCAGCGGTCTCTTTTTCGACGGACTGTTCGTCATCGAGGGAACCGCCAAGCCCAGAGAGAACGAGGCCGCTGCGGATGCCGACGAGCAGCCACCTGAGATTGAAACCTGGCCCGATGAGCCCGCCGAGACGACGCCGCTGCCGCCCTCGACCGAACAGGACGCGACTGCGGATTTTATTGCCGCCGCTCTGAGTGCCGCCGCGAAGGAGGCCGAAGAGGACGAGCAGATGCGCCTCGGCAGGCACTCCCGAACGTCGCTGCGCCCGACACTGGCTGCCGATCTGCCCACTCTGGCGTCCAATGAGGAAACGCCGCCTCCGCCGGCACCTCTCGAAGAGCAGATGCAGAAGGAATCGGAGCTGCACAACGCGCTCCTCGCGGAAATTATCTATTTCCCGCCGCCGGACGCCGCGCCGGATGCCGAGACCGTCTCAGACGGCGGCGCGGACAGCATGCGGGTTCTCAGGCCCGGCGAGTTTCAGCATGGGGAACACGTTCTGGTGGGCGGCGGCGCCGCCAATCCCCACACCATCTGGGTGTACCAGGGCATCTGCGAAGAGGATGACGACATCCAGCCGGACGCGGAGGACCAAAGCGCAGAGGGTGAAGAGGACGACGATGCTTCCTCGCTGATTCCCGAAGGCTGGAGTCTCCGCGGCGAGGCGGGAAAAGCAGCGCAGGAAAGCGAGAGCAGCGCAGCAGAACAGGAAATCCCGGCGGACGAGTCCGAAGCCCCCGGAGACGAAGAGGCATCATCCGACGAGCTGCCCGAAGAGCCTGCGTCTGAGGAACCCTCTTCCGGCGAAGCGCCTGAGGCCGAAGAGGAACCTTCCGAGGAAGCAGCTGCTGAGCAGCCGAAATCGCCATCGGCGGAAGATGAATCGGAAGGCGGTTCTGACGGCGGCGGCGAAACGGAAGCGGACGACGAGGACGACGACTTTTTCAACGCACCGTCTTCGACCGCATCGGCTTCGCTCAGCGCGGTCGGTCCCAGAAGCAGCGTGTTCGACCCGTTCGCGACGGCCGAAAAATCCGAGGCGCCTGTTTCCCCCGCAGAACCGGAAACGGACGCTTCTAATCCTGAACCCGACTCAGACGCGGGCTCTGAATCGTCCGCGGAATCGTCCTCTGACGGCGCAGCCGAAGCCGAAGTCTCTGATGCATCCGCCGCAGCGTCCGATGATGACGATGATGATGACGATCAGGCCTTTTTTGCTTCGGGCAAACCGCGCCCCGCAGCGGCGGCTGACGAAAGGCGGGCACCAGCGGCCGCAGCTCCATCGGCAGTCTCCGGCTCTGACCCGGTCTGGGCGCAGCAGCCGGCCAGCGTCGTCGTCAATCTGGACAAGGCGATTCCCTCGCAGGCCCCGGCGCCGGCGGCACCCCAGCCCGCCCCCGATACGTCGAAAGAGGCCGCGTCCGAAGAAGGTCCGTCGTCTGAAACCCTGACCGACGAAGAGATGATGGCCCAGATCACGCCCTCCCGGACGAAACCGGTTCTGGCCATCATCGCCATCGCCGCTCTGGGCATCGGGGGCTTCGTTTACAGCCAGATGTCCGGCAGCCCCGCGGCGCCTTCGCAAAACACGAACGGCAGCGTGCAGACGCAGGTTCAGACCACCGCGCCTCAGCCTCCGGCAGTGCCGACAGCTCCGACAGAAACGCCCGCGGCACCGGCCAAAACGTCCGAGACAGCAGTTCACGAGGAGCCGCCTCCCGCTCAGACGGCAGAGGGCACCGACAAGGCCAGGAACGAAACTCCTGACGCGGCCGCCAAACCTGCCGCTGAGGCGCCGAGCACAGAGACACCCGCCGCGCCGCCGACTGAAACAGACGCCCCCAAAACTGACGAAAATCCGGCACCCGCCGCCGCAAACGCGCCGGAAACCGCGGCTCAGAATTCCGTCTCGGACGCGCCCGCTCCTGAACCAACTCCGGCTCAGGAAAATAACGGCAGCACTGATTCGCCCGCGCAGGCGCCTGCTTCGGACACGCCCAAAACAACAGCCGAGGCCGCGGCCAGTTCCCCGTCTGCGGCGTCTGACGAAACTCCGGCGGCACCATCCGCTCCCCCCGCAGCAGAACAGGGCGATGGGCAGCAAAACGCACAGGCGGCCGCCGCGCCAGAGCAGCCCGCCGCGCCCGCTCCGGACAAATCCAAAACTGCGGCGAAGACCGCTTCTTCCGGCAATGCCGCGCTGAACTGGGACGCGCTGATGGACAAGGGCGAGGCGCTCATCGACAAGGAGCGCTACCGGCAGGCGCGGACCCTTTACGAAGACGCGCTCAAAAAGCGGCCCAAAGACCAGCGGGCGCTGTCTGGCATGGGGCGCGTTCTCATCGTCAGCGAGCGCAGGGGCGAGGCCGAGCGGGGCCGCCGGATGCTGGAGGAAGCGCTTCGTCTCGACGACACGGACGCTCTGGCCTGGCGCGACCTCGGCATCTACTTCCAGTTCGCCGAGCCGCCCAAATTGAAGGAGGCCATCCGGGCTTATGAGAACTTCCTCCGATACGCGCCGAGTCATCGGGACGCGAAGGAGACCCGTTCCATCGTCAAAGACCTGAAATCCAAGCTCTGACGCCGGACAGGCTCGCGGCACAGCCATCCCCGATTCCCTCTCGTTTCCCCTCTAGGAAAAAGCCGCGGAGTGATGCAGGGGAGCGCGATTTTTTCGAGGCAGGGTCTCAAGCCGGGCAGCTTCACGCCCCCTGATTTCAGCAGGGATTTCTCCCCGGACGACCACCCGCCGCACGCTTTCCAAAACAAAGGATTCCGAAGCAGCCGTCCGCCTCGGAATCCTTTTCCTTTTTTCGTTTCCCCGGTTTTCCGGCCTTCCCTGAGACACGCGCCCACCGAGACGCGCCTCTCCAAAAGGCCCGGCAAGGAATCCGCCCCATGAGCGACAGCGAACAGGCCACTTCCCCCGTGCAGGGTCCCCACTTCGTCCACGAAATCATCGAGTCCGAACTCGCGAGCGGCAAAGTGAAGGGCGTCGTCACCCGCTTTCCCCCCGAGCCCAACGGCTACCTCCACATCGGCCATGCCAAATCCATCTGCCTCAACTTCGGCACGGCCAAGAAATACGGAGGCCGCTGCCACCTGCGCTTCGACGACACGAACCCCACCAAGGAAGAGCAGGAGTTCATCGACTCCATCATGGAGGACATCCACTGGCTGGGCTTCGACTGGGGCGAATACCTCTTCTTTGCGTCGAGCTACTTCGAGCAGCTCTACCAGTGGGCCGAGCAGATGATCCGCGAGGGCAAGGCCTACGTCTGCGATCTCACCGCCGATGAGGTGCGCGAATATCGCGGCACGCTGACTGAGCCGGGCCGCGAGAGTCCCTATCGGAACCGCTCCGTCGAGGAGAACCTCGACCTCTTCCGTCGGATGCGCGCGGGCGAGTTTCCCGACGGCTCCAAGACGCTCCGCGCCAAGCTCGACATGGCCTCGCCCAACATCAACATGCGCGACCCTGCCATGTACCGCATCCGCCGCGCCACCCATCCGCGCACGGGCGACAAGTGGTGCATCTACCCGATGTACGACTGGGCCCACGGCCAGTCCGACGCCATCGAGCACATCACCCACTCCATCTGCACGCTGGAGTTCGAGAACCACCGCCCGCTCTACAACTGGTTCCTCGACAACATCACCGGCATCCCCAGCCACCCGCGCCAGATCGAGTTCGCGCGCCTCAACCTGACCTACACGGTGATGAGCAAGCGCATCCTCCGCCGCCTCGTCGAGGAGCATTTTGTCGAGGGCTGGGACGACCCCCGGATGCCCACCATCGCCGGTCTGCGCCGACGCGGCTTTACGCCCGCCTCCATCCGCGCCTTCTGCGAGCGCATCGGCCTCTCCAAGCGCGAGAGCCTCGTGGACGTGACGCTCCTCGAAAACGCCGTCAGGGACGACCTCAACGCCAACGCGCCCCGCGCCATGGCCGTGTTGAACCCGCTCAAGGTCGTCATTGAGAACTGGGAGGAGGGCAAAGTTGAGCTGTTCGACGCGCCCTTCCACCCCGACAAGCCCGAGTTCGGCAGCCGCCCGGTGCCCTTCACGCGCGAGCTCTTCATCGAGCGCGACGATTTCATGGAAGTCCCCGAAAAGAAGTTCTTCCGCCTCGCCCCGGGCCGCGAGGTGCGCCTGCGCTGGGCCTACTTCCTCAAGTGCGAGCGCGTGGTGAAGGACGATCAGGGCAACATCGTCGAGCTCCGCTGCACGGTTGACCACGCCACCAAGGGCGGCAGCTCCCCCGATGGCCGCAAGGTCAAGGGAACGATTCACTGGGTCAGCGCCACGGAGTCCATCCCCGCCGAGGTGCGGCTCTACGACCGCCTGTTCAGGGAGGAATCGCCCGATTCGTCCAATCTCGAAGCGGCGCTCAATCCCGACTCGCTCAAGGTCGTCACCGCCCGCGTGGAAAAAGGCCTGGCCGACGCCAAGCCCGGTTCCCATTACCAGTTCGAGCGCACCGGCTATTTCTACGCCGATCACGTCTCGTCCAAGCCCGGCGCGCCCGTCTTCAACCGCGTCGTTCCCCTGCGCGATACCTGGGCCAAGGTCAGCGCCAAAAGCTGACCTTCTGATCTCGGGAAATCGGCCGCAGTCTGCCGCATCGCTTGAAAACAGGCCTTCGTCCCAAGTACGGGGCGCGCGCCTCCAACCTTCAGCGTCCTTCAGCGACGCCCGCTTCTCCCTTTCCGAAAGGGTCCCGCCATGGCCAAACGAGTCCTCATCGTCGATGACGCGATTTTCATGCGCGACATGCTCCGCGACATCTTCACCGCGGACGGTTTTGAAATCGCCGGAGAGGCTGTTCACGGGCTGGAGGCCATCGACAAATACAAAGAGCTGCGGCCGGACCTGGTGACCATGGACATCGTGATGCCCTTCAAGAGCGGCATCGAAGCGACCCGGGAGATCGTCAAGTCGGACCCCACCGCGAAGGTCATCATGTGCAGCGCGCTGGGTCAGGAAGCGCTGGTGATGGAGGCCATCGAGTCGGGCGCGAGCGACTTCATCGTGAAGCCCTTCCGAAGTGAGGACGTGCTCTCCATCGTCCACAAAGTTCTGGGGAACTGATTTTCCCGCGCAGCGCAGGCGCTCCCGGTCCGCCGCCGGAGCGCCGTTTTTTGTCTCCGTTCCCGTTCCAGAAGCGCCGTGAACCTGGATTCGTCCAAATACCTGGAGCTCTTCTCAACGGAGGCGCAGGAGCATCTGGAGGGGCTGTCCTCTCTGCTGATGCGTCTGGAAAAGGCGGCGGCGAATGACAGGCCCGCCCTGCTGGATGAGCTCTTCCGGCACGCCCATTCCATCAAGGGCTCGGCGGCGATGATGGGCTTTGGCGTGTCCTCTGATACCGCCCACCGATTTGAGGACTGGCTGGCTTTCCTCAAAAAGGCGTCACAGGCGGAAGCGGACGCGCTCCTGCGGGACCGGGTGGTCGATGACCTTCTGGTGGGCGTCGATCACCTGTCGGACTGCATCCAGGCTGAGCTGCACAAGCAGCCTGCCCCGCCGAGGCCGCTGCTGTTTCAGGAGGTCTCTCAGCGTCTGGAAGCCGTGGCGGCCGCGAGGCCCCGGGAAACGCCTCCCGAACGCAGCAGTATTCCCGAAGCCAGTCAGCCCGCGCCCCGGAAACCGGACGAAGCCGCCGAATCACCTGCCGCGTCAGCAGCACCGCGCACCCGGCTCTGTCTGACCATCGCCGCGTCCAGTTCCATGCCGGCGATGCGGGCCTTCCTGGCCTTCAAAAAAATCAGCGCCGCGGGAACCGTCTTCTCGTCCGTTCCTCCCAAGGAAGAGCTGCGCGGCGGCATCCTGCCGAACCGTCGTCTGTCTCTGGAAACAGACCTCGATGAAGACGAGCTGCGGAAAATTCTCTCCTCGCTCTCCGAAATCGAGACGGCCGAAATCACCACGGAAAGCCTGCCCTTCCCTCTGCGGACGCATATGGCCCTGACGATGGACGGCGCGCCTCAGGTGCCGGGTCAGGGATTTTCAGAGCCTGTTGGCCTCTCCGGGGACGCGCGGACCATCCGCGTCAGAGCGGAGCTTCTCGACACGCTCCTCGACACGGTGGGCGACTTCATTTTTTCGGCAGCCAGGCTGCGCGAAGAGGCTGCCGATGCGCTGCGCAGGGAAAAGCAGCCAACCGCCAAGTCGTTCCTGCTGGAAGGCCTGGACGCCCTGCATCACGAAGCAAAAGCACTGCACTCTCAGGTCATCGCCGCCCGCATGACGCCTCTGGCAACCATCACGGGACGCATTCAGCGGGCGGTTCGCGAGGTAGCGAAGGCGACCGGCCGCGACGTGGATTTCCGACTGAGCGGCACAGACATCGCGCTGGACCATGCCGTTCTGGACACGCTGGCCGACCCGCTGCTCCACCTGGTCCGCAACGCTGTCGATCACGGCATCGAGCCGCCCGAGGAGCGCGCCGCGAACCACAAGCCGCCCACCGGCCATCTGTCGCTGTCCGCTCATCGGGAAGCCTCGCGCGTCATCGTGGAGATTGCCGACGACGGCAAAGGTCTGAGTGCCCAGAAGCTCAAGGCGGCGGCGCTCGAACGCGGGCTGGTGACGCCTGAACAGTGCGCGGCCATGTCCGAGGACGACGCCTTCCGGCTCTGCTTCCTGCCCGGCCTTTCAACCTCTTCGGCCGTCACTGCCGTCAGCGGCCGGGGCGTGGGCATGGACATCGTCAAGAGCGCCGTGGAAAGCGTCGGCGGCAGCATCGAATTTTCCGTCCGGCCCGGCACGGGAACGACCTGGAAGCTGTCCCTGCCCTATACGGTCGCAATCGCTCACATCCTCATCGTGCGCGTGGGCGCGGAGAACTTCGGCATTCCTCTCTCCCGGATTGTCCACGTGACGCAGGTTCCCACGGATGCGTTCAGCGTCGTCCGCGGCCAGCCCTTCTTCCGCTGGCAGAAAAGCGACATTCCCGTGTTCTCGCTGGGAGCGCGGCTCAGGGTCGATTCGGATGGCTGGAATCTGAGAACGCCGCGGCCTCTGGTCATCGCCGAAGGGACTGAGCACGCGCTTCTGGCCTTTCAGGTGGATGCGCTCCTGGGTCAGCAGCGCTCGATTCTCCGCCCGCTCAGGCCGCCGCTGGACCGAATCCCGTGCCTGTCCGGCGTGACGCTCCAGACGAGCGGCCTGCCCCTCTTCATCCTCGACGTGACGCGCCTCTTTCCCGCGCCGAAGCCCGCCTGACGAAGGCACTCTCATTCGGCGGCACGCGGTCTCACGAGGCAAAGAAGGGAAATAAATCCGCCAAAAAGCTCCCATTCCATTGGCCATGCGCTAAGGGCGCCCCCCTTTTTTTCCGGGCTCAGACGCCTTCCCCCACAACCTCTGGAGAACACGCATGACCAACACCTCCCGACAGCTGATGGCCCGCCAGTACGGCGGCTCCCGCCAGGTTCTCATCGAAAACGCCGCCCACCTCGAATACCTCGACAAAATCGACCCGGCCCTCTGGGCGGCTACCAGCGTTCCCATCCGCGACCTGCACGTGGACGCCGACCTGCTGAAAATACTCGATGTCACGAAGAGCGGCCGGCTGCGCTCCGACGATCTGATTGCCCTTCGCGACTGGCTGTTCCAGCGGCTGGGCAACCGGGACGGCATCGGCGCGCACAGCGACGCGGTGAAGGCTTCTGATTTCAACGAGGCCACTGACGTGGGGCAGGCACTGAAAAAGGGCGCCATTCATCTGCTGACCGAGGTGGGCAAAGCCGAGGGCGACACGCTGTCATTGGCTGACGTTCGGACCTTCCGCGGCAGCTACAGCAAGCGCCTGGTCAACGGCGACGGCATCGTCACCGCCGAGCAGGTGACCTCCGATTCCGCCAAGGACTTCATCGCCAAAATCATTGCCGCTGTGGGCGGTTCCGCCGAAATGTCCGGCGAAACCGGCGTGGGCAAGGCTGACCTGGAGAAATTCAGGGCCGAAGCGAAGAAATTCGTGGACTGGGAGGCGCAGGGAAAGACGGACGCCGCCATTCACCCTCTGGGAGATGACACCGACGCCGCCTATGCCTGCGTCGCCGGTCTCAAGGCCAAGGTGGAGGACTTCTTCGATCAGTGCGCCCTCCTCGAACTGGAAGGCAGCGCGCGGGCCGACCTCCAGCTCTCCGCCGACGCACTGAAAGCCATCGCCAAGGAAGGCCCCGAAGCCGTTGCCGCTCATCTGAAAAAGAGCCCCATCGCCCCGCCTTCGCCCGACGGAAAGCTGGATTTCAGCGGCCCCATCAATCCCCTCTTCCAGGGCGAAATTGAGAAGCTCCGCAGCCTCGTGATTGCCAAGCATCCCGGGCTCTCCGCCGCGCAGCGCTCCATGCCCGCCATGGACCGCGACGACTGGAAGAAAATCGAGGGCATCTTCGGCGCCTACGCTGCCTGGAAGGCCGCCCGCCCCGCCGGTCCCTTTGAGACGCTCCCCGCCGAGCTTCTGGATGCGGAGAAGAGCGCGCATCTCGACACCGAACTTCTCTCCTTCATCGAACAGGACCTGGCCGGTGCCGGCGAGCTGAGCGTTCTCGACGACATGGAGAAGCTGCTCCTGCTCCAGCGCTGGTTCCTCGACGTGGCGTGCAGCGTGGTGAACTTCTCCAGCCTCTACGCCCCCAAAGAGCGCTCCGTTCTCAACGCCGGCAGCCTCATCATCGACGGGCGCCGCCTGGAGTTCTGCCAGCAGGTCTTCAACCGGGCCGAGCACAAGAAGATTGCCACCGAGAGCATGTTCTTCCTCGTTTACGCCGCCATCAGCGAGAAGGAGGGCGCGCCCGTAGCCATGGAGGTCGTGGCGCCGCTCACAGCGGGCGAGCGCGGTCAGCTGAGGGTCGGCAAGCGCGGTCTGTTCATCGACCACAAGGGCAAGCCCTGGGATGCCGTCATCGTGGACATGGTGGAGAACCCCATCAGCCTGAGTGAAGCCATCCGCGCGCCCTTCAAGAAGGCCGCAAAGGCCATCTCCAGCAAAATCGAGAGCTTCACCTCGTCCAAGATGAAGGAGCAGGAGGACCTGGCCACCGGCAAGCTCAACGCCGGGCTGGACAGTGTGGAGGCCGCTTCGAAAGCGCCGCCTGCTGCCAAAGACGCCGCTCCTGGTGCCGCGGCAGCGCCCGCCGGTGATGCCAAGGCCGCGGGCGGTGGTTCCTCCGGCATTCGCGACCTGGTTCTGGGAGGAGGCATCGCTTTCGCCGCTTTGGGTTCCGCTGTGGCCTACATCGTCTCGGCGCTCTCCGAGGTGAAGCCGCTCAACGCCGTCGTGACGGTCTCCTCGGTCATCCTGGCCATCGTGCTTCTCCTCACCTTTATGAGCTGGCTGAAACTCAAGAAGCGCGACCTCTCGCTACTCTTTGAGGCCAACGGCTGGGCCGTGAACGCCCGGCAGAAGCTCTCCCGGCGCCTCGGCGGACGCTTCACCATCCGGCCCAAACTGCCCAAGGGCACCAAGCTGGTGTTCAGAGAGCCGGCCATCGACGGCGTGGAGCCCAAGAGCCGCAAGGGACTCGTCATCGCCATCGTGCTGCTGCTTCTGGCCGCGGCGTGCGGCGGCGTTTACTACTGGCACTTCTGCAAGGCCGACGAAGCTCAGGCCGCGGCAAAAGCCGAAAAGGCCGCGCCGGCTTCCGACAGCGACAAAAAGGCCGACGAAAAGCCCGCGGAACCTGCCGAAGACGCTCCCGCGCCGGCTGCTGCTGATGCGCCTGCCGCACAGTGATGACAGTGACGATGGGACGCTGACGAAGCTCAGCGTCTGTCAGCACAAAAGACAGCGCCCCTCTTTCTCCCGCGGAGAGAGGGGCGCTTTTTTATTTTTGATTCGCGATTCGAGCGTTCCGGCACCGGCTTTTCCCTGCGGACGCCGCCTTTTGTTAGCCAACTCAAACATTTTGTTTTCCCCTGTTTGCCCCCGTGCTAGCGGCGCCGCCCTCTTTTTCAGCCGCCTCCCATTCGGAATCCGGCGGCGGTTTGCCAATGAAGGCGAAGTCCATGGAAGACAGTCAGGGACACAGGGAAGCGGAGGCGGGGGCGAAGGAAACGGTGGCCGGTGCCCACTGTTCCTGCAAGGACGGCCGGCACGAATTTTCGGCTCACGGCTGTCACTGCCCTTACGACGCCGCGGGAGAGTCTCAGGCTCCCGGCGGCGAGGCGTGCCGGAACTGCGGGGACACGGCCTGTGCCCATCATCCCCACGAACATGAGCATGACCATGACCACGCGCATGAGCATGAAGAGGAAGCGCACGGGCATGACCATGAACACGGCCACAGTCACGAACACGAACACGCGCATGACTGTGAGCACGGGCACGACGGGCATCACCACCATCATCACGGCCTGTTCCACACGCATGCGGACACGTCGGACAGCAGGAGGCTCGCCGGTGCGCTGGCGCTGACCTGCACCACGATGCTCGCGGAATTTGTGGGCGGCATCGTGTCCGGCTCCCTGTCGCTCGTCTCGGACGCGGGCCACATGCTCACCGACGCCGCGGCGCTGCTGCTGTCGTTTCTGGCCCTCAAATTCGCCAGGCGCCCGGCCGACGGCCAGCGGACCTTTGGCTATTCCCGCTTTGAAATCCTCTCGGCCCTGGTCAACGCCATCACCCTCATCGTCCTGGCGCTCATCATCATCTGGGAGGCCGTGGGGCGCCTGCGCGAGCCGCAGCCGATTCAGGCAGGCATCATGCTGGCCGTCGCCGCCGTAGGACTCGCCGTCAACGTCGCCAGCGCTTTCCTGCTCTCCGACTCCCACAGCCTCAATGTCCGCGGGGCTTTTCTGCACGTTCTGGGAGACACGCTGTCTTCGGTCGGCGTCATCATCGCCGCTGCCGTCGCCTGGAAGACGGGCTGGACGCTGCTGGACCCGATTCTCTCCATCGCCATCGCCGTCTTCATTGCCTTCGGCGCCGTCAGGCTGCTGCGCCAGGCGAGTCACATCCTCCTGGAGGGCGCACCGGCGCATGCCCCCTTCGGCGACGTGGTTCAGGCGCTTCTTTCGGTTGAGGGCGTCACCGGCGTCCATGATCTGCACATGTGGACGCTGGCTCAGGACCATCACGCCATCTCGGCGCACATCGAGCTGAAGCCGGGATGCACGCTGGAAGACCACAGCCGGATTCTCACCCAGGCGCGGGCGCTCCTGAAAACGCGCTTCAATCTGGAGCACTCGACGCTCCAGCTGGAGTTCAGCGGTCACTGACGCCGGACTTCACCGTCCACGTTTCCTGTCTCGCGGTTGAACGGCGCAGGGGCCCGCCCTAAAGAGCCGCGCCCCATTCGTGATGTCGTCTGTGGAGGCCCAATTTTCCGCCTTCCGCGCGCATCCGAACCGTCCGGGAACGTTTTCCCCTTCGTTCCCGCATCCATTCCCGACGCATCCGGCCTGGCGCCAAGGGAGACCACGAAACGATGGACCGTCCAAACCTGCCCCTTCTGACCGGTGCCGCACTGGCGCTTCTCCCCTCAGGAACGGCCCTGGCCGCGATTCCCGAGATGGCAGCAGCATCGGCAGCCGTCCCCTTTGGCTTCATCCTCACCGGGACCGTCGCCATGACACTGGCAGGTGTGGCCGGCGCCATAGCCGCCGTTGGCGGCGCCGCGGCTGGCACCTACGCCCTCCGTCAGAACGCCCGCAAAAAGCGCCAGGAAAGTCAGGACCGGGCCTCCACGCTCAAGGCGCTCAACGAGCTGGACACAAAGATTTACGGCGGCAAGCGGCAGAGCTTTGACACGCTCCAGGCAGGCCTCGCCTCCATCTGCGGACGCGATTCAAAATTCGACGCGGACAAGTTCTGCAAGCTGGCCGAAAGCCTCTTTGTCCGGCTGCAAAAGGCCCGCTCCGCCGGCGACCTCAAGGAGCTGCGTCCCTATCTGTCCGACGGCCTCTGCAAAAATCTGGAGGCTCAGATCGCCATCGACAGCGTGCATCAGCGGCGCGTCATCACCGGTGATGTCACGATTCGCCAGAGCGCCATTGTCGGCATCGAAATCGGGGATGAGTTCGACGCGCTGCATGTGGCCATCGCCAGCCGTCTGCGCACTGTCGATGTGCTCGCGTCGATGCCGCCGGAAAAACAGCAGCAGAAGCTGGAGCGCGCGCCGCTCAGCGACTGCGCCGAGACCTGGACCTTCCTGCGCAAGCCGATTCCGGACGCCAACCGCAAGGGCGGATTCATCTCCGGCACCTGCCCCACCTGCGGTGCGCAGCTTCCGACTTCGGGCACGACCACGTGCAGCTGCGGCGCGGTCCTCAATTCCGGCACCGGCGACTGGGTGCTGACGCAGATTGTGGAGGCCAACGACTTCCGCATCTCCGAAACGGCCCCCGAGCCCATCGACGGCTTTGCCCGGCTCCAGGCGCTGGATCCCTCCGTCACGCGCCAGTGCATGGAAGACAGGGCCAAGGTTGTCTTCTGGTCGCGTCTCTCCGCGCTGGCCCAGAACCAGATTTATTCTTTCGCCCGCTTCGCCCAGCCGCAGGCCCTGATTCAGCTTTCCTCCGAAGAGGCGGGCCTATCCATCGGCCGCGTCCTGGGCGGCAAAATCGACCTGGTGCAAATCGTCTCGGACATCGACTGCGAGCGCGCCTGGTTCCGCGTCCGCTGGCAGGAACTCCGCCGCGATCCGTCAGGACGCAGCATGTTCGACGTGACCAACATCCAGATGATGCAGCTGGCCCGCAAAAACGGCTGTTCCACGGCGACGAAGGCCGGGCTCTCTTCCGCGCGCTGTCCCTCGTGCAGCGCCGAAATCACCACCCTGGGCGAAAACGGCTGTCCGGCCTGCAAGAAGAGTCTGGGGGACGACTGGTGCTTCGCGGAGCTGATTACTCCCGAGACGTTCCAGGCGCGTCAGCGGGCCCAGAAGCAGAATCTGACGCATCTGGCGGACCGCATCGGGGTCATCGCCGATCCGTGGGACCGGCGCAGGGCCTTCACCATGATGGTCGCCGTGGTTCGCGCCGACGGGCATGTGTCCGACAAGGAGCGGAAGCTGCTCGCCATGTGCATGGAACGCTGGGACCTGGAGCCGATGCTCCTCAAAGCCTTCCTTGCCGCGCCGCCGTCCGACATTTCGACCATCCAGCCCAAGAGCATCGAGGAATCCCGCATGCTGTTCAGGGCTCTGGCCGCCGCCGCCTATGCCGACGGCAAAATCGACGATTCCGAGATGCAGCTCCTCAAGATGATGGCCCGCCATCTCAAGCTGGCGCCGGATGAGGACTACGAAATCATCAAGTCGCTGGGACCTCAGCGCGGCTACGTGTCCAGCTGAATCACATCCCCGCCCCGGCCTTTCGACAGATTCGGCGGAACGAAACGAAAAAAGCCCTCCCTTCCATCGGCGGAAGAGAGGGCTTTTGTTTTTGAGGCATCGTCCGCGTTTCCGGAATCGGCGGTCAGCTGCCGCTGTCGGCCTTGGAATCCGGATACACCGGCTGAATGTGCAGATCTTCCAGCTGCTTGGCCGTCACGTCGCCGGGTGCGCCGGTCATCAGATCGGTTCCTCGCAGCGTCTTGGGGAAGGCCACCACGTCGCGCAGGCTGGCCGCGCCGGTGAGCAGCATGACCACGCGGTCCATGCCCAGCGCGATGCCGCCATGGGGGGGCGCGCCGCACTTGAGGGCGTCGAGCAGGAAGCCGAATTTGCGCCGCGCCTCCTCATCGTCGATGCCGAGCGCCTTGAAGACTTTCTTCTGAACCTCGGGGTCGTGGAGGCGGATGGAGCCGCCGCCGATTTCAAAGCCGTTGAGCACCAGGTCGTAGCGGTGGCACTTCACGCGCTCGGGGTCGCTTTCGAGGTACTGGATGTCCTCGTCGTGAGGCCGCGTGAAGGCGTGGTGGGCCGCCACCCAGGTCTGATTCTCTTCGTCGAACTCGAAGAGCGGCGGGTTGACCACCCAGAGGAACTTCCAGTCGCCGTTCCGCGTGCCGTAGGCGGGAATCATGTCGAACTTCTTGCCCAGCATGAGGCGGATGTTGGCCAGCACCGCGTGAACCATGGCCGCGCGGCCCATCTGGAAGATGATGCTGTCGCCCTCCTCGGCGCCGCAGGCTTTGTTGATGGCGAGCCTGAGGTCGTCGCTGATGGTCTTGGCGAAGGGCGTCTGGCTCCAGGCGCCGCCTTCGCCGATCTTGGCGCGGCCCAGCCCCGCGCTGCCCATGCCCTTGGCCTCTTTCTCCAGCGCATCGAAGTCCTTGCGCGAGAGGGAGTATTCCTTCGGCAGGCGGATGGCCTTGAAGATGCCCTTCTTGGCCAGGATTTCCTCGAAGAGCGGCACGCCGCCGCCGTTGTGGGCCTTCACCACGTCGGTGAAGTCCACGTGCTCCAGGCCGAAGCGGAGGTCGGGCTTGTCGTTGCCGAAGCGGCGCATGGATTCGTCGAAGTCCATGCGGGGCAGCGGCAGCTTGATTTCAACGCCCAGGATTTCCTTCCAGAGCTTCGCGACCAGTCCCTCCATCGCCGTGAACACGTCGTCCTGATTCACGAAGGACATCTCCACGTCGATCTGGGTGAATTCCGGCTGGCGGTCGAGGCGCAGGTCTTCGTCGCGGAAGCAGCGGACGATCTGGAANNAAGTAGCGGTCGTAGCCGGCCACCATGAACAGCTGCTTGAAGAGCTGCGGGCTCTCGGCCAGCGCGTAGAACTTGCCTGCGCCGCCGCGGGTCGGGACGAGGAAGTTGCGGGCGCCGCCGGGGGTGTATTTGACGAAGAATGGCGTCTCCAGCTCGAGGAAGCCCTTGTCGGCAAAATACGAGCGGGTCAGCTGATTGATCTTCGAGCGGGTCATCAGCATCCGCTGCATCACGGGGCGGCGCAGGTCGATGTAGCGATAGGCCAGCCGCGTCGTCTCCTCGGCGTTGATCTCGTCTTCGACCGTGAAGGGCAGCGGCGCGCACTTGTTGAAGATCTCCAGCTGCTGGGCGTGAACTTCAATTTCGCCCGTCTTCATCTTGGGGTTCACGTTGCCGCCGCGGGATTCCACGACGCCCCGGATGCCGATGACGTATTCCAGGCGCAGGCTGCCGGCCAGATCGTGGGCCGCCGCGTCGAACTGCGGTTCAAAGACCACCTGGGTGACGCCCATGCGGTCGCGGATGTCGATGAAAATCGCCTTGCCGTGGTCACGCCGGCTGTGAACCCAGCCGAAGAGGACAACTTCCTTGCCAATGTCCGCCGCTGTCAGCTCGCCGCAGGAATGCGTGCGCTTCACTTCCTCAATCATTTTGCTCATTGCGGAAAACTCCATTCGCGAAACATCAAAAATAAAAAGAAACGCCGACGCTTCCGGCGCGGATGAAAGCCTCCGGGGAGCATCGGCCTGAAAAAATGGGCGTGCCTATAAACCCCGATGACAGGCGCCTCAATCGCCCTCTGGAGAAAGAATGAGGGCCTTTACTGACAAGCCGACGGATTATTCTTCTGCAATACAAATATATTGATGGGTTCAGGTGATAATGAATGGGTTTAACCAATTAGAATCCATCAATTTCTAATTTGTCTGCGCCGCGGCAGCGTATTCGGCGGAATTCATTTGCATGGGCACGGACAAATAAAAAAGGGCGCGGTCACCCGCGCCCTTCTCAGCTGCAGTCTCTGTCGTGTTCTTTATCGGCGAAGGGGGAAACTGCCTTCCCCATCGAAATTGTCGTCAACGAGAACGACGGCGGCGGAACAGGGGGAGCGCCCCAAAAGCCAGAAGTCCGGACAGTCCCGAGGTCGCAGCACCGGCCGCGCTGCATCCCAGTCCCTCCTGCTTGCCGTAAGCGGTTTTCTCACCGCCGCCGGTCAGCTGGCGCTCAGCCTCAGCCTGACGCGCACGGAACTCATCCGCCTCAGCCTTCTTCCGGGCTTTTTCGGCATCCGCCGCCGCCTTGGCCGCTGCCGCCTTGGCAGTGTGCTCCTCTTCGGCCTTCTTCAGCGCCGCCGTGAAGGACTCCTCAATGGCGACGAAATCTTTGGCCTGATGAATGGGCGGGAACTTCCACGCGTATTCCTTCATGGCCCGCTGGAGCTGCAGATCGCACGGCAGGTAGCCGTCACTGTCCTTCGTCTCCCAGCGCCAGATGGGCGGCTGCGTCGGGTCCTCGCCCACGACCTTGGACACCACAAAGCACATGTCATCGCCCTTCACGATGTCGAAGGAGAACGTGTTGTCATAGACATCAACCACCCGCTCTTCTTCGTCGTCCACTCTGTCAGAGCTCAAGCCGAATTTAATTTTGGGAGCCAACTGATAGCCGTATTCCTGAAGCCGCCGTGTGACGATGGGTGCCAGTTCGCGGGACACTTGGTCGTCGCTCATCCGAATGCGCATTTCGTAATGGCCAGCTTTTTTTCGCTTCGATCCTTCCGGCTTTTGTTCCTGCTCTTCTTCCTGCTCCGGAACTGGCGCTGGGGGCGGTGTTTTTGGCTTCGCCTTTTTCTTCGGCTTGCCGATCTCAATGATGTCGCCGGCATGAGCTAAAGTCGGCGTCATCAGCATCAGGGCACTCAACGTCACGCAGGTCAGAAAACGCATAGGAACTCCTTGCAGTCGCGATTGATTGACAAAGCACGGGTCAAACTCCCCCCAAGGCCATTTTTGGCGGGCGCCTGTTTGGGCGATTCCTCTGAAAAATACAAGGCAGAGGTCATTTCCGAAGCAGGACCATGAGGTTCGGGCAGGCCGAAGCGCTTGACATCCCACACCCTCACCTCAAACTTCGCTGCCATGCCTCCTCGCGTCATAGGTCAATACATCATTCATTCGCTCATCGGCTCCGGCGGCATCGGCAGCGTTTACCGGGCGAGCGACAGGAAAACCGGCGATACGGTTGCCCTGAAGCTCCTGTCCTCAGGCGCGGCGCTGGACGCCAAAGCCGCCCGGCGAATGGCCCGGGAATTCGAAACCCTGGCTGAGCTGGCCCATGAAAACATCGTCCGGGTTTTCAAAACCGGCGTGTGGCACGGCTATCCCTATCTGACGATGGAGCTGATTGAGGGCGTCAACCTGCGCCAGCACCTTTCCCTGCACTCGACCTCAAGTGCCGACAGAGATCGGCCTTCCAGAAGCATGGACCCACTGCACCTCCTCAGCCGGTCCGCCGACATTCTCGGACAGGAACCGGACGACGAAGCGGATGATTTCCTGGACGAGTTTGATGACGAGTCCGCGGATGCCAGCGGCGAGGGGCCGGATGCGCTGAGACGGCTGGCGGACGCCATCGACGAGCCTCTGACCATGGACGAAGAGGAGGAAGCTCTCTCCGGCGGCGATGACGAGGACGGCGAGGATGACTTGGGCTGGGACGGTGGGACGCGCAGAGGCAAGGCGCCGCGCCAGCAGAAATCTTCGGCGGCCAGGCTGGCCGAGCTGAATGATCCCGACCGCATCGCCAGGCTCAAAGATGCGCTGCCGCAGATCTGCCAGGCGCTGGCCTACATCCATGCCCGCGGGCTGGTTCACCGGGACATCAAGCCGTCCAACATCATGGTGGACCAGGAGGGGCGCGTGAAGCTGATGGACTTTGGTCTGGCCAAGTTTCTGGCGTCAGACACCGAGGTCACTGCCACCGGCCACATCGTCGGCACCTACCGCTACATGGCGCCGGAGCAGCTGCGCGGCGAACGCATTGACGGACGGACCGACCTCTATGCGCTGGGCGTTCTGCTCTATGAACTTCTCGCCGGCCGTCCGCCCTTTGACGGCCCCTCCACCATCGAGGTGTGCAAGAAAATTCTGGAGGACGAGCCCACGCCCGTCATTCAGGTCAACCCCGGTGCTGACGAACAGCTGGTGCGCGTCACCCATTGGCTTCTGGCCAAAAACGTCGAGGACCGCCCGCAGACGGCAGACGAGCTCATTGACGTCCTCTCCGAGACGTGACGCGCGAATCCTCTTCCTCATGAGCCTCCTGCCGGACAGCGCGTCGTTTTTTGAAGAGGTTCAGGCCTTTTTCCTCGCCTGCCGCGGAGACGGTGTTGCGCTTGCCGATGCGGACGCGCGTCTCATTTCGAAGTGGGAGGCCACCGGCGTTCCCGCGGAAATCATCTGCCAGGGCATCCGCGCTTCTCTGGCCAGGCACGTCTTTGACGGCCGCTGTCTCAGCCGTCCCCGCTCGCTCCGCTCCTGCCGCCGGGAGGTCGAAAAAGAGATTCAGCGTTTTCTCTCTCTCCATGCGGACGACAGCCGAAAAAACATCGGCGCGGATCCGACTTCCGCGCCTCGTGCTGAATCAGCGGCGAACGACTCGCCCGCTTCGCCTTCATCAGCCGGCGAAATTTCTCAGACAGAAGCGGACTATTCCCGGCAGCGAAATGCACAGCGCCGCCGTCAGCTCGCCTCGCTGGAAGAGGAGGGAAAAATTCCCAGAAAGCATCTGGATTTTCTGGCGTCTCTCCTCTCCCCCCCGGCCGGCTCTTCTGACGAAGGCTTTGCCGCGGACAGCCTTCCCGAGCGCTTCGACGATGCCGTCCTGATTTTTCAGGCCCGCTGTCTCCCCTTTGCTGAGCGCGCGGAAATCGTTCGCCAGGCGAAGGAAGCGGCCGGGCCCAGGAAGAAGATGACCACGCCCCGGGCCAGAGCCGCGCTGCTTCACAGGTGCCTTCTCAATGCCATCCGGGACGCGGAGCAAAAGCGCCGGATATGAGTCGAGATGTTCCGTGCCGGGAAGGACCGCTGCCGCGGCTTGCTTTCCTCTGCCGAAGACGAAAGGGCCGCACGCCGCTCGGAAAAGACTCTTCTCTCCCCCTTTATCGGCCGCCCGGCTTCGGACGGACGCCAATGGAACGCCATGAAACGCCGAATCCAATGCAGCCTCTGCGGCGACGCGGGCTACATCATCGATAAGAACAACGAATTTTGCGTGGCGCGCCTCTGTGCCTGCCAGAAGCGATGCGCCGTCTGCGGCGGCAGCGGCTACATCTACGAAAAGCAGGGCGGCTACGAGGTTGTCCGCGAATGCAGCTGCACCGCCCGCTCACGCCGGATTCGCCTCTTCAATGCCGCCCGGATTCCCGCCCGATGCGACGGCACCTTCGACAACTTCACCCCACGCTCCAAGGAGATGGAGCTGGCCAAGATGACCGCCGCCGCCACAGCGCAGGGTTACCAAAAGGAGCATCCTTCGCGCGGCTTCATCATCTCGGGACCGGTGGGGACGGGAAAAACGCACCTTCTGTGCGCGGCACTCCGCTGGCTGACCCTCGAAGCAGGCGTCACTGCCCGCTACGTGGAAATTTCCTTTCTCTATTCGGAAATCAAAGACGGCTTCAGCCACGGTCAAAGCGTTCTCGAAGCGCTGCAGCCGCTCATCGAGCCCGACGTGCTGGCCATCGATGAAATCGGCCGGGGCAACTGCAAAGGGTTCGAGCTGGAGACCTTCGATGAGCTGATTGCCCGCCGCTACAACACCCGGAAGACCACGATTCTGGCCACCAACTTTCGGCTCGGGGACAAGCGGCCGGCGGGCTCGAACTATCACGACCCCATCGAGGCACAGGCGAGTCCCTATCTGGTGGACCGCATCGGCCCGCGCAGCTGGTCGCGCATCAGCGAGATGTGTCACTGCCTGGAGATTCCACCGGAGACGGAGGATTACCGACGCCTATGAAAGCTCCAGCCGCACTCCTTGCAGCCGCCTTTGCTGTCTTTGCCGCGGCGCGCCCTGCTTCCAGCGCAGCAGAGGAACCTCAGTCTGCCTCCTCCGCAGAAGCACCGGCGTCACAGGGCCAGGAGGTCAAAGCAGAGCCTGTTGACGAGGGTCAGAAGCTGCACAGCGCGGCCTTTCCTGCCTGTCCGCCGCTGCCGCCGCTCATTCCCGGAAAGCGCCCCTTTCCCACAGGCGAAAAGCTCTCGTACGACCTCGATGTCGTGGGAGCGCATGCCGCCCGGATGACCCTCGGGCTCAAGGCGCCGCGCATACGGAACGGCAGACCGGTCCTGCCCATCACGCTCCAGGCTCAGACGGGAACGCTGTTCTCCAAAATCCGCAGTCTGAAGGCCAGCATCCGCTGCGATCTGGACTCCCGGAGCCTGCTGCCGGCTGAGCTTCTCGAAGACATCACGATGAACGGGCGCAGCTACCGGCACGAGGTGACTTTTCCTGACGCCGCGTCGTCGGCCCGGCGGGAAATCGGCATCTCGTGGCAGGCAGGCAGCGAGCGGCGCGGCCGCGACATCTGGAACATTCCCGGACAGGCGCTGGATGATCTTTCTGCCTTCTATTTTTTCCGGGCGCTCCAGCTGAAACCCGGCGATGCCTTCTGCGCTGACATTCTGGTGCTTCGGCACCTGTGGCGCGTCGAGGGCGTCGTCTCCGGCCGGGAACACGCATCGACTCCGGCCGGCGAATTTGACGTTCTGCATCTGACCGCAAAGGCCACTCGCCACGACAAGCCCGAGGACATCCGGGAGGTTCACTACTGGCTCAGCGATGACGCTTTCCGGCTTCCCGTGGCGGCCATGGGCGTCATCGATCTGGGAACGCTCCGCGCCGTCCTCACGAGCGTCCAGCGGCCGGATCTGACCCTCGAAGCGGCGCGCCCCGCCGGACAGCAGGACTGGTGAGGCGCCCATGATTTCTCTCTGGCTCCCGCTGACCTCGGCGCTGATTCTCTTCTTCCTGAGGGCCTGGTTCGTCTCCACCGAGACCATCCTGCGCTCCGTTTCCAGCGGCATGGTGGAGCAGCTCGAGGACAGCGCGCGGGATGAGCGCGGCCGCGAGGCCTTTCGGCGCATTCGCGGTTCCCCGGAAAATGCTCTGGCCGCCTCCCGCTTCTGCACCGCCTGCTGCACGTTTCTGGGCGCGCCGCTGGGGATTTATGCCTTTGGCACTCTCTTTCGCCCTCTCGTCGTCCGCGTCTTTCACGAGACGGGTGCGCTGACGGTGCCTGAACTGGCCGTTCTGATTTTTGCCAGCGTCCTGGCCGCCTTCGCGGCAGCTGTCGTTCCCGAATTTATTCTCCGCACGGCCGCCCTGATGAACCCCGCCCGGACGGCACTTCGGCGCGCGAGGGCAGCAGAATTCATCACCCGACTGCTGACGCCTGTTCTCAGGCTGTCCGCCAGAGCAGGAATGGCTCTTCTTCGGCCGCTGGGGATTCGTCCGCCCGCCAGTCCGCCGCATCCGCCGCTGGAAGAGCTGGAAAGGCTTCTGGCCGAGGCCGCCAAGGGCCCGGGGCTCAGCAGGCAGGCGCCGCGGCTCATTCACAACATCTTCGAGATGAATGACCGCATTGCCCGGGACATCATCGTTCCCAGGACGCAGGTGATCTCCCTGGATGTGTCGGCACAGCCGCTCGACATGGTGAAGCTCCTGGCTGAGCACGGCCACTCGCGGATTCCCGTCTATCGGGGCGACATCGACAACATCGTCGGCATCCTCCACGCCCGCGACCTGATTCCGATGCTCCAGTGCCCGGAGCTCATCGTTATCGAAGATGTCATCCGGCCCGCGCTCTTTGTCCCCTGGAGCAAGCCTCTGGGCGACCTGCTGCGCGTCATGCAGAAGAAGCGCATCCACATGGCCATCGTCGTCGATGAATACGGCGGCTTTCTGGGCGTCGTCACTCTGGAGGACCTGCTGGAGACCATCGTCGGCGAAATCCGCAACGAGTACACGGAAGACGGCCCCGCCGAGATTGAGCCGCAGGGAGACGGGACGTTCATCATTCGCGGAGACGCGCAGGTCTCTGCCGTGGAGCAGAAGCTGGGCGTCCGCTTCGCCTCTGAGGAGCCCTGCGAAACCATGTCGGGCCTGATGAGCTACCTGTCCGGCTGCATCCCGGAAGCCGGCGAAAAGCTCTTCGTCGGCGGCTGTCTTCTGACCGTTGAGGAACGGACTGCGCGCCGCGTCAGCCTCATCCGCTGTCAGCGCGTCTCCGTTCCCCCCAGCACTTCCGGCGCAGATGCGCAGACAAAAACGGGTGAGCCCGCGTGAGCCTCTTGCCGGGGCGATTCATGGCGTTCTCAGTGAAGGCTTTTCCCTCGCCTTCGGAGCCCATCCATGAAGAGCGACCAGCGAAGCCTTCGCCGCCGTTCCCCAGGACACCGCGCCCGCGAATTTGCGTCAGTTCTGGCCTTTCTCGCCGTGCTGACTGCGGCTTCTCTCGTTCGCGGGCCGCCGGATTTCTTCCCCACGAATTTTCGCGGTGTCCTGGAAGACGGCGCCGTTCGCATCCTGCCGGACGAAGAGACCGCATCGCCCGCCATCCAGTGCTTCGATGAAGCCAATGACGACGATGTCCCCACCGCAGAGGCTGCGGATCGTCAATGCCACTGGCCGCTTCCTTCCAGTCTGCTTCTGGGGCTTCCCGTCTTCGTCAACGAGCTGGACGCCGCCGACTTTGAGTCCATCCGCGGCATCGGTCCCGTGCTGGCGGAGCGTCTTCACGGCCACCGTCTGCACAAGGGCGCCGTCAGTTCACTGAGAGAGTTCGCCGCCGTCCGCGGCATGGGGCCCGCGAAACTCGATCTGCTCGGCGAGGGGCTTGGCAGCCGCGTCTGCTTTGCGCCGGAAACCGAAGGCCGGACGCGCTGATTTTTCACTGTCCACAGGCTTCATTTTTCGGCTAGCCGCACCGCCCCCGATTCACCTTTTTCATCTTCACCCCTTCATCGTTCGTCATTCGTCATTGAGCCAGACGGCGCGCGCGAAGCGCCCGACAGCATTCCCGGCATTGGGGGAGAGCCATCCATGAGCACAAATGCGCCGAAGGAAGACGTGGTCGTCATCGCCCGCAACAAGAAGGCGCGGCACGACTACGCCATCGAGGAGACCATCGAGGCGGGGCTCGAACTGATGGGCAGCGAGGTCAAAAGCCTCCGCGACGGCAGAGCCAGTCTGTCGGACAGCTACGCCATGCCCGAAAACGGCCAGATCTTTCTCCATCACCTCAACATCTCGCCGTATTCGGCCGCGTCCATTCTGGGGCACGTCCCTCTGCGGACGCGCCGGCTGCTTCTCAAGCGGCGTGAAATCGACCGGCTGTCGCAGAAGGTAGCCGAGCGCGGCTACGCCCTGATTCCGCTGGAGCTCTACTTCCGGCACGGCTGGGCCAAGGTGGCTCTCGGCCTCGCCAAAGGAAAAAACACGGTGGACCGGCGCCAGGACATCAAGGAGCGGGAGACGCGGCTGGAAATTCAGCGTGCCATGGCGGCCAAAGGACGGAATCGGGACTGAACCGGGCGCAGCTGCTCCGTTTCAGTCGTCAGACTCTGTCCTTTTGCCTTTGCCGACCGGGCCGGTCTGAAATTTTTCGTTCCGGATTTGCCATCGCCGGATGAATGGCCATTCGTGCGCCGCCGCAACTTGAAGGAACCCCGACGGCCCCCCTATACGCCGCCGCCGATGCCCACCCCGGGCCATCAAAACTCACCGTAACCGCCCCAGGCAGAATGGAGACAACGACATGGGATTTTTCAGTGAAGCCAAGCGCAATTTCATTGCCCGCAGCGACGAGGCGCGCACCAACATCATCTACCGCTATCCGGAGAAGAACATCCGGACGCTCACCCAGCTCACCTGTCAGCCGGACGAGTGCGCCGTCTTCGTCAAAAACGGACAGGTGGTCGGCACGCTCGGGCCCGGCGTTCACAGTCTGGAAACGAACAACATTCCCTTCCTGTCGAGCCTTCTCGAAAAGGTTACAGGCGGCGACCTGTTCATCGCGGAGCTCTATTTCGTCTCCACCCGCGAAATTACCGGCGTGAAGTTCGGCGGCCAGCTGGGAACCATCACCGACCCCGTGACGCAGATGATGTGCGACGCCCGCGTCTTTGGTGACTTCTCCGTGAAGGTCGTCGATCCCGCGAAGCTGATTTTCGGCAGCGTGGGCAGCGGCCGGGAGATGCACAACAACAACGCCTTCCTCGACTGGTTCAAACAGATCCTGCTCAAGTTCATGTCCGACGCTTTCGGCGAGCTGTCCGCGCAGGGCTGGTCTCTGAACAAGATGCTGAATCCGGCGAGCAAGCTGGAGCTGTCCGAGGCCGTCCTCAAGCAGGTGAAGCCCGAGGTTGACGGATACGGTCTCGAAATCGTCCGCTTCGGCAACTTCACGCTGTCCATCAGCGACGAAGACAAGGCGCAGCTGAACAAGCTGAACATGGCCATCGCCGACGATCAGCGCCGCATGCAGATGGCGGGCGACCCCAGGTACGCACAGCTGGCGCAGGTTGAGATGATGCGCGGCGCGGGCAAGGGCCTGGCGAAGGGCGGCGAGGGCTCCGGCGCGGCCATGGCGGGCATCGGCCTCAGCATGGGCATGGGCATGGTGAACAACATGTTCCAGCAGGGTGCGCAGCAGCAGGCGCCTCAGCAGGTGACCTGCCCCAGCTGCGGTCAGCCGTCCGCTCCCGGAAAATTCTGCAACCAGTGCGGCAAGCCGCTCGCGCCCCCCACCATCAAGTGCGCCTGCGGTGCCGAGCTTCCCGCCGGCGCCAAGTTCTGCAGCAGCTGCGGCAAGCCTCAGGGGCCGGCCAAGTGCGAGTGCGGCGCCGACCTGGCGGCAGGTGCCAAGTTCTGCAACGCCTGCGGAAAGCCCGTGTAAAATCGTTCAGTCATTCTGAATGAAATAAATTCGAACAAAAACAAAACGCCTCTCCAAACATACATTTGGAGGGGCGTTTTTTATTTTATTTGATTATTTGAAATACGGCGTCGTTCTGACATAATACCGGGGTGATTGAAGCCTAACCCCGGGAAATTTTTGGGTGTCCCCCACAAACAAACAGCCCTCCCCCAATACATTTGTATTACGTATCGGAGGAGGGCTGTCGCATTTCAATCAGCTATACTAATTGATTATTCCGCCGCGACAGCCTTTCTGATGCAGCGGACGGAGAAGGCTTTGTACTTTTCGTTGCAGTTGGTATTGCCTTCGGTGGTGTCGAAATAAAGGTCCCAGGCATCCGAGGCGCTGTCCTGCAGCTCCGTGCTCGACCAGAATACGGCCTCTGAGCCGAAGGTATAGCCGTAATTTGCGTCGTAGGCGCCGGCAGGCAGAACCGCAAATCCAACGGTATCAGCGCCCTCCTCCCAGCTGCTGGCCCGCAGGTTTTTCGAGCGATTGACATCATCGGGGTCATCCGTGGCGACGTATGTCAGAAGCGCATCAAAATCCTGTTTCGACGGAAGTTTCCATCCCTCGGGACAAATATGCCGCGCCGTATCCCAGTCATAGAGGAGACCATAGGTGGCATCGTAACGCTCACCGCCATTGACATGATAATATGTTCCGCTGGCGGGAACCCTGGCCATATTCTCGGCCATCCATTCCTGACAATCGACAATTGTGGTCTTGTAGCTCTTATTGTTGTCCTCGGTGTCGATGAGGGTTCCCTGCGTGCCGTCGGCTTTGCACTGGTTGCAGTCTTCGCCGGTATATCTCGGGTCGCAGGTGCCTTCCTCGCAGTGGCCGGTTTGCGCGTCGGTCGTGCCGTGAACGCATTTTACTTCGACGCAATTATCGCCAGTCCAGCCGGTTTTGCAGGTAGTGCAGTTCGTGGCAATGTCCCAGCCTTCCTTGCATTCATCGCAATTCTCGCCGCTGAAATTGCCCGTGCAGACGCATGCTTCCTCGACGCTGTCCCACGCGCTGTGGTCCCCGCAGTCGGCTTTGACGCAGCGAACCGAGCGGCCATACACCATATGGACGACATCGCCTATATTGCTGGTATTCAATTCGGCACTGCTGCCCGACAAAAACAGAATATCCGCATTGCCGCTGGTCAGCGTCAGGCCCCAGAATGTGCTCTGCGCGCCGAAATTCCTGTATTCACTGGTGACGTTGTCCTCGTAGTATATACCCGAGGGCAGCGCCGCAAAGCCGTCAGAGCCCAGGCCTTCTTCCCAGCTGGCGTCGCGCAATTTCTGCGCGCCGTTTTCATTGGCGCCGCCGACAGCCGTTAAAAGCGCATTCAATTCATCTTTGCCCGGCAGTTTCCAGCCATCGGGACAAACCTTTTTCGCGTCTTTCCAGGAATAGAGGCAGCCGTAATTTTTCACGAAATCGGAATCCGCCTCTGTATTGGCATAACAGGTAATGTCTTCCGCCTGATAAGCCATATTTTTGGCCATCCAGGTATGGCCGCCAAGAGCGACGGTCTTATAGGCATTGCCCGCTTTATCGGAAATATATCCGTCCGCTAATTCAGCGCAGTTGGCGGCAATATCCCAGCCCTCGTCGCAGGATTTGCACTGACCATTGCCCGCTTTGCCGTCATCGCAGACGCCATGCTGACAATTACACGGGTCGCAATTTGCGCCGAAATGGCCCGCTTCGCATTCGTCAACGCCGGCATCTTCACCGACGACGCTGCCGTCCTCAATAATTCCGGCGTCTTCAATAATGCCCGCATCGGCATCCGCCGGCTTATCCTTTTTATCCGACCCGCCGCAGGCGGCCCCCGCAACCGTAAATGCAAATACTGAAATTAAAATAGAAATGGACTTGAAGAATCTGTGATGAATCTTTTGGGAAACATCTATACTACATATGCCCCCCCCCCCGCACTTTTTCCGCCAACACGTCTGACTTTGTCATTGTCCCTTCCTCACTAAAAAAGCCGGAGAAATTTCCGGCTGCTGGGTGAAATACCGCCCTGAAAAAGCGGCGGCAGAAAAAAAGACGGAAACTGCTACAACAAACTCCCAAAAAACGCAAGTTTCTTTTCAAAAATCCCCGATCTGCTGGCTTTTTACTCCATCAGACCGGGGATTTTATATAGCGTTTTATGACAAATGAAGCTGCTTACTCCGCATCATAGCCGCGCCCGTAAATTTCCTGGCGGGCGGCTTTTTCTTCCTTGCTGGCATTCTCCTGGTCTTTGTAAATGACGCTGTTTTCCCAGACGTGATACGTCGCTCCGGCGCCAGTGCAGCCGATGTCGGGCATGGAGCGATGTCCCGTGGAAGAGTGGCTGTTGACGACATTGATGTCGCCGATAGTGGCATCGCCCTTACTTGAGCCAAACTTAAACGAGCGGCTGAGAATAACATCCGTATATTTCTTCGAGTCGGCGTGCCACGCGTAATGCGCCGTGCTGTTGTTATCGAGGCAAACGCTGACCTTGCCCGATTTATCCGTATATTTGCTGACGCTCGCGGGGCCATATTGCGGCGTGGTCGCGGACGAAGTGAAATGCGCCGTCATCACTTTATTATCGGCTGTATCCACCCACGCGACGGCAAAATTGCCATTTTTGTCCATGCCAATCGAGGGCTTGCGGTAGCTGGAGGACGAGGAGGGAGCCGCGATCGTAAAGACCTTTCCATTGGCACTGCCGTCTGCCTTAAAGCGCCGTGCCTTAATGGTATATTTGCCGTTATTGTCCTGATCGTCGGCCCAGACGACGACGAAATTGCCGTCTTTGTCCATGGCAATATCGGGCTCTGTGGCAGGGCCTTTGTCCGCGTCTGCCGAATCCAATACATTCTTCTGGTCAAAGAATGCTTTCCCCACGTAAGACGAGCTGGACTTGCAGTCGTCCTCCACCTCGCACGTCATATTCTTGCTGTCCAGGCCGCGGATAAAGACCTGCGCGGGCTTGCTCGCTTTCCGCTTGTCGTGCCAGGCCACCACGAATTTGCCGCTGTGGGCCAGTGCAACTGCGGGCATCGTCTGCTGGCCGGAGGCCACCGTATTGACCACCACCGTCACCTGCTTGTCCGCTTCAGCGCTGTTCTGGTCGAACAGATCGCCCTGACCATTGCTCCTGAATCCGCGGGCATAAACCTGATAATTGCCGATACCGCTCTTGTCATTCTGCCAGACGACCACGAAATTGCCGTGTTTATTGATGGCCACGTCGGGATTCAGCTGGTCGCCCTTCGTCTTTTTATTGACCGTAAATTCAGGAATGCTGCTGCATCCGGAAGCGCAGAAAATTCGGGCCTTAATATCGCGGTTGCCGCGGCCCCTTTCAGCGCCCAGGCTGTCTTTGCAGTCCTGATCGCAGTCCTCGCTGCTGCCCAGAATGCCGTCCTCGGCGCTGGAATCGTCCTCCCAGACGGCCACGAAATCGCCCGTGGAACGATTCACCGCAACGGCCGGATGCGCCTGAACGCCCGTTGTGTCTGCATTGATGTCGCGCACATCAAAGGCATTGCTGCCGCCCGTCGTATAACTGTTGGAAGTGGCAGAAGAGCCCGTCAGGTCGAGCGTAAATGTCCACTGGTGGTGCATGCCATCCGGCTCTTTTTCATAATAATTGTGATCGCCGCTGCTGCACTGGAATGTTTCCGTTCCGCCATTCACTTTGACCACATAGGACTCGGCATTGTTTTTTGTTTTGGTGGGGTCAATTTCAATGATTTGCAGCCAGCCATTGCCCGCGTCCGTCGCATGGTCGCAGCCGTTCGGAAGTTCGCCCTGATAATCACTCAGGATTTCCTGAATTTTATTTTTATTGAGCCCCTGGCGCTCCCGATGTTCGCTGCCGAAGACGTGTCCGCCCGCAGCCATGATGATATTGGGATGGCGGCGAACAAATTCGTCAAAAACCTGCTGACCGCCGGCACCAAATTCAACATACGTATCGTTGCCGGCATACTTTCCGGTTGCGTTGGCCGTAGCGCCGCGCGTCAGATAGCCGTGCGTCGTCACAATCACGCGGTGATTGGGATATTGACGGACCAGATTGTCCGCCCAGCAGAGGGAATCTTTGCGCGGCGCGTATTCCAGGGCAATAACCAGGAAATTGATGCGGCCGACGCTGAAGGTGGCGTACATATTTCCTGTATTATAAAATCCGCGGAACCAGCTCTTTCCCGCGTAGCGCGCTTCATTATAATAATCGCCGAACTTCGTTAATTCACGGCGGCCAAATTTATTTTCGCCGGAATACTCTGTATGCTTGTAATCGTGATTGCCCGTAGAAATGCTGTTGGGAATATTGTTGTTGTCCAGTAAATCCTGCGCGCGCTTGGAAACGTTCCAGTGCCCCAGTTTATTTTTCTCTGTAATATCGCCCATATGCAGAACGAACTGGATATTCTTTGCCTCCTTATTATCAACAATCCACTTCATTTCCTGATAATAGATATTTTTTTCTTTTTCTGATGAGGAATACCCGACACTCTTCTCGCGCGTATAATTCTGAGGGTCGGGAATCAAAACAATGGAAAACGGCTTGCTGCCGTCCGCGGCGGTTTTGCACTCATTGGAAGCGGTGTCGCAGACCTGCTCGCTCGAACAGGTTTTATTCGTCTGCCAGACGGTGCAGCCCATCGACGACCGGACGCATTCCTGAACAATTCTGCCGTTGCATCTCTTGCCGCCCAAAGTGCAGGCGTCCACGCACTGAGCGCCCGTGGATGCGCAGGAAAGCGTCACTCTGTCGCAGATTTCATTGGCGCCGCACGTCTTGGAGACCACCCACGAAGCGCAGCCGCGGCCGTCTGAAACGCACTGCATCAAATCATTGCCCGCGCATTTCATGGAATTGTCCGCGCAGGTTTCGGTGCAGGCGGCGCACGAATGAGCAGCGCTGTCGCAATACATATTTTTGTCGGAGCAGTTCTCCTTCAGCAGCCACATTTTACTGCATTCTTTGCTGCCGTAAGTTCCCTTGCCGCACTCATAGAGGCTGCCGCCGATGCACGTAAATTCACCCTCCGTACAGAATTTCGGACAGGACGCCTTGTCGTCCTCTCCCTCCTCATCCTCATCGACCTGATCCACCCAGTCGTCGTTATTTTCGTCGTGATCGACAAGGTCGCCGGCGTCCGTCTCAATCACCGGAGTGGGAATTTCAATCTCGCCGCCGCCCGGCTGGCCCGCGTCCTCCGTCTCGCCGGACGGCTGCTGAATTGTCAGTGTGTCTTCGCCGCATCCCGTCACTCCGGACACCGCCAGAAATGCAGACGCGCAGACGGCCAAAAAGCGCCCCGAAATATGTCGTTCCATTCTGCTGTCTCCCGAAAAAACTGCGAAATCTGATGCCAGAAACAAACTCCCCCCCAAAAAAGTCCAATCAGCGGCAGAGTACGCTGAGCGAAGCGTTTTACCAAAAATTCCGGCCTGCCATCCGCCGGATGACCGATGCCTCCATACCTTGTGCGTTTTTCACAGAGACGCAGCCTCCTGCGCATCCGGAGAAACAGACGCGCGCAGAATCTGACGGGCAATCTGTGAGGCCGGCAGCCGATAGTCACGGATGCGGATGTCCAGAAGGCCCGGAATGCCGGCGGCCAGCTCACCCGCGTCCGTCCCTGCCCCCAGCATGGCGATGACCGCGCGCGGCCCCGTCACATAGTGCCGGGCGAGCTCAAACCACTCGGGACCCGCCCTGAACGCGCGGGAAATGGCGCCCTCGCACAGAGGAAGCGCTTCCTTCGCCGGATGGCCCTCGGCCCGCACCTGAAACGCGCGGACATTTTTGAGCCCCAGCGCCCCGGCGGCCGCCTTGAGAAAGCCGACCTTCTTGCCCACCGTCTCCACCAGCACCCACTGCTGTTCTGGATGGACGATGGCCAGAGGAATCCCGGGAATGCCGCCGCCGCTGCCGATGTCCATGACGGACCTGAGGCCGGCGACAGAAGGCGCGGTCGCCAGCGCGTCAATCAGGTGATGCTCCACAGCCTCCGCCGGGTCGGTGATGGACGTGAGGTTTATCTTGCGGTTCCACGTCAGCAGAAGCTCCAGAAAGCGCAGCAGCCGGTCGGCCTGCCCGGGAAGAAGCGCCGCACCCACAGATGCCGCACCCGAGTCCAGAAGCTGAATCACTTCGTCGGAAAACATGCCGCGCCTCTCCGCCGTCCCGTCCGTCCGCCGCCGACGCCAAAGCCAAAATCAAAGTTTCTGAGCAATGGCGCCGGCGCCGATGAGCCCCGCGTCCGCGTTGAGCACGACCTTCACCGGGATGCCGCTCACGACGTGGCTCAGACGGCCCTTGTCGCGGAATGCCCGCATGAACGTGCCGTCTTTGAGCTTGGGCAGAATTTTGGGCGAGATGCCGCCCGCCACATAGAGACCGCCGCGGGGAATCACCGTCAGCGCCAGATTGCCCGCGGCCGCGCCGTAAACGGAGACGAACAGGTCGAGCGCCTGGACGCACAGGTCATCGTCGCCCTTCATGCCGTGACCGGAGACAATCGCGGCGATGTGCGCATCCTTCTGCGCAGCCTCGTCGGCGACAGTTTTGGAGGGCTGAACGCCGCGGCTGAGCAGAAAATCATAGAGGTCGGGCAGGCCGGAGCCTGAGGCGATGCGCTCGTAGGAGACGTGGCCGCCGTGGCGCTGAGTGAGAAAGCGCAGCAGGTCAATCTCCAGCTCGTTCCGGGGACCAAAATCAGCGTGGCTGCCCTCGGACGAAATCACGTTGAAGCCGCCGTCCTCCCGCTTCGTCAGAACGGCCTCGCCCAGGCCCGTGCCCGCGCCGATGACAGCCCAGGGACCATTCTCGTTCGCCGGCGCGCTACTCAGCGGCTCAAAATCGGAATCGGGCAGGCAGGTGATGCCGACGGACAGCGCGTGGAAGTCATTGACGAGAAGCGTTTTGGGAATCGACAGCGCGTGAGACAGAACTCTGGCGTCGATGAACCAGGGGAGATTGGTGGCGCGGCAGGTCTGGTCGGCGTTGATGGGCCCCGCGATGCCAAAGCAGGCCGCGGCAATGCCATGGCCGCGATGAGGCCGGACGTCAGCGCTCAAAAATTTTTCCACCAGGATTTCCAGCGAGGGGAATTCCGCGCTGGGCAGCGTGTCCCGCCGAATCAGCTTTCCGTCGTCGTAAATGGCCAGCGCGGTCTTGGTGCCCCCGATGTCTCCCGCCAGAACTTTCATCGCCTTCGCTCCTCCGGAACGTAAATGAATCCCCGGTGAATCCCCCCCTCGAAAAAAAAGCGCGCCTTAGAGGCGAAGGCCGCGCGGCTTGTCAAGGCGTTCAACTGGGGCCACTCATTATTTTTGAACAGATTATTAAACATATTCCGCAAATATATTATTATTCTGACATTAAATTTATGCTTATTATATTTCCATAATACATGCGTTATCCTGTTTTCCCCTCTTGACGAATTGCTGATTTTTTATTATAAAATTACCCGATTTTCCTCCAAATTGCAGGATCAAGCGATGTCCGAGCACACCTCCAAAGAGCGCTATTTTCCGATTGGCATACAGACGTTTGAAGAACTGCGGAACCTGAATGCCATTTATATCGACAAGACGGAATACATTTACAAGCTGGCTACATCGGGAAAGTGCTATTTCCTCTCCCGTCCGCGCCGCTTTGGAAAATCGCTCCTGATTTCAACAATGGAAGCGTATTTTCTGGGCAGGAAAGAATTATTTGAGGGGCTCGCCATTTCTAAACTGGAAAAGGATTGGATTGAATATCCTGTATTTCGATTTGATTTGAGCGGTTCAAAATATACTGACCTTGAAACCTTAAAGGAGAGTCTGAATTTAATTCTGGAAAAATACGAAAAAATTTACGGCCGGGCGCCGAATGCAGAAAAGCCGAGCATACGACTGAAATGGCTCATTGAAAATGCACATGCGCAGTCGGGACAAAAAGTCGTCGTTTTAGTTGACGAATACGACGCGCCGCTTCTGGACACATTGGTGGACAATGAAACATTCAAAGTAATGCGCAATATGCTGCGCGACTTTTACAGCCCGCTGAAAGCCTGCGACGCGCATCTGAAATTCGTATTCCTGACGGGAATCACAAAATTCAGCCAGCTGAGCATTTTCAGTGAATTGAATAATCTGAATATCATCAGCATGGACGACAAATACGCGGGCATCTGCGGCATTACCAAAGATGAGCTGCTGACAGAATTGAAACCCGAAATTCAAAATATGGCCGATGCACAGAAAAAAAACTTCGATGAAACCGTCGCGCAGCTGAAATACTGGTATGACGGGTATCATTTCACCAAAAACTGTCCCGATATTTACAATCCATTCAGCCTTTTACTGGCATTGAGCAAAAAGGAAGTCGGCAATTACTGGTTCGCGACGGGCACGCCCACGCATCTGACGGAAATGGTCAGTCAATACACACTGCGGCCGGAGGAATTAGAGGGATTTGCTGCCAGTGAAATGATGTTCAATGTTCCCACCGAGACTGCCGAAACGCCTATTCCTGTATTGTATCAGAGCGGTTATCTGACGATTAAAGCAAACCGGGAAAATATCTATACTTTGGGATTTCCAAATGAAGAAGTGCGCATCGGATTTCTGCGCGGCCTCATGCCGTATTATTCAAAAACGACGGTAAATAATAATGAGGCATTTCTGGTCAAATTAATCATGGCGCTGGAAGATCGGGACATTGACAAAGCAATGAATCTCCTGCGCTCCTTTTTCAGCTCCATTCCCTACGACGCGGAAAAGCAGGACGAAAATCATTATAAAACAATGTTTTATCTCATTTTCCGGCTGGCGGCGGCGTTTCATGTGCGCACCGAGGAGCGGAC
>DBXV01000018.1 GCA_002309695.1 Myxococcales bacterium UBA1203 | reverse complement strand
CCCCTGCCCTGTCAACAACTTTTTTTTCCCACCTCACTTTTTTTCCACACCTCGAAAAACGCCTCTCAAAAAGCAGAGATCAGCGAGACAGAAGGCGCAGGTTCGAGGCACGGACGACAGCGCTTAGGTCATCATAAGCTCTGTCGAGGTCGTCGTTTACTATCGCGCAGTCGTAGCACTGCATCCCGCGCTCAATCTCACGGTGAGCGGCCGCCAGCCTCCGGGCGATGACCTCGTCCGAGTCTGTTCCCCGGCTCCGAAGCCGGCGCTCCAGCTCCTCCATCGAGGGAGGCAGGATAAACACGCTGACAGCCTCTGGATGGCGCGCTTTGAACTGCTCTCCGCCCTGAACGTCGATGTCGAAAATGACCGCCTTTTTGCCGGCAGCGGCCTCCGCATAGCTGCGATGCGTCCCGTAGAAGTTTCCGTGGACCTCGGCCCATTCGAGAAAGTCACCGGCGTCAATCATCGTCTGGAAGGCCGCCCTGTCCACGAAGTGATAGTCCACGCCATCGCGCTCGGCTCCGCGCGGCTGACGGGTCGTGTAGCTGACCGAAAAAAGGCCGTCCTCGCCCAGCTCCGCGCCCAGGCGGCGGGCTAGGGTTGTTTTTCCCGCACCAGATGGCGCGGAAAGAATGAGCAGAACTCCGGGATGAGGCCGCAGAGCCTCCTGAATGGGGTCCATCCTAAAAACCTCCCGGGCGCGCACTGGCCCGAATGACCGAATGAAAAGCGGAAAATTTTCCGGACGCCGCAGGCGCTACTCGATGTTCTGAACCTGCTCCCGGACGCGTTCGATTTCGGCCTTCAGCTCGATGACAAGCGAAGCGACATCCGTGGACTGGCTCTTGGAGCCGATGGTGTTCACCTCGCGGTTAATTTCCTGAATCAGGAAATCCATCTTCCGCCCCACCGCCTCATCTGAGCGCAGCATTCCCTCAAAGGCCCTCAGGTGCGTGTCCAGACGCGTCGTCTCCTCGGCGACGTCAACCTTGTCGGCGAACAGTGCCACTTCCTGAGCAAGGCGCTGGGGATCCAGCGGAATGCCTTTGGTCAGTTCGGCAATCCGCTCGTCCAGCCTCTGGCGGTAGCTCTCCACTGTCTGTGGCGTCAGCGTCTTAATGACGGCCACGCGCTCCTGAATGAACTTGAGGCGTCCAAGCAGGTCATCCCGCAGGGCTTCACCCTCTCTGCGGCGCATGTTTTTCAGAGCGTCAATGGCCTGGGACAGCGCGGCAAACAGGGGGACCTTGAGAGCGTCCAGGTCCAGCGGCTGCGTCTCCTTGACGATGACGCCATCGACGCTGAGCAGCGAGCGGATGTCGGCGACAGGCTGCACCCCCAAAGACGCGGCGAGCGCGTTGGCGGCCTCGAGATAATCCGCGGCCAGCTTCTGGTTTACGACGAGCGAAATGCCCTCGGACGCCGCCTTCGGACGCTTGATGGAGACGTCGATAGAACCCCGGGCAATGCGCTCCTTGATGAAGCGCACCAGCTCACCCTCAAGCGGGCTCAGCTCAAACGGCATGCGGAGTTTGACGTCGCAGAACTTGTGGTTGACCGAACGGAGTTCCACCGAGAACTCGGCGTCCCCTCCGCATGACCGACCGCTTCCGAATCCAGTCATTGAGGAAATCATGGCGCGCGCCTCTAAGCGTCCGGATTTTCCGGGTCAACAGAACGGGCCTCTGAGCGGCGGCACCAGAACCGGCTTCCGGACGATGAATCAGCACTCACTCAGCGGACGGCTCCGCGCCCCGAAGAACGCGGATTTTCAGCTGGCCGAACAGAGCGGCGACATCACTCTGACCTTCCGTTCCAAAGGCGATGTGACCGGCATCCGCCACAGGCTGGCCGAAGGTTGGGTCAACCTGAATCCAGCGTCCGGCGTAAATCTCCGCCCACTGGTGCCAATAGAGGGCAGGCACGCCGTCGCCCGAATCCATGTAAACGAGCCCGCTGAGTCCCCGAGCAGGGATTCCCGCGGCACGGGCCATGGCCGTGAACAGCAGAGAGTGCTCTGTGCAGTCGCCTTTTTTCTGCTCAATGACCCGGGTGCTTCTGTCGCTGGAATTGCCGTAGCTCTTCTCGAGGAAGCGATAGACGAACATGGCGATTCTGGACGACGCCTCAAACACGTCCGACGTTCCGTCCACCGCCTCGCGGGCCAGCGCCTGAACCTTGGGATTGTCCGACTCGATGGCGTGGGTGGGCGCCAGCCATTTGGCCAGTTCGTTGGCCTCGATGAAATCTTTGGACAGGGGAAGCGAGAGCTTCCGGGCAGGAACGGCAGGGGCAACGGTCATTTCCGCGAAGGAAGCGGACGGCTTCTCCCCCGGCGCTTTCGGCTCAGACGGCATCTTGCAGGACTGCCAGTCGCCCTCGGTGCAGTAGGCGGCGGGCAGCCCCTCGACAGCGTAAACAACGGGCTGAAGCGACTGGCGAAATGCCGCGGGCAGTTTCTGGGCGCTCCCGCCGTCCCCCAGGACAATCCGCGTCGAAGAGAAGACCTCGATGGATCCGTAGCGCTTGGCCAGCTCTTCAGGCTCCGCCTTGGCCAAGAGAACGCCGCCGTAGCGAATTTCCAGAATGCGGCCGTCGGGAAGGACCTGCACGGTTTCCTGCATCCGGCTGTCCTCTTCTGAAACCGAAAGCTCTGCCACCTCCGTCTCGACGCCCGCCAGAATCATCTTCTGCCGCTTCACCAGCGAAATGGTCCGGGGCTTGTCGGCCATTCGAGTTTCCGTGTCGAAAACGGTCACCGTCACCGGCGCGCCGTCTTCCAGAACCTTTCCCGCGGCCAGCGCGGCATCGAGATTTTCACCAGTGGGCGGAAGCAGTCTGCTCTCGGGCTTTCCGCCCTGAGGCGTCCTGACGATTTCCAGCCCATCGCCACGGCAGGTTCCCACCAGAATTTCACCCCCGCCGTCCCCCTGCTTCTCCTCGCGAAGCGAAAGCAGCCGCCCGCTGCCGGCCAGTTCGTAAACCCGCTCGCCGATGACCTTCCGCTGAATCTTCCTGGAGCCGACAGCAGCCTGGAGCTCCGTCTCGCTTCGAACCACGAGGACATCGCGCCCGTCCCGCGTCTCTCTGGCCGCGCTGGTTGACATGACCCCGGTCTTTTTTCCCAGGACATAGAGACCGAACCACTCATCGCCCGCGGCCAGGAGCTTTTGGACGAGAGCTTCCCGGGACTTGGGAATCTCGCCGCCGCCGGCAGCGGACTTTGGCGCCGCCGCGGCAGGTGTGCTGCCTCCGGAAACTGCTGCGGCCTCACCGGTGCGCACTGCGCTGCCGCTGCATCCGAACAGGATCGCCAAAAGGCCCGCGAGCAAGAGCGCGGGAATGCGCCGACAGGACGCGGGAACAGCTGTGGCCGGGTGACGGAGAAAGACAGGAAGCGGCATCTCAAAACCTCTCAAAAAACGCGCGGAAGACGGCGCTCACCGTCCCGACATGACATTCATCAGCTTTCAGCCAGCGCTTGTGAGGCGCGGGGAACACCAGGGCCGGACACGAAAAAAGGCACCCCGATGCCGGGATGCCTTTTTCATCAGCGGCCTGTTCCGTCACAGGGCGAAATCGCCGCCATCGTCATCGGCCATCAGCCGGGCACGGCGGGCTGCCGTCTCGGCCTTAATTTTCTCGGTCATCTCCAAATCGATGGCCTTGAGGTCGGGGGTCAGCCAGACACCTTCTTTGGCGCCCTTGGGCAGGGTCTTTCTGGCAACGACCACTTCCTTGTCATCGATGAGCAGGACGGCCTGAGAGCCTTCAATCCGGTCAATAAACGCACTGCTGGCCATGTTGCTGTCTCCTCTGTCTGTTTCCAGCCTGTGTTGGCCGGAGGGAATGCTGCGGGTTGGTGAAAAAACTCAGGGTTTGCAGTCGCCGGCTGGCGTGCGGCCGGAAGCGACGGCCTCATCGCGGGTTTTGAAGACGACGCGGTTCGATTCCTTGATCTTCTGGCCGTTCTTGCAGCTGGCCGAGTGGAACTTCTTGGAATTCTTGCTGGCCACATAGCCGCCGGAAATCGAGGCGCCCTCTCCCGGAAGCTGAGGTTCAGAATCCGAATTCAGAGACATGCTGTCAGACGCCTGAGCGGCGTGTCCTCCAGGCGCGGCCTTCATGCCGCCCTCTTCCTTGGGCTGGCCGTTGTCCTTGAGGCAGCACTTCGCGGGATGCTTCCCCGTGGCCATGGCCTCTTCCAGCGTGGCGTATTTGACCCTGTTGCCCGGCGCGATCTTCTTGCCGTTCTTGCAGCTGGCCGCGTGGAAGGTCTTGCCCTTGGAAGAGGCGACAAAGCCCTTGGCTGCATTCGGATCGTCGCTCTCAACAACTGGCATCGTCTTGCTCTCGCCGCCGCGCTCGGTCTGGACCTTCACCTTCTTGCCGTCGCTGACGATGGTGACCTCGCCGTTTTCATCCGTCCGGTAAACCTTGGAGCCGGCCTTCATGACGCGGCTGATCGCCTCGGGGGTCGGATGGCCATAGCGATTGCCCGCGCCGCAGGAAAACACGGAAATCTCCGGCTGAATTTCGGCGAGAATCTCTTCGCTGGAGGCGTGGCGGCTGCCGTGGTGGGCGACCTTGTAAACGGTCGATTTAATGGAGCGCCCCTGCTCTTTCACGATGCGCTTCAGGATGCCCTGCTCGGTCTCGGCCTCGGAGTCAGCAGCCAGGAAGAATGAGGTCTTCCCGTAGGTCAGAATGGACACGATGCTGTTGGCGTTCGCGTCGGAGCGGGTGTTTTTGAAGAAAGGCAGAGCGGGGGAAATAATTTCCAGAGAAGCGCCGCCGCCGATGTCAATCTTTCGGCCCGCCTGGCCCAGACGGACGGGAATCGCCAGTTCCTCGATGGCCGACACCATGTCCGCATACATCTTGGAGGCATGGTCAAAGCCGGGGTCCAGGAAGAGTTTCGCGCCCTTCTTGCGCAGGACTTCGGTCATGCCGCCGATGTGGTCGGCGTGGGGGTGACTCATGATGATCATGTCGAGGGGGCCCTTCACCAGCTCGTTCAGACGCTTGAGCAGCGACTGCGTCGATTCGGGCGTCCCCGCATCAATGAGGACGCTCTTGCCGGCGGGCGAGCGGATGAGGATGGCGTCTCCCTGACCGACATCCAGAACGTGGACGAACATCTGCCCCGCGGCTTCGGCGGCCAGAGCCAGGGGGGCGAACGCCAAGAGGAACAGAAGTGCAACGAAAGCCGGGAAAATCCTCGAAAGAATCCTTGTTTTCATAGCGGCGTGTGTCCTTTGGGGTGCTCCGGGGTAACGAAAAAAGCGGGCATTTTGGGTGCTGGCATTGCCATTTCAAGGAATTTCCCGGGAGAAACCGCCGGTATTCTGAAATGAAAAAACTCTTCTGTTTTCAATGGGTTGCGGTGTCACGGCAGCCATTCCGAAAGCCTTTCAGCAGAGGCCTTTGCCCCTTCACGGCAGGTGACAAAACATGAGCGAGGAAAATCAGCCGTCTCAGACTCCGCGTCCCAATCCTGGCCCGGTTCGGCTGCTGGTGGTGGACGACGACCTGGCCAATCTGGAGGCACTGAAGGGCATTTTTACACGCGAAGGCATCGGCACCATGGCTGTGGCCAATGGCACGGACGCGCTGGCCGTCATCCGCCAGCAGCCCATCGAAGTCCTCGTCACAGACCTGATGATGCCCGGCATGAAGGGCACGGAGCTGCTCAAGGCGGTCAAGGCTGTTCGGCCGGAGACTGAAGTCATCCTCCTGACTGCCTATGGGACCGTGGAGACCGCCGTGAAGGCCATGAAGGAGGGGGCCTATGACTTCATTACCAAGCCGCCCAAGCGTCAGGAGCTTCTCAATGCCGTCCGCCGGGCGTTCGACCGCGTCAGTCTGGTGGCAGAAAACCGCGCTCTCAAAGCGTCACTGGCAGCGCTGACCGGCGGTGAGCGCGTTCTGGTCGGCCAAAGTCCGGCATTCCGCAGGGTGATGGACATGATGCGGATGGCCGCGCCTTCTCCCGCAACGGTTCTGCTTCTGGGTGAAAGCGGGACGGGAAAAGAGCTCTTCGCCAGGGCCATCCATGAAAATTCCCCCCGGGCTGAGAAACCGTTCATCCCCATCAACTGCGCCGGCATTCCCGAAAGCCTTCTGGAGAGCGAGCTGTTCGGGCACGAAAGAGGCGCCTTCACGGGGGCCATCGCCGCCAGGGCGGGCCGCTTTGAAAGGGCGGAAGGCGGGACTCTGTTCCTCGATGAAATCGGCGAAATTTCTCCTGCCGTTCAGGTCAAGCTCCTGCGCGTCCTCCAGGAACGCGAAATTGAGCGGCTGGGAGGAAGCGGTCCGGTGAAAGTCGATGTCCGCATCGTGGCGGGCACCAACCGCGACCTGGAACAGCTGGTGGCGGAGGGAAAATTCAGGGCGGACCTCTTTTATCGGCTCAACGTGGTCCCCATCACGCTGCCCGCCCTGCGCGACAGGAAGGAGGACATCCCGCTTCTCGCGGATCACTTCCTCCGCCGCTACGCCCTGCAAAATCAGAAGCCCATGACCGGCTTCACCCCAGAGGCAAGGGCGCGCCTCGAAAACTACAGCTGGCCCGGGAACATCCGCGAACTGGAAAACGTGATTCAGCGCGCCGTCGTCCTTTGCAGGGAAAACTGCATCGGCGTGGAGAACCTTCCGGAACAGCTGGGCGGAGGCAGGGCGCAGCTGATGGCCGGCCACATCCTGATCCCCATCGGCATGCCCATGGACGAAGTGGAGATGACCGTCATCGACGCGACGCTGAAACACACGGGCGGGGACAAGAATCAGGCGGCCGCTCTTCTGGGCATCGCCGCACGGACCATCTATCGGAAGCTCGACCGGAAGTCGGAGCCCGAGGGCAGCTGAATCATTTCCTTCAGGACCTTCAGGAAGAGTCCGCGCGCTCTCACCTGTCGCGAAGTTTTCCGGAGGCCCGGCGGGGGTCGATGGGACGGCGCGTTTTGGGAGAGGAGGACGGCTGTCCGGAAACGCCTTCCGCTGAGGCAGAGGAAGCAGCCTTCACGAGGCCGGGAAATGACACGCGCCTGACCGCGGGAGCCGGCGGAGGACGCAGCGATGCCGTTCCCTGCGCTCCCTCGGTGAAGACAGCGGCCGCCTGCTCCATGAAGCGGGCCGTCTCCAGGCCGGCGGTCAGAAGCTCGGCGCCAAATGATGCCCGGGGAAGCGGCAGAAAGCGGCCCGACGACCGCTCGAAGACAAAGCCCTCAAACAGCAGGTCATCGCCTTTGAGGACCAGAAGGCCGCCAAGCAGATGGGACGCGCCCTGACGCCAGGCAATTTCAGAGGCGAGCGCAGCCGTTCCGGCATCGAGGCGCCCGGCCGCGGTCAGAGACAGCAGGCGTGTCTCGTCGTCCTGAATGCCGATGCCGAAGTCGAACGCGGGCGCACTGCGCTGCGCCTCAGCCATCCGCACCTCGCCCTGCCCCAGGCCCGGACAAAACGTCCGCACCAGATGGCGCCCGGGCAGCAGGCCCTCCACGCGCACCGGCGCTTCTCCCGCTGACACGCCGTCAACCTCGACGGACGCGGCGCAGACGGGCGAGCGGATTTCCAGAGACGCGTCGCCGCCCGCGCTCAGGGACTTGCGAATTGCCACGGCATCGGCGCTCAGCCGCGGACTCCCGGACTCCCACGTCAGAGGCGACACCGGGGACAGAAGCACCGCCTGGCGCAGGGCATTGGCCGACTCCTCATCGCGGCCGCGCTGGGCAAGAGCCACCGCCAGGTCCGCCCAGCTGTCAGAAATTTTCTGACGCTCCATCGCGCCGTCTGCAGCCGGAGAACTGTTCACCTCGGCCAAAGCCCGTGAACAGAGCTCGACGGCCCGCTCCGGAGCGCCGCGCTCAAGGCACTCGCCGCAGGACGCGCAGGCGCCCTTCCCTGCTGCATCAGCACCACTTTCAGGGGCGCGCGAAGCGGGTGGTGCCGCCGGATGGTCGAAAAGGATGGGAAACGCGCTGAGGGAAGAGGAATCCGTGCCGCGCCGGTCCAGCTCCGCGGCGAACAAATCCCGGAGAGACATCCCCGCGCCGGACTTGATGCCATGGCTCAGGGGCAAAATCGGCAGAACGCCCACCCGGACCTGCGCGCTGCCGCTCTCCGAACCCTCCGCGGCCCAGGACGGCGAGGCCATCGGCAGAAGCGGCAGACAGGCGAGCGCGCCCCGCAGGCAAAAAGTCAGAACGCGCCTCATCAGCCAGCCACCGTCAGCATGGGAAACGCGCGCAGCTCACCCAGCGTTCCCAGCGCCCACGGTTCGGCCAGCTCATCGCGGAGCCGTTCGAGGATCAGCGCGGAAAAGCGGGCAGCAGAAGCGACATGCGCGGGCGAAAAATCGACGGCCCGGCGGCGCAGTCTGCCCTCCAGAAGCTCAGTGAATCCCGGCCGCAGAACAGGCGTGCCGTCGGGCCTCTTCTCGAAGACTTCGGCCATCAGCTCGGACAGGCTGGTCAGCGGGAAAGGCTCGAAGGCGAAGCCCAGACCGGCTGCCTCGCGGGCGACAGCAGTCAGGTAGAGTGTCGAAAAGCGCAGGAACGGCGCCTCGGACTCCAGCCCCGCCTCGCGAAGCACCCTGGACATCGAATCCACAGAGAAGCCCAGAGTGTCCATCAGGTCCGTCAGCTGCTCCATGCAGGCAATCTCGCGCTCCGCGGCAGCAAGGTCGGCGGGCGTGCGGAAGGCGCGCTCGGGAAGCGCCGGCGAATCGAGCGGCACCTCGGCCAGGTCACGGCAATCGACAAAACGGGGACGGCGGCGGCGGACGGCCCTGAAAATGGAAGCCCAGGGTTCATCCCAGAGCGCCTCGGAGCTGCCGGGAAGAAACAGGCGCCTGTTCCGCGCCAGGCGGTCCAGACGAAAACGCAGCTTCAGCGCCAGGCTCACGCCCACCTGAAAAATCCTCTTGAGCGAGGACGTTTCGAGAATGCGGGCCCCCGCGTGAATGTCGCCTGAGGCAGCCTGTTCGAGCCCCAGAGACAGCGTGTCCCGCGCCCGCTCCAGCGCCGCCTCCACGGCATCCACATCGCCCGGCGCGACCTTGTCCACGACCAGAACGGCGTTGAGCAGGGCGACGAGCTGACCCTCGACGGTCTCGTGCTTCTCCGCGGTCACTTCGGCCAGTGCGCGCTCCAGGAAACGGTTCTGCAGAACATCCCGCGACAGGGCGAACACAGGTTCCAGCAGCCGGGGAGGACGCATGGCAGGCAGAGCGGCCTTCGGATCGACGTAGGCGAAATAGGAAAGCGCCTCCTCCATGTCCGGGAACCCCAGGTCCGCCAGACGGGCGTTCCGCCAGCGATACGCCGATTCTTCCAGCTCGCTGGGCAGCTCCCAGCGGACGGCCTCCATCAGGCGGGCGGCCTGAAAGGCGTCGCGGGCGTAGAGCGATTCCACGAGCCGTTTCATTCCCAGAAGCTCAACGCCCTCGCACCGGTACTCGATGACGTATTTGCCCTCCGGCGAGCGAAAGGCCTCGCCCTCCGGCTCCGGGTCCTCCGTCTCCTCCAGATCCCAGATGCGCAGATCCGCCTGGAGCAGCCGCTCCGTCACCTCGATGTCCAGGGCGTCCAGCTTGAGGCTGAAGCGGTCTTCCCGCGTGTCGGTCCCGGCCGCGCGCAGCCACGCCACGGCCTTCGCGGGAACAAAGGTGTCGCCGTCCCAGGCATCCAAATCGACGAAGCAGCGGAACTGTTCCGGAGAGCAGACGTGGAGAAGTTCCAGTGCGTCGGACAGACCGACCTCCTGCATGATGAAAAACAGCTGCTCCGCGGGCAGCAGCGGCGCCACCAGTTCGAGATTGGGCGTGTCCAGCATCAGGTCCAGCTTGCGCCGGGCCGAAGGCAGGCCAGACGCGGCGGTCATCAGCGCGGACGCCTGCGCCCTCAGCGCGTCGGCATCGTCGCGCTCCTCGATGGCCTCGGTGGTCAGCGCTTCGGCATCCGCCGATTCCTCAGTGGTCAGAGCGCCCGAAGCCCCAGCGCCGTCCCGCATCAGCGCCTCAAAGGGAAAACCCAGCTGTTCATTGCTCTCTCTGGTCATTTTTCTGCCTCCCCTGATTGGGCGCGAAGGGCAGGAACGTCATCCGATGCGTCCCCGGGCTGCATCCAGGTGAAGCGCCCCGCGAAACGCCCGCCCGTGAATGAAAAATCGACGCGGCGCTCAGCATCGCCGCAGCCCTCGATGTGAACGCGCACGTGCTCAGGCGGCAGTGCCTCGGGCACCTGATCGACCCACTCCACGAGGACGGCACTCTCGCTGTTCACCAGGTCATCGAAGCCGGTGGCGTACAGCTCGTCCGGATCGCCCAGCCGGTAGAAATCCGCGTGATGGACAGTGAAGCGGCCCTGATGGCTGGCGACGATGGTGAAGGTGGGGCTCAGCACCTGACGGCTGTCGATGCCGCACCCCTGACAGATGCCCTGCACGAGAACGGTCTTTCCCGCACCGAGCCCCCCGGTCAGTCCAAAAAAATCCCCGGGACGCAGCTCCCGGCCAATCCGCTCGCCCAAAGCCCGCATGGCATCCGCCGTCGGAACCGTCACGGAGGCCCTTCTGATTTTGTCCATTGGATTCGATGTCCGAATCGGGGACCGGCCGGCAAAGCCCTGTCCCCGCCCGCGAAAAAGGGCGCGCCCTTAGCGCCGCCACCGCGCCCAGACCAGCCCCAGCCCATTCAGCACATCCGCAGCTGTCAGCCCCAGCTGCCCCGTCTTCTGCGCGGCCAGCTCTCCGGAAAGCCCATGCGCCAGAACAGCGGCCAAAACGCCCCGGTTCATGTCTTCGGTCTGGAGCGCCAGCGCCGCGATGCATCCCGCCAGAACGTCGCCGGTGCCCGCCGCGGCCATGCCCGGACAGCCTGTGGAACAGACGCGGAAACTGCCGTCGGGAAAGGCAGTCACCGTCCGAAAGCCCTTGAGCACCAGCGTCACAGCGTTCTCTTCGGCAAAGCGGCAGGCCTCGCCGATGCGATTTCCCTGAATCTCGCTCACGCTCTTTTTTGTCAGGCGGGTCATCTCCAAAGGATGCGGCGTGAGAATCAGCGGGCGGGCCGCGCGGCGCAGGGCGTCCATGGCCTCGTCCGACGAAGCCAGAACATTGAGCGCGTCCGCGTCGAGAACCGCCGGAACGGGAAGCCCGTCGAGCAGACCCGCGAGAAAGCGGCCGGAACCTTCGCCGCGCTCCATTCCCGGACCAATCACCAGCATGTCCCGGCTCTTCAGAGCATCGAGAACGGCGGGCAGATCCTGTTCATTGAAAGGTCCCTCACCTTTGAGCGGCAGTCCCATGAGCGCAGCATCCCTGGACTGAACCGCGGCGACGCTCCCCTCTCTGCCTGCGGCCGTCACCAGCCCGGCACCGGACCTGAGCGCGGCAAGCGCCGCCATGGAGGCAGCCCCCGACTTTCCCGGAGCGCCGGCCATCACCAGCACGTGGCCGGCATTGCCCTTGTGAAAATCGAGCGAGCGCACAGGCAGCAGCCCGGGGCCATCGTCAGCGTTCAGAAGCCAGCCCTCCGCCTCCTCTCCGGCGGACGTCTCAAGGGCCGCTTCGGGAATGCCGATATCGAGCACGCGCACTTCACCGGCCGCCAGCGCGCCGGGCCCCGTGGTCAGCTCCCGCTTCATCCATCCAAGCGTGCCCGTCAGATGGGCGCGCACAGAAAGTGCGGCACTGTCGGGCCCAGTCTCCAGAAGCCCCGACGGCATGTCCGCCGAAATGACGCAGGCACCGCGGCCGCGGGCTTCATTGACGGCGCCAATCATTTTCAGCGCCTCACCGGCAGGCGGCCGCGTGCCCCCGGTCCCGAAAACCGCATCCAGCACCACGTCCCCCGGTCCGAGAGCAGTGATTTCAGAGGCACCCTCCGGCCACACGCGCAGTTCCAGCCCCAGCTGACGCGCAATGGAGAGGTTCATCCCCGCGGCGCCCTTCATCGACGACGACAGCAGAACGCCAAAGGCGCGCGCACCGGCCTGACGAAGGCGCCGCAGCACCACCAGGCCGTCACCGCCGTTGTTCCCCGGACCACAGAGGACAGCCGCCCGGCCGGATAAAGGCGCCAGCTTCTCCAGAACGAGATTCGCCAGCGCGGCACCCGCGTTTTCCATCAGCACCATCTCGGGAATGCCGATGCGCTGGATGGTCTCCTCGTCTGCCCGGCGCATGCGGGCGCGGCTCACGATGCGGATCGCCATGCGGTGCCTTTCTTCTGTCTGACCCGCGCTCCGGAAAATCAGCTTCATCTTCACCGGACTCAGCGGGCGGGGACGCGGCGGCCGGATTTCCCCCTGCTCTGCCCGGCAGCCAAAAAGGGCGGCCCCTTACATGCGCCCCATCCGGGACGGCAACCTGGCGCCGGCAGGCGGCTTTCAGGGAACGTTTTTCAGCGGCTGCCCAATTCCCTCTTTTTTGCGCCGCCCAAAAACGGCTAGAAGCCGCCGCTTTTCAGAGGGCCGGGCCGCTTTCACGCCCCGGAATCAGTCTTTTCCACAAAACAGCCCCAAGAGAGGAGCTCATTCCCATGATTACCGATTCCCCCGTCATCAAGCGCATGGTCGAACTCGGCGAAGACCAGCTGAACAAGATTACTCAGCAGCTTCTGAGCAACGAAACCTTCACCCAGGCGGTTCAGAGCGTGGTCAACAACTCGCTCAAGGCCAAAGGCGTCGTGGACAAGCACGTGCGCATCGCACTGTCGGCCATGAGCCTGCCCTCGACCGACGACGTCGAAAGCCTGAAGAACAAGCTGGACAGCCTGGAGCAGTCCATCGACCGCATCGAGAAGAGCATCCAGAAGCTCTCCGAGAAGAACTGCGGCTGCGCTCACGACGACAGCGAGCAGGCGTAAAACATCGCGCGTCCGCCGGCCCCGCACGCATTTCCGGACGGACATTTTCAGCGGCTGCCGCCAGGCGGCCGGTTTTTTTGGCACCACGCCCGCCCCGGGAACGCATCCGCTCCCTGACCCTGAATCGAGGCGCACTTGTCTTTCGGCACCTTCGACAATTTTGACGGACAGCAGACAGACCTGCCGCCCTTCCACACCATGGACGAGCTGGGACTTCGGGAGCTGGAGCAGCTGAGGCTGATTCTCCGGGGCGACTCGGTGGTTGACTGGCGCCACCTTAATTTTTCCAGCCGCTCGCAGGTGGATGACTTCCTCAGGCTGCACCTTCTGGAACACGACGACGCGAACGACAGGGCGCTGATGCGGCGGCTGCTCAAGGAGGCGGTGGACTACCTGCGCTCCACCTACCACTACCGAATCGCCGACGCGGTGGCCGAACCCTTCGAAGTTCAGGACCTGTTCCTCTACGCCTCCGGACGCCATCCCCGCCGGCCGGGGCTCTACCGGAAAATCGCCTGCATCATTCTCAAGATTGTTTACGTGATTCATCACATGGAGGGCCGCGAGCTCCTCGCCCGAACGCCCGTGGCGACGCAGGCGCTGGCCCGCACGGTCGATGACCGCATCATGCGCACGCTCAGCGACATGAAGAGCCGCGGCTGCCCCATCGTCGAGGCCAGCGGGAGCCTCAAAACGCAGCACTCGCTCATCACCAAGGTCATCGCCAAGCGGGACACGGTGGCGGCGCAGGTTTACGACCGGGTCCGCTACCGCATCGTCACGAAGAAGCGTGAAGACGTGGTTCTGGTGCTCGACTACCTGTTGCGGACGCTCTTCCCGTTCACGCTGGTTGTCCCCAGCCAGACCGAAAACTCGCTCATCGACTTCGAGAAGATGGTCGCCGAACACGACAACCTGCGCGCGCTGGGGCCTTCACTCCAGGAGCCCATCGAGCAGGCGAGGGACGTGGCGCAGACGATGAACCCCTTCTCCGGCAAGAGCTTCCGCGTCCTCAATTTCGTCGTGGATATGCCCGTCCGCATCGACGCTTTCCTGCCTGCCGATGACCCCAGGCCCGACCGGCCGCGCACCGTCTTCAACTGGGTGGAATTCCAGATGGTTGACGAGGCGCAGGCCGAAGAAAACGAGCGCGGCGAGAACAGCCACGACCGCTACAAGGAGCGCCAGCGCCAGAAAGTGCTCACACGGCTCTCCCGCGGTCTGGTCGTTCCCAAGGGTCTGGCGCGGCTGCCCGAGATGCAGGACTGGACCGGGGACTACGAGGAGGAAGAGCTGGAAGACAGCGAGGAGTAGCGCGCCGCCGCCTCTGAATTTCCCCCCTTTGCCCAAATGAAAAAGGCCCCGGAACACGCTGTCCGGAGCCTTTTTTGATGCCTTCCGATCCGCGATCGAATCAGCCGACGGTATTCGCATCCTCTCCCGCCGCAGCCTGCGCCTGAGCCCGATTGTGCATGACAACCATGCCGATGAGCGAGGCGAGCCCCACCGCGCCGAGGATGGGCCAGATGATCCAGGGATGATTGGCCGCCCAGAGGTCCTGATTGAGCGCGGCGTTGTCTGCGTATCCGAGGACTTCGACCGCCTTCTCGTAGAGCGGCGCGCCCTTGGCCTCGGCCAGCTTCACCATCTGAATGGCGCCGTCCTCACCCTTGACGGCAATTTCGGCCACCTTGCCGTCCAGGAGCCTGCGCACCATCACGTCCTTGCTGCTGAGGGCGTCGTAAAGCACGCCGGAGATGCCGTTCCCCGCGGCCCAGCCAATGGCGAAGGGGATGTTGGCGAAGCCCATGTAAATCGCCTTCTTGTCCGCCGGCGCCGCCATGCCGATGAACTCATTGAACTTGGGCGAGCAGATGATTTCGCCGATGGCGAAGAGGAAAATCGCCAGCGCTGCGATGCCCCCCACCATCGTCATGCCCGTCAGGACGAAGCCAACGAGCGAAACGATCATGCCCACCACGAGCGAGGTCATCATCGAGTAGCGCTTGGAGAGCGCAGAGAGGGGAATCACCAGGAGGATGATGACGAACGAGTCGATGTTGATGAGGATTTCCGGCTTGGCCGCGCCCGAGGCCGTCAGCAGACCCTTCACGAAATCCGTCTGGCCGATGAGCGGCAGGCCCGACAGGAAAGTACCCACGTCACGGGTGTCCACCCACTCTTCGAGGAAATTGGGAAACAGATCCCACAGCTGCATAAACATGAACCAGAAGCCCGACGTGATGAGCAGGAACTTCAGCATCGGCTTGTCGCGCCAGAGGATAAGCACCGTGTCCACGAGCACGCGCATCGGCGACTTCTTCTCAGCTTTGGCATTTTCTTCTTTCCCGTCGCGCTTCGGCTCCTCAAAGAAAATCAGCGTGGGCAGGAAGTTGAGCGCCGTGACGAGTGCCGCGCCGAAGAAGACGAGATTCCAACTGGGGGCATTTTCGTTGCCCCTGAGGGCGCTGGCGGCCATGGGCGCGATGAAGCCGCCGATGTTCACCACCCAGTAAAAGAGGCCGAAGCCCAGCGAGCTGTTCTCTTCATTCAGCGACTTGGCCACTGCGCCCTGAACGGGCGGTTTGAAGAGGGCCGTTCCCGTGCCGATAAGGCAGGCGGCGCCCAGCATGCTCCAGAAGCCGGTGGCAAAGGCCATGGCCACGTAGCCCACGATGTTGATGCTGAAGGCGCAGCAGAGGCTCTTCTTGTAGCCATAGGTGTCGGCAAAGCCGCCGGAGATCATGGGCAGCAGGCACTGAATCAGGGCCCAGATCATGTAGATGAGGCCCTTCTCGCTGAAATTCAGCCCGAGGCCGATGCCGGTCGCGCCCACCATGTAGAGGGGCAGGACGGCCCGGACGCCGAAGTAGGCCAGGCGCTCCAGCGCCTCCATGGCGTTGGCCACCCAGAAATTCTCCGTCATGCCCTTGATCTGCTCAAAGGCGCCCGGGCCCTGAACCACTTCGCCGCTGTCGCTGATTTCTTCGTCTGACATCGTGTGTCGCGTTCCTCTCTCTTGAGTCTCGGGCGGCCGCTCCCTGCGCAGGCCGGCCGGTCAAAGCGAAAGGGGCGCATTCCGACCCGGGCAGCAGCACGGAATGAAGGCATCGCACCGCGCCGCCGCACCACGAGCCAGGGAATGGCGCCCCTCTGAAAAAAGCGGCGCCGGCAAACACAGGCACGGCGTGAATGCAAGGGACATCCAGAGGCGGGCGAGAGCCTTCCGCCGCACACAAAAAAAGGCATCCCTCCGTCTGGAAGGATGCCTCTTGTCCGCGAATCGTTCTGACGCCTGAGTCAGCTGCCGCCGGCCGCCTTGCCGCTGCTGTCGATGGAGGCCGCGACGCTCTTCCGGGGCGTCTGGCGCTGAAGCAAAAACGCCGCGCCCACGCCTGTGGACCAGAGGAACAGCGGCGTCGCACGGTGGTCGCTGTTGAACCGGTAGAGCTGCCCCACAGTCAGCCACGTGTAGAAATACTCCTGAAAGCGGTAGCGCAGCTCGCCCAGAGCCATGGAGCGGTCGGGATTGTGGCCAAACTTGAAATGGCGAAGCGCGCCAAAGAGGGACAGCTCGAAGTCCTTCACGTGGGCGTTCACCACGATGCTGCTGTTGAAGAGGCCCTGACCGATGCCGGCGAAAACCGCCGTGGCGCTGACGGGACCTGATTCGGCGCGGACTTCCAGCTTGCCCGAGTGGTGCAGATTGAACTCGTCCAGAGCCAGCGCCTGAGACACGGGCAGGCTGGTGGAGGGCGACCAGTCCTTGCGCTCGATGGTGTAGGCTAGGTCGAAGTAGTCCGGCGCATACGGCGCCTTCGCCCAGCGCCACTCGCCCCGGAAGGACAGCTTCACAGGGTCCAGAAGGAAATCCGCGGTGAGGCCCAGATGGAAGCCGTAGCCCCGCCCGTTGATGTTGGCGTCGAAATAGGGGGCCAGCTGCCACTTGTCCGTGCGGATGACCGCCCAGTCGATGCCGAAGCCATACATGAAGACCCATTCCGAACCGTCGTGGGTCCCGTCCTCGTGCCATTCGCCGGGCGAACTTGGGTCGGCGACAAACGAGGCGATGAGGTGCAGCCGGTCGTAATTCGTCCCCGTCAGCGTGATGGGCTCCACGGCGACGCTGCCGCCGAACACTTCGGGCCCGAAAATGTCGCTGGCCATGGCCTCGACGGTGACGGCGCCCGTCTGCACGAAGAGGCTCGCGCCCATGGGCATGGTGTCGGGGTCGAGGGAGGAGATGAATCCCTGGACCATGGTCCCGTGGCCAAACGACGTGTGCGTCAGGACGCCCAGCTTCATCCGAAAGGCATCATCATTCATGCGGAGCGACGCGTTCCGCAGGACGCGCCCGGCATCAGACAGATGGTCCCAGTCCTTCTTCCAGATGTTGAAGGAGTCGGACAAATCGAAGCGCAGCGGCACCGCGATGTTCAGATCGAACATCTCCGAACGCATGGAAAACCCCGGCTCAATCAGCATCAGCCAGTCCGTCTTCTGCTGCTCCACGCCCAAGTCCACGTAGCCGCTGTATTCGGCCGCGGACGATGCGGAAGGGACTGCAGCGGCCAGTGCGCCGGCGAGGAAGGCCGCGGAAATCGCTGCGGAACGCTGTGAATGTGGGCTCATGGTTGCCTCCATCGCCGCGGGCGATGCGTTGAAACGGGGGCGCCCCATACATCGAATGGACTTTTGTGAAGAAGAGTCTTCCCCGCGTTCCGACAGACGTCTTCGCCCCGGTTCACACCACGCTCGAACGGCCAAAATCAGTCACGACCGTTTTGCGGAGCCATCCGAGGCCGGTGATGAGACAAAAAAAACGCACCTCCCTGATTTTGCGGGGAGGTGCGCTTTCGTTTCAGCTTTCAGCTGCCTCACGCGGCCGAGCCGTCAGCAGGCTCAGCTGTTGGCCTTCTTGAACTTCTCCATGAAGGACACCAGCGCCTCGATGTTTTCGACGCTGACCGCGTTGTAGATGGAGGCGCGGATGCCGCCCACGGCCCGGTGGCCCTTGAGGCCAACCATGTTGTTCTCCTTGGCCTCTGCCACGAACTTGGCCTCCAGCTCCTCGGTGGGCAGCCGGAAGACCACGTTCATGTAGGAGCGGCTGTCCTTCTCGACGGGCGACTTGTAGAAATCGCTCATGGCGTCCAGCGCGCCGTAGAGGATCTCGCCCTTCTTCATGTTGCGGGCGTGAATCGCGTCGATGCCGCCCATGTCCTTCACCCACGAGAGGACGTTGCGCACCATGTAGATCGCGAAGGTAGGCGGCGTGTTGAAGAGCGAATTTTTCTCCATGTACGTCGAGATTTTCAGCGTCTTGGAGAGGTCGCTGCGGCCGCTGTTGATGAAGTCCTTCTTCGCGATGAGCACCACCACGCCGGAGGGGCCGATGTTCTTCTGCGCGCCGGCATAGGCCAGGGCGTACTTGGAGACGTCGAACTTCTTCCAGATGAAGTCCGAACTCATGTCACAGACGAGCGGAACGTTGCCGACGTCAGGCGTGTAGTGCCACTGGGTGCCGTAAATCGTGTTGTTGCTGGTGTAGTGGACGTAGGCCGCGTTGGGATCGACGTGAATCTCATCCTGCTTGGGGATGCGGGTGAACTTGCCGTCAACCTCGGTGCTCACGGGGACATGCACGTCGCCCACGATGGAGGAGAGGGCCTTGGCCTCGCTGATGGCCATCTTCGACCAGTGACCCGTGCTGATGTAGTCAGCGCTCTTGCCCTTGGGCAGGAAGTTCATGGGGATGAGGCTGAACTGAAGATGCGCGCCGCCCTGCATGAAAATGACTTCGTGCGTCTCGGGGACGTCCAGGAGCTCCTTCAGCAGCGCGATGGCCTCGTTGTGAACCGCGTCGTAGTCCTTGCCGCGGTGGCTGTGCTCCATGATGGACATGCCCGTCTTGCCGAATTCGACAAACTCCTTCTGGGCACGCTCCAGAGCGGGAAGGGGAAGACCGGCAGGACCAGCGTTAAAATTGATGACGCGCATGAGAATTGGCTCCTTCAAAGAAGAACCGCCCGGAGGAATTCCGGACGGTTGTGTAAAAAAGCATCAGGATGAGGGTGCCGGCAGGTGCCGGCAAAAAAAGCGGGCGGACTCTTGATGATTCAGAAAGCGCCTTCAAGGAAATTTCCGGGCGAAATTCCCCTCTGAAACATTGGTTCGCAGGCGCATTCCCCAGAGGGTCCGGCCATTATTGGACAGGCGTGCAACCCCCGGTGTCCCCCGCTCAGTTTTCGTCCGGTTCGTCAGTATCGGCGGTCTCAATGACCCAGACCGTCTCCTGAATCCGGGGGGAAGCCGTCTCCGAGTGTCTGTCCGCCAGAATGCGGGCAGCGGCCCGGACTTCACCCGCCATCTGCTCACTGGCCGCGATTTTCCGCAGATTCGACACGGCCAGCTGCGGCAGCAGCCGAAGCGTCAGACCGGGCGGCGAAAAGGGATTCATCGCCACCGCCAGCCGCACCTCAGTCCGCACGCCCCATTTGGCAGACCGGCAAATTTCCATCAGGACCTCGCCGCGGATGGGACGCCGGGCGGCAATCCTCACCACCAGCGACTCCGTGAGGCGGGGATTGAGCAAAAGCTCGCGAATGACGCGGGCATCCCCCTGAGCGGCCAGGCGCGCCATGCGGTCCGGATCGGCCCGGCGCGCCAGCGACTTCTGATGCCCGAGGGAAAGCTGGCTGATTTCAGGATCGTACGGCGCCTCAAAATCAGCCTCAGGCCTTTCCCGCGGCGCGGCCAGGAGCGCCTGTGCCCTCGAAAAACCATTTTCGGAGGCCGCTGTCCGCAAAGCCTCCAGCCTGTCCGGCGAAAGCTCGGCCTCGGACGCAAAGCTGAGGAACCGGCACAGCGCCGTCAGCGCACGGGCGGCCCGCATCGAACTGCTGGCTGCGGCCGCCACTTCCTCAAACGCATGCGCCACATCGACAGCCGGGAAACGATTGAACACCTCTGCGGCAATTCGATCTGTCTGCGGCCCAATCTCAACGGCCGCCAGCGATGCCGTCATGGACTCCGCCAGCGGCCTGCGACCCGAACCGTTTCTGACCTCGCTCATGCTGGCGCCCCGGACCGCAGCGGCGGCCAATCAAAAATCAGACAGCTGACTGCAGGCTAATGAGTGTTCAACGACTGAGTGATGGCCTCTCGGAGCTTGGGAATGATGTCCGGATAGATCATGCAGAGCACAATGAAGGCGCAGGCGGCGACAATCAGAACAATCAAAATTCCTTTGACGATGGGTGAGCCGCCCTTGGTCTCTGCCTTTGCGACAGATTTCTCCGAACTGGCGCTCTCATTTTGAATTTCGGCCGGGGCTTCGGATTTTTCCGGCGCCGCTGCAGGCGCTGCTTCCGGAGCAGCCGCTTCGGAAACCGCCTCAAGTTCGGCCTTGTTTTCCGGCACCGGGGCAGCTGCCGGAGGCACTGCGTCATCGGCGGCAGGGGGAGCCGGAGAAACATCGGGCGCTGGCCGGGACAGTCCCCCGGCGGCCTCAAATTCAGACATGAACGACTCGTCTGCCCGAATGTCAGCCTCCGGGTCCGCCGGTGCGGCACCCTCAATCAGCGAGTCATCAATCTCCTCAAACTCCGCACTGGGCGGCTCAGCGTCCGCCGCGGCAGCAGGAGGAACCGCCGGAGCAGCCTCTTCCGAAGCCGCTGCATCCCCCGTCCGGGTTTCCCCATCTTCGGCCTTGACAGAAGCATCCTCTGGATTGGCCGCGGGAACGGCAGCCTCCGCAGAAGCATCAGCCGCCGGAGCGGTGGCCTCGGCAGACGCATTATCGGAAGCATCAGGCGACGGCGCCGCATCTGCGGAGGACGGCGCCTCGGACTTCTCTTCTTCGCCGCTCGGCTTCGCGGGCTCCGACGTGGATTCTGTGGGCTGCGTCTCCGTGCTCTTTGGCTCGTCCGCCGCAGCTTCCGGCTTGGTTTCATCCTTGGTCTCAGGGGCCTCAGGGGCGGGCGCCTCCTGCGCGGCCTGATTCTCCGCAGGCACGTTGAGGTTCGGCGCTCCAAAAAGGGCCGTTCCCGACTTGGACGGCGGCTCATCGTCACCCAGATGCCCAAAGAGCATCGTTCCCGACTTGGACGGCGATTCGTCGTCGCCCAGATGGCCAAAGAGCATCGTTCCCATCGGCTTCGGCTTGTCTGCTGCCGCGGGCTCCGTTGCTTCTTCAGGCGCCTCTTTGGCAGCCGCGTCAGGCGCAGGCGCCGCCGTCAAGCCAAAAATCATTGTTCCAGAGCGGGGATGGATGGCTTCCTGGCTCTGAATGGGGGGCTTTTCCGCGGGAGCGGACTCCACTGGCGGCTGAACCGGAGCGGCAGACGCAGCGGGAGCAGGAGCGGAAGGCTGTACCGCCGCGGCCGCAGCCACCGGCGGCTTGGAGGCTGCCGCGCCAGGTCTGCGCACCCTGAAAATCGCCCTGCAGCTCGGACAGCGCATTTTGAGGCCATCATCAGGGATTTTCTCTTCAGAGACGCGCAGGCGGGTTTTGCAGGACACGCATTGGACGATCATTGTGGTTCTCCCGGTGTTTCGGCAGTGCAGAGCGGTTCAGACGGCACGGACACGCTGGAAGCGTGAAATCAGTCAGACAAACAGCGCATCGGGGGCTGCGGGACACAGTCGCGCTGACATTTCGACGCACCGCGCGCCCTCGATGGCTGCCTCCCGGAATGGGCATCTGCAAAATCAGGCAGGCATCCCGAAAAAGCGGCGGCTTCTAGCCGCAGGGCCGGAGGCATTTCCAGTTTCCCGGAAGGCCAATTTTCCAGGCTGTCGGAGGCCCAAAAACGCGGCGCTCAGCTCATCCGGCCTTCGCCGCGCGGACCTTCTGAATCAGCCGGGGAATGACCTCGTTCAGGTCGCCCACGATACCCAGGTCTGCCACCGAGAAGATGGGTGCCGTCTCGTCGTTGTTGACGGCAATGATGAGCCCGGAACCCTCCATGCCCGCCAGATGCTGAATGGCGCCGGAGATGCCGATGGCGAAATAGACCTTGGGGCGGACCGTCCGGCCCGTCTGGCCCACCTGGCGGCTCGGCTCCACCCAGCCCGCTTCAACGCAGGGCCGCGAGGCCGCGACCGTCCCGCCCAGAACGCCCGCCAGCTCTTCCAGAAGCGCGAATTTTTCTCTGCTGCCCACGCCCCGGCCGCCGGCGACGATAATGTCCGCGCTGCCGATGTCCGAGGTGTCCGCCGCGCGCCGGACGATTTCCAGAATCTCCACGTCGAGCGCCCCCTTGGTGAAACCGGGGTCGAACGTCTCAATCGTCCCTGCCCTGCCCTTCTCCGGCACAAGCGCCTGCATGACGCCGGGCCGAACGGTCGCCATCTGCGGCCGGTGGTTGGGACTGACGATGGTGGCCATCAGATTGCCGCCGAACGCGGGACGGGTCATGCGCAGTGCCTTCGTCTCCGGATCAATTTCGAGCGAGGTGCAGTCCGCAGTGAGCCCCGTCCTGACGCGGGCCGAAATGCGGGGCGCCAGATCGCGGCCGATGCTCGTGGCGCCGTAGAGGAGAATCTCCGGATGCTCACGCCGAATCACCGACGCAACGGCGTGTGCGTAGGGCTCGGTGGCGTAATCCCCGAGCGACGGATGGGCGATGACAATCACGCGGTCGGCGCCGCTCTCCACCAGCTCCCGCGCCATGTTTCCCATCTCGGCACAGGGAAGAATTGCCGTGACGGATGTGCCCAAGCCCCCCGCCAGTTCCCGGGCCTTGCCCACGAGCTCCAGCGAAACTTTGGAGAGTTCACCGTCCACCTGCTCGGCAAACGTAAAGACGCCGCCCGTTTTCTCGTTGTTCATGCTTTCCATATGGAAAACGCCTTTCTTTCGCTGGTTTTGCTCAGAGGACGAAGTGCGCCTGAAGGCAGGAAGTAATTTCGTCTGCAGCCTCGTCAGCTGAGAGCCCCGCCTTCACAGTGCCCGCTGGCTTCATCGCCTTGGGAAACGACTTCGCCACCCGCGTGGGCGAGCCCTTGAGGCCAATCTCATCGTCCCTGAGCTCAGGAAGGTCTGCGCGCTTCAGCACGCGGATTTCCCGCTCGCGCCACGCCTCAAAAATGCCGCCGGGCGTCATGTATCTGGGCGCGTTCAGCTCGCTCAAAGCCGTCACGAGGCACGGCAGCTTCACGCGCACCACGTGGCTCCTGTCCTCGAAGCGGCGATGCACCAGCAGGCTCTTTCCGCCCTCTTCCAGCTGAATGCCCTCGGCGTAGGCGACGCTGGGAATCTTCAGAAACTCAGCCACCTGAGGCCCGACCTGCGCCGTGTCGCCGTCGATGGCCTGCCGGCCCGTGATGATGAGGTCGAAGTCCATCGTCCGAATGGCAGCGGCGAGCGTCGTCGAAGTGGCAATCGTGTCCGCGCCGCCAAAAGCACGGTCAGTCACCAGAACGGCGGCGTCCGCGCCCATGGCCATGGCCTCGCGGAGAACGGTTTCTGCCTGCGGCGGCCCCATGGTCAGAGCTGTCACATGAGCCCCGAGTGCGTCCTTGAGCCTGAGCGCGGCTTCGAGCCCCGCCTTGTCGTCGGGATTCATAATGCTGGGCACACCCTCGCGAACCAGCGTCCCTGTCTTGGGGTCGATGCGGACTTCCGTGGTGTCGGGCACCTGCTTGATGCAGACGATGATGTTCATGGCTGTTTTCCTCTCAGACCTCAGAGCAGCGCCCCGGCGACGACCATCTTCTGGACCTCGCTCGTGCCCTCGTAGATTTCGGTCACCTTGGCGTCGCGCATCATGCGCTCCACCTCGTATTCGCGCGTGTAGCCGTAGCCGCCGTGGAGCTGGACGCAGCGCGCCGTCACATCGACCGCCGTCGCGCTGGCGAACATCTTCGCCATTGAGGCTTCGACCGAGTAGCGCTTCTGCGTCTGCTTGGCCTGCGCAGCCTTGAAGACGAGGAGCTCTGCGGCCTGAACCCGCGTCGCCATCTCAGCAATCTGGAACTGGGTGTTCTGGAACTTGGACAGCGGCTTCCCGAACTGACGGCGCTGCTTCACGTAGGCAATCGTCCGATCCAGCGCCCCGGCGGCGATGCCCGTGGCCTGCGCGGCGATGCCCATGCGGCCGCCGTCGAGCGCCTGCATGGCGATGCCAAAGCCCTTCCCCTCGTCGCCCAGGCGGTTCTCCTTGGGCACCCGGCAGCCGGAAAAGCAGATTTCGTAGGTGGACGACCCGCGAATGCCCATCTTCTTTTCCTTGGAGCCGAAGGTGAATCCGGGCGTCCCCTTCTCGACGATGAACGCGGTGATGCCCTTCGTGCCCTTGGAGCGGTCGGTCATGGCGAACACGATGTAGATGTCCGCCTCCTTGCCGTTGGTGATGAAAATTTTGGAGCCGTCGATGACGTAATCGTCCCCGTCCAGAACCGCCCGCGTCTGCTGCGCCGAAGCGTCCGTGCCGGCGTTGGGCTCTGTCAAAGCAAAGGCCCCCAGCTTCTCGCCCTTTGCCAGCGGCACGAGGAAGCGCTGCTTCTGGACCTCTGTGCCATGTTTAAGAATCGTCCCGCAGGCGAGTGAGACATGCGCCGAGAGCAGAACCGCCGTGGTGGCGCAGACCTTGGCCAGTTCCTCCACGCAGAGGAGGTAGGTCAGCTCGTCGCACCCCTGGCCGCCGTATTCCCTGGGGATGGGAATGCCCAGAAACCCGAGGCGGGCCATCTTCTCCACCGTCTCGCGCGGGAAGCGCTCCTCCTCGTCAATCTGCTGCGCCAGAGGCTTCACTTCACGTTCCGCAAACTCGCGGAAAAGCCCTCTGGCCATCTCCTGTTCCCTGCTCAGCGTCAGGTCCATCCATCGCTCCGAGCGCCCGGGCCGCTGAACCGCACAACGCGCGGCATCGGGCGGGCTGAAAAATCAGTGCATCCAAAGAGAACGCCGTCCCAGAACAACCTGGAACGGCGCCTTCACTCACATCCGATATAAATTATAAAATACATCGAAAACAAGCCCCCCATTACTCACTTTCAGGTCTCTTTTCAATGGCGGACTCTCTCCATGCTGCCGGGGCCGTCGGTGTCCGGACACAAAAAAAGCCCGTTCCCTCTCAAAGAAAGGAAACGGGCTCGCATTTGAAGTCGGCTGCCAGCCGTCCGGCCTAGTGCTGCTGCAGCGCCCTGAGGACTTTTTCCGGCGTGGCGGGGAGCGTCATCGTGTCGGGCCATTTGCCCGTGGCCGAGGCAATCGCATCGGCAATCGCGAAGAAGACCGACTCGCCATAGACGAAGGGCGGCTCGCCGTTGGCCTTGGAATCGTGGAGTCCCACCTCGTTGTAGCTGCCCTGATAGAGCTTCACGCGGAAGTCGGGCGCGAGGTCGCCGTAGGTGGGAACCTTGTAGGTCGCGGGCGAATTGCTGAGGAGCGCACCCTTGTCCGAGTAAACGAGTTCCTCCGTGGTGCACCAGCCCTGTCCCTGGACGAAAGCGCCTTCGATTTGGCCCACATCCACGGCGGGGTTCAGGCTCTGGCCGCTGTCGTGAAGGATGTCCACGCGATCGACCGTCGTGATGCCGGTGAGCAGATCGACCGTGACCTCGGAAACGGCCGCGCCGAACACGTAATAGAGGAACGGATGGCCGCGCCCGGCCTCGCGGTCGAAGTCCACGAAGGGCGTGGCGTAGTGGCCGTGAGCGCACAAATCGACGCGGCCCCGGAAGCACTGGAGCGCAAAGTCCTTGAAGGTCGAGAGGGGCTTTTCGCGGTTCACGCTGCCGTCGTCCCGCACCTCGTAGAGGACGCTCTCCTCGAAGAGGACTTTCTTCACGCCGAAGAGCTCGCAGGCCTTTTTCTGGAGCCTCGGGACGAGCTGCTCGCAGGCGTCATCGACGGCGTGGCCGTTCAGGTCGCAGCCCGAAGAAGCCGCCGTCGGAGGCGCGTTCCCCACCCGCTTGGTGTTGTTCGTCTCGACGCGGATGTCGGAGAGCTTCAGTCCCAGGTTCGTCGCCGCAATCTGGGCAATTTTGGTGTTGACCTCCTGGCCCATCTCAATCGCGCCGTGGTTCACCGAGACCGAACCGTCCGGATAAATCTGAATCAGCGCCACGCCCTGGTTCAGGAAGGCCGCCGTGAAGGAAATGCCGAACTTCACCGGCGTCATGGCGAGGCCCTTCTTCTGCCACTTGTGGCCCGCGTTAAATTCGCGAACAGCCTTCCGCCGCGCGTCCCAATCGCTGGAGTTCCTCAGCTCAGCGAAGAGCGGCGCGATGTGCTTCGCGTTCTCCACCGTCTCACCGTAGGGCGTGGTGTCGCCCTCGCGGTAGGCATTCAGCTCGCGGATGTCGTAGGGGTCTTTGCCCAGCGCATTCGCGATGCGCTCGATGATGGACTCGATGACGAAGATGCCCTGAGGCGCGCCGAACCCGCGGAAGGCCGTGGCCGACGGCCGGTTGGTGCGGCAGGGGCGCCCGACGACGCGGTGGTTCTCCACCATGTAGATGTTTTCCGAGTGGAGCATCCCGCGCTCGAGAATGGACGAGGTGGCGTCGGCAGTGCAGCCGCCGTTGGCGTTGAGCTGAATGTCCAGCGCGAGAATCCGCCCGTCGTCGTCAAATGCCACGCGGTAAGGGCTCACGAACTGATGGCGCTTGCCCGACCAGGCCAGGTCCTCTTCACGGTCGAGTTTGACCTCCACGGGACGCCCGGTGAGGAGCGCCGACAGCCCGGCGCAGGCGGCCCAAATGGTTGCCTGTGACTCCTTGCCGCCAAAGCCGCCGCCCAGCCGCTTCACGTCAATCGTCACCATGTGCTGCGGCAGGCCCAGGACGCCGGAGGTCATGCGGTGAACCTCGGTGGGGTGCTGCGTCGAGGCGTAAATCGTGATGCCGCCGTTGTCCTCGGGGACGGCCAGCGAGCGGTGCGTCTCCATGTAGAAATGTTCCTGGCCCTCGTTCTGCGCCAGGCCCTCAATCACGTGCGGCGCACTGGCGATGGCGCCCTCCACGTCGCCTCTCTCAATTTTGCGCACCGGGCTCAGGTACTCGCCGTCGCGAATGGCATCCCAGACGGTCTGGTTCGGCGTCTCGGCTTCGATTTCGAGCTCGATGGCCTTCACGCCCAGCCGCGCAGCCTCCGCCGTCTCGGCCACGACAATCGCGATGAGCTCGCCCACGCAGGCCACATGCCCCTCGGACAGACAGGGCTCGTCGGGAATGATGCCGCCCACCTGATTTTCGCCGGGAATGTCCTTCGCCGTGATGACGCGCACCACGCCGGGAATCTCCAGCGCTTTGGAATAGTCGAGCTTCGTGATGTGCCCCCGCGCCACCGGGCTCGTCAGAAACTTCGCCTGCAGCAGGTGCCTGGGCTTGGGGATGTCATCGACAAACTGCGAGCGCCCCGTCACGTGGTCGCGCCCGCTCAGGTGCAGGGGGGACTCGCCGATCCTGCCGTTCCCGATCTCGAATTTCTCTTCAGTCTTCATGGCTGTTCTCCTCGATGTTCGGTGGTCGTCGGCAATTCAGCCCCGGTGCGCTTTCCGACGGGCCTCAATGGACAGGAAGTGCTTCACGAGCAGGTTCTTCATCACGGCGCGGCGATAGTCGGCGCTTCCACGCACGTCGGACATGGGCGTCGCCTCTGTGCCGACCACCTCGGACGCCTGAATGAAGGTCTCCTCGGTGAAGGGCTTGCCCTCGAGGAACGCGCTCGCCTTGGGCATGAAGAGCGTCGTCGGCCCCACGCCGCCGCAGCACAGCCGCGCAGAGCGAATGACGCCGTCCTCACCAATTTTCAGGGCGATGGCCGAGTTGACCGTCGAGATATCGAGCTCGCGCCGCTTGCTGACCTTCTGAAAATCGACCGTGAGTCCCGGCACCTTGGGCACAGTCACGGACTCAATCCACTCGCCGGGCTTCATCGCGAGCTTCTTGTAGCCGAGGTAAAGCTCACCCAGCGGCAGGTCGCGCTTCCCGTCCGCGCCGTTCAGGTGAAGCACGGCTGAGAGCGCCATCAGCGTCACGCTCATGTCCGCCACAGGCGAGGCGTTGGCGATGTTGCCCGCTGGCGTCGCCGTCGTGCGCACCGGCTTGGAGGCCATCTGCGAGACAACCTCGTCGAGAATGGGCAGCGTATTTCGGGTCATCTCCCCCAGGTCTTCGAGAGGAACGCAGCCGCCGAAGCTGAGCGCGTCCGGCCCGTCGCTGAACGCGTGGAGCTCAGGCAGGCGCGTCAGGTCCACCAGAATGGGATGATGGATGAAGCGCTTCTTGACCACGACCATCACGTCGGAGCCGCCGCTCACGTACTGAACCTTCTGCCCCGCATGGCTCCTGAGGAAGTTCCGCAGGCTCCCGGACGTGGCCGGTGAGAAGAAAATCTGGCCGTCCTTTTCGATGAGGATGTCGTCCTTTTCCTTCGCGGCGGCCATCTCAAGCTGGCGGGCCTCCACGGCATCGAGGAAGGGCAGACGGATGTCCGGCGCGGAGACGTGCAGGCGCTCGATGAAGTCGGGGACGCGGCGAATCGAGACGTAGCCAGTGCAGCGGCAGAGATTCCCGGAGAGCGCGCGGTGAACGTCGGCGGGCGTGGGAGAGGCGTTTTCGAGATAGAGCGCGAGGAGCGCGAGCGCGATGCCGGGGGTGCAGAAGCCGCACTGCGTGGCGTGGGCATCGACGATGGCCTGCTGGATGGGGTGCAGTGCCCTGCGGTCGGCGGGCGACATGCCCTCGATGGTGATGACGTGCTTGCCGTCCATCTGATCCGTCAGCGCCAGGCAGGAAATGGTGGCGTGGTAGCGGACGCGCCCGCCCTTCACCTCGCCGATGACGACGGTGCAGGCGCCGCAGTCGCCCTCGCCGCAGCCCTCCTTCGTCCCGGTCAGTTCCCGGTCATTGCGGATGTATTCCAACAGCGTCGTCTCCGGGGAAACGGCGCATTCCTCCTCTTTCCCATTGAGGAAGAAGCGAATGCTCTTTCTCTCAGCCATGGTGTCGTCCTCTCCGGCAAAAATGAAAAACGTCGTGGCAAAACAAAAAAGCCCCTCAAAAAGCAGGGGCCCGAAGCGCATCCCCATCAGCTGCCGGGAGGGTTTTCCCCGGCGCGGGAGGGCGCCAAACAGCGGCCGCGAACTGTCCTTCGGCGCTTTGAAAGCTGTCAAGACGCGCAGGGACTGCGGGCAGCGGAAACATCCGTTATCAATATAAATTCACATCGACGCGGACGTTCAGAACGCACCTCTGCCCCGCCCATGCGTTTCGGATCAGACGAAATTCTCCCAAAAAAGCTCTTGACCCGCTGAATGCTCCGCAGGGCGCCGGCGTTCCGCACTTCCCGCAGGCACAAAAAAAGCCCGCCGGCAGACAAGCCGACGGGCATCACGCCATCTCAAAGAGGATGAGCTGCTGGGGCACTAGGATTCGAACCTAGGTAGGAGGATTCAAAGTCCTCAGTCCTACCGTTAGACGATGCCCCATCGGAGGCCGCGGCAGGCCGCAGACACGTCCGTTCCGGAATTGCTCCCGGGAAAAAAAGCGGCGGGCCCCTAGCCGAAGCACCCCTCAAAAAGCAAGGCCCAACGGCGGAACCGCGCCTCTCAAAGAGCCTCGTGGCGAAGGTCTGCGCGCAGACCGGCGGAGCTCAGCCCCGCTTCTCCGGGACCAGCAGATCCGCCAGATTTTCCAGGTCTGCCAGACAGGTGACAGCGGCCGCCCGGGTGCATGAGCGCTCATAGCGCCACAGCTCACAGTCCCCGTCATCCCAGCGCTCTCTTGGCTCAGGCGTCACCCACAGCAGCCGCCCTGCACGCCGGGCAATGTCCTCGAAGGCTGTCATGCCGGGGTCGCCGTAATTGCTGCGCCCGTCGCCGATGATGATGAGCGTCGTCCTGCTGCCAAAGGCGCGGGCCGAACAGCGCGCCAGCTCGGAGAACACGCGGCCATAGTCCGAGTTCCCGCCAAAAGAGATGACGTCCGACAGAGTGCTCAGGTTCAGAGGACTTCGCGGGTCCATGCCTTTCAGCCTGTCCGTCACTTCCCTCAGCTCATTGACGAAAACGAAAGTGCGCGTTCGGGCGAACATGTTCTGCAGCGTCATGGCGAAGAGCAGCATCATCCTCGCCGTTGGCCGGACGGAATCTGAGAGGTCACACAGGACCGCCAGCTCAGGGCGCACCGCGCGGCGCCGGCGAAAAATGATTCGGCTCAGTCCTTCCGCCGCACGTCCGGAGCTTTCCCTCAGCGTCCGCCGAATGTCCGGACGTCCCCGGTGAAAGCTCTTCTGCCTGCACGCCAGCCGGGTCCGCAGCCGCTGCGCCAGGCGCCGGACAGAACGCGAAACAATCTCCGATTCCTCCGGCGTCAGTGCCGCGAAGGCCGTCTCGCGGAGGTCTCCAGACTCTCCGCGGCGGCTGCGCATTCGGGCCTCCTGATCCACCCAGTCGGCTGCCGCGTTTTCGATGAGCCGCAGCGCCGACTTGAACTCGCGGCCGGCCAGATCGAGCCCCTCCGCCGACATGCCCGACGCACGCAGATGAGCGGCCAGCGCGTCGAACTGACGCCGCGCCTCGTCCACGCCCAGACGCTGGAGAAGACGCCTGACCAGAAATCCCTGCTGACTGGGGCCGTCCAGACGGGAAAAATCCAGCGGCAGCGCCGCCTGCCTCATGCCGGAAAGCAGCGACGGGACATCGCCGCGAAGCGCCGCGGAAGCAGCGGAAGGCAGCGCAGGAACGAGTCTGCGAAAGGCTTCCGCCAGGCGCTCCAGCTCCGCGCGCTCCAGCGTCCCGGCAGACTGAATCGCCTGTGCGGACGCACTGTCGAGCGCCTCCCAGAGGCGGGCCATCCCTGAAAAATACAAATCGAAAAGCCTGTCGAAGCTGCGGCGATTGCGCGGCTGCTTCACCAGCGTGGCTGACAGCGTCCAGCGCACCTCTTCACGGCTCTCAAAGCCCACGAGCGACAGCGCCCGCGCCGCATCGATAATTTCGCCCGTCGAGACAGGAATCCCGTTCTGCCGGAGCAGCTCCGCGAAGTGGGTCAGATGCTCCTCAACGGTCATGAAGCGCTCCGTCAGAAGAGCCCGATTCACCGCGCTGAAAAACGGCGGCCGCCTCGAGATGTGCCGTCTGCGGAAACAAATCGAGGCAGCGGATGGACGTCAGCTCGAAGCCCGTCCTGCGCAGCGCAGCCGCATCAAGAGCCAGCGTCGCGGGATTGCACGAAACGTAAACAACGCGGCGGGCCCCCACGGCCAGCGCAGCCTGCGCAATCCCCTTTGCACCGGCCCGGGGCGGATCCAGAAGCACCGTTCCGAAGCGCTCACCGCCGGCAGCCAAATGGCCCGCTGTCCTGAGGGAATCGCCCGCCTGAAAGCGAACATTGGTGATGCCGGCCTCGTCGGCAGCTTTCCGGGCAAGCGTCAGTGCGGGAGAACAAATCTCGACAGAGGTCACGGAGGCAGCCCGCCTGGAGGCCGCCAGTGTGAGGGTGCCGCTCCCGCCAAAAAGTTCGAGGACGCGGTCCCCTTCGGGAATGGCCTCTGCCGCGATTCCGGCCAGAAGTTCTCCGGCCCTCAGATGCGCCTGAGCAAACAAATCGGGCCGCCCCAGGAGACTGGCCCCCGGAACACCGGGCGCGGGCCAGCGCAGAAGCGGCTTTCCAATCGTGCCGACAGCCGCGCCGCCGACGCAAATCACTGCCCCCGCGATGCCGGTGTGCCTGGTCAGGGCCGTCAGCCGCGCCAGCGCATCCGCAGGGGGCCTGCGCTCGAAATGAAAGGCCGCCGCCGTTCTGGAACCATCGCCGGCCAGCGACACGTCCGCACAGCCGCGGGGCAGCTGCATTCCTGACTTCACCGCAGCAGCCATCTCGCGGACAGCCAGTCTCAGCGGCTCCTCCAGAAGCAGGCAGCCGCCGGGCTCAGTCACGCGATGGGAACGCCGCGCCGAAAATCCCAGGATGCCGTCTGCTGCGTGCAGGACCGTGCGCCGGCGGTAACCCAAGACGGGCGGCACTTCCTCCACGGGCGGAATCTCAGGGCAGGTCTCGCCCATGGTCTGAGAGAACACGCGGCGCACCCTGCCTGTCTTCCAGCTGCGCTGCACATCTTCCGAGGCGTGCAGCCACTGACATCCGCCGCACTCGCCATAAAGAGGACAGGCCGCAGGACGCCGCTCGGACGACGGACGCACCACCTCAACAAGCGCTGCCGTCACGCCAGCGCGCCACTCGGGAACAGACGCGCGGACAACCTCGCCGGGCAGCGTCAATGGGACGAACACCGTTCTGCCCTGAAAATGGGCCACGCCGTCGCCGCCGTCCGCCAGCGATTCGACAGACAGCTCCGCTTCACGGCAAGGGCCGCCCGGGGTGATGTGGTGGCTGTCGTCGCCGCGCATGAAAGGCAGGCCCGCCGCTCAGACTTCGTTGATGCCGGGGAGCTCGCCCGTCAGCGTCTGGACAATCTCTTCGATGCGGGCCTGTGCCGCCTCGTCCACGTCCAGAAACTCCACGCCCATCCCGGGAGCACCGCGCCCGGTCTGCTTCACCTCGTCACGGCCGATGCAGCGAACGACTCGCCCCTGAAGCTCGAACGGCGCCCCCATGCCGGGAATGGACACAATCATCTTCAGGAGCGCCCCCACTGGCAGCAGATGCTCCGCATTGAGGAAGAGCCCCACCCGGGAAACGTCCAAAGCGAACCCCGAAGCGGAAACACCGCTGTCGCTCCGGTAGGCCACCAAAACATCGTGATGCAGTCTGGCCGCTCTGCGCTTGTCGGATTGCTGCTCCGTCATTTGACCACTCCTGTTTCGTTCCTGCGGCATGCCGTCTCGAACATCAGCCGCCAGCCGCGCGCCCGTCCCAGCCGCCCAAGTCTCCTCCCAAGACTGACGCCGCTGAGGCACCCGGGCGGACATCGGGCAGGCGAAACAAAAAAAGCGGACCCGGCAAGCCGGATCCGCTCCTTTGAAAACCTGCGCTGAACCTCTAGCGCTTGCTGAACTGGAAGCGCTTGCGGGCGCCCGGACGGCCGTACTTCTTGCGTTCGACGGCGCGGGCATCGCGGGTCAGGAAGCCGGCCTTCTTCAGGACGGGCCGAAGATCCGCATTGTACTCGCACAGAGCGCGGCTGATGCCGTGGCGAATGGCGCCTGCCTGACCGGAGACGCCGCCTCCGCACACATTGACGCTCACGTCCAGCTTGTCGGCCTGCTCCACCAGCTCGAGGGGCTGACGGAGAATCATCTTGGAAGTCTCACGGCCGAAATACTCATCGATAGGGCGGTCGTTGATGGTGATGACGCCAGTTCCCGCCTTGATGTGAACGCGCGCCACCGATTCTTTGCGGCGCCCGGTTCCGTATGCCTTTTCCATCTTCTTTCCTCTTGTTCGTTCTGGAGGCCGCCCGTGCGGCCGTCCGAATCATTGAAACCGGGGCTCAGGCCTCGACCTTAAACTCAACGGGTTTCTGTGCCTGATGCTCATGCTCGGGACCGGCATAAACGCGCAGCTTCGTCATCATCTGACGTCCCAGAGCGTTGCGGGGAAGCATGCGGCGGACGGCGTTCATCACCAGATCCTCCGGGTGCTTGGCGCGCAGCTCACTCGCCGGGGTACAAACGATGCCGCCTGGGTGCATGGTGTGGCGGTAGTAAATTTTCTTCTGCTCTTTGGTGCCCGTCAGCTTCACCTTGGCTGCGTTGACCACGATCACATGGTCGCCCGTGTCAAAGGAAGGTGTGTAGCGGGGATTGAGTTTGCCTTTGAGTATGCTGGCGATCTGGCTCGCGGCGCGGCCGAGGACCTTGCCGTCGAGATCAATGATGAACCAGCGGCGCTGAATGTCGGCCGGTTTGGCGCTGTAGGTGCCCATCTGATTTGCACTCCAAAAAAAAATTTCGCGGCAATCGCGAAATTAAAGGAACCGGGCCTGGGCCCGAAAAAAAGACGCGGCCTTTTAGTGGGGAGCCTGACGCCTGTCAAGACTTTACCTCGCAATGAACGGACGCAGCCAAGGCCAGCCTCCAAAGCCCCCAGTTCACAGGTTCATTGGACATGCGCCCAAGCCCGATCTGCTGAGCTGACTCGTGTCGGACGATGTTTTCCCGATGCAGAACGCCCGAATGCGAAGCCCCTTAGAAACATTCGATATTTCGCTGAAATAATATCGAATTTTCCGCCGGCCCTTTCATTTGACATTGAAAAGGCCCCCCCCTAGCGTCCCGCGTCCTTTTTTCGACGCATGACCCACACGCCTCCACACCAATGAAGGCGTCCGTTCCCCCAAGGAGCAAACACACAATGAAGTTAATCAAGGAAGTAAACGAGAAAGTTCTGGAGAAAACAGTCAAGCGCTGCCGCGATCGAAAAATCATCATCCCGACGCTGGCGGAGCAGAAGGACCCCACGCTGATTCCGGAAAAAATCACCCGGCGCCTGCCCAAGGTGGACATCCAGAGTGTCGATCCTCTGAACCTGTTCCGCATCACGTGGAAGAACGACCCCAAGACTGGCCTGTTCAACCGCGGCAACTGGGTCGAGTTCCCCAGCGAGCTGACCGGCGTCAAGGCACGCCTCGTCGGCTTGGTGGGTAAGTACTTCCCCATTGGCGCCCACAAGGTCGGCGCAGCCTTCGCCTGCCTCGTTCCCCGCCTCGTCTCCGGCGAATTTGACCCCGAGACGCAGAAGGCCGTCTGGCCCTCCACCGGCAATTACTGCCGCGGCGGCGCTTTCGACTGCGCGCTTCTGGCCTGCAACGCCATCGCGATTCTCCCCGAGGGCATGAGCCAAGAGCGTTTCAACTGGCTGCGCTCCATCGGCACTGACGAGGTCATCGGCACCCCCGGAACCGAGTCCAACGTCAAGGAAATTTACGACATGTGCTGGAAGCTCCGGAAGGAGCGGGGCAACAAGATCAACATCTTCAATCAGTTTGAAGAGTTCCCCAACGCCATCTGGCACTACACCATCACCGGAAGCATCATTGAGGAAGTGTATCAGCAGATTGCGAAGCCCGGCGACCGCATGGGCGCCTACATCTCGGCCACAGGCTCTGCCGGCACCATCGCGGCGGGCGACTTCCTGCGCACCCTTCACCCCGCGATTCGCGTCGTGGCAACAGAGGCGCTCCAGTGCCCCACGCTGCATTCCTTTGGCTTCGGCGCTCACCGCATCGAGGGCATCGGCGACAAGCACGTGCCCTGGGTCCACAACGTCCGCAACACCGACATGATCGCCGCCATCGACGACGAGCAGGTGATGCAGCTCCTCCGCCTCTTCAATGAGAAGGAAGGGCACGCCTATCTGGCGAAGCAGGGCGTCTCCAAGGATATCATCAGCAAGCTGAACCTCCTGGGCATCTCCAGTATCTGCAACCTGGTGGCCGCCATTAAGGCCTCCAAGTACTACGAGATGAACGAGCACGACGTGATCTTCTTCCCCATGACCGACTCCGAGGAGATGTATACCTCGCGCGTGGCGGAAATGGCCGAGATGCACGGCGCCTACGACGCAGACAAGGCCGCCCAGCATTACGCCCGCTACCTCATGGGCGCGAACACCGACTTCCTCCGCGAGCTCAACTATCGGGACCGCAAGGAGCTCCACAACTTCAAGTACTTCACCTGGGTCGAACAGCAGGGAAAGACCTCGGCGGAGCTCAACGAGCTGTGGGATCCAGACTTCTGGACCGAGACGTTCTCTCAGACGGACGAGTGGGATAAGCTCATCCGCGAGTTCAACGAGCGGACCGGTGTTCTGGCTTCCCTCGACTGATTCCCCCGAGAATCGCTGTCATTTCCGCCCCGGCCAACAGCAGGAACACGGCCGGGGCGCTTCTTTTTCCCCGCAGGGCGGATTCCTCCACTGAGGGACCCCGCCTTTTCCTTTTCCCCAACATTCAGCATCGCTCTTCAGGCCAAAGGCCAAAGGCACCGCACACCATGAATTCCAAAGGAAAACTGGCGCTCATCGCCGTCGGCGGAAACGCCCTCATCACAGACCCCAGGCACACCCGCGTCGAAGACCAGTACAAGGCCGTCGTGGAGACCTCCCGGCACATCGCCGCCTTCATCAGGAAGGGCTACCGGGTCATCGTCACGCACGGCAACGGCCCGCAGGTGGGCTTCATCCTTCGCCGCAGCGAACTGGCCCGCAATGAACTCCACGAAGTGCCGCTCGACTCGTGCGGCGCCGACAGCCAGGGCGCCATCGGCTATCAGCTGGCCATGGCGCTCGACAACGAGATGCGCGGCTGGGCCGACAAGCCGACCGTGGCGACTGTCATCACGCAGACCCTGGTGGACAAGAACGACCCGTCCTTCCAGAACCCCACGAAGCCCATCGGCTCGTTCATGTCCGAAGAGCTGGCCATGGAGCACAAGAACAAGGACGGCTGGAATGTGGTCGAGGACGCGGGGCGCGGCTGGCGGCGCGTCGTGGCATCCCCCCGCCCGCTGAAGATGTTCGAGTTTGAAGCCATTAAGACGCTCCTCGACAACGGCATCATCGTCGTGGCGGCGGGCGGCGGCGGCATTCCCGTCATCGAGCGCGAGGACGGATCCATCACGGGCGCTGCGGCGGTCATCGACAAGGATCTGGGCAGCAGCCTCCTCGCGCAGAACCTCAAGGCCGACTTCCTCGTCATCTCCACCGCCGTCGAGCAGGTCTGCCTCAACTTCCGCAAGCCGGACGAGAAGAAGCTCACCCGCGTCACGCTGTCCGAGGCCAAAAAGTACATGGCCGAGGGGCACTTCGCCGCGGGCAGCATGAAGCCCAAAGTCCAGGCCATCATCGAATACCTGGAGAACGGCGGCGGCAGCGCCCTCATCACCGCCCCGCCCCACATCGTGGACGCATTCGAGGGACGCACCGGCACCTGGTTCGTTCAGGACGACGCCTGAAACCGCAGCGCGAAGGAAAGACGACCGATGACAACGAACATCTCTCATCTTCACTGTCCCAAGTGCGGCGCCGACTGCGAGCCAAAGAAGGGCGTCTATATCTGCCCCAAGTGCGGCGCGAACCTCCTGGTCGAGTACGACTGGGACAAGGTGAAAAAGGCCCTGAACCGCGACGCACTCTCGAAAAACGCCGACAGGACAATCTGGCGTTATCTGCCGGTTCTGCCCGTCTCCTCTCCCCTCTCCGGCCCGCCCGTCGGCAACACGCCGCTCGTGGACGCGCCCAAGCTCGCGCGTGAGCTGGGACTGAAAAAGCTGCTCATCAAGGACGACGGCAAGAATCCCAGCGCATCGTTCAAGGACAGGGCGAGTGCCGTGGCCGTGCAGCACGCCCGCGAGTGGGGCTTCGACATGGTGACGGGCGCTTCCACGGGCAACGCCGCCTCCGCCACTGCCGTCCTCTCTGCCTCGGTGGGCATGAAGGCACGCATCTTCGTTCCCAAGGCAGCTCCCCGCGCCAAAATCGCCCAGCTCGTCACCTTCGGCGCCGAAGTTCTTGCCGTGGACGGCACCTACGATCAGGCGTTCGACCTCTGCCTGGAGGCCACGCGGCGCTGGGGCTGGTACAACCGCAACACCGGCTTCAACCCCTACACGCGCGAGGGCAAGAAGACCGTCTCGTTCGAGATTGCCGAGGCCCTGGGCTTTGCGGCGCCGGACCTCGTCGTCGTGCCCGTGGGCGACGGCAACATCATCAGCGGCGTCTGGAAGGGTTTTGTCGAAGCCCACAAGCTGGGACTCATCGACCGCCTGCCCAAACTGCTCGCCGCTCAGGCCGAGGGCAGTGCCGCCATCGTCAACGCCTTCAAGGGCGACGGCGTGATTCACGCTGTGAAGGGCGACACCGTGGCCGATTCCATCTCGGTCAGCGTTCCCAGAGACGGCGACATCGCGGTGCGGGCCATCCGTGAATCGAACGGTCTGGGCATCACCGTCAGCGACGACGAAATTCTCCACGCCATCCCCATGCTGGCGCGGGGAAGCGGCGTCTTTGGCGAGCCCGCTGCGGCGACCGGCCTCGCGGCCCTGAAAAAAGCCTGCGCCGAAGGGCTCATCCCCGCCGACTGGACGGTGGTGATGCTCAACACCGGCAACGGCCTCAAGGACATCGCCTCGGCCATCAAGGTCGCTGCCGAGCCCCGCATCATCCCGCCCGATCCGTCAGCACTGGAGGGTCTGTTCAGCTGACGCTTCAGGCCGCGTTTCAGAAGTTTCAGAGCAGCACGAAGGAAAAATCACCAGCCGCCCGACCGGGCATCCGGCCGGCGGCTTTGCAGCATCCACAACCGCAGCACCTCACCTCAAGACAAGGAACATTTCCCCATGGCTACAACCAAGAAGACCGTGAAGACCGCAGAGAAGAAGACCGCCGCCAAGGCCGCCGTGAAAGCCCCCGCCAAGAAGGCCGCGCCCGCCAAGAAGGCTGCCGCGCCCAAGAAGGCCGCCGCCAAGAGCGTGAAGTTCGACAAGAAGGTTCTGAAGAGCCTCTTCGGCAAGTGCCTGCTCCTCACCACCGACTGGACCACCGCCGAAATCGAGGCGCTCCTGACGGTCGCTGAGAAGTTCGAAGCCCTGGACAAGAAGGGCAAGCTGAAGGCCCTGCTGCCCAACGAGATGGCCTATGCCATGTTCTTCGACAACAGCACCCGCACCAAGTCGGCCTGGGCCGGCGCCGCTACCCGCCTCGGCATGATGCCCGTCATCGTCGATGGCTCTTCCACCCAGGTGGATCACGGCGAGACCGCCAAGGAAACCGGCGCCATGCTGGGCATGAACAGCCACGCCATGGGCGTCCGCCACGACAAGGTTCTGGGCGAGGGCCACGTCTTCCAGACCGAGGTCAAGGCCGGCATCGATGAGTACCTGGCCAATACGAAGAACCCCCGCAAAGTCCCCGTGGTGAACCTGCAGTGCGACATCGACCATCCCACGCAGACGCTGGCCGACCTGATGTGGATCCGCGAGAAGTTCGGCAAGAACGGCCTCGCCGGGAAGAAAGTCGCCGTCTCCTGGGCCTACTCCCCCAGCTACGCCAAGCCCCTCTCCGTGCCCCAGGGCCTCATCATGCTGCTGACCCGCTACGGCGCTGACGTGACGCTGGCGCATCCCAAGGGCTACGAGCTGATGGACGAGTGCCTCGAAGCCGCCCGCAAAAACTCCGAGGAGTCCGGCGGCAGTTTCACCGTCACCAACGACATGGACGAGGCCTTCAAGGACGCCGTCGTCGTCTATCCCAAGAGCTGGGGCCCCTATGACATGATGCTCAAGCGCGTCGGTCTGAAGGACAAGGACGAGCTCAAGGCGCTGGAAGACAAGATGCTGGCCCAGAACAAGAAGAACATCGGCTGGGTCTGCACCGAGAAGCGCATGGCCATGACCAGCCCCGTCAAGGGCATCACCGCCACGAAGGACGAGGCGCTCTACATGCACTGCCTGCCCGCCGACATCATTGATCCCGCCAAGGGCAAGAAGACCGGCGAAGTCGAGAAGTCCGTCATGGACCGCCACGTCCTCAACGTCTCGGAAGAGGCCAACAAGAAGGTCTACGTGATCATGGCCATGCTTGCCATCGCCAAGGTCAAGGACCTCGACAAGAAGCTGGGCCTCTGATCGCCCTTCAAAGGCTTCGCTTTCCCCAAACGTTCCTCCCCGCGCCTTTCTCGTTTCGGCGGGGAGGAACTTTGTTTTCAGACACCCTCCCCAACAACCTCACTCAACACACTCAAGCGCAGCAGAAGACGCAGACATAGGAGAAAGACATGACCGATTTGTACAAGCGCATTGCCGAACTCGCCGAGAAGTACCGTCCTCTGGCCGTGGAGATGCTGAAGGAAGTCATCCGCATCCCCGCTGACTACGTGGCCGAAAATCCCAAGTGCGGCCTCTCCAACGGCGAAAAAGAGCGCCTGACCTATCTCAAGAACAAAATCGTCGAGATCGGCGCTGTCAGAAGCGCCAAGGACGTGGATTTCGACGGCTTCGGCAACCTCGTCTGGACCGTCGAGGACGTGAACGACGGCATTCCCTCCTCCGAGAAGAAAATCATCTACCTCGACGGCCACTCCGACACCGTGGGCGCACTCCGCGACCAGTGGCTGTCCAAGATCGGCGGCGGCATCGACTGCTACGACGGCCTCATCGACAAGTCGAAGGTCAACAAGGACTTCCTCAAGACGCAGCTGGGCTACATGCCCCCCGAAGACCAGTGGGATGAGAATGTCATCTTCGGACGCGGCAGCGCCGACCAGCTGGGCGGCGTCATCTCCGAGGCCATCGCCACGAAGATTCTCCTCGAGCTGTGCAGCGAGGGCGCGCTGAAGGGCGCCATCGTCCGCGCCTACGCCACGGCCTGCGAAGAGGACAACGACGGCGGCGGCCCCCTCTACGTCGTTCGCGAGGTGCTCCCCGGCGCCAAGCCCGAAATCATCCCCGACGTGGTGATTCTCACCGAGGGCACCGGCGACTCGCGGCCCACCAGCTACGGCGCGCTCGGCATCTATCGCGGCCAGCGCGGACGCCTGCAGATCGAGGTCAAGATCACCGGCAAGTCCTGCCACGGCTCCATGCCCTGGGAGGGCAAGAATCCGCTGGAGGCCGGCGGCGCCATCCTCAAGGAAGCTGCCGAGAAGTACGAGAAGCGCATCGGCTTCAAGGACGACGCCTTCCTGGGCCACGGAACCCGCACCGCTTCCTGGTCGAAGCTGGAGACCCCCAGTGACTGCGCCGTTCCCGACCGCTTCACCTTCCGCTTCGACCGCCGCATGACCGTGGGCGAGACGCCGGAGCAGTCGCTGGCCGACGTGGAGGCGCTGGACGCGGTGAAGGACGCCCGCGCCAAGGGCTTCCAGGTGGAAATCAGCGTGCCCACCTACGACGAGGCCTCGTGGCGGGGCTACAAGCTCCACAACCCCCAGTTCTACCGCAGCTGGGTGACCCCCGAGGATCACGTGGCCATTCAGGCCGCCGTGGCCGCCTATAAGGGCGCCATCTCGCCCAAGATCACCCCAGAGCTCGAGAAGAACAGCGGCCTCCGCAAAGAGCCCCGCGTGCAGCGCTGGATTTTCTCCACTGACGGCGTGGGCTACGTGATTCCGAAGGATGACAAGTCCTTCGATCTTCCCGACGCGAAGAAGTGGGTCAGAACCGAGCACTACAAGCATCCCGCCATGTTCGGCATCGGGCCCGGCTTTGAGCAGAACACCCACAAGATCGGCGAGTGCATGGACACCCGCGAGCTCCAGCACGCCATTGCCTTCCTGGCCGCCTTCCCCAGCACCTTCGTCAAGATGAGCAAGTGATGAGGGACGGCAGCCATTGATGGCGCCGAAAAAAGAAAAAGCCCCGTCTCCGGAAAATGGAGGCGGGGCTTTTTTTATCTCGGAAACAACTTTCGAGTGCGGCCCACCCCCCAAAACGGGTTCCCCCGGTTTGTCGCTTGACACCCCTATTGGCTGAAAAGCCTGCCCCAATGGGTGCCCCCAGATGGCCTCATGGACCTTGTAAGGCTGCCGCGCCTAAGTCCCCGTGTTTCGGAAACGCACGTGAAGGCTCGCGTGCCAATGCACGAGGGGAACCTCATGGGGCAGATCGACATCGCGGCGAAGGCGCTGGTGAGCCATCCGGAGGTCTTCGCGGACATTTTCAACAGGCGCATTCATGGCGGCGCGCAGGTGATCCGGCCCGAGGACCTCAGGCCGCTGGATTC
>DBXV01000026.1:2952-76099 GCA_002309695.1 Myxococcales bacterium UBA1203 | reverse complement strand
TAAGGAGTTTTTGCGGAAATGGGGGGAATGGGGACATTAGAGATTGGGAGGAAGAAAAATATGGATAGAAAAGAAATTAATGCGGCGATATTTCAGGATACGGTCAAATTTGCTGATCAATCGGAACAGCTTCGCACGGCCATCGGGAAGACAAAGAGAACTCAGAGGCTGATTCTGGCGAAAGATAATATATCTGAAAATGGGCACGACAGGGACAGAAATGCCCGGATTGTCGTATCCGGGAAGAGGACGTTGGAGGCGGCATCGGCGTACAAGGGCAAAAAAACGTGCATTTTGAATTTTGCTTCGGCCACCAATCCCGGCGGCGGCGTGGCTCGCGGCTCTTCCGCGCAGGAGGAGAGCCTGTGCCGGTGTAGCACCTTATATTTTTGTCTGGATACGCCGGATATGAGGCGAAATTTTTATGAGCCGCACAGAAGGGCCAATAATCCGCTGTATAATGATGATATTATCTATTCGCCGGATGTGGTCGTCGTGAAGACGGATACGGATCGGCCGGAGCGGATGAATTCGAATGACTGGTATTGTGTTAATGTGATAACGTGCGCTGCGTCGAATCTCCGCGAGCGCCCCAGCAATCCCATGAATCCATTTTCCGGGAATCGGGCGGCGAAGATAACGGAGACTGAACTGGAAAAGCTGCTGGAGCGCAGAGTTCGCCGGATTTTTGAAGCGGCCGCGGGTGATGAAAATGATGTTTTGATATTGGGTGCCTTTGGCTGCGGCGCTTTCAGAAATCCGCCCAGGGTGACCGCAAAAGTATTTCATAAAATGACGAATGAATTTAGAAAAAAGTTCGAAATTGTTGAATTTGCTGTCTTCCATTCTTCAAGAGAAACAGAAAATTTTGAGGTATTTCGGAGGGAATTTCAGGGAGAGATGTAAAAGCCGAAAATAATCATACGGCCCATGCAGTTCACTGAAAAGGAATCGTGATGGAATTTACAGCACAGGAATTACCCCAGAAGGGGGATACCGTTGTCGTCGGACTGTCGGGCGGTGTGGACTCGACTCTCACTGCGCTGCTGCTGAAGGAGCGCGGCTGCCATGTGATTGGCGCCACCATGTCGCTCTGGGACGGGACAATTCCCGAAATTAAGACGCATAAGGCGCTCAAAGAGGCGTGCTACGGGCCGGGCGAGGAGGAGAATATCGCGGAATGCCGGAAGTTCTGCGCCCAGTATGGAATTGAATATCATATTATTGATGTCAAAGAGGCATATAACAGAGAAGTCCTCCAATACTTTAAGGCCGAATACCGCGCAGGACGGACGCCCAATCCCTGTATTCGCTGCAATCGCTTTATTAAATTTGGGGCGCTTCTGGAGGGCATTCAGAAGCTGAGCATTGATTTTGACTATTTCTGCACGGGACATTACGCCAGAGTGGTGCGTCCGTCGGAGGGATTGTGGAATACGGATGTGCGGCCTTATATGATTGCGGGGGCGGCGGATGTTTCCAAGGATCAGACATATTTCCTCTATCGCCTGCCCTCGGATATTTTGAAAAAAGTCCGCTTTCCGCTGGCGGGAATCAAAAAATCCGAGGTGTTTGAGCTGGCCCGGAAGGCGGGCCTCGACGCGGCGGAGCGGGCGGAAAGTCAGAATTTTGTCGGCGAGGAGTATTTTGATTTACTTTTCGCGGATAAAGAGAGCGTTCCCGGCGATATAATTGATCTGGACGGTCACGTGTTGGGGCGCCATCGCGGCATTGAGCATTATACCATCGGACAGCGGCGCGGGCTCGGCGTGTCTTCCAGCCGTCCCATGTATGTGCATTCCATTGACGCCAAAAATAATGTCGTCGTGCTCGCGCCGAATGACAGCCTGAACGCTTTCGGGCTGATCGCGAATGAATTTGTCTGGCCGGGGGATGTTGAGCCGGCTGACCCCTTTGAGGCCATGGTCAAAATCCGCCTCGCCAGCCGTCCGGCAAAGGCAATTGTTCAGAGGGCGGCGCCGGAGGAATGCGATTCTGCGAGTGATAATAATATGAATGGCTCGGCCGCGTGGAAGGTCATGTTTGAAACGCCGCAGCGGGCCGTCGCTCCGGGGCAGTCCGTCGTTTTATACAATCAGGAGGGCGTGGTTATCGGCGGGGGAATTATTTGTAAGAGGCTATGACAGGCCTCTCCATTTTCATTTTCCCTCAATGGCGGGAGCGGAAACGTCTATGAGTGGACGAGTTCGGTTTGGGCGAGTTCTTTTAATAATAAAAGGCGGTTCTTGGGATTCCGATGGGAGCGGCTTGCCCGTCTCCCGTCGCAACGACCTCTGCGCTGCCTCGCTCGGGTTTGCTGACAATGGCTTCCGCTGTGCGAAGTAACCGTACTTTTGAATTCTGATTTCAGCGCTCACTGCTCCTCAACGCGGATCTCCAGAAACTGCGCACCTATACGCAGCCTGTCGCCCTCTGCCAGCATGGCCTCCTCGCCGTCGCTCATCCGCAGATAGGTGCCGCTGCGGCTCCCCAGGTCGCGAAGAAATGCGCTGCCGCTCTCGAAAGTCAGCTCAGCGTGGCGCTCGGAGACCTGGCGGTCGTCGGGAAAAGTCATGTCGCAGTTCGAGCGGCCAATGATGATTTTGGGCGCCGGCCGGACGACCCGGCAGCCGCGGAACCCGTCGGCATAGAGCTCCTCGACGCCAATCAGCCCTTTCCGCGGCGCAGCGCCGTAGAGCTTGTTTTCAGAGCGCGTGGGAATCTCGCCCAGATAGCGGAGATGGTGGCCGGCGATGCTGAAGAGGGCGCCGGGCTCGATGGCCCTCTCGCCGCGAATGCACAGATAGACGCCGCCGGGCGTGGGCAGCGCTTTGACGAAGAGACGGCCGCCGCGGACGGAAAAAATCGCGTGGGGGTCGCTGACGGCCGCGTCGGTCTCGAAATTGAGCCCGTGCATCATGCGGCCGACGGTGAGGCTGCCTCGGTCGGGGAGCACATAGGTCCGGCCCGTCTGTTCGCCCTGAAGAATGAAGAGCGCGTAGCGGGCGTTGTCGCCGATGCTGGGGGGAGCCGAGAGCTTGTCCGTATTCATGTGGGGTCCTTGGTGGGGCTGGAGCTGCCGGAAGAACTGCTGGCGGTGCCGGTCGGAGAGGAGGGGGCAGGAACAGGGCCGCCGGCGGAGGGCGGCGCCGTGTCGCACATCCGTTTTCCAACGGCAAATCTGGAAAAAACGAAGGCGCCCAGCGCGCCCCAGGTCAGGCCGATGGCCGCGCCGGCAAAGACCTGAGAGGGGTAGTGGCGGCCCAGATAGATGCGGGAGACGCCCACCAGGCAGGAGAGCGCGAGAAGGACGATGCCGGGCCATCTGCGGCGCAGTGCGAAGAGAACGAAGGCGCTGACGGTGAAGAAATTGATTGCGTGGTTGGAGGGCATGCCGCGCCGGGCGCCGCCGCACTTGTCGGGAATCCAGGTGAGCACGCCTTTGAGGTCAAAGCAGGGCCGGGGCAGTTCAAAGACATGCTTGAGGCCGTTGCCCAAAAGGTCCGCGCTTCCCAGCAGGCAGAGGAGGACGGCGAAGGTGATGAGCCCGTCCCGCCGGTGCCTGAGGCAGAGAACGCCGCAGAGAATTGCCAGGAGCGGAAATGCGAAGGCGGCCTTCATGGAGACCCAGCTCATGAGCGCGTTCGCGGCGGCAGAGCCCGACAGCGCATCGTGCAGCATGGCCACGGCAGCGGCATCCGGCGTCTCCGGCAGAAGGGGCGTCATGAGGGCAGCCTTCCTGAGGCGATGCGGTCCAGTCCGGCAAAGTCCTGAGAGACGGCAGCGTCACGGAAACCGGCGCCCTGGAGCAGCGCCAGCACCTCGCGCCCCTGTTCATCGCCGATTTCCAGGCACAGCCAGCCGCCCGGCCGCAGGTGCTGAGGGGCTTTTGCGATGATGCGCCGAATGAGGTCCAGCCCGTCGTCACCGCCGTCCAGCGCCAGAACAGGCTCCTTTTGGACTTCAGGCTCCAGCGTGGGAATCACGCCGCGCCGCACGTAGGGCGGATTGGAGACCACGATGTCGAATCTGGCATTCGGAGAAACGGGCACAAACAGGTCGCCCTGAAGGAGCACCGTCCGGCCGCTCACGCCCAGCTGCTGTGCATTGGCGCGGGCCACATCGAGCGCGTCCGCGGAAATGTCAGTGAGCGTGACGCAGGCATCCGGCCTTTCGGCGGCAATGGTCAGCCCCACGCAGCCGGAGCCGGTACACAGGTCGAGAACGCGGGGAGCGTCGCCGCCGCCGGACTTGGGAAGCCGGGACAGCGCCGTCTCCACCAGCTGTTCGGTCTCGGGACGGGGCACCAGAACGCGCGCATCGACGGCGAAGACGTATTTGTGAAAGGGACGGCTGCCGGTCAGGTAATCGGTGGGTTCCCGGGCCGCGCGCCGCTGGACCAGCGCCTTGAAGCGGGCGCGCTCGGCCTCGTCCAGCGGCCGCTCGAACTCCATGTAGAGGCGCACGCGGTCCATCCCCAGAACGTGTGACAGCAGAATTTCCGCCGTCCGCCGGGGAGCGTCGATGCCCTTCCTCGTGAAGAAGCCCGTCGTCCAGACGAGGAGCTTCTGAATGGTCCACAGCTCGTCGGCCACGCCTGTCTCCGAAAGAAGTCCGCCCACGCACGCCGAAGCAGGGATGCGGCGCCGTCGGCGGATGAGCACGAGAAAAAGGAAGCGGCCCGCCGCACTGAAGCGGAGGGCCGCGGATGGTGTTTCACAAATGAGTCAAGGGAAAAAACGGGGGAGGGGCTATTTGAGAATCCGGAAGTCGCGGATGGGAGTGATGCCATCGTCGAGCTGCGGCGCGTCCGGCCGGTGCTGGGTCAGAAGGAACATCGACGTGGCGCCGGGGAAGTTCTTCTGGAACAGATTGCTGTTGGCCGGTTCGTTCTCAAAGATGCCGACGACCTCGCCCAGGCGGTCCAGATAGGCGGCGACCTCGTCTTTGAACATGCCGTCGTCCTGATTGAAGTCCTTCTTGGTCATGGTCATGGTGCCGACGACACCCACCGGGAAGCCGCACATGCGCAGTGTCTGAGTCAGGCCCACCAGCATGTTTACGTCGCGTCCCGTCAGGTAAATCACCGTGGCGCCCGCCTCATAAACGTCGCAGACAAACTTCTTCGCCCCGGGGAGCGGCACGTCGTACTGCTGGTAGTCGTCGGTGAAGAAGCGCTTGCTCCATTCGGTCTTGGCCAGCTTGATTTCGTTTTCATCGGTGACGCCCAGGCACGCCAGCGAGGCTTCGGGACCGTATTGGTAGTTGTCCAGATTGTTGATTTCGCCGCTCTCCACCGCCCTCACCAGCTGGGGCATCTGGTCGTAAAACTGATCGGCAATCTGGCGCATGATGTACATGGTTCTGGGACGATTGTCATACAGCGTCCCATCCAGATCGAAGATGACCACGGAGGAGGCCTGGCGCTTCGTCTTGACGTGAATCCTGTCGAGGATGCGCTGGAGGTGAAGGTTCTGGTTCTCCTGATCTTCCTTGGTCCATTTGGTCAGCTTGTCAGCGGGCATGTGCGGCCTCCTCAAATTCACAAATGAAAAGGCAGGGTGGGCATGAGGCCCGCCCCGCCGGGGGATGTGCCTTCCGGGGTGATTGGGGGCGCGGACGCTAGACCGAAAAGGCGGCCGCGGGAAAGCGGGAAAAGGCGCTTCCGTGAGCAGCGCCAAAGTTTCCCTGCGGACATTGTGGAAAAGCCGCCGCCTCCGAGACGTTTTTTTGTCCGGCATCCCCCAAAAAAATCGCGGATTGGCGCGTTTCCAGTGTGTTCCCCCAGGCGTGAGGCGGTGCATGGGGCCGACTGCCTTATGAAAATCACGCGTGGAGAAATGAAGCCGATGGAGGGGAAGCCAGTTCAGGGGACGCTGCCGTTTCCCGACGCGGAGCATCGGCTGCTGGCAGGCAGAAGCGCCGCCGTGGAGAGGCTTCGGGAGGACATCCGGCGCGCGGCGGCTTCGGACGCGGCCGTGGTCATTCTGGGAGAGAGCGGCACGGGCAAGGAACTGGCGGCCCGGCTGCTCCACAGTCTGTCGCGGCGGCGGATGAAGCCTTTTGTGCCCGTCAACTGCGCCGCGGTGCCCGAAACGCTGGCAGACAGTGAGCTGTTCGGGCACGCGCGCGGCGCTTTTACCGGGGCGGACCGGGCGCGGACGGGGCTGTTTGAGGCGGCGCAGGGCGGGAGCATTTTTCTCGATGAAATCGCCGAAGCCGCCGCTTCTTTTCAGGCCAGGCTGCTCAGGGTGCTTCAGGAGCGCGAGGTGCGGCGCGTGGGCGAGAATGCCGCTGTGGCGGTGGACGCGCGCGTCATCGCAGCCACCAATCGTTCGCTGTCCGAGGCTGTGGCGCGGGGCACGTTCCGCCAGGATTTGTTCTATCGGCTGTGCGTCATTCCTCTGAGGGTGCCGCCGCTGCGGGAGAGGCGGGACGACATTCCGCTGCTCACGGAGCTTTTTCTGGGGCGGGCGCGGCAGAGGACGGGGCGCGCGCTGAGGCTGTCTCCGGAAGCGCGCCGCCATCTTCAAAACTGGGACTGGCCGGGAAACGTGCGCGAGCTGGAAAACGCTGTGGAGCGGGCGGCGGCGATGGCCCCCGGCGACATTCTGGGGCCGCCCGATTTTCCGCTGGACATGGCGTTTTCCACAGCGGCTGCCCCGGTTTCTCTTCCCGCACATCCTGCCGCGTATCGTCCTCAGCGCCTGGCCGATGCTCTGGCCGCGGCCGAGGAAAGGGCGATTCGCGAGGCGCTGGCTCGTCAGCCGGGCGATACGGCGGCTGCGGCGGCCCAGCTGGGCATTTCCGCAACCACCTTGTGGAGAAAGATGAAAAAGATGGGGCTGAGCGGAGGCTAGTGAGCGTGTTCGTAGGTGAAACGATGGGATTGAACCTACGCCTGACAGGCCGGAACTGACGCCTCCGGAACCCCTGTTTGCCGACTTGCAACCCCTGTTCGTCATTGCTAGGGAGCCGCGCTTTTTTTCGGGGCGTCTTTTCAGGAGGAACCATGCGCCGCCTATTTACAGCAATTGCCATGATGGTCTGCCTGCTTGCCTCAAGCGCGGCGTGGGCGACCCCTGACGAGGATTTCCGAATCTACCAGCTGGGCTCCCCCGCTGATGCCGCCTCTCATATGAAGTTCAGGCTGTTCGCCAATCAGCTGGGCGTGGCGCTCTCCGGATTCAACTTTGAGACGCCCTCGTCCGGCGGACACACGGGCTTCAATGTGGGCCTCGAATACGGCGCTGCCAAAATCAACCATGCCTACTGGCCGCGCTTTTCGGGCGGCGACTCCGACTACGTCCTCATGCCGGCGCTCCACGTGCGGAAGGGACTGGGCTTTTCCTTCGAGCTGGGCGCCCGCGTCAGCTATCTGCAGAACTCCTCGATGGTGGCAGGAACACTGGAACTCAAATGGGCGCTGAATGAAGGCCTCCGCTATGCCCCCGACTTTGCTGTCCGCGGCTACGTCACCCGGCTGTTCGGCGCGTCTGATTTTGATCTCACGACTGCCGGCATTGATGTGGGCATCGGCAAGCGCTTCGGCATCGCCGGTGTGATGACTTTGACGCCGTATCTGGGCTGGAACCTCATCTTCGTGCATGCGGATTCGCGGATGATTGAGACCAACCCGACCCGCACAGAGGAAGAGGCCATGCAGGCGCCTTTCTCGACTTTGAGCTACTACGACAAGGTGGAGCTCTCGGAGAACTACTCCAACCGCTTCTACGGCGGCCTGCGCTTCGTCTTTAACGTGTTCGAGATTGCGCTGGAGTTCTCCTACACGAAGATTTCCATCGAGCATGACATCGCGGGTGTCCCCACTTGGCTGGAGGTCTGGAATTTCGGCGGCAAGCTGGGCGTCGATTTCTGACATGCCTGCTGATGCGGCACGAAAGAGAGAGGCGTCCGGCTTGAGGGAACAGTCGGGCGCTTTTCAATTCCGGATGAAGCGGCTGACGTGACGGCACGAGGGGGAGGCGGCGGAAGTCCGGACGGGAGAAGAGCCACAGCGGCGCTTTGATTTCGGGATGCCTCCGAAACGCGCCGATGAAGGCTGTCCGGCTGAGCGGCGGAGAGAAGCGGTGTTTTCGGCTCATTCGGACGCGGCGGCGCTCCGTGCGGAACCGCCGCTTTGGTTTTTCTGGAACAGGCACATGAGACACTTCCTTCGCGTCCTTCGAGGGGCCATCGCCTTCGTCGGTTTTCTGGCGTCCCTGCTGATTTTCGGAGGCGGCATTCTGCTGACGCACCCCTTCACCCGGCGCTGGCACACACAGCTTTTCCGTGCGTGGGCCGCCGGCACCGTCTGGTCTTCCGGGGTGGAGGTGTCTCTGACAGGCGCCGAAAATCTCGACCCGTCGCAGCAGTACATTTTCGTCTGCAACCATCAGAGCCTTCTGGACGTGCCTGTCATCACCAAGCTGTTCCCCTCACGCCCCCGCTTTGTCGCCAAAAGTTCTCTGGAGAAGCTGCCGTTTTTCAGCTCGGTCATGCGCTCACTGGGCACCATCGCCATCGACCGGAAGAATCACCAGGCGGCCATCGAAAAGCTCCTGGCTGCGCGCGCGGACAAGGACGGGGGCGATACCTCGGGCATCGTCTTTTTTGCCGAGGGAACGCGCACCACGGACGGCGAGATTGGTCCCTTTAAGAAGGGAGCCGTGATGACGGCGCTCTCGCTCCAGGTGCCGATTGTGCCCATGGCCATCTCCGGCGCCATGGAGGCTTTCCCCAAGGGCGGACTCGCTCTGACGCCGGGGCCCGTCCGCCTCGCCATCGGCAAGCCCATCCCTGTGGGAGAGAACACGCCTGAGGAGAAGGAGCGTCTGCTGCGCGTCTCCCGTGATGCCGTGGTTGCGCTCTATGAGCAGATTCGTCTCACGCGTCCGTCTGCTCCTGCGATGGCCGGGAAAAGCATGTCTGCGGTGCCGCAGCTGCAGGACGGGGCTGCGGTCAGAATCGCGGACCAGGAGAGCGGCAAGGGCCGGGAAGAAACAGCAATGCCGGAATGTGAAGGTGTGAAATGAACGTCGCTGCGACAGCAAAGACCGAAGCGGTGATGGGGGCGTCCATGAGGGCGCCTTCCGACGATGAAAGCATCCAGAGCGCGCCAGCTGCGGCCCATGAACCGGCGCCCGCTCTCGTGCTGGCGGACATTCCGGCCGTCTATACGGAGCGCGAGGAGCGGGCCAACACGTGGACCCACGCCGTAGGCATCCCTCTGGCGCTGGGCATGACGACGGCGCTTCTCTCCCGGGCCACAGGCTTCTTTCAGACATTCAGTGCCGTGGCATTTGGCTTCGGCATGGTCGCCGTTTTTGCCGCATCAGCCAGCTACCACGCCGTCCGCGACCCGATTCTCAAGCGCCGCCTGCGCGTGCTGGACCACTCATCCATCTACCTGATGATTGCCGGCCTCTATACGCCCTACATGCTCGTCGCTCTGCCGGACCAGGGCGGCATCCCCGTCACCATCGCCGTGTGGAGCGCGGCAGTGGTGGGCGTCCTCTCCGAGATTCTCTGGGTCGGCCGTCCCAAGTGGCTCATCGGCGGCATTTATGTGCTCATGGGCTGGGGGCTGATTCTGAAGGGCACCGCCATTTACGCGGCCATCGGCCCCACCGGCTTCTGGCTCCTCTTTGCAGGAGGCACCACCTGCTCTCTGGGCGTCATTTTTTACGTGCAGAAGAGCCGGGAATTTATGCACGCCGTCTTTCACGGCTTCGTGCTGCTCTCGATGTTCCCCACGTGGATGTCCATCTACAGCCACGTTTTGAGCTGACGGATGTGACCGGCAGTGCCGTCAGGCGCCGACTCAGACACCAAGCACCCGCTTCAGATACTGCCCCGTTGCGCTCGCACTGACCCGGGCCACCTCCTCCGGCGTCCCCTCTGCCACGAGCTGACCGCCTCCGGCGCCGCCCTCGGGACCTAAATCAATCACCCAGTCGGCACTGCGAATCACGTCCAGGTTGTGCTCGATGACGATGACCGTGTTGCCCGCATCCACGAGGCGGTTGAGCACGATGAGGAGCTTGCGGATGTCCTCGAAGTGGAGGCCCGTCGTCGGCTCGTCGAGCAGGTAGAGGGTTTTGCCTGTCGAGGCGCGGCAGAGCTCGCGGGAGAGCTTGATGCGCTGCGCCTCGCCGCCCGAGAGCGTGGGCGCGGGCTGACCCAGCGAGAGGTAGGAAAGCCCCACGTCGTCGAGCGTGGTGAGGACGCGCCGGATTTCGCGGTGCTCCGCGAAGAAATCGAGTGCCTCGCTGACGCGCATTTCGAGCAGCTCGGCGATATTCTTGCCCTTGTAGGTGATGCGCAGTGTGGCGTCGTTGAAGCGCCTGCCCCGGCACTCCTCGCAGACGACCTGAACGTCGGCGAGAAAGTGCATCTCCACCGTCTTGACGCCCGCGCCCTGGCACGCCTCGCAGCGTCCGCCCTTGACGTTGAACGAAAAGCGCCCCGGCCCATAGCCGAACGCCCGCGCCTCCGGCGTCTCGGCAAAGAGCTCGCGGATTGGGTCGAAGAGCTTGGTGTAGGTCGCGGGATTGCTGCGCGGCGTGCGGCCGATGGGCTGCTGGTCGATGGCAATCACCTTGTCCAACAGCTCCACACCCTCGATGCCGCTGTGCGCGCCGGGAACGTCGAGCGAGCGGTTGAGCTGCCGCATGAGCGCGGGTTTGACGATGCCGTTCACGAGCGAGCTCTTGCCCGCGCCGGAGACGCCTGTGACCGCCACGAGCCGCCCCAATGGAAAGCTGACGTCGATGTTTTTGAGGTTGTTTTCGCGTGCACCCCGCACCGTCAGGCGCCCCATGTCCTGCGCGCGCCGCACAGTTGGCGTTTCAATCCGCATCCGGCCCGCGAGGTAGGCCCCGGTGAGAGAGCGCGGGCTCGCCATGATGTCTTTGACGCTGCCACACGCCACGAGCTCGCCGCCCATGCTCCCGGCGCCCGGCCCGAAGTCGGCAATCCAGTCCGCCGAGCGAATCGTGTCCTCGTCATGTTCGACCACGACCACCGAGTTCCCGAGGTCGCGCAGCTTTTTCAGCGTCGCGAGCAGCTTGTCGTTGTCTCTCTGGTGCAGGCCGATGGAGGGCTCATCCAGAATGTAAATCACGCCCGTCAGCTCGGTGCCGATCTGCGAGGCGAGGCGGATGCGCTGGCCCTCGCCGCCCGAGAGCGTGGCCGCGCCGCGCGACAGCGTGAGGTAGGACAGGCCCACGTCGCAGAGGAATTTCAGGCGGTTTTTGATTTCCTTGAGGAGCTCGCCCGCGATGACCGTCTCACTCTCGCTGAGGCACAGCGACTCGGTGAAGCCGAGCGCGTCCTTCACGTTCATGTTCGAGAGCTCGACCAGCGTTTTCCCGCCCACCTGAACGGCGGCGCTCTCGGGCTTGAGGCGCCCGCCGCCGCAGAGTGCGCAGGGCCGGTTCACGGCAAATCTCGCGTAATACTGGCGCATCTCCTCTGACTCGGTGGCCATGTAGCGCCGCATCAGCTGTTTCAGGACGCCCTCGAACCAGAAGCCGTGAACGCGCTGGCCGCTGCCGTTGAGAATCAGGTCCCGGTGCTTTTCGGGCAGATCTTCCCAGGGCGTGTCGAGGTCGATGCCGTGAGCGTCGGCAAATTCCTCAATGATTCCGGCGGAAAAGCTCTCGCGGGCCATGATCTTTGCCCACGGCTCCACGGCCCCGCCGCGAATTGAGAGCGACGTGTCCGGCACCACCAGAGAGGCGTCCATCTCCAGAGTTGTCCCCAGACCGTTGCAGTCGGGGCACATGCCCAGCGGGTTGTTGAACGAAAAGTGGTTGGGGGTGAGTTCGTCAAAGCTGATGCCGCAGTGGGTGCAGGCGTTGAGCTCGCTGAAAATGCGGTCGCTCTTCACGTCGGCCTTCTCGTCCGTCAGCGTGACGATGCCCTTGCCCTCTTTGAGCGCCGTCTCCACCGCGTCGGTCAGGCGCTCTTTGATGCCCTCGCGCATGACGAGCCGTTCGATGACGACATGGACGCTGTGTTTGAGCTTCTTCGCGAGCGTCACTTCCTCTTCGTCCAGGCGGTAGAGCTTCCCGTCCACGCGCACGCGCACCATGCCCCGCCGCTTCAGGTCCTCCAGAAGCTCGCGGTATTCGCCCTTGCGCGAGGAGACGACGGGAGAAAGCACCATGAATTTCGTGCCTGCGGGCAGGCGCATGATTTCTGAGACGATTTCCTGCGCGCTCTGGCGGCCCACTTTGCGCCCGCACTTGGGGCAGTGGCGGACGCCGATTGAGGCGTAGAGCACGCGCAGGTAGTCGTTGATTTCCGTGACCGTGCCCACCGTCGAGCGCGGGTTGTTGGAGGCCGACTTCTGCTCGATGGCGATGGAGGGCGAGAGGCCGCGGATGCTGTCGTATTTGGGCTTGTCCTGCTGCCCCAGAAACTGCCGCGCGTAGGCGGACAGGCTCTCCACGTAGCGGCGCTGGCCCTCGGCGTAGAGTGTGTCAAAGGCGAGCGAGCTCTTGCCCGAGCCGGACACGCCCGTGAGCACCACCAGTTTCTTTTTTGGAATGTCCAGATTGATGTTCTTCAGGTTGTGTTCGCGGGCTCCGCGAATGGAAATCACATCGGGTTCAGACAAAGCGGGCCTCTTTCGGTCAGTCTGTTGAGAATCGAAAAGTCGGGGAAGCGCACTGAGATGCCCGAAAGGGGGAGGGAGTTGCAGTGTTCATTTATGGATAAAGTTATTTTTTTGTTTTCGGCACATACCCCCCAAATGAACCTGGGACAGACCATTCAAAGTATGCCTCAGCGCGTGGACATTCGGTCCCTCTCCAGCGCGGCGGACACCGAGGGAAAAAATACATATGATATTCACTTTTATGCGCTGACGCCGGGCGATGAGTCCTCGAAAATAATTGTCCATGAACTAAAAATCCCCTCTTCCAATATATTTGGCCAATATATTTGGCAGAGGGGATTTTTATTTGATGAGGCGAAAATCAATTCATCAACAAAGGCCTCTCGAATTCTCTGGCTGAGCGAATTTTGTCATTCACAGTAAATGACAAAAAACGGTGGTGCACCTCCATGATGATGCACTTGCCCCAGGTGATTTGGGGAGAGCGATTTCTTTAATTGAAATGTATTTCCACTTTGGCGGCAGTCGTAATGCCCGCACCGTAGAATTTCTTCTCTGCGTCGCTCTGAATCAGGCAGGCCGTGCCGTCGGCGTTGGAGAGCTCCACGATTTCGCCCGCATACGAGAATCCATAGATCTGCGCTTCATAGGCGGCGATGCCGTACATCGAGCCGTATGTGTCGTGTTCAGTGTCGCTGCATGAAGCGCTTTTGACCACCTTGCCCCGGATGGACTTGACCACAGAGCCGGTATTTCCGTCCCTGAGCTTGGCGAGGTCGATTTCCACCAGCGTGTCGCCTTTGCACTTTTTGTAATCCTTGCACTCGATGACGGTGGCGAAGCCCACGGGATTGCCCTCGTTGGACATAAAGACGATGTCGCCGGAGAGCTTGAATTCCTTGCCAACGTAATCCGCGAGAAAGGCGTTTCCGTGGCCGTCTGTCTCGGGAATGGTGCCGAAGGTTCCGATTTGCACGGTGTGGCCGTCTGTCTCGTCGATGCGCCAGAGCTTGCCGGAGTTGTCCGCGCCCACCAGCACTTCGTTCTCCGCGTCCAGCGTTCCGGCGGGAGCAAAGGTGAGCCCCATGAAGCTGGCCGTGCCCTCGGGAAATGCCCACACGTCGGTGCATTTGACGCTCGTGCCCTCGACAGTGACGGGCATGGCGGCCTTGGCGGCCACGGCGAAGAGATTGCCGTCCTTATCAACCGCGAGGTCATTGACCGACTTGAGAGGACTGCCGGTGAGCTCCTCATATTTGGGGCAGGTGAACGTGCCGACCAGCTCGTAAGTGAAGGGCTGCACAGCGAGGTCGCCCTTGTAGAGTTCCAGCGCGGTGTGCAGCCAGACAATGGAGGCGTCCTCGGAAGTCGGGGGAACGACGGGCGTCCAGGCGTCAGGCAGGTCCGTGCCGCCAGCGTCCGGCTTGTCTGTGATGATGGTGGGCGTGTGCCCCGCGTCCGCAGTGCCCGCGTCGGTCAGTCCGTGGCTTCCGGCATCCGCCGTCACAGTGGGCTTGCCGCTCTCGTCGTCGCCTCCGCAGGCGGGCATCAGGACAGTTCCGGGAACCAGACAGCTGACCAACAAAGTCAAAAATGGAAGATGATGTCGTCTTGAATTCATGGATATATCTCCTAAGCGTATGTTGACGGGGGACGGGGGGGGTAGGTGTAGGTTGGAAAGTGTTTCTTCCAGGTCACGGCGGACGCCTGTTGGCCTGCCGAAGGAGGACCGGCCATTTTCGGCCGCTCCGCGCGGGTTTCCAGACAAAAAATCTCAAGGAGTCCACATGTTGAATCAGGCGGTCAGTCATTGCGGTCAAATCGGGCATCGCAGGAGTCAGGGGCGAGCTCTGTGGAGGGTGATTTCCTCCCTCATGGCAGTGCTGCTTCTGTCGGTGTTTTCAGCCCGTGCAGAGGCGGCGGGTGCTTCGGCGGCGTCCCCGCAGGTCAGGGAAGCTGAGGTTAGGGAAGAGGTTCTTCAGAAGATTCGCCGACTTTCCAACGAGGGTAAATACAGGGAGGCGGCACAGATGGCGGCAGAGCTGCGCCGCACCGCAGATGCCGATCACGATGCGAAGATATCTGCCCGCGCGCTGGTGGCTGAGGCACAGTGCCGGATTTCTCTCGATGGATTTGAGACGGCGGCTCAGCTGCTGCTGGACGCGGCTGTGCCCGCGGATTCCGAGGCCCGGGCGCGGATTCAGCTGGCGCGGGCGAGTGCGCTGCTCCGCTATGTCTCGCGATACAGCTGGGAGATCCGGCGCCGCGAGAAGATGGCCTCCGAAGGGAAGAAGCCGCTGAAAAACTGGACGCAGGACGAGATTGTCCAGGCCATCAACGCCGCCTTCGCCGATCTCTGGGCCATTCGCGCCGATCTGGCGAACATGACTTTTGAGACCTTTGAGGATCTCATCGAGCGGAACGAGTATCCCAAAAACATCCGCCCCACGCTGCGCGACGCCTTGTCCTATCTGTGGGTAGATCATCTGTCTTTCCGGGGACTGTGGCGGGCCAGCGATCAGTTCAACGTCTTTGAAGTTCCCGCCGAGGTGATTCTGGGCACGGGCGGGGATCTGAATGCCGACCCCTCTCGTCTGACAGACAAATCGGTTCATCCGGTGGCGAAAATCAGCGCGATCTTCAGCGATCTGGAGGCGTTTCACCGTGCGGCGGGCCGCCGTGAGGCCGAGCTGGAGACGCGGCGGATGCGCTTTTTGACCTTGTCCCCCCTGGTGACCGAGTCTCAGAAAAAGCGCCTGTCGGACGACTACCGGGAGCGGCTGAAGGGCTTTGAGAAGGAGCCCTGGTGGTCGATGGCCGTCTGCACGCTGGCCGATAACGTGCGCTGGAGCAGCCGCGCTGACGCGATGATCGACGCGCTGGCGCTGGCCAAAGCGGGCCAGGACGCGTTTCCCAATACCCCCGGCGGCGAGTTGTGCCGCACCATCGTCGAATCCATTGAGTCGCCGAGTTTTAATGTCGATGTGTCCGCCCTCGACGGCCCCCGGAAGCGCTCGATTGCGGTCTCGCACAAGAATGTCCGGCAGATTTTCTTCCGCGCCTATCCCTTCGATATCGCCGCATGGCGGATGAAGATGAAATACAGGCGCAGTCAGGATCTGGACAAAGAGGCGGAGAGGATTGTGGCCTCCCAGCGCCCGACCGCAGCCTGGAATGTCAGCCTGACCGACCCGGGGGACTACCGGAGCCATCAGACGTTTGTGGAGCCGCCCCTCGATGCGTCCGGGGTGTATCTGATTGCCGCTTCGACGGATGAGTCCTTCGACCTCCGCCGTGCGGGCATCTCGGGGAATATCTTCGTGCTGTCGCGCATCGCCATCACCGAGCGCATGGTCTCGGACGGCAGCGGGCAGGTGGACATCGGCGTCGTGGACGCAGACAACGGCGCGCCCATTCAGGGTGCCCAGGTCGAGGTGTTCCAGCAGTCCCGTGACCGTTGGGACGCGCCCTATGTCCAAGCGGGGAGCGGGCGCACGGACGCCTCCGGACAGGTGCGCATGGTAATCGGGAGCGGGAACGACGACGACCGCAGCTGGTATGCCGTGGCCCGGCACGGGGAGGAGATGGCCATCAACCTCAGCTATCTCTGGAGCTCCAGATACAGGGAAGGGAAGAATTCGGTTCAAACCCATGCGGCCGTCTACACGGACAGGGCCATCTACCGGCCGGGGCAGACGGTTCAGTGGAAGCTCGTCCCCTACAAAGCCGACGTGAAGAATCTGAAATTCTCCACGATGCCCCGGACGCACCTCTCGGCGACGCTGTTCGATGCCAACGGCCAGAAAATTTCGACGACGAAGGTCACGACCAACGCCTTCGGCTCCGCTTCCGGCGAGTTTGTCCTGCCCGAGGGGCGCGCACTGGGCAGCTGGCGCATTGGCGTCTCGCTGGATCAGCCCGCCAAGGCGAAAGGCCCGCAGAGCAGGGAAACCTGGCTTGGCAGCCAGTACTTCCGGGTCGAGGAATACAAGCGGCCCACCTTTGAAGTCAGCCTGGAGAAGCCCAAGGACACCGTTGTCTTCAACGCGCCCGTCAAACTGAGCGGCACGGCGCAGGCGCTGTCGGGATTTCAGCTGACGGGAGGCAAGGCCGTCTGGTCTGTGACCCGCACGCCCCGCTATGCCTGGTTCCCGTGGTTCAACTGGGGAAGTCGTTTCCTCAGGCACTCCAGCAGGAGTGCGTCCTCCGAAGTCGTGGCCGCCGGCACGTCTCAGATTGGCGCGGGCGGCAAATTTTCCATCGAGTTCACGCCCAAGATGGATCCGGAAGAGGAGACGCTGCACCCCGACGACGAGTGGAATTACAGAGTTAACGTCAATGTCACCGACGAGGGAGGCGAGACGCGGACAGCGTCGCTCTATCTCAGCGTTGGCTGGAAGCCTCTGTTGGCGTCGATTCAGCTGAACTCCGAGAATTCCGACCGGAGTGTTCTGATGGCGGGCGCAGATGACGAGGTGGTGGTGAACAGCCGGACGCGGGCGGGTGAGCCGAAGCGGGCCAAGGGCAGCTACCGGATTGTTAGCCTCGACATTCCCACCGGGCTTCTGACGCCGGCGGACATCCCCGCGATGCCTTGGATGGACGAGTCGGACGCGGCGAGCTTCAAAGCGATGGGGCTGGACAAGCGCTTTTTGCTGCCCGGCGACAGCATGCGTTCCCGTTGGAGCAGCGTTGGCACGAATGAAGCGCTGGCGATTTTTGACGAAGGCAAGGAAGCGGCCTCCGGCAGCCTCGACTATGGCGACGACGGCAAGGCCGTCATCAAGCTGGGCCGCCTGCCTGCGGGCGCCTACCGGCTGCACTGCGATGTGACCGACCCCGCCACCGGCAAGACCAGCCGGACGCGCGCGCAGTTTATCCGCGTCTCGGGGAAGCCCGGCGTGAACCTGCCGCTGATTCTCAGCACCGACAAAACCACCGCCCGCGTCGGAGAGAGCGTGCGCTTTGTCGTTCACAGCGGCCGCAAGGGGCAGCACCTCCTCTGGGAAGTCTTCCGGGACGGGAAGCGCGTCGAGCAGAAGTGGATGGTGGCGGGGAAGGACGCCTCCGTCTTTGAGCGGAAAATCGTTCCCGCAGACCGCGGCGGCTTCACCGTGCGCGTCTCGACGATCATGGACTGGCAGCTGGTTCAGAGTACCCGCAGCATCAGCGTGCCCTTTGAGGACAGGGAGCTCGTGGTGAAGCTGCTCGACGTTCCGGAGACGGCGGAGCCGGGGACGAAGCGCACGATCCGCCTCAATGTCAGCCGGGCCGACGGCCAGAAAATTCTCCCGGGCAGCGCCGAGGTTCTGGGCTTCATCTACGACAAGAGCCTCGATGTCTTTGCGCACCCCTATCTGTTCTCGCCTCTCTCGCTGCTGCCCTCGCGCACGGGGAGTGGCTACTTCTGGTCCAGTCAGGGCGAGAGCCCGATGGACACGTTTGTGCAGCGCCGAGGCGACAGGGATTCCTCCTACAGGGACGGGATCAGGTACCGGTTCGGCAGCGACCACTTTAAGAATCTGGCCTTTGGCTATGGCCGGGGCATGGGCGGCGTGAAATACGCCTCGCGGTCTAAGATGAGTGAGAAGAGTGCCAACTTCGGCGCGGCGCCCATGGCCAATGCAGCTCCGATGCAAGAAGCAGCGAAGGCAGCACGGGCTGAGGAGGAGTCGGAGCAGTCGACCGATTCGGTTTCCGGGAAGTCAGAGGAGGACGCAGACGCGTCGGCGGTTCAGCAGGCGACGATTCGCCAGGACTTCCGCGAGACGGCGATGTGGATTCCCGCCGTTCAGCCCAAAGCTGACGGCAGCGTGACGCTCTCTTTCACGGTGCCAGACGCCCTGACCGCGTGGCAGGTCTATGCCGTGGCTCTGGACAAGGATCTCAGGGGCGGAAGGGCCGATGCCGTGTTCAGGAGCGCCCGGAAGCTGATGGTGCGCCCGCGCCTGCCCAGATTCCTGCGCGAGGGCGACAAGGCTGAGCTTGCCGTGACGGTGGAAAACAGTTCGGACAAGCAGCTGGAAGGCACCGTGGACATCACCATCGCCGAAGTGGATTCCGGGCGCGACGTGACGGCGGCCTACGGGCTGAGCGGCGCCCTTGCCCGGCAGAACTTCAGCGCCGGCGCCAAAAAGGGAACCGCTTTGACGTTCCCCATTCAGGTTCCGCCGGGCGTTGGCATGATTCGCGTCACTGTCGCGGCCAAGGCACAGGGCGGCCTCTCCGACGGCGAGATGCGGGAGCTGCCCGTCCTGCCCAGCCGCTCGCATCTGTCCGTCTCGCGCTTCGCGGCTCTTCGCGGAAACGAGTCCCGGACGCTGTCCTTCGAGTTGCCGGCCGGGGATGACACCCTCGTCCACGAGGCTCTGAACGTGACGCTGGACGCGAGTCTCCTGGACGGCGTTCTGGCGGCCATGCCCTATCTGATGGAAGTGCCCTTCGAGAGCATTTCGGAGACGATCGACAAGTTCACGGCGTCGAACACGCTCATCGGACTCTATGCCCGCGTGCCCCAGCTGGCAGAGAGGGCCAAGAAGCTGGCCGCCAGCCGGAAAACGCAGTTCACTTCCTTTGACGGGAATGATCCCAACCGCCGCATGACGCTCGAAGAGACGCCCTGGCTGCGCATCGCCAAGGGCGGCAGCGATCCGGACGACAAGCTGACGGCGATTCTCGACCCGAAGGTCGCTTCCGACATCCGCGAAAAGTCGCTGCGCAAGCTCAAAGCCAGCCAGGACCGCAGCGGCGGCTTCAGCTGGTGGAAGGGCGGCGAGCCCTCGGCCTACATGACGCTCTACGTGCTGGACGGCTTCCTGGAGTCCTCGTGGTTCGGCGGGCAGATCCCCGCGGATTTGTCCAATCGGGCGTGGCAGTTCATGACCGGCTGGTACAACCGGGAGATTGCCCCGTGGATCGACAAGAAAGCGGTCAGCATCGAGCTGACGGCCTATCTCACCTTTGTGGCCACGGGCTTTGAGTCGAAGAGCCTCGCAGGCAGGACGCTGCCGAAGGCGGAAATCAACCGGATGCTGGAGTACACCTACCGGCACCGGAAGAATCTTTCTGCCCGCGGGCGCGGTTTCCTGGCCCTCTCGCTCCACCGCATGGGGCGCACGGATGACGCGAAGGTCGTCTTTGAGACGGTGATGGGCGGCGCCAAGACCACCGACAACGAGGGAACTTTCTGGCAGCCCGAGGAGCGGAGCTGGCTCTGGTATCAGGACACGGTGTCGTCCCACGCCTTTGCCCTGCGCGTTCTCACCGAGCTCATGCCCAACGACCCCCGCCGCGCCGGGCTGGCCCAGTGGCTGTTCCTCAACAAGAAGCTGGATCACTGGACTTCCAGCCGTGCCACGGCTGCCGCCATCTCCGCGCTGTCGCACTACGCCGTGTCCGAGGGCTGGGCGGGCAAGCCGGACAAAGTCCGCGTGACCCTGGGCGGCAAGACAGAGACCCGCGTCTTCGAGGCGGGGAAGAACTCGCCGGAAGACCGCAGGCTGTCGCTGCCGCCGAACGAGATCGACGGAAAGTCGCTCTCCGACATTCGCGTAGAGCAGCAGACGCCCGGAATCATGTTCGCCTCTGCCACCTGGCACTACTCCACCGAGAAGGGCAGCGAGGTGAAGGCGCAGGGCGATCTGCTGGCCGTGGAGCGCAGGTATTTCCGCCGCGTCTTGAAGGACGGACAGTGGACGCTGGAGCCCCTGAGCGGCACGACCTCTCTCAATGTCGGCGACGAAGTTGAGGTTCAGTTCACGCTGACGGCGCGCCATCCCGCCGAGTTCATTCACCTGCGCGATCCCAGGGCGGCCGGCTTTGAGCCCGTGGAAGCCATCTCCGGCTATCGCTACGACACCGGCCTGTACTGGCGGCACGAGGTTCGCGACAGCTCCAGCAACTTCTTCATCGAGCGGCTGCCCGCTGGAGAGGCCAAGCTGCGCTACCGCCTGCGTGCGTCGATGGCGGGCGACTTCCACCTGGCCCCGGCCACGCTCCAGTCGGTCTATGCGCCGGAGTTCACGGCCCATTCGTCGGGAACGTCGGTGCGCATCGGCAGCGGGCGCTAGGACGTTTCTCGCTCCAATAACCCAATAACCCGGAGCGGTTTTCCGGTCTGATTCGCCGGACGGTGATTCCAAAGTGGAATGGCCGTCCGGCGTTTTTTTGGGGGGGGAACACGCGCGGCAGTGCCGTCGGGAGAGAGCACCGAATGCCTCCCGCGGCGCGGATTGATTCCCCGCATCTGCCCGCCTAGGAGCCGCGCCTTCCTGAAGACCCGGGAGGTTGCGAGGTGGCAGAAGAGATGACGGAGCAGGCAGCGGACGGCTGGGGGGAAAATGGGCAGCAGGCGGGCGGCAGGCCTCCCGCGAACCGAATGGCGGCAGCGGCACTGGCGGTATCCATCGCGGCGCTGCTTCTCGGACTCCTGCCCGTGGTGGGACTCTTGACGGCGGTTCTCGGCCTCGTGCTGGTCCGCCTCGCCCGCAAAAGGGTCAGCCTGTGCCGCGGAACGGGACGCCTGCCGTCGGTCATCGGCCTCGTCCTCTCCATTGCGGCGCTGGTGATTTCGCTGGGCAGCACGGCCCTGGGCATCGGCTTCATCTATTCGTTCCATCGCATGAGTGAGATGAACGGGATTGATGCCCGGCAGCTGGTGAACGCGGCGCGTTCTTCGTCGTCCGGCGTGCCTGGTGTCGGCGCGAGGGACATGAACTCCTTTGCGGCCATCGCCCGGGCGGTGCGCGAGGCGGAAACCGACGGCTCCACGGCCGAGGCGCGGCGGGTGTCCATCAGCGCGGATGTGTCCGCCTTTCAGCGCAAATTCGAGCAGGCCACGGGCCGACGGGTCACGGTGAACATGGACGGGCTTTCGCTGCGCCTGTCTTCGGCCTCGCCTCTCGAACTGGTGTCGCTTCAGCAGTTCATCAAGTCAGCGGCATCCGCGGATTTTTCCGATGCCTCCATGGCCGACCGCATGGGCAGCACGGTGCAGTCGATTTTTACGACGGACGCCATCCGCATTGAGGATGCCCCGGCGAAGGCCGCATCCCCGTCAGCGCCATGAGCGTCGAAGCGGGCAATGCGGCAGAGGGCAGCTTTTTTCGCCGGAGCGCGCTTCTGGCCGCGGCCGGGATGCTTCTTCTGGCGCTGTTTCTGGCGGTGCGGCCTGTCGGCGGCGAGAGCGCCTTTGTTTTTTACGCGGGCGACCTCTCCCAGAAGCTGCTGACGGCTGAGAGAGGCCAGGCGCTTCCCGCCGATGTGACGACGCCGGTGCCGCCTGAGGGTGTTTCCTTTGTGGAGACGCCCGTTGTGGACATGCCGGCGGGGCATCTGCGCGTTCAGGTCCGCTATTCGGCTGAGTCCGAGGGGAATTTTCTCTGGGCCGCGCGCTTCAGCGATGGAAAGCGCCTGAGTTCCGCCGCTCTGCCGCCGGGTCGGGACACGGCTTCTCTCGACCTGGAAAATTCCGAGCCTCTCGAAGCACTCACTTTCGGCGTGGCCTACGGCGGTCAGGGAAAACTGTCCGTTTCGCGGATTTCCGCGGGCAGCGCTCCTCTCCTTCCAGGTCCGTGGGGCGCGCTCTGGCTGCGGAGCATTCCCTTTCTGTTCGCCGCACTGTGGCTGGCGGGGACCCTGGTGCTGCGCCGCGGACTTCGCCCCCTCATTTCCGGCCGCACCGTCCTCTGCGCCGCCTTTGCCGCTGCGGCCCCGCTGCTCTTCCTCGTCCCCGGGGCGGTCTCGGCGGGGATGTTCCCGGGCCTCGTGCCGTCGAGCGCCGATCTGACCTTCCTCTGCCTGGCCATGGCCCTCATCCTGGCTCTGTCCTTCGGCCTCTCCACGCGCTCCCTCCTGCGGAACATGGGCACGTTCCTGGTGTTCGCGCTCCCCTTTGCCGCCCTTGAGCTGGCCACCATTGGCCGGGAATCCGGCGCTTACAGCCTGGACAGCTCTTTCCGCATGGGACTCCGCCTGCTGTCGGTTCTTTTTCTCCTCGAAGGGATGGCGGCCGCCGCGGCGTCTTCTGTCAAAGGGCGCGAGGTGTCTGTGCGCCGCCGCTGGGTTCTGGCCTTCACCGCCGCGGAAATTCTGGCGCTGATTCCCCCGCTGGTTCTCGTCGTTTACCGGCTGGCCTTCGGACAGACGTTTGCCCTCCCGGCCATCGAGGCCATCTGGCAGACCAATCCCCACGAGGCGCTGCGCTTTGCCAGCGCTTACGTGCCGCACCTCATCGCGCTGGTGATTGCCGCGTCGGCCATGGTGAAGGGCGTGTGGACGCTGAATGTGAAGCGCCTCAGCCGCCTGTCGGCCGAGGCTGATTCAGTCCCGTCTCGGCCTTTTCACCTCAGCGCTTCCGCCGTCCGGATTGTCCTCATGCTTCTCGCGGCGGGCATCGTTCGGGAGGCGCTGGCCGCGCCTGTGGGCACCCAGTTCGCGGAGACGTTTCAGTATTTTCGGCGCATCGCCGCGCGGAAGACGCCTGCGCACGCCGCTGTGGTCAGGCGCGATGGACAGCGGGACGCGGACCGCGGGCCCCGGACGCATCTGGTCGTCATCGGCGAGTCGGCGGGCAGGGACCACCTGAGTCTGTATGGCTATGGGCGACCGACGACGCCCTGGCTGGAGGCGATGGCCCGGGAAAAGGGACTCCTCGTCTTTCGCAGCGCCTATGCGGGCAGCAAGTACACCTACCACGCGCTGGAGATGGCCCTGACCGAGGCGGATCAGTACGACCGGCGCCGCTTCGAGGATTCGCTGACACTGCCGGAGGCGCTTCAGGAGGCCGGCTTCGCGGTGACGTGGCTGAGCAATCAGGAGCGCGATTTCAACAAGGGCATGCCCTTCGGCATTATGGCGGCCTCGTGCGGCAGGTCCGAGTGGACGGCGCGTCCGGCCGAAAGTTTCGACATGGAGCTCGCGGACCTTCTGACCAGAACGGCGGACACCTCCCGCGACAGCGTGGTCATCATCCATCTGAACGGCAGCCACCTGATTTATCGGGACAGGACGCCCGAGGAGAAACGCCGCTTTGCGGGCCAGTCGGACGACGCCGTGAACGACGCCTACGACGATTCGATTCTCTACACGGACAGCGTGCTTGAGGCCCTGTTCAACTATGCGGAGGCACATCTGAACCTCGCCACGTTCACGTATTTTTCGGACCACGGCGAAGTTCCGGGCGTTCCCCGCGACACGTTCCTCTGGGGCATGGCCCGCATCCCCTTCGTCCTGTGGATGTCGGAGGACTTCCGGGCTTCCCACGAAGAACTGGCCGGCCGGCTCAGCGCGCGGCTCGATGACTTCTGGACCAACGACCTGTTTTTTGACCTGGCGCTGTCCCTCTTCGGCGTGGATTCAGACCGCCGCGAGGCGGGCAAGGACCTCTCCTCGCGGGAATGGCGGATGCGCGGCGCGGACATGACGACCGAAAAAGGGCGCTATTTCCTGTGCGGCGATCCGGGCCTCGGGGACTACTGGAAGGCCTGCGTCCGCTCCGGGGGCAGCGAAGAGAAGCCTGCGGACGCCGGAGCAAATTGACACAGCGGCCGCGCGCTCTCGCTCGCGTGACGGCTCAGGAAGGAAGCGGACATGTCAGCCATCGGGACAGCACCTTCATCCTCGCAGATTGGCGGCCTAGGTTCGGGCGGCGGCAGCCTCCGGCCCCTCGGGAACAGGCCCGTGAAGAAAAAGGCCAGCGGCAAAAACTGCTTCATTCTGGTGGCCGCGGCGGCGCTGTTCGGCGGGCTCTGGTGGCTGGGAAACGGCTCGTCCCACTACACGTGGCCGCTGACCATTGCCTCCGTCTATGCCCACGAGATGGGCCACCTGCTGACCGCGCTTCTCATGGGCGCCAAAGTCGAATCGCTTCATCTGTCGCTGATGCCGGACATCACGCTGGGAGCCGAGGGGTTCGTCCGATATTCCATCGCCCACGGCTCGCGCATTCGGCAGGCGCTGATTTCAGGCGCCGGCTGCTACTCGCAGGTGCTGACGGGTATGATTTTCGTGCTGGCGGCCCGCCATCCACGCGTCTCGAAAGCGCTCCTCATTGTCTGCGCGGCACTCTGCGCGTTCAGCCTCATCTACGCGGATTCACTGGTGACCTATGCCGTCGTCATCGTCCTGGGCGTCATCGCCGGACTGGCGGCCAAATTCCTCAAGGGCGGCCTTCTGCAGCTGTTCATGGCGTTCAGCGGCTTCGCCATCGCCGCCGCCATGCTTGAGAACTGGCGCTACCTCTTCTCGACCAACGGCTCGGACATGCAGCACGTCTCCCAGTATCTCTTCCTGCCGACGTGGTTCTGGGGAGGGATCGCATTCCTCATTGGCGTGGCCACAATCCTCCTGGGGATCTGGACGTTCATCATGCAGGAGACTTCGGACGAACCGGCGCAGCCGATGGGACTGCCGAAGCGCTAGGCGCCTGTGCCCTCGTCCCCAGGCTTCTTCTCCGGCTTTTGCGTCTGTTCCGGCGCCGATGCGGCCAGAACATTCATGGCCATCGGCAGGCTCTTGCTCAGCCCGAGGTCCAGGTGCCGGTCCAGCCACAGCCCGGCCTTGTAAAAATCCACGCTCCTCAGGGCGAGGAAGCCCACGTACGAGATGCACAGCCCGCGAATCGAAATGGCCGTCAGGTCGGCGGTTTTCAGATTGGCGAAGAACAGCATCAGCAGGACGGACGCGAAGAAGAAGACGACGAATTTCCAGTTGAGGATGTCCCGGAGGGCGCCCAGCGCGGCGGATTTCAGAGAGCGGCGCTGGACTGGAGCGGGAAGAGGCGCGCCTTCCGCAGCCGCGCCGTTGGCGCCGTCTGACTGGCCGGGAGCCTGAGCATTTTCGGCAGCGGCGGCGGGCATGTTTTCGAGGCGCGGCGCGGGGGCCCATTTGGGGCGCTTTTTCAGTCGCTGCATCAGCGCATCCATGTTTCCGAACCAGGCGGCGCTCCCCAGCGCGAGCGCGATGACGGTCTTGAGAACGAAGCAGCCGATGATGACCGTTTTGAGATTCAGCCCCTGAATCTGCGCCCACTCGTTCACCTTGGCGATGGCACCGGCGTAGGCGTCAAAAAAGGCCATGCCGAAGACGAGATAGTCGAGGAGCAGCTTCACGGTGAGCGTCAGCCAGGCCATGAGGACGGAACCGGCCAGAACGCTGACGAGGCTGAATCCCAGAATCGCTGCGGGGAGGGCGAAGGCGCTGCCCTGAAGCAGAATGTAGAGCATGGGACGGATCGTCCCGCCCACCGGGGAAAATGCCTTGAGCATCGAGCTGATGAAGGTGATGCGGAACAGGCCGCGCCCGTGCAGGGACTTGCCGAAGGTGATGAGCAGGACGTTCTGCAGGTAGGCGAGGAAGTGGCCTTTCAGCGGCACCTTGAGCGCCCGCAGCATGGAGCCCAGGCCCACCTCCACCAGCCCGTTGAGGCCGGCAAAGGCGCCGATGCGCTCCGAATCCATGGCGCGGATGCGCCGGCGGATGAGCGCGGAAGCCTGCTTCATCGTCATCTCGTCCAGGTCGATGAGCAGGCCGTTTTCGAGATGGAAGTGCCGGATGATTTCCGGGAGCGCCTTCTTTTTCAGCGCCGCCGCGACGATGGGAACCTCGCTGTGCAGCGCCTTTTGAAAGAGGTCCGCAAAGCCCTCCCCGCTGAGCTCCAGCCGCCCGATTTCATCGATGAAGAGAATCTCCGGGCGCTCGGATTCGGGAGCAGTCGTCTCCGCCTCGATGAGCGCTTCTGCCTGGCGCCGCGTCTCCTCGCGAAAGACGCATTCGCCGTTCTCCCTGTCCGCCCAGAGGATGGCGTCCGTTCTGGGAAAAGCGGCGGGCACCAGCTCGTAGCGTTCCGCCGCGCCAAAGAGTTCATCCGTTCTGCCGCTGCCCCGCATGATGAAGCCCCCCAGCCGATGGAATTTGCGGAGGCTGCTCGCGAGCTGCGTGAGGAGCGTGCTTTTGCCAGCGCCCGCGCGGCCGGTGACGAGGATGAGGCACTTGTCGGTTGACATCGTGAGACCTTGTGGCGATGCGTCCGCGCCTCGCTGTTTTGCGAGAGAAACAGCGGCTTTTGGACGGCGGTCCGAAGGAGCGCGGACGAGGGAAAGGCGAGTCGGCAGTCCCTCTTTTGGGGGCACCCTTTTGGGAGGCTTGACAGGCCGCTGTCTGCGCAGGCGGCGCCTCATCAGAAGCGGGAGGAGCGGGGGGAAGGAAAGGGCGGTTCAGATGGATGTGTTTGTCCGCGTGATGCTGAAAGACGACGAAGGGGAGCCCTTCATGGGAATCGGCGTGGTCTGGCTGCTTCGGGGCATCGAGAAGCACCACTCCATCAGTCAGGCGGCGCGGGACATGGAGCTGTCCTATCCCAAGGCCCTGAGGATGATTCAGACGCTGGAGGACACGCTGGGGATGCCCATGGTCCGGCGCTACAAAGGCGGCCATCAGCGGGGCGGCGCAGAGCTGACCGCGGCGGGACACAGCTTTGTGGGGCGCTACGTGGCTCTGCTGACGGACATTCAGAACTATGCGGGTGAGGCTTTTGCCCGGCACTTCCGGGATTTTGGCGGAGAGCTGACGGACGACGCGGACGAGGGCGCGGCATCGGAGAGCGGGGAACATGCGGCCGAGCCCGGTGACTCAGAATCTGCGGCAGGCCGCTGACGGCTGAATGGCCGAACTGAACCGTGCGCCGCGTATTGAGCCTTTCCTTCGCGTTTCTTCTCTGCTTCCCCCGGCCGGCGGGCGGCGCCCTTTGGGCGTGAAAGTGGATGTTTTCAAGAATTTATGTCGGCGTGCATTTCCGAGGTGGAGAGCGGCCGGCTTCCGTGTGGAGTCCTGCCGGTGAAAAGACGTGCCCGCCAATGAAAAGCCCTCCGGCACGCGGGCGGTGCGGGAGGGCTTTAAGTCGCCGGACGGACTCCGGAAGCTGAGGGGATGCGCGGCCGGCTGTTAATGGAACTCTTTGCCATGAAGGCAGGCGTTCATACTGTCGAAGGCGAATCCGCAGGCATTCGCGAATCTCCTGTACAGTTCGCCGTTGGAACTAAAGGCCGTCCCCACGTCCGTCCGGATGCAGAGATCGCTGGCCGTGAGCGGTATGCCGGCCGTGGAAAGGCAGCTGAACAGGTCATCCAGCCGGGTGGCGCACAGCGGGTCGTCCTTCAGCGGTGTGGCGCCGTTCTGGGCAATCTGGGCGGACACTTTCCCGTTCACATCCGCGACGCAGGTCTCAATGTCGGGGAAGCCGCAGGTCTCCGCGCTGGCGATGCAGGCGTTTCGGTAGCCCGGGGAACGGCCGTCGTAGTTGATGGTGATGTTCTGCGTGCCGGCGTGCGTCAGGGGAACTTCGCAGGCGAACATGCTCCCGGAGCCTTCTTCCTCAAAGAAGAGAGAAATCTGGCCGTCGCTGCTCAGTTTGACCGGGTGGCAGCCAGGGACGCCCCACGACATGTACTCGGTCATCTCCCAGAGGTTGGATTCGGTGCTGGCGGGCACGGCCCACGACAGAATGACCGACTGGCCGCAGGGCATCGGGCGCGACGTGCACTGGCCGCCCGCTGTCGTGCAGTTGATGCCGCCCGCGCTGGAGATGATGCGGCCGGGGAAGGAGAGCGGCTCTGAGGTGACCGTTTCGATGCCCTCCGGATACGTATAAACGTCGTGCATGCCCTCGACGATGTTCAGGGACAGTGCGCACAGGCCCTCCGGAACGTCTCCGCCATAGGAAAATTCGATGAGGCGCTCGGGGGTATCTTCCTCAAGCGTGACGCTGCACCACATGGGATGGCCGCTGCCGTCCTCTGAACCGTCGCCGGCGCAGCCCTCCGTGCCCCAGTTGAGACTGGCTGCCATGTCGTCGGTCGTCATCAGTTCGCTGTCATCGGGCAGAAGGGCCAGCGTCAGAGTTGTTCCGCAGGGGACCACGTCGCTGACGCACAGGCCGCCGTCCGTGGGCGTGCAGTCGATGCCGCCTTTGTCGGAAACGATGCGGGCGGGAAGGGACGCTGGCACTTCATCTCTGCCGCCGGGGACGGAGATGCGGAGCGTCAGGCGGCACTGCCGCGTCTGATACGGTTCATGGTCAAAGGAATTGCCGGAGCCGGAATAGCGGCAGTCCGAAGTGCAGGTGACGCCGGACAGGGCCACAGGCAGCGGCAGCGTGGGCTCGCACTCTTCGCCCAGGAGCAGATCGATGTAGCCGTTGCCGCATTTTTCGGCGGACAGACAGTCGGAGCTGCACCCGTCGCCCGATACGTTGTTGCCGTCGTCGCAGATTTCGCCCAGGTCCGAATCGACGACGCCGTTGCCGCATTTTTCGTTGGTCCGGCAGTCGGCGCTGCATCCGTCGCCGTCCAGGCTGTTGCCGTCGTCGCAGGCCTCGCCCAGGGCGATGTCAACGATGCCGTTGCCGCAGCCTTCAAATCTGCACACAGCGCTGCATCCGTCGCCGGAGATGACATTGCCGTCGTCGCACTCTTCACCGTCGTTCATTTTGCCGTCGCCGCACGCGTCGAGAATGCAGACCGGCTGGTTGAGCGCGCAGCGGGTGCCTGTGGGGCAGGTGATGCCCGTGTCGCAAATCGTGGATTCCGAGTCGAAGCATCCGGAGTTGGAGACGAGGACGAACGCTGAGGCGCCTGTTGCCAATAAGGCGGCGCTGATTCGTGGGAGCAGGCTGGACATGTCTTTCTCGATTCTCCTGCCGGCATGCGGACGCAAAGCCCGCTTCCGGCGTCTGCTGCGGTGTTTTGAGGGCGGCGTCGGCAGGATTCTCCGTTTCACTTGCGGGGAACGCCTGACTTCCTGGCCCGGAAAACACCGGCGGCGGGAAGGAAGTCCCGCCGCCAGTCAACGTTGCGAAGCTGAAAAATCACACGCGGCAAAACGCCGGGATCTCAGAACCCCACCGTGGCCGCCACGCCCGCCCCGTCGCCGGAGATGACGGGCGTCACCGAGACAGCCGTCGGCGTGGCAACGCTGCCTTCGGCGCTGCCCGAATCCTCAACAGGCTTGCCGAACAGATAGGGCTTGGCCTTGTTGAGAATGATGAGGGTGATGCCCGAGACGATGGCCGCTCCGCCCACGGCGTAGAGGCTGACAGCGCCCTTTTGCAGGGAGATGCCGTCATTCCGCAGATCCCGGTCGGAATCCGTGGTGGTGATGCCCAGGAGCCCGTTGGCTTTGGCGTTGTCGTCAAACTTGTGAATTTTGGAGACGCCCACGCCGTGAAGCGCGCCGCCGACAGCGGCCACGGCCACGCCCGCGCCAAAGACGGTCCACGGCATCCAGACGGGCCAGCGGTGCCTGTATTCGGTGAGCTCCTCCGCAGTGTAGAGGCGGATGTTGAGCTCCTTCTGGGCGCCGGGCTCGAAGGTCTCGCTGAGCTCGCTCGTCAGGTAGCCGTCCTTGCGCGCCACGATGGCGTGAGTTCCGGCGGGCACGAAGTCCTTGAAGGTGTCGGGAGAGCTGAACAGCGGCTGGCCGTCGAGAGAGACATCGACGCCGTCCATCGAGGCGGAGATGACGGCCATGGAAAGCTGGCGCTCCACCAGCTTCAGGTAGGTCTTTGCCGACTCAAAATTGGTCTCGCCGATGGCGTCAGCGCCGAATTTGGTGGCGGCCACGAGGTGCTTGCGGGCCTCCAGAGGCCGGTCCAGCTGAACCTGCGCCATGGCCATGTTGTAGTGAATGGCCGGGTGTTCCCAGAGGGACAGCGCCTCTTCCAGCTTGGCGGCAGCGGGGGCGAAGGAGGCATCGTTCAGCAGAATCGTGCCTTCCTTGAAGAGCGCCTTGGCCTTCGTCTGATTTTCCTCGGAGACACCTTCCTCCCAGGGCTTGGGCGCCTTCGGAGCCTCTTCTTCCTGCTGTGCCTTCGCGGCTTCCTGCTGATTTTTGGCGGCTTTCGGTGCAGCCAGGGCACTTTCCGCATGAAGGGCCGCACAGGCCATCACAGCAGCGACAGCGGCTGCAATCCGGGTGAAATTCGCTCTCATCTCTTCTCTCGCTCTCTTCCGCGGCCTCGCGGCATCCAGCTGGACGAATGGGGGAGGGGAATGGTGGAACTGAAAAAAGCGCGCCTTCTAGCCAGCGGAAAACGCGCCTTTCAAGGCGCTTGGACAAATGGGCCCGGTCAGCAGAGGGAATCGCCGGGGCGGGGACGACTTCGGGCTCGTCCTTGAAAAATGAGGAATGCCCCCCAGAATGCGCGGCCTTTTGCGTTGGGGGAGACTCGGGGAGACTTGGAGCGGGAAGGCCGTCGGGGGACCGGCAGAACCGCATGGAGGGCGTGGCATGAATCGAAAGCGTTTTTTGGCGGCGCTGTGCCTTTGGGGAATCTCTTCGCTGGTCCCGGCCGTGGCTTTTGCTTCAGACAGAGAGGCGGACGCCGCGGCGCAGGCCATCGGGCAGCTGGGAAATCCTCCTCCGGCGAACAGGAGCGCGTCTGACAGCGGCAGCGAGGGCATGCGCATCGTTCCCGAGGGCTTTGGCGTGCGCTCCGTGACGCGCGATTCCCGAGGTTGGCTGCGGATTGTTCTTGACGGCGATTTCGGTCCCGCGCCCCGCTATCGGGAGAACGCTCAGGCGCGCGCCGCCGCCGGTCTGCATGAAGAGCTTCTGATGGAGAGCATTGCCGGAGCCCTGCTTGCGGCCGATGTGGATGCCCCCCACGAGGTGCTGGTCGCCGACGGTTCGGGAAATCTGAGGCCGCTGGGCGATATTTCCACTGACGAGGAGCGTCAGGAGCGCAGGGAACAGAACCGGCGCGTCCGTGAGGAGCTGGCGAACCGTCCGCTGGCGAAAGACTCCTCCGGCACGAGGTCGCTGCGGCTGCCCAAGGGAGGGGCGCTTCTGGGCAAGCGCATCGCCATCTCTCCGGGGCATGGCTGGGAGAATGACGGCGGCTGGCGCTATCAGCGGAGCAACTGCCGGGCTGCGGACGGCCTGACGCGGGGCATTCAGGAGGACCTGTTCACCAACGATTTCGTTTCCCGGTGGCTTGTTCCCCTGCTGGAGAACATGGGCGCCGAAGTGATTCTGGCCCGCGAAATCGACCACGGGGACGGCGGCTACCTCATCATCAACAATGGGGACACCGGCTACAGCGAGAGCGGGAGCGGCTGGTCCGACGGCAGCAATTCCGGCGGGTGGGAGAGCGACTACCGGGTCAGCAATGCCGGCGATGCCAAAGCCTCCTTCCTGCACACCTTTTCCACTTCCGGCTGGCGGCGCATGTCCTCGTGGTTTCTCCATGGGACCAACCGAACGGGGAAGGCCACCTTCACGGTGAAGCACGCGGGAGGTGAGACGCCCTTTGACGTGGACCAGACGAAGCCGGGGAAATTCTTCCTCGACATGGGGAACTACTGGTGCACGGCGGGAGTTCCCTGCGGCTTGGAGCTCTCCAACGGCGCGGGCAGCGGCTATCTGATTGCCGACGCCGTGAAGATGGGCGGCGGGCCCTATGCCTACTCGGGTTCGTCCACCAAGCCGCTCTGGCACATGGCGGCGATGCACTACCTGGGCGACCTGCTGGGCAAGTCTCCTCTGGTCAACGACGTTCAGGCGCGTCCCCGCTTCACCGAGATGATTGGCGCGGATGTCTTTCTGTCGGTTCACAGCAACGCGGCGGGCAGCGACTACACGAACGGCTCCACGGCTCACGGCATCTCGACCTATCGATACAACTGCAAGGGCGCGAGCAACGAGGGCGCGAGTTCCTGCGACGATCCGCCCGGCTCCAAGAAGCTCTCCAACTCCCTCCATCAGGGCGCGCTGAAGCGGATTCGCAGCGACTGGGACCCGAACTTCTGCGACCGAAGCGAGCGCATGGACAACTTCGGCGAGGTGCGCGAGCTGGACGACACGCCGGGCGTGCTCATGGAGGTGGCATTCCACGACAATCTGAAGACGCCGCAGCAGTGCTCGGGCACGCGTCCCAAGATGACGGACAATCTGGCCATGCACGACCCGAGGTGGCGTGAGGCGCTGGCCTATGGGCTGGCGGACGGCTTCGGCGCCTATTTCGGGACGGGCAAGGCGCCTCCGGTGCGGCCGACGGGCATCCGCGCCGTCAACGGTTCTTCGCCCTGCTCGCTGACCGTCTCGTGGAAGGCTGTCAGCGGCGCCACGGCCTATCGGCTCTACCGCATCGACAACGTGCGCCCCGGCTACGAGCGGGCATTCGACGCGGGCACTGTCGTCAACGGGACCAGCACCACGCTGACGGACCTCAAGCCGGGCCGGATTTACGCCTTCAAGGTGGCCGCCATGGATGCCAACGGCGAGAGCTATCCGTCCGCTGCCGTGGCGGCGCGCGTCCTGTCCGCCGGCGAGCGCGTGGAGGGACTGTACGTCAATGGCTACGACCGGCGTGATTCCTACGTTCAGGAAATCGACAATGACCTGGGCTACGCCGCCGAGCACGCCATCGCCCTCTCCGGCGTCGGCAGCGATTTCTATTTTGACGGGACGACCAAGGACTTCGTGGAGGACGGGACCCTCCCGCTGTCCGGCTACGCGGTGGTTGACTATCAGGCCGGGCGCAATTCGACGGAGCACCATGCCGTCTCCGCTGCCATGCAGCAGCGCCTGACCAGCTATCTGGGAGCTGGCGGCAAGCTCTTCATCTCCGGCGATGACATCGGCTTTGACCTAGGCGGCGAGGGGAATGGAACGGCGTTTTTGTCCTCGTCCCTGAAAGCCGGCTTTGCCTCGACCAACGCGGGAGCCAGTTCCATCAGCGGCAGCGGTCCTTTCGCCGGGCTTTCCAAGCTCACCATCGATGACGGCAGCCACGGGACCTACGAAGAAAAATCTCCCGATGCGCTTCAGGCCGCCTCCGGCGGCACGGTGGTGATGACCTATGACGGTAAGAGCAGCGCTGCCGCCATCGAGGGGCCGAACACCATTCTTCTGGGCGTCCCGCTGGAGACGATTTACCCGGACGCCAGCCGGGCCAAAGTGGCGGCCTGCGGCATCGGGCGCCTGCTGAAAGGTTCTTCCTGGACCTGTTCGCCCGCTTCCGTCAGCGTTCCTGCCGGCGGCGCGGCGGAGGGCGTCTGTTCTCTGCCGCCTGACCCTCCCGAACCTGACGCCGGTATCTCTGACGCGGGGCACGGCGAAGACGCCGGAGACGGAGGCGGCATCATTCCGCATCCCGAAGACGCCGGCGGTCAGATCGAAGAAGACGCCTCGGCCTGGGATGCCGCTTCTTCCGGAGACGCTTCGTCTGTCTTCCCCGATGAGGATGCTTCCGGAGTCATCGACCCGCTGACACCCGCGTCAGATGCGGGATTTTTCTCCGACCCCGGACAGCAGCCCGGAAGTCCCGGCGTCTTCGTCGTGGAATCCGGCTGCGCTTCTTCCGGCGGCGGTTCAGCACCCTGGACGGTGATTTTGTCCGTCCTGAGCCTGGGCATTTTCCCCGTTGGCAGAAGGCGCGTGAGGCGCTGACGCGCGGCGTTTATCCCGTCGTCCGAAACATCTGCCGCTTTCCAAATGCGGCAGGCGGATTCCGGGGGCTTTCCCGACCCTTCGGAAGGGCATAGACGCCCGCGGCCCGGCGCATCCCGCCTGCACGAACAGGCGAACGAAATGTGCCGGACAGGAACTGCATGAAACAGGCGGCGTTCTGCGAAGCCTCCGCACGGCGCCGTCAGGACAATCGGCGGGCGTGTCCGCCGAAAGAACACCGGCGGGCGTTTCCGCTGAAAGGACAACGACATCATGGCCAAGACGAAGGTTCTCATCACCGGCGGCGCCGGATTCCTGGGCATCAACCTGACGCGCTTCCTGCTGGCGCGCGGCTGCGAGATCACCACTCTGGACCTGGCCCCTTTTGACTATCCCGAGAAGGACCAGATTCACGAGGTGCAGGGCGACATCCGCGACCGTCCGCTGGTGGATGAGTGCATGGAGGGGCAGGACTTCGTGGTCCACACGGCCGCCGCTCTGCCGCTGTACACACCCGAGGAAATTTTCACGACGGACGTCAACGGCACGCGGAACGTCATGACTTCTGCTCGGGAGCACGGCGTGAAGCGCGCGGTGCAGATTTCCTCCACCGCCGTTTACGGCATCCCTGATCACCATCCGCTGTTTGAGGACGACCGGCTGGACGGCGTCGGCCCTTACGGCGAGGCCAAAATTCAGGCCGAGGTGGTCTGTCTGGAGCAGCGCGGCAAGGGGCTGTGCTGCCCCATCCTTCGTCCCAAGTCGTTCATCGGGCCGGAGCGTCTGGGCGTCTTTGCGCTTCTCTATGACTGGGCCATGGACGGCCGGAACTTCCCGATGATTGGAAGCGGCAAAAACCGCTACCAGCTCCTCGATGTGGAGGACCTGTGCGAGGCCATCTGGCTCTGCCTGACTTTGGACAGGGACGTGGTCAACGACACCTTCAACATCGGCGCTGCCGAGTACACGACCATGGGCGAGGACTGGCAGTGCGTCCTGGATGCCGCCGGCCACGGCAAGCGCATCATTCCTTTCCCCGCGTCGCCCGCCATCTGGGGCCTGCGCACGCTGGAGGCCATGCACCTGTCGCCTCTCTACAAGTGGGTTTACGAGACGGCTTCCACTGATTCCTTTGTCTCCATCGACCGGGCGCGGAAGGTCCTGGGATTCGAGCCCAAGTATTCCAACAAGCAGGCGCTGATTCGGAACTTCGACTGGTACGCCGCCAACCTCGACAAGTTTAAGGACGCAAAGGATGTCTCCGGGCGCTGCGTCACTCACCGCGTTCCCTGGAAGCAGGGCATTCTGGGGCTGGTGAAGAAGCTCTTCTAGGACGGCCCTTTTTCTCCGTGGGGGCTGTCCGAAGCCTTCCGCCCATCGAGGCGGAAGGCTTTTTTGTTGGCAGCGGCGCCCTTCGGAAAGTCTCTGGCCCCCATGCACCCCATCATCACCCAGTTCACCATCGCCGGCGTGACGCGCCCGCTGACCAGCTACGGACTCTTCGCCATTCTGGGAATTCTGAGCGCCCTCGCTGCTGTCGCCGCGCTGGCACCTTCGCGCCGCATCAGGCGTGACGAGGCTGTGTCTGCCGCCGTCATTGGCGTCTGCGCGGGCCTGGTGGGCGCCAAGCTGCTTTTTCTGGCTGTCAGCCTTCCCGACCTTCTGGCCAGCGGACTTGCCCCGCATCTCGAAAACGGCGGCCTTGTTTTTTACGGCGGCGTGGCGGCGGGCATTCCTGCGGCGTTTTTCTGGCTGAGGCACAGGCAGATTGCCTTTTGGGATTTCGCGGATGTGGCGACTCCCGCCCTGGCGCTGGGGCACGCCTTCGGCCGCGTGGGCTGCTTCCTTTTTGGCTGCTGCTATGGCCGTCCGACGGACCTTCCCTGGGGCGTCACCTATCCGCCGTCCCCCTTTTTCGCGGGTCCGTCGGGTGTGCCGCTCCATCCTGTCCAGCTTTACGAGGCCGCGTTCGAGCTCTTCATGGCCGCCGTTTCTGCGGTGCTGCTCCTTTGCACGAAGCCTCGGGAAACGGATGAGCCGGCGCGCTGCAGAAGAGGGCTCATTTTTGCCGTGTGGGGCTTTTGCTACGGCGCGTTCAGGCTGACAGCCGAGCTGGCCTTCCGCGGCGATGACCGCGGCCTGGGCAGCGCGTTTTTTCCGCCGAGTGCCTGGCTCAGCGTTCTCCTTCTCGCGGGCGCCATTGCCGTGGCGGTGAAGTCCCTTCGGCCTCGTCAGCCGGGTGGGTGAGAACCAACGCGGGCAAAAAAAATCCGGACGCGCGCTTTCAATGCGTCCGGATGAATTTGGATGGTGAGAAGGGACTGCCTGAAGTCCTAGCGGCTGCGGACGGTGGCGGTCTCGGGTATGGACGTGCAGATGTTGCGTCCCTCGCCGTTGTGCCAGCGAACGAGAACGCACGTGACGTTGTCCTTTCCGCCGTTGGCGTTGGCCCCGGAAATCATCTTGTCCACGGCAACCTTGAGGTCCGATTCCGACGAAAGAATGGACTGCATCATGGCGTCATCAATCATGCCGGACAGTCCGTCGGAGCAGAGAAGGAATGTGTCGCCCTCGCCCGGAGAGATTTTGGAGACGTCCACCACCACGTTTTCTTTGATGCCCAGGGCACGGAGAATGACGTTTTTGTGAGGGAACTTTTTGATTTGCTCCGGCGTCTTCAGCTTCCCCGTGCGGATGTAGTCGTTGAGGAGGGAATGGTCCTCTGTCACCTGGACCAGTTTCTTCTCCGACATGATGTAGCGGTAAATTCGGCTGTCCCCCACGTGTGCGACGATGACCTCATTGTCCTTGCAGTAAACCGAAACGATGGTCGTTCCCATGCCGCGCTGCTGGGGGTTGCGCTGGCTCTTTTCGTAGATGCGGCGATTGGCCAGCTTGATGGCGACGGCGATGCGATTCTCGTCGTAGGTCCGGTCCTTATCCATGCGGAACGGCCAGGTGACCTCATCGTCCTCCGAGGTCGTTTTGAAGAACTCGGCAATTTCAGTGACCGCCATTTCGCTGGCCACCTCACCGCACGCATGACCGCCCATTCCATCGGCAACACAGAAAAGATTTTCGTCAGGAAGCAGAATGAAATTGTCTTCGTTGTGCTTGCGAATCATCCCGACATCGGTTCTGCCGGCGACTTCAAGATACATCTGCGTTCTCCGATTGCTGTGGAGGAAGGGAATGGGCGCTCGTCGGTAAATCCGGGAGGGGGGAGGCCCGAGAGGGCGGGGCTTTTGGACAAGCTCCGGACAACTGTCAAAAATAAAGTATCCCCTCGCAAAGCACCGCTCCGTCCCCGCCCTTGACAAAAAGAGCCCTCAAATTCATCGAAGCGAATTTGACTTTCTGCGGCACTGTCCGAAAAGTCCGCCCCCCTCAAAATCGCCGAGGTTTTCAATGAAATTCACGCCATCACTGATGCTGCTGACCCTGAGTGCTGCTCTGCTGCTGCCGGCCTGTACCCAGACGACGGATTTGGGATTCACCTGTGAAATGACCAAGCAGAAGGCCGACTGCACCGGCGATGACTGCGCCGAAAACATTGATCCCAAGGAAATTACGGATGCGGAAAAGGGTTATCCCACCATCGATTATATCGCCGAAGGTGTGGCTGAGTGTGATGACCTAGTTTGCCTGCGCTCCCGCAACCGCCGCTATGAAGACACTGAAACCGCGGCCATGGGCTACTGCACAGCACCCTGCCAGAACGACGACGACTGCACGCCCGATTACAATGGCGACAAGCACACGCTGACCTGCAAGCAGCTCCTGGGCGAGAACGGGACGGCCACAAGTCAGGCCAAATACTGCGTTCTTCCGGAGACAGTGACGGACGGAGCAGAAGAGTGACGTGCCTCGGCTGAATTTTCAGCCGGCCGGACAAAAGGGCGCCTTCTGGGCGCCTTTTTGATTTCGGGGAAGTCTCTTTCGCGGCAGCGGGACAGTGAAGTGAAGAGAAGCCGCGGGCGGGAAGCCGCTTTCAGAGAACGGGGTTCAGCATCACCGCAGGAAAATTTCGCCTGACGCAGAGAAGGCGGACTTTTTCTCGACCCGGTCCGGACCTTCCACTATGGGGGGGACCGCTTTTTTGGGGGCTTGCCTTCGTCTTGAGGTTGCCGCGTGTCACGTCTTCGTCCGTTCTGCTTCGCGCCAATGGTGCTGGTTTGTTTTTTGATGTTTCCAGCAGTGTCGCACGCAGACTTCATTGAGCCACATAAGGCGCAAAAGAAACGACAAGAGACGACACAGAGTGTCCGGACAGGCGGTGCCAGGCTGGCCCTGCTGGCCGGTTATCACTACTGGCCGCAGACCTCTTTTGAGAACAGCGCGGTGGGCGCCGGATACATGCTGGACCGCCGCGCTGTCGGCGGTCCCCAGGTGGGACTGGAATTCGGCTATCGGGTGGACTCGTCCTGGGATGTGGCCATCGAGATTGGCTACAGCTGGGAACGCATTGCGTTCAGCGACGGCGCGTCGAGCCATTCAACCCTGCCGCTGATGTTTACGGCCCGCTGGCTTCCCTGGCCGGGCGGCATCGAGCCATTCTTCGGAGTGGGCGCCGGATACATCCTCAACTTTTATTCCGGCGGCATTCTCGACTACCTGGAGAGTCACTCGATGGGCGCGATGGCCAGCGCCGGATGTTTTTTCCCGTTTACCGAGAGCATTTCCGCCACGGCGGAGCTGCGCTTCTCCTACGGCGTCTCCGAGATGAACAATCCTTTCCGGAGCGTGATGTGCGGCGGCATTGCACTGCTGGTCGGCATTCAGTGGGGCTTTAAGTTGGAGAAGCGGGAACTTTTTTGATGGCTGAATGAATTGTTTCGGGGATGCCGGGTATTTCCGGCGCCGCCAACGTCAAAAGCAGACAGGCAAACAGACAGACGAGCCGGGCGATGTGGTTCGTCCCGACGGAGCGCAGACGAGAAATGGCTGAGACTGACAACGAAAACCGCGGGCAGAGCCGGGAACTGGATGAACTGAGGCGCGAGCTGGTGGAGACGCGGAACCTCATCATCAAGACGGACAATCTGCTCAAAGGCGTGGACTTCCACGTGAAGGCAATCTCCAAAAAAACGGCGGACCAGTACAAGCGGACCCTTGTCGCGACGGGCGTGGCCTACGCGATTTTCTTCGCTGCCGCGCTGATGATTGGCGTTCTCGTGTCGCGCGTGGCGGTCAATGGAGAAAAGCGCAGGGTCGAGGCGGCCGAGCAGCAGATTGCTGAGGCGAAGAAGCAGGCGGACGACGCCAAGGCCGCTATGGATGCGGCGAAGTCCGAGGCTGCGCGGCGTCAGAGCCTGTCTTTGAAGGCAGGTGAAGTGTTCAAACAGCTGACGGATGCGCGCCTTGAAGTTCGGCTGAAGGGGCTGACGGCGTCCGCCTCTCTCGACATGTCGGGGCTCAGCGCTCTCGAAAAGGCCGCCATTGAAGAGCATGTGGCCAGACTGCGCGTGGAAGCGGGTGACAGCGCGCTGGAGAAGGCCAGAACCGCTTTTCGCCGCCAGGACATGCGCGCTGCTGCCGACCTGTTCGCTCAGTATTTCGCATTCAAGCCCACCGGGAAGGACGTGAATCAGGCGCATTACATGGCGGGCGCTGCCTATTTTGAGCTGAAGGAGTTTGCGAAGGCCGCCGAGCACCTAGAGCCCTTTGTCGCCTCCGGAAAACCCCAGAAAAATCACGAATACGCCACCAACATGCTGGGGCAGGCGCTGGAGAAAATCGGCGACAAGGAAAAGGCCTTTCGCGCCTACGACCGGGGGCTCAATGACTATCCGGGCAGCGCCTCGATTCGGGCGCGGCAGACTGCCCTGGCAAAGGCTTTAGGCTACAAGCCGGCCGCGTCCATGCCTGCACCTGCAGCACCTGCAGCAGCTCCGGCAACTCCGGCGGCACCGGCTCCCGCTGCGCCGGCAGCAGCCCCCGCCCCCGCGCCGCAGCCCGCTCCGCCGGCACCGTAATTTTCATCTTCGACAGAAAGGAAAACCTGATGCGCTCCCGAAGTTTTTCTCTGAGCTCCCTGATTCTGTCTCTGTCTCTGGCGATGCCGATGGCCCTGGGCTGCGGCGATGACGATGACGATGACGCTTACTGCGGGGACGGCATCGTCCAGGCGGACGACGGTGAAGCCTGCGACGACGGCGATGACAACGGGTCTGATGGCCGCTGCGGAAAAGACTGCCAGTTCAACGAGGGATTCTGCACGGTGGACTCCGCGTCGGTCTGCGCGTCGTTCGAGTGCGGCGAAGTCCAGACGGACGACTCCTGCGGCCGAATGGCTCTGGCTTCGTGCGGCAAGTGCGGCGACGGGAAGAACTGCTACAAGCACAAGTGCGTCACGGGATGCAGCCTTCCCGAGGAGGAAGAGGCCGCTGCCTGCGAGGATGCCTGCGGAATCATTCAGATAGAGGATGCCTGCGGGAAGTCGGCTTCGCTCGACTGCGGGACGGACTGCGGCGATGGCAGGAGCTGTGACCTCGTCAAACATGCCTGCGTGAATGACGATATCTGCACTGTGGACGAGGCTCCCTACTGCGCCATTTCCCGATGCGGGGCGGCCAAGGCCATCGACAGCTGCGGCAGGAGCGTTCTCTTCGACTGCACAGGCACCGAGGGGGCGACTGTCGTGAATCCGCTGCGCGATTTGACGCCTCTGAACGGCGCCTACACGGGGCCCAGCTATCTCTGGGACGCGGAGGATACCTATCGGGTGGGCATCGTGGAGGACGGCAGCACCTTTATGTACCTGCTTTACAAATCGGACCTGAAGGCAGGGACCACGGGGACGCTCAGCACGGTCACAACCACCGCCAGCGGCAACCTTGTGGGATGTGATACGGAGTTTTGTGCCATCATCGCCCACAGGTCGTCATCGCTGGACTACTGGTACGACTCGGTTCAGGGAACGGCCACATTGGTCTCGCTGGATCCGCTGACCATTCAGGTCAAAGACGCCTTTTTCTCAGATTACGTGGATGCGCATTACGGCCGGACGTGCCTGACTGCGCCCGTCAGCTTTACCTATACCTACGGTATTGTCTGTGAACCGGATGGTTTGGACGACATGTCCGGGCAGACTTTCGGCACTTCCTCTGACGGCTACGGCTATCAGATGAAGGCGGAATACACAGTCGGCGAAGAGAGCTTTGAGTATGACCAGGTAGTCTATTATTATAATACAGATGAAATGTATATTTACGTCGATGTGAATGACAGCTGGGCGCCCTCCGGCGGCATTGAGACGGGCAAGCCCATCGCCATCGACACGCTGGGCGGGTTTACAGACGACGGCTATCCGTATTGCGAGTCACAGGCGTGCCTGATTGTTTACGCCGACAGCCAGTACAACGCCTATGAGGGAACCATCACGCTGACTGAGCGGGATGTGGAAGGGAACGCGCTCGCGGGAACCGTCGAAAATGCCGTATTTTTCATGCCCGAGGTAACGGTGTCCGACCCGCTCGCCTGTGTGACGCCGCCGGTGAGCTTCTCCTTTGAAACGTCTCCGGGGACCTATGCCGGTGCCCAGGAGGGAACGGCGGTGAATTATTTCAGGGACGAGTCCTACACGGAGACCTGGACGGAGGACTGTGCGGCTGCTTCGCCTGTCATTTTCCCCGAGACGTCCGTGTCGGGAACGGCCGAGCGCATCGCCACAGCGGCGGTCAACGGCTTTGACGAGATTCAGATGCTGAGCGGCGCCCTGGGACAGACGGACGGGAAGCTGCTGCTGAATCTGAATACCTATTACGGAGAGCGCGCGCCGTTCACCGAAGGCACGCTCCAGCCTTTCGAGGACTTTCGGCTGCATCCGCGGGCCAGCGGCTGGGAGGTCGCCAACGGTTCAGCCTATTGCCTGGACGCTGTCTGCATCGGCTACCTGTCCGACAGCATGCTCTATTCGCCGGTCAGCGGAACGATGAGCGTGTCCTCCGTCAGCGGCAGGCTGACTGGCTCTGCGGCCGATCTCGTGTTCACCGGCATTCAGGCTGACGGCGAGACTGGCGAAGATGCCGTCTGCCTCTTCCCGGCCGTTTCCTTCAGCTTCGACATGGCGATTCAGTAGCTGACTTTTCTTCGGCTGCCCGGCGGAGGGCCCGCTTCAAAGGTGCAGCGGATGAAAAAAATGGCGGCGTCCTCGGTTCGGTCTGAACCGGGAACGCCGCCGTTTTCATTTGGAAACAGGGATATTTTTGGTGCGGGCCAATGCGGCCGGCCACGGGTGAGGCGGGATAATTCTCAGTATCTGCCGCGCTGCTTGTCTTTGGGAACGACGCAGGTGCCGCTGGCACGGCAGACGACGACGGGCTCTTCAAGAACGTCCGCCGCCGAATCGCTTCCGGGAACGGGCGTGATGACCTTGCGCGCTTCAAAGGTCATTTTGCGCGACGTATTGCCGATGGCGGTGATTTCGCCCGTGGCCTCGATGAAGTCGCCCGCTTTGACCGGCGCCAGAAATTCCACGCTGTCATAGGCGCGGAAGAGGCCCTCGTCGCCGTCCAGCCGGATGAGCAGCTCCGTGGCCACGTCGCCGAAGAGGTTGAGCATCCGCGCCCCGTCCACCAGACCGCCGCCGTAGTGGGCGTCGTGAGAGCTCATGCGCATGCGAATCATGGCGCGGATGGGAGTCTTCTTCAGGTCGAGTGTCATGGTCGTGTGTCCTTTCCGGCCTGCGGTGCGCCGATTGGCCGGGAATGAATGAGTTGAACAAGCAAGGTCGGGCGGCGGTTCGGCTATTTTTTCACCGTCAGGTTGAAGGGGAATTCGATGGGATAGCGCCGATTGTCGGGCGGCTTGGGAAAGACCAGCCGGCGGAGGCGCAGCAGCACGCAGTCAATGACCCGCTCATCTTTGACGGTGCTTTTCTTTTTCAGCACCCGCGCGTCCGTCACCGTCCCCGTGACATCGATGATGAAGCCGGCTGTCACCGTGCCCTCGATGCGCTCGCCGCTGGTGGCCAGGACCTTTTCGTAGCAGCTCTGAATCTGGGGCATGTGGTGCTTGATCACGTCCTGAATCGACTTGGCGTCAAAGAGCATGTGCTCCACGTCGAGCGGCATGATGCCCAGGTCGTCGGATTCGTTCTGAGAGGTCTGAGCCGTCACCGGCATGCTGGTATCGATGGACAGAGATCCCGGCGAGGTCTGCAGGCCGGTGTTTTGGGCCGCCTTCTTTTTTTTCTTTTTCTTCTTGGTTGTGGAGTTCTGCGTGCCGCTGTCGGGAGCGGCGGCCAGCGCCAGAGAGGGTGTCAGTGTCAGTGCCAGGCCCAGAAGAAGAGCGCGCATTGGGGACATTTTGACTTCCTTTCTTCGAGAGAGCGGGGGTGGGGGGAACGTTGTTTGGAGGACAGCGGAAGCGCCGCGTTTTACGGCGGAAAGAACCGCATCTGTCAGCGGGGCGGCGGCAGGTAGTCCAGAGGATTTTTGGGAACGCTGCCCACGCGGACCTCGAAGTGCAGATAGGGCCCGCTGGTCGGCGAACCGATGCCCATGCGGGCAATCACCTGCCCCAGACGAACGCGGTCGCCCTCTTTCACCAGATTTTCCCGGTTGTGGGCGTAGAGCGTCAGCATGCCGCCTTCATGCTGGATGATGACCAGATTGCCGTAGCCGGGCTGCGGCGCGCTGAAGAGGACGGTCCCGGCGGCTGCGGCGCGAATGGGCGTGGCCTCGGGTGCGGCGATGTCGATGCCGTCGTGAACGCTCTCCGCGCGCTTGCCGAAGCGGGCATACAGAACGCCTCGAACGGGCCAGGACAGAGGCTTGTCCTTCGCAGCCGGGGGCGGCGCGTATTGGCTGGAAGCGCTGTTGTCCGCGGGGAGAAACGGCGTGGGTCCCGCGGAGCCCCCGTCAACAGATTTTTTGGGGGAGGAGGACGGAACGGCCGAAGAAGCAGAGGACGCCGGAGGTGACGCTGCCGCGGATGCCGCTGATTTGGCCTGAGGCTGGGGCCCCTTGGAGGCCGACGATGCCGATGATGATGCCGCCGCTGTCCTGGGGTTTCCGGAACCGCTTTTGGGCGCAGCTGCCTGCTTCGCCGCAGAGGATGGCGAAGACGTGGAGCGGACTTTGGTGGCCCCCGGAATGAAGAGCTTCTGGCCAATGTCGATGCGGCTGTTGCTGCCCATCTCGTTGGCCAGGGCAATCATCTCGATGGAGACGCCGTACGCGCGGCTGATTTTCCAGAGGGACTCGCCCTTCTGGACCGTGTGCTCGACGCCGGTGGCTGGGCGGGCCTGCGTCCGAGGGCGCGGCGCGGGCGATGTGACGCAGGCGGCGGACAGGAGCGCCAGAAGACAGGTCAGGACACGAAGCAGAATGAATTCATTCGTCCGTCTCATGGCTGGCTGGAGCCCTGGGGGGAATCGGCGCTGAAAATTTTCTGCAGAAGCGCCAGCTGATCCGTCTGCGTGCAATCGACGCTCAGAGGGGTGATGGAAGTTTTTCCGGCCGCGAAGACCGCCTCGCAGTCCGTCCCGGGAACGAGTTCGTAATCGGCCTCGGCGCCGCCAATCCAGACGTAGGGCTTTCCCCGGGGGTCGGTCCGTTCAATGACCTCGGCGCCGTAGCTCCTTCGGCCCAGGCGGGTGACGGCGATGCTTCCGTCGATGCGCTCCGGAAAATTCACGTTGAGCGCTGTTCCCGGCGGGATGGCATGGGCCTCTGCAGCGCGGCGGACGATGCGGGCGGCCTGCTGCGCGGCACTCTGAAAGCCGCTGCCCCTCGCCAGAGAAAAAGCGATGGCAGGAACGCCCATCAGCGCCGCTTCCAGCGCGGCCGCGACGGTCCCCGAATAAAGAACGTCGCCACCCACGTTGGGACCGTGATTGATGCCCGAGCAGAGCAGGTCCGGCGGCGCGTCCCGAAGAATCATGTTGATGCCCAGATAGGCACAGTCGCTGGGCGTGCCGTCCGCGTGAAACCAGCCGCTTTTTTCGCCGTCCTCACCACCGGCCAGCCCGCTGATTCGATGGACGCGCAGCGGCCTGTTCAGCGTGATGGCGTGGGACTTGGCAGACTGCTCAACAGAGGGCGCGACGACGGTGACCCGAGCGAAAGAAGAGAGCGCGTCCGCCAGAGCCCGGAGACCTGCTGCCGCGTAGCCGTCATCGTTGGTGAGGAGGATGTGCATTCCGGGGCTCTCTTCTTTGTTGAGTCGCGGCGTCCGGCGCGGGCGGGTCCGGCACTGCTCAGCCGCTGCCTGTCAGTCCGCGTTGGCGATGATGGGCTGGCCGCCGCATTTTTCGGCAACGCGGGCTTTGTCTGCCTGCGCGGCATCTTTGGTCGCGTAGGGACCGACTTTGATTCGATACGTCTTGGTCCCGCGCACTTCCGCAGTCGTGTACCAGGCGCTGAGTCCCTTGGAGGTGAGGCGGCGAACCTCGTCTTTGGCCGTTTTTTCCGAGGGAACAGAGGCCGTCTGGAGGGCAAATCCAGTCCGCGTCTTGGAGGCGTCCGCAGACGAAGCGGCGGCCGCCTGACTGAACGCGGCCCTTAAATCTCCGCTTTTGGCCGGTTCAGCGGATTTGTCCTTTGAAGCGGCGGGCGATGAAGCGGACGAAGCGGCCGTTTTGGATGCACCGGATGCCGTCTTCTCTGCTGACGGAGCGGCCGCGGCTTCCTTGGATGCTTCCTGAGAGGGTGACGGTGACTTGTCTGCTGTCTGGGCGCCGTCCATAGGCTCCGCGGTGCGCGTCAGTTCTTTGGTGAAAGTGAGCCCCTCTGCCTGCGCCCGTGCCTCCTGCTGTGCCTTTGCCTGAGCGTCCAGGGCGGCCAGCCTGTCGGAAGAAGTTTGGCTCCCTGCGGCGCGGCCTGCTTTGGCGCCGCAGACGGTCTCTTCGGCCAGCGACTGGCCAGCTTTGAGTCCCAGCGAGAAGGCGAGGCCGATGAGCACCAGTGAGACCAGCACAAAGGCCACTACCTGGCCGCTTCCCAATGTGATTTCGGACGAAGCGTCGTTTCTCATGGCAGCCCTCAGTCCTCAGCCCCGTCCTCTGCGGCGGGCGCCTCCATGCGGTCGGGCGCGCTGACTCCCAACAGGTGCAGGGCGTTTTTGAAGACTGCCTTGAGCGCTGAGACGAGGACGAGCCTTGCGGCTGTCTTTTTCGCATCGTCCGACAGCACCACGCGCATCCCGGGCTCCTTCTTGCCGCGCGTGTAGTAGGCCTGAAACGCGCTCGAGAGCTCGCGCACGTAGAAGAGAATCCGATGCGGCTCCTTGGCCACGGCGGCAGAAGCGACCGTCTCCGGGAAGTCGAGCAGGCGGCGAATCAGCGCGAGTTCATCCGGGTCGGTGAGAAGCGCCGAGAGTGCGGCCGCGTCCATATCGAATCCCGGCGCCATGCCCGCCTCTTTGGCCTTCATCAGGATGCCCGCACAGCGCGCGTGGCCGTATTGGACGTAGAAAACCGGGTTTTCCATCGTCTGGCGCTTCACGAGGTCGAGGTCGAACTCCAGCTGAGCGTCGGCGCGCTTCATCAGGAACATCACCCGCGTCGCGTCGCACCCTGCCTCATCCACAACGTCGCGCAGCGTGACGAACGTCCCCGCCCGCTTGCTCATCTTGTAGGGGCGGCCGTCCTTGATGAGGTTGACCATCTGCACGAGCACCACGTCGAGGGCGCCCTGAACGCCGGTCAGCGCCGAGACAGCCGCCTGCACGCGCCGCACGTAGCCGCCGTGATCCGCACCCCAGACGTTGACGAGCTCAGTGAAGCCCCGGTCGAGCTTGTTCTTGTGATAGGCAATGTCGGCCGCGAAGTAGGTGTAGCTGCCGTCGGATTTTTGGAGGGGCCTGTCCTGGTCGTCGCCGAACTTCGTCGCCTGAAAGAGCAGCTGCTCGCGCGGTTCGTAGTCCTCGGCGTGGGCGGCCTCCTTGGGCGGCGGCAGGACGCCCCGATACATGTGGCCCATCTCGGTCAGGCGGGCGATGGCGTTTTCGATGGCGTGATTCTGGTGAAGCGTCCGCTCGCTGAACCACGAGTCGAAGTGGATGTTCAGCGCCGCGAGGTCGCCCTGAATGACCTTGAGCAGCTTCTCCATGGCGAAGTCGGTGAAGGCAGCCTTGTTTTCATCGGTGAGCGGAGCCTCGGCCATTGCCTTCCCCGCCTCGCCCTTTTCGCTGAGAAAGGCCTTCGCCACGTCGATAAGATAGAGGCCGGGATAGGGGAGAATCGCCGCCTTTTCGGCCTCGTAGGCCTTCTTCGCCTCCCATTCCTCGGGCGTCGCCGGATGCTCCGGCGGCGTCGGCAGCGTCGGCGCGGGAATCGGATGTCCCAAGAGCTCGCGGACGCGCACGTAGAGCGCCTTGCCCAGCGCCTTTACCTGTCCGCCCGCGTCGTTCACGTAATACTCGCGGGTCACCTCGTAGCCGGCGGCTTTGAGCAGGCTGGCGATGGCGTCTCCCACCACAGCGCCGCGCCCGTGGCCCACGTGCATGGGCCCCGTGGGATTGGCCGAGACGTATTCGACCATCACCTTTTTGCCGTGCCCTGCGTCGGACTTCCCGAAGTCATCGCCCTTCGCGAGAACGCCTTTCAGCCCATCCATCCACACGCGGGGCTTCATGGTCAGGTTGATGAAGCCAGGCCCGGCAATCTCGGCCTTTTCGATGGCGCCCTCGGGATCAGCAAGGTTGTCCACGAGAATCTGGGCAATGGCGCGGGGCGGCTTTTTGGCGGCCTTCGTCAGGAGCATGGCCAGGTTGGTGGACCAGTCGCCGTGAGAGGCCTGCTTGGGCGCCTCGATTTGGATGGCCGCGTCCGTTTTGGGGAGGAGCCCCTTCTCGACGGCGGCGTTGTAGGTGTCGGCAATGATGCGCTGAGCGATGTCCTTCAATTGGTCTGTTCCTCTGCTGGGCTGTTGAACAATTCCGGCAGGCAGCTCCAGGCCTTTGATCCGGAAGAGCGGCGCGCTGGATGTTGAGCCTTTCGCCTTCGCCGGAGCGCGGCAGGAAGGCCCAAGAGCCAGCCGGTTCAAAAAAAGGGGCGCGGCTTTCCGTTTCACCCGTCGAAAACGCAAGGGCTTTTTTGGTGCGCCCACGTCGGAAGGCAGCGAAGAAAAACGAGCAGCGCCGATACGAAAACGGCCGGCTTTTCAGTGCTGAACGGCTTTCAGCGCGGCCTCGTAGATTTCCAGAAACGGCCTGCCCGATTTTCCTGCGGCTTCACGGACGCTTTCGTATTCGGGATGGCAGCGCGTGACGCCGTCCAGCGTGCAGATTTTGACCTGCACCTCGCCCTCGGGAAGCGCCGCTTTGACCGTCGTCCGCTGCATGCAGGTGCGCGCCATGCGGAGCCGCCGCAGCCCGATGGTCGTGGTCTCGCGGAAGATGATGCTTTCGAGACGGGGCACATCTTCATGGGCAGCCAGAACGCGCAGCAGCCAGCCGGGCCGGTTTTTCTTCATGAAGCAGGGCACGTAGTGAACGTCGAGGGCGCCCCCGCGCAGCAGCTTCTCCATGACGAAGCCCAGCACCTCGCCGGTGGAATCATCGATGTTGCTTTCGATGACGGTGATTTCATCCGTCGGGGCAGCCGTTCCTTTTTCGTCCGGAATTTCCTCAAGAAGCATGGCCCGCAGGATGTTTGGCCGCCCGAAGTCGCGCTTGCCCAGGCCGATGCCTGTCCGCTGAATGATGAAATTGCCTGGCAGGTGATTCGCCGTCCTCAGGGCCGCGGCGATGGCGATGCCCGTCGGCGTCACCATTTCGCCCGCAATGTCTTCGCGAATGTTGAGCGGAATGCGGTGCGCCGCCGCGATGTTCACCACGGCCGGCACGGGAACGGGCAGCTCACCATGCTGGCAAAAGACCGTCCCTGAGCCCTCGGTCAGTCCGCGCACCACGCATCCGCCGATGTCCAGATCGTCGATGCAGACGGCCGCGGCCACGATGTCAACGATGGAGTCCACGGCGCCCACCTCGTGAAAGTGGATCTCCTCCACAGGAATGCCGTGCGCCTGACTTTCGGCCTCGGCGACGATGCGGAAGATTTTTTTCGCCAGAAGTCTGGCGCGCTCGCTCATGCGGCCCGCGTCGATGATGCGGTGAATGTCCTCGAGATGCCGGTGAACGTGCCCGTGCCCCTCATGGCCATCGTGATTGTGCCCGTGGTGCTCTTCATGGCCGTGGCCATGTCCATGGGCCGCCTGCGCGGCGTTTTCAGGAATGCGGACATCGAAATCCGTTCCGGCAATGCCATGGGACGACTTGAGACTGACGGCGATGTCCACAGGCCCAATGTCCAGACTGCGCAGAACCTGCCGGAGCCTGCTTTCGTCTGCGCCCAGTGAGAGCAGGGCTGCGGCGGTCATGTCGCCGCTGATGCCGGAGGAACCTTCGAGATAGAGAATCGGCCGGGCCATGGTGCGGGTCTCCTGAGGGAAATGGGGAAGGGGATGCGGCGGCGAAGGCATGAAAAAGCCGCCCGAACAAAAAATCCGGGCGGCTTGGGGATTGTTTCGGCCGGGAGAGCGGCAGGCTGTTTTCAAGCTGAACAGCCTGCCGGACGTGCCCTGCCTGGGTCAGTTGAAGTCATCCACACCTGTCAGCTTGACGGTCTGATTGGCCGACACCGAGATGCTGCGGATGGCGGTCCTGCCGTCGGGCAGCGTGAAGACAACGACGTGGTCACCCGCCGAAATGGGAATCGCCTTGGCTCCTGCGATGGGCGTCTTTTTGTGGGTGGACTCGCCGTCGATAGCCACCTCCGCACCTGCCGGCTTGGTGACGGCCATCAGCTTGCCCATGCCTGCCTTGGGCGCCGCCGGGGCAGCGGGCGCCGGCTTGGGCTCATCCTTCTTGGGGGGAGTCTTGGGCTCAGGCGCGGCCTTGGCAGGCTTTTCTGTCTTCGCCGGCTTGGTCTTTTCAGGCTTGGGCTCTTCCTTCGGCGGCTCAACAGCCTTGGGCGCCTCGGCGGCCTTTTCTTCTTTGGCTGCCGACTTGGTGTGTTTCGTCTTGCCCTGCGTCTTCTTGGTCTCCTTTTCGAGCGCCACTTCGAGATCGAGGACGGGCTCACCCTCGGCCGGCCAGGCCAGTTCCTGCGTCAGGTCCTGATAACCGTCCGCCTTCAAAACCACGGAAGTCATGGAGGCGGGATCGATGTCCTCCTTCGTCAGAGGCGTCACGCCGATGTCCTCGCCGTTGACCTCCACGTGGGCACCCTCGGGCGTGCTCTTGAGCGTCAGCTTGTAGAGCTTGACCTTGGGCGCGGGCGGCGGCGGGGGCGGAGGCGGCGGGGGGAGTTTCTTCATCTTCAGAGGAATTTTGCGCTCCTCGTCCTTCATGATGAGGACCTTGTCGTCCTCGAAGTCCTCGAAACCCTCGGCCTTCACCGACAGCTTGTAAACGCCGATGGGCAGGCTCAGCGGCGTGTTGGCGGGGGTTTCAGCCAAGATGTTTTGCTGCTCCGGTGTCAGCTTTTTCGTCTCCACGCCATCAATAGGCGTCAGGTTCATAGTCACGTCGAGCTTGGTCTCGACATACAGGGTTCCTGTGACTGGCACTCGAAGAACCAGGAACCAGTAGGCGCCGAAGCCGAGGATGGCGACGACCATGAGGACAATGACGAGAACAATGGGGGACGAGCTCTTCTTCTTTGCAGCACGTCTCCTCCCGGACCTAGGACCATCATCGTCCTCGTCAAAATCATCATTACCACTTCTGCCTTTTTTGCCGCGGGGCGGAGGAGGCGGGGCTGCCTTGACAGATCCTGAGGATGACCTGTGGCCGCCGCTTTTGGGCGGCGGTGGGAGGGGCAACTGGACAGCGGCTGTCTTTTCATTGCCTGCGTCATCCCCATCGTCATCGTATTTGGGCAGCATGTCGGCGGTGAAGATGGCCGTGGCACCCGCCTCTTCATCACCGCCAGAACCCTCGTCGTCGAACTTGGGCAGCATGTCGGCAGTGAAGATGGCCGTGGCACCTGCCTCCTCTTCCTCGCTCCCAGCGCTCTCGTCGTATTTGGGCAGCATGTCGGCGGTGAAGATGGCCGTTGCCCCCGCCTCTTCCTCGCCTTCGCCCTTTGACTCGGAAGGCGCCTCGTCGCCCTCATCTTCGAGAGATTCACCCGTGCTGGCCGCCGGCTCCTCATCCTTCTGAGCGGCGCGGGCCATGGCCGCGGCAAAGGGGTCCTCCTTAGTTTCCGGAGCGGAGGCTTCCGCAGCGCCGCTGTCCTCCTCGTCGGCTACGGGGCTGTTCACCTCAGGAATCGAGCTTCCTGTGGCACGCCGACGTGTGCGCAGGCCGGGATCTGACCGCGTGTGGCGCGAGCGGATTGCGGGGGGAGCTTCCTGCTCGTCCGCTGGCGGAGGCGTTTCCTCTTCACCGACAGAGAGGCGGCGAGAGGGCCGGGATGACCCAGCCGCAGGAACGGCAAGACGGCTCGGCCGACGGTGGCGAGAACGCACTGGCTCCGGGTCTGGTTCCGGCTCAGGTTCAGGTTCGGGCTCGGGTTCCGGCTCAGGCTCGGGTTCGGGCTCGGGCTCAGGCTCGGGTTCGGGCTCGGGCTCAGGCTCGGGTTCCGGTTCAGGGGCTGGCTCAGGCTTCGAAGCGGCGGCAGCGGCAGGCGCCCCCTCCTCTTCGTCGTCATCGTCGTAGAAGAAAGGAACACCCTCGATGGCGACCGTCGCGCCTTCGCTCTCGTCTTCCTCGTCTTCCAGATCCTCTCCCTCTCCGTCTTCTTCAGATTCTTCCTCGTCGGATTCTTCCTCCCCCTCAGATTCCTCTTCTTCCTGAGAATCTTCTTCGTCGTATTCGGGGGCTTCTTCTTCGCCGGTCACGTCGTCATCATCATCAATGGCCATCTGTACGTCCTCTGTCGGCGCCGCATCCTGGTTCTGTCCGGGATGCGGGGTTCCTGCTGTTCCGGAAACGCGGTCCTTCCGCTCAATTTCCGCCTGGTAGGCTTCAGGAAAGTCATTCCTGAGCTCGCTGCATAAATCCTTTTCTGTGACCGGGCTCCCGTCCGCATGCACGGCAAAGGGAGCCAGTGCCTCTTCAAATTCGCTGCCCCACTGGAAGCGCTCGTCGGGGTCGGACTTGAGGGCCTTGTTGACGACTTCGGCCAGCTCCGCGGGAACATCCGGATTCAGCCAGGTCAGATCGGGAATTTTGCCCGACATGACCTTGGACAGAACGGCGAAGTCGGTGGGGCCGTCAAAGAGCCGCTCTCCGGCCAAAAGCTCAAACAGGATGGCTCCCGCGGCAAACAGGTCCGCCCGCCGGTCCACGGGCTTGTCGCTGATTTGCTCCGGGCTCATGTAGCCGATTTTGCCTTTGAGGAAGCCGGCCTGCGTGTGCTGCGAGTTGGAGGCTGACTTGGCGACGCCGAAGTCGATGAGCTTGACCACGCCGTCGAAGGAAATCAGCACGTTCTGGGGAGATACATCCCGGTGAATGACGTTGAGCGGGCGGCCGGAGGTATCGGTACTTCGGTGCGCGTAGTTCAGGCCCGCGCAGAGCTTGGAGATGATGAAGCACGCCAGGGGAAGAGGGACCTTCTCGCCGCGCTTGGTGTAAAATTCCTGGAGCGCCCGCACGTCCTTGCCCGCGACGTATTCCATGGCGAGGAAGAACGTCCCCTTATAGTTCCCCAGGTCGGAGACTTGGACAATGTTGGGATGATCCAGGAGGGCGCAGATGCGGGCCTCGTCCAGGAACATGCGGATGAAATCCTCATCCTCATTCATCGCCGGCAGGATGCGCTTGATGGCGACAATGTTGCCTTCGCCTTTTCGGTCGATGCGCCTCGCCAGGAAAATCTCGGCCATCCCCCCCTCATTGATGCGCTCGGTGAGGAGGTATTTTCCAAAGGGGATGGGGCTGGTCACGAGAGTCCTCGAAAGGTGCCGTCGGCAGGGTAGGGTGGGGAAAAGCCGGGGGCTTCTACGGATGGAAGGGGGGCGCGTCAATGCGGAGATTCAGGGGTGTGGAAAACAAATATAACCTTATGAATTTACGAATTATTTTATTGTTTTTCGGAAGGCGCGCGGGACGGCATTTTTCAGGCAGAAAGACCATCCCGGCGGCGGAAATGGACAGACCAAAAGCCCGTTGCCTCGGCCGCCCGGCTATGCGCTTGGGGCCGCCATGAATCCGACGCATCCGACGCCTCAAGCCATGCTTTTTGACCTCGATGGGGTCCTCGTCCGCAGCCATGAGACCTGGCTGAAACTCATGCAGGATGCCTCCGCTCATTTCGGCGGCCGGCCCGTGACGCGGGAGGAATTTGCGCCGCTGTTTGGCCAGGGGCCCGAGGCCGACATCGCCATTTTTGGGCTGCACTGCACGCGGGAAGAGCTGGACGCCTATTTTTACGAGAATTTTGGCCGCGTCAGTCAGGGACGGGTCTGGGTGGACCCCGAAGCGGCGCCCATGCTCCGTCAGCTTCGGGCGCACGGCCTGCGGACGGCCATCGTCACCAACACCATGCGGCCTCTGGCAGGAAGCCTTCTGGCACAGGCGAATCTTCTGACGCTTTTTGATGCTGTCGCGGGCGCGGATGAGGTGGCCTGTCCCAAGCCCGCGCCCGACCTTCTGACGCTCGCGCTGGCGCGTCTGTCTCTTGGGCCCGCAGATGCCTGGATGATTGGCGACTCGCGCTACGACCGTGAAGCTGCCCGCGCCGCCGGCGTTTATTTTGTCGGCTTTGGCCAGGCGGGAGATGCCCGCGTTGATTGTCTGAAAAATTTGCCGGAGCTGATTTTTGTTGGGGGGCACCCGAAATAAATGGAGAAGGGATTTGTTTGGGAATTATCCAGATGAGTACACCAATTGCGGCATTCCCCTTCATTCTTTGTTTATCTAATTTGGTTTATTTTGTTGTTTTTACGTTCATAATTTCTCTGTTCAGTTCATCTCAATGCCTCCGACTAGTATACGACTAGTATATAATATATTAAACTTTGATAAAACCAATAAAACAATTAACTCGGAAATTATCGTCTAACCGTTCATCATTATTCAGAGATGAGCCGACTGAATAAAAACCGCATCCCCATTCGCAGTAAACCAGCCAGAGGTCCCGCCAGCCGGCTTCTTTTACTTGTCAAATCATGCCGCTTTCCGCCTCTGAAACGCGCCTCCGCCCGGCCAAAAATGCGCGCAGGAACAATTCGTCCGTCGTCCCGCAGCATGGCATCCCCCTGCGCGATAAAACTGCCGTCCGAAAAAATACGCACGGCGCGATGGGCAATGAGATGCGTTCCCTCAGGATTCCAAAACGCCCAGATTTCCCCGATTTTGGGCAGCGTGCAGCTGTCAGAGGGCGCACGGTTATTTGAATTTGAATGAATAATAAGGATTTTATCGCCCGGCCGCAGCGTCGGCCGCATGCTGTTTCCGGAAACATTGGCGATAAGCGCGGCGCCGCTGCTGCCGGAAAAATTCGATAATTCCTGAATCTGAACCATGCGGGCAGTATTTTTGGAGGAAGAGGAAGGAATGGCAACTACATCATATTCGGCCGCGCACATAAGTCAGCGTCAGAAACAGGCGAATTCAATTCACCCGGGCGCATGCGCAAAAAGCTGTTTCAGCAAATCAACCGTGGGCCCCGATTCTTTGGGAAAACGAAAGCGAAACGCGGGAATTGTTCGGGACAGAGCCGCCGCCTTTCGGAATTGTTCGGGCCGGCCGCCGGTAAATGCTGGCGCATCGGCATAGGCCTGCCCCAGAAGCGCGCGGGCCAGGATTTCGGGGCTGGCGTGAACGGCCTCCGGAACAGGGAATTTTTCGAGGATGAGAAAGCCCCTCAGCGGAAATTTTCGGGGGGAGACCGGGGCTTTGCGGGCACTGCTGCGAAAAGTCGTTCCCCAGGCCTGCCAGAGGCCATGTTGGGAGTCGGGAATGACGGCGACCGTCTCGTCACTGAGGCTGTCATAGCCGTAAGCGAGGTCTGTCAGCGTGGACTTGCCGCCGCCGGAAGGCGCCAGACAGACAAAAGCCCCCGTCCCATCCGAGAGCCCCGCCGCATGGAGCAGAAGGCCGCCGTGGTGATGGACGTGAAGCAGGGCCGCCAGACGAAAGGCCGTTTCTGCGGCGCGCGCCCGAAACATCGGATCACAGCCGGTCAGCTCGATGTCCGGGGGAAAGGAATTACGGATGCGCCGCCAGCCCAGCTGAGGCTCCGCGGCGGCCAGAAGTGAAAAGCCGTCTTCCGGCGGAACCGCAGGCTGCGGCGAAGGCTCCACAAAACGAATGACGGCCCCCGGAAGGGAACCGTCATTCACGTTCGTGGAAACCAGCGGGAAATGCCCCATGAGCTCATGACAGTCCGTCAGAACGGCGAGCCCGGGAAGCAGATGAAGCCCGAAGGCAGATGGAGCCATGGGGGCCGTCAGCAGTTGGGCTTCCAGGGCGGGCAGTCGGGGTTGGTGGGGCCGGTACCGCCGCCGCCGCCCTGGGACGCGCAGAGGACGGGGCCGGGAAGGACGTCGATGTGCACCGTCGGCCGCACGTAGGGCTTTTTGGTGAAAGGCAACGGGGATGGCTGGCGGTCGATGCTGCCGAAGGACGTGACTGATCGGCTGCCTGCGTCTGCCGTCGTCGAATCAGTAATAGACATGGAACTCTCCGTTGGAATCGGCGCTGGGATCGGGAGTGGTCGATGCGTTATTTGCGACGTTAGGCGCCCCAAAAAGGATGTCGAGGCGGCCGTCGCCGTTGAAGTCGCCGGTTTCGATGGTGGCGCCGAAGGTCGTCGGCCCTTCGATGATGGAGCCGTAGTCGTGACTGAGCCCGGCGGCGGCGCTGTTCCAGTAGATGTAGCTGCGATTTTTGACCGTGGAGTTGGTGCTGGCGATGAGCGACGTGTAGCCGTCACCCAGAAGATTGGCCGCCAGAATGTGCTTGGCGAAGAAGTTCTTCGTCAGCGCTTCCCGCTGAACGTTGAATTGGTTCGGCTCGCTGAAGGTGATGCCGTCCTCGCTGCTGGCTGCCCAGGACACATGGATGCTGTTGTCCTGATTGGCTGTGGCGGAGGCATTGAGGAGCGGCATTCCAAAGAAAATGTCCGACAGGCCGTCATTGTTGCCGTCCAGAACAGCGATGGTGCGGCCAAAGCCGCTGCCGTCATGGCCCTCGGGCGCGCTGATGATTTGGTCCGCGGCATCCTTCGCCTCGCAGCCGCCGGCGGCCACAGTGCAGCTGGCTTCCAGCGTCTTGTGGCTGAAGAAATAGGCCTTCCTTGCGCCGGGAGCTCCCACTAGGAGGCCCTGACCGTTGGCTCCATCAGGAATGGCAAAGATGTTCCAGACGGCGAGGTCTGTTCCGAGCCCAAGCGATTCAGTTTCGACGCCGTTGATCTGCCAGGCGGCCATCGTGGAGAGGTTGGAGCCTTCCTGCCGCAGCGCTTTCTCGAATTCCGTGCCGGTCAGGACCACGAAGACGTCCGACTGAACTGGATCGAAGTCAGGATTGTTGATGCCGGTGCGCGATTCCACGAACGCCACATCGCGGAAGCCGTCGCCGTCCATGTCTTCGACAGGGCGGGCATTCACGAAGCCGGGATTGATTCCCCAGAATTCATACTGTCTGCCGACATCCAGCCCATCCCGGGAGAGTCCGGAGGCGGAGCCGAGGTAAATTTTGGCGGGATACGAGTAGGTCGGGGAGTCGTACACGACTGTGATGACGTCCTCGAAGCCGTCGTGGTTGATGTCGATGACGGAGAGATTGCTGACGAGGGCGGTGTCGCGGGAGTCGCTGTTGACGGCAGCGAGGCCGCTCTTCTTCGAGCCATAGAAGACAGTCAGCAGTCCCTTCTTCCCAGCGACGTTGTAGTCACCGCCGGTCACCACAGCGTCGTCGATGCCGTCGCCATTGATGTCTCCCACGGCGGACAGTCTGCCGAAGGCGAAACCTGCGCCTTCGCCGATTTCCTGCAGGGCCTCCGTCTTCACCTCGCTGAACGTCACCTTCGCGTGATTCCAGAACATGTTGACGTTCTTGAGGATGGCGACCTCGGACTGATTTCCATAGGCGTCCGTGTCCCTGGCGCCCAGATGAATCAGGTTCATGGGCGTCACTTCCAGACGCTGCATTTCGGTGCCGTCACCCAGAGAGGCGGTGGTGAACCAGGTCATCAGGGTGCCTTCCTTGAAGGTTTCGGCGGTGAAGGCCTCTGTGTTGTCGCCGGCGCTGCTCAGGGAGACTTTCGTTCCTGTGACGTAGCCGCGGCTGCGCGTCAGGCCCTCGGCGGGCGCGTTCAGCCAGACGTCCAGAATTCCCTGATGCCTGTTGCGGATGCAGGTGACGTTTCCGTTTTCGAGACAATCCGCGATGTCGCTCTCGGGAATCCGGAAGACTGGCGCACTCAGTGCGCGCGAGGCGATGGTGACGCCCAGGGAGGTCTGCCATACGGCGGTGATGGCCTCGCCGCCTGTGCCCACCGAAGGCTTTTCTCCGGTGATTTTCAGCGTCAGCACGCCTCTGGTGCCCTGGGGCAGGGTGACGTTCTGGCTGACGACGCCTTCCGAGATGACGCAGGGAATCCCAGAATCCGCATCGTCGAGCAGAAGCTCGCAACTCAGGTCGTAGCTGTGGTCGATGTCCGCTTTGGCCGCCAGCGTGAAACTGCCCGTCTCATCGTCCGCATCGGTATCGACGGCATAGCCGCTCTGGCAGGCCCCGGCCGGACAATGGATGTTTTGGGCGGAGACGACGATGACGCTGCTGCTCTCGTCCAGGGAGGGACTGGCGACAGTGATTTCCGCGTCATTCTGGATGAGCCGGACGTCCGCGCTCTGGGTGCTGCCATTGGGCGCGTGGAGGGTGACCAGCGCATCCACAATGAGTTTGAGCTCGCAGGTGAAGCGGCCGCTGCGGTCGGAAGCCTGACAGGGGTTCTCGGATTCGTCGGCCGTTGTTGAGGTCTGATAGACAACGTTGCCGCAGGAGGATGTCCCGCTGATCTGCAGCAGGGCGGCCTCGTTCGCCGGAGCAGCGAGCAGCGCCATGCCGCCCGCGCTGGGCGAATTCATCTGCACGCTGCAGCCCAGGTCCACATGCACGGGGAACGTATTCGACGAGGTGTTCCCGGACTGATCGGTGATGGTGAAGGTCAGCTGCCAGTCGCCTTCGGGAATCAGAATGGTGCGCTTGAAGCTCTCCTCGCCGCCGGCCTGCTGATTTTGAGGCTGCAGGCTTTCTTCGAGGAGAGGCGTGCTGGCGCCGTCGTAGCTGATGGTCAGCGTGTCGAGAGAATAGGGATCGACTGAGAGCCCGCGGATGGTGAACGTGACGTCGATGCTGCCCTGAACGCCCTCGCCATTGTCGAGCGGAACGACGGCTGCCCTGATGCCTTCGCGGAAGTCCTGGGCGTGATAGACGTTCGACGTCTCGGTGCTGCCGGGAACGAAGGTGTCGTCTTCACCGATGACCAGCACGGGAACGGTGAAATCCGCCGAGTAGGCAAGCTGGGCTCCTGACGCTGCGGCGAAGCCCGGTTTTTCCGCCGAGAACGTGACGGATGCATCCGATTCGCCGTCCAGCATGTTCAGACGGTAGGAGAACGTCCCATCGCTCTGAATGTTGATGATTCTGGTCTCGCCCACGTAGCCGCCGCCGGTCGTCTTTTTCAGGACGGTCACTTTGCCGCCGGCACATTCGGGCGGGGTGCTCCCGGTGAACGTAAAGGCGCCTTTGATTCCTGAAGCGTCGTTGGTCAGCGTCAGGCCGCTGGTGTTGCGGTTGAAGATCAGCCGCCCTTCCTCATCCGTCTGAATGCCCGTTTCATGGAGGGTGACAGGGCAGCCGCTCGTGTTGCTGACGGTGAAGGTGACGCTGGCCCGAGGCGTTCCTGATTCGGTGGTGACGACGGCTTCATTTTCGCCGACGGGGAAGTCCCCGGTGCAGGAGAACGTCTGAGCGCTGGCGTCGGTATCGCAGTCGATGCCGCCCATGATGGGCCTCTGGAGCCGGCCGGCGCTGCTGCTGACGATAAAGCCCGTGACGGACACGATGGCGCTGCTCTGCCCTTCCACGGGAATGACCTGACCATTGGCCGGCGAGGTGATGACGAAAGCGCTGGTCGGGGGAGGATTGGGGCCGCAGCCGCTGCCAACGCTGAGGAGCTGTGAAATTCCCGAGGCGTGGGCAAGTCCTTCCGTGCCGGTAACGACAAAGAAGACGCTGCTGCACTCGCCGCTGAGCGGCAGCTCCCTGTCATCGATGCTGATGCCCTTGGTCAGTTCGCCCGCGGTCAGTCCCGTTTTTTCAAGGGCGGATTGTCCTTCGGCATACGCGGTCAGCGTGTAGGCGGCATTCTCGCCGAAATTGGCGGAGCCGGCGGTGACGACAAAGCTGCGCGTCTCGTCGCTGTGCTCGGCGCTGACCTGAATGGACGGGGGCTCGGGGACGGTGACGATGCTCGTATCCGTAGCCGCCAGGAGCTTTTCACCCGCGGTTTCGACGCCGTGGACAGTGATGCGGCGGCTGCCCGTGGAAAGCGTCACGTTCCGGAAGGTGACGACGTTGCCGGAAATCTCGGCCAGAGCGCCGGCCTGCTCAGTGCCATCGACGAGAAGCGTGAACGCCGCGTCGGCGCTGAATCCGGAGAACCTGCATTTCACGTCGGCCTGGAAGCCATCGACGATGGATGTGTCATCTTTCCAGACGAGGAATGTGCCGTTCGCGGGCGCAGTCAGCGCGAGGAGCGCCGTGCTGGGGGGATGCGGAACTTCCTCGTCGGAGACATAGACGACGGCATGAGCGCTGATGGAGGGGCCGACCTGGCGCTCGGCAACGACGCGCAGAACGTGGAAGCCGCTGCCTTCGAGAGTGACCAATGGACAGGACAGCCCGGTGACGACGGTGCCCGAGGTGGTCAGCGAACAGGTACGGTCTGAAGTGGAGGCTGCCAGCTGGCTGTCCACGAACACGTCGAAGACGGCGTCATCCAGCTGGAAGCCCTCAAGGGCCGCGGTGACGGAAATTTCGAGAGAGTCGCTGGAGAGGTCCGCGTCATCGCGCCAGGACAGAACGCTGTTGTCGGCCGGCGAGAGGATGGTGATGGTCTCAGGCGGCTTCTCGCTGCTGTCCCGGACGGTGAAGGAAACGGCGGCTTCACTTTGAAACGCGGGGCTTGGCTCAGAGGCCTCGCCGTCCAATTCAGTGTCGGAGATAGCCTGCTCGGCGCGCACAGAGATGGTGAGGTTGTCTGCGTGGGAAAAGGTGATGTTCTCCCGGAATGTTCCTGCCTCATCGAGAGTCAGCGGGTGCGCTTCAGCGCCGTCATCGTTGCCGTCGAGCTGCCAGAAGGCCTTGATGGTTCCCGTGCACTGGCTGCATCCCTGAACGCTGCCCAGGAGAGACAGGGACAGCTGGCCGTCATTGCCGAGGAAAAGAGTCTCCCCGTCGGCGGGCCAGGCGATGCGGACGCTGAAATTGGCCAGATGAACGGTCACCACCGGCGAGATGCCCGCGTAGGTCCCGTTGGACACCTGAACCTGGAGCGAATGGCTGCCCGCCGTCAGGTCGATGCCGCTGAAAGTAAATGTGCCGTCGTCGATGTTCGGCAGGGCATCCAGAGGCTTCCCGTCCACGTAGAGGACGATGGAGGTGGGCTCTCCCGTAAAGTCGCCATGAACGCTGATGCGCCCCTCGGTGCCGGACACCGGAATGGCGGCGCCTTCGGCGGGCGAGGTGATGGACGCGGTGGGCGCCTCGGGAGTCATGGCAGGCAGCGCGGCGGAGACGATGGCCAGAGCGGAAGCGCCGTTTTCCTGAGAAGCGAGCACCGTGAAGCTGTGGATGCCCTCCCCAATGGTCACGCTCAGGAACGAGTAGTCCCACGTTGACATCCCGCTCTCATCCGCGTCGTCGTCCATTCGGAGCGTCATCTCGGCCGCGTAGTCCGTCGCAATGCCGTCAATCTGGAGCGACAAAGCGGGCTGTCCCTCGCCCCGGACGCGGACGGTTCCGCTGATGTTGAGCTGGAAGCCCTCCGCAGTCTCATCCAGGTCGTTTTTCCATTGGAGGATGCTGGCGTCCTGAGGAGCAGAGATTTCTGCCTGGATGCTGCCTGCTGAGGAGGGAACCGTAACGACGACGAATGTGCTCCGGCTCATCAGCCGTTCTGCAATGATTTGTTCGGTCTTGAGCCCAAGCACCTGACGGCCCGCCGGAAGCGTGACCTCGTGGAAGATGAAAGTTCCGTCCGCCGCGATTTCAGGAACATCCGCCATGTCGAGTCCGTTGCGGGACAGCGTCAGCGCCGCGGCATCCGTGAAGCCGACGAGCTTCCCGCGGATGTCCGTCTGGAAGCCGACGACCGCGTCGTTCATGTCATCCGCCTCGTTAAATTCTGTCTCATGGGCGGGGGCGCTGACGGCGATGCCGAAGGATGGGTCATCGGCGGAGGGGATAATGAAGTGAACGAGGGCAAACGCGGTTTTGTCTCCCTGTGAGGCCTCGATGCGCAGCGAATGAAGGCCGTCCGGCAGGGTGAGTGAAGGAATCCGCAGCTCAAGATGCTCTTCCGCAGCATTTTCCCCACGGGCTTCCAGCGAAAACTCCGGCGCTTCCGCAGGAGCGGCACCGTCGATAAGGAAAGTCAGCGTCGGCTTGCTGTCGGCGGTTCCCAGATTTTCCACGATGCCGGTCACGGACATCTGGAAGCCATCGGCGGCAACGTCGGCATCCTCGGTCATGGTGTAGCGGTGCAGGTCTGCCGGCGAAGTGATGGTCACCGCCGGCATGTCGCCAATTGGCAGGTCGGGGATTTTTACGCCTGCCTGAGCTGAGACCGCTTCCTTGTCGGTGGACACCGTGACTTTCAGCGAATGGAAGCCCTCCGCCAGCGTGATGGGCGCGAATGAAAAGGCGGTGCCGTCCAGCGTTGCATCGACAGAAGTGCCGTCTTCATCGACCTGGAGAACAGCTTGGGCGCCTGTCAGAGAGGCGAAGCCAGAGACGCTGCCTTTGACTGCCAGCTGAAAACCGGCGGCGCTTTTGTCCGCGTCGTCGTCCCAGGTCAGCGCAGCGCCGGCAGCCGGATTCTGGATGGTGACGGCGGGCACGGCTGGCTCGCTGGGCGAGGTGCGCGAGCAGCCCGGTGCGAGGAAGAGTGACAGGAGGCACAGCAGCGGGAACAGGAAGCGGAAGGTTCGATTCATCATCGCTGGCTTCTCTTTTCGTCAGGGGAACGGCGCGGAATTGGGCCGTTGAAACAGCTGGTTAGGGCATCTGGAGGGCACCGGGGCCGCTCAGGAAGAAATTTCAAAGGCGCCAACATCCGTCAGCGCCTTGAAGAAAGCTGTGAGGTCGCGCTCGGCCTCCGGGAGGGTCACATCAAATTCGGCACAGATGGCCTCGGAGATTTCACGGATACTTCTGCTGCCGTCTGCCAGGGCCAGAGCCCGTTCGGAAACCTCGTTTGGCTTTTCGGCATCCGCATCGGCTCCAAAGGAAACAAGCATGCCCGAAGGCGTGGCAATCATCGTCCGGCCTCCGAAATTTTCACGGGCAGCTGCGGAAGAAGGCGCGGGAATACTTTCGGGACGGAGGACGGGCGGAGTCATAAAAACCGGCCATATTGGGGGTTCACCCTTGAATTGCAATCTGTAAAAGCGGGGACCCCCGTTTGGGAAATGTGCCGGGATGTATGGAGAAATTTTCAGGTGAATGAAAAATAAAAACCGCCCCCGAATGTTCTCGGGAGCGGTTTTTTTGAATAGGAATCGGCATCAATCCGATTCAGTTATTGCTTATGCAGCACAACCGGTTTGGCAATAAAATCATAATAATTATTGCCAGTGTCGGTCAGGCTTTCATCCCGCTGATAGGAATGAGTGCCGCGATTGCCTTCTGTCACGACATTATTTTCACCCACACCTGTGGCAATTCCCTGAGCAGGGGTGGTTTCAGAGCAGAAGGCGCTGCCCATACCAATCAAATCGACAGCCTTTGCTTTGATGCCGTTGCAGGTTGTGTCGGTCACTTCGCCGACGGTCAGCGCGAGGCTGCTATCCAGACCGGCGCTGCAGTTGAATTTGGCATCCATCGGGACGGGTAGAGCATTGGTGACATTCTTGGGGGAATTGTTGCGCAGCACGAAGTAGCTCTTAGCGGCGACCTTGCAGGCGCCGTTGCAGTCATAAGAGAAATCCACTGTCAGCTTGGTGAATGCGCCCTTCTTGGTCCCCTGATAGATAACGAGTCCGGTCAGATCGACTTCGGCGTCGCCGTAGTTGTAAAGCTCCAGGAAGCTGTTCTGGTAGGTTGAAGTCGTCGAGTTATCAAAACCGCCGAAGTAGAACTGAGAAATACGGATGGTCGGACTGGTCAGCTGTGCAGCTTTATATTCACAGGTGAAGCGGCCCTCGGTCAGGCTTTCCCCGTTGTCGCGGCAGAACTCATCAGCTGAACAGGCGGGGGAGCAGTTGTCTCCCTGGGGCACCTGGCAGGTTCCCTGGATGCCTTCGCCGCCGGTAAGCGCACATTTCAATCCTGAGGTGCACTCGGTCCAGTGACCATCTTTGCAGTAGGAATCTCCGTCCGCGGAGCATTCCTCAGGCTCGCACTCAGGCTCTTTGCATTCCCAAGTGCTTTCCGTGCCGTTGGCATTGTCGCACATGGTCAGACCATTGCTGTTGTTGGCGCAGTCGTAATCGAACCAGCATTCTTTTGTGCACTTTTTATTATGACAGAAAGGTCCGACGAGGCTCTCCGCGCAGTCATCATTGGTATTGCACTCAGGCTTAATGCATGTGCCACTGCTCTCGCCGAGCTCAATGTGGCAGTAAGTCTTCTCCCCGTTGCCGGCGCAGTCTTCGTCGCCGGAACAGATGTCGGCGAGGGAAATACAGGCGTCCTTGGCCTCATTGATTTCATAGGCGTCCTCATCGACGCACTTCGTAATGGGGCATTTGTCGCGCAGCCACTCCGAAGAGCCGTCGTTGTGTTCAACGAAGGTCCAGGTCACCTGCGCGCTTTCGTCCTGCTCACTGGCATTGACGGCCGCGAGCTCGGCCGCGCTCAGAGCCAGGCAGACGTCCTGTTTGGTGGTGGCGCAGGTGCCGTCCTCACCACAGACTTTGGAGCGGCACTTTTCTGCCGCGTTTGCCTCGGTGCAGCCGGGAAGCGTCTCGCAGCCGGTCTTAGCCTCATTCAACTGATAACCATTGGTATCGCAGGTCCACGGGCAGACGGCCGGAGCTTCCCAGTTCGTCCCGTCGAAATTGACGGCAACCTTGAGTGCATCGTTGGCGACAATGGCGTGTTCGGGAACGTTCGTGTCGCAGTTCACCATCTTCACCGTCTTGCAGGTGCCGTCCTCACCGCAGAGCTTCGAGGCGCAGTCTGTTTCCTGTGTTTCCGGCGTGCAGGTGTTTCCGGACGGGGTCGTGCAGAGGTGCAGCGTGGTGTCGCACTTAGTGCGGCCATCGGTTCTGCCGGCGCAATCTTCGTCAGCGTCGCAGTGGTCTTGGACGGAGGGCTCCACACAGACATTGTGAATCAGGTCGCACTCTGTCTTGCCGTCCGTCCTGTCCGCGCACTGCGCGTTCGACGTGCATTCCAGTTTGGAGGGCTTCTCTTTGCTGTCACCGCAGGCGGCGGCGCCCATGGCCAGCGCGGCGGCCAGCAGCAAGCTCAGCTGAGGATTCATTTTCATTTGGTTCATTCTCCTGTCGGACAGATGCCGACGTTTACTTCTGTGAGAGGTGATTCAGAGGACAACGATGCCGGATGGCATTGTTTTGAAAAAAAACGGCCCGCCTTAGGGAACATTTCCTTCGGGTGTCAACGGCGGGGGGGGAGATCAGGCTTTCAGAGCGGACAAAGAGCGCTTCAGACGTTGAATTCCCTGTCCTGACGCGTCGAGGAAAGCACTGCCTGCCACAGAGCACCCTCCGGATTGATTTTCTGCCGGCTGGCGATGGCCAGCGGAATGGGAACGTGAACGAACTGCGTCCCCCACTTGCCAATGACCATGTCCGTCTTGCCCGCCATGGCGGCGTGAACGGCGTTTTCGGCCAGCTGGTAGCAGAAGATGGCGTCGTTGCCCCGTGTGGGAACGCTGCGGATGAGGTAGCTGGGGTCGAAGTAGCGGATGCTGCACTCGACGCCGTGCTCCGCGAGATATTTGGGAATGGCCCCGCGCAGCAGTTCGCCGATGTCGTGCTTCTTGATGTTGCCCGACGCGTCCTTTTCCTCGGGAAGTCCCTTGAAGAATTTCTGCCCCGCGCCCTCGGCCACCACGATGACCGCGTGACCCTTGCCGGCTTTGAGGCGCCTCTCCAGCTTCGCGAGAAGGCCGTTGGACCCCTCCAGGTCGAAATCCACTTCGGGGACGAGGCAGTAATTAACCACGGAATTGGAGAGCGAGGCGTGAGCGGCGATAAAGCCGGAATCGCGCCCCATGAGTTTTATCAGGCCGATGCCGTTGCTGGCGCCTTTGGCCTCCATGTGCGCCGACGTGATGATGCCGTGGCAGGCGGCAACGGCCGTCTCAAAGCCAAACGTCTGCCCAACGAAGCTCAGGTCATTGTCGATGGTTTTGGGAACGCCCACCACGTTGATGGCCAGATGCCTGCGGGCGATTTCCCCGGCGATCTGATTGGCCCCGCGCAGCGTGCCGTCGCCGCCGATGCAGAAGAGCAGGTTGATGTTCATGTCCGCGAGGCGGCGGACGATCTGGTCGGTGGGCTGGCCGCCGCGCGACGAGCCGAGGATCGTGCCGCCGTCCTCGTGGATCTCGTCNNTGCCGTCGCCGCCGATGCAGAACAGCGTGGTGATATTCATGCGCTGGAGCGTGTCCACCATCACCTCGACGGGCTGATCCCCGCGGGAGGAACCGAGAATGCTGCCGCCGTCTTCGTGAATGGTGTCAACCTCATCGGCGGTGAGCATTTTAGGCGTCAGGCCATAGGCGGGGTTGAGGCCGCGGTANNGTTAGCCGTAGCGGATGCCGAAGATGCTGCGGACGCCGTACGAGAACCACAGCGTCTCGACGAGGCCTTTGATGACGTCGTTGAGGCCGGGACACAGGCCGCCGGCAGTGAGAATCGCGACGCGCGCCCAGGCGGGATCATGAAAAATTTTGGCCCGGGGTCCGGCCTCTTCAAAGGCGGGGTAGGTGCCGCCGCGCGACAGAAGACTGCGGATTTCCGCCTCGCGCTTGGCAAAGGACACACGGCCGTCATCCCCAATGAAGCCGCGTCCCGTCGTGATGGGAGAGGGAAGCATCCCTTCGCCGAGTCGGGGAATGCTGAAGTCGTAGTTTTCCGGGTGCGCGATGACGTCGAAGTAATTCATGGGCCGTATTCCTTAAGATGGGTCTCCGTCCTGAGATTCGCGGCGGCGGCAATGGACGAACGGCCTTTTTTTTCAATCAGAAATCAGTTGGCGTCCGGCCCGGGGGCCTGGCTATAGTCCCGCCGCCTTTTTCCAAAGGCCTCCGGCCACGGGCTTTCATCAGCACCGGGCCGGTTTTCTTTTGTCTGCCGCTGTCCGGCGTTTTCCGCAGTCAACCGATTCAGCCAACCCAACCCCAACCCGAGGAACACTCCCATGTCCAAACCGCTCGAAGTCATGTTGCTGTTCGCCCTCCCCGCCTCCGGCAAGTCCGAAGTCCGCAAGTACCTCGCCAGCCTCTCCCCCGAAGAGTGCAGGAACGATTTCATGCTGGGCGAGACCGTTCAGCTGGACGACTACCCCTACGTCCACATCATGCGCACCATCAGCCAGGAGCTCCGCAAGCTCGGCGCCGACGGCATTTTCTTCGACGACGACAGCCTGCCCATGAAGGAAGGCCGCGACTGGGGAACGCTGATTCATCTGGTCAACGAGGACTTCAACGATCTGTTGGCCAAGAAGCAGATTCAGGTGTGCGACCCCGCCGACTGGATTCTCGACCGCTTTGACGCCGCCCGCGCCAAGGTCGGCGCGCCTCAGGTCTTCAAGGAGATGCCCCACTGGCTGCGCGCCAAGCTGCTCAACGCCGGGCCTTTCGTGCAGGAAGCAGAGGAGCTCCTCCGCGACAAGAACAAGACCATTCAGGACATCGAGGGCAAGACGGTGGTCATCGAGGCCGCCCGCGGCGGCGCCGACGGCGCTTCGATGCCTCTCGAGGCTCCCTACGGCTATCAGTATTCCATCTCGCAGTTCTCCGACGACATCCTGCGCCGCGCCGGCATCTGCTACATCTGGGTGACGCCCGAGGAGTCCCGCCGCAAGAACTACGAGCGCGCCAAGCCCACCAAGGCTGCCTCCACGTTCCTTTCGCTCAACCACGGCGTGCCCATCGCCGTCATGATGAAGGAATACGGCTGCGACGATATGGCCTACCTGCTGGAGACCTCCGGCAAGGAGGACTGCATCAAGATCGAGGCCCATGGAAAGACCTACTTCCTGCCCGTGGCCCGCTTTGACAACCGCGAGGACAAGACGACCTTCGTGCGCGGCGACAAGGCTTCCTGGAAAAAGGAAGATGTGGAGAAGCTGCACAATGGACTGGCTGAGGCCTTCAAGCGCCTGGCCAAGGCCCGCGGCTAAGTTTGCGAGCCTCTGAACAGCGCAGAAAAACGAATCCCGGCATCGCCTTCGAGGCGGTGCCGGGATTTTTGTTTGGGCGGCATTTCCTTGAGGACTTCAGAATTTTTCAGTCCGAGTCATCTGCCTCGTAGTCATACCATTCCAGCAACAATCTTTGGCCCATGGGTGATTTCGTGTGGATGAGGATGTTGCTGCCGCACCTGCCGCAGCCCTGGTACGTCGCAGCGACGCGCCACATCGTGTAAATAATTCCAGGTACAAGTCCGAGAAAAAAGAAGAGGATTTGAACCAAGGAGCTTCCAGGGCAGATTGTTGCAGGCCGATTCCCAACGGCGCCGCAACGCGGACAAATGTATTTTGGGACAGAACTCATGGGGAGATATCCTGAAATACGATGACATCCGGGGATAGCCCCAGCCGCTTCTCTCGGTTGGAACATATGGTCAGCTATATTTACGCGTAAACTCTTTCATTCAGAGAAGTATGAGCCCCGACGGCAGGCTTTCCCCGAAGCATTTTTCTTCATCCTGGCGGGACAGGGGAACGAATGTGCGGACCTTCTGAATCGCTTCCTCGGGCGCGTGAGCTCTTTCGAGGAAAGCCGCGGCCTGAGCCCGGGCAGCGTCGGAAAGATCCCTTCCGCGGTCGCCGCTGAGGCGGGCCAGCTGCAGCACAGGAAAAATAAAGTCGGCGCTGTTTTTTTCCGGTGCGGTGTTTTCCATGGCGAGAAGCCGAGTCAGCCAGGCTTCGGCAGCGGCGGGCGCAATGCAGGTATGGGCGCTGGCGTGGAAGGGGATTCGTGCGCCGGTGCGGCCAATGGCCCAGAAAAGATGCGGCTGAATGCCGTCGGTCTCCACCCGGTCGAAGAGCGCCTGCCCCAGAGCTTCCTTCCGCGCCGCGTCGATGCGTTCGAGGCTGGCGGCGGTGCGAATCAGCTCCTGAAGGCCGTCGGCCTGCTTCTGCTTGCCGCCCTTGGACGGCGGCCGGACAAATTTGATGACAGAATCGAAGATGGCTGTCTGGGAAGCTGCGTCGAGACCGCCGGCAATGCGCCGCCACATCACCCACCAGGCCTCCCAGTTGTGCGGCTCCTTCTGGAACTGCAGCCCCTGCTCGAAGATGCGGAAAGTCTCCGAAGCGCGCCAGCTGTCCAGCGGCGCACCGAAGCCGGGACGCAGCGTGTAGCCCACCAGGCTGCACCAGAGCCGCTCGTGGTCCGCACTGCGGCGCCGCTTGGCCATGCCTGCGTAGAGGGCTGCCCAAAGCTCGCGGATGACCGGTGTCGGCCAGGCGGCTTTCGGCCCCAGCAGTTTTTCCAGGTCGCGGACGAGACTCTTCACATCCCGCTTGTCCACCGGCGCGGGCTTCTTGCCGTAGATGATGTCGATGCGCTCGCGGGCCTCACCGAAATTTCTGGGCATGGGCGCCACTTCGCTTCTGCCCCTGTCGGCGGCGTCCTGACTGCCGCTGCCCCGCAGACCAAATTCCAGCTTCCAGCGCGCTCCGGAACCATCCTTGGCCACGCACCACAACTCCAGCGTGCCGATTTCTGTCAGCGATGCCCTCAGCGTGGCCGCCACCGCGGCAGATTTCTTTGACGGCGCGGCGTGCGCTTCGCCTGACCTGAGCACGGTCTCTATCTGGGGAAGCGCTTCAAACTCCTCTCCGGACAGGTCCGCCACGTCTCCGGGCCGGGCGTCCACGGCCAGGTTGCTCGCAAAGAGAGGAAAGCGGGCAGGATGGTCGAGAAGCAGATTGAAGGTCCGCGGAATCTCCACCTCGACGTCCTCTTCGAGATGGCGGGGAACGAGGCAGACGCCCTGCTGCTGTGCGCCTGAACCTGCGACGCCAATGAAATAGGCGCGGGGGCTGCCNNTGCCGCCGCCGATTCGGAGTCCCAGACCGCGCCGGACGAGGCCGTAGGCAACGGCGCCTCTGGAGACAGCCAGGTCCAGCGCGTCATTGGCCAGCAGGTTCACGTGCCGCCCGCGGGCATCCTCCGCGCTCCATGAATCGATGATTTCGAGGAGCCTCCCGCTGATGCCGTCCGAGGCGAAGACGCCGCCGTTCAGAAGAATGGCGTCAGGACGAATGAAATCGGCTCCCTCTTCGACCTCTTCCGCATGGGCACGGAGAAATGCGGCTACATGCCGCGTGACAGCCGGATCGCTCTCGTAGGGAAGCCCCGCCTCCTGAATGCCGATGCGCCTGGGGCGAATGGGCATGTCCCTCCGTCCGGTCAGAGGGAAAAAACCTTCCAGCAGAAATTCCAGAAGCTCTTTGCGCCTGAAGACGACGCTTTTGGTGGCGCCGATCAGTCGGCTGCCCCGGGAGAGAATGCTGACCGAGGCTTCGCTGGGGCCGTCAGGTGACAGCAGCTGTTCCTTGGCCGCTCTGGCGGACTGAATCAGCGCAGCCCAGCGCGCCGCATCCAGCTTTTCGCCCGCGCGCGCTTCCGCCTGCCGGGCGATGGCGGCGTCCATGTTGTCGCCGCCCAGAAGAAGATGCCTGCCGACAGAGAGCCTTTTCAGCGAAGGGCCGTCACGCCCGGGCTCGGCGCTGATGAGCGTTAAGTCCGTCGTCCCGCCGCCGACATCGACCACGAGGATGATTCGGTTGTCGCCCAGCGCCTTGTCCAGGCGTCCGCGATGCCGCCGGGTCCAGTCGTAAAAAGCGGCCAGAGGCTCCTCGATGAGTGTGGGCCGCGGAATGCCGGCGCGCCGGGCCGCGTCGAGCGTCAGCGTGCGCGCGGCTTCGTCAAAGGACGCGGGAACGGTGAGAACCACCTCCTGTTCTTGGAGCGGCGCGTCGGGAAAGGTCCGGTGCCAGACGCGGGCAAGGTGTTCCAGGTAGCAGGCGGAGACATCCACGGGGGACAGCCTGGGAACGCCTTCGGGGGCCCCCCACGGCAGAATGGGCGCAGTCCGGTCCACGCCGCTGTGGCAGAGCCAGCTCTTGGCGGATGAAATGACGCGGCCGGGCACCTGCGCCCCGCGCAGACGCGCCAGAACGCCGGCAACATGCTTCGGACGGCCCCAGGGAAGGTCCGTCGTGCCGGAGGCGAGTTCCTCCTCCGTGGGGAGATAGAGGGTCGAAGGCAGAAGCGGCCGCTCAGCCGTCTCGCCCGGCGCCACCAGCTGCAGCACTGGCAGGTCGCGGACATGCTCCGCCGGGTCATCGTCGGCCAGGTCGGCAAATGAGATGGCGGTGTTGGTCGTCCCCAGGTCGATGCCGACGATGTAGCGCGACGTTTTGGAGGAAGCGGGATCGTTCGGGAAAGAGGCAGTGGTCATGGCAGGCAGGAGGGGAGGAAGACAGTCGGTGAGAATAAAGGGCGGCCCGGTGCTGAAGTGAGGAGGCACCGGCATCAGCGTCCCCGGCGGAAATGCGGGGCGCGTCTGTCAGGCACCGCAGATTTTTTTCAGCGTCTCGCCGTAGAGCCGAATGCGCTTGGGCCCCAGCTGCGGGACAGCTGCCAAATCGCCGGCACCATGGCTTTTGAGCCACAACAGCGCGTGTGAAGGCAGAACCGCGGCCAGAGGAACGCCGCGCCGCTCACTTTCTTTTTGGCGCCATTCACGAAGCCTGACCTCGCGCTCCCTTTCCGCCTTGTCGGGCGGCGCGTGCCTCGGCTTTTCCGGAAAAACATGTCCCTCCGCCGCTGCCTTCGGATTCTGGATGGCCATGAGAAGCCGCTGACCCTCCAGCTCGGCGATGGCGGCTTTGACGCCCGCATTTTTCAGATCGTGAATCGTTTTGGCCGGGTGCTGAGCCAGCGCCGCCAGAACGCGCTCATTGATGAGCTGCCCCGCGGGCCTGTCCGAGCGTGCCGCCAGACGGTCGCGCACGCAGTAGAGCGCAAATAGAATGTGCATCTGACGATCGGAGAGCTTGTTCGCACCGCGGATTTTCCAGACGCCCTCGGGGGAAAAGCCGCCGTGCCAGCGCATGCCCTCCACAGCGCGCAGCGCGATGTCCAGCTCCTCCTCCAGATCTGCCCGGCGGATTTCCTCCCGCATCTGCATGCAGATTTGAGGCAGGAAGCGAACGTCATCCACGGCGTACTCCACGGCACGCTCGTCCACAGGGCGCTTCCCCCAGTTGTACTGCGTGTATTCCTTGGCCAGCTTCACGCCGCAGATGCGTTCGGCAAGCGCGCCGTAGCCCGTCTTTTCCCACCCGAGGAGCGATGCCGCCTGCTGGCTGTCGAAGATGCCGGCCAGGCAGATGCCGAAATCGCGGGAGAGCGTCGCGACATCGTATTCGCCCCCATGAATGAATTTGAGCTTGGAGCGGTCCTCCAGCACGGGACGAATGGCCTCCAGCGAGCGCGAGACATGCCCTTCGGCCGGAGCGTCTCCCAGGGCGATGGGGTCAATGAGGAAGAGCCTGCCGCCCGCGTTCAGCTGAATCAGGCAGACGCGTTCCCGATAGGCGAACATGGAATTGGACTCGGTATCGATGGCAATCCAGGGGGCGTCGTTCAGGATTTTCGCCAGCTTCGTCACCATCTCGCCGGACACAATCCAGAGGGGCGCTTCACAGGGGGGATTGGAATGATTCATGGCGGCGGCGCTTAGGCACAAAGGACTGGCTTGTCCATGCGCGGAAATTGGCTGCCGGCTTGCCATACCGCTGGGCGAACCCATGTTTGGCGTTTGCGCCCCGCCAGCGGCGTCAGCTGGTGCTGGTGTTGACAGGCAGTTGACGCGCCTGCCGCCCGATGAAAAGGGGGCGCCGTTTTCCGAAGACGCAGGCCTTTGGCCCGTGCGAATTGGGCGCATCGCGGCGCGGATACAATGAAATGCTGGAAATCCCTGAAAAAATTAAAAAGACGCCTGAACGCAATGCCTGCCTGATGACAGGAAAGTAGATGGGAGAAAAACAAATGCTCGATGCGTTTATTATCGAAGAAATTAAGCGAAAGCGGCGGGAGGAGCGCGAACGGGCCGAGCGTCCGTCGATTCAGTTGCCGCTGCCCGTGTACCCGGAGAACGAGGAGGAGAATCGGCCGGGGCGCGAGCCGGAAAAGCCCTCCCGCGGGGTTATCATTATTGATTTATCTCATTAGTTTATGAGGTGACTTGTTAATTTATTTTGCTAATTCAATATAATTTTATAATACTATATTTCATACAAGATATAAATAAAACAGCCGGAGCTGATGAATCCCGCAGATTTCGAAAAATTGCAGCCAGCTCCGGCCGAAGGCGCTCAGCGCATCAGAAGCTCCTTCTTCTTTTTCTTTTGATAGGCCGCATATTCCTTGTCGGACATATTTTCGACCCTGCGCTCCTCAATGCGCTTGTCCGCCATCTGATCGTATTTGCGGCGCAGCATCCATGAGCGCAGGATGCCGAAAAACAAAAGCACGATGGCCCCAATGAGACTGTAATTGACGATTTTTCTCGGGAGCTCTTCCAGCGCATCAATGTCCCAAATATCCCGAGCCCCCACTAAAAGAATCGGCTTTCGGCTTTCGATGGCGGCGGCTCTCATCCGGCTGAGTCTGTCCAGGTCGCGCTGCTGCTGGTCATTCAGCTTGATTTTTCGCTCATAGAAGCGGCGCTG
>DBXV01000026.1:0-2927 GCA_002309695.1 Myxococcales bacterium UBA1203 | reverse complement strand
CCTTGATGTATTCATCCAGAGCAATGAACAGCTGCTTTGTTTCGGCCGTTTTTCCATCATCATCGCCCAGAATTCTGTCGCCGATGTCGTAATGGAGCGCGGCCTGATATTCCGGCGTTTGTTTATAGTAATAATTGATAAATACATAAACGCCGCAGATATAAATCACGAAGAAAAAAATCAGTCCCCAGGGAATGAGCGAGCGCTTTCTGGCCTTGAGAGCCAGATCCATCATGATTTCGTCGGGATCATATTGGACCTGTTCGCCGCATCGGGGGCAGGTGGGCTTGCTCGGATCGAGGATTTCAGAGCATCGGGGGCAGAAAAGAGTCTTTTGAACCATGAAAAATCCTGTTTCTTATGCAGATTTGTTCAGCGTCCCTAAAGGACGACACTGACCTTACAAATGGCCTTCCATCAAAAATATGCGGAGACGCTGACGTAATCAGCTTCCGAGCGGCGCCCCATAGCCATCGCCGATGGTGAATTGCAACCCCACGGAACAGGAGAAAAAGAACGCTGGTTTTGGGCTGTTTTGGGACCTTCGCTGAGCCGTTTTTTGTTGTTTTGATAAATTAAATAGAGAGATGACGGGATAACAATGCAGACAATTTATAAATGAATAATAAAGAAGACATTGTCTGTTGAATTATGCCGCCGCGTGCGAGGGCACGTGTGAGGAGAAAAGATGCGGGTGAGGCGGATTTTTTCGGAGCACCCCCAAAATAGTGTTTTTGAACAGCTGGACTCCCGTGGCGGAGCCGGCGCGCTGACTGCTGACGATGACCGATTCGATTGAATTATTTTTACAGACACTTGACCCCTTCGCCATCGAGCTCGGCCTGGAGCGGATGAAGTCTCTTCTGCGGTGTCTTGGAAATCCCGAGAGAAATTTTAGGTGTCTCCAAATTGCCGGCACCAATGGGAAGGGATCCGCTGCCGCGACGGCCGCCGAGCTGCTGCACACGGCGGGACACAGGGTTGGCCTCTACACTTCGCCGCATTTAGTCCACGTGTCGGAGCGGATTCGGATCAACGGCAGCTGCATTGGCACTTCGGCGCTGGAGCGGAGTGTAGACGCGGTCCGCAGGGTGATGACCGATGCTCGTATCCGGCCGACTTACTTTGAGTTTCTGACCGCCGCGGCACTGGATGCGTTTGCGCGGGAGAACGTCGAGTTTGCTGTTCTGGAAGTCGGCCTGGGAGGACGTCTGGACGCGACGAGCGCTGTGGTGCCGGAGGCGGAAATCATCACGCGCATCGGCTTGGACCATACGGCGATTCTGGGGCCAACCATCGAGGCCATTGCCTCGGAGAAGGCCGCCATCATTCGTCCGGGAACGGCGATTTTCACTGCTCGCCAGCGGCCGGAAGCCAGACGCGTCATTGAGGCGAGGGCTCAGCACGTCGGTGCGAAATGCTTTCTGGCGGGACGGGATTTTTGCCTCGGCGCAGACACAGATTTCGGCGGGCGCGCGGAAATTTCGGCGGACATTGCGAACATTCCTCAAAGCGCCTCAGACGCGGCACTTTTTCCGCGAAATGAGGATGCGGACGACATTCCTTCCATTGCCTCGCGGTCGGCAGATCTGAGCTACGTGGAGTCGGATTCAGTCCCTTGGTCCGGCAGGTTTTGGCGCGCGGACGGACTGAGTCTGTCGCTGCGCGGCATCCATCAGCTGGACAATGCAGAGACAGCCATCGCCGCAGCAAGGTTCCTTTCAGATCGGGTTGACGAAGCGGTCATTCGCGGAGCGCTGGCATCTGTTCGCTGGACGGCCCGCTTTGAGACGCTTTGTGAAAATCCGGTGACGCTTTTGGACGGTGCTCACAACCCCGATGGTGCCGCTGCGCTGGCTGCGGCTTATCGCCGTTATTTTCCGGGGGTTCGTCCGCACCTCGTGTTCAGCGCGCTGGCGGACAAAGACGTGGAGGCTGTGGCCAGCCGATTGTTTCCGCTGGCAGCGGATGTTCGGCTCGTTCAGCTCGACAATCCTCGGGCGTTGCCGATGGAAAAGCTCGCGCATCTGGCTTTCGCGCACGGAACTTCCTTTGTCTGCTGTGCGCATCTGGATGAAGCGTTGGATGGAGCGCGCAGGGCCGCTTTAGCAGAGCATCCTCAGGGAAAGATCCTCATCGCCGGCTCGCTCTATCTGGCGGGTGAAGTTCTGCGCCGTTTCCCGTCTGCCCTGACTTGATTGGCCCTGCGGTTCATTTCATGGGGGCGCGGATTTGCGGCGGCCGCTCGGAGCGGAGCCCGTGTGAGGATATTTTTGGGAGAGGCGCCGCTCGATGACGAGAGGTCACAGGGATTCGTTGGAGCGGTCGTTAAGCGAGCCATTGAAGCGGCATCGATGGAAGACGCGGATCTTGGCCCTGAGTGTGGCGGCCGCTTCCGGTGCGGCGCCGCTTTACGGGATTCCAACGGGGAACGCGGCGCCGGTTCATGAACGTGAACGAGAATCCTCGAATCGGATTTTGGCCATCGAGGTCGTTCAGGATTCGCCCGAGCTGTTTGAAATTGCAGTCCAGGGAACGCGCCCGCCGGATTTCACAACGGCAGAGCTGACTGCGCCGCGGCGGATTGTCATCGATTTCGAGGGCGCTTCTGTCGATTCGAACGTTCAGGAACAGGTGTTTGAGAAGGGACCTGTCCGACGCGTTTTGGTGAAGTCTTATGGCGCGGGCCGGCATGCGGTTGTTCGCGTTTCCGTTTTTTTGGCTGGCGTGGACGACGTGACCATCGATGTTGATGGGACGGTGCTTGTGGTGCGGCCGCCGGCTCTGCCGAAGGGGTTTCCGCAGCAGATGGTTGCTCTGCGGATGCGTCGTGCTGCCGAGGAAGCGGAACGTCAGCGAATTGCAGAGGAACAGAGACGGGCCGCGGAAGAAGCAGAGCGGCGCCGGATTGAAGAAGAAAGGCGCCG
>DBXV01000008.1:256075-279992 GCA_002309695.1 Myxococcales bacterium UBA1203 | reverse complement strand
AATATAATTTTTGGTTTATTATTTTCTGAAACACTGAACCCGACAATCACGCAGTGAACATGCGCCATGGCCAGGCTCTCGGATGCCCATTTGAATGTGCGATATGCAAAATCAATATGAACGCCGTCCGTGAATAACGGCTTCCAGAGGTTGGCCACGGCGCCGCCCTGCGTGATTGAATTTGTCGAAACAAATGCGCAGCGCGTCTCAGTATTCTGAATATAATCATTTGCCTTTTTATACCAGCAGCAGACGTAATCCAGATCGCCGAGACCTTTCCATGTCTTGCCAAACGTCAGTTCAACATCTTCCTTCTGCCGCTTGTCCATCCACCTCGCGCCCACAAACGGCGGATTGCCCATGATGTAATCATAGATAATATGTTTTTCTCGTGATTTTGGCGGCTTCTTTTTCTCAATCGCCCGCGTGATGACATTGAGTTCCTGATACTGTTTTCCATATTCAACAGTCTGCTCGCGCAAAGTCGAAGCATTTTCAAAATCATCCGCATCAAATACATTCAATTTTTCGGCAAATACATACTGCGCGGCAGGAGCATCTGTCAAATTCCCCCAATCCATCCTCAGCGCATTGCCTTCGACAATGTTGGAATACGATTTCAGCGGCAGGTAATCCAAATCAAACTTAATGATTTTTTCCGTCTCCTTCATCATCTGGTTTTCGGCAATCCACAATGCGGCCTTGGCGACGGCAACAGCAAAATCGTTGATTTCAATTCCGTAAAATTGATTGATGCTGACTTTAATTGGATTGATTTCCTCAAATCCGAGCAGCTTTTGACCTTTCAGACGCAGTGAAATGGCTTCGTTTTCGAGGCGGCGCAATGACAAATACGTTTCAGTCAGGAAATTGCCGCAGCCCGCCGCCGGGTCGAGGAAGGTCAAACTGGCCAGCTTATTCTGAAATTCTTCAATTTTCTTATTTCGGTCGCGTTTCAGCGCCTGAATATGTTCAAATTCGCTCTTCAATTCATCCAAAAACAAAGGATCAATGACTTTGTGAATGTTTTCAATGCTGGTGTAATGCATTCCGCCTTTTCTTCGAGTTTCGGGATTCAATGTGGACTCAAACACGGCCCCGAAAATCGTCGGCGAAATGCCCGACCAGTCAAATCCCAATGAGGCTTTTTGCAGCAATACGGCTGCGATATTGTCATTGAATTGAGGAATCGCCTCATTCTGTTTGATTTCAAACAGTGCCCCGTTGGCGTAGGGGAATTTTTTCAACGAATCATCTAAAAATCTGTCGCGTTCACATTCGGGGGTGTTCAGCGTATTGAACAAATTCAGCAATGCAGTCCGCATCTGCTCCGGCTTATACTGCGACATATAATGATAAAACTGATTTTTCTCAAAAATGCCCGCGTCTTCTGCGTATAAACAAAACACCAGACGAACACAGAGCACATTCAGCGAATGCAAATCCGACTCGTCGGGATTCTCCCCATATTGTTCCAAAAAAGCATTGTACACCAATCCGACCAATTCACCGGCGCGGACGGAAATCTCCAGTTCCTTCTGAAGATGAATATCTTTTTCGGATTTCCCCACAATAAATTGAAGCCGATAGTATTCTTTCTCCAAATCCTTCAAATACACAATTTCCGGATCGGACTTCGGCTTGTCCATATCGTAAATGTGAAATTGCTCGAAATTGCAGACAATTATCCAGCGAGGCCGTTCGGAATACGCCAGTTCATTCGCGTATCTTTTCGCCTGCTCAAACGGCGTGAGCATTGAGCCGTCGGACTGCTTTTCAGGCTTCGTCAAATCGCGGCCAAGGCTCTTTTGCTCAATCAGCGTCTTCGTCTCGGCAATATACGCATCAATAAAATTGGTGCTTTGAATTTTGACGCGCTTTTCAAATTCGATGCGGCCTGCCGGATTGTCCACCCCAAACACCTGCCGCAGCAATTCAACCCAGAAAAGCTGTGTGTCTCCCTTTTCGTCGCCTCGGGAAGTCCAGTTTTTGATAAATTCAGCGACGGCGAGTGCCCGTTCTTTTTGTGACGGCATTGTCAGGTCCCTTATTTCTTGCCCGCAGCGATTCAATCAATAGACAAAAACACAAAAACTCCGACAGAGGTCATTGAGCCTGCAGCTGCTCCGGCGCTCCCCCCTGTCCCGCAAAAACGAATGGAAAAATACCCTTATGCCGCGGCAAGTGTCAATCGAAAACTTTCAGAAAATCTGGGGGACAGCTGCCGGAGAAGTATTTATATAAAAAATCGGAGCGACATTCTCTGCCGCTCCGATTTATTTTTACTCAAATATATAATATAATTCCTGCGCTTATTGATCTGATTACTTCTGTGCCTTTTTCAGAAATGTGCGGATTTTGGTCTTTTTGGTTTTATCCAAAGCGCTTTGGCCGTCATTATCTTTCGCATTGACGTCCGCACCGGCATCAATGAGCGCATTCACTGCATCCAAATTTCCATCGAGACATAACATCATCAGCGGCGTCCAGTCATTATCGTCCTTTGCATTGACGTCCGCTCCCGCCTCAATGAGCGCTTTCGCTACATCCAAATGACCTTCTTGAGAGGCATATATCAACGGCGTCCAGTCATTATCGTCCTTTGCATTGACGTCCGCCCCGGCCCCAATGAGCGCTTGCGTTACATCCAAATGGCCCCGTAGATAGGCAATCATCAGCGGCGTCCATCCATTATCGTCCTTTGCATTGACGTCCGCTCCCGCCTCAATGAGCGCTTGCGTTACATCCAAATGGCCATTTCGACAGGCATTTAACAGCGGCGTCTCGCCATCCTTGTCCTTTACATTGACGTCCGCTCCCGCCTCAATGAGCGCTTCTGCCACTAATGCATCGTTGGCATATATCAGCGGCGTCTTGCCTTCCCTGTCCTTTGCATTGACGTCCGCACCTGCCTTAATGAGCGCTTCCGTCACTGCTGCATTATTATAGGCACGCATCAGCGGAGTCCTGCCATACGCGTCCTTTGCATTGACGTCCGCTCCCGCCTCAATGAGCGCTTGCGCTACATCCAAATTTCTATTGTCACTGGCATACATCAGCGGCGTCTTGCCTTCCTTGTCCTTTCCATTGACGTCCGCCCCGGCCTCAATAAGCGCTTTCGCTATTTCTAAATGACCCTTTTGGTAGGCATAATACATGAGCGGCAGCCAGCCATCCTTGCTTTTGGCCTTGACGTCCGCTCCGGCTTCTATGAGTGCCTTTGCTATATCAAAATTTCCATTGTCACAGGTATGCATCAGTGGCGTCCTGCCATCCTCGTCCGCGGCATTGACGTCCGCTCCGGCCTCAATGAGCGCTTGCGCTATATTCAAACGGCACTGTCGACAGGCATATATCAGCGGCGTCTCGCCTTCCTCGTCCGCGGCATTGACGTCCTGGACTGGGACTTTAAACTTTATTATATCTATATCGTTTATATCGAATGTTTCACAGACATATATGAGCGGCGTCTGGCCTTTATTATTTTTTGCATTGACGTCTGCTCCGGCTTCTATGAGCGCTTGCGCAAAATCCCACGCTTCGCATTCACAGGCATACATCAGCGGCGTCTGACCATCCTCGTCCGCGGCATTGACGTCCGCTCCAGCATCAATGAGCGCTTCCGCTACCTCAAAATTTTCCCATGCACAGGCACATATCAGTGGCCTCCAGTCATTATCGTCCGTTGCATTGATGGCTCCGGCCTCTATGAGCGCTTGCGCTACATCCAAATGGCCTTCTCGACAGGTATATATCAGCGGCGTCTCACCTTCCTCGTCCATTGCATTGACGTCCACGCCGGCCTCGATGAGCACTTTCACTACATCCAAATGGCCGTCTTGGCAGGCAATCATCAGCGGCGTCCATCCATTATCCTTCTTTGCATTGACGTCCGCGCCGGCCTCGATGAGCTTTTGCACTGCATCCAAATTCCCAGAAAAACATGCAAACATCAGCGGCGTCTGGTCATACTTGCTTTTTGCATTGACGTCCGCTCCCGCCTCTATGAGAACTTTCGCTACATCCGAATAGCCTCCTCGGCAGGCATATATGAGCGGCGTCCATTCATTATCGTCCTTTGCATTGACGTCCGCGCCGTTGGCAATCAATTCTTTCGCAAGCTCCGCCGAATTGACGTGCATTAACAACGTTGTCCCCTCAAATGTATCGTCACCATCATCCATCAGCGGCGCATTAACATCCGCGCCATTTTTCAAACGCTCACGAATCTCTTCGTCGGTCAGATGTTTCATTTTTCCCTTTCCATGAATCAGCAAAAATTGCCCGCAGCGATTCAATCAATAGACAAAAACACAAAAACTCCGACAGAGGTCATTGAGCCTGCAGCTGCTCCGGCGCGCTCCCCCTGTCCCGCAAAAACGAATGGAAAAATACCCTTATGCCGCGGCAGGTGTCAATCGAAAACTTTCAGAAAAGCTGAGGGGCAGCTACCGGAGAAGTATTTATATAAAAAATCGGAGCGACATTATCTGCCGCTCCGATTTATTTTACTCAAACATATAATCCCTATGCTTATTGATCTGATTATTTCTGTGCTTTTTTCAGCAATGTGCGGATTTTGGTCTTTTTGGTTTTATCCAAAGCACTTTGGCCGTCATTATCTTTCGCTTGAATATCCGCCCCGGCCTCAATGAGCGCTTTCACTATATCCAAATTTCCATTGCAGCAGGCATGCATCAGAGGCGTCCAGCCATCCTCGGCGGCGATATTGACGTCCACACCTGCATCAATGAGCGCTTTCGCTATATCCAAATGGTCTTCTCGACAGGTATTCAACAGCGGCGTCTGGCCATTATTGTCTTTTGCATTGACGTCCGCGCCGGCCTCGATGAGCTTTTTCGCTGCATCCAAATTCCAAGAAAGACATGCAAACATCAGCGGCGTCTGGCCAATAAGTTTGTCCTTGGCATTGACGTCCGCCCCGGCCTCAATGAGCGCATTCACTGCATCCAAATTTCCATCGAGACATAACATCATCAGCGGCGTCCAGTCATTATCGTCCCTTACATTGAGATCAGCTCCTGCCGCAATGAGCGCTTTCGCTGCATCCAAATGGTCTTCTCGACAGGCATGTATCAGCGGCGTCTCGCCATCCTCGTCCTTTGCATTGACGTCCGCTCCAAGCTCAATGAGCGCCTGAATCAACTTCAAATTCCCCTCTTTACTGGCACATATCAACAGCGTCTGGCCTTGCTCGTTCTTTGACTCGACGTCCGCCCCGGCCTCAATGAGTGCTTTCGCTATATTCAAACGGCGCTTTTGACAGGCAATAATCAGCGGCGTCTCGCCGTCCGCGCCCTCTGCATTGACGTCCGCCCCGGCCTCAATGAGCGCTTTCGCTATACTCAAACGGCCATTTCGACAGGCATATATCAGCGGCGTCTCGCCATCCGCGCTCTCTGCATTGACGTCCGCTCCGGCCTCAATGAGCGCTTTCGCTGCATCAAAATTTCCATCGAGACATTCGTCCTCTCCCCCGAACCCAAAGATCATCGCCAAATCCACAACGTCACAGGCATACATCAGCGGCGTCTTGCCATCCTCGTCCTTTGCATTGACGTCCGCCCCGGCTTTGATGAGCCAATCCGCCGCCTCTGCGAGGCCTCTCTCGGCGGCCAGCATCAGCGGCGTTTCCCCGGCCCTGTCTGCCGCGTTCACATCGGCGTTGGCCTCAATAAGCACTTGCGCTGTATTCAAACGGCGTTCTCGGCAGGCATACATCAGCGGCGTCCATTCATTATCATCCTTTGCATTGACGTCCGCGCCGATAGCAATCAATTCTTTCGCAAGCTCCCCCGAATTGACGTGCATTAAAAGCGTTTCCCCCTCAAATGTATCGTCATCATCATCCATCAGCGGCGCATTAACATCCGCGCCATTTTCCAAACGCTCACGAATCTCTTCGTCGGTCAGATGTCCCATTTTTTTCCCTTTCTATGAATCAGCCAAATGACTCGAAACAAGACAACCACTAAACAACATACAAAACCCCCGACAGAGGTCATTTAGCCTGCTGCAGCTTCGGCGCACTCCCCCTGCCCCGCCAAAACGGATGGGCAACTACCATTAGGCCGCGGCGGGTGTCAATAGAAAACTTTCAGAGAGGAACGACTGAACGAAACCAATGATAAAAGTGATTATTATTACTCGCGCATAAACATCTGAGTGATATTTTTCTGTAGTTCCTAGGGAACATCAACAAACCAATTCACTCAGAGGATATTAGCGAAGTAATAAGCTCCACGGCACGGCCAAAGGGGCGATGGAGCAAATCAATTCCAAGGGCTATATGATTCCATACGAGGTCGGAAATAAGAAAATCATTAAAATCGGCGCTGTTTTTGACTTTTTGACGATGAATTGAAGGCTTTGAAGGAATGGGCGGCGGAGGAATGATTGCAACTTCCCCATGAATCGCCCGGGGCTGCGGTTCGTCCGCCCCGGGCTGTGTTATTACTCATTGGGGATGTTTCTTCCCCTCATTTCATCCCAATTTTTCTCAGCCAGGCATGAACGTCCGTCTCGCTCTTTTGGACATTGTCGCCATAGAGCGCCAGCGGGCTGTCCGAAATATCGAGCGACGGGGCGAATTTCTTCATATCGCTGTGGACATTTTGCAGGCCGCCGCTGCCGTGCGTCACAAACGGATAGATTTTTTTGCCGTTCAGGTCGTGTGAGGAAAGAAACGCCCTCACGGGCGGCGCCATTGTGCCCCACCAGTTGGGCGTCCCCAAAAAGATTATATCGTAATCGGCGATATTGGGCACACTGGCGGCGAGTTCTCTGCCCTCGCCATTGGCGATTTCCAGCTTGGCCTTGGCCACAACAACGGGATAGCTCGTCGAATAGGGCTCTTTGGGCGTAATCTCAAAAATACTTCCGCCCACAGCCTTATGAATATATTCAGCAATGACTTTTGTATTGCCTCCCCACGAATAATAAGCGACCAATATCTTTTTGGGGGCATCCGGATTTGCCGGATTGCCCGCGGCATCCCCGGAAGGTGCTGCATTTACATTTTTATCTTTATCGCTGTCCGCATTTGTCTTCTGCGCGGGAGCAGAGGCCGGCGCTTCAGCCGTTTTTTTCTCAGAACAGCCAGTCAAAAAAGCGGCAGCTGCAACAGAAAGAATCATCAGCAATAAATACTTCCATTTCATGAGGAGATTCCTTTCATGGAAATTAACGAAATCAACAGACCAATCCGGGGAAGGTGAAACTATTGGTCCGCATATAAAAAAAGCGCCGCGAATCAGCTTCGCAGCGCTTTTTTATTTCACCTGACCTTGCGGCTTTATTCGTCAGTCACATTCATCAAATGACAGTATTGACATCGATGCGGACGGACGGGCCCATGGTCGTCGAAATAGAAATGGCCTTCAGATAGGTGCCTTTGGCCGTGGCCGGCTTCGCCTTGATGATGACATCCATCAGCGCCATCAGATTCTCGCGCAGCTGGTCGGCGGTGAAGCTGGCCTTGCCCAGACGGGCATGGACGATACCGGCCTTCTCGACGCGGAACTCCACGCGGCCGCCCTTCAGCTCCTTGACCGCACGGGTGACATCCGTCGTGACGGTTCCCAGCTTCGGGTTAGGCATCAGGCCCCGGGGACCCAGGACGCGGCCCAGGCGGCCCACAACGCCCATCATATCGGGAGTTGCGACCGTGGCGTCAAAATCGAGGAAGCCGCCGGAAATTTTCGTTCCCAGATCCTCGGCGCCGACAATGTCCGCACCGGCTTCCTCTGCCTCTTTGGCCTTCTCGCCTTTGGCAAAGACAGCGACGCGCACCTTCTTGCCCGTACCATGGGGGAGAACCACAGCACCGCGGACCATCTGGTCAGCATACTTGGGATTGACGCCCAGATTGATGGCGACCTCGACGGTCTCATCCATCGTCTTGCGCTCACCCTTGCGGGGGGCATGGGCCTTGAGGCCAGCATCATAGGACTGCTTGAGCAGGGCAAAAGCATCACCCGGAGAAAACTTCTTCGTGCGGTCAATTACCTTCGCCGCTGCTTCATAAGCCTTACCTGCCATTGAAACTCACTCCTGACGGTGGTCCAGACGAGCCGCATTCAGTGCGCGGCTCTCCCACCCCAAAAATTTGCGTAGAAAAAAATCGTCTCAATCGACGACTTCGATGCCCATGGAACGCGCGGTGCCCTCGATGGTGCGCATGGCAGCCTCGATGGAAGCGGCAGTGAGCTCCTCGGCCTTCGTCTTGGCGATTTCCTCAATCTGCTTGCGGGTCACCTTGCCCACATTCTCCTTGCCGGGCTTGTGGGAGCCGGAGCCTTTCTTTTTCTCTGTATGCAGACCGGCAGCTTTTTTCAGCAAAACAGCCGCGGGAGGCGTGCGGAGAATGAAAGTAAACGACCTGTCGGAATAAATCGTAATAACGACAGGAATAATCAGGCCATCCTTGGCCTGGGGCTGTGTGCGGGCGTTGAACTGCTTGCAGAAATCCATGATGTTGACGCCGTGCTGGCCCAGAGCGGGGCCCACCGGGGGGGCCGGATTGGCCTTGCCAGCGGCGATTTGCAGTTTGACCTGTCCCGTAACCTTCTTCGCCATGATGTTTAACCGCCTTTGTGTGGTGCAATCGGACGTCTCAGCGTCCTCCCACCTTTGGTGTGACCAAATGCCGTATTCCTGGCGTCTTCAAATTGTCAGGAGCGGCTGAAAGCGCCCTTCCCTGTGCGGGGGGCCCTCTGAAACGGGCAATCAGACCAGCCCGCTCAATTCAATCCCTTCATCAAAAATAAAAAGATAAAGGGCATGAAGAATAAAAGAAAAAGCGCCGGGGGAACGAGGTTCCTCCGGCGCGGTGTCCATCTTTCAGGAAGCCTTCTCGACCTGCATAAAATCCAGCTCCACAGGTGTCGAACGGCCAAACATCGAGAGCGTGACTTTCAGCCGGCCCTTGCCGTTGTCCACGGTCTCCACGACGCCGTTGAAATTGGCGAAGGGCCCGTCAATGACGCGGACGCTCTCGCCGACGCCAAATTCAATTTTAGGCTTGGGCGCGGCCGCCTGCTCACTCTCGGAAGCCGTCAGCCGATCAGCCTCTGCCTTGCTCAGCCATGGAATCATATTCAGTTCCATTGTCTGAGTGCCGCCCACAAAGCCCGTGACCTTCGGCGTCGCCTTGACCAAGTGCCAGCTTCTGTCGCTCATCACCATCTCGACCAATATATAGCCGGGATAGCATTTGCGGGAGCTGGTCCGCCGGGTTCCCTTAAACATTCCGACGACTTCCTCCGTCGGAATTTTAATTTCGCCGAAGTCGCTCTCCATCCCCTCGGTGCGAATGCGCTCCTCCAGGCTCTTCTTCGCCCTGTTTTCAAATCCTGAATAAGTGTGAACCACATACCAGCGCTTATCCGTCCCCGGCTTGCCTGCGTCCGCATCTGTCATTTGAGGTCCACCTTTCCAGGAAAAAAACGAATCCCTCCTTCCAGTTCGTGTGCTCAGAGCGGGCGCATCGGGGAAGAAGAGACTCGGGAAAAACAAACAAGCGGCGAAAAAATTTCCTTCTGGAGCTCAAAAAAAACGGCGAGAGGAAAAACTCCTTTCCGGCCTGCTGTGACTCAGGCACCCACAACTTTATTCAAAAGTGCGGGTATCCAGTCAGACATCACTTTGGCCGAAACGAAATCGAAGAAGAACAAAATCAGGGCGGCAATGATGCTCACCACAATGACGGCAACTGTGGACACTTTGGTCTCAGCCCTGGTGGGCCACGTGACGCGTCTCAGCTCCGTCGCCACCCGCATGCTGGCGTCATGCACTTTTCCATTGAAGTAGCAGACGCAGGCAATCACTGCGGAAATAACGGCCGCCACCAGTGTCGATACCGTCAGAGGAGTGCCCAGAATCGAGCTGTCACTCCAGCGCCGCCAGGCGAGAATCTGCTCGATGACGCTCGCGAAAAACAGGGTCCCGACAAAAAAGAAAGCCACGAAGCTCCCGCCGACGATGCGGCTTTCGCTCAGGCCTCCATTGAGGCCGGCAGTTGTCGTCAGTTCCGTGGACGAAGAATCAGCCATCTTTGGCTTTCCTTTCCCTGATTTCCTGTCGTTCACGCACCCCACAGGAAAACGTATTTCAGACAGTAAAACACCCCAGCGTACCTTTGCTGCCAAAGGCGCCTGAGGTTTTGTGTGCAGGCCAGGAGGGACTCGAACCCCCAACGAACGGTTTTGGAGACCGCCGCTCTACCATTAGAGCTACTGGCCTATGAGACTTACTTCGTCTCTTTGTGGTCCGTGTGCTTGCGGCAGCGGGGGCAATACTTTGAAAGAACAAGCTTGTCGGTCATCGTGCGCTTGTTCTTCGTCTTCGAGTAATTGCGCTCTTTGCAGACCGTGCACTCGAGCTGGATAATCGTCCGGTTCATATTTTCCTCATCTTCCCTGACATCCGCCGCTGATTCTGGCGCTCATTTCTGGGGAGCCAAACGGCGGCGGGCTAAGCCAAAACAACCTTTTAGAAACACCAAAAGCCCCCGACCAGAATCGAACTGGTGACCTCATCCTTACCAAGGATGCGCTCTACCATCTGAGCTACAAGGGCAACGCTTTCACTACAACCTGTATTTTGAGCGGGAAACGGGGGTCGAACCCGCGACATTCAGCTTGGAAGGCTGACGCTCTACCATCTGAGCTATTCCCGCAGGAACCTTCCTTACATCCTGCTGCAACTTCCTTCCTTGTGGACGGGGATGGATTCGAACCATCGAAGGCAATAACCGACAGATTTACAGTCTGTTCCCTTTGGCCACTCGGGAACCCGTCCATTTCTTCAACTACCAACTACTGAACAACAAGCCGGCGGCGGGAATCGAACCCACGACCATCTGTTTACAAAACAGATGCTCTACCTGCTGAGCTACGCCGACGGCGAGGCTTTGAAACCTTCCCTGCGGAAAGCGGCGGGCCTTTTAGTCGCTTCTTTTCCAAAGTCAAGAAAATTTTCTGCCCTGCCGCGCTCTTTCGGGCACATTTTCGGGGACTCACCCGGCCGTCTCGATGCGGACCAGCTCGTACCCGGCTTCCTCAACGACATCGCGCATCGTCTCGTCGGTGACATCGGCCCCCGCCTCCACCCGGATGAGTCCCTTCTCCAGATTGGACTCCTCCACGGTGATTCCCGATTCGCCCATGGCGTCCGTCAGGTGCTTGAGACATCTGGGGCAGGCCATTCCTTCGATGAAAAGCGTCTTCTTCATTCGCGTCTCCTCCAACTGCTCGCCAAAACTGCTCGAACCTTCCGCCTGAAAACCGCCCATTGTCCCCCCGGCCGGAAGCGGCGGGCGCCTAAGACGCGGGGAAGGCGCCGTGTCCATCAAAAAGTGAAGGCACCGAATGAAAGTGCGGCTTTCCGCGAACTGATTCCCGCGGGTTCCGGAGGCAGCCTTCAACATCTGTGGATTTCTCTTCTGTATCCCCTGGCATGCCTGTCGGCGGATGTTCGCCCCGGCCGCCGCCATCTCCTGCAGCAGCCTCGGTGTGCTGAGCACCTTGCTGGATACCCCTTGACGGCGGCGTCCCGGCACTGTCCAGAGCGCCTCCGCTGATTTCCCCGCATTCGTTCAATTCCCTCAGACGGCGAACGAAGCGAAGCATCCAAACTGGTCCTCCCCTCTTAACCGGGCAGGGCCTCTTTCTTTTTCCGGAGCACTCCGCATGCAGGTCCTTTCTTTTCCGCAGCTCCCTTCTCTCCTGCCGCACCTGGCGCTCAGCACATCCGACACAGACGCAGCTGCCCAGAGCACTGCCGCCGCGGCTCCGGAAGCTGTCGGCATCGGCCTTCGCTGGTTCACCGAGACGTTCCATCAGACACTGTTCGGCATTCATCTGTGGCAGGCCATCGCCATGGCCGCGGCGCTGCTCATCGGCCTCACCCTCTCCCGGCTCGTCTTCGCCATTCTCAAAAGGAAAAACGGGACGCTCTCGAAGAAATACGGCGCGGAGTGGACGCAGAAGGCCGCGTCAAAGCTGGTCGTTCCAGTGTCGCTTCTGGCCATGGCGGGGGCGCTGGCACTGACGCTGCCCATCCTGAATCTGAACCAGGCGCCGAAGGCCACGATGAATTTCGTCGTCCGCATTCTGGCGATTCTGCCCTGCATCTGGGCGCTCTACCGGGCCGCGCTCATCTTCTGCGACAGGCTGGAAGCGCGCTCCCGCGCCGGGCAGTCGAAAATTGACCGCGACTTCATTCCCCTCATCCGCCGGACGCTCCAGGCACTCATCATCCTCATCGGCCTCGTCTTCATGCTGCAAAACCTGGGGGTGGACGTGGGCTCGCTCATCGCCGGTCTGGGCATCGGAGGCCTCGCCATCGCCATGGCCGCCAAGGATACGCTGGCCAACTTCTTCGGCAGCCTCGTCCTCATCGGCGACAGGCCCTTCAAAATCGGCGACCGCATCGTCGTGAACGGCGTTGACGGCGACGTGGAGTCCGTGGGGCTGAGGTCCACCCGGGTGCGGACCTACTACGACTCGCTGGTGGCGCTGCCCAACTCCAAGCTGGCGGACAGCACCATCGACAATCAGGGCGTCCGCAAGTTCCGGCGCACCTCGACCACTCTGGGGCTGTCCTACGACACCACGCCGGAGCAGATGACGGCGTTCATCGAGGGGGTGCGGGCCATCATCCGCGCCAACGAGTTCACCCGGAAGGACAGCTACGAGGTCGCCTTCACCGGCTTCGGCGCCTACTCGCTGGAAATCCTTCTCTACTACTACGTCCGCAACATCTCCTGGCGCGTGGAGCTCAAGGCCAAGCAGGACATCAATCTGGAAATCATGCGCCTGGCCAAAGCCCTCAAGGTGCAGTTCGCTTTCCCCACGCAGACGCTTCACCACGAGTTTGTGGCTGCGCCGGGCGCTCCCAGAAACATCGACGCTCCTCTGCCGACCGACGAGATGAAGCGCATCGTTCGCGGCTTTGCCCCCGGCGGAGAGCTGTCCACGCCCTCCACGCCGGTCATCGATGCCGAGTGGACGGTCGGCTACGACCCCCGGGAAATGACGGAAGACACCGCGGCACCTCAGAAAAGTCCGGCAGCTGCTCCGTCAGTTTCTGCCGCTCCTCCCGCCGCTCCCGACACGAAGGCCGCGCCATGAGAGCCGTCATCCAGCGCGTCACCAGCGCCTCGGTCCGCGTCGGCGGCGAACGTGTTTCCAGCATCGGCCGCGGCTTTCTCATCCTTCTGGGCGTCGGAGCCGAAGATACGGACAAGGACGCGGCAGATCTGGCGGCACGCTGTGTCGCCCTCCGCGTCTTCGAGGACGACAGCGGCCGCATGAACCGGGCCTTGGCCGATGTCGGCGGCGAAATTCTGGCGGTCAGCCAATTTACCCTCTTCGGCGACGCGCGGCACGGCAGGCGGCCCAGCTTCACTGCCGCCATGGAGCCCGTGGAAGCCAAACGCCTTTACGAGCTGTTCTGCGAGGCCTGCCGTCAGAACGGCGCCCCGGTGCAGACGGGCGTCTTCCGGGCGGACATGCAGGTGGAACTCATCAACGACGGCCCCGTGACCATCCTCATGGACAGCCGCAAAGCCTTCTGACGCCCGGCACAAAAAAACGCCGTCCCGGCTCTGTGGCCGGGGCGGCGCTTTTCCTTGAGGAAGAGGCTTCAGGCCGAATCAGTAGTTCTCAGCTTTGATCTGAAAATAGGCCTTGGGGTGCTTGCAGACGGGGCAGAGCTCGGGAGCCTTCTTGCCGATGACCACGTGTCCGCAGTTCTGGCACTGCCAGATCCTGTCGCCGTCGCGGGAGAAGACCAGGCCGTCCTTCACATTGGCCAGAAGTTTCAGATAGCGGGCCTCGTGGTCCTTCTCGATGGCGCCGACCATCTCAAAAAGGGCGGCAATCTGATTGAACCCCTCTTCGCGGGCCTCCTTGGCGAACGTGGCATACATGTCCGTCCACTCGTAATTCTCGCCGCTGGCCGCGTCCTGAAGATTGGTGATGGTGTCGGGAACCGCGTCGCCGTGAAGCAGCTTGAACCAGATCTTGGCGTGCTCCTTCTCGTTCTCGGCCGTCTCCTCAAAAATGGCGGCGATCTGGTTGTAGCCCTCCTTGCGGGCCTTGCCGGCGTAATAGGTGTACTTGTTGCGCGCCTGGGACTCGCCGGCGAAAGCGGCCTGCAGATTGGCTTCGGTCTTGGTGCCTTTGAGGTCTTTCATGTGCTCGTGCTCCTTGGGGTGATGGATGGTTGGAACGGGATGCGCCCCGCAGCCGGGCCTTCGATGCGACGCCGGCGGGGCAGTTTCAGAAAAATTCCGCTGTGCAGACCCGGGGTGAGCGACCCGCGGAAGAGCTACAATTCCGTGGAGTGCCGCGTGCCGCAGACCGGACAAAGCCCGCCGGCAGGACGCGCCCGGACGCCGCACTGGCGGCACACCACAGGGGCGTTCTCATCGGCCTCCGCTTCGCCGGGCCGCGCCTCATCCTTTTCTTCGCTCAGAAACCGCGGAAGCCGGGTGCCGCATCGCTCGCAGCTAATCTGGCCCGCAGGCTGAATCTGACCGCACGCCCGGCAGCGCGTCTGAGGCGCCTCACCCGAAGCAGTCATGCCAGACTGTCCGGCCTGTACGCCGCTCCCGATGGATGGGCCCTGCGGAAGCGCGCCCGCGGCCGTCAAATCCATGTCCCCCATGTTTGTCGTCTCCAGCCCGGGCATCGGCGGAATGTCCAAATCGGAGACGGAGCGCACGGGAAACGCCTTGCCGCAGACATCGCAGTACAGCCCTCGCTCCTGAATGTGCTCGCAGAGCGGACAGATAATCATGGCTGCCTCTCCTTTGTTCTGGCTCCTGCGCGCGCCGTCTGACACGCGGCGGACGCCGGCGGCAAAACACGTCCGTCGGATATGAAAAAAGCCCTCCGGAAAATCCGGAAGGCTTTGTGGAGTGGAGCTGACCAGGATCGAACTGGTGACCTCCTGAATGCCATTCAGGCGCTCTCCCAACTGAGCTACAACCCCAGAGCGAGTCGTTTTGGGCGTCCTGCTGCCGAAAACGGGCGGCCTTTTACTCGCCTGTACGAATTGGTCAAGATTTTTTTTGGCCTGTTCCGCGCTCTGGCCCGTCCGAAATCGCCGAACGAGCGGGTGCTTGGGCTTCACACGGAATTTTACAGGCCAGAGGCCCGCGGCTAAAAGGCGCCGCCATTTTTTCCGCCAGCCCGAGAGGCGCCCTCCTGCGTCTCCTGCGCGTCGGAAGCACCTTCATCATCCCCTCATCCACAAGGAGCATCTCATGCCGGTCAACCAGGACGCCATGCGCGCCATCATCAATGCCACCCACGGCCAGCCCTTCGACGTGCTCGGCGCCAAAACCGAGAAGGTCAAAGGCAGGGACACTCTCTTCATCCGCTCTTTCCATCCCGAAGCGGAGACGCTGGAGGTCATCGACGAGGCCGGAAAGTCCCTGGCCAAGGGCAAAAAGCTCGACGGGGCCGGCTTCTTTGAGGCCGATCTGGGAACCGCCAAGCTCAAGGGCCGCTATCGCCTGCGGCTGTCCAACGCGGGCGGCACCTGGGAAATCGACGATCCCTATTCCTTTGAATCGCTGCTCTCTGGCTACGACCTGCACCTGATGGGCGAGGGCAATCTGCAGCGTCTCTGGGAGCGCCTCGGAGCCCACGTGGCCGAGCGCAACGGCGTGAAGGGCGTTGAGTTTGCCGTCTGGGCGCCGAGTGCGCGGCGCGTCAGCGTGGTGGGCGACTTCAACAGCTGGGACGGCCGGCGCCACCCCATGCGCAAGCACGAGGGAAACGGCATCTGGGAGCTGTTCATCCCCGGTCTGGAGCCCGGCCAGAATTACAAATACGAAATTCTTCCCCCTCAGGGCAGCGTCTGCCTGCTCAAGACTGACCCGCTGGCCTTCCAGGTGGAGCTCCCGCCCAAGACCGCTTCCAGGGTCGCCTCCGGCATCGCGCACGAATGGCATGACGGCGCGTGGATGGATGCGCGGAAGAATTGGAACTACCTCGAAAACCCCATCTCCATTTACGAGATGCACTTTGGCTCCTGGCGGCACCGTTTCGACGGCGGCGAGCGCTCACTCAGCTATCGGGAGATGGCGGATGAGCTGGCGGCCTACCTCAAGGAGATGGGCTACACGCACGTGGAGCTTCTGCCCATCAGTGAGCACCCCTTCTACGGGTCGTGGGGCTACCAGACGATCAACCTCTTCGCGCCCACCGGCCGCTACGGCAGCCCCGAGGACCTCAAGGTCTTCGTGGACGCCATGCATCAGAACGGCATCGGCGTCCTTCTCGACTGGGTTCCTGCCCACTTCCCGTCCGATTCCTACGGCCTGTCCGAATTTGACGGCACGCACCTCTACGAACACGCCGATCCGCGCCAGGGCCGTCATCCCGAGTGGGGAACGCTGATCTTCAACTACGGGCGGAACGAGGTTCGGAACTACCTGACGGCCAGCGCGCTCTTCTGGCTGGACCAGTACCACTTCGACGGCCTGCGCGTGGATGCCGTGGCCTCGATGCTCTACCTCGACTACTCGCGGAAGGCGGGCGAGTGGGTGCCCAACCGGTTCGGCGGCAAGGAAAACCTGGAAGCCGTGGAGTTCCTCAAGCAGCTGAACACCATCGTCGGCGAGAAGTATCCCGGCGCTCTGATGATTGCCGAGGAATCCACCTCCTGGTCCGGCGTCTCGCGCCCCGTCTATCTGGGCGGCCTGGGCTTCTCCATGAAGTGGAACATGGGCTGGATGCACGACATTCTGGAGTTCTTCCAGAAGGACCCCATCTACCGGAAGTACCACTCCAACAAGCTGACCTTCAGCATGCTGTACGCCTACTCGGAGAACTTCGTCCTGGCGCTGTCCCACGACGAGGTCGTCCACGGCAAAGGCTCGCTCCTCAACAAGATGCCGGGCGATTCCTGGCAGAAGCGGGCCAACCTGAGGTCGCTCCTGGGCTTCATGTATGGCCACCCAGGCAAGAAGCTGAACTTCATGGGCGCCGAGCTGGGGCAGTGGCGCGAGTGGAACCACGACACGCAGCTCGACTGGAACCTGCTCGACTACGAGGAGCACCGGGGCATCCAGCGCTGGGTGCGCGACCTGAACAACCTCTACCGGAATGAGCCCTCTCTCTATGAGCTCGATTTCAAGCCCGAGGGCTTCCAGTGGATTGACTGCAGCGACGTGGACCATTCGGTTTATTCGTTCGTCCGCTTCGCCAAAGACCGCCGCGACTTCACCGTCTTCGTCTGCAACCTGACGCCGGAGCCCCACGAGGGCTACCGCATCGGCGTTCCCGAAGCCTGCTGGTACGAGGAAGTTCTCAATTCCGACGCCGGCATCTACGGCGGCAGCAACATGGGCAACGGCGGCGGCGTTCAGGCGGAGCCGCAGCAATGGCAGGCCTTCGGCAGCTCCATGTCCATCACCCTGCCCCCGCTGTCCGTCACGGTCTTCAAGCCCAGGCGCTGACAGCCCCTTTTCAGGTGCCCGCTTGTTCGTCCAATGAGCGGGCCGCTCTTCCCGGGATGACGCTGCACTCAAGGCGCGCCATCCCGGTTTTTTTAGGTCTTCGTCCCTGAGCCTGAGGCCTGAAGCCCGCTCAGCCACCAACCACCTGACCCCTGACAAATCTCCAAGAAAGGCCCCTGAACGATGCTCGATCCACGAATGAAAACGCTGGCCCAGAACCTTGTCCGCTATTCCTGCGGCGTGAAGCCCGGCGAGAACGTCCTGGTGGAGGCCACCGACATTCCCGCTGAAATGGTGGCGCTCCTCGTGCGGGAAATCCGCGAGGCGGGCGGCAATCCCTTCGTCACCATCAAGCAGAACAGGGTGCTCCGCGAGCTGTACGCCTGCGGCACGGCCGAAAGTCTGGAGATGACCGGCCGCTTCGAGGCGGTCCGCATGGAAAACATGCAGGCCTACATCGGCCTTCGGGGGACGCTGAACCTCGCCGAGCTCTCCGATGTCCCCGCGGACAAGATGGGGCTCTACCGGAAGCACTGGCTGGGGCAGGTCCACATGAAAATCCGCGTGCCCAAGACGAAGTGGGTCGTTCTGCGCTGGCCCTCCCCTTCCATGGCCCAGCAGGCGTCCATGTCCACCGACGCCTTTGAGGACTTCTATTTCAACGTCTGCAACCTCGACTACGGCCGCATGTCCAGGGCGATGGACCCTCTGGTGGAGCTGATGGAGCGGACCGACCGCGTGCGCCTCAAAGGCCCGGGCACGGACCTGACCTTCAGCATCCGGGGCCTGCCGGCCATCAAGTGCGACGGCAAGATGAACATTCCCGACGGTGAGGTTTACACCGCCCCCGTCCGTGACTCGGTGAACGGCACCATCACCTACAACACTCAGTCGCTCTATCAGGGGACCAAGTTCGAGAACCTGAGCTTCACCTTCAAAGACGGCAAAATCATCGAGGCGCGCGGCAATCCGGCGGATCGGCTGGAGGAAATTCTCAACTCGGATGAGGGCGCCCGCTACGTGGGGGAATTTGCCATCGGCGTGAACCCATTCGTCACTTCGCCCATGCTCGACACGCTCTTCGACGAAAAAATCGCCGGCTCCATTCATTTCACCCCCGGCAACTCGTACGACGACTGCGACAATGGCAACAAATCCAGCGTCCACTGGGATCTGGTTCTGATTCAGACAGCCGACATGGGCGGCGGCGAAATCTGGTTTGACGACGTCCTCATCCGAAAGGACGGCATCTTCGTGGCCGAGTCTCTCAAGGGACTGAATCCCGAAAACCTCAAGTGACGCGCGGCCAAGGCACTCGCCTGCCGGTCCCTTTTCACCCCACTGCCAAATTGTTGACGGAGCGTCTGGCACCCCGCGCCGCTGACAAAAATCCGGGTGCCTTCGAGGAAAACAGACATGCCGATGCTTCGAATCGAAACTTCCGCTGAGCTTGGGGCCGACAAGGCCCGAGATGTGGCGTCCAAGGGGTCGGCGCTTCTGGCCAAAACCCTGGGAAAACCCGAGCAGTACGTCATGACCAGCGTCTCCCGCGCGGCAGCCATGTCCATGGCGGGCAAGACTGACACGCCCTGCGCCTTCTGCGTCGTCCGCAGCATCGGCGGCCTCTCACCGGACCGCTGCAAAGAGCTGAGCCGCATTCTCTGCGACTTCATCCAGGCCGAACTGGGCGTCGCTCCCGAGTGCGTCTATCTGAACTTTGCCGAAATCGACGCCGACAGCTGGGGATGGGACGGGACGACCTTCGGCTGAGCCGATGATGGTCCACGAGCCGATTTCCCCCGCTTTTTCGACCGACACCAGGAGATCCCGCCGCTTCCGTCCGGTTTTCCCGGCGCAGCTGGCGGGATCCCGCTTTTTCGCTGTGAATTTCATCGGAGCAATCCATTGCCCAGCTGCGATTTGAACGTCGTCCATCAGGCCCTGGACGAAGGGCTCCACAAAGGCGCGCTCATCCATGAGAAATCCGGGATGGCGCTTCCTGTCGAAGTCATCACCGCCGAGGCCGACAGGCTGCTTGCCATCGTTCAGTGCCAGGAAAGCGACCTCGAACGCCTCCATCCCGGCGTGAAGGTCCGCGTCGAACTGCCCCGCGAAAATTCTGTCGTCTGGGTGCAGGGCAAGGTCGTGGAAAGCCGCGCCGAGACGTCCTGCGAACTCGTGGAGCTGGACATCCTCTGCACCTGCGCCGAGGTCCGCCAAAGGCGCATGGACGTGCGGATTGAATCCGAATGCCGCGTGCGGATGGCCGGCGAGCGCGGCAGCTGGGAGGACACCCGCTCCCTCAATGTCTCCGCGGGCGGCGCGCTGGTCGTCAGTGACAGCACCGCCAAGGTCGGCGACCGGGTGGATGTGGAATTTGAGCTGGGCGGCGAGCTGTTCCGCTGCCAGGCAGAGGTCGTCCGCCGCGGCGTCAAGGTCAACGGCGCCATGTCGCGCAGCAACGCCGCGCTGAAATTTCTGGGGCTGACCGAGGGGCAAAGTGAAAAAATCAGGCTGTTCGTTTTAGGTGAACAGGCGCGCAGCAAGAATGACCGGCGGCGCTAAGCCGTTTTCTCCTCTGAACACCCCCCTCTGGCCATCGCCGGATGGAATAAATGAAAATCCCCGCCTGGCCGAAGCCGGACGGGGATTTTTATTTGAAAAAACGAAACGAAATTTTCGCTGAACGTTAATTCAACCAAATTCACAAAATATATTCGATTCACCCCGCCCCGAGATACAGCCCGCAGTCGGGGCATTCCTCCGGAGACCCCTCAAATTTGGCGCCGCAGGCGGGGCACGTCTTCTCGCCCTCCGAATCCAAATCGACCTCGGCGTCCAGTGCCTCCAGCGAACCGCCCTCCATATCGGCCACCAGATTCCGATGGACCTCCCGGAGAATCGCCGCCGCGTCCTGAACATCCTCGGGCAGGACCGTCACATAGGCCTGAGGACCGCCGCAGCCGCGCTTGCAGCAGCCAGTCGCCGCATCGCAGTCGCCGGTCAGCATGGCATCCACACCGTGGCTCTGAATGGTCTCGACCATCTGAGCGGCCTCCCGGTAGCTCGCCCTGGCAATTCGGACCGCCCCGCCGGACGCGGCGAGCTGCCGCAACTTTTCCGACTTATCCTCTAACTTGGGCAGCTCTCCCACCAATTCGCACTCACAATTCGGGCATCGAAAAAATCCCTCTCTGAACTCTGAACGACACTGCGGACAAAACATGTGCTGGCCCTCCTCAGGAAAATGACGCTGCGTGAAACAAATAAACCAAGCCGCTGATGCCCCCGTTTTCCCCCAACCGCGCGCGCCGGATTTCAGCTTTCGCCGGCCAATGCAATCATTCCTCCGGCACATCTGCCGCGCAGGCGAAGCGCTCTCCCCCCTTTCTTGACTTGCCTCCTGCCGAATGCTAGCTACCGCCGCCTTTTTTCGGGAGAGACCGAAAAACTCAATAAAATCAATGGGTTAAATACTTTTTTCCACCCTTGGGCGACACCCTCTGCCCCAATTTGAAACGCCCCCTGGAGGTCTGAAAACAATGAATGCCGTTTCGCTCGTCCAGTCCCTCATGGTTCTGAGTTCCGAAGCCGCTGCCGATGACGCCGGACTGGTTTCGTCCCTCTTCGCCGCCTACCAGAAGGGCGGGTGGGGAATGTATCCCATCACCGTCTGCCTGCTGTTCCTGCTGGCCATTCTGGTTGACCGCATCACCGTCCTGTTCTTCCGCGCCAGCATCAACAAGGCGGCCTTCATGCACGGCCTCAAGCGCTACATCTTCGAGGGGAACCTGGACAAAGCCATCAGCTACGTGGCGGGCCAGAAGAAGACGCCGCTCACCGCCATCGTGAAGGCGGGACTCGTCAATGTCCCCCGCGGCGAGGCTGAGGTTCAGGCGGCCATGGACGAGGCGGCACTGAGGGAGAATCCCAAGATTGAGGCGCGCACCGGCTACCTGGCCATGATTGGCAACGCCGCGATGCTCTGCGGGCTTCTGGGAACGGTCTCCGGTCTGATTACCTGCTTCAACGCCGTGGCCCAGGTGAACGCCGCCGACAAGGGAACCATTCTTTCGGCAGGTATTTCCGAAGCCATGCACTGCACCGCGTTCGGGCTCGGCACCGCCATTCCTTCTCTGATTTGCTTCTCGGTTCTCAGCGGCCGCACCCAGAAGATGATTGACGACATCAACGAGGCGACGGTCAGCATTCTGAATCTCATCATCGCCAATAAGGACAAACTTCAGAATGCCTCCATCAATCCTCCGATGAACGCGCTTCAGAAGTAATTGACCATTGGGGGGCGACAGGACCTTTGGGCCATGGGCGCCCTGCCCCTCTTCACGAGGCGGCAGGGCGTCTTTCTGCATCCGAAGGTCCGTTCCATTTTTGGGAATCAGCCCTGGATGCGCCGCCGGCACAGCGCTCCTGAGGATTCCCGGGCGCAGCGGTCCGAAGCGGACGGCGGGCCGCCCCTCCAGCTGGTTCCGGATGCACCCAAAGTACGGAGTCGCACATGGCAAGCCGCAAAAGGCGCTCTCTGGACGTGACCATCAACCTCGTCCCGTTCATCGACCTGATGTCCTCGCTCATCTGCTTCCTGATTATGACGGCAGTCTGGAATCAAATTGACCGGCTGGAGGTCTCTCAGGCGGGCGGTCCCAGCACGAGCGAACAGCCGCCGGAGGAGAGCAAGACGCTGCCGCTGAACCTGCAAATCAAGGGAGACGGCTTCCTGGTGACGACGGGAAACTCGACCTACACCGTCGATAAGAACGGCGCCCGCTACATCTACTGCCACAAGGACAACGACAAAATCGAAGCGGACGCAGCCAAGTGCGACGAGGACTCGCTCATCGGCGCCCTGCGCAAGGTCAAATCGGAGGCATCCGGACAGTCGAACATCACGATTCAGTGTCTGGACACCATTCCCTATCGCGAGCTGGTCCGCGTGGTTGACGTCTGCAAGATGAACGACTCGTCGGACACCCCGCTCTTCTTTCCCGACGTCGCCATCAGCGCGATGGACCTGAACTGATCTCAACAGTTCCACGCCAGAGGTTTTCCAAATGCCAATCGTCATCCCGGGAAAACGCTACAGCCCCAGACTGGCCCGCAGCCGCCTGTTCGCCAACGGCATGGCCGGTAAAAAGGCCGTCACGGCCGACCTGCTCGTCACCCCGCTGGTGGACATGTTCGTCATCATCGTCATCTTCCTGCTCCAGAACTTCTCAGCTACCGGCGAAATTCTGGTCGTCTCCAAGGACATCACCCTGCCCAGCGCGGCCAACGGCAAGGAAGTTGAGCGCTTCCCCGTGGTGCAGATTTCCGCGGAGCTCCAGTGCAACGGCATGCCGGCTCCCGAAGACAGTCCCTGCCAGTGCAAGGATGCCGGTTCGGAGACGGTCATCGCCAAAGCCATTCTCGTCGAGGGCAAGCAGGTGGCCCAGATCTCCGAAATCGAGCGGGACGAATACTGGAACATCCCTGCACTGGAAGAGGAGCTCCGGGACATCAAAAAGCGGGACGAAGCCGTTCACGGGCAGGACGGTTTCAAGGGCGAGGTCAACATTCAGGCCCACTGCGGTGTTCCATTCAGCACGGTCAAGCGCGTCCTCTTTTCGTGCAATCAGTCGGGCTTCACGCAAATCAACTTCGCCGTTCTCAAGGGCGGGGGCGGCGCACCGCCTCCGGCCGCAGCCGACTGAGCTCCAAACACCTTCTCCTGAACCGCGCGGCATTTTCCGAAAGCCGCGGGACATCAAAAAAACACGAAAGCCCGGCCTCCACGCAGGAGCGCCGGGCTTTTTTGTGCTGAGAAAACGAACTGGCTGCGCCGCCGGACCGATCAGATGACGGCCATGAGAAGCCATCTCGACACTCAAATTATTCTGGAAGGGAGCCGGCCAATCGACTAAGGGGCCGCCGCTTTTTTTGGACCGTGTTTTTTATCGGACCTGACGCCGCCTTTCTGCATTCGGATCTCCTGTCCGGAACGCCCGAAAGACGGCGATTTGTTCAAAGGCTCCGGCCCATCTCTCAAGGCGCCGCTGTGTTTCTGCCAAGGGAACGGGCGGGGCCTTTTTTCACGTCACACCCAATCGGAGGAAGCTGCATGTCCACCACACCTGAAGGCCGCAAACCCAAACTTGTGACCGTCGATGGCAATACCGCCGTCGCCCACGTCGCTCATGCCCTGAGCGATGTCATCGCCATCTATCCCATCACCCCGTCTTCTGTGATGGGCGAGCTCTCGGACGAGAAGAGCGCCCGGGGCGAGAAGAACATCTTCGGAACCGTTCCGCTGGTTGCTGAAATGCAGTCGGAAGGCGGCGCCGTCGGCGCTGTCCACGGCGCGCTCCAGGCCGGTGCCCTGACCACGACGTTCACTGCGTCCCAGGGCCTGCTCCTGATGATCCC
>DBXV01000008.1:255065-256006 GCA_002309695.1 Myxococcales bacterium UBA1203 | reverse complement strand
CACTCCGACGTGATGGCCTGCCGCCAGACCGGCTTTGCCATGCTGTGCTCCGCCAGTGTTCAGGAGTGCATGGATCTGGCTCTGGTCAGCCACGCCGCCACTCTCGAAGCCCGCGTGCCCTTCATGCACTTCTTCGACGGCTTCCGGACCTCCCACGAGATCCAGAAGATCGAAGAGCTGAGCATGGACGACATTAAGGCAGTGGTGGATGAGAAGCTGATCGACGCCCACAAGGCGCGCGCCCTCTCGCCCGATCACCCCGTCATGCGCGGCACCGCTCAGAATCCCGACGTCTATTTCCAGGGCCGCGAGCGCGTGAATGCCTTCTACGAGGCCACCCCCGCCATCGTTCAGAAGTACATGGACAAGGTCGCTGCCATCACCGGCCGCCAGTACCATCTGTTCGACTACATCGGCGCGCCCGACGCTGACCGCGTCATCGTCATCATGGGCTCCGGCGCCGAAGTCGCTCAGGAGGCCGTCGAAGCCATGAACGCCGCCGGTGAGAAGGTCGGCGTGCTCAAGGTTCACCTCTACCGCCCCTTCAGCGTCGATGCTTTCGTCGGCGCCATTCCTGCCAGCGTCAAGGCCATCGCCGTCCTCGACCGCACCAAGGAGCCCGGCAGCGCCGGCGAGCCCCTCTACGCGGACGTCCAGACCGCCATCGCCGAGAGCTTCAGCGCCGGAAAGACCGCCTTCAAGACCATGCCCAAGATCGTCGGCGGCCGCTACGGCCTGGGTTCCAAGGACTTCACGCCTGCCATGGTCAAGGGCGTGTACGACGAGCTGAAGAAGGCCGTTCCCATGAACCACTTCGTCGTGGGCATCGTGGACGACATCACCGGCCGCTACATCGCCTACGACGAGGATTACAGCACCGAGTCGAAGGAGACCTTCCGCGGCCTGTTCTACGGCCTGGGCTCGGACGGCACCGTCGGCGC
>DBXV01000008.1:254711-255029 GCA_002309695.1 Myxococcales bacterium UBA1203 | reverse complement strand
TACTTTGAGTACGACTCGAAGAAGTCGGGCTCCATGACCAAGTCGCACCTGCGCTTTGGCCTGAAGCCAATTCACTCCAGCTATTTCGTGACCAAGGCGAACTTCATCGCGGCCCACATGTTCGACTTCCTCGAGAAGACCGACATGCTGAAGGACGCGCTGCCCGGCGCCACGCTGCTCATCAACGCCCCGTACTCGGCGGATGAGATCTGGGATCACCTGCCCCGCTGCGCCCAGGCGCACATCCTCAACAAGAAGCTGAAGGTCTACACCATCAACGCCAACAAGGTGGCTGAAGAGACCGGCATGGGCGGCCGC
>DBXV01000008.1:253953-254644 GCA_002309695.1 Myxococcales bacterium UBA1203 | reverse complement strand
CCTACGGCAAGAAGGGCGACGCCGTGGTGGAGCAGAACTACAAGGCGGTGGACGCCTCTGTGGCCAACCTCCATCAGGTGAACGTCGAGGGCAAATCCGTCACCAGCACCAAGGAAATTCAGGCGCCGGTGCCTGCCAATGCCCCTGAGTTCGTCAAGAAGATTACCGGCGAGCTCATCGCGGGTCACGGCGACAAGCTGCCCGTCTCCGTCTTCCCTGAGGACGGCACCTATCCCACCGCGACCTCTCAGTACGAGAAGCGCAATGTGGCGCTGCACGTTCCCTCCTGGGATCCGTCGCTGTGCATCCAGTGCGGTAAGTGCTCCATCGTCTGCCCGCACGCCGCCATCCGCCTGAAGATCTACGATCCCTCCAAGCTGGAAGGCGCTCCCGCGACCTTCAAGTCGGCGGACGCCAAGCCGCCTTACAAGGGCATGAAGGCCACGGTTCAGTGCTACGTCGAGGACTGCGCCGGCTGCGGCGCCTGCGCCGAGATCTGCCCCGCCAAGAGCAAGGACGATCCCGCCAAGAAGGCCCTCACCATGGTTCCCCAGCTGCCGCTGCGCGAGACGGGCGCCAAGGAAGTCGCCTTCTTCGAGAAGCTCCCCGATCAGGATCGCACCAAGCTCAACGTCGGCACTGTCAAGGGCAGCCAGCTGCTCCGTCCGCTGTTCGAGTTCTCCGGCGCCTG
>DBXV01000008.1:0-253913 GCA_002309695.1 Myxococcales bacterium UBA1203 | reverse complement strand
CCAACGCCACGGGCTGCTCCTCCATTTACAGCGGCAACCTGCCCACCACGCCGTACTGCAAGAATGCCGACGGACGCGGCCCCGCCTGGAGCAACTCGCTCTTCGAGGACAACGCGGAGTTCGGCTACGGCATGAGGCTCGCGGTGGATAAGTTCAATCAGCAGGCCAAGGAGCTCCTCACCAGCGTGGACGCCCTCAAAGACCACACCGCTCTGGTGGACGCCATCAAGGACGCCAAGCAGGTCACCGAGTCCGACATCGCCGAGCAGCGCAAGCGCATCGCCGAGCTGAAGGCCATCCTCGGCAACAGCAGCGACACCGCTGCCAAGCGCCTCGCCAACCTCGCCGACTACCTCGTCAAGAAGTCCGTCTGGATCGTCGGCGGCGACGGCTGGGCCTTCGACATCGGTTACGGCGGCCTGGATCACGTCCTGGCCCAGGGCCGGAACGTCAACATCCTGGTGCTGAACACCGAGGTTTACTCCAACACCGGCGGCCAGATGTCCAAGGCTACGCCCATGGGCGCGGTGGCCAAGTTCGCCGCGGCCGGCAAGCACCTGCCCGAGAAGGACATGGGCCTCATCGCCATGAGCTACGGCTACATCTACGTGGCCCAGATCGCCATGGGCGCCAACGACGCGCAGGCGGTCAAGGCCATCCTCGAGGCCGAGGCCTATGACGGTCCGTCCCTCATCCTGGCCTACGCCCACTGCATCAACCACGGCATCAACATGCAGAAGGGCCTGGAGAACCAGAAGCGCGCGGTCATCTCCGGCCACTGGCCGCTATATCGCTACAACCCCGCGCTGGCCGACGAAGGCAAGAATCCTCTTGTCATCGACAGCAAGGATCCCACGATCTCCTTCGACGATTTCGCCACGAAGGAGAACCGCTGGAAGCAGCTCCAGAAGAGCAACCCCGAAGCGGCCAAGGCGCTGTCCGAGGGTGCCTCCGAGCACATCAAGCGCAAGTGGAGCTATCTGAACCAGCTGGCCGGACTGGATTTCTCCAAGAAGTAAGACGGAGAAATAAAACGGCTGAATTTCAGGCGGGCCGGATGAAGTCCGCCTGAAATGAGTGCAGAAAAAAGAAGCGCCGCAGAGATGAAATGTCTCTGCGGCGTTTTTTTATGCCCGGTGCTTCGCGGTCGGCTGACGCTGACGGAACCGGCTCAGCATCGCTCACCACGTCCAGGCGTCGAAGTTTTCCTCGGTGCAGAACGAGGCTTCCAGCGTCTGCTGACACCCGCCGCCTTCCAGCTGTCCGCCCGGGCCGCAGAAATCGACGCCCGCCCATTCGCCCCAGACGGTGTTTCGACCCTCCCCCAGGCAGTAGTAGGCCTTGTTGGTCTTGCCGCCGTTCGGGTTCTTGTTCTGAGACGTGCACTTGTCGTCCCCGTCGCCGGCGAGGACGAAGAGGCTGCCGCTGCCCAGCTTGTTCACCTCGTTGTTCCCGCTGCCCAGCTTGAGTCTGGAATTGCCGTTGTTCAGGAACACCACGTCCTTGTGCATGCCGCTGATGATGAGCTTGTCGCCGTCGTCCGCCCGAATCGTGTTGAGGCCGTCGCCGGCACTCACGGTGTCATTGCCAATGCCGGTGTCGATGAGGTCGTTGCCGCTGCCGGTGGTGATGCTGTCGTCGCCCTCGCCGCCCAGGACCATGTTCACGCCGCCGCCGCAGCGGATGACATCGTTCCCTTCGCCGCCGTCGATGAAATTCGCTCCATTGCCGGCATTCACGCGGTCATTGCCCGGACCGGCGTGAACCTCGCTGTTGCCATTGCCGACATGGATCTCATCGTCGCCGCCGAAGCCATAGATGCAGTCGTTGCCGTCGCCGCCGCGCAAAACGTCGTCCGCGTCCGTCCCCAGAATCAGGTCATCGCCGGCGGTATAGCCCTGGAGCGACGTTTCCTCGGTCGTGCACTGGCCCTTCGACGTACAGGTCCAGCGGCGCCCGCCTGCAAAGACGCTGTTCTCGCCTCTGGCAGTTCCCATGAGCCAGTCCCCCCAGGGCCTGCCGCAGAAGGGCCTGGTCAGATCAGCCGCGTGGCAGGGGTCGGTCAGGTCATAGGCTGCGGGCGCGGCGGCCCCTGAGCGCAGACCGTCCAGCGTGGCCTTGCCGGCACAGGACGCGGCATCGGGCGCGGGCGCAGTTCCATAGACGCTCGTGTAGGGCCGTCCGTAGCGCTGGAGGTAGGTCAGGAAATACAGGTTGTGCGCCGCCAGATAGTCGAGGCCGTTGTACTCGGCGCTCTGATGGTTCGAGCCGAGGCGGTCCAGCATCGAAACGAAGTAGTGCTCCCCGCGCCAGCCGCTGACGTAATCGCACCCCTCCCCCACGTTGCACGGTCCGGAACAGGGCGCCTGCTGGAGCAGCGACTGAATCCGCCAAAAGGCAAAGTCATCCGCCATCGCGGCGCCGTGCATCAGCGAGCCATACATGGCGAAGATGTCCCGCCCGTCGCTGACGGCCATCTGCGTCAGCTTCGACTCCACGGGCCAGATGTCCTTCACGATGGAGGTCAGCCGGAAAATCATCGTCCGGTTGTAGTTGTTGGTGGTCTGCCAGATGTTCCAGGTGGCCCCGACACCCGCAGTGAAGGTGTCGTACATGAGCTGGCTCACGCTGTCCTGATAGCTCTCGCCCTCCTTCAGGAACTCCCGGCCGCAGACCTGCTCGGCGATGGCGGCGAACATGCCGCTGAAAAACACCGCGTTGCCGCCCCACTCGTCCGGAGCATTGCTGCCGTTGGGCGCCCGCACGTGCCAGGCGTTGGCCTTAAGGAACGACACAATCCTGTGGACGGTCTCTCGCGCGTGCTCGCGGATGCGGATGCCATCGACGGTCACATCCTCCGGAATCAGGAACGCCGTCATGGCGTAGCCCTCCACGAGGCCCGTCACCTGGTCCTGACTCTCGAAAATGCCGTCATCCAGCATCTCCTGAGCGCTCATGCCTTGGGCGACGGAACAGCTGGCGCCGGAATACGTGCATTCGTAAGCCGCGTAGGCGCCGTCCGTCCGGGGAAAGCGATAGCTGCCGTCACTGTTGAGGGCGAAATTTTTGGGCACGTCGCTGCGGACAAAGAATCCGTCCTCTTTCCCAATGGCGCCGAAATACGTCTCAGCGGCGCGGTCCAGCCGGTCGAAGGCCTTCATGCCCAGCGCCAGGTAGTGGAGGGTCTCTGAGGTATCGAGGCCCAGGTGGTTGAAGACGGCGTATTCGGTGGCCAGCCATTCCAGCATCAGCCCCAGCCAGATGGTCGAGTCGCCCCAGTCATAGAAGCCGGCTGCGTCCTCATATTCGTCGAACCCGCAGGGCGAGAGGTTCCAGCGCTGGCTGCAGCTCGACTCGGGGTCGCGCCACGACGCGGGAACAGACTCGCCGACGTCCTCACCCCAGGACACAAAGCCCGGAATCCTCTTGGCCGCGCTGCCCAGAAAACGCTCCCGGTAATACATGTATTTGGCGAACAGGTCGTCGCGGACGCAGGCGGGCGTGGAAGTCAGAGCGTCGGTGGGAATGGTGTCCGGCGCGGGATAGTTGGGAAACAGCGCGGCGTTCTTCCGGCAGTTCGTCCCGCAGGCAGACAGCGGCGAATTCAGGGGGCCCAAATCGCACTGCTCCACGCCTTCTTCTGTCACGCCGTCGCCGCAGCCGCGCACCGACCGACAGTCCTTCCGGCAGTGGCCGTAGGTGCCGTTAAGCTCGCCTTCGTCGCACTTCTCATCCGGGGCATGCACTTCGCCGTCGCCGCAAAAGGGTGCCGCCGGCCCGCCGTCCGCCTCGTCCGAACACTGGCCCATCCGGCATTCGCCGCCGCCGGGACAGTCGCGGGCAGTCACCTGACCCTCGACGCAGCGCCACTGGCGGGNNGGCGGCCCGCCTCGTCGCAGAAGTCCGAGAAGAGCTCGCTGTCACAGCTCTCGCCCTCGGCAATCTCGCGGCAGCCGCTTCCTTCACACACCTGGCCCGGAGCGCAGTCCTCCCGCCTGATGTAGCCGCCCTCGCACGTCTCCCGCGCCCCCTCGATGCAGCGGGCGCTGAACTGGTCCGCGTCGCAGGGAATGCCGCCCCAGGGGCCCGAAGCGTCCGCAAGCGAGGCATCCGCGCCGGCAGCGTCCGGCATATCCACAGGATGCTCACCGCCCTCCTTCGATGAACAGGCGCCGGCCGTCAGAGACAGCGCTAGGCATCCCGGCAGCAGAAAGATTTTTGGCCAGTTTTTCATTCGCATTCCCATCCCTCATCTCCCTGCTGCCGATGTCCTTATGCCGGTCACTCGTTGTGCCTGCGAATGGACACGACCACCTCGTTTTCAAAGACAATCTGTGTTCGGACGTTCTTGTAGCTCCAGTAGTTCCACTCATTGGCCCTGCTGTCGGGCGTGATGTCGTCCGGCGGATAGCCCATGGCGTAGAAAATCCCCCACCGCGTCATGCCCACCTTCGGCTTGCCCTGCTTGATGCCCTGACGGTCCAGATCAGAGAACTCGCGCTCCTCGCAGCGGCTGCCGAAATAGTGAGCGAGGTGGCGGCGCGGCTCCTCGCGAATCCGCGCGTCGAACTGCCAGACGTAAACCTTGTCGCCCACCTGAAAGCTCATCTCCTTGTCGTTGATGTCGGTCACGAAGACCTCCGTGCAGACAGGGAGAACACCCTGAGGCTGATAATTCATGGCGCTGACGACGCCGCGGTCGCTGGGATGCAGATTGGTTCTCAGCGTCAGCCACTGGCCGGGGGCAAAGACGTCACCTCCCCGCCCGGAGCCCTCGGCAAATGTCTCCGCGCACCCCACGGAGCACACGGCAGCCAGAACAGCGGCGGCGAGACAGGCACCTGCACGCGGGGCAGCGTGAAAAAGTTCAGGTTCTTCAGGACGGTCGTCGGGAAATGTCTGGTTCATGGCCTCTCCTCGCAAAGGATTCGCATTGAGGGTTCGCACATCCGAAAGGCTGTCCGCAGGAAAGCGCGGCGCCTCTTACTGCCTTCCCATGCCGCGGCGCCACTTCCCCGACTGTCCGTTTCACGTCTTCAGACTTTCCTGCGCCGGCCTTGACACAGATGTTTGCCGCAACTACCGGCCGCCGCCCTTTTCCAGCCCGCCACAGGTGTGCCCGAACGGAACAGCACAGCGGCAGCGCCTGAGTGTGCGGCTGGTTTCCCGAAGGAGTTCTGACGCAATGCAGAAGGATTTCATTTTCACGTCTGAGTCCGTGACTGAGGGCCATCCCGACAAGGTGGCCGACCGCATCTCCGACGCCATTCTCGACGCCCTCATCGAGCAGGATCCCGTGAGCCGCGTGGCCGTGGAGACGCTGGTGAAGACTGGCTTCGTGGTGGTGGCGGGCGAGGTGACGACAGAAGCCTACGCCGACATCCCCAAAATCATCCGCAGGACAGTCTGCGACATCGGCTACGACCGGAGCGAGCTTGGATTTGACGGCAATACCTGCGGCATCCTCTCGGCCATCGAGGAGCAGTCGCCGGACATCGCGCTGGGGGTCAACGCCTCGACGAACACGAAGCGCGAGCAGGGCGCCGGCGACCAGGGNNAGGGAATGATGTTCGGCTACGCCTGCGACGACACACCGGAGCTCATGCCCGCGCCCATCAGCTTTGCCCACGCGCTCACTCGAAGGCTCGCTCAGGCGCGCAAAGAGGGAGAGCTCAGCTGGCTGCGCCCCGACGGCAAGAGCCAGGTGACGGTCGAATACCGGGACGGCAGGGCAAAACGCATCGATGCCATCGTCATTTCCACGCAGCACGATCCGAGCGCCACGCACAAGGTCATCGAAGAGGCCGTCCGCGAATGCGTCATCAACAAGGCGCTGCCGCCGCAGATGCTCGACGGAAACACGAAAATTTTCGTCAACCCCACGGGCAACTTCGTCATCGGCGGGCCCAAGGGCGACTCGGGCGTCACGGGCCGAAAAATCATCGTCGATACCTACGGCGGCATGGGGCGGCACGGCGGCGGCGCGTTCAGCGGCAAAGACCCATCCAAGGTCGATCGCTCGGCGGCCTACATGGCGCGCTACATCGCCAAAAACGTCGTGGCGGCAGGGCTGGCCGACAAGTGCGAAATCCAGCTGGCCTATGCCATCGGCGTGGCCGACCCGGTGAGCGTGATGGCCGAGACCTTCGGCACAGGCAAAGTCTCCGAGGAAAAAATCTCGCAGGCGATTCGCCGCGCCTTCGGCCTCAAGCCCGCGGAAATCATCCGTCAGCTGCACCTGCTGCGGCCCATCTACGGCAAGACCACCAACTACGGGCACTTCGGGCGGAAAATCCCCGAATGCACGTGGGAGTACACGGACAAGGCGGAGGAGCTGAAAAACCTCTGCGGTCTGAAATCGTAAGCCGCGCTCTTCATCCGGCAGCACAGCTCCAAAGAAGGCGCCGTTCTGACTTCCTCAGGATGGGCGCCTTCATCATTTTCTGCCCGCCGTCCCTCCCGTTCCCGCCGGTACTTCCGAAAATTCGCCTTTGACAGCCAGACGGGGCAAAGGGCCGCGCCGTTCTTCGCCCAAACGCCTTTTTCCGGTCTTCCACGCACATGAAAATCCTCATCACAGGCGCCAATGGCTTTATCGGCAGCGCGCTGACGCGGCGGCTGCATCAGGCCGGACATGACGTTCGGGTGCTGATTCGGCCCGGCGCGAACCGGCGGCTGCTGGGCGGACTTTCGCTCGTTCCGGCGGCGCAGGCGGAGCCCGGCAAAATTGCTGTCTTTGAGGGCGAACTGACGCGTCCCAATACGCTGGCTGCTCCTCTGACAGGCGCCGAAGCCGTCATCCATCTGGCGGGGCTCAGGCGCTCTCCTTCGAGAAACGAGCTTTTCGCCGTCAACGCTGAAGGCACGCGCGCCCTGTGTACCGCCGCGGCCGAGTTTTCCCCTCAATGCCGCTTTGTCCTGTGCAGCTCCCTGACCGCCGTCGGCCCCTCGTGTGACTTCCCTGATGAGTCGGCGCCGCTCAATCCGCAGGACTGGTACGGCGAATCCAAGGCTGAGGCCGAGGCCATCGCCCGCTCATTCAGCGACAAGCTCTCCATCGCCATCGCCCGCCCTTCGCGCGTCGTGGGGCCCGGCGACCGCGAAAATCTGGCCTTCTTCAAACTGGTTCAGAAAGGCCTGCGGCTGTCCATCGGCGGCGGTCCCAGACCCATGTCCACTCTCGATGTGGACGACCTGACTGCGGGCTTTCAGCTCATGGCCGAGCGGCGCGGTCCCTCGGGCGAGACGTTTTTCCTCTCGCGCGACACCACCACGCTGGAAGCGCTGATGGATGAAATCGCCCGGCAGATGGACCGCCGGACAATTCGCCTCCCCATTCCTGTTCCCGTCCTGCGGCTTCTGGCCTCGGGGGCGGATGCGGCCACCCGCCTCACCGGACGCCGCCTGCCTCTGAACCGCAAGCTGGCGCAGCAGCTTCTCGCGCCGGGCTGGACCTGCTCCATCGTCCGCGCCCGCGAAGTTCTGGGCTTCGACCCGCAGATTTCCCTGTCCCAGTCAGTGACCCGCTCTCTCGTCTGGTACCGCGAACAGAGGTGGCTGCCGACGAAAGCAGTCTGATCCGAACCTGTCCCCTTCCGTTCCCAACACACGGAGCCACGCAAGCCATGTCCAAGTCCGGCAGCAAAAAGACGCCCCCGCAGCCAAAGCAGGCTTTGCCCAAAGACCGCGATTCGCTGATGGACGCGCTGGAAGCGGCATTCGACGCCGACGACGCGGAAACCGCGCTGGAACTCACCAACGAGCTCATCACCCGCTTTCCGAACGACACGGAATGCCTCTGCCTTCATGCCAGCGCCCTCAGTCTGGGCGGCGACGCGGACGAGGCTCTGGAATTTTGCGGGCAGGCCCTGGACGCTCACCCCGATTCGCTGGACCTCATTCAGCAGGCAGTGGAGCTGCTCATTCAGGTCAGCGAGGACGATGACGACGCTCTGGAAGAGGCGCTGGAGCTGACGGAGCGCGGGTGCGCTCTGGGCGAAAAGCGGGCGCTCGAAGCGGTCAAGGCCGGCGCGCTGCCCGAGACCGACCCTGACCTGATGCAGCTGGAAGAGCAGCTCAGCGACCTGTACCTGGCGGCCACTGATGTTCTCACGCTGCTGGGCGACCCCAAGGCGGCGCTTGCTGCTGCGGACAAGGCAAAAGCGCTCTTCCCCGAAGACAACGATGTCCTCACCAACCACGCTTCCGCGCTCTTCGAGCTGTGCAGGTTCGAGGAAGCGCGGACAGAGCTGGAGCAGGTGCTGAAGGCCTCGCCGGACGATTCCTGGGCACTGCGCCAGATGGGACTCGTTCTGGACCATCTCGGAAAGCACGCTCAGGCGGACGCCCTCATCGCAAAGGCACACGAGCTCGACCCGGATTCGTGCCCCGCGCAAATCAAGCTCTCGGCAAAGGCCTTCGATAAGGCGCTGGAAAAGGCCCTCGCGTCGCTGCCGGACAAAGTTCGGGACTACCTGCGCAATGTGGCCATTCTGGCCGAGGACCTGCCTTCGAAGGACGACCTGAACCAGGCGGAGCCGCCGCTCTCGCCCAACAGCCTGGGACTTTTCCGCGGCACGCCCGGTCCGCAGCAGTCCGTCTCAGACCCGTGGAGCACCTGGCCAAGCGCCATCGTCCTCTACCAGCGCAATCTGGAGCGGTTCGCCCGCGACCGGGAGGAGATGGAAGAAGAAATCGCCGTCACGCTTCTGCATGAAGTTGGTCACTTTCTGGGCCTCGACGAGGCGCAGGTGGCCGCTCTGGGGCTGAAATAGCCGCGCTCCGCGTTTCATTTGTTCAAAGCCTCCGGCGCCCCCTTTTCATTTGGAGCTTTTTCACTAGAGGGGCCGCTCTTTCGGAGAACCACAGATGTTTTGTTCATGTCGTTTGCAGCACAAAAGCCTTCCCCCCATTCTGTGCGCCGCGCTTTCTCTGACGGCCGCAGGCTGTACCCACATCTCCTCCGGCGCCGTTCAGGAGCAGACCACTCAGGAAAAGGCCGCAGGAGAAGCCGAAGGTGACGCTTCACCGCAGTCAGCAGCCTCTCCCGAGGGAGCCGGATCGCCTGAAAACGGCGCCGCCACGTCAGACGGGCAGAATTCCTCGGAGAGCGGCGAATCAGCGTCACAGCCTTCGTCGCGCGCAGCATCCCGGCGAGCTCACCTGGCCCGCATGACCGCCCGCATGGCGGCGGAAATTCCCGACGAGCCGGACGATGACGCCCACAATCTGGGCGACGGGCACGCGGAGGATGAAGACGACGTTCTGGACGATCTGGATGCGTCGGAAGCCCACGCCTCCTGCCAGCAGACGGTAGGGCCGGACGGCATTCTCACCGCGGTTCGCCCCGGCGTCCGATACACGGCCGACATCACCGACGAAGAGCTGGCGCGGCTGTGGAAGGAATCGCCGGAAGAGCTGGGCTCCATTTCCATCGGCATTCCCTCGGTGGGCCGCATCGTCAATGCCAGCCCCTTTCCCAAAAATGACGCCGCCTGGACCATCGTGGCCCCGGGCCGCACCTATGGAACGGAAGAGACGATTGCCTATGTGACCACCGCCATCGCCGAGGTCATCCGCCAGTATCCGGAAGGAACGCCGCTGCGCATCAACGACATCGGCATGCCCAACGGGGGCTATCTCCAGCCGCATCAGAGCCATCAGGCGGGCAGGGACGTCGATCTGGGCTTCTATTACGGCGACAACGGCCCGGACCGGGGACCCTGGGCGGTGCAGCACAACTTCGACCTCGACCGGAACTGGGCCCTCATCCGCGCCTTCATCACCGAGACCGACGTCCAGGTCATTCTGACGGACAGCTCCATCATCAAGCGCCTGTATGACCACGCCGTGAAGAAGGGCGAGGACAAAGCCTGGCTGGAATCCGTCTTTCACGCCGGCACGAGGTCGCTGCTCCGCCACGCCCGCGGGCACAGGGACCACTTCCACGTCCGCTTCTACAATCCGAGGGCGCAGGAACTCGGGCGGCGCATCCTGCCCATGGTGCCCAAGGATCCCCGCCAGAATCTGCGCTACCACCGGGTGGTTCAGGGCGACACGCTGGGCAAGCTGGCGTTCACCTTTGGCTCGACCATCAAGGCCATTCAGGAGGCGAACAACCTCAAGGGAACCATGATTCGCATTGGCCAGACGCTGGCGATTCCGCTGCGCGGTCCCTGCGTCAACTGCCCGATGCCTCCCGAGGTCATCGTGCCGCCCCGCCGCCTGCCGCCTCAGCCGCCCGCGCCGCTTCTGGCCTCCATTCCCGAGCTGCCTGCGCCTGCCGGCGAGGCTGCCTCTCCTGAGCTGGAGCTCTTCCTGGCTCCCTGGACGGCCTGGAGCCAAATCGGCGCCGCGCTCTGACGCCCGGCCCGAATTTCTTTTGTCCGCCCTCCGTCACGCCTTCTTCGGCGCGTCGGCATTCGCGCCCTCCAAACAGTCATTGCCGCCATGAAGCAGACAGCGCTGACGATTTACATCTTTGCTGTGGCCTTTCTGCTGGGGGCGCTGTTCATCCCCCCGATGGTGCTTCTCCGCGCCGTCACGTGGAGGGATCCCGCCCATCGGCTTCCCGGACGGCTGATGCGCTTTTACGGCCGCCTGCTCTTCCGGCTGATGCCCGGCTGGCACTGCGTCATTGAGGGCTGTGTGCCGGAGGACATCGGAAGTCAGGGCTACGTGGTCATCGCCAACCACCAGACGACGGGCGACGTTTTCCTGCTGTCCAACATGCCGTGGGACATGCGCTGGGTGTCGAAGGTGGAGCTGATGAAGTTCGTCCCCGTGCTGGGCCTGCTTCTGTGGCTGTCGGGCGACATTCCGGTCCGGCGCGGCGACAAGAACAGCGTCGTCCGCATGATGGAGCGCTGCCGCGACACGCTGAAAACCGGCCTCTCCGTCATGCTATTTCCCGAAGGGACGCGCTCGAAGACGGGACCTCTGGGCAAATTCAAGGACGGCGCCTTCCGCCTGGCGATTGAGACCGGGCGGCCCATCCTGCCCCTCGCCGTCGATAAGACGCTGGAGCTGTGGCCGTGCGGGACTTTCGCTCTTGGGGCGGCCACTGGCGTCGTCCGCATCCTGCCGTCCATCCCCACGCAGGGCATGAACCTCGATGACCTGACCAGGCTGAGAGACCGCGCGCGCGACGCCATTCAGCAGGCGCTGGAAGACATGCGGCATCCAAGTCCAGGTCCCAATGCCGGCGGCAGGGATGATGCGGCGAAAGCCGAGAGCGATTCCGCCGAGGGAAAGGCTCCTCCAGCGCATTCGGACGCTGAAAACGGCGGGACGTCCTCCTGATTCGCGCTTTGCAAATTTTCGGGAACAGGCCAAAACGGCGCGCCCTCGATGGCAGCCTCCGGGGCGCCCCACCCTCCCTCATGGGCGGCCCTGGGCTCTGACATCGGACGGACGGGATGCCTCATCTGCCCCGGCCGCGCCTTCTCTCCACCAACAGCGGGGGTTCCACTGCGCCATGAAACGATTCAGCTTTCTCCTGACAGAACCGCGCCGTTCCCGGGGCATGACCCTCCTCGAACTCATGGTCACCGTTGCCATCGCCGGCATTCTGGCGGGCATCTCGCTCTACAGCTTCGGGAACAACCGATACCGGAGTGAATGCTACGGAACCCTTCGCACGCTCCGCATCGTCATGTCCGAGGCGCGACAGCAGGCTCAGGCGGGAGGCCTGCCCGTCTTCCTCCGATTTGAGCGCCTCCCCGGGCGCGGCATCGGACTGGACGGCCAGGGCAAGGTTTTCATGCGCTGGGAAAAACTGGGGTGCAACGGAGCTGACACGTGGACCAACTGTCCCGCATCCACTTGCCTGACCGACACAAATGTCTGCGCCGTCAACGAATCGGGGAACTTCAGCACCGCCATCCGGACGACCTGCTGCGTGGCCACCGGCGACTGGGTTGAGGTGGCCGACACCCTGCGGATTCTGAACGACGGCGAGGTCATCTCGGCCGAAGCGGCTGGAAGTCCCCTCAACCACCTGTGCTGGAACGGCCTCGAAGGCAGCCGGAAACTCTCCGCGGTTCACAACGGCCAGAAATGCGTCTTTGACGATTCCGCGGCCGAGACCATCCCGGATGTCGTTCTGACCTGTGTGGACAAGGACGACGTCCGGGAGACGAACGCCAGCGCCATGGGGGAAACGGACGGCGTTCTGCATCTGGACGCTCTGACAGGTCTGACGAGGCTGACGCTGAACTAGGCACCTGTTCTCTTCACCAGCATCGCTTCCGACAAAACGAACGGGCCTGCGGAAATGCCGAAAATCCGGCGCCGCGGCCCGTTCTTCTTTTGTCCGGGACACGCCTTTCGAAACGCCATGAATCCTCAGGAAAAGCTCGCCCGTCTTCTGCGGCTGTTCGCCGCCTTCGCGCGCATCGGCCTTTTCACCTTCGGCGGCGGCTACGCGATGCTGCCAATGCTGCAAAAAGAGGTCGTGGAGAAGCACGGCTGGGCCACCGAGGAAGACGTTCTGGACTTCTACGCCGTCGGCCAGTGCACGCCCGGCGTCATCGCGGTGAACACCGCCACCTTCATCGGCTGCCGCCTTCAGGGAATCCCCGGCGCTATTGCCGCGACGCTGGGCGTCATCACGCCCTCGCTCGTCATCATCACGGCCATCGCCGCCTTTCTGCGGAACTTCGCCTCCGAGGCCATCGTCCGGCACGCCTTCGGCGGCATCCGGGTGGCGGTGGCGGCGCTGGTGCTCCAGGCGGTGGTCAAGCTCTGGAAGACCGGCGTGAAGGACATTTTGGGATTTCTTCTCTTCGCGGCTGCCTTTGCCGCCGTCGCTCTGGGCAATGTCTCCCCGGTTTTTGTCGTCGCCGGCGCCGTGGCGGCAGGTCTCGCGGCGGGGCGTACCGGGCTTCTGCAAAAGCTCCAGGCCCGGCAGGCTGCTTCTGCCAAAGCGAAGCAGCGGACTTCCGAAGGCGCGGGCGCTCAGGAAACGGGCAGCAGTCAGTCAAGCGGAGCAGCGTCCAGTGAAGGAGACGGCAAATGAACGTCATCCCTCTCCTCTGCTGGGAATTTCTCAAAACCGGGCTGTTTTCGGTGGGCGGAGGCCTGGCCACGCTGCCCTTCCTCTATGACATGGCGTCCCGGCACTCGTGGTTCACCGTCGCCGAGCTGACCGACATGATTGCCGTGTCCGAATCCACGCCCGGCCCCATCGGCGTCAACATGGCCACCTACGCCGGCTTCTCTGCCGCGGGCATTCCCGGTGCCCTCGCCGCGACACTGGCGCTGGTCGCTCCCGCCATCGCAGTCATCGTCGTCATCTCCCGCTTCCTGGACAGGTTCAAAAACAGCCGCAGCGTCTCAGATGCCTTCGCCGGCCTGCGCCCCGCCGTCACCGGGCTCATCGCCGCCGCCGGCTTCCAGGTGTTTTCCATGTCCGTGCTGAACATGGAGGCCTTTCGGCGAACGGGGGACATTCTGGCCGCGCTGTCCTGGATTCCGCTGGCGCTCTTTGCCGCCCTCTTCATTCTGCTGATGAAGACGGCCTGGCATCCGGCGGCCATCATCGCCATCGGCGCGGGCGCGGGCATCGTTCTGGGGCTCTGAGGGCTCAGGTCCAGGCGCTGAATCGGTCCGACGGGCGCCTGTTTTTCCCTCGTGGAGAAGCCCTTTTCAGAGGCCTGTTTCCCACCCGGTTTGCCCCCTTGAATCACCTCTGCCCGTGGACTAAGGGGCGCCGTTTTTTTGGGCCCCCCCCCTCGCGGGTCCCCCCTTTGAAATCCCCTTTTTGTCCTTCGCGTCCCGCCGGCAGCGGGGCCCGTCCGAGGAGCTGTTTCGCTTATGCACACCTTCTTCACCATCATCCACGTCCTGGTCGCCGTCTTCCTCATCATCGTCATCCTGCTCCAGGCGGGAAAAGATGCCGGAATGGGCTCTGCCTTCGGCGGCGGCGGTTCCTCCTCGGTCTTCGGCGGACGCGGCGCGAGCAACCTGCTCAGCAAGACGACCGCCATCTGCGCCAGCATCTTCTTCATCACGTCCTTCGGCCTGTCCTTCGCCGCCAGCTACCACTCGTCCGTCACCGGCAAGCTGGCCAAGCAGGGCTCTGCCGACAGCGCCGCAGCCGTGACGATGACCGCTCCCTCAGAGCCTCAGAAGGCGGCGCCCGCAGACAGCGCGAATGCGGCTGACACACAGGCGGCTCAGGCCTCGGAGGCGGTTCCCGCTGAAAACGCCGCGCAGGAAGCTGCGCCCGCAGAGGCTCCGGCAGAGCCCGCTGCTGCTCCGGCGGAAGAAGCCGCTCCCGCAGCTGCACCGGAAGCCCCCGCAGCGCCTGCTGAAAACGCCGCTTCCCAAGCAGCTCCGACAGAAACTGCCGACGACCCCGCGGCCAACTGAGCGGAGTCCTCAGAAATCCCGGAAGCCGAATCGAATCCAGAAGCCCCGGGCTTTTCCCCTCGACAACAGCCATCACCAATTTGGGAAGGACGGACGGCGGCCGGCGGACATTCCGTCGGCCGTTTGTCATTTCAGGCGCCTCAGGAATCAGCGCACTTTCGCCGGACCGTCCGCCGCGTCCGGCGCTCGTCTGGTGACTTTTCCGCGCCCGCCCATTCCGAATTTTCCAGGAGTCTCCCGTGAAGCGAATCATCGTCATCGGTCTCGGCAACTTCGGCTCCATCCTCGCCCGGCGGCTTCATCAGCTGGGCCACGACGTGCTGGCCATCGATACGAGGCCGGATGTGGTCGATGCCCTGGGGCCCCGCGTCACCCGCGCCATCGTCGGGGACGCCACCAACAAGCAGGTCCTGGATGAAGCGGGTGCTGAGGGCGCGGACGCGGCCGTGGTGGCGACGGGTGAAAATCTGGCCGCATCCATTCTTTCCCTTCTGGCTGTGCGCGACCTGGGCATTCAGAACATCTTCGTCAAAGTCCGCTCTGAGGACCACGCGCGCATCGTGGAACAGCTGGGCGCCACCGAGTGCATCTTTCCCGAGCGCGAATCGGCCATGGGGCTGGCTTCGCGCGTCACCAGCGCCAAGCTGCTGCAATACGTCCAGCTGGGAGCGGACCTGAGCCTTCAGGAAATGCCGGTGCCGACGGCCTGGTACAGCAAGACGCTGCGCGAGCTGGCTCTGCCGTCCAAGTATCGAATCCAGGTGGTGGCGGTTCACGACATGCTCCGCGACCAGATGCTTCCCGTGCCGGACCCCGACCGAAAGCTGACCCAATCCGATTCCCTTCTTGTGGCCGGCGACCCGGGCGCGCTGGAAAGCCTCGCCACGCTGACGTGAGTCCGAACTGCCGTGAACGCTCCCATCCCTCCCCGAGCCCTGCTGCTCACGTCGCTTCAGCTGGATGACGCCCGCCTGCTCCTTGAGTGCGACGTGGAGCTTTTCATCGGTTCGGGGCCGGGCGGACAGCACCGCAACAAGACCGAAAGCGCCGTCCGTCTTCGCCACCGTCCCAGCGGCATCGTCGCCATCGCCGCCGAGCGGCGCTCCCAGTTCCAGAACCGCAACCGGGCGCTCCGCAGGCTGCGGCAGAAACTGGCCGAGGCCGCTTTTGTTCCCAGGCCAAGGAAGGCGACTCAGCCCACCCGCGCCTCTCAGGAACGCCGCCTCGCTCACAAGAAGCTCGCCTCAGCCCAAAAAAGGCTTCGCTCCGAAAAAATTGATTTCTGACGCGCATCGACAGGCGGACGCCGCTTCGTGATCGGGCAAGTCCGGAGCACCGGCAAAAGTCAGGCACAGGTCCAGAGTTTACGTGTCCCCCATGAACGACGAATCCCACGGCATTTTCCGGCGCCAGCCGATGAAATCTCTGATCTGCGCGCTGTCGGCCTACGCGGTGTCCTGCCTGGTGATTGCCTCCATGGAGCTCCTGCGCGTCGTCCTCACCGGCGTTCCCTTCAGCGAATGGCTGATTTCTCTGAAAGGGCGCTCCTTCTTCACCATCACGCCCCTGTTTGCCCTCTGCCTGCTCTTCCTGTGGTGCGTCGCGGGAAGGCTCTCGGCGGCAGCGCTTCTGCTGGGCGGGTTCTCGTTCTTCCTGCTCTTCGTCCACCTCAAGAAGATGGAAATCCTGGAGCAGCCGCTCGTCGCCGGCGACTTCACGCAGATTCGCGAGGCGCTGGGCGTCTCCGAGGCCGTCTTTGCGGGCCACTGGCTGCTGATTCTGGGCGCGCTCGCCATCGCCGGTCTGGCAGTTTCTCTCCTTGTGTTTCTCCTGCGCCGGCCGCCGCTCCTGCCGCTGAAAAAGCCCTTTCGGCTGGCCTACGCCCTCGTCTTTGCCGCCGCGCTTCTGGTGGAAATCCACCATCCCTGGCTGAACGCCGTCTTCGCCGCGCAGAAGGTTTCGACCGTCGGCTGGAATCTGAACCTCAACCTGAACCGCAACGGCCTGCTTCTCAGTCTGATTCTCGATGCGCGCGAAGTGGTCTGGCGCCCCGCGGACTATTCCCGCGAGGCGGTGGAGCGGGCGATGAACGGTCAGCTTCCCCTGATGCAGGACGCGCTGCGGGCCTTGTCCGGCCCAATGTCTCCCGGCGAAAAGCCCGACATCCTGCTGATTCTGGGCGAGGCGTTCTGGGATGTGACTCAGTTGCCAAACGTCCATTTCAGCCGCGACCCGCTGCCGCGCTTCCATCAATTCCAGAAGGACGCGGCCTTTCAGCACGGACAGATGCTCTCGCCTTCCTTTGCCGGTCAGACGGGCAACGCCGAATTTGAGGTGCTGACGGGCATCCCCCTGGCGGTCCTGCCCCCCGCGGCCACGCCCTATTCCAACTACGTGCGGCGCCCGCTGGAGACCATCGCCGCCTATCTCAAGGCCTTCGGCTACACGACGCAGGCGATCCACAACTACTTCGGCTTCTACTACCGGCGCGAAGCCATCTATCCCTGGATGGGCATCGACCATTTCACGACTCTCGATGAGCTTGAGCCGCGGACCATTCCCGGGACGCCGCCCGCAGGGGCAAATCTCAGGGAAATCCGCCATCTGAGCCGGGACAACCATGACTTCGATGCCCTCTACGACGGCGCCTTTCCCTCGGACGAGCCGCTGATGCTCAAAGCCGCGGAAGTGCTGGATGCCTCGGGCGTTTCCGAAGCCGGAGCGCGCGCGCCGCAGTTCATCTTCGCCATCACGGTGACTTCTCACGGGCGCTATCTGGGACAGCGCTTTCCACAGCCGGATGTCACCGTGTCCGGGGATCACCTGTCGGAGGGCACGCGCCACGAGCTGGAAAACTACGCCAACACCCTCTACCGGGCGGACAAGGCGCTGGGATGGCTCATGGACAGGCTGCGCGAGCGGAAGCGGCCGACGGTGGTCGCCTTTTTTGGAGACCATCTGCCCAGTCTGACGGCCGAGGCCTGGGCCGAGAGCGGGCTCGTCTGGGATGAGCTGGAAATCAACAAGCACTCGACGCCCGCTTTTCTGTGGTCCAGCCGTCCTCTTCCGAACGATGCCCTGCCCGCCGGCGCGCCCCTCGGTGCCAGCTATCTGGGCGTCCGTCTGCTCAGGGCCGCGGGAATCCCTCTGACCGGCTGGTTTGCCGCTCTCGACGCATTTGAGAAGAGCGCCCCCGCCTTAAGTCACGGACGAATCAGGGACGGCGCGGGCCAGTGGTTCAGAGGCGACGGCTCAGACGACCCGCGGGAAGGCGCGCGCGAGGCACAGGAAGCACTGCGCTGCCGCGATGAGCTCTTCCTCCTGACCTACGACCGGCTGTTTGGACGCGCATACAGCATGGTCCCCGGCGGACTCTCAGATGACGACTACCGCCCGGGCAGCTTCATCGAAAAGGAAGGGCCATTCTGGAAGCGGGGCGGCGCGCCTTCCGGAAAAACGCCCCACGGACTCCAGGCACAAATGGTCCAGGAGACTCAACCGGCCCAAAGCGGCAGAAAGGCAGACGGCCCCAGATGATTTCGGAGCTGTTCAAGAACCGGGAGGTCCTGCGGACGCTCGTGGCCAAGGATTTCAAGGCCCGATACAAGGACAAAGCGCTGGGACGCTTCTGGTCCCTGGCCGACCCCCTGGTGATGGTCATCGTCTTCACCATCGTCTTTGAATACATCTTCAAGACCGGCCAGGAATTCTTCCCGCTCTTCCTGCTCATCGCCATGACGCCCCACCGCTTCTTCACCAATTCGGTGAACGCGGCGGCCCAGAGCGGCCTGGAGAACGCGCAGCTGGTCAAAAAGGTGGCCTTTCCGCGGGTCATCCTGCCCATTGCCTGCGTGCTCTCCCACATGCGGCACTTCTTCATTGAGCTGTCGCTGGTCCTGCTGCTGTTTCTGTTCTTCCCCGAGGCATTCCACCTGTCGCTCAACCTGCTGTGGCTGCCCGTGGTCTTCGCCGTTCAGGTGGTCTTCATCCTGGGAGTGTCCCTGATGGTGGCAGGGCTCAATGTGCGATACAGGGACACCCAATACATGCTCAACAGCACACTGCTGATTCTCTACTGGATGACCCCCATTTTTTATCCATTCAGCTTTGTGCCGCCCAAAATCGCCCGTGTCCTCGAATGGAATCCGCTGGTCGGTGTCATTGAATCCTACCGGGCCATACTCCTCCGCGGCGCGCCCCCGGACGCGCATCAGATGGTCATCGCCGCCATTGCCTCCGCCCTGATGCTGGTCATCGGTGCGCTCGTCTTCCGCAAATATGAAAAAATTTTTGCAGATTACTTATAGCCGCGCCGCGCGGGCAGCTTCTTTGGAGATGTTTTCCACTGCGCGCATGTCATCTATTGAATACACCCCCCCCCAATTTTCCCCGTGACACGCCCATCCGTCTCGCCTATGGCGCGCCGCCGTCTCACCCTGGAAAATGTTTCACATCTTCCCCCACATCAGTCACAGGAGTTTCAATCATGAAGTCTTCCCTCAGACCTGGAGCACTGCTTTTCGCTGCGCTCCTCACTCTCGCCCCTTTCTCCGCACTGGCAACTACTGCCACCCTCACCTGGGACGGCAGCTACATTGAAAGCCCCGACGGCCAACCCGAGGCTTTTCTGAGCCAGACGACGGGTTCCACGACGCCCGGCAAGGCCCCTTATCCCAGCTACGCCAAACTGCATTACGAGGTGAAAACCGTCTGCGACAAAAATGAATTTCGAGGCAGCAAAATCAACGGCTGGGATGAGCAATCCTCCCGCCTCTGGATTAAGACCAACTGGCAGTGCACTCAAAAAGAGGGGATGAGCTGCAACTCTGTCTATGGCGAACACGACACCGCCGACACAGCCATTGCCTTTGACGCTTTTGTCTATCCCGGCGTGGTTTATATGCTTTCCGGCTATGCCGAATGCTTTCACAGCGACAGCCTGGTGGTGGGAGGCCACGATCATCACTGCGGCGGCCATCAGGCGGACGGTTATCCCAACTGCCACGGTTTTTATTCCGACAAAGTCGGTATTCCTCCGCGCCTCTACGCCGTCACGCTGCAGTCCACCAAAAACAATTATAACTTTAATAAATTCAAAGTCGGAGAGACGCTGAAGCTCACCTCTATTGAGCACAATATCCCCGATAAAATCGACAATTCGAGCAATGTATTTCCCATTCAGAAAATCCTCAAAATCACCGGGCCGGGCATCGACGAGGAATTAGACCTCAATGAACTGGAATTCTCCGTCAATATGGCAGAGCTCACCCCCAATGCGGCGGGCACGGTCAAATTCCAGCTCATTACCAAAGGCTATGTCTATTATTACGACCACTGGCACGGCGGCCAGATGGATAAATGGAATACATACGACTGGAATAAAGCCTATCCGGAGAACAATTATACCCAGGAAAAACTCTATTCCAAAACGAGCTGCAGCGATGAGGACTGCGTGGAGAAGTGTGCAGGCGATGAGACATGCCTCGCCAAATACCATGCGGAATTGTGGACGCTGGAATCGGAAGTTCTGGAAATTCCCGTGACGGACAGCTGGTGCGTCACGCAAAAACGGCAGGATGTGCCCTATGTTCAGTTCAGGAAGACCGCCGACCCCGATGAGGAATGCCGCGCCTGCTCAGCCACATTCACCAATGCGTCCTCGATGGATGTCATGCTGGGCAATGCCGACGATCCCTGCGCGAATGGCAGCAGCGAAGAAGAAGAGCATAATGACAATGATGCCGGCACGAATCCGCCGGGCAATGACGCGGGGAATTCGGGCGGCGGCACTGCCCCTGCGGACAAGGATAACGGCAGCTCGGGATGCTCGGCTGCCGGAACGGGCGCTCTTCTCAGCGCGGTTGTCCTTATGGGAATTCCCGCCATTGTGAGAAGAAAGAAAAAATAGAAATAAAATATATTTCCCCATCAACAATCGCCGATGAATATGCCCATCGGCGATTGTTCTTTTTCAAAACAGAATCGAATGACTTCAACAGAACAAAATACAATTTCACCGCCCGCAGAAAATCAGCCGGCGGATATTGAAAAAAACACATTGGCTCAGCAGGGACAAATTGCCGCGGCAAATACAGCCCTGCCGCCCGTGGTCATTGCCGCCAGAAATGTAGGCAAACGCTACGAAATGCACCGCCACCGAAGTATGCTCCTGAGCGACATGGCGAAAATGGCTTTTTCCAAGTATTCCAAGGATTACTTCTGGGCGCTGCGGCACATTGAATTTGACATTCGGAAAGGCGAGTCCGTGGCACTCGTCGGCCCCAATGGTGCGGGAAAAAGTACTCTTCTCTCCATCATCGCACAGACTGTTTATCCCGACGAGGGAAACATCGAGGTGCATGGGCGCGTCTCCGCGCTCCTGGAATTGGGCGCGGGATTTCATCCGCATTTCACCGGCCGCGAAAACATTATTATCAACGGCATTGTCATGGGGCTGAGCCGACAGGAAATCGAAGCCCGCATGGATGACATTATTTCATTCAGTGAATTGGGAAAATTTATCGACGAGCCCATTCAAAACTATTCATCAGGCATGCTGGCCCGGCTGGGATTTTCCGTGGCGGCCTCGGTCGATCCGGAAATTCTGATTGTGGACGAAGCATTATCCGTGGGCGACGCGGCATTTCAGGAGAAATCCTTCCAGCGCATTATGGATTTCAAAAAATCGGGCTGCACCATTCTCTTTGTCACTCATGCCCTCGGCCTCGTGGAGCGATTCTGCGATAAGGCCATTCTTCTGTCTCACGGACAAATGCTGGAAGCGGGAGAATCGACCGCCATCTGCCGGCATTATGACGAGCGCGTCCGTGAAAACAGGCTGGAAGCACCCCTTTCGCCCTATGAAACGGAATTTCTGGCCCTCTGGAAGCGATTCGCCGCCATGGCGGTTATTTTTGCCATGTGCGGTGTCGTCATGGCCGCAGGAATTCATTTTGTTCTGAAATATACCCCCGGCATGGAGGCGCCTCATTCGGTCAAACGCCTCGCCGGAATGGGGAAGTAAGGCTCGCAGCGCGATACAAACTTCATGGTTTCTTGATTTATCAGCCATGAGGGCTGAAATATTTCTTCGCCATCATTGCAGGTGCACAATAAAAGTCTTCCCTGTCTGCAGAGGACAATGGACTTCCAAAACACAGCAAAACCACTGATGGAACCTGCATCATCCAATATCATCCAGCCTCGCCCCTTACTGCTTTCATGGCTGTCGGCACATTGGCCGCTCTGGAGCGGCATTCTGCTGCTCACGATTTTCTATTGGGACGTCCTGTTTGGCAGCAACGCCCTGCTTTACAGGGACATGATCTTTGTTTATTGGCCAACGCGGATGAATTTTGCCGACAGGCTGCTGTCAGGCGAATTTCCCGAATGGTACCCTTATGATGGTCTGGGGTCCAGCTATGTGGGCAATGTTGTCACAGCTATTCTTCACCCCAGTATTATTCTTCATCTCATTTTTTCTCACACAGTTGCATTATCTCTTTCCGCAATTCTGTCACATTTCATCGCAGGCGCTGGAATATTTTTTCTGCTGCGGCACTGGGGATGCGGAAAAGCGGCAGGCTTTATCGGCGCCATCGCCTATTCATGTTCGGGGTATTTAATGAGCATGGATGGCAATCTTCCTTATCTTCTGGCTGCATCAGCCATTCCGTGGGCCATATTTTTTTCGGAAAAAACCTGCGAAACGCTTCAGTCCGACGCCCTCAGCCTTTTTGCAGAAGCTTCTACAAAAAAAAATATCCCGCTGATTTCATCAGACTGTTTACCCTGGCTGGCGGCAACCGCAGCGGCAATGGCATGCCTGTCTCTGTCCGGTGACCCCCAGGCATTGATTATTACATCTATATTTCTTCTCTGCCTCGCATTGTTCCGCCCCAAACAGCAACGAGTCTCGGCATTGGGACGATTGCTTATCGCCGGCATCGTGACGTTTCTGACTGCCGCTGCACAGCTCCTGCCCGCATTGAGCGCCACGGAAGTGCGCACCAAAACAGCGACTATGCTTGCGCAAAATAGGGAATGGTCCCTCAACCCAGTGCGCCTTCTATATTTCTTTTGTCCGGGAACCCCTTTTTTGCCCAATGGTGAGGTCCCCAATAGTTTATTTAATACAAAAACGTTTAATTCATTTTGGAGTGACAGCCTCTTTCTGGGAGCAGCAGTATTATCCCTCGCCTTGCTCGCCATTCGGTGTCCCGGAACACAAAAAAAAGCTGCTGGGGTGATGGCCTGCTTTGGAACTGCAAGTCTGGCCATCTCCCTGGGCGCTGATCAAAATGCGCCTGTTTATGGTCTGCTCCAAAACTTTCCCGGTTGGAATTTGCTTCGTTATCCAGAAAAAACAGTCGTCTTTGTAACACTGTCACTGGCAACGTTGGCGGGCCTCGGCTTTGAACGGCTTCTCCGCTGTTCTCAAAATGAGAACAGACTTGTCTGGGGAATTTTTCAAAAATTTCTTATTTTTTTTGCAGGCATCAGCCTCATTCTAATGCTTTCTGCCAATACAAACGCGTTCCGCTTCGGGGTTCTGGCCCTCGCGGGCGGCCCGCCGGAGGCCATGGACGAAGTCAACGCTCTTATACCTCAATTTCAAACCGTTTTACTATGGGGCTTTTTATTTTCTTTAATTACTTTGTGTATATCAGCTTTTGCGGCCCGAAGTCGAACGACAATCTCCAAAGTTTTCATTGGCCTCGCCGTTGCGGCGCCTCTTTTTATTACAGGCATCGGCATGAGCAATACGCGCCATCGGGCTTCGCCTGAAAAAATCCTCGCTCCCAGCCAGATTGTTCAGGAGATCCGCAATACATGGAAAAAAATGGGAAGTGTAGGATCCCCCAGAGTTTATACAAACGATGATAGCGAAATTTTGGATTTGATCAGTACTTCCCTGCCGTCCTTTAAGCTGAATCACATACAAGCATCCCGACTCAGATCGCATGACATGGCTCATGGAGGTGGTCTTTTTCATATTGAAAGTGCCGTTGGCTATCTCCCGATGACGGCTCAAGGGCGCCAGAGACACGCGGCGGAGGCACTCCCAGACGTTGTCTTCTGGAATGGCTTCCGTATTGACGCTGCTGTAGAAGGGAATCCGAAAATGACGGACCTCGAGTCAGCGCTCCACGTCATTCCCAATCCCAACGCAGCCCCCAGAATTCGGCTGGTTCGCGGCATCCCCGTCGCCAACATGGAAGGCGCTGTCCAGATCACCCAAACAAAATCATTTGATATTACAAAAGAATTACCTGTCGAAACAAATGATTCGTCCTATCCTGAAACAGCGCCCGTCAATGCAAAAATCCATGTAGAGACCTATCAGCCCGAACATATTATTGTGAAAACTTATTCAGACACAGCATCAACGCTTTTTATTGCCGACGGCTTCGCCCGCGGATGGTCGGCGACCATTGATAAAATCCCCACGGATATTTTTCCAGGGCTCATTGCGGGACGCGCTATAGGCGTACCTGCGGGCAGCCATCAGGTTGAACTTATTTATCGCACGCCGGGTCTGCGTCTTGGACTTGCACTCTCCATTCTCGGATGGATGACTATTCTCGTAATGTTTTTTACTCCTGCGTTTATCCGCTGGAAAAATCGGAGAAATAATAAAGTGATAAATCCTTCCTGAAATCTGTTTCTGGCGACATGCCCCCTCGCACATTGAACATTTACCTTCACTTACCCTCTCCAACCCTAACCTCCATCATTGTTATTTTCCCCCTCCGCCCCCGGGAAATAGCGCTGCAAAATCTGTCTGTAATTGCTGCCGGAGGCCGCCATCTCCGACGCGCCGCGCTGGCAGAGGCCCACGCCGTGGCCCTTGCCTCTCCCCTGCAGAATCAGCTTTCCCGAAGCGCCGCGGCGCACCCAAAACATCGCGGAGGGAATGCGGCCGTAGCCAATTCTGGCGCCGAGTCTGCGCACAAATGCTTCCCCCGACAGGCCGCGGCCGCTTTCCGGATGTCGGATATGGATGACACGTCCGCCCGCGTCCCGAATCAGCTGGAGCCTGTCTAAGGCCGGCGCACCGTTTTCCGGACTTTCCGCGCCGCTCTGCCCGCTGGCCGCTGGTTCGCTCCTGGCCGAAGCATCGCCTCTCGAGCTGTTTCCTCCCCAGACGCTGCGCAGCACGGCGGCCACATCGGCATCGGAGACTTCGGTACTCCAGGTATCTGACGAGGTACAGCCGGGGTCGCGGACTGCGGCGCTTCCTGTGTCATCCCGTCCGTCAAAAACATCCGAGGCCAGCGAGGTGGCACCTCCGCACGAGGCATGAAACAGGGGCGCCCCCAATTTTCCGCTTGCTTTCAGGCGCAGCACCTCTCCCGCCGTCGCCTGGGCAGCGCGCCGGGCCGCCGCCAGATGCTCCGGTGCCGCATCAAAAGACAGCACCTGGCAGTGGGCCAAATCACACAAATCCGCGTCCGGCGGATGGCGCTGACGCTGCTGCCGATGAGCAGAGAGGGCATAAGTGCGCGCCACCACGGCCTGGGCCTGAAGCGCGGCATCCGGCGTTCCCGGCAGCGTTTCCGAAGCAGCCGTCCGGGCCACGTAATCCTCCAGCGCCAGCGTCCCCACGAGGCGCAGGACACCGCGGGCCGCCGTCACTTCAAGGCTGCCGTCCACCAGCGCGCTCTCGCCGCTCTCAAAATTCACGCGCCAGCTGCCCTGTCCGGACTGAAAGCGGCGCCGCGTCTCCTGAGACCCACGGCTGCCCTGCGTGACGCTGACAGAATTTCCCACGGCGGTGAGCCGGACTTTTCCAGCGCTTTCCCCTTCTTTTTCCTTTGCGAGAGTGACCGAGGTCGGACGCCGCTTGCTGAACAGCAGGACGCGCACTGTGTCCGGCGCTGTGCCAGCCAGGTCATGGGACTTACGGGACGCCGCCCAGGCCGGCTTTTCTGACGCGGCCCACACACCTATCAGCGTCAGTGACCAGATCAGGGCCATGAACACGGCCGCACTCTGGCAAAAGGTGCGGCGCGCTCCCGCGGTCCTCGTTCCCGGCATCTCCTTCATCCCTCTGGACCTACCTGACTCTGAAGCGCACCGACGCGCACGGTGCCTGCGCCCCGTCCTCCCACAGCTTCAAAACGTGCGTGCCGTGCGGCAGGACAGCCCGAGTCGAAAAAGTGTCGTCCACGCCGATGCGGCTCCCGTCCGTCAGCTCGATGGTCAGCCGATCGTGCGGCGTGTCCGGAGGCGGCGACACCCGAATAGAAATGGTCTGGGCCTCGGCCGGCAGCCGCGTATCCATGAGAAATTCGTCGCCCTCCAGCGGAATCAGGAAGCGGGCGGTGCGGTGCGCGTCCTCGTTCCCCGGCGGACGGGCAGAACGGCGGCGGCCGCTGACCGTCTGACGCAGACCCGACGAGACCCCGTAACCCTCGGCCCGCGCCCACGACTCAAACTGGGGCGGCAGAGACAGTGTCCCGTCCGGCAGATGAAAGCTGCAAGGCTGCGTGGGCACCGTTCCCGGCAGAAATTTTTCCACAATCGCCCCGGGGCACGCCTCGGTGGCCAGCTCGCCGGACAGAGGGCAGATGCGCGCCCGCTGAAACATCGTCCCGTCCTCGGGCAGCAGGGGCTCGGGCCGAATGCCCTCCATGGCCAGCAGCATCGCCCGCCGGAAGACAGGCCCCGCGCCGGTAATGCCGGACACGTCCTTCATGGGCTTGCCGCTGAAATTGCCGACCCAGACCGCCACAGTCCGCTCCCGCGTAAATCCGGCCACCCAGTTGTCGATGTGCGCGCGGCTGGTGCCCGTCTTGGCCGCCACCGGGAAAGGCATGCGCAGAGCGTTCACCTGGCCAAAGGCCGACACACGCGCGGCCTCGTCCGAGAGAATGTCCGTCAGGAGCGCCACTGCGTCCGGCGCCAGAAAGCGCGTCTCACCGCGCTCAGGTTCGAGCGGAATCCGCCTGCCGGCAGCATCACGGACACTGCGAATCTCAGTGATGGGGCCGCACACGCCGCCCCGGGCCAGCCCCCGATAGGCCCGCGCCATCTCGCGCAGCGACACTTCGCCGTTCCCCAGAATCAGCCCCACGCCGTAGTGGTCCGCCGTCTCTTTCAGCGAATCGAAGCCGGCGCCGCGCAGCACCCCCAGCACGCGCTCCGGCCCCAACAGGTCCATCAGCTGCACGGCGGGCACGTTGTAGCTGTTGGCCAGCGCCGCCCGCAGGCGCACGGGCCCATGGACGCGGCGGTCGTAATTGCGGGGGACATACGTGCCGCTCTGCGTGGACAGGTGCGTCTCCACGTCGCTCAGAATCGTCGCCGGCGTCATGCCCTCCATGAGCGCGAGCCCATAGGCAAAAGGCTTGAGCGCGCTCCCCGGCTGCCGCCTGGCGCGGACGCCGTCGTTCTGCCCGCCGTTCGCCTCGTCCAGAAAGTCGATGCTCCCCGCGTAAGCCAGCACCTCGCCGCTCGCGTTGTCGATGACGATGACCGCCGCGTTGCCCACGTTCCTGTCGCTCAGGCCGCGAATCTCCTCGCGCATGGCGTTTTCCACCGCCGTCTGCAGCTCCAGGTCGATGGTCGTCTCCACCACCGCCGCGCCGCTCAGCCCCTGCGTCCTCAGCGAACGGGTCAGCGCCGCCATCAGATGCGGCGTGCGAAAGGCGTTCTCGGCGCGGGCCAGATCGAGCGGTGAAGCAGACGCCAGCCTGTGTTCCTCGGCCGAAATGACCCCGTTCCGCTCCATGGCCGACAGCACACGCTCCATGAAGCGCCGGGCACCCTGCGGATGGCGAAAGGGGTCCGCTGCCGACGGAGAGCGCGCCACGCCCGCCAGAAGCGCCGCCTGAGCCACCGACAGCGCGGACGCGGGACGCTCAAAATAAAACTGAGCCGCCGCCTCCACGCCCGTCAGATCGCGCCCCAGAGGAATCCGATCCAGATATTCCCGAAGAATCGTCTGATCAGGCACGTGGCGGGCAATGCGCAGAGCCCACAGAGCTTCCACGGACTTGCCCCAGAGATTCTTCGGCCGCGGCGTCAGCATCCGCTCCAGCTGCATGGGAATGGTGGAGGCGCCGCTGACCACCCGGCGCGAAGTCAGGTTGGAAAAAGCGGCGCGGGCGATGGCCAGCACATCCACGCCGGGATGCCTGCCAAAGCGGTGGTCCTCCGCGGCCACGAAGGCATGAACCAGATTTTCCGGCAGGGGCTCAGCGGGCGGCAGAGGGACGCTCCGTCCATCCTCAAAAGAGCGCAGCTCGCGCAGCAGGCGCCCGTTGCGGTCGGTGAAGCGGACAGACGTGATGCGCGAGCGGTCGAACATCCCCGGCGGCAGCGGCATCAGAATGAAAATCGCCGCGGCCACCGTCCCCAGCAGCAGAACCGCGCCTGCGGTCAGCAGCATCCGGCGAATGATCCTGCGTCTGCCTGCGGGCCGGACTTCATTCGCGCCTGCATTGGAACCTGTGCCAGTTCCGGCTCCGACCGCGCTGCCCCCCGCCTCCGAATTTGCCTTCGCGTCATCCATCCGTTTCCTGCCTCATCCGCCTGTCCTTGAACTGCCCGCGCCCGCGGTGTTTGGGGCGCCGCCTCTAAGCCGAAAGCGCCGTCCAATGCGACGCACTTTGGCCATTCCCATCACCGCGCCCTTCACGCCGCCTCAACAGCTCCCCATCCATGCCTCCGCGACGAAATTACGCCCTGCTCCTTGCCTATGACGGGCGGCCTTATCTGGGGTTCCAGCCGCAGGCCAGCCTGCCCACTGTGGGCGGCGTTCTGGCCTCCGCGCTTCATCGAATCGGCATCGGCGCCTCGCCCTTCGGCGCCTCCCGCACCGACGCCCGCGTGCAGGCTCTGGGGCAGGCCATCTCTTTCCAGACGCGATCCGACGTGGACTGCGCGGCCATGCAGCGCCTTCTGAATGACACGCTGCCTTCCACGCTTCGCGTCCGCGCCCTGACCCCGGCGGAGCCCTCCTTCCACGCCCACTGGTCGGCCACAGGCAAAACGTACCGCTATCGGCTCTCGGCATCCGTCCTCGCGGGCAGCAAAGACGAAACAAAATGGCCGAGGCTGCCAGGCGGCTGTGACACAGAAGCCGGCCACATCCAGGACTCCGTGGACCCGCACCGGCTGCGCATTGCTCTGGAAATTCTGTCTGCTCAGCCCGACCTTTCTGCCTTTTCTGCCTCCCGCGCCCGCGACGGCAGCAAGGCGCGCCAAATCACAGCGCCGCGCCTTCTCGAAGCCGATGAGCGCCGCGGCATCCTCACGGAGATTCGCGGCACCGGCTTTGGCCGCTATCAGGTCCGCAGTCTCATGGCCGCTGCCCTGGCCTTTGGCACAGGTCTCACCGACGAACAGTCCCTCCTGGCCATGGTCCGCGGTGAGAAACCCCATCCTTTTCGCGCCCCGGCCGAAGGGCTTTGCCTCGTGCGCGTCCATTACGCCGCCGATGCAGCCGCCCCCGAGGATACGCCAGCCGCTCTGACAGACACGCTGCGCGCCATTCCGTTTCTGGAAAATTACCTGACGGAAGAGGAGTGCCGGACGGGCCGTCTCAGCGAATGAAGAATCGCGTCTGCGGACACACCGTTCTCCTTCTTCGGGGCATAAAAAAACCGGAACCAGCATGGAGGACCTGGTTCCGGTTTCGTGGCGGGCTTGATGGGATTCGAACCCATGGCCTTTGGCTTCGGAGGCCAACACTCTATCCAGCTGAGCTACAAGCCCAAAAACGGGCGCGGCCTCTAGTCGAACGGCAGCGACAAAATCAAGCAAAACGTTGGGGGGAATTGCCGCGCAGCCTGCCCGCGCAGAGAAACGGCGGAGAAAGAAAAAGCCCCTCGTAATTGGCGAGGGGCTTTCCCGTGCTGCGAATAGCTCTTTGCCGAACTGCCTTAGTCGGCGCTTCTGGTCATCGTTCCCATGCCTCCGGTGGCCTGAGACAGAACCTGCGTCGGTCCAGCAGGCGTGCAGTAGAACCAGTCGGTCCCGTTGGCACTGATCTTAAAGACGAAGTTGTAGGGCGTGCCGGCTTCCAGAGCGTCAAAGGCCTCTGTGCTGACGGTCGCCCGATAGTGATCGTTATTTCCTGTCTTCTCACCTTTGACTGCATTTATCGAAAGCCACCCAGCCTCGCTGGTCGTTGAGGTTCCGTAGGCGAAAACGACGTGCTCTGCCGTCAAGACATTTGCGGGATCATAAAGCTCCAAATCCACAACGACGTTGCCGGACGTCACCGTGGCGGGATTAGGCGCCGCGCACCAATGAACTGGTGCATACACAGCCTTCACAGTGGCATCAGCGGACGGCATGGTGAAAATGCAGACGGCAGAGTTCTCAATGATCTGCCACGAACCGCCAATGCAGCCGGTCTCTGTGCCAATCGACCTCGCAGGATCCCCTGTTGAGGCACTCACCTGAGCACACATCGTTGTTCCTGCCTTGATGGATGCGGTGGTGCCTTCGCCGAAGTCCACTGCGGTTCCGGCAGTGCAGTCACCTCTCTTAACCGTCACACCATCCGATCCCTTCGTCAGGACCGGCCACGCTGTGTAACTGGCCGCAACCGATGCCGCACTGGAAGGCATCTCGAAGGTGCAGGTCGAAGTCTCACCAGAGACCACCCAGACGCTGCCCGGGCATCCAGACACCGTGTCGATGCTGGAACTGTCGCTGTCAGCAGGAGCAGAGGCACACAGCGCTGTGCCTGGCTTGACAACGGAAGTGGTGCCTTCGCCGAAATCCACAGCTGTTCCACTGGCGCAATCGCCCTCCTTCACCGTCAGGCCGCCCGCATTGGTCAAAACAGGCCAGGCAACGGCGTTCAGCGTCTTAATCACTGCAGCACTGCCGATAGCCACATCGCACAGGTAGTAACTGCCGCTGTTCTGAGGAATCCACAGGCATCCACTCGAGGTATCCAAGCTCGACGCATTGGCTTCATCCTCTGCCAAGGCCTTCAGGCAGAGGGAAGTCCCTGCCTTGTAGGACTGCGGCAGAGAAATGCTGGCAAACGTACTGGACGTAGCGCTTTCACAATTAGTCTCTGATACAGTGTAGGCAGAATAATTAGCTGAACCCACGGCCAGCTGAACGTTAAAGTCATATACGTTCTCATAGAGTGCTGAAATGGCCGTGTTGGCGGACACCGTAAACTGGCAGACTGCGGTCGCACCATCTACCGTCCAAGTACTGCCCGGGCAACCAGACATCTGATCGAGAACCGTCCCTGTCCCACTGGCAGCAACGGTGGCGCAGTAAGTTCCTGCCTCGACTTCGATGCTATTAGCGATGAATGTCAGCGGTGTCGCTGGCTCTGCCGCACTGCATAGCCCTGCCCTCACCTCAATACCTTCGATGGAGCGCGTCAGCGTATAGTTCACCGGAGGTTCAGGGGAACCAGCAGCATAGCTGGCCGTGACGTTGGTGGCAGAGGCGCCCATCGCAAACAGGCAGACGGCCTGTTCGCCTGAAGTATTCCACGTGCCCTCGGGGCAACCGGCATCAGAAACTATGTTCAGCACGGGGTCTTCACCGGAAGTCTTGGCAGCCTGTGCGCACAAAGCTGTCCCTGCCTTGACCTGAGATTCGGTAATCTCGGTGGCTGTGCAGACGCCATTCGCCGCGGCATAAACCGTCACTCCCGAGCCCTTCGTCAGCACCGGCCAAGCGGTATAGCTCGCAGCAATTGCCGCTGCACTGGAAGGCATCGCAAATGTGCAGGCAGCCGTCGCACCATCCACCACCCAGGCACTGTCAGGGCAGCCTGTCGTCGTGTCGATGCTGGAGGATGCATTGTCGGCAGCAACAGAAGCGCACAGCACCGTCCCAGCCTTGATGGAAGCGGTGTGAGCCTCAGCATCGAATTCCACAGCTGTTCCACTGGTGCAATTGCCCGTCTTCACCGTCAGTCCAGCCGCATTGGTCAGCACCGGCCAAGCAATGGCGTTCAGTGTCAGCGTCACCGAGTCGCCGCTCATGGAAACATCGCAAATGTACTCATTCTCGCGGGCAATCCACAGACATCCAGTGGATGTCGCTGCGTCAAAGCTGGAATGGTTCGTCGCATCGTCAGCAGGCACCTTCACACAGATTGAGGTGCCACTCCGGTAGGAAGCTGCCACCTCACTGAACGTGCTATTAGCTAAAATAGCCTGACTGCAAGTCGAGGCAGCCACGGTGACTCCGCTGAATGCAGCCGATCCGGCAGCCGCAGTTACATGCAACTCTGTGGAGTCGAAGTAACTCAGGGTAACGGCAGTATTGGTGTCGGAGACGATGGTGACATCGCAGATATAGTCGCTACTGGAGGCCGTCCAAGCGCCGCCATTGCAACCCGACGCACTGTCGAAATACTCCCCGGGCGCTGTGACTTTGGCGCACACGCTGACACCTGCCTTGAGATAATCGCCGCTCGTCAACGTTGCCGTCTCGGCAGTCACGTGTCCACAGTCAGAGCTGTAAAGGGCCGCGCCGGTGGCCGTGCCAACTAAGGAGACCTGGCCATAGGCGATGTAGGAGAGTGCAAGCGTCACATTCTCGCTGCCGATGGTGATGTCGCACCCGTGCTTGCCCGTCAGATTGGCCATATCGGTCCAGTTGGCCGTGCCGTGGCAGACGGCGCTGACATCGAGACTGCGGTGGTTGGTGGTATCCTCATCGTCCACCACCACACAAAGCGCAGTGTTGGCATCAAACGCCGTCGCAGAAGTCGTTGTGGATTCGGCCGTCACCGTCGTGCAGGCGCCCGTATAAACCACAGCCCCCGTGCCGCTGGGCATAATGGTCAGGGTCTTCTGACCTTCGGGCAGTTCGTAATTGGCCAAAACGCTGGCGTTTCCAGATCCCATCGTGAACTGGCAGGTGGCATCGCTGCCGGTGGTATCCCACGTTCCGCCGGGGCAGCCTTCCGTCGTCAGCAGATTGGTCTTGGAGGCCGTGGCGCACAGAACCGTACCACTCTTGACCTGCGCGTTGTCCGCGACGCTGCCGCCTGCTGTTTCACCACAGGCATTCTGCGTCACGGTCACACCAGTGCCCACCGTCAGGGTCCCCCAAGGATTGACATAGATCGTCATCGCTGTGCTGGGCGCACGGACGGTTACATCGCAGACATAATAACCTTCACCGGCATCGCTCCACATACAGCCGCGGGTCGTGTCGAGCACCAGATGATGCGCGTCGTCTTCAGCCAGAGCCTTGATGCACAGCTGCTGGCCGACGGGGTAGCTCTCAGTGCCGCTCAGCGTCGCGAAGCTGCTGGCCAAAGCACAGGTGCCTGTCGCCACACTGTAATCGGTGTAACCCGTACCGCCCGAAACGGCGATGCTGAATGCCGCGCTGGCTGCGTAGTTCATCGTCACGGTGCTGGTGACGCCCTTCGCGATGGTGACTTCGCACTGATAGACATTGCCGTTGAGCGTCCAGCCAGTGCCCGGGCAGCCGGAGGCATCGTTGAAGGTATAACCCGTCACGGCCTTCTGCTTCACACACAGGGTGGTGCCTTCATTGAAGTTACCTACCACCGCAGAAGCAGGATTCTCCGTGCCGCACGCACCATTGAAGACCTCGTAATAGTCGGGCAGCGGCTCACCGGTCAGGTTGGTAGTGACTGCCAGCGTACCTGTGCCGATGAAGTTCAGCGTCACAGCCGAATTGGCGGCCATCGTCACATTGCAGGTGTAATCCTCGCCCATGCCCATCTGCGTCCATGCACCGCTGTTGCATCCATCGCTGGGGTCAAAGGTGGCGCCAGCAACAGTCCCAGCCTTCACGCACAGCTGAGTTCCTGTGGGATGCTGCAGATTGGTAATAGCCGTTCCAGTGCAGGCACCACCTTCATACAGCGTCCAGGAATTGGCCGGCGCGTTAATAGTCAACGTGGGCTCGGCCGCATAGACCATGACCACTGTCTTGGGATTATTGTCTGTGTAGGGAACGTCGCAGAGCTTGCCCATAAAGGTCTGCCCTGCGCAGAAGCTGGACGCAGTATTCAGCTCCACATGAGCACTGGCATCGTTGCCGTCAGTGACACACAGCTGTTTATCCTGTGCCACCACATACGAGGATGTGCATGCAGTGTAGCTGACATCGCCAACAACAGGGCAGCTAAGGTTGGCATCAATAACCTGGCACTTGGACGCCCCGCCGATGGAGTTGACGAGGACCGTCATCTGGCTGGCCGCCACCGCGTTGAACCCGGCGTAAACATTGGTGTCACCGCTGACGGCCAAGTGGCACTTGTAATTATCGCCGTTGGCCGTCCAACCGTCGGTTCCGGGGCAGCCCACTGAACTGTTGAACTGATACCCGTCGCTCGCCTTCACGCAAATGTCGGCCGTGCCGCCGGTAGCCACATGTGCTCCGCTGACGAATGCAGCTCCGCTTGCCTCGCAGGCCACGATCTGTCCGTCGCCGGTCACATTGACCGTGACGACAGGCTTGGCACCGAATGTCATGATGACATGACGGTCCGAAACCGATTCGACGTCAGCGTAAGCCACTGAACAGATGCTTCCGGTGAGAGTTCCGGGGCAGGTCGAGGCCGTGGGTTTGAACTCATCGTCCGCGCCAGTGACCGTTCCCTTGACACACAGCGTGTCACCTGAGTTGAGGCCAATGTCTTCCGTTACGGCCGCATAGGCACCCTCAGTCGCGTCGGCACAGGTCCCCGAAGAGATGACCTGATAGGCCACCGTTCCGGAGCCGTTGGCGCTGACAGAGACAGTGCGCGTCAGTGATGTGAACGATGCGCTGACACTCTGATCGCCGCTCATGGTCACAGAGCACGTGTAGATGCCCGCCTGCTCGCCCGTCAGAGCGCTCCAGTTGCCCGCACCGCAGGCAGAAGTCACATCAAAGGCGTAATTTTCAGCCGCCTTGACGCAGACATCGACCGAACTGTTCGTGGCATAGGGGCCGTCCACTGTGGCCGCGTTGCCCGAGGTGCAGTCCACAGTGGAACCGCCCGCTTCAGGCAGCAAGTTAACGGTCAACTGAGGCATCGGGATGAAGGTCGCCGTCACCATCTGGCTGGAAGTGACATTTACCGTCTTCTTGTAAATGCCCGCCGTTGCAGTCTCAGTCCAACCGCTGGCGCTGAACTCATAGCCAGCATTTGCCTGAACACAGATATTGACATTGCCGTAGTAGTAGCCGCTCGCCACCACGGAGCTGGCGTCATCGGGGCAGGCCACAAAGGCGCCGCTGCCCGTCGGTTCCACCACAAGAGCCAGGTAAGGCTTGATGACGGCGCTGGCTGTCACCACCTTGTCGCCGACCATGGTCAGCTGACAGCTATAATTGCCAGTGGCGCCGTCGTTCTGCCAGCCTGCCGCTGCCGGGCATCCCGAATCTGTTTCCGGGTCAAAGCGATACGAGGAATCCGTCACACCGACACACACCTTCACCGAGGTTCCCGTGGTGTATATAGCACCCGATGTCACGACCTCCGTCTCACCATTACATGCCACAATCTGCATTCCCTCGCCCATGCTCACAGTCAGCTGAGGCTTCTTGGTGAGGACAGGTGTGACAGATACATTGGCGTCGTGGAGTCCCATGGTCCAGTTGCATGACCATGTGTCCCCTGAAGACGTCCAAGTCGTCGAGCAGGTCTCTGAATTGGCGGATGTGAGGAATTCATAGTCACTGCTCGGCGTCACACTCACCGAGACCGAAGTACTATCACTCGTGATCTGAGCCGGAGTCGGTCCAGTGAGCGTTCCACAAGTACCACTTTCGGGAGCAGGCATGCACTGGATCGAAGCGCTCACCGTGGGGTATTTTGTAAATACGAAGTTCAAGCCGCCGCTGGTATTATAATTAATCCGGCAAAGAGCTCGGCTCTCTGTCCAGTTTCCACCAATAGCATTGCATGTATTGCTATCCATGAAACTGTTGCTATCGGGCGATTCTTGGACACAGAGGTATTTCTTGTATGAGTTCTGAGAATTATTCCAACCATAACTAGGCCCAGTAGTACTATTTAATATATATGACGCATCGCAGGATGAATACGAGCTGCCATCAGGCGGACATGTTAAATTACTAGTAGAAACATTGTTTTCTCCCCAACCATTATAATATTTATATGTTCCTACAGCACATTGCAGACTTCCTGCGCCAGTTCCTTCTGATGAAACATACAGCGCGCCCGCATTCTGAGCATCCGAAACGACAACAATGGATTTGTCGCCATTCATGGTGACAGAGCATTTCTTCATCGTGCCGCTGTCCGTCCAGGAACCATCGGGGCAGGTCGAGGCTGAATCATTAAAGGTATAACCCGCGCCGGTGGTGACGCAGATGCTGACAGAGGTGCCTGTTGCGTAATAGAGCTCAGTTTCCGAAATAGCTGAGGCCTCCTCGCCCGTGCAGTCGTAGAAAGTCGCACTGCTGCTGGGTCTCTGAACCAGCGTCAGCTTCGGCTTCTGCGTAAAGACAGGCCGCACTGAATTGGTGGCATTGGCATTCGCAACGAATGTACAGGTGTAATCGCTGTTTTCGGGCTTGGTCCATGCGCCGCCATTGCAGGTGGTGCCATTATTGGCAGGCAGGAATTCATAATTGCCCGTGGCAGCGGCTGTCACCGTGATGGAGGTGCCGGTCGCCTGATAGCCGGTGGTCTCCGAGGTCAGAGTGCCGCACGTGCCCTCAGACAAAGCAGGCGAGCAGACCGCTTCGGCCGTCACATTCGGCTTCTGGCTATAGACAGGCGTAATGCTGTAGCTCTCCTTGCCCGTTGCCGTGAAACTGCAGGTGTAGCCATCCGCAGCATTGCCGGTCCAGACACCGCCATTGCAGGTATTTGCATTGTTGGCGGGCAGGAATTCGTAATTCTCCGGAGCATTTGCCGCCGCAGAAACGGTGGAGTCAGTGGCGATATAACTGCCGCTGGTGAGTGCCGTTCCGCCCACGGTCACCGTGGGAGCTGTGCAGACGCCGCCTGTCAGCTCAGGTGAGCAGGTGGAGGAGAAGTTCAGCATCGGCTTCAGCGAGTAGTTGGCTCTCACCTCATTGTTTCCAGCTGCCGACATAATCAACGTGCAGCTGTTGCCAGTCCAAGCGCCGCCATTGCACGAGGTGGTATTGCTGGCCGCCAGGAATTCATAATTCTCATTGGCCGAAGCATCCACCGTCGCCTGAATCTCCGTTCCGGCTTTGACCTGCTTGCTGCACAAATCACCCGAAACAGTAATACCGCTGCATCCGGTCAGCGTCGGCGTGCAGACGTTCTGGCAGGTCAATGTGGGCTGAGCACGGGTGGCCCCTGTCACCGCCGCATCCTTACCATAGACGACCTTGCAGTAGCCGCTGTCCACAACGCCATTGACAGGAGTACCGCCAGTGAACGCCGCGCCGTCGCAGGACGAAGCCGCCGCATCGAAGAACAAATCGTCAGTGCTCACACCTTTAATACACAGAACATCCACTGTGTCAGCCGGTTCACCTTTATTGTCCTGCATGGTGAGCGTCTGCGAGGTGCCGCAAGCGGTGGTGTAAGTGAGTGACGTGCAATCCACCGAATTTTCCGAGCCAACGTTCACCGTGGACTTCGCGCACATCATCCCGTTGCCGTTGATGCTTACCGTATAGCTGGGGATGTCGGTGTAGGTCGCGGTCACTGTCTTATTGCTGTCCATAGTGACAGTGCAGGAATAGATTCCATTCGCACTGTCTAACAAGGTCCACATCCGGCCATCACATCCGTTGCCCATATTGAGAGTATGCGTCGGACCCGGCTGGACGCAGACCGTCACGTTCTCACCAGTGAGGTGGTACGAAGTCGCATCAGCCACATTGGCGAACGGAGAGACACAACTCACGCGATTGTCACCGTTTATGGCTGCATCTTCACCCAAATTGACCGTCAGCAGAGGCTTCACGCTCGCTCGCGGCTCGATGGTTATGCTGTCCTCTCCCATCGTCCAGATGCAGATCGCAAGGTCATGATCAGGATTTATTTCCCAACCGAGTGAGGACGGGCAGCCGCTGTTATTGGCAGCCAAGAATTCAACAGCATCCTTCGCCGCGTCCGCAATGGTTGCCGACAGCGTTACTTCGGTACCTGCCGCCACATGGTAAACATTGGTCGAATCACCATCAGCCGTCAGTGTAGGCGAAATAGTGATATTGCCGCAGTCATTATATTCCAACGGACAATTCAGAGCCACAGTCAGCTTCGGCTGCGCCTTGAAGGTCGCCACCACAGTTGCCGTGCTTTCGCCATACTTGACGGAGCAGAGGCTGTTGCCCGTGACGGCATCAGTCGTCCACACTCCGGACGGACAGAAGGATGTATTTGCCTTAAAGATGTAGTCCGCATCGGTAGAAGCCTGAACGCAGAGGTAATCCAGTGTTTCCTCATTGGTCGCAGGATTCAGGTGCTTCGTCAGCGTGTATTTCACGCCACAATCGGAAGCTGTAGCGAAATTAGCGCTGGAGCAATCCGCACCAGTATCTAGATGCACACACTTGAGCGAACCATTGCCGCTGTTCGTTACATTGACATCATATGTCTGAATCGTCGTGAAGGATGCCTGAACAGCCTTATCGCTGTCCATTGTGACTGTACACTTGTAGGAATTCCCAACGTAGTTCCAGCTGCTTCCGGGGCATCCGCTGGCCGTATCCATGGTGTTGCCCTCAGCAGGCAAAGCACACACATCGACAGATGAGGCACTACCTGCGACGCTCGCATAGCTGTGATACGAGGTTTCCGCTGCAACCTCGGTGCTGCTGTTCTCGCAGGACACCAGCTTGCCGCTTCCAACCACCGATGTGGTCAGTTTCGGCTTCGCCGTGAAGTTGACGACCACAGTGGGATTGCCGGCCGCCACAACGCAGACGCCCTCATCGGACCAAGAACCACCAGTGCAACCGGCGAAGGACATCGCCTTGTTCAGCTCAGTATGGGTGCTGTCGCTGCCAGCAGCCACCACACAGAGGCTTTCATCGGCACCCAGATAATGGGTGATGTCGGTGGAATGACCGCATGCAGCCAAGCCTGTCAGCCCGTCCGCGCAGGTGGCCGCATCGGCAGTCTTGATGGTCTTGCACTGAACAAGGCCGTCGCCGTGGGCGATCACGGTCGTCGCAGCAGCGCCATCCTTCATGAACCCGGCAGTGACCGAGGTGTCGGTGTAGGCGCCCGTGTTGGTAATGTCGGCGATGTTGCATCGATAGGACTCGTTCTCCGTCACAACTGTCCACTTGTTCTCCGTGGCACCGGGACACTTGCTGTTCTCCAGATCAAAGAGAGTGTGCGCAGCCAGGACGTTTGCCTGAACGCAGAAGCTGTCGCCACTCGCCACCGGGAACTGAGCACCGGACGGGATAGTCGTGGGCGAAGATACCGCAACGAAGCCGTCCGTGCAGCAGTCGGCGCCCGTGCAGCACTTATAGGAGCCGTCGGTGCTATTCTTACATGTAGTATCACAGCAGGCGATGGTGCCGGTAGAAGCATCGGCGTTGCTGGAAACGGTGATGACCGGGCGCCGTGTAAAGATGGCGTTCACATGGGCATCGCCCGCATTTTCCGTCATGTGGACACTGCACAGGTATGAAGTAGGCTCGCTGGCACCAGCCGCCGTCCACTCACCGCCATTGCAGGTCGTCATGTTGTTCGTCGTCAGGAACTCATAGAACGAGCTGGGCGTGGCCTTGAGGCAGTGGTCGGATCCCGTCGTCTCACTGGTGGCTCCAACAGACCAGGTGCTCTCACCGAAGGCAAGTTCAGGACTGTCGCACGCCACGTCCGCATGATGGAGCGTGCCGCCGTCAGTCGGCGTGAAGACAACATTCAGCAACGGCTTGAGCGAGAAGAGCGCATACGCGGAGTAGGTCTTGGGCCCGCTCATAATGAAGGAGCAGACCGCATTCGGGGCCCAAGTGCCGCCGTTGCAGCTCTGCCTATTGTTGGATTCCAGGAACTCATAGCCGTCGGTTCCAAGCTCGGCGTTCAGCTGAATGTTCGTTCCTGAGAAGTAATACGTGTCGTGAGTCATCCACTCATTGAGGCAGTGGAATACTTCGGTATCCAAGCCAAACTTATAACCGCACGACATATTGCGGCCGCCCTCATCGCTGCCTTCGGTCTTCGGAGGAATGATGGAAGCAGAGAGCTGGGGCTTGCGGGTGAAGTTGGCGCTGACCGTATTATCCGTGGCCATATTCACCAGACATGTCTTGCCCACCTGTGCTCCATCCACAAAGGATGTGATGACGGTTGGATAATTCGTATCGTCGGAAGAAATGCAGGAGTAAGTGACGTCACTGGTCCCGTTGATGGTGCTCTGCCACGTCGCGGTCTTCCATGTCTGATTCGCACCGACACAGGCGGACTCTTCAATTTCCGCATCCTTAACCACACTATCATCATCTCCGGTGACGTAGCACCCCGTCAGACCTTCGCATTCACTCTGATTGGCAGCAGACGCCAAGTCGGTGCCCAGGAAGCAGCGAGGCTCGCCAAGGAGCTCATAGGTGTCATCCGTCGGCACCACTTTGACGCACAGCTTCGTCGTTGATGCGATTGTATTCGATTCACGCTGACAATTCGCACTGGAGTAGGTCAATCCTTCCGCAGAGCAGTCAGCAGCATCAGCAGCGGCAATGGCACATGTAGCCGTTCCGCCAGACACGGCCAGTTTCAAGGTGTGGCTCGTCTCCTGAGCCACCGGCTTCAAGGTAACGTCGCCCACAGGCATCACGAACTGGCAGATGGCCTTGGAATAGGCCTCCGTGGATTCGTGCTGGCAAGTAGCGCCGGTAATCACCCAATCGGCCATGCTGTAATTGGCCTTGGCTTCCGCAATAGCGATGACCGTTTGCCCAGGAACAGCAGTGATCGTCTTAGAAGCCGTGACTGGAACATCCGCTGATGTCGCATTATCCGCGACCTTAATTGATTTCCATGCGACCCCTTCTCCAGGGATTTCCATGACAACGTTCTTGGGACTGTAAGCAAAGGATGTTGTGCCCTCGGACAGCGAATCCAGACGGACATAGAAATAACCTGCGCAGGTTGTCTCATTATTCCAATCAACATCTGCGGCCGAAGTTACGAAACGTTTGAATTCATTTTCGTCATTCAAATTCTCCGCACTCGGTAAACATGTTGTTGAATAGCCTTTGTAATTCGGTACAGGAAGTGCGATCGGTGCAGTATTACATATCCAATTTTCCCAAGAAGGTGAATCATTTGTTACACTACTTACGATAGACCAGTCTTCCGCTATTTCCCACGTTGTAAGATTATTAGGTGCGGGCCAATCCTGCACCAAATGTGTCACATTTGTATAGCCTGAATTTTTATACTTTCCATCTGAGTCACATAAAACGTAACCATTTTGGTTTGTCGAACTTTCATATCTATAACATTTGTCATCGCTATAGCACTCAAACGGCCGACAATAATAATTACCACCACAAATTCTGTTGCTTCCTCCCTCCTTACATAGACGTTTTTGAACAACATTTCGTTGCACCGTTACCACCCGCTCACTCAGTTGTTCTGAACAATACGTATTCTGTTCGAAACCATTAACATACGTCGAATTCGTATATGGATTAGAAGTCCTCGAACGCCAATTCATCTCACGATCTGTACTGGCTTTTACCTTTAACAGGAAGAAGGTCGTTCCTGCTAGGCTTTCATTTTTTTCAAGCATAGCGCACTCTTCCGCCGAAGAGCCTATTTTACTTGCAACAAATTCATAACCAGGATTGACAATATTTCTGGTTTTTGTCTGTCGTAGAGACCCAGATTGTGTCCCCTCGCGTGTCAAATAGTGTGTAGTTGTAATGGCTGGAGCACTATCTAACGCTTGGGGTATGCCAGAACTAATATCACTTTCCATTCCATACGTATCCACATTGGCCACCCAGCCATATTGCCAGCATTCAATATCATCATTTACACCTGGTTCAGACACCAGCTCCCAGGAGCCGCCAACTGCATCGCAATCTGTTGAACTCTCGATGTCCTCATTCAGTGTCTTGCTGTCATTTTGAGTAATATAGCACCCATAGACAGACGTATTATTTTCATAGGCAACTTGCTGCTTCGTGCTGATGGTATAATTGGCCATTGCGTCCGTCAGGCCCGCAAACGACAGATTATATCCATAATAAGTTCTGGCAGTTTCGCCCTCGCCTTCCGTATAGGAATATATTCGACCAGAATCCACAAATGCACCGTTAATCTTCCACTGCGGTTCATCATAGGTATCCAGATACAACGTTTCCAGCGCAATCTGCGTCCCGTAAGCATACGCCCCATTGCATTCCTTGCCGGTATTGGAGGCAATTACACAGCGGTGGGCGGGTTTCCCGCTCTCGCCATTGACCAGAACCGGAGTTCCCTCGGATGACGAGTTGTTATGAACTCCGCTGGTGGTGTGCGTCTCAATAATCTGACCTCCATTGCAGGCGCGGTACATATAATATCCGTCGCTGCCGTCATTCCAATCGCTGGAATTGATGCGGTATTTGACACTATTAGCGGCGCAATTCACATAATCAGAACCATCTGCCGGGAGGCAGTGCGATTCTCCTGCCGTGGTCGTCGTATCGAGCACGCCTTCGCAATTCGTTCCTTCCGCACTGCGGCAGCTAATCAGGAGATTATTGCTGGCGTCAGCCACAACATCAAAGCCACAACGAATCTGCGCCGCCGCAATGCTCCGATTCATGGAAACGCTCAAAGAGGGCGCAAAAATCGGAACCACAGCGGTATCACTGGTCAATGTAATGATGGGGGCCGTCGCATTGATAAATTCGCCTGTTCTGCCCGAACCAGTGATGCGCCAGCCGACAAACTCATAGCCATCGGCGGCTTCAGCGTCGGCCTTCAATTCGAGATTGAGTCCCACATCAGCGGAGCAATTCCCCTTCGACTCGCCATAACAGTAGGCAACAATTCCCTGAATGGCGCCGGCAACATTGGCTGAAGCCGAAGTGGTCAGCGTAACGGTACCATTGATATTGGAGCCGAGGTAAGGCGCAATGCTCACCTTCGCCGTCGAAGCGCGGGTATAGGTGACATCCACAGTCCTGTTCTGATCCAGTGTCAGTTGAAGCGAGGGAACGCCGCCTTCCAACGTCTTGTGGTACTGCTCTTTTGCCGTGCAGACCATTCCGCTGCCGCTCTCGCCGCCGCCCGGGATGACTTCCGCGTCCTCGTCGCCCTCATCACCTTCACCTGCATCGTTTTCATCATCAGGCGTGACATTGCCAGCATCCACATCACCTTCATCACCGGAAGGCGTACTAGCATCATTGTTACCTTCGTCACCCGTGGCTTCATCCTCGCCGCATCCCTTACAATTCGTCAGGATACCACCAACGCATTCACAATAGGCCTGAATGAGTTTGTCCTCATCATCATGGTCCCGCATGGAAATAAACTTGTCGCTCTGACACGTAGAACCTTCGAGGCTCAGAGATGCCGTGACGACAGCATTCCGTTCAAAGACTAAATCGGAACACAGACCATTCTTGCCGCTGTCATCTCTGTCAGCACAATTAAAGACGGCATTTTCGCCTGTGACATCGTATTGCGTCGAGAAATCAACGCGCATCTTATTGCTGGCATAATTGGCCTTTACAACAAAGTCCGTGTTGGAGCTGACCAACGTCAAATGGCAGCACATATTAGATGCTGCAGCTTCATCACAGCCAGCGGTGCATCCAGTCCACGAGGTGAATTGATAATAAGCGGACTCAGCAGCAACGCCGGTTTCATGGCGCTTAATTTCGATGGTCTTCGTATAATAATCGTGCGTCGCATATCTGGAGCAGTCTCCCCAAGTGTCTGAGGCATTGCCAGACTCGCGGCACTGGAATTCAACACAATCGGCCGAGGTCGTTCCCTCTCCCTCATCGCCACTATTGCTGTTGCACAAAATCTGCGGCTCGCCTTCGCCCACATTCTCAATCCGACTGGAAATATCAATTGTCGGATTAATCGCATTAAAGAAGGCGAAAACGTCGGTATCATGCGTCATTCTAATAATGCAGGGATTTGACGTATTGCTGTTGTCGAGGCAGGTAAAGTCTGGTGTCTCGACCGTGGCAGTCGTTCCCCAGCCGGTAAAGGTGTAACCGGGGTTCGACACCGCCACTAGGGCAACTTCACTGTCCGCATCGAGCAGCGTATCAGATGCGACACTGGACGAAATCGAACCGCCCTCGGCATTCACACTCGCAATGCCATAGTGCAGTTTGTATTGCTTCTTAAAGACAGGCTGAATGTCCCAGCCAGTGCCAACGACGCCGGTGCATTCCGCCGATGCAACCGTATTCGTGTCGCCGACATAATTCAGCTTCACATTGGGGCATCCGCCTTCCCACCGAATGAATACATAACCATCAGCGGCGTTAGGCGTGGCAGTTAATGTAATTGTATCACCTGCATAACCAGAGCAGACGTAATTGACCGCGGCCTCATCAAGCGCACATCCGCAAGCATGCGTTTGCGCCCCTTCTGGCTGCGTGCAGATACCTGAAACAGAGCCAAGTACATTGGTCGTTTCATCAACAACTTTAACGACCTGACCGTCAGGCGCCGCATTAGAAACAACAACATTATAGTTTTCGGCCACAAAAACAGCGCCGATGGTCAGCTTCTTCAAACTATCGGTAGAATCAATGAGTTCTGCCTTACATGTCAAAACATATTGACGATTTTCGTCGTCACTCGTCGTAACCTCACAGACATCTGAGGGATAGTTCCAGTTCGCAAGACGATAGCCCTCTTCCGGAATAGCCTGGAACTCAACTGGATGCTCAACAGCATTCCTGTCAGTCAAAACACTGCAAAGCGCTCCCGACGATGTGCTGTTGCAATAAATTCCAATGCTGCTCGCGACAATAGTTCCGTGCTCATTGTCTGGAACCGCCGTGACGCTGTAATACTTTTTAGCCTCTGAACAATTCAAGCAAACATTGCAGGGATAACCGCCGTTGGCATTGCAGTCCGTCTGAGCTTTGACGTAAAGGGTTCCATCAACTAAACCAAACTTACCATGACTATCTATTATTGTGTCACAAATCTCTTTGACACCAGTATTCTCAAAATACTCGACCTTGCCATTACCACAGCCAACATGCTTCCAAACACATCCACCTTTACCAGCCGCACCTTTTGTACAAACGTCGCAGGTGCTTGCCATATTCGGGCAGTATTCCATTCCATTATAGACGTCACCGCTCATCCCCCAGTCGCACTGCTCACCGGCTGCAGCGTTGGTAATGCCGTCACCACATTCGTTAATTTGGCAGTTATAATTGCAGTAATTTGAGGCACCATCCATAGGCTGCCCCGCAACAGCACCAACCAGCGCATAGCCATCCTTATCAACAGCCATACCGCCGAAGCTGGAGTCCTCTGTCTTTCCTGAACCGTGATCACAAGTCTCCGTCGCAGTAATCAGCTCCGGATTTGTCTGCATTTCGCCATCTGCGACATTCGGAATGTTGGTCTGGACATAGCCATCGCCACAGGTGGCCAAGTTGCAGCTCTTCGTCACACAAATGGCGAGTAATTCCCCTTCGCCGGCTTGCGTTTCATCTCCCGATGTACCGCAAGTATTTCCTGAAAATTCTTTAGGCGTCCAATTTCCGCCATAGGAATTACATGCACGCTTATCGCTGACTTTTCCTCGCTCCTTCATTGTGCCGTTATTTCTGGTACAGTCAGCTGCGCTCAAAGATCTATTGGTATCCCACTTCCCACCAAATTCGTTCTCACAGGATTCCTTATTATCCAAAGCGGCAGCAGTCCAAGTACCGTTGCCCAGAGCTCTGCACGTGTCTTCGGTGACAGCATTCCAGTCACCGCCAAGGAGCACGCAGCTTTCCTGATTCGCAATCTCAACGTTCTGCCACGTTCCACCAAAATGACCGCAATTGGCAGAAGTCGCATCGATCTCACGCCATTCCCCTCCCACGGTGCCGCAATTGGCTCCGTCCAGACTGACTTCAGTCCAATGTCCGCCTACGTCTTCATCCTCACAGGAACTCTGCGTATGATTAAAGGCTGTCCATGTTCCCTGCGCCACGGATGCACAATTATCTTCGGTCAAATCAATGGGCATCCATTCGCCGCCATTCGCCGCGCAATTAGAAGCATTGAGAACAGATTCCAGCCAATAACCTCCATTCGCCTGACACAAAGATGCCGTACTGAGGCTTATTTCCTGCCAAGTTCCTGCAAATTCACTGGCACAATTGGCAGAAGTCAAAGCGACATTGATAATCTCCCCACCATTTTCAATGCAATTCTCAACAGTAACAACAACATCTATACTCCAAGTTCCACGATGGGCCTCACACTCTGTCTGGCTCGCCACTGAATATGTCGGATTCCATGTTCCCCCGATTCCTTCTGTCTCACACTCTTCCTGAGACGTAATCTCCGAATTCAAAACATTTTCAATGTAACAACCCTGCAATTCAACAGAGGTCTTTTTCTCTCCGTCGATAAAGCACGCATAAACTGACTCGATACTGCACTTCTGGCCCTGCTCGACACGCTGGCCATCGATTTCACAGAATGAAACTTGAGTGAATTTACTCAAATCAGTTTCACTCACAGCACAATAAGATGTAGATGCCTGCGGTACTCCATCGATGACGCATCTTTCCACGCTACTGACAGGCACATCGCCAATAGCGCAGCCATTATATGTTGTATAAATATCAGATCCTATAGTACAATAATTTCCAGAATAATTTTCCTCACCATCTATAATGCAGACATTTCCTTTTGGAATCCACGTATCACTATTTTCATTGCTCACGCAAGCCTGCGACAAATGCGTGCCATCTTTGAGGCACGTCGAAGACAACCTGCTTCCATCAACGAGGCAATAAGAAATCTCATCGGTCTTGACGTTATCGATCCAACATCCAAGTGTATCACCTATCCATGAACCGGATGAATCATCGCCTACCCAGCAAGCAGATACCGTCCAAGTGCCAACCGGCCCCTCAACACCAATACTGCACTGATAAGATGCCTCTATCTGTTCATAGCAATCACCTAATGGCGATGTCGTCACCTCAGGACATTTGCTTAAATCTGCTTTTTTCTTGAGACACTTTGTCTGGATACTATCAGGAATACAGTTTGTCGGGAGATAACAAGCCCCTACGAGTGAGTCGTCAGACACTCGCCATTCGCCCTTGACGTCATCTGCGGTACATGCCCCTGCCGAAGTGTATGAAGCGGTAGGATTAGAATTATATATCACCAAATTCCAAGAGTTTGAATCCAGTGTATTACTCTCACTGATGACACAGTAGCCGTGATTATCAGGCAAATAGTATGAACCTGTATCACAGGCCTCGCCTGATTCGAGCTTACCATTGCCGCAGGTAAGTCCGGACTCACACATCAAGCAGCCATTCGTTGGAGGATCACAGACTTCCTCCATCCCATTGGTATTATCAACAATACCATTACCGCACACTCCAGTAGAACGGCAGTCTGTCGAACAATAACTAACAGATTTTTCATAAATATCTATATATTTTGGCTTACCATCCTCGCCGTAAGCAATGGTTCCATCGTCGTTGAGAACGCTTTCGCACACCTCTCCAAAATCAATTTTTCCATTACCACATTCTGATTTCTGACAAACAATAGAACGATTTTCAGCTGCAAAAGCATTATTAAAACATTTATTGTTATATAAGGCGCCCCCTAAATAAATTGTCTCATAATAGTATTCTTTAGCCGCGCGCAGACGCGTATTGGCAGCTGCTCGCTGTGCTTCATCAGCAAAATCTGACTCTGTATATTCTAATATAACATTTCCGCTCTTGCAGAATGTATAACTATTATCCTGATCATCCGTAAAGAAAATGGCAGCCTGATCATCTTTTCCGGTACAGAAGGCAGCAAGAGCATCCTTCATCATCAAAAGTTGTGTAATATTTCCTCCAGCATCATCACAGGTTTCTACAGGAGCGTCATCATCATTTGCCTTGAAATTATTAATTTTTCCGTCGCCACAGCGACTTTCTGTACAATCATCATTACAAGCGAGCGAGAACGCCTGCGCCTTTTTTGAATCCGACGTAGTGCCAGTATCGGGATCGCACACTTCACCTGCCGCCTTATTTACTATTCCATCACCACAGGCATTCACAGATTTGCAGTCCCAGTTGCAGGCCGCATTGCCGCCCTCTTCTTTGGTCCTAAGCGTCCAAGCTGCCTCATTCAAATCAAAAAATGCCGGCGCTGCTCCTTCTCCCTTCCAAATGCTTACATCTGCATTTCGAACAGCTTGGCCGTGGTCACAGACCTCATCTGCCGCCGTATTAACCTTGCCGTCACCGCAAATTGCAAAGGTGCAGTCCGAATTGCAGACGGCCGTCCCTGTCTCGCTGCCCTCGCCCAGATTATGGTCGCATTCCTCGCCAGAACCCGGATTCACTACACCATCGCCGCACACACTCACGGACTTACAGTCCCAATTACAATTGGCGCTGCCGCCTTGCTCCTCTGTCCGAAGTGTCCACAAAGCCGGATTCAATGAAATACCATCTGTATCCCAAGTATTTTGCGTCGAGTCACGCGTCGCCAAATTATGGTCGCAAACTTCATTCGCCACCGCGTTGCGTTTGCCATCGCCGCACACTGAGAAAGTGCAATCCGAGTTACACCGAACACTGCCCTTCCATGTTCTCACGCCCGTGGTTTCATCAACATTCCATTGGCTCTCATCATCGAGACTGCCGTCATCGCATTCCTCGCCGGCAACTTTATTAACTATACCATCACCACATGTGGACAGGGTGCAGTTATAGTTGCAGGCCGCTGTTCCAACCTGACTGTTCTCTCCCAAGCCATGGTCGCATTGTTCATTCGCCGCTGTGTTCACGAGCTTATCGCCGCAGACCACTTTGGTGCAGTCGTAGTTGCAAGTCGCCCAGTTGTGGAGAGGGTCATTGGCATCGCGGCTCGCATCTCCGGGATCGCAGTACTCGTCGTCCTGAGCGTTAATCTTACCGTCGCCGCACTTGGAGACAGTGCAGTCAAAGTTACACAGACGGTTTCCAATAGTGCCCCCCTCGCCTAGATTGTGGTCACATTGCTCGCCCGCCGATTCGTTCAGGATGCCGTCGCCGCAGACCGGAAGTGTGCAGTCGTAATTGCAGTTCGCCCAGTTGCCGGCGTTGTCCTTTTCTTCCGCACCCGAGTCACATTTCTCTTGAGCAACCTCGTTGACGATGCCGTCACCGCAGGATGATCGGGTGCACAGTTTGGTACAGGTGCGGCTTCCATCAGGGCCGTCGTCACATTGTTCAGGGAAACAACTTTTGTCGTCTTTGCCTTCTTCACAAATATCTACAAATAATTCTATCGGAAGATTTTGACCATTTTCGGACAATTTAATCTTTCCAATGAACATGTCGCCGCAGATATTCTTCTTACATGCGCGAGTACAGAAGTTGGAACCTCGGTTACCATCATCGCACTCTTCCACCTCTCCATTATGGTTAGGCTTGAGATTCCCCTCGCTATCCTTGAAAAAGTATTCGTCGCCGCAGATGTTATGCTTGCAGAATTTTGTACAATCAGCGCTTCCCTTCCAAATCTTCTTTCCTGTGGTTGCATCCTCGGCCCATTGACTGGCGTCATTGAGGTCACCATCACACTCTTCGCCTGCCAGCCCGTTCACGATGCCGTCGCCACATTCGGACAGTGTACAATCACTGTTACAGATAACCGAAGAACTGCCCACTATGCCGGGGTCACATTGCTCGTCGCCGTTTACCTTGCCGTCGCCGCAAAGCTGAACAACGCAACTATCCAGGCAGTGAGGAAGTCCTGCTTCAATCCATTCCTGTTTAATTTGGGTAAGATTGAAGACGGCTGACAAACCCTGCTCGACATCCCCCTTATCGCACTCCTCCGGTGTTCGTCCCACGATAGACGAGGGATCATTGTCCAAAATACCGTTGCCGCATTCATTGGTCGAACCACAGTCTTTGGAGCAATGAAATGATCCATTCCCCCCCAATCCGTTTCCGTGGTCGCAAACCTCCCCCGGGTCCACAACGCCGTTACCACATTGGAGGTTAGATTGGCATGCTCGAACAATTTGCCCATCGCCCCCCATCGCATCCTCAGCCAAACATTTCTCCGGACCAACGCCAGCCTCACCAGGATCGCAGATTTCGATGCGCACCGAAGTTGGATCCACAGTAGAACTAATAATTAAAAGTCCTTCTTCATCATAAGTATGTTTTATAAATTGCCTTTGGACGATGCCATCTCCACATGACTCCAATTTACAGAGTGCGGAGCAACCATCATAGTCGATGGTATTGCCGTCATCGCATTCCTCGCCCTTATCCGCATCAATGACACCATCGCCACAAATAATTCCGTTGTTTTTGTCATCAGGAGACAAACATTTCTTTTCATGTTCTGCACACTTAGTTCCTGCAGGACAAATAATTCCCGTTTTGCATGTAATGCTCTTTGGTTCGGTACAACTCACGAGACCAATAGCCATCAATGCTACGGCGATTGAGGTTACAAACTTTTTCATGGAGCTTTTCATCGTCTGTCTCCTTCCAATTCTGGGGAGTCTGACTGGCGGCCGAAATAATTAGAATTATCGGCCTCAAAAAAACAATGCGTCGGCGTTTCTCTAAAAACTAAAACCTAAACGTTGCCATTATGCCGGCGGATTCTGGCGACAGAACAGGCAGGAATGTCACTGCCGGTGCCGCGCTTTCCTTTTCATTTGAAGGCTGAACAGGTGCGTCGGGCTGTGCTGATTCCGATTCCGACTTTGGTGCGTCGTCCTTGGACTTGTCTTTGGAAACATCCATCAATTCCCCCGTAGTGGGGTTATAAGGACGCGCTCGGTTCAGCACCAGTAAGGTGGCGCCGGCCGCAATCGCGGCACCTCCGACGCCATACATGGCCACACCAATTTTTTGATTCCTCAGGCCGCTGTTTTTTTGGCTTTCGAGCTTATCTATATCGACCCCACTAGCGCCTGCTTCATTCACTTGATTATCATAATCACTAATCGCCGCCCGCCCCGACAAATGCAGTGCTGCACCGACACCGGCGACGACAATACCTGCACCGAATACAGTCCAAGGCTTCCAGACTGCCCAGCGGCGCCGATATTCAACCGCATCTGCCGCCAAAATCAGCACCATATCGTACTCGGCCTTTCCTCCGGCAACGAGCGCGGGACTGATTTCGTTATTCATGTAGCCTTCCTTCTTGGCCACAATGGAGTGGGGACCGGGACGCACAAAACCTTCATATTGCCCCGGGGCAATGAACAGCTCCTGACCGTCCATGGAGATAACCGCCCCCTCCAGCTCACATCGAACAATCAGGTGGGTCAGCTGAGATTCTGTCAGGCGTTTGTAATTCTTTGCCTGCTCATATTTTTCAGGGTCGATGGGGTCCGGGCCGTAAGCCATGGCCTTTTCGAGGTGCTGCAGCACTTCCACCGGTCGGTCCATGTTCAGCAGCGCCAGGACCATATTGTAGTGAATGGCGGGATGGTCCCAGTACTCTAGGGCCTCTCGGTATTTCACTGCCGCCTGACCAAACACGGAGTCTTTCAGCAGAGCATTGCCTTCACGGAACAGCTTGAGCGCCTTCTGCTGATTTTCGGGGGACACCCCTTCGGCCCAAGGACGCGTCGCCGGCGCCTGAGTCTCGCTGCTGCCTCCCGCTGCCTCGGACTGAGACTGAGAGGCCTGCCCCGGCTGCTGCTGGGCACCAGCTGTCTGAGACGCCGTTTCGCTGGAGGCATTTTCATTATTGGCTGCGTCTCCCGGCTGCTTCCCGGCCGAAGCATTTTTGTGCTTTTTGCCTGACGCTCCCGCATCGTCCGTCGAAGCCGATGCCGTCTGAGCTCCGTCCTTCCCCTTTTTGTCGCCCTTAACGCTGGCGATGCGCCGTTTTCTGGGCTGCGCCTGATTGCCTGATGAAGCGGAAGATGCCGCATCGTCCGCAGCGGCTTCAGTCTGAACCGCCGTTGTTCCGAGACACATCGTCAGGGCGAACGCGACTCCAATCCCCTTATTCATGGAATGTCTCCTCAACTGAATATCCTTCCAATTCACTTCGTCACCGCTTCACGTCCGGCCACTGTTGACGAGGGGGACATGGCCAAAAGTTTCAGCATCATTTCAAATCGTCGATGACGGGGCTGCCCAGCTGATCCTGAAGCCGTTGCACACGCTCCTGTTCCTGAAGAAGCAGCGCCGCCACTTCCTGGGCCGCCTTCAAAGCCTTCTCCTCGGCCTGACGCGCCACCTGCTCCTGCCTGCGGGCCAGCTGAGCATTCCGCTCGGCGCCCTTCTGGGCATTTCGGGCCGCGATTCTGGCGGCCTCAGCCATCTTCAGCGTCTTGGCCAGGTCTTTGTTCTTCAAGGCCAGGTCAGCGGCCGCCTGACGCGCCCGCGCTTCCGCAATACTTCGCTCTTTTTCCTTCTGCTGGGCGACCTTCAGCGCTTTCTCAGCCTCTTCCTTGGAGGCCTCTGCTTCCTTCTGTGAGGCGACGGCCTTCTGCTCGGCAGCCTCCGCTTCTTTCTGTGCGCTCTCCGCCTTCTTTCGAGCCTCGGTTGCCTCCGTCAGCAGCCCTTCGACCTGCGCCTTCGCCTCATTGGCGACCTTCGTCTGTTTTTCGGCGTTTTGCTTCTCTATTTTCGCGACTTCAGCACTCTCCTGCGCTTCCTTTTGAAGCTGGAAGGCATAGCCGGCAAACAGCGTCGAACCGACAGCCAGACAGACGAGGAATGTGCCGCCGATAATCTGGGCCAACCGCTTGTTCCGCGCAGCGCGCTTCTTCTGTGCAATGACGGCATCCAGGTAGTCCAGCTGCGCATCAGGAATGCCCGCGAGCTTGCCTTTCTCCATGAAGCGCTCGGCCTCATCTGCCTGCTTGCCGCGCCACAGCTGGTCCTTGTCGTAATTCTTGAACTGCCACTGCTTGGTGGCGTTTCGCAGAGCCTCGAGGAACGGCGCATCCTCGCCCGTCTCATCCAGCCAGCGCTTCAAGGTCGGCCAGGTGTGGACCAGCGATTCGTGGACGATTTCCACCGTGGAGTTGCCGCCGCTCGTCTGGACGACGAGGAGGCGGGCCTGAACCAGCTGATTGACCACCCGCTTCAGCTCGTCTGCGTCATGGGAAAGCTCGTCCAGCTCGCTCATGGAGACGATGGCGCGCGTCCGCTCGGGCGTAATCAGCCGCAGGAAAATCGCACGCGCCAGGTCCTGACTGCTGGAAGGCATCTCATTGAGGACCGCGTCGGCATGGGTGGCCAGCGCACCGGCGATGCCGCCCAGAGCCCGATAGCCAGCAACTGTCAGCATCTTGCGGCTGACATCGCGGCTGTCCCACAGCTTGCTGGCGGCGAACTGGAGCAGAGGCAGGGCGCCCGGCGTCGAGGCCAGGTGGTCCAGCATCTCGTTGACGATGTCCTCGCTCTCGAAGGTGAACCCTGCCATTTCGGCAGGCTGCACAATGGCGTCCCGCAGACCGTTCCGGTTGGGCGCAATCAGGAAGATGAGTCCCTGAGAGAGCTCGTTCATAAAGACCATGTCTTCGGCGACGCGGTCCAGGAAGTCGGAACGAATGGAGAGGATGACGCGGGTCGGTGACGAGGGATCGTCAGCGATGGAGGTCAGCGCGGCGGTGAAAGCCAGTCGCTCATCCAAATCGCCCACCTGCGTGTAGAGCTCTTCAAACTGGTCGATGAACAGCAGCTGGTTGCACTTGCTCTGGCGCGCCCTGTTTCGGAGCAGACTTCCCGCATAGCCAGGCTCTTTGCGGATGCGCTCCTCGAGATTGCCCATGGCCAGCGCATCGTCTTTGGAGATGGCCAGCGATGCAGACATCGGAGAAAGGACTTCGGCCAGCGCGTGAATCGGACTGCGGCCGGGGCGGATGACCAGACACTCCCAGTTTTCGCCGGAGCGCTTCAAAGCAGGCAGAACACCGGCGCGGACGATGGAGCTCTTGCCGGAGCCGGAGGCGCCCACGATGCCCAGCAGGGCCTGATCCCGCAGGCGGTTCACAACGGCCGCAATTTCGTTGTTTCGGCCGAAGAACCGATCGGCATCCGCCTCCTGGAACGCGGAAAGGCCCGCATAGGGGCTCTGATCGACTTTCAGCTTGCGGGCGCGCCCCGGGAGGAACGCTTCCAGCGCTTCAAGCATCGAAGCCGCATCTTCCCAGCGCTGCTCCTTGCGTTTCTGCAGAGCCTTATCGACGAGATCAATCAGGTCGTTGGGCAGCTGGGGCATCACATCCCGCAGACTGGGCATCTTGTGCTTGTAGTCACCGACGATGGCCAGCTGCATGCCGGACAGCCCTTCGAGGGGGTGCTTCCCGCTCAGCATGCGGAACAGCATGATGCCCGCGGCCCACAGGTCGGTCCGGTGGTCGATGCCCTTGGCGCGCCACTGCTCCGGCGACATGTAAGCCAGCGTACCAACGATGGCCCCGGCCCGGGTCATTCCAGAACTGTCGTTGGCCAGAGACTTGTCGTCGCCCTTCTTGGCGGAGTCTTTGTCCGCCTTGTCGGAATCGCCCTTGTCATCGCCCTCCAGCACCTTGGAAATGCCGAAGTCCATGACCTTCACGGTGCCCGAATCCGTCAGCATCACGTTGTCGGGCTTGAGGTCTCGGTGGACGATGCCTTCCGAGTGGGCGCGGACCAGAGCACGGAGCACAGGGACCATCAGTTCCGCGACGCGGCCCGGAGGCATGGGCTGGTTGGTGAGGAGCTTCGTCAGCTCGCTGCCCTGGAGGTACTCCAGGACCATGTACGGCATCCCGTTGAACTCGTCGGCTTCGTAAATGATGACGATGTTCTCGTGGCCGACACGGGCGGTCGTGCGTGCCTCCAAAATGAAGCGCCTGCCCAGGTCCTTGTCCTTCGTGTGCAGGAACTTGATGGCGACGCGGCGACCCAGCTTGGTGTCGCGGGCAAGGAAGACGGAACCCATGCCGCCTTTGCCCAGCAGACGAATCAGCTCGTAGTGATTGACCATGTCGCCGGGCTGGAAGACGAACGAATTCTTCTTGCCCTTGCCGGTGCCGTCCTTCGTCACGCCTGACTTGGTGACGCCGGATTTCGTCACTCCGGACTTGGTGACAGCCTTGGTCTCCCCCGTCTTGGTTCGCGAGCCGGACTTCGTCACCGCCCGCATCTCGCCCGACTTCGTGGCACCGCCGGGCAGAGCATGGGCCTTCTTGCCCGCCGAGGAATCCACGGTCACTGCCGGAATTTCCATCGTCGGACGGTTCTTCGCGCTCTCGGATGTCGGCGCCAGTGCCAGCGCGGTACTGTCTGCAGGTGGCTTTGCATCTCCGCCCTCGGCCGACGCAGCAGCTGAAGGGAACAAATCCAGCGTCATGCCGGCAGAGCCCTCTCCTTCTGGGTGAGCCTTGACCGCAGGAAATTCTCCTGTCGCCCGGTCCTTTTCCGGCGTTTTGACCTTAGCCTTGGGAGGCGCCGCGACAGCGGGCATCTCCAAAGTCGGCCTTAAGCCCACCGGAATCGGAGCCGGCTTGGCCGCAGCTTCAGCAAATACATCAGGCTTCGAAACCTCCATCGTCATCGCTGCCGCCGGCCGAGATGATTCAGAGGCTTTGTCCTTTTCAGAAGCCGAAGGCCTCAGGGGTGAACGGCGCAGACTGCCGGACTTTCCCTTGGAAATTTTGGGCACGAACAGCTGAGCCGCCGCCGCACCTTGCGCAGCCTGAGCGGCATCCTCACCTTTTCCGGCTTTTTCAGAGGTCCCGGAGGCATTCTGGCCGGCCGTATCGGCAGCCTTCCCCGCTTCATCAGCAGAAGCGGCAGATTCAGAGGAGGACGCATGTCCGCTTTCAGCGTCCTCGTCGTCGTCCCCGAAATCCCCCACAGCCGTCAAAAACTGAGTCGCGGCCTCCGCGTCCTCATCCTCTTCTTCGTCATCGGCGTCCGCAGCACTTTCAAAGGGAAGGTCGCCCGCCGGAGGCTCGTCACCTTTCTTGGCGTCATTCGCCGCGTCCTGCTTCTGACCGTCATCCGCTTCGGAAAGCGCCTCGAAATCTTCGACCGACGGCAGGCCGCACACCGTCGCGCCTTCATCCTCAACTTCCGCTTCCTCTTCAGCAGCAGGCGCAGCGGCTTCAGCAGACGGCTCATCAGCAAAGGGCAGGTCCCCTACATCACCACAGACGGTAGCGCCTTCGCTGGCATCTTCAGCTGACTGCTCCTGAGCAGCATCAGCGGAAACATCAGCTGCCGACGCGTCTTCATCAAAGGGAGACGCGTCGCCGCAAATCGTCGCGCCCTCGCCCTCGTCATCACTTTCGCTGCTCTCGCCCGACGCGGCCGCGCTCTCTTCGGAAGGCGCTTCTTCAAAAGGAGACGCGTCGCCGCAGATTGTCGCGCCCTCGCCCTCTGAATCATCGGCCTCTTTGGCGGCATCGCTCGGTGCGCTGCTCTGCTCAAGTGCGGCAAATGGGTCTTTGTCGATGGCAGCAAAGGGGTCTTCTTCGACGGAGGCAAAGGGGTTGTCCAAGCCGCAAACGGTCTCTGATTCGCCCGTGGAAACCGGCTGCATCTGCTCGGACTTCTCCGACTTCTCCTTGCGGGACGCAGATGATTTTCCGGAAGCCGCGCGTCTCGGGATGGTTCGCCCAATGAACTTTCTTTTCACCGCCATCGAAAAGCTCCTTGCTCATAAAGCATACGTCTCCCACGCCCGAGGAAGGGGGCTGGGGGGCCGATAAAACTCAAAATGGGCCGCTCCAAACACGGAACTTTTTATTCGGTCAAGAATTGCATCCCTGGATTCAAATGTAGGTTTTCATGGATGCATGGACTCATTCCGATTCACATCGATCCCCTCAAAAACTGTTTTGCCGCACCTGCCCCGCCAAAAGCCTATTCCGCGCTTCAAACACGCATACACCGCGAAAAAGGCCCGGAGGCGGCGCCTGTCCGACAGCGTGACGTGTCCTCCATCGGCGCAGCAAATCAGCTTGTCGTCCCGGCATCCGTCATCAACGAAAAGGACGCGCCCGGCGACAGCGGCCTGGATGCGCTCGCCCCGGACCAGACGCCGGTCCGTCAGAACAATGGCGTCCTGAGGGTCGCCGTCCGCCGCGGAACTCCCGGGAACGAAGCCGTAATGAAAGAGTGACGGAATCGGGGAAATGAAGTCGATGCCGCCGTTGGACAAACGCTTCACGAAGCCAAAGCGCGGCGTCTCTATCTCCACCACGACCTCTGTCCCGGGCGGAAAATCACTTTCTGCCGCCTTCGCCGCTCCCATCGCTTCCCTGTCCGGCTCCATGTGCCCTTTCTCCCTCGCGAAAAACCACTCAGCCGCGGCGTTCTTCTTCTTCGGAAGCGCCATCGCCATCTTTGGATTTGGCGGATTTGGCGGCTGCCTCATCAGAACCGGCTGAACCGGCGTCCCTGAGCGCCAGAAACTTCGGATAGCGCAGTTTCAAAATTCCCAGAGTGGCGAAGCCCAGCGCGACCGCCCACCACAGCGTGGCGAATCTCGTCAGGAGCATGCCGGTAGTGGCCGTTCCCGCAGAGATGCCCCCCAGCCGAACCAGAAGCTGCTGCATCAGAGGTTCGGTGACGCCCAGGCCGCTGGGAAGCAGGGGAACGAGCGCGCCCGCCAGAGTCGAGGTGGCATAGAAAAAAACCGACAGCGGAACGCCGCAGTCCGCGCCGAAGCCCGTGAGAATCACGTGCAGGGACAGGCCCTCCACGCCCCAGGCCGCCACGGACAGCACCGTCGGAACCAGAATCGCGCCGCGGCCGGAAATCAGCCGCAGCGCGTCCACCGCTTCCTGGAGCTTGGGGACAAAGCGGCTGATTTTGGCAGGTCCGCGCCCCACCAGCCCAACTGCCCATTCGAGTGGCCCTTTCTTCAAAATCAGGAACATTCCCACCGCGACGCAGGCGAGTCCCGCCAGAGCCCAGACGAGCCCGCCTTCGAAGCCCAGGCTGCCGGCCAGGACCAGTGCCACGACGCCGATGACATCGCTGAGCCGCTCGGCGACGACGATGGGGGCAGTTTTCGCCACGGGGATGCCATGCGTTTCGAGGAGGACGGCGCTCTTGAAGACCTCGCCCACTTTGGTGGGCGTCATGGTGAAGGCAAAGCCGGAGAGGAAGGACAGGGCGCTGTCCGCCAGCGGAATGCGGATGCCCAGACGGCGGAGGTAAAATTCCCAGCGCACGATGCGCAGAGCGTAATTGGCGGTGGCGAGGGCGACGGCCAGCAGGAACATGGAGCCGCGAAAGCCGCGAAGGCTCTCGCGAATATCCGCATAGCCGGTCCAGGCGACAAAGGCGCCGTAGAGGCCAATGGCGATGAGGAGAATGACGGCGAAGCGGCTGACGAAACGATTCATGGGAACGATGCGATGCGGTGACGCTGGTGATGGGTGATGACGAGTGATGAAGCGGGGGAAATTCGGTGAATCAGGGCCGGTCTGCGAAAAACCGCGGGCCTATTCACCGGGAGCGGCGGAATCTCAAGGCGGCCGCTCATCGCATGGAGGCCGTCCGCAGCGCGCCGCGTTTCCATCTTCCGAAAAGGGCCTCCGAATGTTTTGAGGCCCCGCCTTTTGGCCCTGAACAGTTTCAGCAGAGGAGCAAACACATGCAGCCAGTCAGAAAAGGCAGGATTCTCATCGGCAAGCCCGGCCTCGACGGCCACGACCGGGGAGCGAAAGTGGTGGCGCGGGCGCTGTCCGATGCGGGCTTCGAGGTCATCTATACGGGCATTCGCAGGACGCCTGAGGAAATCGCCGCCGCCGCGGTTCAGGAAGACGTGGATGCCGTGGGGATTTCCCTGCTCTCGGGCGCGCACAACGTCCTTTTCCCGGCCGTTCTCAAGGCGCTGGCCGCCGTCGGTCTGGGCAGCGTTCCCGTCCTGGGCGGCGGCGTCATCCCCGACGAGGACATCCCCGGGCTGAAGGCGCTGGGCATCCGCGAAATTTTTACGCCGGGGACGCCGCTGTCTGCCGTCACTGAGGCCTTTGAGCGGGCGGTGACGGAATATCGGCAAAGTGAGGGCCGCTGACCGCATGTCCGCATCCAGCGAAAATTCCCCGCGCTCACTGTCCGGCGACGACGCAGACGGCAGCTTCATCCGGCGCATTGCCGAAGGCGTGGCCGCACGCTCGCCCCGAGCCATCGGCCGCGCCATCACCATCGTCGAAGAAGGCGGGCCTCAGGCGGATCAGCTTCTGACGATTCTGGATGAAGCCGCGCCTGCTTCCGACGCACTCACGCTGGGCATCACCGGAACGGGCGGCGCCGGCAAATCGACTCTGGCGGGCCGGCTCGTCTCCTGTTTCCGAAGCGCCGGACACCGCGTGGGGCTCATTGCAGTGGACCCTTCGTCGCCCATCTCCGGCGGCGCTGTTCTGGGCGACCGCATCCGCATGATGCGCCACGCCTGCGACCCGGACGTCGTCATTCGCTCCATGGCCTCGCGCGGGCGGCTGGGCGGACTCTCCGCGGCTACGGCATCGGCTGCCCGCATTATGAAGGCCGCGGGCTGCCACCCGGTTCTCATCGAAACAGTGGGCGTCGGTCAGGCCGAATTTGACATCGTTCGTCTCGCGGACCTGACGATGCTGGTCATGGCCCCCGGACTGGGCGACGACATTCAGGCCATGAAGGCGGGGCTCCTGGAGCTGACCGACATGCTGGTCGTCAACAAGGGAGATCTGGCCGGCGCGGACATCCTGATGCGCGAAATGGAGCCCATCGCCCATGACCGGGGAAAGCCGCTCCTCAAGGTCTCCGCAAAAGACGGTTCGGGAGTCGATGACCTGGTGCGCGAGGTTTTCAGCCTGTTCCGCGGCATGGCCGAAAGCGGCCGGCTGGAGGCCCGTCGGCAGCGTTCATCGGATGCCGAAGCGCTGGACTGGGCTCTGGAAATGGCGCGGGAGGAATTGTCTCAGCTGCTGGAAAATCAGCCAGATGAGCTGAAAAACTGTTCCCCTAAAAAACGGGCGGAAGCGGCTTTGTTTTTATTAAAAACATTAAAAGCAACCATGTAATATGAATTGGTTTTGTCTTTATCCTTATTTTATTTCGGCGCTGACTGAGAAGGTTTTCCCGTTTTTCACCTTGACAGCTGCCTCTTTCCTCCTGCTAGACGCCGCCGATTTTTTCACCCGGCCGGGCCGTGCGGCTGTTTTCCACAGGAGTGAAAGTTAATGAAATCGAACAAAACTGTAAATGTATGCGTGGGGGAATTCTTCAAAACAATTCCTGTTTTAATTTCAGTATTCGCATTAGCAGTTTCGGGCATTGCCTGCGGCGGCTCGGATAAAGATGAAGACGAGGAGGAGCTGGAAGCGAATACGATGAAAGACCGCTCGGGCAATAAGTATAAAACCGTCGTTATTGGCAGCCAGACCTGGATGGCGGAGAATATGAAGTATATGGGGGTTGACGTTCAATGCCGTGGCAGGAGCGACGACCTTAAATATGGCTGCCTTTATAATTGGGACGACGCCAAGAAAGTATGTCCCGATGGCTGGCATCTGCCGACAAAGAAGGATTTTGACGACCTTCTGGCGTATGCGGACGCCCACCGCACGAGCAAATCGGTGTTTTTGTCGCTGATTGCCAAATCGGACGACTGGAAGGATTACCCCAGTCAGGGCGGCGATGATTTTGGCTTTGCGGCCCTTCCCACCGAGCAGGCGTTTTCAGATGGAAGTTTCAGCGGCAGCGCTGGTTTTGCGGCCTATTTCTGGTCATCCGAGGAGCATATTGACGCAGACGGTATTGATAATGGCTGGCGCCTGCGCGTGAACGGCGTCCTCACCGCGATGGAATTGATGAACAAAGACGTCGGCGACTCGGTGCGGTGTCTGAAGGACTGAGTTGAGAAATTAAATTATTTCACCGAACATAAAAATCCCCCTTTCCAGAATAAAATGGAGAGGGGGATTTTTTATTTATGAGTCCGGAATAAATTCTTCAGCTCGCAGCTCCGGGCGTCACGCAGCAATAATGTCGTAATAAAAATAAAAAAACACCTTCTCTTTTGAGCAGCAGTCGGCGCTCTTGGTCTCTCCCCTTTCCCCCCCTGCATCCTCATCCCCCAAATTCCGCCAACCAAATACCGGAGGCGGGATTCGAACCCGCGCTGAGCAAGCTCAAGGGGATTTTAAGTCCCCTGCGTCTACCAACTCCGCCACTCCGGCAATCCCGCGGAGCGCCGTGATTCATCCCGGTCCCGCGAGGCGGCGGGCTTCTTGTCCAGAACGGATGCCTTGTCAATTCCTCCCCTTCCAAGCGCCTTGACACCTTCTGACATCCATCCTTAACGCCGCGCACCCTCTGGCGCCCCCGTCCCACACCATCGACGCGAAGCGTCATTCCCAGCCGGAACGCCTTCCCTCCCCCTCCTCTCCAAAGGACCTCCCCATGGCAGCCCCCATCGAAAAGCGCGACATCGCCAAGTGCATCATCCTGTCCATCGTCACCTGCGGCATCTACGGCCTCTACTGGCTGTACAAGATGGGCGAGGAAATCGCCGGCCTTCGTCAGGACATGCCCGACGGCGGCAGGCTGATCCTTCTCTCCTTCGTCACCTGCGGCGTCTATCTGTTCTGGTGGACCTACATGGCGGGCGACGTTCTGAACGCGAGCAAACAGCAGCGGCTGGGCGTTCCTTCCGACCCCAACAAGGGCGTCATCTATCTGGTGCTCGCGCTGTGCGGACTGGCCATCGTCAGCTACGCCCTCATGCAGCAGGATCTGAACATGCTGGCCGACGCAGATGCCGGCGGTGATTTTGGCAGCGGTGCTGTCGTGGGCGGCATGGATTTCACCGCCTGATGTGCGCCTGAACAGCCCTTCTCCTTCCCCGTCAGGCGAATACCCATGACCAACGAAGAAGCTCCTCAGGAACGCGGCGTCATTGCCTGCACTCTCCTGTCCATCGTCACCTGCGGCCTCTTCGCCATCTATTGGGCTTACGCCATCTCCGGCGACGCGGCGGGGCTGCGGCGGGTCCATGCCCTGCCGCCCTCGGAAAACACGCCGGGCCGGACGCTTCTGCTCACCCTGCTGACCTGCGGCCTCTACTGGTTCTACGCCGCGGGCGAGGAACTGGACGACCTGGAGCAGCTGCTCGGCGGCAAGCCGGAGAGGAACAACTGGGGGCTCATCTATCTCCTCCTTTGCTGCGTGGGCATGTTCCCGCCGGCGTTCATCCTCATGCAGCTCCAGCTGAACAGTCTGATTCGAGGTGCCGCCGCGCCCGCCGTGCCGCAGAGGGCGATGCGGGGCGATGTGTTTCAGACGGGCACTGACCATCCCGCGCTGCCTTCTGTCGGCGAGCCGCTGCATGAACGGCTGGGAGAACCGCTGCCGCAGTTTCACGACCGCGGATTCAGCGATTTCGACAGCATCAGCGGCCCCGGGAAGTCGCTCAACGAGCTTCCCGGCAATCCGGCCGGCAGGGCTGATGACATCGACTGGGAAGGGCGCGGCAGCAGCCCGGACACTGACGGCTCGGACGGCGGCCACAGGCGATGACAGGCGGCGAACAGTCCAATTCAGATTCGGCGCCGGCTGAATCCGCTGCATCCGGCCAGTCCGGCGCGCTGCTGACACAGACTGCGGGCGCCCCGGCCGCAGCCCGAAGTCTTCGCCGCACCCGCCTGCGCTTCACGGCCGCCGTTCTGACACTGGGACTGCTCTACCTTTTCATCGTGGAAAAGCTGGGGCGCGGCATCCCCTGCCTCTTCTTTGAATTCACCGGCTACAGGTGCCCCGGCTGCGGCGTGACCCGCATGTTTCGCGCGCTGGCGCATCTGGACGTAGCGCGGGCCTTCCACTGCAACGCGGCCGCCATGGTCATCCTGCCGTTCGTGGGATTTCAGACGCTGGCCGAGCACCGGACGCCGCCGCCGTCCGAGCGCCTCAAACTCTTTTTCAGGCGGATGGACTGGTTCTTCATCGCCGTGCTGCTGGTGTTCGGCGCCGTCCGCAACATCCCCTCCGTCGGCGTCTATCTGAATCCCTGACTTTCGCCCCTCGTTCTCAGTCCGCGGATTTCAGAAGCCTGTCCGCCGCGCTTTGCAGGCCGGCCAGCGCCCTGGGGGAAATGTCGTCCACGCCGTTCACGCACACGCCCTGAAAGCGGGGACCGGCGGCCGGCGTCCATCGCGGACCATCCTCGAAGGTCAGAACCGCCAGCACGCGCCGCGCTGTGGCCACAGCCAGGTGCATGGGTCCCGTGTCGTTGGTGATGACCAGTTCGCTGTGACGAAAACAGGCCGCGAGCCCCGCCAAATCGGTGGGGGGCGCCAGTCTGGCCGCACCATTCGAAGCCGAGACCACCGCCTCGGCGATGGGCTGCTCGCCGGGGCCCCACAAAATCAGCGGCACGAGGTTCGTCTTCTCCGACAGCACTCTGGCCAGGCGCCCAAAACCTTCCGGCGACCAGCGCCTGTCCGCCTTCCGCGCCCCGGGATTGAAAGCGATGAAGCCCCGTCCCTCGCCGCACAGAGCGCGCACAGCGTTCAGCGTCTCCGACACATCCACGCCGGCATCCACGGTGGTTTCCAGCGTCTCGCCGTCAGCGGGAATGCCGAAGGGCTGGAGCAGCTCCAGTTTGGACGGCACCTCGCGCTCGTTCTTCGGGTCCTTCGTCACCGCGTGGGTGAGAAAGCGGGCGGCCAGAGAGCGGTCGTGGCCGACGCGAATGGGAGAACGGGTGGCCTGCGCCAGCCAGGAACTGGTGAAACTGAAAGCATGCCAGTGAGCGGCCTCGACCACAGCGTCGTAGCGCTCGCGCCGCAGGCGGCGAATCACGCTCCAGAAGCTCAGGGGATGCTGGAAGAAATCCTTTTTGCGGAAGGGAACGAGCCCATCGCACAGCCCTCGGACCAGAGGCTCCTTGCCGGCGGCAATGAGCAAATCGATGCGCGCGTCAGGCAGGCCCTTTTTCAGCGCCCGCAGGAGCGGCGTGGTCAGAAGAACGTCGCCCACACGGGGATCCACTCGGATGACGAGGATTTTTCTGAGCGAGCGCGCGTCGATGGGGCCGCCGGGACGGCTTCGGTAAAGCAGCCGGACAAGACCTTCGAGAACGGCGCGCCCCAGCTTCTGCAAAGTGCGTTTCATGGGCATCGGCATCGGCGGGCGGACAAAGCGGCGGTCAGGGCTGTTTCAGCGCGTCCAGCTCCCGGTTCAGGGCATCGGCAGCCGTTTTCAGAGACTCTTTCGAGGCGGCGCCCAGCTGGTCCGACAGCGCCACCAGACGAACGGACAGCTCGGCATAGAGGCGCCGGACTTCGTCGTCCCCGGGGCGGTGCAGTGCCTTCAGATGTCCCAGAACCACATCCGAATCGCCGCGGGCCACAGGTCCCGTCAGAGCGGCGGGCAGCCCCTTCTGGTCCATAGCCACGACCGCGGAGCGCATCAGCGGCAGCATGGCGGAGAGGGACTTCTTGCGGTCCATGCCGCACGACTCGAACAGCCCGGCCGCAAGGGAAGCCAGCGCCATCAGCCCATTGGAAGCCAGCGCCGCAGCCGCGTGATAGCGCGCCCGGTCGGCGTCACTCAGGTCGAAGGGAATCATGCCCGCGGCCTTGGCCACCTCGCTCAGCTTCTGCCGCACAGCCGCCGAAGAACCGGCCACTGCCGCGTGGATGCCCAGAAACGAGGTCTCGGGAGAAGCGATGGCGCACAGCGGATGGAGCGAACCGACCTCAACGCCGCGCAAAGCCGCGGGCTCCAGCGGGGACAGAGTCAGGGCGCCCGCGCAGTGAGCCACCAGCTGTTCCGGGTGAAAAACGTCCGCGTACTGCTCGGCGGCAGCGCCAATCTGCGCGTCGGGAACGCAGAGAAAAACCATCGAGGCCCTGCTCAGCATCTCCCGGGTGTTGCCCACAGCCAGAGGCGTCTTGGGCCGGGAAGCCAGCGCGCTGGAAAATCCCGCCCGCGTCAGCGCCCTGTGCAGCGCCCCTCCCAGACGCCCCGCCCCCAGAATCACAATCTTCGTCGCCTTCCTGTCCATCCGCTTCGCCATCCTCTCCGCAGTCAGTGCCGCGGGTGACGGGAAGTTCCGAATGCCGCGGGCCAGAACGGGCGCCCCCATGGTTTCCCCGGCATTTTTTTCAACCCCGTTCCCCCCTGAATCAGGCGCTTTTTCACGAGGCAGGCGAGGGTTCGGAATTCGCCGCGGCGGCGGACTGAGGCTGACCGGCATACAGGCGGGCATATTCGCCGTTCAGGGCCATCAGCTCGTCGTGCGTGCCCATTTCGGCGACGCGGCCCGCCTTGAGAACGGCAATCCGATTGGCGGAGCGAATCGTGGACAGCCTGTGAGCAATGACCAGCGCGGTCCGGCCTTCGAGCGCCTGCGACAGAGCGTGCGTCACCTCGCGCTCACTCTCCGCGTCCAGACTGCTCGTGGCCTCGTCCAGAAGAAGCACAGGCGCGCGGCTGAGAAGCGCCCGGGCAATGGCAATGCGCTGCTTCTGACCGCCCGACAGTCCGACGCCCCGCTCGCCGACCGGCGACTCGTAGCCTTTTTCCAGTGCGCTGATGAAACCGTGCGCATTGGCCAGCTTCGCGGCGGCAGCAATCTCGCCCATCGAGGCGTCGGGCCGCCCGTAGGCGATGTTGGAGGCGATGGTTCCCGTGAACAGCAGAGGTTCCTGCGCCACGAGGCCAAAGCTGGCGCGCACCGATTTCAGAGAAGCCTTGCGCACATCCGTGCCGTCCAGCGTCACCGCGCCCTTCACCGGGTCGAGAAAGCGCATGGCCAGAAGCGCCGCGGTGCTCTTGCCGGCGCCGCTCTCCCCCACCACGGCCACCACCTCGCCCGGTTTGAGCGAGAGATTGAAGTCCGAAAGCACCGGCCGGCCGGGCTCATAGGAAAAATCCACGCCGCCGAAGGAAAGTTCCTCGCTCAGCGGCCCCAGTGCGACGGCGCCTTCTCTGTCGCGGATGCCCGGCACGGGCTGAATGACCGCGCCGATGCGTTCGAGACTGGCAAGGGCGCTGGCCGTCACGTGCCCAACCTTGCCCAGCTGCCGGGCGGGCTGGAGCAGCAGCGCCAGAGTGGCCAGAAAAGACACCAGCCTCTCCGGCTGAATCGTCTGATTCACCACGGCGTCCGTCACCAGCTTCAGCACCAGCGCGAGGCCCGCGACCATGGCGATTTCCAGAACAGCCGGAAACAGCGCCCGCGTTTTAGAGGCCTTCACCAGCGCCTTCACGGAGCGGCCGCACTCGCGGTCGAAACGGGCCAGCTCGCCCTCCTTCATGCCGTAGGCCTGAATGACCCGGACGCCCCAGATGCCCTCCTGAACGAGCCCCAGCAAATCGCCCAGCGCGTCCTGTCCCTGGCGAGAGCGCTTCTTCAGCTTTTTGGCCAGGCGGGCGATGGGCAGGATGACGAGAGGCACGCCCACGAACGACACGAGGGCCAGCCGCCAGTCGAGGTAGAACGACAGCGCCAGCAGAATGACCAGCGTCAGCGAATCGCGCATCGAGCTGGCCATGGCGAAAGTGATGGCCGACTCCACCTGGGCCATGTCCGCGCCGAACCGCGCCAGAACGTCGCCCGTCTTCATCTCCCGATAGAAGGCCGCGTCCTGAGCCAGAAGCGACGCCATGAAGTCCCGCCGCAGGCGCACAATCACCCGCTGGCCGATCATGCCCATCGAATAGAACTGCCCGAGATAGGCCACGCCTTTGATGGTGCCGGCAGCCACGATGCACAGCGGCAGAACGACGAACGCGGTGGCGCGGTCGAAGCTGTCCCGGAGCGATGGAAACGTCTCGAAGACGAGGTCCATGCCGTCGGCGCCGCCGCTGATGAGGAACTGCACCGCGGGGCCGCTGATGAAGGCGTAGATGGCCGTGGTCAGAGCCACCGCCAGCATGCACAGAAGCGCCGTCACAAAGGCCCGGCCCTCAGGTTTCAGATAGACGGCCAGACGCAGGATGAGCTGCTTCATCGAAGGGCTGCTCCAACGGCGGCGGCCGCGTCTTTGACCGCGCCGGACACCGCGGCTGCCGAAGCCTGAGCGCCCGTTCCCGAGGCAGCTGCGGCCATGGCGGTGGTGACGAATCCGATGACCCCGTCGGCGATGAACTGAATCGCGAGGGCCGCCACCAAGAGGCCCATGATTCGTTCAAAGATGGAGATGCTGCTGGGACTGATGATGCGGCTGATGGGCTCGGAAGCGACGAACACGCCCCAGACGATGAGGCAGCAGACGACCAGAATGCCGGTGAGAATCAGAAGGCTGAGGATGTCACTGTGCTTCGTCGAATAGACCATGATGGACGCGACGGTTCCGGGGCCGGCGAGCAGCGGAATGGCGAGAGGCACAATGGCCACGTCGTCCTTCTGCACGCTGGCTTCAGTTTCCTCGGGCGAAGAGCGCGTTCGTGAAGGCTGAGCGCGGAGCATGTCGAGGGCCATCAGGAGGAGAAGGATGCCGCCCGCCACGCGGAAGGCGTCCAGCGTCAGGCTGAAGAAACGGAAGATGGCCGTTCCGAACAGCATGAAGGCCAGCAGAATGAAGAACGTGGCCACGGATGTCCGAAAGGCGGTCCGGCGCTTCTGCTCCTTCGTCTGACTGGCCGTCAGCGAGATGAACAGAGGCAGGTTTCCCAGCGGGTCCATGACGACCAGAAGCGTGGAAAACGCCATCACGACGAAAGTGAATGTCTCGGACATGACTGCCCCCGACTGGATTGGGCGCTGTGTTCCGGGCCGAATTTAAGGGCCCGGATTTCCTGAACTTCCTCTGCTTCCCCCGACTTCTTCTTTCTTCCGCTCCTGCTGACGCACTTCTTCGCCGGTTCAGATGCCGGAAAGGCGCAGCTTCCAGACCATGGTCATGGCCTCGAGGAAAATCTTCCGGGACATCTTGCTCTTGCCCACCTTGCGGTCCTCGAAGGTGATGGGGATTTCCCGGACTTTGAAGCCGCGGCGGACGGCCCGGTAATTCAGCTCGACCTGGAATGAGTAGCCGACGCTCATCACCTCATCGAGGCCGATGCCCTCCAGCACCTCGCGCCGGAAGCATTTGAACCCGCCCGTCACGTCATTGATGGGGATGCCCAGAATCGTCCGCGCGTAGAGGCTGCCGCCCCGGCTGATGATTTTGCGGCTCAGCCCCCAGTTCACGGTGCCGCCGCCCTCGACGTAGCGGCTGCCCAGAACGAGGTCCGCGCCGTCTTTGGCCGCCTCAAGAAAAGCGGGCAGGCGCTTGGGGTCGTGGGAAAAATCCGCGTCCATCTCGAAGATGAACTTGTAGGGCCGCTCCAGCGCCCACTTGAAGCCGGCCAGATAGGCCTTCCCCAGCCCCTGCTTGCCCTCGCGGTGCATGACCTGAATCCGGGAATCCGCGGCGGCCAGCTCGTCGGCCTTCTTCCCCGTTCCGTCGGGGCTGTTGTCGTCAACGATGAGAATGTCCGTCTCGGGCAGATTCTCGAAGATGGCCTGAGTGATGGGGCCGATGTTTTCCAGCTCGTTGTAGGTGGGGATGATGATGAGCGTCTCCTGAGACATGGGGCACCTTTCTTTGTGGTGAGGGATGCGGCGTCTGAGGCTCCGGCCGGCCGCGCCGCGGTGAATGAATCAATGTTGGGGAATCAGGACGAAAGGGCGCTGAACCGAAGCGGGCATCGTCCGAGGCAGCCGCAGCCCCGGAATGAGGCCTGAGGCGTCAGCGCCCGGTGGAAAGCAGAGGAGTCACGACGGCGGCGACGGCTGAACGCCAATCGTCTGCGACGAGGCAGGCAGTGCGCGAATGCTTTTCAGCACGCCGGCCACAGCCTGGGCCGCGCGGACAGACGCCCCGGCATCTCCCAGCGTCTTCCGAACTTCGAGCAGGTCGCTCACGACGCGCCCGCTGCGCTCCGGATTGTCGAGATACGAAAGAATCTCCCGCTCAATGCGCTCCGGCGTGCAGTCCTTCTGGAACAGCTCGGGGACAATCTCGCGGCCCGACAGCAGGTTGACCAGCGAGATGTATTTCACAGTGCGGATGACGCGGAAGACGAGGGCGCTGAGCCAGTTGACCCGGTAAACGACCACGAAGGGGCGCGCCATCAGCCCTGCCTCCAGCGCCGCCGTCCCGGAACAGACGATGGCCGCATCCGAGGCCGCCACCGCGTCGCAGACCCTGCCGCCGTCAGCGATGACCGGCGAAAGTCCGAACTGACTGAAAATTCCTTCGAGGAAGCCGTCCTCGAGCGCAGGCGCGCGCGGCACCACCAGCTGAAGCTCCGGATGGCTGGCCTGAATCCGCCGAACCGCCTCGCACATCACCGGCAGAACGCGGCGGATTTCCGAGGGACGGCTGCCAGGCACCACGGCCAGCGTGCGCCGGTTCGGTTCCAGCCCCAGCTTCGCGCGAAAGGACTCCATGCCGCCGGGAGGAGGCAGCGCGTCCAGCACCGGATTGCCGACGTACTCAGCGTCCACGCCGCGCTCTTTGAGCCACGGCGCCTCGAAGGGAAGGATGCAGAGCATCTTGTCCACGAGGCGGCGGATCGTGCGCACACGCCAGGGACGGGACGCCCACACCATGGGGCTCACGTAATAGACGACCGGGATGCCCAGCTTTTTGAGGCGCTTCGCCAGGCGCAGATTGAAGTCGGGAACATCGACGAGAACAGCCAGGTCGGGGCGGCGGATGGCGGCCTCGCGGCCCAGAGCGCGCAGCACGCGCAGAATGCTCAGCAGCTTGGGCAGCACCTCGACGAGGCCCATGACGGAAATTTCCGAGGCGTCGAACAGCGCTTCCAGCCCAGCCTCCTTCAGACGGGGGCCGCCCATGCCAAAGGCCGTCAGCCCCGGAATCCGCTCTTTGAGCGACCTGAGGAGCGCGGCGGCATGCACGTCGCCGGAAGCCTCGCCCGCCACCATCAGAATGTTGGGGGGCTGGGCGGGAATCTGCTCTTGGGTCGGCATGGTCACGGAATACCTGTGAAAAAAACGGGACCGTCTGAAAACGGCGGGCGGCAGGCCGAAGCGGCCGGGGAGACACCTGAGCCCCCTTTCCTTCAGGCCCCTCCCGAAAAAGACGCGCGCCTCTAGCACACCTTGAACAACAGGGTCCAGCCGGGGCGCTGCCGCATGCGGCCGGAGCGCTTTTCAGCTCACTTTCGGCCCGGCGCCAGGTGTCTCCGGCTTCGATTTTTCCCTGCTGCCCGCCGCGCCGCCGGACAGAACGTCTCCCACCCATCTGCGGAAGACGGATGCCGCCAGCGGCCGCTCGTCCTCATGAAGCGCGCTGTCGATCTGGCGCTCGCACAGAGCTGTCACGTCGGCCTCGCCGAAGAGGTCCACCGCGCGCCCCGCTGTGTCCGCCACAAACAGACAGCGCCGTCCGGTCCCGGCCAGCTGATGCAGGGCAAAAAACAGCGTGTTGTCCGGCTGAAGCGTCACGGGAGGCAGCGCCAGGTCGCGCGCGGCAAAGGCCGCTTCATCAAGTTCAGCGGCGGCCAGCGTCCGGCGAATGGCATCCAGATCCAGCTGGCCGGTCAGCCGGCCCTGCGCGTCGGTCATGGGCAGGCTGGGCAGGCCCGTTTCATCGAAGCGCTGAAAAAGCTCCGGAAGAGGCATGTCTGCGGGAATGGCGGGCAGCTTGGCGCGCGGTCTCAGGCGCTCCGCGTCGCGGACAAAAAGATGCTCCAGAACCGAACGCATCATGGCGCCGCGGTGCAGCGTCGAGTCGGAGCGGCTGACCTCCTGCTTTTCGTAGAGAGAGCCCGTCCCGGATGTCAGCAGAAACGCCAGCATCGACACCCACATGGACGGGACGAGGAGCTCGTAATTGCCCGTCATCTCGCTGACCATGATGACCGTGGAAATGGGGGTGCGCGCCGCGGCGGCAAAAAAGCCGGCCATGCCCACCATGGCGAAGGCACCGGGGGCACTGACGAGGCCAGGCATCAGAGCTTTGAGCGCAAGCCCCACCGAAGCGCCCAGCGCGCCGCCGACCACGACAGAGGGGCCAAAGATGCCGCCGCTGCCGCCGGAAGCCACCGTGGCCGAAGTGGTCAGCATCTTGGACAGGGCAAAGACGAGGAGCGCCAGAGCGGGCAGGCCGCCAAATCCGCGGCTCCAGATGCCGCTTTCGCCCATCAGCGCGCCCTGAATCACGCCGTAACCCGTGCCCAGCGCCTCGGGCAGAAAGAAGCCGCACGTTCCCGTCAGCAGGCCGCCCAGCATGGGCTTGATGAAGCGGGGGACGGGCAGCGCCCGGAAGGCATCCCGCACTCGATAGAAAAAGAAGGTGAAGAAGCGGGCGCCCAGGGCCGCGGTCACGGCCAGGAGCGTGTAGGGAATCAGCTCAAGCGGGTCGCGGAAGGCGAAGGCCGGCGTCGCGAACAGAGGCTGAAAGCCAAAAAACATGGCGAACACCGAGTAGCCCACCACTGAAGCCAGAATCGACGGCGCCATGACCTCATATTCAAAGTCCATCTCCCGATAGAGGACCTCGGCGGCGAAGAGCGCGCCCGCCAGAGGCGTTCGGAAAATGGCGCCGATGCCCGCGCCCATGCCGGCGGCCAGAAGAATGCGCCGCTCCCTGAGGGACAGGCTGAACGCGCGGGCCAGAAGCGAACCGAAGCCCGCACCAATCTGACTGATGGGCCCCTCCGTTCCCGCCGAGCCGCCGGTGCCAATCGTCAGCGCAGAGGCCAGCGTCTTCACGAAGGGAACCCGCGTGCGGATGAGGCCGTCCCGGCGGTGATAGGCGTCGATGGCGGCATCAGTTCCGTGGCCTTCCGCCTCGGGCGCCAGAGCAAAAACCAGAATGCCGCTCACCAGCCCGCCCAGCGCGGGAATCAGCAGGAGAAGCCAGCGGACAAGAGGACCGCTTCCCGGCGGCAAAAGCTCAGCTTCTCCGGCGGCACCGGGCGGACGAAAGCCGGCGCCCATGTCGAGGAAGACGTGCTTCGCCAGCTCCAGAAGCGCGTAGAAGCCGGCAGCCCCCAGCCCCGCGACCAGGCCCGCCAGGGCACAGAAGGCGAAGATGCGAAAGGTGCGGCGGGCGGACATCCAGCCGGCGGAGATGGTCTTGAAGGAAGAAAAGAAGAGGGAGCGCACGGCGCGCGGCCGATAGGAATGGCGCGGATCGATGTCAACGGCGGCAGACTTGACGCACCTCATTCCTCTGCTAAGGGCGCCGCCCTTTTTTCAGGCCTGCCCCATGTCGGAGGCGGGCGTTCACACCGGCCAGGGACAACAGCGAAAGCCCGCCGGAATTTTCCGAGGCATCAGTCCGGCCCAGTGTGCGCGGCCTGAAGGCAGCGGCAGGAGGTAGTACCCCAATGGAAATCGTGCAGATCAAAGCGTCAGTCCGCCATGAGACCGGCAAGGCCGCGGCCCGCCGTCTCCGCGTCCAGAAGCTCATTCCCGCCGTCCTTTACGGAAAGGCTGCCGGGGAGCCCGTCAATCTGTCTCTCGACCCCAAAGCGCTGCGCCAAATCGTTGCCAAGTCAGCACATCGCCTCAACACGGTGATGAAGCTGGACCTGGGCGATGACGCCGAGCGCCTCGTCCTCATCAAGGATTACCAGCTCGATCCCGTCAGCCGCGACCTGGTCCACGTGGACCTGATGCAGGTCAAGGCGGATGAGCCCGTCTCCGTCAAAGTGCCCATCTCCTACGAGGGTACCTCTCCGGCCATCAAGGAAGGCGGCAACTTCCAGGCTCTGCGGCGTGAACTGGTGGTTCAGGTGCTGCCCACCGCCATTCCCGAGAACATCGTCATCGACATCTCCAAGCTGATGATGGGCGAGAACATCCACCTGAACGACGTCGTTCTGCCCGCGGGCGTCACCGTCAAATCGTCGGTCAACTTCACCATCTGCGCCATGGAGGCCCCCGAGGTGGAGGAGAAGCGCGGCGGTGCAGAGGCGGCCGCTCCCGCAGCTGCCAAGAAGTAATTCCGCTTTCAGAGCGGTTGTTTCAGGCCCCGCCGTGTTCCTTCCGGCGGGGTTTTTTTTCGCTCCGGCGAAAGCAGCACCGGCTGCACGCCGCCTCTTTCTTTCGTCCCCTCACAGAGGCGGACCAGCCTTGGAGGGCTTCGGATGAAGCTCATCGCCGGACTCGGCAACCCCGGACACGAATACGAGGGCACGCGCCACAATCTGGGGTTCACCGTCCTGGGCATTCTGGCGGAGCGCGCCCGCATCAGTCTCTCGTCCAGCAAGTTCAGCGGCGAGTCCGGCCAGGGGACCATCGGCGGCTCAAAGGTTCTGCTCCTCCGGCCTCAGACATTTATGAACCTGTCCGGCCAGTCGGTCGGCCCCGCGGCGCACTTCTACAAAATCGCGCCCGACGACCTGATTGTGATTCACGACGAGCTGGACCTGCCGGTGGGGCGCATTCAGCTGCGAAAAGGCGGCGGCACCGGCGGGCACAACGGGCTGAAATCCATCGTCCAGTGTCTGGGAACCAGTGACTTCCTTCGCGTGCGCATCGGCACCGGCAAGCCTCAGGGACCCAACGCGCGCGAGCGGGTCACGGGATTCGTTCTGGGCAGATTCAGCGCAGAGGACCAGGCGGTGATGGACAAGGTGGCGCAGACCGCCGCTGACGCAGTGGAAGCCATCGTCGCGGACGGGCTCCAGAAGGCCATGAACCGGTTCAATCAGCGCTGACGGCAGTCTTGCCGGCCCTTTTTCGAGATGCCTGAAATGTCATTGCGCTGAGTTCAGGCATTGTGCTAGGGGCGCGCGCTTTTTTTGGGGGGCAGGCGGCTTTACCCCCGGCGGCAAGTCTCCGCGCCGGCCGCCTTCTTCAGGGACCTTTCGCCGAAGCGCCCGCTTTTTGAACGGACGTTTCGGCGAGGGGGCCCCGGCCAGAGGCTGATTATCGGCCTTTGCTGAGCTCCTTCCGGGCGCACGGCGGACTGTCCGCCGCGCCGCCTGTCAATTCCATGGCTCCTCGCTGCGCCCTGAAGTGGCGCGGCTCAAGAGAAGCAATCGATCCGTGAGGAGAATCACATGTCACACAAGTCGAGCGCGGCTCACCTGCTGCGCGAGTACGAGACGGTCTTTCTCATCAAGCCAGATGTGACCGATGAGACTGTCGAGAAAATCAAAGAGCGCCTCCGCACGACCGTCGCCAAGGATGGCGGCAAGGTCATCAAGTTCACGCACTGGGGCAAAAAGAAGACGGCCTTCCCCGTCGTGAAGCAGCCCCGCGCCTTCTATCTGCACGTCAACTACCTCGGTGCCTCCAGCACCGTGGCCGAAGTCGAGCGCAACCTGGCGATTATCGAAGACGTCACCAAATACATGACGACCAAGATTGCCGAGGGCATCGACCCCGCCTCCCGTGAAGTGGAGGAAGACGTGAAGCTCTCCGGCGATGCCGACGAGCGTCCCCGCGCTGACCGCGATGCGGACGCCGACGCCGATGCTGATGCCGAGGATGACAAGAACGATGACGAGGAGGCGATGGCCTAAAGGGCTGTCAGCCGCCTGTTTTCACCCAGGGTTTATGAGGAGACGTCATGCCTAAAACAGAAATGAAGGACGCCGCTCCGCGCGAGGCAGCTGACAGCAGCCGCCGCGGTTTCGGCCGCCGAAAAGTCTGCCGCTTCTGCACCGAGAAAAATCTCACGGTGGATTTCAAGGATGCCGCGACGCTCAAGAGCTACGTGACTGAGCGCGGCAAAATCATCCCCAGACGGATCAACGGGAACTGCGCCAAGCACCAGCGTGAAGTGGCCACCGCCATCAAGCGCGCCCGGATGCTCGCCCTGCTCCCCTACACCGTCCTGCACGTCTAGTAAGGAGGCCAGCCAATGAAGATCATTCTTCGTGAAGACATCCATGGACTGGGCGCCTCCGGCGAGCTGGTCACCGTCCGCGACGGATATGCCCGCAACTATCTGCTGCCCAAGAAGCTGGCGGTGGCTGCGACGGACAAAAACGTGCGCCAGATGGAGCACGAGAAGCGCGTCATCGCGGCCCACCAGGCCAAGCTCCGCGCCTCGGCCACGGCCGTCGCTGAGAAGCTGGCTCAGGCCGACATCAAAATCGCCCGCAAGGTCGGCGATCAGGACAAGCTCTATGGCTCCGTCACGGCTCTCGATATTGCCGACGCGCTGGCTGAGAAGGGCGTCCGCATCGACCGCCGCGAAATCGTCCTCGCCGAGCCCATCAAGGCCATCGGCAGCTACGAAATCGACGTCCGCCTGCATCACGACGTGATTGGCAAGGTCAAACTCGAGGTCGTCGCTGAGGAGTAAAAGCTCCCCTGAACGAAATGAAAAACCGGCTCCCTCCTGCGAGGGCAGCCGGTTTTTTTATGCCCCGAACGTGTGTCCGGACGGCGTTCACGCCCGGTTCACATCCGCGGAAAAAAGCCCGTCAGAGACAGCGCCGCAGCCCCGCTCTTCATTTGCAACGGCACACTCCCCCAACTAAAGAGCGCCGCTTTTTTCAGAGGCGGCGGAGGGGAGCCGCCAGTTCTCACTCGGCCCGGCTTTGTTCTGCCTCACCGCGTTCATCCGCAGGGGCCGCGGTTCGAGGCCTTCCTCATGGCCGCCGCAGTTCCCTTCCCCCCTTTTCGGAGTCCCCCACATGTCCATCCATCCCACCGCCATCATCGCTGAGGGCGCAGACATCGCTTCGGACGTGGAAATCGGCCCTTACGCCGTCATCGGCCCCAAAGTCCGCATCGGCAGCGGCACCTGGGTTGGCCCCCACACCGTCATCGAAGGCCGGACGACCATCGGCAAAAACAACCGCATCTTTCAGTTCGCCGCTCTGGGCGCCATCCCGCAGGACCTGAAATACGACGGCGAGGACTCGTGCCTGGAGATTGGGGACGACAACCAGATCCGCGAATTCACCACCATGCACCTGGGCACCAAAGGCGGCGGCGGCGTCACGCGGGTGGGCAACGGTTCGCTCTTCATGGCTTACAGCCACGTGGCGCATGACGTTTCGGTGGGCGACCGCTGCATCATCGCCAACTGCGCGGCCATCGCCGGGCACGTCATCATCGAGAACGACGTCCACATCGGCGGGCTGGCCGGGCTCCATCAGTTCACCCGCGTCGGCTGTCACGCCTTCGTCGCCGCCGGTGCTGTGGTCACGCAGGACGTGCCGCCCTACTGCATCGTCCAGGGCGACCGGGCCACACTGGCGGGGCTCAACACCGTCGGGCTCAGCCGGGCAGGCTTCACGCCCGAAGCCGTCACCCGCATCAAGTCCGCCTACAAAACGCTGTTCCGCAACACCGAGCTGGGGCTCCGCGAGGCCATTGCCCGCGTGCGGGCCGAACACGGCGGCAACCCGGAAATCGACCACATGCTGGTCTTCCTCGAAGGCTCCACCCGGGGCTCCGTGCGCGGCGCGCGCTGACAAAACGCGAACGTTCCTTCCCCCTGAACTCCGAACCCTCTTTCCCGGACTTCCGGGCCCCCCTGTCCACCTCATGGCCACCGAAGAATCGAACAGTGCAGACATCAGCGGCACTTCAGCGCACAGGCCGTTCGTCACGGCCGAACATCCGAAGCTGGACACCGGTATGAGCAACACGCCCCTGGGCATCATCGCCGGCAACGGGCGCCTGCCTTTTCTCTTCGCGCTCGCCGCCCGTGAGCGCGGGCACCGCGTCATCGCGCTGGCGCTGAAAGGTGAGACCGACGGGACGCTGGCCACCTGCGTCGATGAGCTCCACTGGATTTCAGTCGGGCAGCCGGGCAAGGCGGTGGACATCCTGCAAAAGCGCGGCGTGAAGGAACTCGTCTTTGCCGGCGGCGTGGGGAAGCTGAACCTTCTGCGCCACACCCGCTTTGACCTGAGCGCGCTGAAAATCCTGGCATCCATGCGCTCGCTCAATGACGACAACCTGCTGCGCACCATCGCCGGATTTTTCGAGAAGCACGGCATTCGCGTCTGCGCGCCCACGGACCTCCTCTCTGAACTGGTGGCACCCGAGGGGATGCTGACCGAAGGCGCTCTGACCAAAGAGCAGGAGCGGGATGTCACGCTGGGCATCGAGGTCGCCGCGCTTCTGGGCCGGGCGGACGTGGGGCAGACGGTGGTGGTCAAGGGCGGCAGCGTCATCGCCGTGGAGGCAGTGGAAGGCACCGACGCCTGCATTCAAAGGGCGGCCAGCCTGGCGGGACCGGGCATCGTGGTCGTCAAGCGCTGCAAGCCCACGCAGGACCGCCGCTTCGACCTGCCCACCATCGGGCCCAGGACCATCGAGGAAATCGCGCGGGTGAAGGGTGCCGTCCTCGCCATCGAAGCGCGCCGGACCATCGTCATCGACGCGCCCACCGTTCTGGCGGCGGCAGAAAAGGCGTCCATCGCCATCGTGGCGAGGGTCTAGCGCCATGGCGGTCCTATGAATCCCGCCCCTTCCGTCAGCGGCCCGGACGAGGCGGCGAAGCCGCCGAACGTCAATGCTGTGCCGCCTTCTTCGCCCCGCAGGCGGCCGCGGCGCTCCTGGCTCATCGCGCTCGCCATCGGCACCGCGCTTCTGGCTGCTGTCGGCTGGCTTCCGTGGATGAAGCCCTCCCCCGAAGTCATTGAGGTCATCGAGAGCTTCGAGGCGTCGGGGCAGCTGCTGGCGGGCGCGGGCAAGTCGGCCATCGCGCAGGTCTCGAATGTGGACCGGGCCGGCTATCCGCCCGTCAGGCCCACCGCTTCCGGGCAGGATTTTCCTCTTCACGCGCGCGCGCTGGCGCTGGGCATCGGCGGCAAAACGCTGTGCTTCATCTCCCTCGATCTGCTGGAAGTTCCGCAGGCACTGGCGAAGGAGATTTCCGGCCGCGTTCAGGCAGCCGGCGCTTCTGCTGTCGTCGTCGCGGCCACCCACGTTCACAGCTCTCTGGGCGGCTACGACCGCAACCTGGCCGCCGAATTCGCCGCCACCGGTCCCTTTGACCAGGCCCAGTTTCAGGAAATTGTCGGTGCCGCCGTCCGCGCAGCCAATGCCGCCCTGACGTCCATGAAGCCCGCCCGCGCCGGGCGCGCCGTTCGTCACCTTCCCGGGCTCAACATCAACCGCGCCGAGAAGGATGGCCTCATGGATGACCGGCTGACGGTTCTCGACTTCAGCGCGGTCAGCGGCGGCGCTCCTCTCGCCACCCTCTTCACCTTCAACGCCCACCCCACGCTCATTCCCAGACGCAGCTGCCGCACGGACGCCGGCTATCCGGGGCGCGCCGCAGAAGCCATCGAAGCCGCCACCGGCGCGCCTGCCCTCTTTTTTCAGGGCGCTGCCGGAGATGCCCGCGCTGTTCCGCCGCCGCTTCCGGAGAGTCAGGACAAAAGCAGCCTGCCCGTTTTTGCCCGCGCTGAGGCCATGGCGCGGCGCATCGCCGACGAAGTGCTTCTCGCCCGCTCGCAGACTGACAGTGCCGACATCACGGAGCTGAAATTTGCCCGGGCCCGCGTCCGCCTGCCAAACGCCATGGCGCCCTCCGCTGTTCCGGCCGCTGTTCGGCCGCCCTCGGACAAAATTCTCAGCGCCATCCTCATGGACACAGCCGAAATCTCTCTGATGCGCCTCGGCAGCCTGACCATCGCCGCCATTCCCGGAGAGCCCACGTTCTTTGCCGGCCGCGGCCTGTCGAACGCGCTGACCGCCGCGGAGGACGTCCCGCCGCTGTTCATGGGGCTGGCGGATGGCTACATCGGCTACATCGAAACGGACGAACGGCGGCGCGGCGGACTGGGTGAATCGAAGCGCGCGCTCTGGGCCCCCGGTCTCGAAAAACGCCTCGCGGATGGACTGGCGGAGCTGGACCGAATGCTGCCGGCAGCGCGCCCGCCGACGAAAGCCCCCACTCGTCCCTGAATGAAGCGCCCCGCGCAGCACCTCCCCGACCTTCACGAGCGACCCATGACCACGAAAAGACTCACCGCAACGGCCATCGCAGCATCGCTTTTCGCCCTCTCTCCCTCCGGCGCCGCTCAGGAGGCCGAACAGTCCGCGCCCGCTGTTCAGGAGGCCCAAAATCCGGACGCGCCAGCCGCTCCGTCCGAAGAAATCACGGCCGCCGAGAAGGCAGAGCTGGAAATGATTGGCAACCATCTCAAGCCTTCGGCGCTCAAGGCGCTGGGGCAGCCCGCGCTGATGCAGTCCCGCCTGCCGCTCTATCGGGTCGAGCTGGAATTTGACCCCGCCGTCCAGCTCATCCGCGGCCGCGAACACATCGTGTTTTTTCCGAAGAAGGATACCGACGAGCTGGTGCTGTTTGCCTCGGCGAGCGCCGCCAAAAAGCGCGCGGTTCTCAATGTCATCGAAGCCACGGTGAACGGCAAAGCGGTGCGGGCTGTTCCGCGCAGGACGGGCTTCGTCTCGCTGTATCTGCCCGCCATTGCCCCCGCGGGCACGCGCCAGGAGATTTCACTCAGATTCTCTCTGGAATTTCTCTGCGACGGCAAAGACCGCACCCTCGCCAATCAGGGAGACATGTTCACCGAGATGATGCGGCAGTTCGCCATGCTGTCCGGCATGGCGCCGCCGGCGGCGGACAAGGCCGACAAAAAACCGAGCGACGCCACGCCGCGGAACATCTCTTACTGCGACGGCGCGCACGCCTTTCTCGCCGGCGTCATTCCCGAGCTGGTGCAGGCCGAGGGGCAGGCTGAGAGCAGCGTCCTCTGGAGCAGTGTCGGCGAAATGCTCTGGTCGCCTCTGGCCAACTACGTGGTGACGCTGATCACGCCGCCCGGATTTGAAACAGGCGGGACCGGCAGCGTCATCGGCAGCTTCCCCGAAAGGGACGGGCGCCTCAGAACCACCCGCATTGCCGCGGCCGTCCGGGGCTTCACGCTGGCCATCGCCAAAGACTGGAAAGCCGGGGAGCTGAAAGCGGCCGGCACGCGCGTCCGCTATCTGTGGAGCGAAGAGGAAGAGGCCATCGGAAAGAAGCATCTGGACGTGGTCCAAAACGCTCTCGAATGGTTCTCAGCCAACTTCGGGGAATATCCCTGGAGCAGCTTCGAGCTGGCACTGACGCCCATGAGTCTGTCGTATCAGGAGGCCGCGCCCAACGCGCTCTTCGTCGCTCCGGAAGGCGACTCGCAGCAGAAAATGCTTCAGGCCGCCTCGCAGCTCTATCCGGGCGCCGACGCGGCAGCCAACGGGATGCTGGAATTTCAGACCGCTCACTTTGTGGCGCATCAGTGGTTTCGCGGCCTCGTCGGTTCCAACGCCCTAGACGATCCCGCCGCGGATGAGGCGCCGGCCAACTACGCGGCCTGCCTGTATGTGGAGCATCGGCGCGGGACTAAAGCGGGCGCGGTCTGCCGGAAGGAGCATTTTGAGGCGGCCTATCGGCAGCACCGCATGATGGGCGGGCGCGATCTGCCGCTGGACACCCCGCTCGACGGCTATGAGACCTCCACAGAGGAGCAGGCAGTGCTCCACGCCAAGGGCGGCGCGCTTCACGACAAGATGCGCTCCCTCATGGGCAAGAAGGCCTACCTGACGGCCGCCCGGCGCCACGTGAACCGCCACGCGTTTTCCAGCGTCACATCCACGGACTTCACTGCGGACGCCACGGAGGGGCTCTCGCCCGACAAGACGAAAAAGCTCCTCTCGCTGAGCGACCGCTTCCTGCACAAAAAGTCGGGCGATGAGGACATCGGCAAGCCCTATACGGTGAACGAGATTCTCAAGGGGCAAAACCTGCCGCCTGAGATGGAGGAGATGGTCAGGGAGATGCTCCAGAGCATGATTCCCGATCAGCGGCTGGTGAATGAGCCGGCCGGCAATGACGGCGACAGCTCCGGCGGCAATGGTCTCTGAGCACTGACTTCTGACTTCGGCCGCAACCCTTTTCGCCGAAGTGAATCGAAGCGGCCGCCGAAGACCTCCGACCTCAAACAGCCCCTCTGGAGACGAGACCACATGACAACGAACCGGGAAGCGCAGCAGCCGCAGGAAAATCCCCCGGAACAAGACGCCGGCAGCACGAATGGCGGCCATGAACTTCAGCGGACGGCGATGCTGGCCGAGATTGGCCTCAACTTCGCGGAGATGATTCACGACCTCAGGCAGCCGCTGACCGGCATTCAGGGATTCGCGCAGCTGATTGGCGAGCATCCGGATTCACCCAAGGTCGGGGCGTGGGCGGGGGAAATCGTCCGCGAGTCGCGTCGGATGCAGTCGATGATGGAGCGGATGCGCCTGTTCTTCCGGCCGGCCGCGCCGCACACGCGCAGTGATCAGGAGCCGCTTCCTCCTGCCGACCTCTGCAAGGCCGCGTCTGAGGCGGTTCGCCTGATGCCGCGGCTTCCGCCCGGCATCGAGCTGAAGCTGGAACTTCCCGAGGGCGGGGTCGGCAAGGTGGCCATGCCGCGGGACAGCCTGGTGCGGATTCTCTGGAACCTTCTGCTCAACGCCCGGGACGCCATTCAGGACAAGGCGGGGCGGGGCACATCCGACGACAGCGGCTTCAGTCTCCCGACGGGAACGATGCTCCTGAAGGCCGAACGCACCGACGAAGGCGCAGCCATTCTGGTGGCGGATCAGGGGGCGGGCATTCCCGAGGCGATTCGCGCCTCCCTGTTCCAGCCCTTCGCGACGAGCAAAGGCGACCGAGGCACGGGGCTGGGACTCTTCATCTGCCGCAAGCTGGCGCAGGAATCCGGCGGCTCGCTGACCATCGTTCCGCCGCCGAAGGGATTCACGACGGCGTTCAGGCTCGTCATCCCCAAGGGTGGCTGACGGCAAAGGCCGAATCTCTGCCGGAGCGAACCCTCACTCAGCCCTGGGCAGCGTGAAGGAGAAGGTGCTTCCCTTTCCGGGTTCACTCGTCACGGTCAGCTGTCCCTTGTGCATGCCGATGACGCGCTTGGCGATGGCCAGCCCCAGCCCCGTCCCTTCCGTCTTGCGGCTGAGCAGGTCGTCCGCCCGGTAAAACTGCTCAAAAATCCGCTTCCGGTCGGCCTTGATGATGCCCTTGCCCTGATCCGCCACGTCGAAGCGCACGAACTTTTTGCCCTGCTTCTCCACGCGCACCTCGATGGGCTTGTCCGCGCCGGCATATTTCACGGCGTTTTCCAGCAGGTTGAGGAGCACGCTGGCGATGGCATCCGGGTCCGCCTGAACCTCGGGCAGATGGTTGTCCATGCGGAGGCTCAGCAGGTTTTCGTCAAAGTCCTTGCCCGAAGCTCTGTTGTGCGTCCGGAACACGGACAGCGCCTCCCCCACCACGTCCGCGGGGGCCACGGGCCGCACGTGATAAATTTTGCGGCCGCTCTCGATGCGCCCCCAGTCGAGGATGCGCTCAATCATTGTGGACAGCCGCGCCGTCTCGTCAGCCAGCATGCGGATGCACTCGTCCGTCTCCTCTTTGCTCGTCCGGCCCATGGCCAGCGTCTCCACGAACAGCCGGATGGAGGTCATGGGCGTCTTCAAATCGTGGCTGACGGCCGACACGAAGTCGGTTTTCAGACGGGAAAGCCGCGCTTCCTGAAACAGCGCGTGGCCCACCAGAATCGCCCCCGCGATGAGCGCCGCGTAAAACAGCACCAGCAGGATGATGTACACCACCCGCGTCGCCGTCTGCCCCGCGTCGCTCTTCTCCGTAGGGAAGGCCACGATTTCAAAGTCCGACAGGGGCGGCGCCAGACGGCGGGAAGCCACGGGGCTGGGGCCTGAGTCCGACTGAAAGCGGACCATCTCGGCCAGCATGGTGAAGAAGCGAACGCTCGTTCCGGAGGCGCCGACACGGCGCAGGGCAAAGCGCTCCGGCCCGTTGCTGGTCAGCGCCTTCATCGAGGCGTGAGCGCTGAGGGCGGCTTCATCGAGATTAACCATGTAGATGAAAATCAGCCCATCACTCAGAGGCCGGACGGCAAAGACGTGCTCCGCCAGAGACGCGTCCTCCATCCGGAAATACCCGGCGCCCTGAGAGAGCAGTGTCCTGGCGCGCGTCAGAACGGTCCGCAGAATGCGCTGAGCATCGCTGCCGTTCTCGGGCGGCCAGGGGAACGCGCTGAAATCCTCAAGGACAATCCGCCCGGACGCCGCGTCGAACAGAACCGCCGGACCATAGATGGGATTGGCCGTTCGCAGGCGGCGCAGCCACTCGCCGGGCTGCCGCATCTCCTCAGGGGCGTACTTCCCCGCCTCATCGAGCGCCTGAGTGAGGATGCCCATGGCGTCCTTCTCGATGTCCTCCAGCGTCCGATTGATGCGCATGGACACCACGGCCTGCTCATTTTTGACGGCCAGAACGCCGAAAGCAGAGAGACCAAGGCTGGGCAGAACAATCAGCAGGACGAGCAGGACGACCGTCCTGCGCACAATGCGAAATTCGTAGGGAAGTCGGGCCATCTGGAAAGGCAGGCAGAGCGGGCGTCAGGCCGGCATCAAAAGCGGCAGCCGGCACGGCACGTCACAGCTCTGAATCAGGCCCCTCTTCGCCTTCGCCGTCGTCCTCCCGGTCCTCTTCTTCATCGAGGCCGTCCTGAACGTCGCCGTCGCCGCCGCTGTTCCCGGATTCCGCGCCTTCAACACGCGCCGCGCCGGACTCGTCATCGCCGCCTTCCGAGGAAACGTCCGCAGACAGCGGCAGGAAGCCCGACTCTGTGGACGGGTTCTTGCCCTTCATGCAGCGCCCCGTGCCGTTGGTCTCGTCCTCAATGCGGCAATAGTAGCCGTCTTCGCATCTGCGCAGACCGTCGCAGGCTTTCCCCTCGGGGTCGAAGTCCGTGATGAGCGTGCATGCGGGAAAAACCGCGAGGGCCGACGCCAGACCAACAAGACAATGGAATTTTTTCATTGTGCCGTTCCGTTCCGGGAAAGACGCCTTCCCCCGCTCACCAATCGCTGTCCCACGAAGAACCCTGATCCTCGCGCCCGTGGACCTCTTCGTCCCCGTGATCGCTGCCGCCTTCATCAGAGGAGCCGCTGCTTCGGGAACTGCCGCTTCCGCCCTCATCCTCTGAATCATCCGCGTCATCGAAATCGGATGCGGCTGAGGAGGACGCAGACTCCTTCTTCTTCGAGCTTCCCGAAGACACCGGGGCAACGCCGGCCGCTACGGCCCGATCGCTCAGGTAGTCGTGGATAACCAGAACCGTCGCCGTCACGGCCGCCGCCAGCGCCACGCCATAGGAGACGTCCGCCAGAATGGCCGAGCGCTTTCCGACCTTTTCCACGCGGTCATAGACGGGGCTGTTCTGCGGAGCGGTCAGATCCTTGAAGGTCTGAGCCTGACTTCTCGCATCCAGACCAAAGCCAATGCCGGTGCCCAGTGCCGCCGCCGCGACGCCATAGAGGACAAAGCCCGTGTGCCGCTTGCGCCACTTGAAGGGATTGACCACCGCCCTGACCGCCTTGCCGTCACTTCCGCGGGGCTGATCGACGGCAAACAGCGGCGCCAGAAAGCTGTCCGCGCCCTCGTCCAGCGTCCTCGCATCCTCGGTGAACACCGACTCCGCGTTGGCCAGCTCATGTCCGTCCTTGGCGTCCACGCGATACAGCATCGCCGAGAACTCATTGCCGCCCAGCGTACGGACGGCGACCACGGCCAGCTGATCAATCCCCAGGAACTTCGCCATGCCCAGGGCCGCGTCATTGCGCTCCTCGGTCATGAACTTGCCCCGCAGGGTGGTCATCAGCGGCGCGTACTGAGTTCCCTTGGATGTCGGCGTCATCTTCTCGGTGACGGTGCCGGCGGCGGCCGGAGTGACCATGCGCTGCGTCCGCGCGTATCCGGGGGCAATCAGCGTCATCATGTGATCGCCGGGCGCCAGGTCGTGCATCTCGATGGGCGTCACGCCGCGGAACCGCCCGTCGATGTAAACCAGCGCGGGCTCAGGCGCGGCCACCAGGTCCAGCGCCTGAGGCTTCTCCTTGTCCAGCTCCTCCCGCATCTTGCGGGCCTGAGCGATGTAGTCCGGCGAGAACAGGTTGGGGTCGAACCGCGACTCCGGATCCAGAGGCAGCAGCCCGTGCAGCAGGTCATTGGCTCTCTTCATCTCCGAATCAGCGAGCAGGCTGGCAATCAGCAGCTTCTGCGCGTTGATGAACATGCTGAACCGGCCGCTCAGATCGGATTCATTCAAAAGGGCAATGGCCTCTTCGGCGCTCTTCCGCGCGTCCTCCAGTTCCAGGTCGTCGTAGGCGCGGCGCGCCTGCTCAATCAGCCTGCCGGCTTTCATCGCCTTTTCGCCGGACGCTTTGATGTTTTCCGCGTCGAGCAATTCCACCGCTGACACGAAATCGAAGCGCGACGTGGCGCGGGCCGAGCTTTCAGCCTGGCGGACCAGATAGGCTGCGGTGCGCATGGCCTTGGCATCGAGGCCGACGCCAATGACAGAAAGGCGCGGGCGCAGACTCTTGGACGAGGCCTGACTTTGCTTCGGAGACGCTTCCGCCTTGGCCGGGGCCGCCGACTCTTCATTCTTCGAGTCATCAGCCAACGCTGGCAGGGCCGCCAGGCAGAAAAGCATCATCAACAAGGCGACGATCAGCGAACGCGGGCGCTTGAACATCTCAAATTCCCTTTTTCAGTAGAGAGCCATGGGGCGGAAAAGCGCGGAGCATTAAGGATTCGGCGTCTCGCGGTGCCGCGTCATCCAGCCCAGAGCGACGGCGAGCGCCATGTCTCCCGCTGCTCCGGGGTCTGTCTCCCTCGAAGGGGAAACGGCGCCGGAAAGCGGCGCCCTATGGCCGATTCCCAATGGAAAATCCAGAGCGCTGACATCCAGACGTTCAAGGTTCCAGTCGGGCTCCAGCCCCAGTCCATGAATCTCGCGCCCGGACGGCGTCTGATAGCGGGCAACGGTCAGTTTGAGCGCACTGCCGTCATCGAGAGTGAAGGCCAGCTGAACGCTCCCCTTGCCGAAGGTCCGGCTCCCCACCAGGACGGCGCGCTTTTCATCCTGGAGAGCCCCGGCCACGAGCTCCGCCGCGGATGCAGTCCCGCCGTTGACCAGAACAGCCAGCGGATACGGCGGCTCCGTGTTCTGCGAATGGCTCTCGGGCGCTTCCATCGTCGTCCCGCCGCGCCCCCGGAGCGTGTAGAGTGTCCGTCCGCCGGGCAGAAAGAAGTCGGCCACGCGGGCAGCCTCGTCCAGACGCCCGCCGGGATTGTTCCTCAGGTCCAGAACCAGCCCTTTCAGTCCACCCGGAACCCGGGCGGTCAGGCTCTTCAGATCCGAGGCCGCGTCCCGGGCAGTCCCCTGGACGAAGCGCTTGATGCGGAGAAGCCCGACGCCCCCTTCCAGCAGCTCTGCCTCAGTCAGCCGGGCTTTGGGGGCAGCGCGCAGCAGCGTGAAATTGCGGACGGCGCTGAATCCCTCGCGCAGAACGCCAACAGTCACGCGGCTGCCTTCCTCGCCGGCCAGAAGCGCCTCCGCCATGCCGGGGTCCAGCTGCAGCGTCGGTTTGCCGTCGATGTGAACGATTTTGTCTCCCGGTTGGATTCCGGCCAGTGCCGCGGGAGAGCCGTCGATAGGCGCCACCACCGTCAGCCGGCTCATCCTTCCGCCGCCGGGGACCTCGTCCGGCATCATGGTCAGCGCGAGCCCGGGCTCCGCCGTCAGCCCCTTCCTCCGCTGCGCCTCCATGGCGCGAATCTCATCCGAGGACAGAAACGCCGAATGCGGGTCCAAGGCCGCGACCATTCCCCGAATCGCCCCGTCGGCCAGCTCGTGAATGTCCGGCGGCGACAGATGGCTGTTCTCAATGTGCGCCAGCACCCGGGAAAAGCGGGAAAGCTCCCTGTAGGCCGCGTCGTCCGAGGCGGCATTCTGCGCGGACGCCGCCGCCGTCGGGATGAACCGGGATGCCAGCGCGCCGGCCGCGAATGCCATGAGCAGGGCAGCACACCGCCCGCACCTCGCCCTCATCGTCATCCGACTTCCCTCCGGAGTTCAGGGTTCAGGACGTTTTGTTCCGGGATCCGCCGCCGGCATCGCCGCCTTCCTGAAGCTCCCTCTTGGCCTCCAGGTGCCGGTAGATGGTCCGCGGGTCCACATCGAGGTCACGGGCTGTCTGCGTCCGGTTGCCGTTGTTCAGCTCCAGCACCTTGTCGATGTAGCGGTGCTGAAAGTCCTCCTTGGCCTGAGCCAGAGTCATGATTTCCCGGGGCAGGCCTGCATCCAGCTCCAGGTCCGCGTCACACAGCATCGAGCGCTCCGCCAGAACCACCGCCTTCTTGATGCGGTTTTCGAGCTCCCGGACGTTGCCGGGCCAGGCGTAGCGCCGCATGGCGGTGAGCGCTCCGGACGAAAAGCCCTTCACCTTGGCGCCCATTTCCTCAATCGCCCGCCCCAGGAATGCGTTCGCCAGAAGGGGAATGTCCTCGCCGCGCTCGCGCAGCGGGGGCAGCTCCAGCTCCACCACGTTGAGCCGGTAGTAGAGGTCCTCCCGGAAGCGGCCCGCCCTGATTTCGTCCTTGAGAACGCGGTTCGTCGCCGCGACGACCCGGATGTCGATGGGGTCGGCCCGGCTGTCGCCGACCTTCGTCACCACCCGCTCCTGAAGAGCCCGCAGAATTTTCACCTGAAGGTTCAGGGGCATCTCGCCAATCTCGTCCAGGAACAGAGTTCCGCCGTCAGCCGCCTGAAACTTTCCGCGCCGCGTGGCCACAGCGCCCGTGAAGGCGCCGCGCAGATGGCCGAACAGCTCGCTCTCCAGAAGATTTTCGGGAATCGCGCCGCAGTTAATCGTCACAAAGGGCCCCTTGGCCCGCGGGCTCCGCCGATGAATCTCCCGGGCGACCAGCTCCTTGCCGGTGCCCGTCTCGCCGACGACCAGAACGGAGACGTTGGCGGAGGCCACCCGCGCAATCTTCCGATAGATGTTCCGCATGGCCGCGCTGGTGCCGATGAGTCCGCCGAAATGCTGCGTGTCCATGACCTCGCGGAGCGTCTCGTTGTCGGTCTCAAGCTCGTTCATCAGAAGAGCGTTGCTCAGAATCAGCGAGCCCTGAGCCGCCCAGATTTTCAGAAGCTCCAGCGCCCTCTCGCCGAACCGGTGCGCGAAGCGGTCATTGCCCAGATAAATCAGCCCGATGACCTCGCCCTTCTCGACGAGCGGCGTGCAGAGGACGGACAGAAACCCCCGGCTCATCACCGACGCACTCTGGGAAAAATCGGGGTCGCTCAGCGCGTCGTGAATCAGCTGGGGCTGCCGCGTCTCCAGGACCTTGCGCACGACGGATTCGGACAGGAGCACCGAACCGTCCGGGATGTTCTCCCGCCTGGGATTCCGGGCCACTTTGACCACGGGAACGCCGTTCTCCATCAGCAGCAGAAAACCCCGGTCCGCGTGGGTCAGCTCGATGACCTGGTCCATCATCAGGCGAAGGAGCGGACCAATCTGGTAATTGCCCAGCATGGCCTCGCTGAATTTCAGGAGCGTCTCCATGGCGTCGCCGCCCGGCGCATCGGCAGCAGGCGCCCTGGCCTTCTCCTCACCCGAATCGGCCCGCGCAGAAGTCTCTGGCATGCAGACCGTCAGGCGCACCTCACCCAGAAGCAGCGTATCCCCGATCTTGAGCACCGCTTCCTGAACGGCCTTGCCGCCCATGCGGGGAAGCTCCCGGCGCGACGAGGCCAGCGCCGTCATCCGCAGTGAATCGGCCTGTTTTTCGAGCTGAACGGCGCATGCGGGAACCGAGGGATGGTCAATGACGATTCCATTGTCGGCGGCGCTGCCGGCGGTGGTCAGCGCCCGGATGACGGGAATGGTTCGCTCCTCTCCTCCGGGAAAAGTCATTCGTATCGAAATCATCGTCTCAGCCTCCCTGTCGTTCGTCCCTGGCCGCGGTTCAAAAAGTCCCGGCAATCCCGGCAGCGGCCCCGCCTTCCACAGGCGCCACAAACAGCGTCTGCGTCGCGGCGCTCTGACGCTCGCGCTCCGCCGGAACTTCCCCCAGCTCGAAGCCCGTCAGCCGCGACTCCTCGTAGTGAACCACAGCGTCAATCACGCCGCCCGTGTAGAGCGCCAGCGCCGCACCGAAAAACACCCAGTTGGCCGTCCGCCAGCCCCGCGCTGCGCTGAGATTGGCCGGCTTGACCCTGCCGTCCGACTCAATCCGGGCCTCCACCTGCGTCCACGTGTAAATCGTCCCGGCCACGGCCAGGCTCTGCCCGACGGCGAAAATAACGCCGACCCGACTTCTGCCCTGAGCAATCTGCGCCGCGCCCAGAGGCAGAAAATTGACGATGAACGGCGTGTTTTCGACGCGCTGAAGCACCAGCTGCTGAGGCGGACAGGCCCCCGTGCTGCCCGGCGCTCCAGGCTGCTGCTCTTCCTGCGCGGCAATGGCCCGGCGCCTGGCCCGAATCGGCTCCAGAAAATCGCGCATCTCGGTCCGCGTCTTTTCCAGAAGCTCGATGGCCGCGGGCGGCACAAGCAGCGGGTCGAGCTGAAAATCCGGGTCAATCGACAGGAGCTGCTGAAACGACAGAACCGCGGCATCGCGGCGGCCCAGATACAAATTGGACAGCGCGTGGATGCGCCAGGCCTCCGTCAGATCGTCGCCGGATGTCAGCAGCTTCTGCGAGGTCAGCGAATCGACGATGCGAATCGCGTCCTCGTAGCGGCCGAAGTCGAACCTGTCCCGGGCGGGCCGGACCAAATCCGTCCCCGCGGCCTGTGCCCTCCCCGACGGCAGAGATGCCAGGGCCAGAAACAGCAGACTGGCGGCCAGCCGGAGCAGGACTGCGGCGGGCGCGGCTATGGCGGTTCTGACCAGGGACATCGCGCGGGGGATGAAAATGGACGGGCGGACTGTGGAAAACGGCTTCGGGCAAAAGAGCGCCGCCTTTAGGCAGTCCCCGTCAGCGGATGCGAGCGGAAAAACCCGGCGGAACGATTTTCAGCCGCCTCTGTCCCGCGCTCCTGCTCTGCCTGCCGCATTCGGCCGAAAGATCCCGGGCCTTTCAGGGAGTCTCGCCCTCGACGCGGACGATTTTTGCCTGGCCCGCCTCGAATTTTTCGGTCCGCGTCACGTCCGCCTTCCCCGGGCGCACCAGCACAAAAGTCACCTCTCCCCGAAGCGCGTCCTCGGGCAGCGGCACAGCCACGGGGTCGCGGACGGACGCTTCGCAGCTCGACCGCCGGATGCCTTCCAGCCAGATGTCGCAGGGCTCGCCGCTGATGACCGACAGCAGGGCTGGCTTGGACGGAAGTCTAAAAATAATCGGCGGCGTCTGCTCGCCAGGCAGGACATCAATCTCGCGGGTTTCGGGGATGCAGCAGGGGGCCTCCGCGCGAACAGCATGATGTCCGACGGCGACCTCACCCGACCACGACGGCGAATCGCCGTTCACCCTGCCGCCATCCAGAAAAATCTTCCCCCAGGTCAGCCCCTGCGACGCGTGCTGAATCATCACGCTGAGGCGTCCTTTGACCGGCCCGGTCTCCACAGGCTGCTCGGCGGCATCGGCGGCGGGATTCTGGCCTGAATTTGAGTCCCTGCTGCCGGCCGGCGGCATTTTCCGGCCCGAAACAGAAGGCGCTCCCCTCTGAACCGGCGACACCTGGCTGACAGCGGCATGCCCGGCGTTTTTCCCCGCCGACGAGTGCACATGCGCAGAAGGCACCTCCCGGGGCTGCCGGACGTCTTTGGCTGTCTCTGAAGAGGCCTGTTCTGTCTCATGGCGAAGGCGCCCCCCCGGCGGCGCCTCGGACGCGCCTTCGGACGCATCGGACGATGTCCCAGCATCAACAGGCTCATCCGCTGCCGCATCCAGACTGGCCGGCTCACGCGGCAGCAGGCCCGCGTCCACCTCTGCATCAACATCCGCAGCGCCTGCCGCCGAAGGCCCCCTGTCCTTCTCTGTCCCGGCTGAAATGGCCGCCAAAGGCGCGGCATCTCCGCCGTCCGACTCGTCGAGCGCAGATGGCGCCGCGTCCATCCGCAGCAGCACCAGCGCAGACATGCCTGCGGCAGCAGCAGTCAGCGCCATTCCCTTCACGAACGTGCCGAGCCGCCTGCGCCTGCGCTGAATCTGCTGAATCTGCGTCAGCAGCTCCCGCGCTCTGAGACTGTTCGCATCCAGCGCCAGCGCCCTGCCTGCCAGAGCAACAGCCTTGGGCAATTCCGGCGGCTTCCTGGTCAGCGCCCGCTCTGCCTCGCCGGTCAGACTCCCCACCATGCGAAACGTCAGATTTTCCCGCGTGGACTCAGGGCTCCGGACAAACGAAGCCAGAAGCGCCGCCGCGTCGCCGATGCCCGCCGTCCCCAGAAGAACCTCCAGCGCCGTGCGCAGCTCCCCGCCATTCTGCGGCCGCCGGGCAGGGTTCATGTCCAGACACTGCCGAATCAGCGCCGCCGCCTCGTCCGCCAGCCAGGGCGCCAGCGCCAGCGGGTCCTCAAAAGTGCCCTCAAGAATGTTCTTCAGCGTCTGGCTGGCGTTGTTCCCCGAAAAGGGAGGGCGGCCGCAGACCAGCCAGTAAAAAATGGTCCCCGCCGAAAAGACATCCGAGGCCGCCGTTGCCTCAGCGCCGTTGATGATTTCCGGCGCCATGTGCAGCGGCGAACCCACCAGCGCGCCGGTCATCGTCATCCGCGTCTGAGCATCGAGAATGCGCGCGATGCCGAAGTCCATCAGCTTCAGCGTCCCGGTTTCCGTCAGCATCACGTTCTCGGGCTTCAGGTCGCGGTGAATGATGCCCGACCGATGAGCGTGCTCCAGGGCCGACGCCAGCTGGTGCATGGCACACAGAGCAATTTCCGCAGGCGGCGACAGAGGATGTTCCTCACAGAAACCGCGCAGCGTCTGGCCGCGGATGAGCTCCGTGACGATGAACGCATCCGGCGAATCCATGTCGGCCACGTCAAAAATGCCGACGATGTTGGGATGGCGGAGCCGGGCCGTCGCCTGCGCCTCTCTGGCAAACCTGGCACGCGCCTCCGGATCCCTGGCCAGGTGCGGATGCAGCACCTTGAGCGCCACGGGCCGTTTCAGACTTTCGTCAAAGGCCTCAAACACCTGGCTCATGCCACCTGAACCGATGGCGCCCTTGAGCCGATAGCGGCCGTGCTTGAGAGAGTCCGCAGGCATCACGAATCCCGAAGTCGCCGGAAAAAAGTCCGGAGCGTGGATACGAAAAAAGCCCGATTCCTTCTTCGGAACCGGGCTTTTCAGAGCGGGAAAAGGGATTCGGACCCTCGACCCTCGCCTTGGCAAGGCGATGCTCTACCACTGAGCTATTCCCGCAGGTGTTCCTCAAAAAACGGGCGGCCTTTTAGTGATGCGGCCTGCCCAAGTCAATTTTTATTTGGGGTTTCGTCGGCTTTTGGCCCCTTTTTCTCTGCTTCCTTTTGCGCCCGGGCGTCCATCAGCTCGAAGAAGCCCTTGAAGTAGTCCCAGGCGGACAGGAGCGAAAAGGCCAGGGCCAGCCACAGAAGCCAGGTGCCGACCCGATTGCAGCTGGCCGTCAGCTGAAAGGCGAAGAAGTCAAAAGTGTACGTGTAGTGCAGCAGGAGAAAGCTGATGCCCGTCAGCTGGAGCATCGTCTTCCATTTGCCGCCCTGCCCCGCCGCGATGACGACGCCCTCACTCATGGCGATGGTCCTCAGGCCGGTGACCACGAACTCCCGCGCCAAAAGCAGAATGACCAGGACGCTGGCGACGCGGCCCAGACGGACGAGCAGCACGAGCGCCGCCATGACGATGAGCTTGTCGGCCAGAGGGTCGAGAAACTTGCCGGTCACAGTGACCAGCCCCTGCCGCCGCGCCAGCCAGCCGTCGAAGAAATCGGTGGCAGAGGCCAGCCCGAAGATGAGCGCCGCCCAGAGCGATGACTGCGGGTCCCCATGCCAGGTGCAGAGGATGAAGAACGGGATGGCCAGGATGCGGGCCATCGTCAGGATGTTGGGGACGTTGAGGATTTCTTTTTTCAGGCTTGCCATGGCTCATCCAGGCTGGGGCTGACGGAGCTGAGAAACTACTGCGCGCGATGTTCCGCTCAGCCGCCGCCCAGCTTGATGCTCGTGTCCAGGGTGAACAGCACGTGCCCGCTGCCGCGCATCTCCACCAGCTCCAGCGCGTCGGCGATGCTCTGCGTGCAGTCCGGGAAAATGGGCGCCTGAGGAAGCAGCGAGCCCTGCCAGCCGACGATTCGCTCGCGGGGAAGCGCGCAGACGCCGTCGTTGATGGTCCTCGTAAAAAGCGGCCCCGGCAGCGCCAGCAGCAGATGCCCCGTCCCCTGGAGATAGGCGAACGTCAGGTTCTTGCTGTTGCCCACGGGCAGGCTGTTCAGGCGGCATTTCAGCGAGTTCTCATACGAGAACAGCCAGTCCGTCTGGAAGAAGGCCAGCTCGTCCCGCATCAGGATGGACACGAATACGCGGCCCATGGGCGCAATGAGCATGCATCCCCGCCCCTGGATGGTCATCATCATGTCCCGGCCGGTTTCGACGAGCTCGAAGGCGCCTTCCTCGGGCTTCGGCACTGGCATGAACGAAAGGTTTCCGTCCGAAATCATCAGCCCGCGGAGCCGGGAGTTGATGGTCCCCTCCACGCGAATCTCGGTGGGCGCGCCAATGCGGTAGGGCGAATTGGTGTCGCCGGCGGGAACAAGAGACTTGAAGCGCACCGTCCGCTGCGTGGCCGAGCCGATGACAATCTTCTGGCTGTTGAACCGCGTGGCCCCCTCAATTCTTTCCAGAGGGATCGACTCGCCCGACGACGTATCGACAGCTTCCGTCGGCGCCGGATCCGTGACGTATCGCTTCTGTCCCTCCTCGGGATGAGTGAACACGTCGCTCATAAAGGCCTCGGCCTGCTCAGAATCCGCCCCCTGCGATTTCGCCTGAGCGGCGTTCACGCCGACATCCGAGAGGTCAACGTCCTCCGCCGTCTCCTCAGCCGGTTCGGCATCGAGAATCTTCCCGCTGCCCTCGTCTCCGGGAGCGACGGGCAGAGCCGTCTGAAGCCTGGTTTCATCTTCGGCGGAGGCCTTTGCCTGCGCCTGAGCCGGCGGAACGGGCGCAGGCGCCTCACTCGGGGCCTTCGCCTTCTGTTCCGCCTCTTTGCGCTCAGCGTCACGCTTGCGGATGGCGTCCTCCATCTTCTCGGCCATCTTGAGGTTGCCCGCCTTGATGAAGCAGGCCTGCGCCTGTTCCAGCGAGCCCAAGCGGCCCAGCGCCACCCCCATGTATCCCTGCGCCTTCTTATGGTCGGGCTCGAAGTCGAGGACGATTTCCAGCTGATTGACTGCCTGCTCAAAGCGCTCCGCCTTCACGCAGGCGATGCCCAGATTGAAGCGCAGGGTCGGGTCCGTCGGGTTGTCGTGAACCAGCTGCTCGTAGAGCCGAATCGCCTCATCAAACTTGTTCATCTTGAACAGCGTCATGGCCAGAAGGCCTTGAGCTTTGAAACTCTTGGGGTCGGACGCCAAGAACGCCTCGATTTTCGACTTGGCGCCGGCCAGGTCACCGGCGCCCAGAAGTTGTTCGGCAGCTGTCAGCTCAGCAGGCTCCATTTTTCGTCATCTCCCTTGCAGCCTCTCCTCTCCCGAAGGCGGCAGCTGCGATTGGTATGTTTGGTAGAGCGCCAGCGCGCGGCGGTATCCCGGCCGAACCCCCGGGCAGTGACGCATCAGCAGGCCAGTCCCTTATTCCGCGGCGGTATCCCGGCCGAACTTCTTGAGAAACGACCTGCTGGCAGCATTGGACGAGTCGTATTCGAGCGATCTCTCGAAGAACATGGCCGCCCGCTCATTGTCGTGCTTCATAAAATAAGACTCACCGGCCTTCTGATAAAGCTGGGACAGCGCCCGGGCGACGCGGCGTCCGGGGACACTCTCCGACTCACCTTTCAGACCGGACATGATTTCCTCGTCGATGCCGAAAGCCTCCTCATAGTGCTGGATGGCCTCGGTTCCCTTCTTAAACGAGAAAGCGGCCCGCGCCGCGCCTTCCGCCTTCTGGAAGCTGCTGATGCGGCCCGCCAGCGATGAGGCACCGATGCTCTCGGCCAGGTCCAGAGCGCCCTGAATGTCCCCCTGTGCGTAGAGCGAGCGGGCACGCTTTTCTTCTTTGGCCTTGTTGACCTTGCCGCCGACAGGACGGCTCTCAGCACTGGGGCGCCGGGAAGGAAGCGGCGTGTCGCTCTGCCGATAGACGGAAGCGGCGGAAACGGGCGGCGGCAGTGGTTTCGCCGGAGCCGCGGGCTGCGGCGCGGGCGCAGCAGCAGGAGCAGCCGGCTGGGATGGCGCGGCGGAAGGTGCCTGAACGGCAGCCGGAGCAGAAGGCGCCGCGGCGGGCGCAGTGGTCTGAGCTTGGGACGCGCCCGTGCTTTCGGAAGTCTGAGGGGCAGCGGCCGGCGCCTCCGGAAGGGCGGGCTGAGGCACTACTTCGTCCGGAGAGAGCGCTTCGCCGCCCAGCCGCGTCAGCCCAAACACGAGCAGCGACGTGCAGATGGCCATCGCCGCCACGAAGCCGATGACATTTTTCAGGAACATCCCCCGGCGCTGGCTCTGAGCGCTCCCACTCGGCAGCTCCCGCTTCCGTGAGCCATTGATGACGAGGCACAGGACCGAATCGCCCACCTGAATTTTGTCCCCGGCCAGCAGCTGCGTGTCCTCATCAATCTCCACTTCATTGACGAAGGTTCCGTTGTGGCTGTTCTCGTCGCGGATGACCACCGTGTCGCCTTCGCGGAAGACCGTTGCGTGCAGGCGGCTGGCAGCGTCGCTGTCGATCTGGAAGTTGCAGTCGTCGGCCCGGCCGATGGTTGTCTGCCCCTCCAGGATTTCCATCCGTTCGCCGCGCCCAGGCCCGCTGTCGATTTCCAGATGAATCAGGGACAGCCTGGACTGAACGCTGGAACCTCGTCTGCCTGATTTTCGGGGAGGCGCCATGGTTTCTTCCTGGAGGCGAGTCGCCGCTCAATGCGTGCCCGCCGGTTCCAGGCCGGCATCGCGGCCTGATGTCAAAAGCCAAGGGGCCTCGGTGAGGAGGCCCCTACACTCTGGAAAAATCGTAAATCTGCAGAGGGTCGATGTTTCGGTAGCGCTCATACTTCAGCTGCATCCTCGACAGCGCATGGAGGAACTGCTGCGTGTCGAAGGCGGCGACTGATTTCCGGCGCCGCTTAATCTCGGCGAGAATCGCTTTTCGGACGACGGCGGGATGAAAAAAGAACGCCTTGGAGAGGACGAGCTTATCCTCCATGGGCAGCAGCCTGGCCTCGATGATGTCTCCCTTGGAGATGCCCACCAGCTGGCGCCTTTCAAAGACGTCGGCGTCCTTATCGGTGAAGAGGTCTCGGAGCCGGAAGGTGTCCGAACTCAGCTTTCGAACCTCGAAGAGCGCGTGCCAGGTGTGCAGGAACCCCTCGAAAATCGGGGCATCGGCGGGGTTCTGGAACTTCCCGTTCCGCCAGAACAGCTCCGCGGGAGTGACGCCCTGGTCTTCGAGCTTCCTGTCGAAGACATAAAATTCGAGGAAGCCGGCCATGCGCATCTCGAACAGAGGGTCGTCCGCATAGACTTCCCCCGTCATGGCGAACCAGGCGGCCTTTGCCTTCAGAAGCTCCGGCATCAGCGCCTCACTGCCGGCGAACGCGACCAATTCCTCAAACTGTGGCTGCAGAAACACGCGGAACCTCGGTCCGTTGAGCGCCCCGCTTTCCTCTGTCTGCGGGAGGGGGGCGCCGTTGAAAGAGCGCGCCTTATAGGGGCGCGGCCATGCGGGCGAAAAGTAAAAGTCCGCCTCTGGAGAATGCGGGGCCTGATCTGACCTGACCCGCGGCGGCGGCTGACTTCACCGCAGCGAGGCGATGGCCTCCGCGTAGCCGGAACTGCCGAAGACGTAGGAGCCGGCCACCAGAACATTGGCTCCGGCTTCGGCCAGCGCTCTGGCATTGCCGCCGTTCACGCCGCCGTCCACTTCGATGTCCAAGGAGAGCCCGCGGGCGTCGGCCATGGCCCGCAGGCGGCGAATTTTGTCCATGGCGCCCGGGATGAACTTCTGGCCGCCGAAACCGGGATTGACGCTCATCACCAGAACCATGCCCACGTCGCTTAAGACCTCTTCCACCATGCAGAGCGGCGTCGCCGGGTTGATGGCCACCGCGGGCATGACGCCATGAGCGGCAATCTGCTGGAGCGTGCGGTGCAGATGAGGGCAGGCCTCTGCGTGGACACTGATGCGCGAGGCGCCGGCACGGGCAAAGGCATCGATGTGCTTTTCCGGCTCCACAATCATCAGGTGAACGTCGAGGGGCAGAGCGCTCGAACGCTTCATGGCGGCCACGACAGCGGGACCGAAGGTGATGTTGGGAACAAAGCGTCCGTCCATCACGTCGAGATGGGCGATGTCCGCGCCGGCCGCCTCGATGGCCCGAATCTCGTCGGTGAGCCGGCCAAAATCGGCGGACAGAAGCGACGGCGCGATGAGTGTTTTTCCTGTCATGGTTCTTTCGCTCCTTGATGTGCGTCAGACGGCGCGTCCGGACGGGCGGCGGGGCTTAGCCTCCGGGCCGCGGGGGCGCAATCTTCGGCCGGACGGTCCTTTTCACGGCGGGCGTCACGTCCGCGGAATTCCTTCGTCACCCTTCTTTGATGAACCTGGCGCCGAAGAAGCCGTCGCAGCCGTGGCGATGGGGAAAAGTCGCGATGGCGGGTCTCTCCTCGGAGACCAGCGGCCAGCGCACCCCCAGAGAGGCATCCGGTGAAGCGAGCCTGAATCCAAGGTTCTCGATGCTTTCCAGCTGCTCCAGCCCCTCCTCGGGCTCCATGGAACAGACGGAAAAAATCAGCTGGCCGCCGGGCTTCAGACAGCCGGCCAGATTGCGGACGATGCTGCGCTGAATGTCCGCCATGCGGGCGGGGTCAGAGCTCTTCCGCCGCCAGCGAATTTCAGGATGCCGACGCGCCGTCCCCAGACCGGTGCAGGGCAGGTCGGCCAGAATCAGATCGAAACGCGCCTTCTCGAAGGGCAGCGGAAGCGACACGTCGCACGCGCTCTCCGAAATAAGTTCCGAAAGGCCCAGTCGCGCGGCCTCCGTTTTGAGACGGTTCAGACGATGCGCGTGGAGGTCCAGCGCCGTGACGTGCCCCTGACCGCGAAGGCGCTGCGCCAGATGGCAGCTCTTCCCGCCCGGCGCGGCGCAGGCATCGAGAATCTCCATCCCGGGATGAATCTCAGGAAGCAGTCCCACCAGCTGCGCGGCCTCGTCCTGAACCTGAAAGAGCCCCTCTCGAAATGCCGCCAGCTCCGACAAACTGCCCGCTCCCGACAGCGTCAGGCCAACTGGAGAAATGGCGCAGGGAGAAGCCTGAATGCCGGCCTTGGCCAGAGAGGCCGCCAGCGATTCACCGGACACGCGCGCCGGGTCAAAGCGCACATCAATGGCAGGCGTCTCATTCTGAATCCGGCACAGCTCGCGCGCCTCATCGAGGCCAAAGCGGTCAATCCAGCGCTCCGCCAGCCAGTCAGGCTGAGAAAACTCGACGGCCAGACGGGACGCCTCCGAACCTCCGGCCGGGATGACGGGGCCCGGCAGCTTCGCCATGGCGCGCATCAGCGCGTTGACGAATCCCGCGGCATGCCTCCCCCCGCGCGCGGACTTCATCAGCTCCACCGTCTCGTTCACCGCCGCGTGAGGCTTTGTCCGGGTGAAAAACAGCTGGAAGGCACCCAGGCGCAGCGCGGTCAGCACAGGCACGTCCAGCTTCTCCGGCGGACGTGAAGAGCAGGCGCCAATCGTCGCGTCGAGAAGCCGCTGATGGCGGACGACGCCGTAAGCCAGCTCGGTCGCCAGAGCTCTGTCTGCGTCTCCGATGGCCGGCGTTTTTTTCAGCGCGGCATCCAGCGCCAGATTGAGAAAAGCGCCATCCAGCTCCACTCGGAGAAGCGTCTGAAAAGCGGCGGTTCGGGCATCGGTCGGCACGGTCAGCTCCTAGGCACTGCTGCAAAGGCAGCGATGAATGATGAAAAAAGGACGCGCCCGGGCGTTCCCCCCTCGGAACTCGCGCCTCCGGGCGCAAAAGGGCGGCTCTTTAGCCTCCGGCCGACGGCGCCGCGCATCGTTTTTCGGCGGACTTTCAGACGCGCCGTCCCGAGGAAAATTCTCCTGTGATTTCGGAGGGAAGGACCGCGAATGAGCGCCGGAAAATCTTTCCCCATCGCTTTGGCGAGGTCCTAAGGTTCGCGGCCTTTTTTCCGACAGTCCGCACGACGGAATTCTTCCTCTTCACCTCCACCCCATCCATTCCCGGAACCGCCTGACCGCCATGAAAACGAAAATCGTCAAAGTACAGATGGAAAACCGCCCCGATCAGCTCATCGCCACGGGAACGCCGCTCATCGACATCGTCGGGCGGACCAACGAAGCGGGCGAAAGCCACCTGGGGGCCATCGTCAACAACCGGCTCGTCCGCCTGACTGCCCCGCTCATCGCCCCGGCGCACATTCGGCCCGTCACGCTGGGAAGCCGCGAGGGCATGCAGATTTACCGGCGCTCCATCTCGCTGGTGCTGGTGCAGGCCGCGTCCGAAGTCGCTCCCGAGGCCAGGCTGCGCATCGGCCAGTCCATCGGAGACGCCTATTTCTTCGAGTGGATTGCCGCTTCGCCGCTCACGCCCGAGACCGTCATCGCCATCGGCGAACGCATGAAGTCTCTGGTGGCGGAGGACCATCCCTTCGAGGTGGAACGATTTGAGCTCAACGAGGCCATCGAGCTGTTCAAGGCAGAGGGCGATGAAGCCCGCGTCCGCCTGCTCCGGACGCGCCGCGACCCTCTGGTGCCCATCGTTTCCGTGGCAGGCGGCGTTCACTCCATCTGCTTCAACACGGTGGCGCCCAGCACGGGCTGTCTGACCGGCTTCCGGCTTAATTTTTACAACAACGGCCTCGTGCTCCGCTTCCCGGCGGCCCCCGGAACCTCCATCCGCAACCACGAGATTCAGGACATGCCGGGCATCTTCCGCATCTACAAGGAGACGCGCCGCTTCAACGAGCAGATCGGCGTCAGCGACGTGGGGCATTTCAACGACGTGTGTCTCAACGGCGGCATCGGCGAAATCGTCAAAATCGCCGAGGCGCGCCACGAGAAGGGCATCGCCAACATCGCCGACCAGATTGTCGCCCGGAACGGCGTCCGGCTGGTGCTCATCGCGGGGCCCTCATCGAGCGGCAAGACCACTTTCTCCAAGCGCCTGAGCATTCAGCTGAAGGTCAACGGATTCAGGCCCGTGGCGCTCTCGCTGGACGACTACTACGTCAACCGGGTCAACACGCCGCGCGACGCCGACGGAAAGTACGACTTCGAGACCATCGACGCGCTGGACCTGCCCTTCCTCAACGATCAGCTGAGCCGCCTGCTCAAAGGCGAGCTGGTGCGCACGCCGCGCTACGACTTCGTCACCGGCGAGCGCGTGCCTCAGGAAAAGTGGCGTCCCATGCAGCTCGGGCCCAACGACATTCTGGTGGTCGAGGGCATCCACGGACTCAATGAGCGGCTCACGTCCGCCGTTCCCGCAGAGCTCAAGTTCCGCGTTTACATCAGTGCCCTCACCCAGCTGACCATCGACGACCACGAGCGCGTCTTCACGTCGGATTCCCGGCTGATTCGCCGCATCGTCCGCGACCGCCTCTACCGGGGCTACTCCGCGGAGAAGACCATCGAGATGTGGCCGTCGGTCCGCCGGGGAGAACAGAATCACATCTTCCCCTTCCAGGAGCAGGCGGACGCCGTCTTCAACAGCACGCTGGTTTACGAGCACGCCGTCCTCAAGACCTACGCGGAGCGCTTCCTTCTCCAGGTGCCCATCGACTCCCCCGCCTTTGTCGAGGCCGAACGGCTGCTGCGCTTCCTCTCTCTCTTCGTGGCCATCTATCCGGAGGAAGTCCCGCCCACGAGCCTGCTCAGGGAGTTCATCGGCGGCAGCTCCTTCCACTACTGAGGCCTGCGGCCAAAACCGATGCCCCGTCCCGGCACCCGGGACACGCAGAGGCGCTTTCTCCCCCCGAGGTGAAAGCGCCTTTTCATTTTCCGGTGTTTCTGGAATCGGCGCCCCCGTTTCGGCCGCCCCGCCGCTCTCTCTGAACCTCCGGCGCGCGGCCTAAGGGACTCTCATCGGGAAGGAACCACGAATGAATCCAGCTACTCAGCGCTTCTCCGTCCGCACCAGCCGCCGCGAAGAATACGTGGACATCACAGACAGCGTCCGCAGCGCCGTCCGCGCCGCCGGCGTGACAGACGGCATCTGCACCGTCTTCATTCCCCACACCACGGCGGCCGTGACCATCAACGAGAACGCCGACCCCGACGTGCAGCGGGACCTGGTTCACGCCTTTGCCCGCGCGGTTCCCAACACGGGCTTTCATCACAGCGAGGGCAATTCCGACGCGCACACCAAGACGGCCATGACCGGCAGTTCGGCTGTGGTCATCGTCGAGGGCGGGCAGCTTCTCCTCGGCACGTGGCAGGGAATCTACCTCTGTGAATTTGACGGCCCGCGCACCCGGCAGGTGTGGGTCAAGGCTGTGGGCTGACGGCCATGCGTCCTCGACGCCAGACGGGGCTTCACGCGGCCGGGAAATGCCTCACTGCCGCGCTGGCCATCGCCGCACTTTGCGGGACCGGCTGTGCCGCCCGTCAGACGCCCGAAAAGCCGGCTCTTTCGGCTGAAGAAGCAGCTGGCGACGAAGCCAATGACGACGGGCGCATGCGCTTTGACCCGGTGGAGGTCTTTCCGGGACCCGACGATGAAATCGCCCTCTCGGAGCTGAACCCCGATGAGCTGGCGGCCATGGGCAAGGCGGCTTTCGCGGCGGGCGATTTTGAAAAGTCGGCCAAGGCGTGGGGGCGTCTCGCGGATGTCTGGCCGGACCTGCCCGAGGCGCCGAACGCGTCCTTTCAGGCGGGACTGGCTCTGGAGCGTCTGAGCCGCCACGAAGACGCGGGCAATCGATTCGCGGCTGTGGCCAACGCCGCCTCGGGCCAGGGAACCGCGCTTCAGGCCGCCTTTCATCTGGCCGCGGCGCTCTACCATCTTGAGGATTACGAGCGGGCCGAGAGGCTTCTGCGGACCATCACCGAGCGCCGGGACCTGGAGCGGGATGAAATTCTGATGGCGGCTGTGCAGCACGCCGTCTGCCTCGTGGAGCTTGGGCGTCTGGATGAGGCGGAACACGGGTTTCAGCGGGCGCTCAATTTCTGGCGCGCCCACAAAAACGAAGAGGACTTCGACCTCTATCTGCCGGCGCAGGCGCAGTTCTTTCTGGGCGAAATCGGGCGAATCCGCTTCGAGGACGTGTCGCTGGACGCCTCGCAGGATGAAGCTGCTCTGGCCAATGCTCTCGAAAGGAAGTGCCGCCTGCTGCTGGATGCTCAGGAGCACTATCTGACGGCCATCCGCATGAATCACCCCCACTGGTCCACGTCGGCGGGCTACCGCGTCGGCGCGCTCTACGAGCGGCTCTACGACGACATGCTGGCCGCGAAACCGCCCGAGGGACTCAGCGAGGAAGAGGCCGCCGTCTATCGGCAGGAGCTTCTGGCCCGCATCCGCATCCTCGTGACCAAGGCGCTCCCCATCTATGAGCAGACGCTGGCCGCAGCGGAGCGCACCGGGACCACGTCGCCTTTTGTTGACAAGGCCAGAGCCGGGCTGGAGCGGCTGCGGACGATTCTCACGTCTGACGACGGGGATGCTGCTCCGGACAGCGGCGGCCGCGATCTTCCTGAAAAGCCTGACAAAACAGACGCGCCCGCTTCCTCTGAATCTGAGGCGAACCCCACTGATGATTCCCGCGCCGAACCGCTTCCCGCGGCATCGGCGGCACCAGCAACCGAGGTCCAGATATGACAACTTTCCGCTTACTCGCCGGGGCCTGCGCCGCGCTCCTCCTTCCCCTCTCAGCCGCCGCCGAAGAACTGCCCGCCGAAGTTTCCGCCTCGCTGGGCACCTGGGACGGCAAATTTGAAAAGACGGAAGCCGACGGCCGCCCGCTGCACTACGCCGAAACCGAGCTGGAACTCTCTGTCAGCTGTCCCTCGGGCACGGCCGCCGCCTCGCTGGAATATGCGGCTGAACCGGCAGAGGGCCTCATCGCGGCATTGGCTGAGGACGGAACCGAGGCTGAAAGCGGCGGAGCTGTCACGGCACAGGGCTCAGACCTGCGGCAGCGCCTGAAACTCCGGCTGAAGCCGGGGGCCGTCTATCGCGTACAGGCAAAAGGCACGTGCTGCGGCTCGCAGGGCGACGGCGGGGAATGCGCGGAAGCGGGCGAAACGACAGAAGCCGTCTCCAACGAGCTGGAAATCCCTCCCGTCATCGAGGCCGCCCGCGTGCTCAGCGGCGGCTACTTCTACGGCGGACTGGTCGCCGGGCAGTCTGATGAGCTGACGATTTACGACGCCTCCCCGACGCCCACCTGGGGCATCGCCGGCGACAATGTCCGCAAATTCCTCAAGTTCAGCGGGCTGGGCGTCAGCTTCAAAACCAGCGACTACCGGCGGAACAGCTACACCATCTCGACCATCACGCCTCAGAGCGCCGGGAAGATGGACGTGAAGCTGACCATCAAGGGCAGGCTCTATTCGCCGGAGGGCAAATATCTGCGCGACTACACGCTGGAATCCGACGTCTTCAAACTGCCGGTGACGAGCCCGAGGTGCGTCCTCGACGCCAACATCGCGACGTTCATCACCGAGGACAGCGAACTCACCTGTCTCGACGAAAGCGCCCTCTCGACAGAACCAAAAGCGGAGGAGTCGTCCGGCGGAGGGTGCGGCAGCGCGGGCGGCGGAATGAATCCGGGCGCGCTGGCGCTGCTCATGGGCCTCGTGCCGCCGGGACTGCTGCGCCGCCGGGGGCAAAAAAAAGGCGCCTGACCGCTCGGATTCAGGCGCCCGGGGAAATGCGGAGAACGCATCGGGGGGCAGGTGCGGTCTCCGGATGAACTCTCACTGAAATTTGGCGGCCGACGGGTCAGGAGCTGATGCGGCGCATGAGGGCGTTCACAGCGTCCGCCGGCGACTCCGCGTCAACGACCTGAAGCCCGCAGGCCTCAGCTTCGGCCACAATGTTCTGGTGAAGAATCCATCCGGCCTTGATGCGAACCTCCGCGGGGTCCCGGCCGGTGCGCATCCGGTGCTTGTCGATGAATCTGTTCCGGTAGGCCGCCTCACTGCGGGCCGCCAGCACGACAGAGAGGACGCCCCGCTGGTGGTAGCGGGCCATCTGACCGGGCACCAGGGCCGCGCCGTGGAAAATCGCGCTCTTGCCCGTGCTCAGGTAGCTGTCCACCAGCCTGAAGGCGATGCCCGTCAGCGGCCGGATGTGGGCGTCAAACCCGTCGAGAACGGTTTTGGGCGAGAAGTCGCCGTGCAGTTCCCAGGCGTTCAGCGCGTTGCGGAAAAGAATCGGATCGTCCTTTTCGCGGCTCTGCATCCGCAGCACGTCCCGGAGGATGTCCAGGTCAATCAGCCGCAGCAGCGCCAGCTCCCTGGCCAGCTGATAGGCAACGATGGATTTCCCGACGCCCGGCGCACCGCCAACAAGAATAATCATCTGCGCTTCTCCTCCGTCCAAGGTTCAACATCGGCCGCAGCCGTCCCGTAAAAGCGGCGCCCTATGCCACAGGACCTCGGCGCTTGGGAAGGCGGGGGAAGGGAGGGGGGAATGGGGAGAGGCGATGCGGCGGGCGTTCAGACGAAGCGCCCTTGCCGACGCGCTCTCCGGGGCCGGGCGGCAGTCCACCTCCATAGTTGTGCATAAAACTCAGCAAAGTATGCGAGGCTTATCCAGTATTTCATTCGCAGAATTAAATCGGGCGAAAAGCATATAAGTGCGATTTAATGCATGTTTTGTGGTTGGAACCTGAAAGGCCATTATACTGCTAAAAAATAAAAAATCAGGGCAGCGGAAAAAAGCTCTTGACACCTATGGCAGCCGCGTTTAGGGTGGCCGCGTTGTTTCGGAGAGCACTTTCAGAAACAACTTGAGGGGAAGAGGGGACTGAGGGGAAGCAGGACGGAGCAGCAGCAGTATCGCTGTCGTCACCATCATCATCTTTTACAGATGATTTACGAAAGGAGAAAAATGAATACAGATATTCATGAATTAAAGAAACAAGTCGAAGCAATTATTTACACATCTTTTTGGGCTATGGATAAAAGTAATATCTATATATCTTCTTTTACAGAAGACTTTATGGCTGATAAACTTATAGAAAACAGAATAGACGGAACAGATGAATTCAAAAATAATGTATGGCTGGTACTTCCTAAAGACAGCATGGAAAAGGAGATGTTTATTTACGGAAAAGATGCAAAATCAGCTTTGTACCGCGCCGTGTTCAGAAATAAATTATTATTGATTGCAGATCCCGAGCTGATTCGCTGTTTCAGGAAGGCAGGCGCGACGATTCACACAGAAGTTTTTGATAATCATTTTGATGATAATAAAAATGAACAAAGCAAAAAAACTAAAAAACATGAGAAACTCCTGAGTATTGCACAGAAGATTTATAATAAATTCAGACGATAAAATTTTGATTAAATGATTATTATGCAGCCGTCGTCTGCCCGACGGGGAACTTGGGCAGACGACGTAAGGAGAGAACTAAGGAGGGATCAATGTCGAATATGACTTCTGCCTCAGAGGTGAACGCTCGTTCCACTTTCAGAGAGCTTATTGATACAGTTATTATTGTAGATAACTGGGTTCTCAAAAACAATCATTTCCATTTCTTGTGTTGGGCGTACAAGAATCCTGACGACCTTCTGGTATCCAGCAAAAAGAAAACTGATGAAGAAATTGATGCCATTATTGATGATGAACCGCCTGCGGCTGAATCTGCTTCGGACGAGGTGATGAAATTAGACCTGTATCATTTTTCGTTTCCCCAAAAGGCCGTTGACGAAGAGGGAATTCGTATCGCTGTTCCACACGATTCACGGTTGTTCCTTTGTATTTTCAGGCGGCACATGATTCTGATGGCAGATCCATCGCTGATTAACCAGCTTATTCGATTCGGCGCGAAAACAATCACGGTGCAGGGAATTTAAGTCCGGCCGAAATTCAGCCGCCAGCAGCGCAGCTGTGATTTTATCCGGGGGGAGGAGGTGCAGATGGCCGTATTATAAGGATTTTCATCCCTTTGGCAGTAAAAACGCCTATCCAACATGTAAAAAGGAGAGAAAAAATGACACGGCTGGAAGAGTTTTTGAGCGATTCGGAATATGCTTTTAAGGAACTCTGTCTCAAACTTATTACAGACGGGTATAAACATAACAAAGACATCTATGATTATGATTACGCCATCTTTCAGTTCACCAAAATGATGGCAATAGAAAAAGATAAATTTTCAAGAGAGATGAGCTATAGCCAAAAAGAGAGAGCTTTTATTAGCAGAATCTTTAGCTTTGAAAATATCATTTATAGATTATGTTCATATATTAACAGCAACAAGCTGTCTGACCGAAAAATAAAATTTCGTGATGTATTAGATACTTTCTACAATAATTATTCAATAAAAACATTCCTGGATATGGATATGTGAGGATGAGGGGAATTATGAAGGGCTTATCAAAGGAGGTGATGTGCAGCCGAGAAATACTTTTTGAGTATATAGTATATTAAGACAAGAGGTTTCCCGAAGGACAAAACTTCAATTTTTTGCAGCTTGAGGAGACAAAATGAACGCAGCAATCATTATGACCGCCGTCAAAGCCTATATGGAACAAAATGGGTTGAAATTTTTCCACGACGCTTCCCGAAACGTCTTCATTCTCCAATTCTCTAATCGCGGCAAATTCAATGTTATTCAGGAAAAGCTGCGAATCAGGGATGACGGCATTGTGAGTCTGGCGACGTGTCCTGTTAAAGCGGATGACGAAAATCGGGTGGAAGTCATCAAATATATAAACAAATTAAACTGGCAGTTTCGTTCTGGAAATTTTGAACTCGATCCCGCCGATGGCGAAGTCCAATTCCGAGTGTTTGCCGACCTGGAAGGCCTGGACGAAAGCAGTCCCATCCAGAATATCATTGAAAATGTGATCTTCATTCCTGTGCAAATGATTCGCGATTATGGTGACAATCTTTTCAAAGTTATGCTTGGTCAATCTACCGCTGAAAACATCGATGAAGATGATTCAAATACAGATGACTGAGTTTTATTTGTAGAATTGGCAGTATGCAGCCGTCTGCCCGGAGGGGAGCCCGGGCAGACGGATTTTGAACTTCATTACATTACCTGAAGCACTGAACATCATTTATCGCCTTACCTAATGACCTTTTTTAAGCACTGAACCATACACAAACCTGCTATGCAAACGTAATCTCTGACCCCCTTATATACTTACTTTATCTTCCAAAAGTTGTCTGAAAAAGCAAAAAAAATGAAAAAAATCGTCCCAAAGCCCCCTTTTATAGGCAGGAGCACACTTCATCGCGACAGCATTCGAAAAAGTACTGTTTTTCACTACTGTTCCTACACTGAACAAGGAGGTCAAACACAAAAAGCAAAAACAGTATTATAGGCTAGCTGTTAGAAAACAAAACCATGTAACAAGAAAGGAAGATCAAAAATGGCGATAAGAGTGTATCTATCGTATTCGTCGCAAACAGGAAACAGGGCATCGGCAGAAGGGTACTACTCGCATAATGGTTCCCTGATCGTTTTGAAAGACAGTAAAATTTGTGAGAATATAAGATTTGCAGCCGACATCGACGAGGCGTTTATAAATAAATTAGATAAAAATTATATTCTTACGCAAAAACTTCGTTTTCCGTCAGCCACAAAAGCTGCCCGATTCGTTTGTGGCGGAGCACCTGTCAATGGGAAAAATATCTGGCAGACCGAAGACGGAACGCCAATCAGCGAGCTTTCCACTGGGAGCAACGACACTGGTATTATTTCTTTGAGGCCACTCGATGAGCAATTTAAAGATGACGACCATCCGCTTCGCGGAATCCATTCCCTCGAGCAAATAAAAAAGAAGCTCGAAGCACTCCAGGCGTCTCTCGCATCTGATGAATCAGAGGATGACGAAGGAGAGGAGACATCGGAAGAATAAAAAGTTGAAATATAAGATTATTGTTTTTCTTTTCACCGCCTGCCTGCCGAAACAGCAGACAGGCGGCTTTTTTTGAAGAAAGGACTGTATCAATGACTAAAATACTGGATTTTATAGCGAAATACTTGGCAAAAACCGGGTGGAGTTATAAAATTATTACAAAAGAGAATTATGTAGAAATTTACGAGGACGTCTATCTTGGTGATTTGATTATGAAGCTTCAGTTTGAATACGATATAAAAGTGATGACAAATTATGAGCGGGATATATATTATAATATTAATATCTATCGCGAAGGAGAAATGCAGTACAACAACGAGCCAAAGAAAATTTTGCTTGATGTGGAGTATGTCGAAAAAGTCTCCCGCAAGGAACGTATAACGCTAAATTTTTATGAAGTGGATTATAAAAATAACAAGGTCACGAAGATCCCCCCTGCGTATATAACAGATGACTTTATTTATGGAGCATATATAAATACAATTTTTCTTCGCAGAATGCTGATTATCTATAGAAATAATCTCCCTGGCTTCATAACGCCTCAAATCCTCCATCAGATAAAATAATCAATATCGCTTCGATGCTGATTCAATACCATGCAAAAGTTGATTACGTGGGAATGAATTTATGTCCGTATTATCCCGTTTCAAGAGAAAGGAGTATCAGCAAATGAGACCAGCAACAGTATCGGGAGAGAAGGAAACGCTTAAGAAATTTGTCGATAAAGCCGTAATTGTACAACATTGGAGCCACGACAGCAGCAATTTATACTTCTTATGTCTTGCTTATCAGAATCCCGATGCAGTTTTGGGGTCTGCACAGGCAGATGCCATGGATGACGATGATTTTGCGGACTTTCTTGATGATGATACCGACGGCGCTGATATGATAAAAGATGATTACGTGCTAAAAATGGATTTGTACTATATGATTATTTCAAAAAAATCCATTCGTAAAAAAAATCTGACGATTGCGATTCCTCACGAATCCAAGCTCTACCCTGTCTTCTGCGACAGACATCTCATTTTTATCCATGATCTCAAGCTGATTCATTTACTAAAAAATTGCGGGGCCGCCATGATCTCAGTAGCAGGAATATAATTTCAATCTAAAAAATACTCCACGACGTATTCTGCGCACGAGGCAATCAATAAAGCGCGTCGATTTCTTCAGCTTCAAAACAAAATCCCCCTCTCCATGGCTGGAAAGGGGGATTGTTTATTTCTGCCTCAATTTGCTGTTTTTATTTCATTATTTCATCATTTCTTCTTTTTGCCGGCGTTCCACTCCTCCAGCAGGTCTTTATACATGGCAATCGTCTTTTCCGCGATGGAGCTCCAGGAAAAGTGATCGACCACGCGCTTGCGGCCGGCCTGACCGAAGCGATGTGCCATCTCTTTGTCACGCAAAACTTTGTTCAGCGCATCGGCCAGTGCTTTGGGGTCGGCAGGGGGGACCAAAAATCCAGTCTCACCCGGAACCACCACCTCCTGAATGCCGCCCACGGCGCTGGCCACGACGGGCCGCTCACAGGCCATGGCTTCCAGATTGATGATGCCGAAGGGCTCGTAAACAGATGGGCAGGCAAAAACTTCGCACTGGCTGTAAAGCTCCACGTAGAGAGGCTTGGGCAGCATGGTGTTAATCCACACACACCTCGGTTCCTGAGCGACAGCGGCGGCGATTTCCTCTTCCACCTCGGGCGTATCGGGCGCGGAGGTGCAGCAGACCAGCTTCACGCCGGGATCGACGTATTTCATGGCGTGAATCAGGTGGACGAGACCCTTCTGACGCGATGTGCGGCCCACGAAGAGAATGTAGCGCTGGCCCATCAGGTCGTAAGCCTGGCGCGCCTCGGTGGTATCGACATGATGCCATTTGTTCAGGTCAATGCCGTTGTGAATAACCACCACCTTCTTCGGGTCCACATCAAAATTGTCCAGAATCTCACCGCGGGACTGATTGGACACGGCGATGATGCGGTCGGCATTGAGCAGCGCCACTTTCTCTATCCAGCTGGTCAGGTGGTAGGAACGCCCCAGCTGCTCTTCCTTCCAGGGGCGCAGCGGCTCCAGACTGTGAACCGTGGCCACAAACGGAATATCGTAAAGCACCTTGGCGAAATAGCCGGCCATGGCCGCATACCAGGTGTGCGTGTGGACCAAGTCAGAATCCATCTGGTCGCGAATGATGGACAGGTCCGTGGAGAAGGTGCTCAGCGTGCCGTTGAAGCGCTTGTCGCCGCCCTCCCACATGCGCGGCCAGGCGTCGTAGCCTTTGACCGTCAGCTGCGGGTCGTCGCTCCGCTGTTCGCCAAAGCAGCGCACCTCGACGGGCATGCGATACGAGACCTCGCGGGCCAGATTTTCGATGTGAACGCCGGCGCCGCCATAAACGTGAGGGGGATATTCTTTGGTAATGTAGGTCACTTTCATGTGCGCACCTCCTCCTGGCTCTCTTCGATATGGAGCAGGCTCTTGCCGGAGCCCAGCGGCCCGCCGAGCCGAATGAAATCTTCCTCGGTGATGTCCGCATGAACGATGCAGTTTTTGCCGATAACCTGCCCAGGCGGGATGTAGGTCTGATAACCGACCACTGTTGCACCGCAGGTCAGTGAATGCGGCAGCTCCTCACTCGGCACACAGGGCCCCTCGCCAATGGAGCAGCCGTTGCCGAAGCGGGCGAACTTGTCGCTGACCACGCCGCACAGCCGGGCATTCTCGCCCACAATCACGCCGTCGTGGAGGATGCAGTCCTTGACCATGGCGCCCTTGCCGATGCGCACATTGCCGGACAGCACGCTGCCCTCGACCATGCCCTCGATGACGCAGCCCTGCGCGACGAGCGAATCCTTGACCACGCTCCCGGGGGCAAAATGAGCGGGCGCGGGCGGGAACGTGCTGCGGCCCAGAGGATTCGTGCGCACCTGCCACTCGGCCACGGGCAGAAGCGGCGTCTCGCCCAGGAGCTTGCGGTGGCTCTCCACATATTCGTCGAGCGTGCCCATGTAATCCCAGCTGCCCCGGTGGATGTAGCCGTAAGCACGCCGCCGCCCCATCATGCGGCGCAGAATCTCGTGAATCTGGAACGTGGGCACGCCGCCGCCGTCCCTGACCTCGATGGCGCGCTTCAATTCCTCCTCCAGAACCTCCCGTTTGAAGACATAGACGGACATGGAGGCATAGTGAGAGCGGGGATATTTGGGCTTCTCCGTAAAGCCCAGAATCTGACCGGCGGCGTTGATTTCGCCGATGCCGAAGCGCGACGGGTCCTTGTCAATCTCGCAGAAAGCCATGGTCAGGTCGGCGTCATGCTCGACGTGAAAGTCGAAGAGCCGCTTGTAATCCATGGAATAGACGTGGTCGCCCGAGACGGCGATGACATCGGTGGCGCGGGAGCGCTCGATAAATTCCAGGTTCTGGAAGAGCGCGTCGGCGGGCCCGCGATACTGCTCCTGACCGACGCCGCCGAAGGTGGGCGGCAGGAAGCGCACGCCGCGCGAGAGGCCGGACAAATCCCAGAAAACGCCGCTGCCCACGTGGTCCATGAGAGAGGCGGGGCGGAACTGGGTGAGGATGCCCACCAGGTCGATGCCGGCCCGCGCCATGTTGGTCAGGGCAAAATCCACAATCCGGTAGGTGCCGCCAAAAACAACTGCCGACTTGGGACGGCGCGCCGTGAAGACCGAAAGGTCCGCGACCTGGCCGCCCGCGAAAATCATTCCCAGGGCTTTTCGCATGGTGTCTCCAAATGTTTCGAGGTTGAACAGCGCACAGACAAAACAACAAAACCGCATCCAAAGCGGCATCAGGACAGGACGAAGTCCCAGAGCGGGCGAACCACCCATCGCCCGGCTGACGAGGTCCCGGAAGAGGGCGCCGGGGCCGAAAAACAGCCCGCGGAGCTTAGGGAGGGGCATCTGAAAGTCCAACGGGAAAAACGCTGATACTTTAACCTTTGCGGATGTGCCCTGAGGCGAGGTGCCGACCCTCGTGCTGCCCTGCTTGCCAACGTTCTGTGATTCGTGGAGACGCCCCGGCCGCCGCCGACACGGCGAACAGACGAACGGCGGATACCTCCGGGATGCGAAAGGAAAGGACCGAGATGGCCCGTGGTCCAACGAGAAGCACTGCCCCTGCCCCGCTCATGCTCACCGCCGGACTTGCGGTTTTCCTTGGCCTGACGGCTGCCGCCTGTCTCGAAGACGACGCGCCGCCCGCCATGCCGCCGCCGGAAGCGCTGATGCCCGTGCCTCTGGAGCGGCCGAAGCTGACGCCCGAGCAGGAGCGCGCCGCCAGTCTCAGAGCCTTCCGTGCCCATTTTTCGCCCGCGATGCTGGAGGCACTGGACTTCATGGACTGGGGACCGCTGGATGACGCGCAGGCGGTCCATCCGCAGCTCTCCTACGCGGCCGCTCCGGAAGATGGGGACAGCTGCCCTCTGCAATATGCCCAGAACGCCGCGCTGCGGAACGTCAACGACATGGGCGGCAAGTTTCTGACGAACGCCTTCGTCACGTTCTTTCTGGAACCGGCTGATTCCCCCGCGGGCGGTCAGCGTCAGCTCGCCTATGCGCCCGAGTTCTTCTCCGCGATCTTCTCCTACGACGGCCAGAAGAACACGAACCTCCTCCAGCTCGGGGCTCAGTCGATGCGCCGGCGCGTCTTTGCCCTCGAATCTCCCGAAACGTTTTTCAGCGCGCTGGAGTCGCCGATTTTTCTGGCCAGCTATCTGGGCCGCGAGCTGCGCCAGAGCCAGTCCGCCCGAGGGAAGAAGAAGCCCGGCAGGGGCGGCGCTTCGATTCCGGAGACGGCCGACCTGCACGCAATTCCCAACTTTTTTCCCGCGCTGCCGCAGGGAACAGAGCCGGGGGCGGAGGCCGAATGGGCCTACAATCCCCTCTTCGACGCCAACATGCCCTCGGCGAAGCGCCCTCCTGGAAAAGTGCGGCTGGAGACGTGGCTTCGCGTGCGCACGCATCAGGCCGCCCTGCTGAAAGTCACCTGGCCCGCGGACGGTCAGGAATGGCTGGCCTCGAAAAACGTCCTTCCTATGTTCCACGTCGCCGGCAGGCTGTCGTCCAAGACGTATGTGAAGCAGCAGGGCGACATGACGGCGGAGTTCATCGTCTCCGACTCGGGACAGGTCCTGCTGGCCCACTTTCAGGGCGTGGCCCTGCAGTCGACCGACTCGGAGTTCGTCAAAAGCGACCTTCTGGGCGGGAGCTTCGGGCGCCGCCGCCGTCCCAGAGAGGACGAGAAGTCGCACGTCAACGACCGCGAGGAGATTTACTTCTCGTTCCTGCTCAAGGCTCAGAAGGACTGCGAGGGAGATTTCCTGCGCCAGGCGAACATCGAGCCGCTGACGCCTGACCAGCTGCGGGATCTGACGGAGGAATTTGCCTCTCTCTACACCATCGGCCGCAGGAAGGACGCGCTCGCCCTGCTGACCCCTCTCATCCGCTACCTCTATTCGGACGACCAGATCATTCACTTCCTGGACATGCACTTCAAAGTGGGCGGCATCGACACCATCGGGCGCCCCGCCGGCGAGATTGTCGTCAAAGACGACGACGGCATCATGGACGACTTCGGCCACGGGCTCATCTGGGAGGGGCTCAACAAGACGCTGAACACGCCGACCTATTCGTTCTCGCGCGGGCATCTTCTGGGCGGCAGGCCTTACCTGACCTTTCTCGGCGTCAGCACGCGGCCGGACCGGCGCGCCTGGAACCTTCTGGAGCTCGCGCCCGGCCGCATTCACACCGTCGTTCTCCGCGAGCAGGAGCGCCCATTCTTTGCTCCCGGACGGCAGGGGCCAAATGAGCCCGAGGCCGGCGGTTCTTCCGCGGATTTCGCCAAGCTCGTTCAGGAAATGCAGAAGCGGCAGAAGTCCCGTCAGAAAGGCTCGTCGGGTCCCCGCTCCAAAGTCATCAACGTGCCGCAGGGGACGCCCGCCAGTCAGAAGCAGACGCCCTGATTTCGATGCGGGCCCGGCCTTTCGCGGCTCTTGGGAAAATCGTCCGCGCCCCCTATAAGCCCGCGCCTTTTTTCGATGGCAGGCAGTCCCCTCCCCTTTTCCTCACGCGTTTCTCACTCCCCTCACTCCAAGGAGTTTTCCATGAAGCAGAACTTTGCCCTCGCTTCCCGACTGGCAGTCCTCGCCGCGGGCGCCCTCCTCTTTGGCGCCTGCGCCACCACGCCTGCGGCACCGCCACCCGCGCCCGAACAGACCGCGCCCGCTGCTCCCGAAGTTCAGAAGCCCGCCGACATCCGCATCGACATCGTATCCACGAGCGACACCCACGGCTGGGCGCAGGCTCACATGGACAAGCTGCCCGACGGCACTGTCGTCGAGAACGGCGGTCTGGCGAACCTCGGCGGCTACCTGAAAATCCTCCGCGAAAAGAATCCCGACGGCGTGGTGCTCGTGGACGCGGGCGATGTCTTTCAGGGCACGCTCATCTCCAACCTCTTCGAGGGTCTGCCCGTCGTCGAGGCCATGAACATGCTGGGCTACGACGCGATGGCCGTCGGCAACCACGAGTTCGACTACGGCCCTGTCGGCCCCAAGGCCATTGCCCAGGAGGGCGACGAGCCGCTGGGTGCGCTCCATGAGGTCTCCAAGGCCGCCAAGTTCCAGGTGCTCGCGCGAAACCTCACCTACGCGGGAACGGACGGCCGCCCCGACGTGATTGACCCCGACGGCTTCATCATCGTCGAGAAGAACGGCGTGAAGGTCGGCATCCTCGGCCTCGCCACGCCGGAGACGCTTTCCACCAGCAATCCCGTCAATCTTGTCGGGCTGGAATTCCGCGACATCGCCAAGTCCGCCGAAGAGGGCGCGCAGGCGCTGAAAGCCGCCGGTGCCGAAGTTCTCGTCGGCGTCTTCCATGAGGGGAACCGCTGCGCCGATCTCTCGAATCCGAACGACATTTCGAGCTGCGACAGCGACCGCGGCCTCATTCAAATCGCCAACGCGCTCCCCAAAGGCCTCTTTGACGTCATCGTCGGCGGCCACACGCACGCGAGCCTCGGCCACTTCGTCAACGGCATGGCGCTGATTCAGTCCGGCGCTCAGGCGCGCGCCTTCGGCATCGTGGAGCTGACGCTGGACGGCGAGACGCACCGCCCCATCGCCGACAAGACGGTCATCCGCTCGACGATTCCCATCTGCCCGAAGGTCTTTGAGGGCACCGACAGCTGCAACGCCCGCAAGTTCAAGGAGGGCATGAGCAAGACGCTCGTCCCCGCCACCTTCGAGGGCGAGGCCATCGTTCCCGACGAGGCCGTGGACAAGATGCTCCAGGGCTACGCCGAAAAAGTGGAGGCCAAGAAGGCCGAGCCGCTGGGCGCCTCCATCAAGAAGGCGATGCACCGCGAATATCGCTCTGAGTGCCCCCTGGGGAACGCGCTCACCGACATGCTGCGCACCATCACGAAGTCGGACTTCTCGATGATGAACAGCGGCGGCATCCGCAACGATCTCGATGCCGGGCCGATGACTTACGGCGATCTGTACAACATCCTCTTCTTCGACAACTACACGGCCACCATAAAACTCACTGGTGCGGAACTCGTCCGCATGTTTGAGGTGCTGCTCTCGTCGCACCACGGGATGCCCCAGGTTTCCGGCCTGAAGCTCACTGTTGAGATGTGCAGTGACGGCGCGCACGTCCGCAAGGCGCTGGACGCCAAAAACAAACCGCTCGACACAAAACCCAATTCCAAAAAGCTCTATACGCTGACGACCAGCGATTTCCTTGCTTCGGGCGGCGACGGGCTCACCGATTTCCTCAAGTCGCTTCCCGAGGGCCGCATCGATTCAGGGGCCAATCGCCCGCTCAATATGCGCGATGAAATTGCCGACGCCATTCGGAAAACAAAGAAATTCCCCGAGCCCGGCATTCAGGGACGAATGACGATTATCCCCTGTAAAGACGCCTCCAAGGCCGCCGAGGTGGATTGAAATAAAATAAACAAAAAATTCGCATATAATTGAATAGAAGCATACCGCCCGCAGTCAGACAAATACGCCTGGCTGCGGGCGTTGTTATTTTAGGAGATATTTATTTGAATATATTATTTCATACATTTTTTTAAAAGATGATTTGCAGTATAAAAAGCATCCCCGTTTCGATAATTTATTTGTAATCTAAAATTATAATTATTCCGCTAAAATATCATTTTTATGCTGCATATTTTCTGACATCAACGTTCATCAATACACATCACATATTAAATCGGACGTTTGACGTTCGGTCCGGCGATGGTGGAAGCGCTTCCGTCCCGCGCCACAAATTTTGCCGCGCGCCGCTGAATCGCCGACCCATGAATACCTCAAGCGCCATTGCCGCCTGCATCCTTTGTCTGGCCGCCGCGGCCTGCACGCCGCCTGTTCCCGCACCGCCGGACCTTGCCGTTCTGGCCAAAGACAGCGGCGAACCGTTTTCGGCAGACATGACCCTGCTGAAAATTCAAGGGGACCAGCTGCTCCAGCCGTCGGGTGTCCCCTGTCCCGAGGCTGGGCCATGTCCTGTGCTGGGCGCACTGCCGTCGCCGGTGCCGCTGGCGCTGGACATTCCCGCAGGTGAACTGACCGCCCAGCTCCGAAAGCCGCTGACACTTCTGGCCGACGCACGCCCGGACATCGCTTTTCGGGACGTCTGCCTGCGCGTCTCCGCGGGAGGCGTCAGCCGCTGCCTCGGCACCATGCTTCGTCCGGAAAAATCCATCGCTGACTGGCTGAACTCCATGGAGTCCCCCGCCAAGCTCCGGCTGGTGGTGCGCCAAAGCGGCATGGAGGTCGTGACCATCCACGGAAAAATCCCGGGGCCGGACCGCTTTGGGCCCTCCATCCCTGCCATCGGCGGCGTCCACGATTTCGGACTCCTGGCCAAAGACATGGCCATGCTGTCCGCCAAGTTCCCGGACGAGCGTGAGGTTGTTCTGCTGCTCAGCGCTCAGACCACGTTTCAGACGGCAGCGCTGGCGATGGACACGGCCCACAAAGCCTCCGGCGGCCAGCTTTCCCGCTTCATCCTCGCCTACTGACCACGCCGCCGTTCTGCCATCTGTCCCCGGGTTATGCCCCTGTTTCCGCAGCCTTCGCGTCCGCGTCGTCTGCGCCGTCTTCCGCGGTTCCGGCATCCGCTTCCTCTGAAACAGCTGCGTCTGCGCCGCCATCGGCCGCCTCATCCGGTGCCGCCGCGTTCGTCGGGACCTGTCCGGCATCAGCCTCATCCTCGTCAGCTTCTTCGGCAGCGTCCTCTGAGGAGACCGGCGCGCCTGCATCATCATCGACAGGCCCCGCATCCTCCTCACCGGGCCCATTCGACGGCTGAACCGCGGCCGCGTCTGCAGGCGTCTGCGCGTCCCTGCCGGCATCCGGAGTTTCCGACGCTGCGTCCGAAAAAGTCTCGCCGGCGTCCTCGTCCATTCCCGCGTCTGACGTCTCTGCGGCAGCCATCGCGGCCAGCTCCTCCAGCGCCGCCGACTCGCTCCTGCGAATGGTTCCGAGAATGCCCGTCAGCCACCAGCGCGCAGACTTGCCTGAGATGTACCTGGGCAGATGGCCGCCCGGCACCACCAGAAGGTCCACCACTGCCAGCGTCTTTCGTCCCTCGTCCGCCGGCAGCAGCGTCACCGCGCCGGAAAAAGCCGTCATGGAAACGCAGACAGTGTCCGCGGGCAGAGACTTCCCGTTCGCGCCCGGCTTCTTCGCCGCCGACGCCCAGACGAGACGCTGTCCGCCGAAATCGGCCACGCGGGAACTGTCGTCCTCCACCTTCATCCGGGCACAGCGGGGCGAGAGCAGCGGCGAGCGCATCAGGGCTTCCAGAACGCTCCAGCCATCGCCGCGCTCAGCAGCCGCCGAAGCATCCACAAAATTCCACGACCTGACGAAGGCTTCCGGATCCGCCAGATGATCGGCCAGCAGCGGGACAGGCGCCTCCAGAGCACCGGCAGCGCGCAGGCGGACGGTATCGGCACGTCCCTCACGCCCATAGACGACGAAGTCGACCTCCTTCCCCTTTTCTGTCCAGCCATCTTCGGGACGGACGGAAATCTCGCCGGGCGAAATCTGCGGCTCCCCCTCGTCGGAATCCCCGCTCTCCGCTCCCGCCTCCGGCAGGCCCTGCGGCGCGCCCAGAAGACAGGCCGCCAGCGCGATGGAGGGAAGGTTCAGAGCCATGGTCTCGGGGAAAACGTGAAGAAGGTGGAGGTCAGAAAAAGGGGGGAACACCCCGGTTCAGAAAAAAGCGGCGGAATTAGCGGCGGCCTCCGCAGAACGTCAAGAATGGGGCCGCGCGGCCGCCGCGAGGCCAACGTCGGCGAGCACGTCGTTCAGTGCGAGCCAACGTGCCCATGTGGCCGCCGCGAGGCCGCGCACACGAGGGGGGCGAGGCCCTTGAAGCAGCTCCTTTTTCCGAGTCTAGGGGGCGCTTTTTTCGGAGCCCCACATGACCTCGATGCCCCCCAATCCCAGCGAATCGAACGAGGACGATGCCGCCGCGTCACTCGCGTGCGCCCTCGCCGAAGCCGGAAAAGACACTGCCGACGGCGGCGATGCCCGCACGCGCCTCCTGCGAAAATTTCTCTCTGAACGAGGCTTTCGCGGCCATCCCTGTCCCGATGCCGAAGCCTGCGCCTGCATGAGGTTTGGGGATGACGATGAGGAGGCCGCCGCTGAGCGCATCACCTTTGCGGTGCTTCTCGAAGACGGCGATGGGCGCGCCGCCTCGTGTGCCGATGCCGCAGCTTTCGCCGAGCTGGCCGCTGCCCGGGCCGCGAAGCCAAAGAGCCGCGTCGATTTCATTGCCGTCCGCAGCGATCCCTCCGGCGCGCAGAAATATGTCCGCGAACTTCTGGCCGCTCAGCCAGAGCTGAAAAAAACCGGCCTTCTGCTGCTGCCTTCGCCCGTCCGTCCTTTCGACCTGGACAATCTGCGCGTCTTCCCCATGGCCGCGGCGTTCAAGGGCCGCGTCCGGCTCAGGCTGACGGCGAAGACTGACCGCAGGCGCGCCTCCTTTCCCACTGCCGATACGGCCATCGGGCACCTGACCCGGGGCCTCCTGCGCATCGCCAATCAGGAGCTGCCCAACGTCATCACCAACGAGGCGAAGCGCATGTTCTACGGGCTTCGTCGGGCCGGCGGTCCGTCGCTCTCCCTCATTCTCGCCGGTGCCGGGCCGACGCTCGCGGGCCTGACGCTCGAAAACGCCTTTCAGGACTCGCCTCTTCTGCCGTTTCTGGCGGCCGCTCTGCGCAGCACTGCCGCGCCTCTGGAAATTTCCGCTGCCGCGCCTTCTGTCAGCGGCGAAGTTCCCGCCGAGGCTTTCGCCATCCTCGATGCGCGCCTTCTTCCCGGGAGTGAGCCGAACAAAGTCATGGCCGAGCTGCGCGCCATTCTTGATGACGCGGCGCTGACGCTGGTTCCCGAGGCAGAGGTGTTTCCCAGGTCGTCGTCCGTCGATTCCCCCCGCTTTGAGGCGCTGATGAAGTCCGTGGCGTCGCAGGCCATGAGCGCCCGCCTCGTTCCCTGGCTCAGCGCCGAGGTCCCGGACACCCTGCTCATCGGGGAGGCCTGTCCCGCAGTCTATGGACTGCCTCTGGCGGGCGACCCGGCGGGCGATGAGCTGGAAAGAGCCGCCTGGAAAAAATCCATCGCCGCCATCGATGCCGGCCTGGACGCCTGAAAGGACTTCTCTCCATGCGCATCGTCCATTTCAGCGACGTTCATGTCCGCGAGGACTTTTCCTTTCGTGAAGCGCCAAAAATCGGCTGGCGCAGAACAGCGGCCCTGACGGAGCTGAAATTTGGCGGGCGCGCACGGGACTTCGGGGATGCCGGCGGCACATTTCGAACGCTGGTGTCCGCCATGACGGCACTGAAACCGGACCACGTGCTGTTCAGCGGCGACTTCACGGCGCTGGCCACGGAGAAAGAATTTTCGCAGGCAAGGGAAATTTTGGGGGACTGGGCCGATTCTCCCGACCGCTTCTCCGCCGTCCCAGGCAACCACGACCGCTACACTGCTGGAAGCATCCGCGCCCGACGCTACGAGCGGCATTTTGGCCACCTGCTGCAAAGCGACCTGCCGGACCTGCAGACGGACAGCGGCTTCCCCTTCGTCCGGTTTCTGGGGAATGCGGCCGCTGTGGTGGGCATCGACACCACGCGCCTCGCGCCCCTTCCCGGCCTGTCTTTCGGTGAAGTCCGCCCCGCCGAGCTGCACTGCCTCGACAGCCTCCTTCACTCGGACGCGCTCCAGCGGCGCCACGTGATGCTCCTGATGCACCACGCGCCTTTCGGTCCCAGGGGACGGCCGGACACGCCCACGCATGGTCTGTGGCGGCTCGCCCGCTTTCTCGAAGTGGTGCGCCAGCATCCGCGCCTGACCATTCACTGCGGGCACATCCACCGGCGCTACGACCTGGCCGCCGACGCAACGCATCCGCGCATTCTCAATCCCGGCTCTGGAACGCTGCACAGCGGCCCCGGCTTCTACGTCATGGAGCTCGATGACACAGGCAGCCTTCGCTCTGTGGAAGAGGTGCGCGTGCCCTTCACCGTCTGAAACCCCGCCGCGCCCCGCACCGGCCGCCTCAAACAAAAAGCCCCGCCGCTCCTTCTGGAGGACGGGGCTCTTCATTTGTGTCCGCGCATCACTCTCCGCGGAAAATCAGACGTACACGTCCCGCTGGCCCTCCCGAACCTTGTCAACGAGCCGCTGAGCCACGGCACGCCGCTTCTCGGGCATGGCGGCCAGCTTCTCCTCGACCAGTTTCAGGCCCGCTTCGCGCGTGTCCTCGTGGGCGTAGTCCATCAGGTACTCCATGAAGGTGGACAGGCCGTTGGGATCGCAGTGCATCTGAATCGCGCCGGGCTTTGCCAGGTCCATGAAGTCCTGCCCCGTGCGGCCCATGCGGTAGCAGCCGGTGCAGAACGACGGGATGTGCTTCATGCGAATCAGGTCGCGAATCACGTCTTCGAGGGAGCGCTCATCGCCCAGATGGAACTGAGCCTCCTGCTCGTCCACGCCCTCGCCCTCGGCATAGCCGCCGGGATTGGTGCGGCTGCCGCCGGAAATCTGCGAGATGCCCAGCTCAATCAGCTCGTGCCGCATGGCCGGCGTCTCGCGCGTAGAGAGAATCAGGCCCGTGTAGGGAACGGCGCAGCGGAAAATGGCGACGATTTTGCGGAAATCGTCATCGCTGACGGCGTTGGGCGGGTTGGCCGCGAGGTCGGAACCGCAGGCCGGCTCGATGCGGGGCATGCTGATGGTGTGCGGCCCCACGCCGAAATGCTCTTCGAGATGGCGGATGTGCTGCATCGTGGCCAGAACCTCGAAGCGCCAGTCGGCCAGCCCGAACAGCGGCCCGATGCCAACGTCGTCGATGCCCGCCTTCATGGCCCGGTCCATGACCGTCACCCGATAGTCGTAATTGCGCTTGGGCCCCCCCTTGTGGACCGCCCGATAGACGCCCCGGTGATAGGTCTCCTGAAACACCTGAAGCGTGCCGATTTTGGCGGCCTTCACTTCCCTGAGCTGCTCCACGTCCAGAGGCGCGATGTTCACGTTGACCCGGCGGATGCTGCTGCCCCGGCTCTTCGCCTCGTAGATGGCGGCAATGGAATCCAGGACGTACTCGATGTTCTTCCCGGAGTAGCTCTCCCCCGCCACCATCAGGACCCGCTTGTGACCGAGGTCGAGCATCTTCTCCACCTCGCGGACAATCTGCTGATGGTTCAGCTCGCGCCGCACCAGCTCGCGGTTGCTCGCCCGGAAGGCGCAGTAGAGGCACTCATTGCAGCAGCGGTTCGAGATGTAGAGGGGCGCGAAGAGGACGATGCGCGAGCCGTAGATGTGCTCCTTCACATACCTGGCGGCCGCGAAAAGCTCCTGCCGAAGCTCGGGATCGGTGATGCCCGTCAGCGCGGCCACATCCTCCAGCGACAGTCCGTGAAGCTCGCGCGCCTTGGCCAGAATCTCCCGGATTTTGACCGCGTCCGCGCGGGCACCCGCGGCCAGAGCCGCCTCAATCTCGTCGTCCTTAATGAAGTAGCCCGTCTCGGCCACCTGATAGTCAGGCATGTTTCAAAGCCTCTCTCTGCCAACCGGCATGGTTGCCTTCACCGGACCGTCTGCTGGCTGGTCATGGAGCGGTCTGGCGATGTTCTGCGGATGGATGTCCGAATCCGGCCTGCTTTCGTCCGCGGGCGGTCTTCGATGCACCGTGCGCCCGCCGGTTTCGTCAGCGCGGCGCGCAGATGTGCGGACGGCAAAACGCCCTTCCCCGAAACGCGCGGGAAAGGGCGTCAAAAGCTGCCGCCTCATCAGAAAACTCAGGTCTCAGGCGTAGAGCGGATGCGCGGCGCAGAGCTCCTTCACCCTGCCCTGAACGCTGGCACGCACCGCCTCATCGTCGGGATGCTCCAGAACATCGACGATGCAGTTTGCCACCGCCTTCATGTCGTCCGTTCCGAAGCCGCGCGTGGTCAGCGCCGGCGTGCCGATGCGGATGCCGGAGGTCAGCGTCGGCTTCTCCGGGTCAAAGGGAATCATGTTCTTGTTGATGGTGATGTGCGCCAGTCCCAGCGCCACCTCGGCCGCCTTGCCCGTCAGGTGCAGCGAGCGCAGGTCCGCCAGCACCAGATGATTGTCCGTGCCGCCGGAACACAGGCGGATTCCCCTCGACATCAGCGCCTCGGCCATCGCCTGCGCGTTGTCCAGAATGCGCTGCTGGTAGTTCCTGAAATCGGGCTGGAGCGCCTCTTTCAGAGCCACGGCCTTGGCCGCCACCACGTGCTCCAGAGGGCCGCCCTGCGTTCCGGGAAAGACGGCGCTGTCCACCTTCTTCGCCAGCTCGGCCTTGCAGAGAATCATGCCGCCCCGGGGTCCTCGCAGCGTCTTGTGCGTCGTCGTCGTGACCACGTCCGCGTAGGGCACGGGCGAAGGATGAAGCCCGGTCGCCACGAGGCCCGCGATGTGGGCCATATCGACCATAAAGCGGGCACCCACGCTGTCGGCGATTTCCTTAAAGCGGGGGAAGTCGATGATGCGCGGATAGGAGCTGGCGCCGGTGACAATCAGCTTTGGCTTGTGCTCCTTGGCCAGACGCGCCGCCTGCTCGTAGTCGATGCGCTCCGTCTTCGGGTCGAGGCCATAGGAGACCACGTTGTAGAACTTGCCCGAGAAGCTGACTTTGGCGCCGTGCGTCAGGTGCCCGCCCGCATTCAGGTCGAGGGAGAGAATGGTGTCCCCCGGGACAATCATGGACATGTAGGCGGCCATGTTGGCCTGCGATCCGGCGTGCGGCTGAACGTTGGCGTGGTCGGCGCCGAAGAGCTTTTTCGCGCGCTCGATGGCCAGCCGCTCCGCTTTGTCCACCACCTCGCAGCCGCCGTAGTAGCGGTGCTCGGGATAGCCCTCGGCGTACTTGTTGGTCAGCGCGGAGCCCATCGCCGCCATGACGGCACGAGAGACGAAGTTCTCGCTGGCGATGAGTTCCAGTCCGTCTTCCTGACGGCGGGTTTCCTCCGAGATGATTTCGGAGATTTCAGGGTCAAAGTCCTTGAGCTGCTGGCGATTCATGAGGGGCCTTTCGCTGCGGTCCAAAGCGATCCGCGCCAGGCATTGGCGGCGGGCGCCTGCCGGGCGGGCTTTGGGCCGGAATGAGAAAGGCGCCGGAGGCTCTTCCCTGGAGGCTGAGCCGGCGGCGCCGTGAAAAAAAATTGAGTCGTCGCTGATGCGTTTTGCCGGGAATCCGGGGGCCGACAGTGAGTGTCAGTGCTGCGCAGCCTCGTCCGCGACCTCTTCCCGCTTGGCGTCAGCCCACAGACCTTCCAGGTCGTAGAAGCTGCGGGCGTCACCCTCGAAGACGTGGACAACCACATCGCCGTAGTCGAGCAGCACCCACTGGCCGCCGCGAATTCCCTCCACGCTCATGGGCCGGCGCCCCTGCTTTTTCAGCGAAGACTCCAGATGGTCGGCGATGGCCAGAAGCTGCGGATCGCTCTTGGCGGTCATCAGCACAATGAAGTCGGCGTAGGAGGACTGCCCGCGAATATCGAGAACCACGACATCGAGTGCCTTCTTTTCCAGACCAAGGCGGGCCAGCGCGAAAGCCGCCTCGCGGGGGTCATCCAGACCGGAAAGCGCGTTCTCCTGAGCGGCATCTGTTTCGTCGGGCGTCATCGACATGGCGGGGGACTCCTGTGGAAAAACAAAACCCTCCCGGCGTCGGGAGGGTCGAAAAGGGGCGGCGCTCTACTCCCAAAAGCTGTCGGTGCAAAGCGTTCCGGAAGCCTGTGCCTACTGGCGAAACAGCGACCAGACGAGAATCAGCACGACGGCCACGCCAAGGCTCAGGGCAACCACCATCCCAAAGACGCGCAGCAGATCCTTGTGCGCCTCCAGTGACTGCATCAGCGACGGCTTATCCACGCTGGTCTCTTCGCGCTTCTGAACGGCCCTGTTCATCCGCCTGGACGAATGGCGCCGGCCGTCGTTTTTGGAACTCTTGCGGCGCGAATCCACAACGACGCCCGGCGCGGTGAAGGGCTCGCTCTCGTCAAACGAATCCATCTCCTCGTCGCCGATGAGCTCCACCATCCCAGGATCCATCTCCTCGGGCTCGTCCGACGCTTCCTCTCTGCGGCGGGCGCGGGCGGCGGCTTTTTTCTGCACGCTCTGAAGCGCCCTCAGCGTCCGGCGCCGCTCATCCAGCCAGACGGACTCGAAGATGGAGCGCATGAACTGAGACATGTGGAGCTGCGCGTTCTGCTCCCAGCCGGGGGCCAGCTGCTCCAGAAGCGCTTTCAGCTCGCGCCCCAGCTCTTCCGCACTCTGGTAGCGCTCCCTCGGGTCGCTGCTGACGGCGCGCATGATGATGTAGTCCAGCTGCTGCGGCACGCCCTTCCGATGCTTCGAAGGAGAGACGAAGCGGGGACGTCCCGACTTGAGCCACACATCCCTGTCCGTCCGCGACATTTCAGGGCTGACACCGGAGCACAGCTCCCAGAGGACGACGCCCAGCGAAAAGACATCGGAGCGGCCGTCCACCGGCTTGCCGTTGAGGTACTCCGGGCTCTGGTAGGTGACGTCTTCGAGCATGCGGCCCGGAAGCGTCTGCGCTTCGCGAAGCCTGGAAGAAGCCTTCCCGAAGTCGATGAGCTTGATGCCGCCCGAGTAGGCGATGATCAGCGACGAAGGGCAGACATCGCGATGGACCAGATGCAGAGGCCTGCCGCCCGGCCCGGTCAGACGGTGCGCGTAGGCCAGCGCCTCGGACACCCTGATGCCCAGATGAATCGCCAGCGGCAGCGGAAAGGACTGCCCCACCTCGCGCAGCGAACGCAGACAGTGGGCGAGACTCTTCCCCTCCGTGTACTCGAGGACGAAATAGGGCTCGCCATCGACACTGCCGGCATCGAGAACGCGTCCGATGACGGGATGGTCCAGAAGGTCGGTGATGCGCACCTCGTCCACAAAGCGCTTGAGCGACTCCGGCTCGATCAGCGTGTTGGGGCGCGGCCGCTTGATGGCACAGATGGAATGCTCGCTCAGGTCGTCGGCGCGGCATCCAAGCCAGTGTTCTCCATTCCCGGAGGACCCAAGGCAGCGGAGCAGCCAATAGGGACCGAAGCGGCGGACTTTCTCTTCCTGTCGTGCGTTTGTCATCCCAATGGCCTCCCTCTGCTGCCAGCAGTTCCCGGCCTTCTGCTGCTGGCGTTCCTCTCCGCGGTCCCGGCCGTCTGCGTCATCCTTCCGCTCAGCCCGCTCAGCATTCCCCTCGCCGTGCGTTCCTGAATGACAATGTCCGCCGGGCAGCGGGCGGCGGCCCCTTTGCGCGTGATTGGGCGACAGCGCAAATTTTCTGGGTGCCGCCTCAGCGCGCCGTCAGCTGCCGCCCTCCAGCGTCAGTCCCGCGTCCAGCGCCGCATCAATGGCGGTCAGCTCCCCGCGAAACGCCCCGTAGTCCTCCGGCGAAATCCGCGCGGCCCTGAGCTCGAAGACGGCTTCCAGACGAATCGCCCCCTCTTCCTCGGACGCGCGCAGCTCAAAATGAACACGGGGCGAATCGATGAGCACCGGCGCGGGCAGCGCGGCCGCCTTCATCCCCGGCGGCAGAACAATCCGATGGCTCCACCTGCGCGTCAGGGGCACCAGAATCTCCACCGGCAGTCTGCGGGTGCCCAGCGGCGCGTAAGCGCTGGTGTAGCCGTCGCGGTGTCCGAAGGGGGCCAGCACCAGCCGCCCGTCCGAGACCTGGCCAAAGCGGGGCATTTTCAGCTCAGCCTTCACCGACACAGGCGATTCGATGTTGTCGGTCCCGGAGGTCTCGGAGCGCAGAACCGAGACGCCCGGATAGCGCTCCGCCCAGAGGTGCTCCACGTTCCGCGCCCGCGTGCTCTCGGAGAGGAGACTCGTGCGCGAGCTGGGCGCCAGCTGACCTGTCCACTCAAAGCCGCACGTTCCGGAAGCCTCACCGCCGCCCGCGACATTCAGCGTGCAGGTTTCGGATGCCGTGTTCCGTCCGGGGCTGCCCACGGGAATGGTGGTGAAGCGGCCCGTCCCGTCCTCGGAGACAATCAGCACCGCGGCGCCGGAATCCTGCGCGGGAAGCTCTCCCGACCCGTGCCGCTCGGCCGTCCCGTCCAGGAAGAGATCAAACTCCGGGACGTAGAGAATCGCGTGGTCAAACACTGCCAGCGAGGCCGGATAGTCTCCGAGGGCGCCGTTCCGCCGCGTCCTGAGCAGCACCAGGTCAGAGCGAATGCCAGCCGCCTTGAGCAGAACGTGCATCAGCGTCGCCTTGTCCTTGCAGTCGCCAAAGCGGCGGGAGAGCACCTTGTCGGCCGGGTAGGGCTTGAAGCTGTGGATGCCGAACTCCAGGCCCACGTAGCGCGTCTTGCCCACCACAAAGCCATAGACGGCGCGCACCACGTCGAGGCTGCTTCTGTCCTTTGGGAGCCCCTGGAGGATGCCGTCCAGCGCCTCGCGGATGGCGGGCGTCACCGTGGTCTGGTCGCGCACCAGCCCCGCGTAATAGCGGGCCACATCTCCCCAGTTTTCATAGGTGGAGACATGCAGGTACCCCATGGATTCCTGCGCGCCGGGCATCCTCGGCTCCGGATTCAGCGGTGACAGGCCGCGCGCTTTGAAGCTGTAAATCCGCCCGCCGTCCGGCGCCGCCGTCTCGCTCATTGTCAGGCCCGGAATTCTGTCCGCATTCGAGTGAATGGCCCGCCCCGGCGGCATCTTGAGGAAATAGGCGTACTCCTCTTTGGCCGCCTCGCTGCGGAGCGTCTGGATGTCGCCGAAATAGTCCGAGAGCAGGTTGTCGCCGGCCGTGTCTTCGAGGCGCCATGAAATCTCCAGCACATCCCCGGGCGCCATCGTCGGGAACTCCACCGAGCGGCCGCGCGCGTCGTAGTAGATGCTGACGGAAGGGTCAGAGAGGCGCACTTCCGACTTGCGGGCCGCCTCGAACACGGAACCGTCCGGCCGGTGCAGCCGCGCCGCGAGGAGCTTCAAATCCTGACGGCCCTCCGCGTAGGTCATCCACTGTTTGCGCAGCATCTCCACGCCCCGGGTCGTCTGAGCGCGGGCCACCAGATGCGTCAGACGGGAGGCCAGCCCGTTGGGATGAACCTCCACCGCCGTGAACTGGGAGAGAACCGCGGCATCCTCGCCCTCCCGCGGCGGATGCGCGCGCATCAGCGTTTTGGCATCGGGCAGCAAATCGTCGCCGAACTTCTTCCGCACGCCGGACAGCGCCTGAACGGCACTCTTGAGCCGGGCATTCTGAGGCTTGAGGGCGAGCGCGCGGCGGAAGGACGCGAGCGCCTCATCGTCCCGCCCCATCAGGGCCAGTGCGTGTCCGGCCCTCTCGTGCAGCAAAGCCTCGTCCGGCGAGATGGCCACCGCCCGCGCCAGAGCCTTTGCAGCCTCGTCCGTCCGGCCATTGGCCCCCAGAAGCTCGCCCAGTTTCAGCCAGTCGGCGCCGCTCCACATGTCCAGTCCGACCAGCGTCCGCCGCTCCTCGACGGCATCATCGATGTCGCCCTTGTCCGCGAGGATAGACGCCAGAAGCCGCCGCGCCGTTCCGTCGGCGTAATCGAGCGAGAGGAGCGTCCGCAAAAGCGCCGCGGCTTCGTCGGGCTTGCCCTCGGACTGCTTCAAAAGCGCCGCCTGCCACAGCACCTCAATCCGGTCCGGCCAGACAGCCAGAACCTCATTCACCAGCGCCGACGCGCGCGACTCCAAATCGAAGGCAGATCGGAGGACATCCGCCTTGGACAGCGTCAGCTGAAAATCGCCGGGATGAGCCTCCAGAGCCTTGTCCAGCAGGTCCAGCGCGCGGCGCGGCTGACCGTGGGAAGCCAGCCTTTCCGCGAGGCGGCGGCTGGCATCGGGATGTCCGGGAGAGAGCCGCAGAATTTTCTGCAGATACCCGTATTCCTCGTTCCACCCGTCGGCCATGCGCGCCGCATGGAACAAAATCTCAGTGTCATCCGGCGCCAGCGCGGCCGCGCGGGCACTCTCCACAGCAGGCGTCCGCGCCGTCTCGTCATCCGGCTCAAAAATCTTGGCGACAATCGCGAACGCCGACGCCGCCCGGGCATCTTTGGGCGCCTTCGCGGCCTTCGCCCTGAGCGTGTCTGCCAGAGTTTCCAGACGGGTGACTTTCACCTCGGCTTTGCCCTTGCCGCGCCTGCCTTTGACAGCAGTCCCCTCATCCGCCGCCTCGGCCAGCGGGCGCCTGCTCCCCTCCTCAGGCAAAACCACGGACAGCCCGGCAGGCACCCGGCCTTTGGCGTCGAGGATGCGCATGAAAAAACCGGCGCCGCAGACTTTCAGAAGCACCTGATGGCGCCCTTTGGGCAGCGTCACCCCCAGCCGCGAATGCTCAAACCCCATGCGGTGATAGGCGCTGTCGTCGAGCACCCGCCGCCCGTCGATGAAAAGCTGCGCCGCACCCGAAGACGCCAGCGAGAAGACCACGTCCTGATCCTTCTCGTTCTCCAGTTCCGTGTAGGCGTAGCCCAGCGTTTCCGCCGTCGGGCTGAAGAGCCGGGTGAAATCAACGATGCCCATCACGGGTCGGCCCTCGGGCAGAGGACGCCAGCGAACAGGGCGCGCCTTGCCCGGATACTCAGCGCTCAGGTCGATTTCCGTCTCCGGCGGCAGCGGTTCGCCGCACTTGCCTTTCCCCTCGTTGTCGAACGGGCCAATGACAAAGAAGTCCTGAACCGTTCCCAGCTGGCGCAGCCGGTCATCGCTTCTGGAGAGCCGCCCGCGATGGCGCTCCGCCCGGGCCAGAAGCCACTGGGACAATTCGCGCACTCTGGGGTCCGCCCTGCGGGAAGAGGCAAAGCGCTGAAACAGCGGAACGAGTGAAGCCGTCGAGGGCAGCTGCCGGCGAAGGCGCCACGCCTCCAGAAGACTCACCGCGGCCTCGGGCTTCTGCTCCGCCGCCGCGGCCTGCTTCGTCAGCTTTTCCAGCGCGGCTTCCGCCGCATCCACGCCCCGCTCCGGCGGCGGCGTCATGGGCAGAACAGCGGGCCGCAGCTGCTCCTGAACCGCGTCTTCGGACACGTCTGACGCCAGCGCATCAGCGCTCCCGCCCAGCAGAATCAGCGTCAGCGCCAGCCTCTGAAAATTACGAAAACTCACGGAAACCTCCCTGCGCCGGAGCTTGTCGGCACACATTCAAAGAAGGCCGGGGACAGGCCGCGGAAGACGCCGCCGGCGCGCGCGAACATGGGCACGCACGCGGACGCGTCAGCCGTGGAACCCCTTGAGCGCCAAAACGATGGCCCGCGTGGCGGGAGACCGGTTCAGCGTGAAGAAGTGCAGATGGCGAAAGCCGCTGGCCATCAGGTCCATGCACTGGGCCGTGGCGTAGGCAGCGCCGAAGTCAGCGATGGCCTCCGGATTGTCCTGATGGCGCTCCAGCACCGTCCGCAGGCGGTCCGGGACCTTCACTCCGCAGGCATCCTGAAAGCGCGTCACCTGACGAAAACCGGTGATGGGCATGATGCCGGGAATGATGGGGATGCTCACGCCGGCCCGCCGCGCGCGCTCCACAAAGTCGAAGAAGCGGCCGTTGTCGAAGAACAGCTGGGTCACCAGAAAGCGGGCGCCCGCGTCCTCCTTGCGCTTCAGGTCGTCTAGGTCGGCCTGCGGCGACGCGGCTTTGGGATGCACGTCGGGATACGCCGCCGCGCCGACACAAAATCCGAGGCCGGAATCGCGAACCATGCGGACGAAATCGGCACCTGTCCGGGGAGCGCCGTCGTCATCCGCGCACATGGTCTCTTCTCGGGGCGGGTCGCCGCGCAGGGCGAAAATGTTTTCCACGCCCAGCCCCTTCAAAAGAGCCAGCTCCGATTCGAGAGCGCGGCGCGTCTGCCCCTGGCAGGTCAGATGGGCCATCACCAGGAACCGGCCGTCCGCCATCAGCTCCTTCACCAGGTCCAGAGAAGGCTGCCTCCTGCTGCCGCTGGCCCCGCAGGTGATGGAAATGAAGCCGGGAGAGAGTGCCGTCAGCTCATCCAGCGCCCTGCGGAAGGCTGTCCGGCCCGCATCGTCCTTGGGCGCGAAGAACTCAAAGGAGAAGCAGGGGGCGTTGGACTCAAAGAGGCTGGAAATGCGCATGGGCTGTCGGCTCCGAAATCCGATGGGGAGGGTGCGGGAAAGTCATCTGCCGGTGATGCCCACGGCGGCGCGGACCTCTTCGATGACGGGCCGGGCGATGGCCTCAGCCCGCTGAGCGCCCTCCTGGAGAATCGCCTCCACGGCGCCCATGTCCTTTTCGAGCTCGGCCCGCTTCTGCCGCGCCGGGTCAAAGGCCGCATGGAAGGCTTCGAGGAGCTGCTTTTTGTAGGCGCCGTAGCCCGTTCCGCCCTTCAGGAAGCTCTGCCTCAATTCCTCGGTCTCGGACGGCGTGAGGAACAGCTTAAGCAGCATGAAGAGATTGCTTTTGTCCGGATCCTTGGGCGCCTCGACCGGCGTGGAGTCGGTGACGATGCCCGACATGATCTGCTTCTTGAGCTCCTTGTCCGTGCCGAAGAGGTCAATCGTGTTGCCGTAGCTCTTGGACATCTTCTGGCCGTCCGTCCCAGGCACAACCGCAGAGGCATCCAGCGTCAGCGGCTCGGGCAGCTTCAGGAGTCCCGGTCTGTGCTTCCGGCTCTCCTTCCCCTCGGGATCCTGCGCGTCGTAGCCCTCGACGTAGGCGAGGTTGAACTTGGTCGCGATGTCCCGGGCGATTTCCAGATGCTGCTTCTGGTCCTTGCCCACGGGCACCTGGTCTGCGCGGTAGAGCAGAATGTCGGCGGCCATCAGCACGGGATACGCGAAGAGCCCAAAGTCGGCGCTGAACCCGCGCGCCAGCTTGTCCTTGTAGCTGTGTCCCCGCTCCAGGAGCGCCATCGGCGTGAGGACGCCCAGAATCCAATTGAGCTCCGCGTGGTAGGGCACGTCCGACTGGCGGAAGAGAATGCACTTCTTCGGGTCGAGGCCCAGCGCGAGGAAATTCAGCGCCACTTCCATCGTGTAGCGCCTGAGGTCATCGCCCTTCCGCACCGTGGTCAGCGCGTGGAGATTGGCGATGAAATAGAGGTGCTCGCCCGGCGTGTTCTGCAGTTCCACGAACTGGCGAATCGCGCCGAAGTAGTTGCCCAGGTGAAGCGCGCCCGAAGGCTGGATGCCCGAAAGTATTCTCATGGTGGTTCCGCCGGTTCTGGTCCCCGGGCCGTCGGACGCCGGGGGCTGAAAGAGAAAAGAGAGGTTTTCAAAAAAGCGCCCTTCCTCCGTGAGTCGTGGGGGAAGGGCGCCGTTCTTCAAAGGGAAGTTCCTGAGGCACTAGCCCAGGACGAGAAGCTCCGGCTTCACCAGCATGATGATGCCCAGCGAGAGCATCACGAGGCCGCTGATGAGCTTGAGGATTTTGCCCGTGCGCTCGGTGACGCGGAAATGCCCCATCGTCCAGGCAAAGATGCCCACGATGATGGCGAGCGGAATCACGTAATAGACGTTGTAGAGCGCCATGTAGGCGAGCTGCATCCCGGTGCCGATGCCGCGCGAGGTGAGCACCTTGGTGAAGATGGCGGGCAGCCCCACCGTGCAGCCCAGTTCCACCACGTTGGCGAACCCGGCGAGAACAGCCGTCCCGACAAAGGCGAGAAGCATGTTCTGCTCGGAGAGGATTTTGCGGGCGCGGCTGGCGATTTTCGGCTTCGCGCTGTCGGGAATCATCAGCGAGACGCCCTTCTTAAAGAAGAAGAGCTCCTTGAGGTTGATGAGGCCCATGACGATGGCCACGCCGCCCAGGATGATGGTGATGGCCTTGTGCATCCCGATGACGTTGAAGAGGCTGAGCCACGCCGACATGAACGCGAAATAGACCACGCCGGAGACCACGACGAAGGTGCCGCCCACGAGCAGGACTTTTTTGCGGTTCCGGGTGTGCGCGAGGAGGCTGAGGAGGAACGTCAGCACCCAGATGGCGCAGGGGTTCAGGCTGTCCAGAAGGCCCAGAACGAGCGTCAGCTGGCCCAGCGACACGCGGTCGACGCGGATGGAACCCAGAAACGGGACGGAAATTTCCTTGGCGCTCTCGCAGGCCTCGTCGCCGGTAATGCCGCTGAGCTCCCGCACCTTGTCGATGAGCCCGGCGCACGTCTTGTCCTTGTAGAATCCGAAAAAGGCGTCGTCCCCGAGGAAGAAGGCCGGCAGTCCCTGAGGCTCCACGCCGAACTTTTTGGCGGTCTCCACAAAGCGCTCGCGGCCCTCTCCCGCCTTGTCCACGGCAATCTTCTCCACCGTCAGATTGGGATAGGCGGCTTCCAGAGTGGGCATCCAGGCGAGCGCGTCCTTGCAGTGGCTGCACGCGTCAGCGTCGTAAAACATGAGCATGCGGACGGGAGGCCGGATGGGCTGACCGGCGGAAGATGCGCCAGACGAGAATCCGGGCCTGGACAGCCGTGCCACCAGCTGCTCGATCTGCGGAGCGGTCACATCCTGAGAAAAGCCCACCAGCGTCTCCCCGCCGATGAAGAACGTGGGCACCCCCTGCATCTGCACGCCCATCTCCTGGCAGCGGTCCCTGAACTTCTTCAGGTTCTCCTTGTTCTGAGTGATTTCGTATTCCTCGATGATCAGGTTGGGAAAGCGGGTCTGGAGCTGGGGAAACCAGGCCAGTGCCTCTTTGCAGTGGGGGCACTTTTCCGAATGAAACAGCTGGAGCGTCACAGGCTGGACGCCGGAAGCCTTCACCTCTTCGGCCTGCGCTTTTGCAGCTGCCACTGCATCGGCGGGCAGGTCCCTGCTCACCTCCTCCATGGTGACGAGACCGGGAGGAACGCTCTCGGAAGGCGCGGCGCTCAGGGGGGCATCACTGCCGCCGCAGGTACCTTCCAGCTGATCGATTCGGCAGGCGTCGGCGGCGAGGGCCGTCACAGGCATCGCCGCAGCGGCCGCGAGGAGCAGGGCTGCCAGAGCAGTCAGAAGGCGGGTGGAAAGCTGAGGCAGCTGATGCAGGGAAAACATTCGTGGGAATCCTTCCGCAATGAAGCGGTGAAGCGGGGATGTGCCTGCCGGGCAGAGGAAATGCCCCGACTCAGGAATGAACAGAGCCGGACAAAAAAAGCGGCGTCCCAGAATCATCCGGCGGCCAGGGGCACCGCGGCGCGCTCAACAGGCCAGCGCGTCCGCTATTCCCGGCGTTCGCCGAAATCGCCGCCCGACACGATTCGCCGTTCCCCTCCAAAGCGGCAAACCGCCCCCTCCGCTCACAGGCGGCGCAAAACCAAAAAAAGCGCCGACTCTCTTTTGAGGAATCGGCGCTTCTTGGACTCTTACAGAGTTTATTCGATCTGGAGCGGGCTCACAGCTCCTTGCCCAGCGTGGGCTCAACCAACGTCAGCTTGTTGAGCAGCACCTCGCGGTCAGACGCCTCCAGCTTGTCGATGGCCTTCCGCAGAATCGAGAACTCAACGCGGGGAACATTGACCATCTTCTTGTTTTTCATCTCCTGAACCACGGGCATGTCGATGAGTTCGCGGGTGAAGCGGTCAAACGCGCTGTAAGCAGCGGCGGAGACCTCGCGGCACCCTTCCAGGTTGGCTTTGATCTGGTCGCCCTCTTTTCCGTAGAGCAAATCGGTCTGGCTCGCAGCCGCCTCGTCCAGCTTGGAGAAGTTGCCCTTGGCGGAAATGTAGATGTTCCCCAGGGCTTTCAGCTTCTTGGTCTCGTCCGTCTCAGTGGCCTGGGCCGCCAGCCCCTTTTCCTGGTCCTTGCAGTGAATCGCGATGAGAGCCGCGGCATCGGCAGCCGGCTTGGATTCAGAGGAAGGAACGCTTTCATCAAGGCGGTCCTCGCTGTCAGGTCCATAGGCAGCATGACCAGCACAACCAGCGAGGGAGAGAGAAGCAGCAACGGCAGCCAGCAGGGCAGAATTACGCATCGGCAAACTCCTGAGTTTTTTCAGATTCAGAGCGAAGCGATTTGACAAAATCCCAATTCAGAGGGGCCTTTCAAAAACGGGGCGGACTTTTAGCGGCCCCCCGCCGAAGATGTCAACCGGCAGAGGAGGTTCGGGACCGCGGATGGGGTTGATTCCACTTCCCAAGCGGCTAGAAGGCCGCCCGCTTTTTTGCCCCCTTCCGTATTTACCCGCCGGTCGCTCTGCCGTCCCAGCTTCTGCTCTTGAGCTGGGCCGCATTCACGGCATTCACGGGGGAGGCACGGAGACAGGGGGGGCCTCCGATGCTCCGCATACAGACTGTCCGCACGTTTCGGACAGTGCCCTTTTCGCCCCTTTCTTTCTCAAGACGCACACCACCGGGCACAGACAGGAGATTCAGGAATGCTCCCTTCATGGCTTCTTCTATCCGCAGCGCTGCTCCAGACGCCGGCTATCCCACCGCAGGCGACACTGGAAAAAGAACGAGGAGACAACCTCGTTGCCGCCGATCAGCTGGAATCAGCCCTGCGCGCCTATGACACCGCCATCGGGCTGGCGCCGACCTTCGTTGAGGCCATGAATCAGAAGGGAGTAACGCTCGTGCGCTTGGGACGCATGGAGGACGCCGTCGCTGCCTTCGACAAAGCGCTGGAGCTCGCCCCCGACTACGCCATGGCCCACTACAACCGCGGCTTCGCCCTCAAGAAGCTGGGACGCCATGACGAGGTGATCCGCGCCTTCGAGAAATACATCCAGCTGATGCCCGACGACGCGGGCGGCTACTTCCAGCTGGCCGAAGGTCACTACGTCAAGGGCAACTTCGACGAGGCTCTCCAGAATTACGAGCGCTTCGTCTCGATGGAAAAGGACCCTGCTCAGACGAAGAAAATTGACCACGCCAACAAGCGCATCGCCGAGCTGAAGGACAAAAAGGAGAAGGCGGCCGCCGCAGCGGCGGCATCCGGTGCTCAGACAGCCGCCCCCCAGGGCAATGCGCCGACGGCCATGCGCACCAAGCCGGTCCCCGATGCCAGCGGGCTGAACGCAGGCGTTCCTTCCAATTCGGTCCTCTACATCACCCCGGAGCGCGAATCCCTCTGCAACGCCAAGATGGCGGAGGGTGTTTCCCTCAGGTCGGACGGCAAGGGCCGAGACGCGGTCTTCGCCCTTCAGGAGGCCGTCCAGGCCAACCCCAAGAACATGCGCGCCCTGTACGAACTGGCCGAGGCGTACGCGTCTCTCGACTATTTCGCTCAGGCAGCGGAGCGCTGGGAGAAGGTTCTTGAGGCCGACATTCCTCAGGCCCTCCGCTCGCAGACGAAGGACAAGCTGGAAAACGCCTATCGGCAGCTGGACGCGCGCGGCATCCCGCACAAGGGCAGCAGCCAGAACACCAAAGTCATTCAGCTCCAGAAGAAGGCGGGCCCTGTTCCGCAGTCCAAGCCCATGGACCCGAAGGCGCAGGAGGCGTTTCTCAAGGGGACGGTCCTCTTCAACGACAAGGATTACGCCGGCGCCATTCAACAGTACGACATCGCCATCGTGATTCATCCGGACATCAGTGAGCTTTACTCGGCGCGCGGTTCGGCATGGCTGGCCAGCAACGACCCGACGCGGGCGCTGGCCGACTTTTCTCAGGCGAAACAGCACGGCCCTGCGCTGGCGCTTCCCATCTACGGCATCGCTGAGGCGAACTACGCGCTGGAGCGCTTTTCCGATGCCCTGACGAACTACGAACTGTTCCTCCAATCGACCGCGGCCGACGCCAAGGAGGAGATGCGCGCGAAGGCAAAGGCCCGCATCGAGCAGCTCAAGCAGCGGCAGAATCAGGGGCCTCAGCTCAATTTCAGCCACTGAAATTCAGAGCAAAGTCCTCAATCTCCACAGCCTCATGCCCCGGCGGACGCGCGTCCGACCGGGGCTTTTTATTTGGGCGTTCCGGCGTCTGTCTCACGGACAGGGGCCGTCAAAGAGACGCGTTCCAAATGAAAAGGCGCCTTTTCCGACCTGGAAAAGACGCCTCTTTCTTTGCCTGCTCTGCCTCTCCGGCGGCGCGCCGATGGCCACGCGCCTAGAGGTCCACGCTGTAAACGAAGCTGGCCTTGGGATAGCGTAGCAGACGCTCGGTAATCAGCGCCTGCGGCACCTTTTTGCCGGTGACGTAGCGCTTCACGAGATCCTCCATGGCCGCCCTGTCGCCCCGGGCCTTGATGCCCGCGACCGTCTTCATCAGCTTGGCCGCAGCGGCAGGCATCTTGTCGAAGTGAATCGTGAACGCGCCCTTGTCCGTCCCGTTGGCTGCCTTCGCCTTGGGGTCAAAGGTCAGCGCGCCCTCGTCCATGAGGAAGCCCACCTGAATGGCCGCGAGCTGGCTGTAATGCTTGGGTCTCCCGCTGCCGTCGAACATGCCCCGCGAGATGTGGCCGAACGCCCAGGTGATGGCGTCCACGTAATCCTCCCGCGCATCCTTCTCCGTGATGAGCCCGTCCTTCAGGAGCTTTTCGATGAACCAGAGCGCGGCGGTCTGAGCCTTCAATTCCTCAGCTGTCGAGGCGAGCGGCCCGCCGAAGACCTCGTTATCGACCTTGCCGCCCACTTTGTATTCGTGGGCCGGGCCCATGTTGTGCGCGGCCTCGTGGAGGATGGTGGAGAGCAGTCCCGGATTGGCCGAATCGGTGTAGGCCGTCATGGTCTCTTCCGTGAGGAGCGACGAGGCACCGTCCCGGCGATTCTTCAGGCTGTCCGGGTCCGTGTAGAGGTTGCTCATCGCGATGGTCCGCCCCCTGCCCTCGTTGGCCACAGGCCCCCAGTTGGGCAGGCTCTGGCCGATGGTGGCGCCCATGGCGTCCCGGTCGTCGCCCGCGTTGACCACGATGTCGATGAAGTCGGGCAGCTGGAACGACACCTGCCGCGCCTCGTAGGGAGCCCCCGCCATCTCGGCCAGGGCGTTCTCCATCTCCTGCCTCCTGGGCGTCAGCTTGTCCTGCCAGGCGATGGCCTCGGGATTGATGCGCGCCAGGGTCAGATGAATGCCCGCCTTGAGGCTGCACGGCTCCCAATAGACCTCGTCAGGACCGACGCGGACGTACCACTTGGAATTGCGGCCGGTCATGGCGGCCCAGGCCTCATCCGCGGGCAGCCAGTCATTCGTCTCGAACGACTTTGCCGCGGCTTCCAGATAGTTCCGCAGAGGCTTCTCGTCCGCCGCGTCCTTCAGCGCTCCGGCGGCAGCGCGCAGGCTGGCGGCCACGGCCTTCATGCGGTTGGGCCACGCCTCCGTATAGGGGACCGCCGTCAGCGTTCCGGCATCCTTCCCCTCGCGCACCACGACAAAAGGAGCGGCCAGCGCCGGGTCCTTCTCGATGGCTTTGCAGAAGGCAGCGTCTTTGTCCTGAATGGCCTCCGGATAGAGGCCGGGCTTGAGCGTTTTGCCGGAGGGCAGAGCGGTGCAGGCGGGTTCCTTTTCCGTCTTGGGCGCCAGGCACTTAGGGCCCCAGTTGCGCCGGAAAAGACTTCGGCTGGAAGGGTCGTCCGCGGGCAGGTCGGCCGCCAGCGAAATGGCGCCGGTCTGCATGGCGTAAATGGCGTCCACACCCCTGGCCACATCCAGCATCTTCCTGACGAATTCCTTCTCGGCCTTCGAGAGCGCCTTCAAATCGCTCCGCACCAGAATCGCCTGACCCTGATCCAGCTCGTCCACGACCAACTGCCGGCGCTTCAATTCCTCGGCGGAAAGTCCCTGGGGAAAGACGGGGCCGGCCATCCAGGCATCGATGCGGGCAAGGGCGGGCCCCAGCTCGTCGGTCGGCTTTCCGTCGCTGCCAAAGTAGGTGCCGCTGGTCGGGTAAAACATCAGCTCGGCCAGCTCCTCCGGGTCGGGGATGCCATTCCCGTTCAAATCTTCGGTCCAATACAGAGGCAGGTTCAGGCGCACGGCAGCGCGGTTGAACAGGCTCCGGTCCTGAGCGCCCTTTCGGGCTTTCGTGTCCTCCCCGGACGGCTTCGCCGTGCTGTCGTCGGCCTTCTCCCCCGCATCGTCCGATGCCTGGCCCGCGTCGGCTGCATCGGCGTCCGCCTTGGCAGGCTCCGCTTTTTCCGTCGTTGCCGCGGCCTTCTCCCCGGAACCGTTTTCCTTTGCCGCCTTGTCCTCGTCACAGCCGGCACCTGCCAGAACCAGCGGCAGAGCCATCGCCGCCAGAGCGGCGGCCACACTTCTTTTCATGTCATTTCCTTCCTCTTCCCCCATTCAAACAGTCCGCGGCAGGCGCGGACGGCGCGTCACACCTCACACCTTCCGCCGATTGGTCTGCTGGCGGGCAGCCTGGAGCCAAGACGCCGTTTCGGCATCGAGCACGCCCATCTTCTCCGCGGCCTCCAGATGCACGCAGGCCAGCATGTAATTGCCTTCGAGATACGCCTCGCGCCCGCTGCGAATCAGCTGAGTCCGCTGGAGCTGGCGCATCATCAGAGGATTCCGCCGGAGCCGCTCGCGGCGCTCCTCCCTGGCCGCGTTCTGAGGCGTCTCCATCCGCGTCGTCTCGCGCCCCTGAACGGCATCACCCTGACCCGCCGAAGTCTCCGCTGACGCGGCACCTGCATCCGAACCGGCCTGAGCAAACTCCGGGAACATGGCCAGATAGCGCGCCCGCCTGTCCGGGTCGGTGAGAGTCGCCTGCGCCTGCGTCAGGTGAGAAAAAATCTCCTCGATGCGCCGGGCATCCTCGGCGTTCACCCGGCCGGCAAAACGGTCCGGATGAAAGGTCCTGCACAGGTCGTAGTAGCGCTGTTTGACCGCCGCCGCGTCCGCCCCCCGGGGGACGCCCAGAAGCGCGAACAAATCTCGGGAATTGAGATTTCGCTCCAGCGCCATCAGGCCGCGCCGCGTCTCCTCATCGATGCCGGAAGCGGCCGAAAGCAGGCTGCCGCAGGACCTGGAATCCTGAGGAACCGCCGGCTCTGCCGACTGCGTCTGAGGCGGCTCCACGATGACGATAACGCCCTGCTCCAGAAGGTGCGTCAGAAGGCCAACCACCACGGGAGAAGGCAGCGCCGAGCGCATGATGATCTGTGCGACCGTCCGCCCCGTTCCCAGCGACTTGACCAGGTCCCGCTCATCCCGCGTGAGTCCATCCAGACGTTCGATTCCCGCCAGGCGGACCACCGTCGTGTTTTCCAAACTCTCCTTCACCATCGTGTGAACTCCTCCTTTGAGATTTTCGGAAACGCCCTGAAAAACGCCGAACGGCCATTCTGAAAGGCTTTTCAAAGTCGTTCAGAACAGCCGTCTAAAAATGCCTGCAAAGCTGCCGGATGATGCCCCGCTAATCGGCCAGCGCCTTCCTCGCCTTGTCCATCGACACGTTCAGCTGGTCGATGGTGGGGCCGATGCCCTGGGCAAACTGCACCGTCAGCGTCGTGTAAAGCCGATGCGCACGGATGAGTCCCTGATAGGCGTCGCGCAGCGGCATCGCCTCGGGCGCGTCATTTTCGTCCAGACGGCAGCGCGCGCTCACCTGAAGCAGCCGCGCACGCCACTGGGGAGACCAGGTTTCCCACTCCGTCTCACTGCTGCGCCGGGCAGGCGTGGCCGAAAAAACAGCGTCCATGCGCTCACGCAGCTCCCCGTCCAGCTTTTCGAGGTCAGCCAGACAGGCGCGGGCAGCAGCCCTGTCCACCTCAGCAGGAGCCGCAGGCTCCGGCCTCTCACCCTGATGCGCCCGCGCGCCCCGGACAGCACCGGCAATGAGAACAAAAGCCACAAAGGCGATGACCGCGACGTAGATGCCATTGAAGACGGCTTTGACGGGATTCTTGGCAGGGTGCTTTTCCACAGTGGGCGCCGCCTATTCATCGGAGATGGTGTGAAGTCAACATGGCGGGACCGGCCGTTTTGCGTCAAAAAATGCTGTAATTCCGTATGGTTATGCCCTTTTCATCCTTCCCTTTCGGGCCTTGACAAAGCCCCGGGCCGCCACCATAGCGGCGCACGCTCTCTGCCGGACGGCCCTCCAGGCCAGGCTTCTTACGAATGACGCGCCCCGGGGCCAGGTCCGCATCCGCAGAGAAAACTTTCACGCCCGGCGTTCCACTGTGAGCGCCGGGCTTTTCGATTCCCTGGATTTGCACGAGGTAGAACCCATGGCGATTCATTCCAAAATCATCGGCAGCGGCTTCGCGACCGGTGAGCACTGCGTCCCCAATTCCAAACTGTGCGAAATGATGGACACCTCCGACGAGTGGATTCGCCAGAGGACGGGCATCGAGCAGCGCTACGTGGCCGAGAACGGCACGACGACGAGCGACCTGGGCGTCCGCGCCGCAGAGAAGGCCATCGCCGACGCGGGGCTGAAGAAGGACGACATCGACTACGTCATCTTCGCCACCATGACGCCCGACTACTACTTCCCCGGATGCGGCGGCCTGTTGGTGCGCAAGCTCGGCATGAAGCGGAGCATTCCCGCGCTCGACATCCGGCAGCAGTGCACCGGCTTCCTCTTTGGCCTCCAGACGGCCAACGCGCTCATCAAGTCGGGCACGGCGAAGAACGTCCTGCTCGTTGGCGCCGAGATTCACAGCAGCCTCTTTCCCTGGGCGCCGCCCGCCTGGGAGTACCTCTTCGGCCGCTCGGACGTGCCGCCCACCGATGAAGAAAAGGTGCTGGCCACGCAGTTCCGCGACCGCATCGTCCTCTTTGGCGACGCCGGCGGCGCGGTCGTGCTGACGGCCACCGAGGAAGACGGCGCGGGCCTCATTGACGCCAAGCTCTTCTCTGACGGCGACTCGTTTGAAGACCTCTACGTGCCCACAGGCGGCACCTCGCAGCGCCCCTACATGTCCATCGATGCGCTCAAGCGGGCCGAGCTCGTTCCCGTGATGAACGGCAAGTCCGTCTTCCGCCGGGCCGTGACCCTGATGCCGCAGGCCATCGCCGCTGTGTGCGACGCCAACAAAATCCGGCTCGAAGACATCGCCCTCTTCCTCCCCCACCAGGCCAACCTGCGCATCAACCAGATGCTCCAGAAGACGCTGGGGCTGCCCGACGAGCGCATCTACAACAACATTCAGCGCTACGGGAACACGACGGCGGCCACTCTGCCCATCGCCTACAACGAATGCGTCAAAGGCGGGCTCATCAAGAAGGGCGACCTCATCTGCTTCGTCGGTCTGGGCGCCGGCTTCCACTGGGGCGCGGTGCTCTACCGCCAGTAAAGGCCCGCCTCTCCCGCCGAAAACGAAGAAAGCTGACTTGCATCATCAGCAACAAAGCCCCGGGCGCACGGCGCGTCCGGGGCTTTGTTCGTCTGAGGCGTTCACTTGGCGGGCTGCGGCGGCTTCACGGGAGCCGAAGCGGGAAAAATCTGATTCCTGCGGCCGAGAATCGCACTCCCCTCTTCCGCCTCGCGGGCCCACTTCCGGAGCGCCTTGGACTTTTCGGCATCGGCGGGTGCCGCCCGGAAGGTGCCATACAAATCGGCGTCAAATGACGGGGCCACGTCGATGCACTCCCGCTCAGTGGTCCAGCAGCGGGTGTCCCCCTGAACGGCGTGAGGGCCGCCCATGCCCAGGATGATTTTCCGGTCCTCGGGAATGTCGAACATGGAGACTCCCAGGAATGTGCCCTCCGCCTCGATGCCCAGGAGGTCCAGAAGCGTCGGCAGAAAATCAATCTGCGCGGCATTCCCGCGAATCCGGCCCGGCGGAATCAGGCCGCCCGGCGACCAGAGAATCACGGGGATGCGGTAGGCCAGCTCGCGCTGATGCGCCCCGGCGGCGAAATTCCATCTGACGCTGAACCGGTCCGGCACCTTCGACCTGGCCTCTTCACTTGGATCGATGTCTGCGGGAGGCGCACTGGCGGTCGCCAGTCCCAGGCGCTCGGCGTCCACGCCCTGGGGATAGGGGTCCATCACCCCGTGGTCGCCGTAAATCAGGAAGAGCGTGCGCCCGAAGTCGGGCCGGGCAGACAGCGCCTCGATGAACTTCCCCAGTTCCCGGTCCAGATACGCCAGCGCCCTGCGGTATTTCAGATAGTCGCCGTGGAAATCGCCGCCCACATCGAGCCCCGCTGCGACCTCTTCCGGCAGGTCAAACGGCCCGTGGGAGGTCATGGTCGTCACCGACAGAAAAAACGGCTGCGGCAGCGAAACTGCGTCCTTTCCCGCTCTGGAAAACAGCTCCCCGTCGCTGACAGCCCGCCCTTTCCACGTGAAGCGCTCTGCATCTTTGGGAAAGGACTTCTCGTCGGTGATGCGGGACATGCCGTGGCTGAGCAGAAACTCCCCTTCGCCCTCAAAGTCGGACTTGCATCCGATGTAGTGGCTGGTCGCGCGGCCGTGTTCCGCCAGAATTTCCGGCAGGCAGCGCGCGTGGAGAAGGTTGGGCTTGAAGCCGAAGAAGGGGCGGCCCGTGCTCAGCGGGTAGTAGCCGCAGTTCACGGCAAAGGTGGCCTCGCTGGACTGGAGCGACGTGCTGAATGCGCGCTCCGCGTAGAGGCCCTCGGCCGCCAGCCGGTCCAGTGTCGGCAGATATGGCGCCCGGTGCCCGCTGGCTTTCAGCTCACTGGCGCGGACGCTCTCCATAGTGACGATGACGAGGTTCAGCGGTCCCTCATCCAGACGGTCGGCGTCGATGCCAAAGCGCGCCAGACGCTCCCGCCGCCGCGCAAGCCCATGCTTTCTGGCGAGAGGGAAATCCACCGGGGCGGACGTGCCTGCATCCTCCAGAAATCGGGAATCAGGGTCGCCATCGAGCGGGAACAGGCTGCGAAGCGCCTCAGGGGAAATGCGGGCGGCATTCATGGAGAGGGCAATTTCACCCTTCATGCGCACGGACGACTTCCGGGGCACACCGAACAGCCAGCGAATGAAGGTGTTCTCGTGCATGGGGTGAGGAAAGCGGCCTGCCAGGCTCTCCCGCTGCCAGCACTGATTTCCCGCAATGGCGCCCGCGGCCATCAGCAGGCCGCACGCTCCCGCGGACACGAGCACCGGAATGAGGCGAGGCATGCGGGTTTTGGTGCCGCGGATTACCGCCCAGAGCAGGAGGCACAGGGGAATGACGGCCATGAACACCGCCATCGGCCACGTCACCGCGCCCAGCACCAGGCCGCTGATTTCATCCAGAGCGCCGGCGCGCCCGGCTGCGGCAGGCTCCAGCGCCACGCGAAAGAAGCGGACATAGAGATGGTTGGCGATGGGCAGCACCACGGCGAAGAGGCCCAGAATCGCCGAAGCGGCAGCACGGACAGCGCGCCAGGGAATCAGTTCCAGGAGCAGACGGCAGGCGCCCAGCAGTCCCAGCGCGACGATGTCGTAGGTGATGCCCGTGATGGGCGTCAGGCCCGGCGCTTCTCCAAACTCCTTCGCCATGCTCCAGAGGGCGGCGCGGGAGGCGGCAATCTCGAAGGCCAGAAAGAGAAAGAAGCTGAACGGGAATCCCGACAGGCGAGGCAGTGAGCGCGGCGGCATCGAGGGTTCGTGAATCGTCATCGCGGCTGAAAAGAAAAAAGGCCGCCGAAAGTTCGGCGGCCAGTGGTGAATCTGAGCTGGACCAAAGTGCTCGGAGCGTCATGGAAATGACTTCGCAAGTCCACGCATCATCAAGGGGACGAGTCCAACCGCCAAGAGCAGACCGCAGCAGCAGGCCAGGAAGATGGGCATCAGGTAGGTCAGCACGCTCTTGCCGTAGGTCGTTCTGTGAATCTTCGTCAGGCCGACGATGAAAAGGACGGCGTGGGCGAGGCTGGACAGGTTGCTGCCGAACACGGGGATGACGGCCACCAGAAGCGCTGCCGACGAATAGGCGTAGGCCCGAAGCGTGGCGCTGAATCCCCGCCGGGCCGCGCCCGTCAGCTTGCCGCACAGATGGAACAGGCCGGCCATCAGCAGAAGGGTAATGGGCGGAAACAGCACAGCGGGAATGAGCTGAGCCACCAGAATGGCCGGGCTGAAGGTGCCCGACTCCACGAAATTCACGAACGGCGTCAGCAGCTGATGAAGCGTCGGCATCTTGTCCTGAATGGCCGCCAGCGAGCTCTTCATCTCCGCCAATTTGTTCAACGTCTCCTGGTCAGTGCCGACGAAGCGGTATGTGAGCGTCCCCCACAGCGTGCTGCACAGCGTGGAGAAGCCGCACACAATCCAGAAGTAGCTGATGGCGCCGTTCGCGTGGAACGGGGGCATGTTCCCGAAGAAGGCGGAGGGCGATTTCACAGACAGGATGATGGTGTCGAAGAGCCCCTTGAAGAAGCCGATGCTGGCTCTCTGCTCCCATGGCGTCGGCTCGCACACCTCCTCAGCGCCGACCGAAAAAGCATCGCCTCTGAAAGCGGGCCCGTTGGGATTGGGCGGAGGCGGCATCTGACTGTCGTCCCACTGCCCATTGCCGCCGTCCGAACCAGGCCCCGGATACGGCATCAGCCGGGGATTCATCTCCGGAGCAGCACCGCTGCCGTCGTCTGTCCAGCCGGAGCCGTCAGCCCCGCTCAAGCCGCTTTCTGCTTCATTCCCTCCCTCACTGGCCGGCGGCTTCGGCAGGTCGAGATAGAGGACCGCGCCGCAGCGGGGGCAGGTCTGCGCTCCTTCACCTTCGACGGGGAAAACATTCTGGCACTGGGCACAACGGGCTTTCATCGAACTCTCCAATCACGGGGAAATGCGGCTTTGGACAGAGGGAACTCCGGCATCACTCCTCCTCGTCCTGACTTCCTTTCCGGCTCTTCCGGCTTTTCTGACCCAGGGACGCGGCCAGCTTCTGGAACTCATCCGTCTTGCTCCAGCTGAGAATCTCTCTGACCCGAACGGCCGAGAAGGGATGACTCTTGTCGAGAGAGGCGAAGATCTGCAGCGCCTTGTCCCATTTGTTGTCCGACTTGAGGCTGTCGTAGTCGTCCGCCTGCTGGGCCCACTCCTCGATGTTGATGTTCTTTGTGATGCCGCGCGGACCGCCGGAAAGCCTGACCTGAGTGGCGACAGTGGCTTCCACGCCGGAGACAAGCGCCGCGGCACGGTCAGCGGACAGCTCGCTCTGCCGGTACCAGTGAAGCAGCGCATAGCGGACAGGAATCAGAGCCGTCCGCGCCAAAGGAAAGCCCTTGATCAGGCTGAAGATGTCCACGCCGCCCAGAAGCAGCCTCGCCATCGTCTGATAGAGGCAGTGGCGGCAGGCGATGTGGCCGCACTCGTGGGCCAGCGCTGACTTGACCTCGCTCTTGTTGAGCGACTCCAGAAGCCCGCTCGTCACCGTCACCGAGATGATGGAGTCCCCCAGTGTGTAGGCGTTGGGGAAGGGGTTCATCTGCAGGTAAAACTCGGGAACCTCGATGCCCAGCTTCCGGCAGATGGGCGGAAGCAGGTCGTAAATCTCGGGGAGCTGCGTCGGCGACAGGCGGATTTTGGACGCCATGTTGGTGCCGTGCACCAGCCGCTCCACGCCGTAGTTCATAAAGCCCTTCACGACCGTGCCGAACCCGGGGATTGCCTTGAGGGCATTGAGGGCGGTCCTGTCATCCGGGTGCATGAAATCTTCTGCCTGAATCATCGCGTCACCTCCTGGGGGAATTGGGAAACAAAGGGGCCGGGCCAGAGCGGAATGAGGCGCTGCTCACTCGACCGTCACGCTCTTGGCGAGGTTTCTGGGCTGGTCCACGTCGGTGCCGCGCATGTCGGCCACGTGGTAGGCGAACAGCTGGAGCGGCAGCACGGTCAGAAGCGGCGACACCAGAGGCGGCGCGTCGGGAACGCGCAGAACATGGTCGGCCAGCCCGGGAACGCGGCTGTCGCTCTCGCTGCAGATGGCAATCACCTGACCGCCGCGGGCGCGCACCTCCTCAATGTTGCCCAGCATCTTTTCGTAGCCGGGACCGCGAGGCGCGATGACCACCACCGGAAGCTCCGGATCGATGAGGGCGATGGGGCCGTGCTTCATCTCGCCGGCGGCATAGCCCTCCGCGTGGACGTAGCTGATTTCCTTGAGCTTGAGGGCGCCCTCCAGAGCGATGGGATGCTGCGGGCCTCGCCCCAGAAACAGGCACCCGGACAGATGCCGATAGCGCCGGGCCAGATCCGCACACGCCTGCTCCTGCCGGAGGACTTTCTCCATCAGCTTGGGCGCGGAGCTCAGCTCTGCCAGATGCCGCCGCGCCTCCTCAGCCGACAGCGTTCCCCGGACGCGCCCCAGCTTCACGGCCAGCATCGCCATCGCCGTCACCTGCGTCGTGAAGCACTTGGTCGAAGCCACGCCAATCTCAGGACCGGCATGCGTGTAGAGCGTCGCGCCCGCCTCCCGGGGAATGGCCGCGCCCACCACGTTGCAGACGGCCGCTGTCGAACAGCCCCGCTTCTTCGCCTCGCGAAGCGCCGCCAGTGTGTCCAGCGTCTCTCCCGACTGACTGATGGCCACCGCCAGGACACTGCTGTCCACGACCGGGTCGCGGTAGCGGAACTCGCTCGCCAGATCGACCTCGACGGGCAGGCGCGCGAAGGACTCGATGAAGCACTTGCCGTACAGGCCCGCGTGGTAGCTCGTGCCGCAGGCCACGATGACCACGCGGGAAACGTTCCGAAGCACCTCGCTGTCCAGCCCCTCCAGATAGAGGTCGCCTTCCTCCATCGAGGCCCGGCTGCGAATCGTGTCCGCCACGGCCCGGGGCTGCTCGAAAATCTCCTTGTGCATGAAGTGCTTGTGGCCGCCCTTCTCCGCCATGATGGGCGTCCAGTCCACGCGGCGGGTGGGACGCTCCACAGGGCTGCCGTCCGCGCCCGTGATGGAAATGCCGTCGCGCTGCAGAACGGCCACGTCTCCGTCCTCAAGAAAAATCACGTCCCGCGTGTGCTCCAGAAGAGCGGGAATGTCGGAAGCCGCAAAGCTCTCGCCCTCGGCGCGGCCCAGAACCAGCGGGCTGGCATTCTTGGCGACCACGATGCGCGACTCGTCCCCCTCGCGCAGCACAGCCAGCGCGTAGGTCCCCTGCACGCACCTGAGCGCCTCGCGCACGGCGGCCGCCAGATCGTCCGTTCTGTGCAGTTCGTCGGCGATGAGATGGGCAAAAATCTCCGAGTCCGTCTCGCTGCTGAAGATGTGCCCCGCGCGGATGAGCTCCGCCTTGAGCGCCAGATGGTTCTCAATGATGCCGTTGTGGACCACCGCCACGCCCTGCCAGACGTGCGGATGAGCGTTGGTATCCGAGGGGCGCCCATGCGTGGCCCAGCGCGTGTGGCCGATGCCCGGCGTGCCGCACAGAGACTCGGCGGCGACCAGCTTCTCCAGATTCCGCAGTTTGCCCTGACAGCGCAGAACTCTGAGGACGCCGTGGTCCAGAACCGCCACGCCCGCTGAATCGTAGCCCCGATATTCCAGACGCCTGAGACCGGCCGTCAGGACCGGGACGGCATTCTGGCTGCCCACATAGCCAACGATTCCGCACATGACTGGACTCCTGGAAAGCGTGGAACAGCGGTGCCTGCCGGGCGCGCCCCGGTGCGGCCAACCTCTGGCCCTGGGAAATGGGAGAAATTCCCGGGCGTCCGCACGCCTTCCAAAGGGCGGCGACGCAAAGCGCCTGTCTGCCGCGCGAATCAACAGGAAAAGCCGCCGTTTTCAGACAGCGGCACCGGACGAAGCGGCCGCCTCCGCGCCGCTGCCCGGACCATGCGCAATCAGCCCGTTTTCGAGACGAATTGTCTGAAATCCACGCGCCTCGAAGGGAGCGCTGTCCGCCGCGGCAATGATGAGCCCGCCGTCATCACCGGACCACAGGCGCACCATCAGCTCGGTCATGGCAGCAGCGGTCCCAGGGTCGAGCCCCGCCAGCGGGTCATCCGCCAGAAGAAACTGCGGCCGGGTGACGATGGCCCGGGCGAGTCCCAGACGCTTTTTCATGCCGCCGCTGAGTCGCTCCGGAATCACGGACAGGCGGTCGCCGAGCCCGACGGCGTCCAGCGCTTCACGCGCGCGCTTCTCCGCCTCAGGACGGGGAACGCCGCTCCGGGTCAGGGGAAACATGACGTTGCCCAGCACATCCAGCGAGTCGAACAGGGCGTCGTTCTGGAACACGAAGCCGATGCCGCGGCGGACGCGCTTCAGTCCGGCGCTGTCCAGCTTCGACAGGTCCTCGCCGTTCATCAGGACGCGGCCGGCAGACGGAGCAATCAGCCCCGCCAGAGCGCGAAACAGCGTCGTCTTGCCGCTGCGGGAAGGCCCCGTGACCACCGTCCGATGACTGCCGAAGGCACAGGTGACGGGCCCCAGAATCCGCCGCCCGTCCGGCGCGGAAACGCAGAGTCCAATCGCCTCAATCACGGCGCCGTTCCGCTGCCGCCGGACGATGACGGCTCCCTCTGCACAGGCGCGGGTCTGGGCGGCGTGGCCGGCGCTCTCTGTGATGCGGGCGCGGGAGCAGGTCCGGGGACAGGCGTCCGCAGCACATGGCCCGCGTCGAGGCTCGGAACGCTCTCCTTCATCTTCCGCTCTGAACTCCCCTTGGGCTGGCCTCCCAGAAAGCGAGACAGGTTCAGCTTGAAGCTCTTTCCGCTGAGGATGCTCCACGCCAGCACGATGCCGAAGAGCAGGCCGATGGCCAGGAAGGACAGCATGGCCGGCATGGGCACGCCGAAGACAGTGGCGTCCATTTTGGAGATGGACAGGAAAATTCCGATGGTGAGCCCGCAGGCCAGAAATCCCAGGAAGATGATGACGCCCAGCCCTTTGAGGCTGGTGTTGATCTGCGTCAGCTCCTCGCTCGCCAGCGTCACCTGAAACCTGCCACGCTCCAGGTCCATGAGGATTTGCGAGAACTGCATGGGCAGGTCCGTGGCCAGCGTCTGGAGCCGGAGCAGCGTCTTCAGCCCCATGGAGCCCGCGTCAGAGCCCTCGTAGCGCCCCAGCAGCGTCTTCCGCGCATAGGGCATCAGTGTCTCAGCCACGTTCATTCCAGGCGACAGCTTCTGAATCACCCCTTCGAGGATGATGGCCGAGCGGCTGAGCAGCGCGTACTCGCGGGGAATGCGGATGTGGTAGGTCACGGCCAGGTTCATCAGCTCGGGAATCAGCTGCCCCGCGTCGATGCTGGAGAGCGACACATCCCTGGCGAGGTAGCGGTCCAGAGCAGTCTGAACGTCCCCGCGGAAGGCCACGAGGTCCGTCCGCTCATTGGATGAACCGGCGATGCGGCAGACGATGCGCGTCACCGAATCCGCATCCCTGAGCGCGATGGCCATCATCAGAAACAGCAGGTTCTCCTGCATCTGCGAGGTCACGCGGCCCACGGCGCCCAGGTCGATGATGCCCAGCTTCGTCCCCTCCACGAGCAGCAGATTCCCCGGGTGCGGGTCCGCGTGGAACAGGCCGTCCACGAAAATCTCGTTGAAGGTCTCCTCGACGATGATGTCCGTCATCCGCTTCCGCGCCTCGGGAGACATCTCGCCGCAGTTTCGGAGCTTCTGCCCGGCCACCTTGTCCATGGTGACGACCAGCGGGCTGCACAGCGACATGTGCGGGCGGGGAACGACGATGCCGGGCCGGGAGCGGTGCCTTTCGTAAAACTCGGCCAGGTTCCGCGTCTCCAGGCGGCAGTCCAGCTCCTCCAGAATCGAGGCTTCAAAGGCATCCACTAGGTCGATGGGCGAATAGACGGCGCTCTCCTGAAAGACGGCCTCCGCCGTGCGGGCGAGCTTTTTCAGAAGGTCGATGTCCGCACGGATTTTTTCGGCGATGCCGGGGCGCTGGACTTTGACCACCACTTCCTCGCCGGCGTTGGTCACAGCGCAGTGAACCTGAGCCACGGAGGCGCTGGCCAGCGGCTTCTCGTCAAAGGAGCGGAACAGCTCACTCACCGGCTTGCCGAAGGAGCCCTCAATCTGCGCCCGAATTTTCTCGTAGGGCACGGGCGTCACCTCGTCCTGCAGCTTGGCCAGCTCGTCGATGTACTCGCGGGGCAGCAGGTCCACGCGGGTGGAGAGAATCTGGCCGAACTTGACGAAGGTGGTCCCCAGCTCGCTCAGAAGGCAGCGAAAACGCTCGGGGGCAGTCCTCTCGCGGGCCTCGGGCGTCACCTCGACCTTGCCCTCCCAGCCGACGAACTCCTGCAGCTTGCCGAAGTTGAGCTTGTCGCCGAGGCCGTGCTTCACGCAGAGCGCCGCGATTTCCCGGGCGCGCTTCATTTCCTGAATTGCCTGAATCATGTGAGGTCGAGGGGGCGCTGCCTGCGCCGGGAGAAGAAGTGGAACGTTGAAAGGGGGCTCAGGAGGTCAGCGGGCGGCGGCGTCAGGCTCCGGGAAAGTGCCCGTCCTCTGTCCGACGGCATGGAGCAGTTCCGCGCGCGCCGTATGGACTTTGAGGAGCTGGTCCAGCCGGTTCTTCCGCATCTGCAAATGCGCGGCGAAGCCCTCCAGAAACTCCTTCGTGTCGCCCACGCCGCTCGAATAGGCCGTGCCCGCGAAAAGCATCCACTTGCGCGCCGCGACCTCCGCCTTTTTGGACAGCGCCAGCAGCCGCCGGGCCTGGCGCTCATCGTCGTAGGCCTTCCTCACCTCGACGGGGATGCCTGTGCGGGCGAAGCGGCTCAGTCCCTCGACCTGCTCCGCCACCGCGCGGGCGGCTTTCGCCTTGGCACTCGCGGCCGCCGGATCCAGCCCGAACTGAATGGCCAGCGCCACGCCGCCGAAAATGTCGTTGTAGCCGTCCACCAGATAGGGGTTGTCCACATCGTCGCGCGTCGGCGTCCACGAAGCCTGGAACTGCCCCGCCACGGCAATGATGGGCGCGTTGGCCAGCTTCTCCGCCTTTTCCAGCGATTTGGCTGCCTTCAGACCCTGGGTGATCTGAGCAATCTCCGGCCGCTGCTCCCCGGCCAGAGCGACCAGCTGTTCCAGGGGCGGCGGCTCATCGCCTTCTGCCGGCAGCTTTTCGTCGGCCAGCGTCAGCGGCGCGTCCGGCAAAAGCCCCATCGTGTGTCTGAGCGCGGCCAGCGACAGCTCGGCGCCCATCTCGGCCTCCACCAGATACTTGTCCACCTCGATGGAGGCGATGGTGAGCTTCATCAGGTCGGCGGTGGAGACCTTGCCGGAGGCGTCCTCGTGCATCTCCTTTGCCTTCTCCAGAACGCCGTCCAGCGTCTTCCGGGCATTCCGCAGAAGGGGAAGCACGCTCTTCGTGTAGAGGTGCAGGTAGTAAAATTTGCGGGTCTCCAGCGCGACCACGCTGCGGGCCTGTTCGAGGCGCGCCTCCTCCACGGCCACGCGGGCCCGCGCAGCATCCTCGCCGGCGGACAGACGGCCAAAGGTGAAGATGGGCTGCACCAGAAGCAGCTGGAGACGGAAGTAAGGCCCCCAGTCGCTGATGGACTTCCACTTGCGGCGCACGCCGTTCACGACGTTCTCGCCGTCGCGCGCCTCGACCGTGAACATGGGCGCCGCCAGAGCCAGCCCCTGGAGCTTGGGATAGATGTTGGCTTCCACCTCGGCGAGCCGCGCCTGCCACTCGGCCACCTTGCCCGCCGCCTCAGCCACCTTGCCGCTGCCCATGACGGCAATCTCGACGCATTTCTCCACGTCGTAAGGCCCGTCCGGCGCAGCTTCCGCGGCTTCTCCCCCCATCCCCTGAACGGCGGCTGACGTGGACGGCACAGACAAATCGGCCTTCCGCACTTCGGCATCCGGCGCCTGCTCCGCCACGGCGATTCGCGCCGGTCCGATGGCGGCAAAAGTCCACGCCAGAGCCAGCGCCCAGTGCCTTCTCATTTGGCGGCCCCGGCCTTCTTCGTCAGCTCCTCGCGCTTCTCGGCCAGCTTCTTCATCACGCCTGCCGCACCCTCCTTATCGACGATGCGGGCAAACTGGTTCTGGTAGTCCTTCACGAGTGAGTCGCCGTCGAAGAGCACATCGACGATGCGCAGCTTCCCGCCCTCCAGCTTCCACTGGAGCCCCACCACCGTTTCCAGGTCCTCACTGGGGATGTAGGCCGTCAGCTCGTGGGTCCAGACGCCGCCCTTCTCTTTCGGCTCGGCGTATTTCACCTGACCCTCGCGGAAAAACGCGCCGGAGCCGGGATAGGCGATGCGCTGCACCAGGTCCCAGAACTCGTCCTGAAATGCCTTGAGCTCGGCAGGCGAAAATTTGTCCTTCCGGGGAGCGATGACCGCCGACGTGAAATGAGCCCGTGCCAGAAGCTCATCCAGCTCTTCGTAGGCCTTTTTGTTCGCGGCCTTGTCCGCGTCCGAGAGCTTTCCGTCGTCCTCTTTGACCCGCTTGAAGGCATCGACGAGCACTGACGTGGCCGACTTCACCGAGGCAGCCGTCACAGCGGACGCTTCGGCAGCAGGTGCGGGAGAAGCGGCCGGAGAAGGCGCAGAAACGGCAGCGGGCGCGGGAGAAGCGGGGGCGGCAGGAGCGGCCAGCAAAACGGCCAGAGCCAGAGTCTCAATCATCATCACGTGCCTCCTTGGATGCGGCGCCGGGCAGCTTCAAAAGCCCCGCGGCGTCCGGCCTGTTCGTGTTCGGTTTCAGTTTGGTTGGCTGGGAATGTGGGACGGGCGTTCAAAAATGCGCTTTGCCCCGCCTGCGCATGATGAGCAGCGCGGGGAAGGCCAGCAGCATCACCACCAAATTCAGCGCGAAGCCCAGGATGGTCAGTTTGCCCAGCGAGGCGAGTCCCGGATGGTCGGCGATGATCATGGCGCCGAAGCCCACGGCGCTGGTGATGAGTCCGCCGCAGATGGCGCGTCCCGTCTCTGCATACACCGCGGAGAAGTCCTCCTCTGTGCCGCTGCTCTCGCCGAAGCGGCTGATGAGATGGACGCCCGCGTCCACGGTGGTGCCGATGAGGATGGGGATGGCGACGATGTTGAGGAAATTGAACTCGATGCCCGCGTAATCCATCAGCCCCACCAGTCCCAGAATGGAGACCACAGTGGGCAGCATGCAAATCACCGATGATTTGAGCGAGCCCATGGTCAGCCACATGGCCAGAAGCACGAGGACGATGGCGGCGATGAGCACGGGCCCCGCCTCGCGCGTCACCATGTCGATGATGTCCGCCAGAATAAGCGCTTCGCCGACGGCGCTGATGCGCTTGCCGGATGGCCGGCCGTCCATGTCGGGCAGCTCCAGACCGCGCACCTCCTGAGCCAGATGCGTCACTTTCGCGCCGTCGCTCAGGCTGATTCCGGGAAACGCCAGAACGAAGCCGCCGTCGCCGGCCACCCCCTCGAACTGACGCCGGACCGACTCGGGAATGTCCGCACGGGTGAAGGGTTCGGCCGCGGCCATGCGCTTCAGGTCATCGAAGGCGGCGGCAGTCTTCTGGTCCAGGCTGTCCCGCTTCACCTTTTTCAGCGTCCGGCTGATGTCCGCCAGAATCTCCTTCTTGGCCTCCTGCTCCGGCGGCACCAGGTCATCCAGCGCGGCGGCGAAGTCGATGGTCGAGGCGCTGCCCAGCGCCTTCTTCTTGGCGTTCAGCTGGTCCACCAGAGCCCGCTCCTCAGCGCTGTTGTCGGTGAACAGCACGAGAGGCGTCTGCGAGTAGCCCAGAATCCGGTTCACCTTCTGGTCGAGCTGGAACGAGGGCAGGCTGCTGTCTTCGAGGGTGCCCAGGTTGTAGTCGAAGTGGGTGTTGGGAATGCGCACCATGAGCAGCGCCAGAACGACGGCCATGACGGCAGCGACGCCTCGGGAGTGCCGCGGAAGGATGCGCGACAGCTCGCTCCGCGCGCCGGAAATGGCCTCCCGCGACTTGGGCTCCCACCCGAAGCGGGCGGCGACACCAATCGTGGCGGGGTAAATCAGGATGTAGGCGAAGACGATGACCACCATGCCCACGGCGGCGATGGCGCCGAACTCCCGGAAGGCGCTGAAATCGGAAATCGTCAGGCTGGCAAAGGTGAGCGCGGCCACGAGCGAAGAAATGAGGGCGGAGCCGCCGGTGTGGACGAAGGCCTCGCGCATGGCGTCCTCGCCCGAAAGCCCCTCGCTCCGCAGCGCCGTGTAGCGGCCAAAGATGTGAATCCCGTGCTCAGTCCCGAGGCCGCCGAGAATGGCGCCTAGAAAAGCGGTGAGCAGGTTCACCTGCCCGTAGGCGACGGCCACGAAGCCATAAGTCCAGAAGAGGCCGGCCGTGGTGGGGCCAATCACGAGGGCGATGCCCATCAGGCTGCGGAAGTGAAACGCCAGATAGAGCACCATCATCAGCATGGCCAATGACGAGGCCATGGCCACGTCGGCGGTAATCTGCTCCTGCTGGTCGATTTTCTTCTTGTAGGTGCCGCTCATCGACACCCTGAGCCCCGGATAGCGGGACAGGTCCTGAGACCTCACGAACGACTCGACTCTGCCGACAATCTCCTTGGCGTAGTCCAGATCGACGGAAGTCCCCGCGGGCTTGGCCAGAAGCGCCACCAGACCTTCTTTGGCGTCGAGGTAATAGCGCTCGCCGTCGCCCGCCAGCCGGTCCTGAGAGCTGCCCGCGTACTTGTCCGTGATGTCGCTCATATCGAGCGAGGGCGGCTCTTCGTCGTCGAGCTTGACGAACATGGGGTTCTTCATCCGCCGCTCGTACTTTTCCCGGGCCTTAATGCGGCCGCGCACGGCGGAAAGGTCGTCCACGGACATGTAGTAGAGCGCCCGGTCGGCAAAGAAGTCGGACGCCCGCCGGTATTCGACGAAGCGGATGCCCTCCAGCTTCCCGATGCCCGCCGCCATGTCGTCGGCAAAACGGCGCAGCACGTCCGGCTGCGCACCCTGGCCCACCACGACCACGTAGCCCATGCCGCCGAACTTCTCCCGGAGGACGGCGAGGTCCTTCACGCTCTCAAACGTCTCGGGCAGAAGGCTCGACATGTCGGCGTTCAGCGTCAGCCGCGTGGACAGGGCAAAGCCGATCAGTGTGAGGAGCGCCGCGGCCGCAAGAGCGCGAATGGCGTTGCGGTAGGTCCAGGCCGCCGCCTGACCCACGGTGAAATCGACTTTCGCCATCCATTTCGGATCGGACATGGGGCACCTTTCAAAAGCCGGAAACGAGGGCCGCCGCCCGAAGGCAGCTGAGCGGCGGCGCCACTGCCGGTCCGAGGGAAAACCGCAAGAACGAACGCGTTCCCAAAAGAATCAGCCGCAGGTTCAGGCGCCGCTCTTTTCGGACGATGCCGCCTGAGCCGCAGCCGCGGCTTTCGCGGCCTCTTCCTCTGCCACCGCTTTGGCCATCTTCTCGCCGTCGCCGAAGACGTACATGCTCTGGAACGGGTAGTTCCACAGCAGGAACACCAGGCCGCGCACGCACCACCACGCCACTGTCAGAGCGATGGTTCCCTTGCCGGTCTCCACGCCGACCGAGCGGGCGAGCGACAGGCACAGCGAGACGCCCAGCGAGTTCCACAGCATGGAACACAGGCTGACGCCGAAATAGCGCAGGGCCTGAGGCGCCACCGCGTCCTTGGAGCGGAAGGTGACAATCCGGTTGAGGATGAAATTCACGATGCCGCCGGCCACACAGCCCACCGCCGTGGCAAAGCCCTCCGAATTGCGGAACCAGGGGATCGAATGGACGAGTGCCATGACCACGGCGAAGTCCACGCCCGTGGCGATGACGGCCGCCGCGATGTTGAGCCCCATCTTGCGGACCGTGGAGCGCTCGGCCGCATCCGCCTTCTTTTCCTCTTCGGTCTTGGCCGTCGCATCGCGTCCGTGCTTCAGCGCGTCCACCAGCGTGTAGAGGCGCGTGAGGGCCGTCCAGTTGGTGATGAGCGTGACGATGACGAGCATGACGGCGGCCACGCGGTGCGGCGAATGGGCGGGCTCGTCGGGCCAGAAAATCGCGTTGAACACAGGGCTTAAGCCCAGGGCTGCCCCCAGATACATCGTCCGCTCGGGACGCTGCATGAGGCCGCCCGTGACCTTGACGCCCAGCGCCTCGCCGCGGGCGCGGATGTAGGGCACGAGGGCCACGCCCATCATCATGAAGAGACAGGTCACGAGCGGCCAGCCGTCGGCCCGATAGTACCAGGCCATGCCCATGAGGAGCGCGAAGTCGGCATAGCGATCGAGGGTCGAGTCAATCGCAGCGCCCCAGGTCGTCGAGAGGCCGCGCGAACGCGCCAGACGCCCGTCGAAGGTGTCCAGCATCCCCGAGAAGATGAAGAGCCAGCCGGCCAGAGAGAAGCGCCCCGCCGCCGCCGCGATGCCGCTGGCGGCGCCGATGAGCCCGGACAGCGTGGTGACGCACGTGGGAGGCACCCGCATCTTGTAGAAAAAACCCCAGATGGGGCGGGTCAGCCAGAAGTAGTAGTGCCTCAGGTAGAACCCCATGATTTTGGTGCTGCCGCGCTTCAGCGTCTCCTGATCCTTCTCCACCCCGAAGAGGGCGCATTTGATGGACCAGATAATCATGCCGACGATGAAGTAGGCCGAGACCAGAAGGGTCGGCAGCAGGGCGGACCAGACGCGCATTTCGGGCGAAAGTCCCTCGCCGGTAATCAGGCTGACCACGCTGTCCATTGGGACGTCTCCTGAGAAAATGGCCCGGCGCGCGTTCGTTCCTGCCCGCTCCCAAAACTAAGGAACAAAGCGGCTGAACGAACAGCCTGGCCCTGAATCAAAGAAGCCCGCCCGACGGAAACCGGCGGACGGGCTTCGGAAAGAAGCAAAACTCAGCGGCTCACTTGTCACAGACGGGCAGATCGTCGCCGTAATACTCGAGGCCCAGGCGGGTGATGGGCGCCTCACCGGCCGCCACTCTCAGCGTGTTCTTCAGGCGCGTCAGCTGAATGAACAGGTCGTTCTCCTGGACGTGGCCAGCCGGGACGTTGGGGCTCTTGAAGTAGAAGGAGAGCCACTCCTGGATGCCGTGCCAGCCCTGATTGCGGGCGAAGTCCATGAACAGCACGAGGTCGAGGCAGAGCGGCGCGGCCAGAATCGAATCGCGGCAGAGGAAGTTCACCTTGATCTGCATGGGGTAGCCAAGCCAGCCCATGATGTCGATGTTGTCCCAGCCTTCCTTCTCGTCGCCGCGCGGCCGGTAATAATTGATGCGCACCATGTGGTGATAGTCGCCGTAGAGGTCGGGGTACTCGTTGGGGTCGAGGATGGTGTCGAGGACGCCCGTCTTGGTCACTTCCTTGGAGTGGAAGGCCTCGGGATCGTTCAGAACCTCGCCGTCGCGGTTGCCCAGAATGTTGGTGCTGAACCAGCCGCGCAGCCCCAGCATCCGCGCCTTGAAGGCGGGCGCGAGCACGGTCTTCATCATCGTCTGGCCGCTCTTGAGGTCCTTGCCGCCCATGGGCAGGCACTGCTTCTTGGCCAGCTCCTGAATGGCGGGCAGATCGACCGAGTAGTTGGGCGTGCCGTTGATGAAGGGGCAGCCCTCCAGCATGCCGGCATAGATGTAAATCATGGTCGGGCTGATGGACGGGTCGTTGTCGGCGATGGCCTTCTCAAAGGCAGCGAGGCTCTCATGGGCTTTCCCCGGCTTGTGGTACTTCTCGGTCGAAGCCGTGAAGAGCATGACGGCGCGGTCGGCCCCCAGCTCCTTCTTCATCTCCCGGATGTCCTGGCGCACCTGAGCGACCTTCTCGGCGGCAGTCTGAGCCTTCATCGCGTTATCGACGGGCAGCTCGCGCACATACGCGGGGTCGTGGATGCCGGGGCGCGGCTTGATGGCTTTGAGGAAGTCCGCGCAGGCGGCGATGTCCCTGTCGTTCAGGACGGCAGAGCGGCGGGCCACGGTCAGGCCGTCCTCGCCCACCACGTCCCAGGCGCCGAAGACGAGGTCGTTCAGGTCTGCGAGCGGCACCAGCTCCTTGATCATCTTCTTCTGGCAGACGTCATTCTTGCCGAACGCCGCCGTTCCCATCTGGGTCAGTGAGCCGATGGGCTTGCCCAGGCCCTTCCGCGAAAGCTCCACGCCGGCCATGAAAGTCGTGGAGACGGCTCCAAGGCCAATGGTGAGAACTGCCAGCTTGCCGCTGGGCTTTTTGCAGCCGCTCTTCACATTCGACTCAGTCATCTCGGTGATTCCTCTGATTCTTTGGTTGGGGGATGAAAAAAAGCGGAAGGACGCGAACGTCTTCCGCTCAGCCATGGATTCGCAGGCGCTTTTTCCAAAAGTCCTGCTCAAAAAGGCGGCGAATCAAACAAGGAAAGACCGCACTGCGTCAAACCGGGCCCCGTCCCATATTGTATCGCCGTCTCGCATCGGCCGCTGTTCCCGCGCTCTTCCCTTCGCTTTCCGCGGACCTGCCCCGACACGAATTTCGACTGCTCACACTGACACTGGAGGATGCACTGACATGACGACGCCCTCGACTGTCCCCACGAATGCTCTGGATGAGGCCGCCGGCCGCCTTGAAACCTGGATGCGGGCCCTGAACGGCGCCGCTGTGGCTTTTTCGGGTGGGGCAGACAGCAGCCTGCTCCTGCACTGCGCCGCGAAAGTCCTTGGCCGCCGCGCCATCGCCGTCACCTTCGACACAGGGACAATGCCCGCCTTTGAGCTCAAGCGCGCCTCGGAAATCGCCCGGAGTCTGGGCGTCCGCCATCTCATCGCCTCGGTGGACATGTTTGGTGAGCGCGCCTTCCGCGAGAACGGTCCGGACAGGTGCTACCTCTGCAAGCGGACGCTCTTCGCCAGGCTCACGGACATGGCCCGCGCGCAGGGCATTTCCAATGTGCTCGACGGAAGCAATGCCAGCGACAGCGGCACCGACCGTCCCGGCATGAAGGCCCTCACCGAGCTGGGCGTGAAGTCGCCCCTCCGCGAACTGGGCATCGAAAAGGTCGTCGTCCGCGCCCTGGCCAAAGCAGCCAGGCTTCCTTCGTGGAATGCCCCTGCCCGCGCCTGCCTCGCCACGAGGGTTCCGACAGGCACAGCTGTCACCAATGAGCGCGTCCGCCGCATCGAAAAGCTGGAGGAGGCGCTTCTCGCGCTGGGATTCAGCGATGTCCGCGCCCGGGAGGACGCCTCCGGCAAGTGCATCCGCATCGAAGTGCCGAAGGACGAAATCGACATGGCTTCTGCCAGTGCCATGCGGAGCCTCATCGCCGATTCAGGCATTCGGGCGGGCTACACGTCGATTTCCCTCGACCTGAGGGGCCTGCACAGCGGGAAGGGGCAGAACGGCTGAGCGCGATACAGAGTGCCCTCAAAAAAGCCGTTTCCGCCCCATTCGTTCTGCGTAAAAGGCGCCGCTTTTTTCAGGCGGGGGATGTCCCCCTGCCCTTTTCGTGACGAAGGAGATTCACCCAATGGCTGAATGCAAAAACGCCAAGCTGAACGCTTGGGTCAAAGAAATCGCCGCGCTCTGCACCCCTGACAAGATTCACTGGTGCGACGGCTCGCAGGAAGAATACGACGCCCTGTGCGAGGGCATGGTGAAGAGCGGGCTCGCCATCAAGCTGAACCCCGCGAAGAAGCCCGGCTGCTACCTCTTCCGCTCTGACCCCAGCGACGTGGCCCGCGTGGAGAAGCGCACCTTTATCGCCTCGAAGAACAAGGACGACGCCGGCCCCACCAACAACTGGATCGATCCCGTCGAGCTGAAGAAGACCATGACCGATCTCTACAAGGGCTGCATGAAGGGCCGCACCCTCTACGTGATTCCCTTCTCCATGGGCCCCTTGGGCTCCCCCGTCTCCAAGATCGGCGTGGAAATCACCGACTCGCCTTACGTCGTCGCGAACATGCGCATCATGACCCGCATGGGCCAGGCCGTCCTCGACTTCATGGGTGAGAACGGCGACTTCGTTCCCTGCCTGCACTCTGTGGGCAAGCCCCTGGCCGACGGCGAGACCGACGGCGGCAAGTGGCCCTGCGCGCCCATCGAGCAGAAGTACATCTCCCAGTTCCCCGAAGACCGCATGATCTGGTCCTACGGCTCCGGCTACGGCGGCAACGCGCTCTTGGGCAAGAAGTGCCTGGCCCTGCGCATCGCCACCGTCCTGGCCCGCGACGAAGGCTGGATGGCCGAGCACATGCTCATCCTCTGCCTCACCTCGCCCGAAGGTAAGAAGTACTACATCGCGGCGGCCTTCCCCTCGGCCTGCGGCAAGACCAATCTGGCCATGATGCTGCCCACGCTGAAGGGCTGGAAGGTCACCTGCTGCGGCGACGACATCGCCTGGATGCGCATCGGCGATGACGGCCGTCTCTACGCGGTCAACCCCGAGGCAGGCTTCTTCGGCGTCGCCCCCGGCACGTCCATGAAGTCCAACCCCAACGCACTGCACACCTGCGAGAAGAACTCCATCTTCACCAACTGCGTGCTGACCCCCGACGGCGACATCTGGTGGGAGGGCATGGGCATCGACGCCCCCGCCAAGGGCATCGACTGGCACGGCAACGAGTGGACGGTGGATTCCGGCACCCCCGGCGCCCACCCCAACGCCCGCTTCACCGCGCCCGCCAAGCAGTGCCCCGTCATTGACCCCGACTGGGAGAATCCCGCCGGCGTTCCCATCAGCGCCATCCTCTTCGGCGGCCGCCGCCCCAACACCATCCCGCTGGTCAATGAATCCCTCAGCTGGGAGCACGGCGTCTTCATGGGCTCGTCCACGGGCTCGGAGACCACCGCCGCCAACATCGGCGAAGTCGGCGTCGTCCGCCGCGACCCGTTCGCGATGCTGCCCTTCTGCGGCTACAACATGGCCGACTACTTCGGACACTGGCTGGAGATGGGCAAGAAGCTCCGCGACAAGGCCCCCAAGATTTTCTTCGTGAACTGGTTCCGCAAGGACAAGGACGGCCACTTCATGTGGCCCGGCTACGGCGACAACAGCCGCGTCCTGAAGTACATCGTTGACCGCATCGAGGGCAAAGACGTGGGCGTGAAGACCGCCGTCGGCATTCTTCCCAAGCCCGGCGCCATCGACACCACGGGCCTCGACATCGCCCCCGAAACCCTGGCGGAAATCACCAAGGTGGACGTCGAGGGCTGGAAGCGCGAGGTCAAGGGCGTCGAGGAGTTCTACGCCAAGTTCGGCGACCGCATCCCCGCGGCGCTCCGTGCTGAGCTGGAGAACATCAAGAAGCGCCTCGGCTGACCTCACCGCCCGCTTCTGAGCTGAAAAACGAAAGCCCCGGTGGAGACAGACGCTCCGCCGGGGCTTTTTTGCAGCCGGGATTTTCTAGGTGTCCGCGGCCGATTCCCGGACGCTCAGCACCATCGCGTAAAGCTCGTTTTTCTTCCTGCCGCTGACCTCTGCCAGCTCACGGGCAATGTCTCTGGCCGACGTGTCCCCCTGCTGGAGGCGCCGGAGAATCTCCCGGCGAAGCGCCTCATCGTCCAGGGCGCTCCCCTCTTCAGCATCGGCATGAAGCCCCTCCACAAGCAGCGTGATTTCGCCCCGGGGCTTGTCTTTGAAGCGCTCCGCCAGACTGCCCAGCGTCCCCCGGACAAACTCCTCGTGCAGCTTTGTCAGCTCCCGGGACACCACGGCCCGCCGCTCGCCCCACTCGTCCCTCAGTTCTTCCAGCGTCGCGCCCAGCCGCTCCGGCGATTCATAGATGACGATGGTCGCGGTCAGCCGCTTCAGCTCATTCAGCAGCCGGCGCCGGTGCTCCCCTTTCCGAGGCAGAAAACCCGCGAAGTAAAACCGCGCAGTGGGCAGGCCCGAAGCCGCCAGCGCCGTGACCACAGCGGACGCACCGGGAATGGGCACCACCTGAATGCCCTGCGCCACTGCGGTTTCGACGAGAAAACTCCCCGGATCGCTGATGCCGGGCATCCCCGCGTCGCTGACCATGGCCCAGCTCTCACCGCTGTCCAGAAGCCCGCGGACAAGGCCATCAGCACGCTCGCTCTCGCTGAACGCCGGCATGGAAACCAGCCTGGCGCCGATGCCGAAGCGGTCACAGAGAATGCGGGTGCGGCGCGTGTCCTCGGCAATAATGACTGGGACCGATTTCAGCGTCTCCACCGCCCGGAAGCTCATGTCTTCCAGGTTGCCGATGGGCGTTCCCACCAGAAAAAGCGTCGCGGCCATGTCGTCCTGAGCCTCCTCGAACTCGATGCGGGCAGCCATGCGGAAAATTCCGCGCGGGCGAAAGCACGTCACGCCGTCACGTCCAAGCCTCAAATGCGTTCCTGAAATGCTCAAAGACGAGGCGGCCGTCCTCCATCGACATGGAAATGACGTCGAACCTGAACGCCCGCCCTTCGAGCGCCGCGCGGTTCTCGGCCATAAAATTCAGAGCGGTCCGGGTAATCCGGCGGCGCTTGGCCAATGTGACCGTCTCAGCGGGCGTCCCAAAGCGTGTGGATTGGCGGAACCTGACCTCCACGAAGGCAACGACGCCGTCCTTCTCCGCGATGATGTCAATCTCGCCCCCGCGCGCCGCGTAATTCCGCCTGCGAATCGTGTAGCCCCTCTCGGAAAGGTACTGGGCCGCCAGAAATTCGGTCCCGCTGCCGACGCCGCCCGGCGCACAGCGCCCTTTCATCTGCCGTCCGGCCGCTCCGCGCCCGCTGTTTGAGCCCCATCCATCCCCGAAGCCCATGGCCGCTGCCTCCATTCCGCTGATGTGGTGAGAAAACGGCGGTCATGACACAGGGGTGTGACACGAAACGGTGACAGCAGCGGGACAGCCCCGGGCGCCAGGCAGAATCATTGAAATTTTTTCAGGAAGCCTCATAGGCAGTGACTGCGTACTTGGGCCGCAAACGGCCTAAGTTCGCAGTCAACACTTTGGTGGCGGAGCATGGAATGATTCCTCGGGAAAGATAAAAGGAATACCTGTTTTCATTTTAATTTCGGGGGGGGGGAATAATTATTTTGAAAGAAAATCGGGGGAATAAATAAAAAAAATGCCCTCATTGAAAGATTTCAATTCAATGAGGGCGATGCGTGTGAATGCCCGGGATTTCATCCCGGGATGTAATATTTCGTCCCTTCGGGACGATTTTATTTCAATTTAGAGCCCCATAGGGGCGTGGTTGTCTCATCCTATGGTGAAACCTTGCGGGCGCTCTGGGGGCTTACCGCCTTCTGAACCCCCGTTTCTTTTGTTCAGAATTGTTCAGAACATTCTTTCCATTTCCTGCTTTTCTCATGCTTCTTTTTTCAGAATTCAGAAAAAAAATAGAAAACAGAACTCAACTACATCCCCTACTCCGCACAACGAAACCCACTGACATTGCCCCCGCCGCCCGAGGTGCGGCGACCGGAAACGGTCAACACATCTCCTAACATAAGAGTACCACCCTCGATATAACTCCAACCACCACCCTTAAGTACATGATAATCATGAATTCCAACAGACGAAGCTGTCCATTCAGCAACATTCCCAGACATATCCACGAGACCGAGCGGGCTATCTCCGGTGGGTGAATGCAGAGAAACATCGCTCGTTCCCTCATAATTATCATTCAACATCGGCGCCGCAGCATTGCTCTGACAAAACTTATGTGTGGTAGTATCGTAATATTGTGCAGTCACGCAGTGGGTCGGCGCATCATCCCCCCAAGGATACGTCGTATTCAAATGCGTAGTGCCATTGTGCGTTGACGCATATTCCCATTCTTCTTCCGTGGGCAATCTGCCGCCAATCCATTCGCAATATTCTTTCGCACCATACCAATTCACGCAATTCATAGGATGATTTTTCCAGGCATCACCGCGATTGTAATTGCAATACAAACTGTCATTGTTATTATAATGAACCGAATAATTATCCGACGAGCAAACTCCCTGTGCCACACACTTCTGAAACTGCGCCACCGTCACCGGCGTTTTGCCTAATTTGAACGCCAGCAACTGAACTTCGTTTCCATTCTCATAGGTGCCCGTTTCATGTGTCAACGTAAATCCCCCTGCTGGAATATCGATGTATTCCACTCCGGCCATTGCCGCTGTCATAGCTAGATTCTTTCCAACCAAAATCGTATGAGCACCATCTAATTCCGCGTCCTTGCTAATTGTTTCACTAAAAATGTAATAATAAACATCGCCGTCCGCCACTCGATCTGCAACGCCATGCACAGTTAACGTCTGTGGCTCATCCCAATTTTCCGGCGTAAAAATCAAATTATCTGGGTGTACCGTCGCCTCGCTCTCATTGCTGCTCCACACAGGGACAAAAACAAGTGACGTCGGCTTCTTCGCCAACTTAACCGTGACGGTATCGATGCTGCCCGATTCATCGGTGGTCAAAGTATCTTTTGAAAAAATAATTTTTGATGCCATAGCAGGCGTTTCACCGCTGCCCCCATTTCTTCCATTGCAAATATATTGTGTCTCGGAAATTTCATCTTCTGCTAATACACCATCCGAATCCGTATCCAGACCGTTCTCCACTTTCACGCCGCCATTGATACAATTTTCCCCGGCGGGCTCCTGTAATACATTGAGCAGTGCATTCTGTCCGGCTGCGCCTTGAATGCCCTGCTCACCCTGCGCAGCATTGCAAATGTATTGCGTCTGACTTTCCTGCACCACACCATCCTGCAACACTTCAATTTTAATTCCCCCATTTGAGCAGTTCTTTCCGACTGCCTCGACGCTCGTTTGAATGGTGGAATTTGTGCCGTTGACACCGTTTGTTCCATTGATGCCATCGGCGCCATCTTTTCCGTCGCTTCCGCCGCAGGCAGATAATGCGAGCGAAACAATCGACATACTCAAACCATAAGCAATCCAATCACCTTTCATCAGGATTTCCCTCCACAAAGCCGCCTCTAAAAATTTATTTTTCCGAGGCGGGAATAAAGCTGATCCACTCCGTTTTCTGTATGCGCAGCTATTCGACACCAAAAATTTCGCACAATTTATCTTCCATCAATTTTTGTCTTTTCTGCATAAATTCTTCAAAATCGTCTAATTCGTACGAACAATCCGGGAGATATGGTACTTCTTCTTTATATTTTGCACGCCATTCTTTTAAAGGAGTTGCGTGCTTTCTCAAATTCTCTGTATGCGCAAGTATTTGCAGATTTGCTAATTTATTTGCTTGATGTTTGAAGTATTCTTTTTTGTCATCACCAGTACGCTGACTTTTGATAGATTCTATTAGTTTTTGTTTGTTAAATGATGCCCCCGGATGCATATGATCCTGATCATATGAAATTTGGTCGTAGTTATATGGATATAAAAGCGTAAGAATAATAAGGGTCGTCTTTCCTTTTTCCTTATTGAACCATTCTCGAATTACATCGCGATTTCGATTCCTTTGTCAATGCCAAAATTCGGCGAATGACCTCAGAGCGGAAGAATCGTCTGCGTCAGCGCGCGGGCCACGGGTGAGGCGGAAATATGCAGAACCTGCGTCGCCGACGACAGATGCTGGAGCGCCCGGGAGAAAATCTGCTGACAGCCCTCGGGCCACGCGGCGCAGGGCGCCTCCATGACCACCGGCACGGGCCGCTGGGGCAGAATTTTTTCGAGGAGCGCCAGGCGGACGGACCAGTAAAGCAGGTCGCGCTCAAGCCCCGCCGACACGGAAACGGGCTGCCCGTCGCCCGAAATGGCGGACGCCTCTGCCCTGCCGCTGAAAACGACGCGCCTGTCCTGCCGGCCGGTCAGAGCGGCCCAATACTGCGTCACCCGATCCTGAAGCGCCGGGCCGATGGTGTCGATGCGGATGCCGGACCAGAGGTCCAGCGCCATTTTCAACGTCGCGGGAATCCGCTCGTCCATCATCGTCTGCGCCTGCGCAGCGGCCGGGTCAGCACTTCCGGGAAGGCCGTTCCACGACGGCGCGGCACCGAAAGGCATCTGCATCTCACCCGACGTCGTGCGCCGCATCGGATCGGGCGAAGACATGACGGCATTGCGGGGCTGATTCTGCCGGGCCTCCAGCGCCTTGAGCTCGCTCTCGGCCACGTGGCTGTCGCGCGTGACCTTCATGGCCGCCTGCTCAATTTTCTTTTCCAGCTCGGCAATGCGCCCCTTGAGCCCCTCGGCTTCCTTCTGGAGCGCCTGAAAAGCCGGGTCAGCATCGAACGCGGACAGCGCCTGCTGCGCCTGAACGAGGGACTTGATGCAGTCCGTCCGGCGGCTGCGGTCCTCGACAATCTCGCGGCCGCTGGCGACGCCCAGCTGCTGCATGGCGCCTTCGACTGCGCCGTATTCGCGCTCGAACGCGCCCGTGATCTGCTTCTCTTCTTCAGTGAGCCTGATGACGCGCTGTTTCAGGCCGCGCTCCAGCTCCAGGGCGTCGAGCCAGCTCATGGCGGAAAGCGCCGGATAGCCAAAGGCGATGACCGCAGCCAGCGAGGCAAAACCAATGGGGCTGCCCTGAAAAACGACGCCCAGAACCATGCAGGCGATGCCGGCGGCAAAGGAAGCGAGGAGCTTCGGACGCTTCCAGACCGGCACCGCGCCCACCGCCGCCAGCTGACCGTCCAGGCGCTTACGCTCCTCTTCCAGGTCATGAAGGCTTCCGTCGCGGCGCCGAAGCGCCGGCTCGTAGGCGATGATGCGCTCAATGAGCCACGGCTCGACGCCGCGCTCCTCCATGGCCGGCCCCATGGCATCCAGCTCTGACTGGCGCGCGTCGGCGATGTCTTTCAGCTTGCTGCGCTCCTCCAGCTTCTCCCGCTGCTGAAAGAGCTTCTGCTGGAGGCCTTCCATCTCGAACTGCCACTCGTCCATCTCCTTGCCGGCGGCAATTTCAGCCAGCAGCTTTTCACGAATGGCCTGAGCCTCGGCTTCGGGAAGCGGCGGAGGCAGCGCAGGCCGCATGTTCGCCCCGCCGCCCGCACCGCCAGGACCCGCAAAACCGCCCGGAGCGCCCGTGTTGAAACGCCCGGGGCCCGTGCCAGCGCCCGCGCCTCCAAATGACGGGACCGAACCGAACCGCGCAGGCGCGCCGCCGGAGGGCATGCCGAAGCCGCCCTGACCGCCGCCGGTTCCAAAGCGGGCGCCCGCGCTTGCCTGCTGCGGCAAACCCTGGCCGAACCTGGATGGCGGCATGGTGCCAAATCCCGAGGGAGCGCCCGGGCCGCCCGTTCTGAAACGTCCGGCGCCGCCCGATGCGCCCAGCTGCCCGGCCGCGCCGAATCCGCCCGGAAGGCCTGTTCCGAAGCGGGCCCCGCCGCCTGAAGGTTCCAATGAAGGCGCTTTGAAGCGGGGGGAGAAACAGAAAATCGCCTCGAACTGGCCGCGCGTCGGCATGCCGCAGGAGGCGCGGACGAGGGAGGTGATGTCCTGTGCGTCGCGGCAGACCTCGCGCCAGCCGTGCGTCGCCGGGTCCATCTGATACAGGCCGCCGCGCCCTCCGAACTGGCGGACGACCCGATAGGTGACCCCGCCGGACGCCTGAAAGACCGCCATCGCGCAGGCTCCCTGACCGGAAGCCAGCGCCGCGTCAGAGCCGCGCCCGTCATTGTAAAAGAGCGCGCCCAGAACGCTGGCCGCCGGTGAGGCCTGGGCCGACGGGGGAAGCAGCAGGTTGTAGCCCTGGGACAGCGAGGTCTGCGTCCTCGGGGAAAATCCGACAGTCGCCTGTGTCGAAAGCTCCAACAACCGCATGGCCGTTCCTCCCGTTCCTCATCTCATCCCGCAGGCGCCGATTCCCCCTGAAAACCTCTGTCGGAACGCACGCAGTCCTGCCGCTGCCCGCGCCCTTCTCTCCTCTGATGATGAATGCGGCGGCATCCAAAACGACAAAAGGCGCCTCGGAACGCCCACCGGCCGGTGACTCATTCCGAAACGCCCTCTGTCATTCAACCGAATGGCGCCGCGCCGTCTGTCACTTGGAAGCGGGCTGACGGGATTCGGGACGGACTTCGCGCAGCATCGGAATGCGGGCCGCTTTTCCGTGGCGGTCGCGGATGTAGTAGAGCTTCGCCCTGCGCACATCGCCGGAAGCCACGACCTCAATCTTCTCGTAGCGGGGCGAGTTGACGGGGAAGATGCGCTCCACGGCGGTGCCGTAGCTGTCCTTGCGGACGGTGAAGGTCGAACGGTTGTTGCGGCTGCTCTTGCCGATGACCACGCCCTCGAAGACCTGGACGCGCTCTTTGCCGTCTTCACGAATCTTCCAGTGGACGCGGACCGTGTCGCCCGCACGGAACTTGGGGTAGTCGTTCCTCAGGTTCTTCTTCTCAACCAGCTCAAGGATGGGATTTCTCATCGTTTTCTCCAGTGCCGCCTTCTTCTTCAGAGTCGGCTTCACTCAGAAGCGCCAGGTCGGCCTTCGTGAGCGTCAGTTTGGAAAACAGATCGGGGCGCATGTTCCGCGTCACCCGAAGGGACTGCGCCCGCCTCCAGCGGGCAATGTTCGCGTGATGTCCGGAGAGCAGGATTTCGGGGATTTTCATGTCCCGGAAGACGGGGGGCCTGGTGAACTGGGGGTACTCCAGAAGTCCGTCTTCAAAGCTCTCGTGGCTGCTTGATGCGCTGTTGCCCAGAACTCCGGGCTCCAGCCGCGTGACTGCGTCGATGATGCAAAGCGCGGCAAGTTCGCCGCCTGTCAGGATGAAATCGCCGAGGGAAATCTCCTCGTCGAAAAGGGGGCGCACCCTCTCGTCGATGCCCTCGTAGTGCCCGCAGACCAGAATGAAGGTGCCTGTCTCTGCGAGGCGATGAGCCCGCGCCTGATCGAACCGCCTGCCCCGGGGACCCATGAAAATCACCGGTGCGCCTGGCCGGCGGCTCTTCGCCGCCTCGATGGCTTCGGTCAGCGGTTCAGGCTTCATCACCATCCCCGCGCCGCCGCCGTAGGGAACGTCGTCGCAGACCTTGTGCTTGTCGTGAGCGAAGGAACGGATGTCGGTGACGGTGATTTCCAGAAGCCCCTTGGCCTGTGCCCTCGCCAGAATGCTGGACTCCAGCGGGCCGCGGACCATGTCGGGGAAAAGCGTCAGAATCTCCGCTGAAATCATCGCTTCTGGCTCGTTCTCCTCGGGACTTTGGGGGCTTTGGCTCAGGATTCCGGCGTTTCAGAGTCTTCGGGCGGTTCCAGAATCACGATGTCGTCGTCCAGCCGCACCTCATGGAGAAACGGCTCGGCAAACGGCACCTGAATCTCGCCGCCGTCGGTCTGGACGATGAGGTTCATCACCTCGCCCGCCCCTTCCACATCGGCGACGCGCCCCAGCTTCCGGCCCTCGGGCGTCACAGCTGTGAGCCCGGTCAGATCGCCGGTCAGGAACTCGCCCTCGCCGACGGTCGTCAGCAGCGAACGCTTCTGAAAAAGCCGGGCCCCGCGAAGAAGCTCCGCGCCGTTCCTGTCGTTCACGCCTTCCAGCAGGAGGTTGATGCCCTTCGCCGTCATGCGGGCAGAGACGATGTTCCGCTCCTCTGCCGCTGCGCTGCCGGTCTGAATCCAGAGCACCTTCTGCTGCGTCAGCTCCCTGGCCAAATCCGCGTCATCGGCCCTGACAGAGACCTCGCCCTGAACGCCATGCGCCCGGACGACCGTCCCCAGCAAAACCAGCCGATTGCGACGCTCACCCATCGTGCCGAAACCTTTCCGTGCCGAACTCGTTCGCGCAGCTGCATCAGGCCTTGGCGGCCGCCTTCTTGTACTTGGCCATCAGACCTTTGACGGTGACGGTGGGCTGGGCGCCGACGCTGAGCCAGTAGTTCAGCCGCTCCTCGTTGAACTCAATCTTCTTCTCGGGATGGGCGACCGGGTCATAGGCGCCGATTGCCTCGATGAACTTGCCGTCCCGGCGGCTTTCGCTGTCGGCGGCGACCACGTGGTAATAGGGATTCTTCTTGGCGCCCGCGCGGGCGAGCCTGATTTTCACTGCCATGTCTCAAAAACCTCCGTTGTGCGGATGTAGGGACCGGAAAGGGAGAGTCCTTCCCGGCGAAAAAGCGGCGCGGCTTATGGGGAGGCCCCCCCTGGGTGTCAAGTTGATTGTCCCGCTAAATTTATAAAATTATATCAAAATTAAAATTTTCTAAAATAATTAAAATTCTTCACATTCACAGCGGCCGCTCACCCAGGGAAAATCAAGGGAAAACACGCCTGAAAAGCCTCTGGAGCCGCCCCGGGTTTGAAGCTAGAGTGCCCGCGCCCAAAGGCGGCGCCCCTCAGCGGACGCCCTTCTCTTCTCTCGTCAGGAGTCCTCCGCCCATGAAAGTTCTGCTCATCAACGGAAGTCCTCACCCTCACGGATGCACGTTCACCGCCCTCAGCGAAGTGGCCCGGGCGATTGAGGCCGGCGGCGTCGAAACGCACATCGTCCACACCGGCAGCCGGGTTCAGGGGTGCGTCGCCTGCGGCAAATGCAGAGAAACCGGGCTGTGCGTGTTCAGCGATGACCGCGTCAACGAGTGCATCCGGCTCCTGAAAGAATCCGACGGCCTCGTTGTGGGGGCCCCCGTTCACTATGCAGGCCCCTCTGCCGCGCTCTGCGCCTTTCTGGACCGGCTCTTCTACGGAAAGGCCGGCGCCTACGCCTACAAGCCCGCGGCGGCAGTGGTCTCATGCAGGCGGGGCGGCGCCAGCGCGTCCTTCGACCGGCTGAACAAGTACTTCACCATCTCGGCCATGCCCGTCGTCGCCTCTACCTATTGGAATGAGGTGCATGGGAACCGGCCCGAGGAGGTCCTCCAGGACGCCGAGGGACTTCACACCATGCGTGTTCTGGGCGCTTCCATGGCCTGGATGGTCAAAGCGTTCGCTCTTGCCCGCCAGCATGGACTGCCGCCTCCGCCCATCGAGCCCAAGGTGATGACCAACTTCATCCGCTAGAGCGCGCGGAGGCAGCCGGACTTCTGCCAGACGTCCGGCTGCCGGCTCCTTCGACACCTCACAGGGACTCCCATGAACAGATTCAAGGAAACGCTCCTCATCCTCCAGCGGGAGCTTCGGCGGACCTTCCGCTCGTCCAGATCAGTTGTCTTTCTGCTGATTTACGCGCTCGTGGCCGGCCTCGGCGCCTTCATCTTCGCCCGCGTCAGCGGCCTCATCGACGAGAACGTGACGGACGAGATGAGGCAGATGGCCGCCAATGCCAATCTGAACGTCTATCAGAAGATTGTTGAGTCCTTCTTCGGCGAGGACGCATCGAGTCTCGAATGGCTCATGGCCATGCCGCCGTTCCTGCTCTTCTTCTACAAGTTCAATCTTCTCTGCCTTCCCGCGCTGGTCGTCCTCACCTGCTTCGACCAGATTTCCACAGAGCTGGAATCCGGGTCGGTCCGCTACCTCGCGCCGCGCGTCCACCGCAGCGCCGTCGTCCTCGGCAAATTCGCCTCATCGCTGATTCTCGTTCTGGCGCTGAGCTCGCTGATGACGGCCGTCTCGCTGGTTCTGATGACCCACTCCACGCCCACGGAAGCGGGAGCGGGGGCCATCTTTCTGGGAGCTGTCCGCTTCGAGGCGATGACCATTCTGGCCCTCCTGCCCTACATCAGCCTCACGCTCCTCTTTTCGTCGCTGTTCCGAACGCCCCTCTATGCGCTGATGCTGTCGGCTTGCGCCGTCCTCGTCTTCTGGCTTCTGGGTGTCCTGGCCAACTTTGAGAGCCTGTCCTTCCTGAAATGGCTGACGCCGGCCACCTATGAGCCCGGGCTGCTTGGCGCCCAGCTCACCGGCCTGCTGAAGTCCTCCGCCGCGTTCCTTGGCTTTGCCGCCGCCTTCCTCGGCGGCGCCATTCTGCGGATGAACAAAGCTGACCTCTGATCCGGGCGCGCCTTTTCCCGGAAAGCAGCGGCCCCCGCGTGCATCAGCGCGAACGGGCCGAAACTGGAATCGAACATGTCCACAGAAACGGAAAACAGCATGCCCGCAGGCACCGACGAGACGCCCGGAAACACCGAAACAGCCGCCGCCGGCGCACCCTCCGCAGCTGAGGTGCCGGGCAGCGATGACGGCATCATTTCCACCGTCGCCGTCCCGCACCGCGACGCATCCAATCCCGTCCTGGAAATGCGCAGCGTCACGCGCCGCTACGGCAAACTGACCGCTCTCGACAGTCTGACCATGACGGTGGCCCGGGGCAGCATCCACGGCTTCATCGGCCCCAATGGTGCGGGGAAAACTACAGCTTTCTCTCTGGTGGCGGGTTTTCTTCGGCCAAACAGCGGCGACATCCTCATCTGCGGCAGGCCCGCCTCCGAGGGCGTGGACTGCCGCCGGGGAATTCTCGGAATCCTGCCTCAGGACGCCCGGCTGCCCGCCAAGGACAAGGTCGGCGAGGCGCTCACCTTTTATGCGCGCCTCCAGGGATTCAGCGCCGCAGCGGCAGAGGCCGAGGCCAGAAAATGGCTGGAGCGCGTCGGCATGATTCAAAGCTGGGACACGCGCTGCGGGGCGCTCTCTCACGGCATGTCCAAGCGGGTGGGCATCGCTCAGGCGTTTCTGGGCTCTCCGCGGCTGGTGCTTCTCGACGAGCCGACCGCGGGCATCGACCCCGCCAACGCCCATCAAATCCGCGAGCTGATCCGCACGGCTCACAGCGAGGGCGCATCCATTCTCGTGTCGAGCCACAACCTGGCTGAGCTGGAAGCCCTCTGCGACTACGCCACCATCCTTGACCACGGGAAGGTTCAGACGCAGGGGACGCTCGCCGAGCTGACGAGCGCCAGCAGTGAAATCCGGATTCAGACGGCCTCAGACGCCGTCCCCGAAGAGGCCCTCGCCAATCTGTGGGCCGTCCGGACTTTCACCTTCGACAAGGCATCCAGGACGCTGACTGTCACGCTGACTTCGGGCGTCACCTCGCCCGAGCCGTGCATCAACGAAATCCTGAAAACGCTCATCCAGCACAATGTCCTCATCGGCGGCGTGTCGAAGGGACACGGGCTGGAGGCGAAAGTCATCTCGCTCAACAGCGACAGCGCTGCGGGCGAATAAAACTATCGACAAACAACCATTCAGAAGGAGTCCCCCCATGAAACCCAGACTGACGACCCTTTTTCTGGCGGCATCCCTGGCCCTTGGAGCTACTGCCTGCGAACAGCTGAAACCCCTCTTTGAGAAGGAGCCGACGCGGGAAGAAATCTACGCCATGAAGCTCGCCAAGGGTGATGCGGCGCTCCAGTCCGGCGACTTCAATGAGGCCATCACCATCTACAAGGACGCGGCGACCTACACCATCAACGATCCGACCCCCACCAAGGCGCTGGCCAAAATCTACATGGGCCTCGGCGACACCAAGCAGGCCATGCTGGCCTTCCGGCAGGTGCTCATCATGTCGGAGAGCGACACGGAGAGTCAGATCGCCCTGGCCGGGCTGTATTTCCAGGAGGGGAATTACTCGGCCGCCGCCACGCAGTATCGCCAGCTGGTCAACGCTGCCGCGGGCCAGCCCGACGCGGAGCAGGTGCGGATGCTCGCCTTCTCGCTGATCCGCTCAGGCAAGCAGGATGAGGCCAGCCCTCTCATCGACCGCTTGGCGTCCATCGACCCGGGAAATCCGGAGACCACCGTTCTCAAGGGCGAGCTGCTCATCGCGCAGGGCAGTGAGGACGAGGGCGTTGAGCTTCTGGATGAAGCGCTCAGGACCGGCTCCAGTTCTGCCGTCGTTCATCTGACCCGCGCCCGCTACTTCCTCAAAAAGGACAACGCGGAAGCCGCAGCCAGTGAACTGACCGCCGCCGCGGCCAGCAAACCTTCCGATCCGGAAATCACGGCCCTCCAGGCGCAGACGCTGCTCAAACTGGAGCGCTACTCCGAAGCCGCCGAAGTCGTGACGCCGCTGCTCCAGTCGCGTCCCTCCGACCTGCGGCTCATGGGCTACATGGCCGAAATCAAGCTGATGACGGGCTCTCCCGACGCCGCCCGCGAGCTGACGGACAACATTCTTGCGGAATCCAAGAACAACGCGCAGGCCCTGCTGATTCGGGCGCGCGCTCTGGAGCTCAGCCGGCCGGACGATCCGCTGGCGGCCATCGGTGCCTACAAGCAAATCATCGCCCAGCATCCCAACCACGCCGGCGCCCACCACTATCTGTGGCCGCTGCTGATTAAGCAGGCCGACAAGACAGAGGCGGTCTCCATTCTGGAGCGTCTGCTGAATCTGGACCTGGCGACGGACGCCGAAAAAATCGCCCTAGCCGAGCTCTATGTGGAGACGGCGCTGGAGCTGCCCCGGGCGCAAAAGCTGGTGGACGAAGCCCTCAAGAACAATCCGGGCGACAGCCACCTCATCGAGCTCAGCCAGAAGCTCAAGACTCGGCGGAAGGAAATTCCCTCGCGGAACTCCAACCGCGGCGGCGGCATTCAGGTCCTGAAAGGCGGTCACTGAAACACCAACAGGCGGCTTCTCACCGAGGCAATTTCAGCTTCTGCATCTTCCCCCCAAAGCCCGGGCGCTCAGGCGCACCGGGCTTTTTCATGTCATCGGTGTTCATCGGAGGGCGCATCTGCTTCGGGCGCATCCGTCACAATCTGAGGTTCTACGACCTGAGCCAGCGTCCGACTCCTGTCTGAAAGCAAAATGTCGATGAGCCCGCCCTTTTCGAGCCCGCCGGACGAACGAATGACGCCGCCCGACGCATGGCTGAACACCACGGCATAGCCGCGGGAAAGGACCGCCAGAGGCGAGAGAGCGTCCAGACCGGCCGCGTTCTCGGCCAGAGCACTCCGGGCATCGGCCAGAGCGGAACGAACCGCGTTTTCGAGCCGCATCCGCAAATGGCGCAGACGGACGCGCTCTGCCTGAATGGTTCCCTCGGGCGAATGAAGTCTGAGGCGCGCCAGCGCATTGCTCAGCCGCTCACGCCGCTGATGAAGCCCGCCGCGGACACAGGGACCGAGGCGCGTCTCTGCGGCCGACAGACGGGCCGCGGCACGGACGAGATGAAGGCGGGGATGCTCCCGCTCCAGACGCTCCCGGAGGCCGGTCAGACGGCGCCGGTCGGCAGACAGCGCTGAGCGCATCGTCCCCTCCATGCGGTTCAGGGCATCGCTGACGCCAAGGCGGCCCTCGGTGATGCGGCGCTGCGGCGTCCCCAGGCGTCTGACGGCCTCACCCAGCGCGGCCCGGCAGGCAAAAATCCGCCCCCGGGTGCTGGCATTCAGGCGCTTTCGGTCCCTCTCCAGAACGGCCAGCAGGTCACTTTTGACCGGAGAGACGACGCGGGCGGCATCCGTAGGCGTAGCGCAGCGCAGATCGGCCGCGAAGTCGGCAATCGTGAAATCCACCTCGTGACCGACGGCCGAGACCACCGGGATGGAACAGGCGGCGATGGTTCTGGCCAGCCGCTCATCATTGAACGCCCACAGGTCCTCCATGGAGCCGCCGCCGCGCGTCAGAACGATGATGTCCACCAGTCGGGAACGTTCGAGGCGCCGAACAGCCTCCATCAATTCGGCCGGCGCCCGCTCGCCCTGAACGCTGGACGGCGCGAGCAGCACCGGCAGCGGAAAGCGGGAATGCAGCACGCGGATGAAGTCGTGCAGCGCCGCGCCCGAAGGCGAAGTCACCAGACCAATGCGGCGGGGAAGAAAGGGCAGCGGCCGCTTGCGCGACTGCTCAAACAGCCCCTCGGCCATGAGTCTGGCTTTCAGGACCTCAAAGGCACGGGCGAGGCTGCCGGACCCCGCCTTCTCCATGCGCGCGCAGACAATCTGGTACTGGCCCCGCGGCGCATAAACGGCGACGCGCCCGCTGACGACCACTTCCTGACCGTCGGCAGGCTGGAACCTGAGCCGCATGGCCTCGCGGATGAACATGACGGCCGAGATGGAGGCGCCGGCATCCTTGAGCGTGAAATACAGGTGGCCCGAAGCCGCGGGACGGAAGTTGGAAATCTCCCCGCGCACCGTGACCTGAAAGAACCGGCTCTCCAGCGCGCCTTTCAGCTCATTGGTCAGAGCTGTCACAGACATCGGCTGCACGGCGTCCGTCGGTCTTTCCGGGAACATCAAATCACCCTCATCCTTGGGCGCGGCGCCGAACGTTACCCGCCGCGTCAATAGACCCTGCGCCGCATGGCCACGCTGAAGACGATGCCCATGCCCGCCATGTTCGTCAGCATCGACGAGCCGCCGTAGCTCATAAACGGCAGGGTGACGCCCACCACGGGGACCACGCTGGCCACCATCCCGATGTTGATGAACATGTGCCAGAAAATCATCGCGGTGACGCCGACGGTGAGGAAGGCGCCGAACTTCTCCCGGGCGCTGGCCGCCACCTGAATCATCATCAGGACCAGCAGAAGAAACAGCGCCAGCACCGCCATCGTGCCGATGAAGCCGTGCTCCTCGCCCCACACGGAAAAGACGAAGTCCGTGTGCTGCTCCGGCAGAAACGACAGCTGCGTCTGCGTCCCCTGCCCCCAGCCCTTGCCCGTGAGCTGGCCGCTGCCCAGCGCGATGCGGGACTGACTGGCGTGGTAGCCCGAGCCGCGGATGTCGCTCTCCGGGTCGAGGAACGTGAGGATGCGCTTCTTCTGGTAGTCGTGGAGGACGTTGAACCAGCCGAAAATGAAGGCCGCCGTCCCCGCCACGACGATGAAGAGGAACGATTTCCACTTAATTTTGGCCACAAGAATGATGGAGCCCGCCGCGGCCACAATCATGGCCGTGGTCCCCAGATCGGGCTGCTTCATCACTAGGGCACAGGGAATCCCCAGAAGAATCGCCGGCTTCCACAGCTGGAGCAGCGAGTAGCCCTCATCCGTGTGCGGGTCCTCGTGGAAGAAGCGGGCCATCACCAGAATGATGCCGATCTTCATCAGCTCCGACGGCTGGAGCTTCATGGGGCCGAGGTCAATCCACCGCTGGGCGCCCATGGCGTTGTGGCCCTTCACCTCGACGAACACCAGGAGGAGGACCACCAGCCCGTAGCAGGGGTAGGCCAGGGACATGAACCACTTGTAGTCGAAGAGGGTGATGACGAAGCAGGTTCCCAGTCCCAGGAGGAACCACAGTGCCTGCGTCTTCCAGAGGTCGGGGGCAGAACCGGATGCCGCCGAGGCCAGGTTCCAGATGCCGATGCCCACGATGAGGAAGAGGACGGCCAGCAGGTGCCAGGGGACGTTCCGGAAAATCTGCAGCGTCGATTGTCGAGAAGTCAGCGGCATGAGGTCAGTCGTTCATTCATCCTTCGGGACGGCGCTCAGAACTTTCGGCACAAGCCATATCCGGAGAAGCAGCCGTCGGAACCGGCGCAGCCGCGTCCGGGGCACTCTGGACAGGCTCAGTCTCAGACGACGGCACCGAAACTTCTTCCGTCGCAGCCGGCGCAGTCAGCTCGGCCGGCTCAGCCGTCTTCACCGGCCCGGGTTCAGAGGCATCAGCGGGCTCAGCAGCAGCACTGGCCGCAGCACTCGGCGGCGGCGCCAGAACAGTCCCGACAATCTCCTCGTCGTCACAATTCCGGCTGAGGACAGGTGAATTGCCTGCGGGAACCGAGGTGGACGGGACGACGGATGTGGCCAGAACAGTCCCGACAATTTCCCCGTCACTGCCCGCAGCCTTCCCGGGAACCGCATTCACCGGCATCCGCACCGCGGCAGAAGGCATCGGCTTTTCCGGCGCGTGCACGGGCATCGGCTTTTTCTCCGGCTTCTTCTCGACGACGAACCGCCCCTGCTCCTCCATCGAAAGCGCCGTCAGCGCCCCGTATTCAGCGGCGTTCACGAAGACGAGAGCCGCCGCCGCAATGACGGACGACACCAGAAACAGAAAAATGACGAAGGCCGTCGGCAGGCGCTGAATGGTCTCCTGAGTCGTGGCGAAGCCCGCGCCGGACGCATCCGCCATCCACAGCGCAACGCTCTCCGCGGCCGCGAACAGCATGAACAGGCCGATGAAGAAAAAGGGACGGCGGGCCAGCAGGCGAAATCCGGAAAGAAGCGCTTCCAGCGGCGGCTCGTCCGATGACGCGATGCGGACCAGTCCCGCCTTGAAGAGCATCCAGGCGCCCTTGTTCACAAAGAGCGCGAGGGTTGTCCCAAGAGCGATGGCGAACGCCGCCAGCCATTTGGATTTCAGGGCACCGGTCAGCATTTCCCAGGCGATGAGCAGCGCCCCGCCGATGCCGGTCGCCCCCACGAGCAAAGCAGCCAGCAAAACGGGCAGAAAAACGGCCGAAAAAAAGGCGACGCGGGGAAAAGCGGCCGTGCCCTCAAGGGCGATGGGCTCAATCGGCTCAGCCGGCAGACCCGCACCGGACGCATCCCGTTTTGTCTCCAGGCGCGAAGAAAAACGCCGCACCGCCGCGCCGGTCCACAAGCCGCGCAGACACAGGGAAAGCGCCAGAACGGCACAGGAAGCGCCCACGAGAGGAAAAACGTTCTTCCAGGAAAGCGCCGTTTCCAAAATGCCGTCGCCCGAACCCAGGGCCAGGAACACCGCCACCAGAACAGCAGCCGTCTGAATGCAGGTGGTGAGAATGGAAATGCCGGATTCGGAGAGCGTTCCCAGAAGCAGCGCGCCGGGGTTTCCCACTGTCAGAGACAGGCCGCGCACGCACGCCTGGCCAAAGGTCATTTTCGTCTGTTCCGCCAAGGGGAGGCTCCGGATTCCGGCACGGGCCCATCCCCGCCGGGAGGGCGGCCCTCTAACCCAAACCCATGGTCAGTCCACGGCTTTTCGCCCCCATGACAGGGAACTCACGGCACAGGCGGACAGACGGTGCTGAATCAAGCCGGACCAATAAAAAAAGCCCTGCCGAAACCGGCAGGGCTTTGGGAATTGCGGGGGGAAGATTTGAACTTCCGACCTTCGGGTTATGAGCCCGACGAGCTACCAGGCTGCTCCACCCCGCGACACGAGGTCCTTCAAAAAAACGGGCGGCCCTCTAGTCGCCGGGCCCTCCAGAGTCAAGGGAAAATTTGGGAGTCCAGACGCCTCTGACGCCGCGCTTTGGCTCAGGCCCGAAACTCGCCGAAGACCTCTTTGAGGCAGCCGCAAATCTCTCCGATGGAACAGTAGGCGCGCACGGCGTCCAATACCGGCGGCATCAGGTTCGCGTCGCTTTGGGCCGCCTCCCGGAGCTGACGGAGGCACCGCGCCACACTTTCGGCATCGCGCGACTGCCTGACGGAACGCAGCTTGTCCGTCTGAGCCTTCTCGACACCCGGGTCCACGCGGAACAGGCCACGCGGCCGCTCTTCCTCATCGATGACGAACTGGTTGACGCCCACGATGACCTTGCCGCCGCTCTCGACAGCGCACTGCGCCTTGTAAGCAGATTCCTCGATGCGCCGCTGGACGAAGCCGGACTCAATCGCCGCCGCCATTCCTCCCGCGTCATCGATGAGCTGGATGAGCTCACCGGCTTCCTTTTCGATGCGGTCGGTCAGCGACTCCACAAGCCAGGAGCCGCCCAGAGGGTCCACGCTGTCGGCGGCGCCCGTCTCAAAGGCGATAATCTGCTGTGTGCGCAGGGCTGTGCGGACGGAATCCTCGGTCGGCAGCGAAAGCGCCTCGTCCCGCGAATTGGTGTGCAGCGACTGAGTGCCGCCCAGAACCGCGGCCAGAGCCTGAAGCGCCACCCGGACGATGTTGTTGTCGCTCTGCTGGGCGGTCAGCGTGTGGCCCGCCGTCTGAGTGTGGAAGCGCAGCATCTGGCTCTTGGGATTTTTGGCGCCAAACCTGTCGCGCATGATGCGCGCCCACATGCGCCGGGCCGCCCTGAACTTGGCCACCTCGCCGAAGAGGTCGCTGGTGCAGTTGAAAAAAAAGGCGAGGCGCGGGGCAAACTCGTCCACCTGAAGGCCTCTGCTGACGGCGGCTTCCACATAGGCGATGGCATCGGCCAGCGTGAAAGCCACCTCCTCCACCGCCGTCGAGCCGGCCTCGCGGATGTGGTAGCCCGAGATGGAGATGGTGTTGAACTTGGGCGTCTCCCTCTCGCACCACGCGAAGATGTCCGTGGTCAGCCGCAGGCTCGGCCGGGGCGGAAAGATATAGGTCCCGCGGGCCGCGTACTCCTTGAGGATGTCATTCTGGATGGTGCCCTTGAGAACGGCCGACGGCACGCCCTGCTTCTCCGCCACAGCCACATACATGGCGAGCAGCACGGCGGCGGGCGCGTTGATGGTCATTGAGGTGGAGACCTTGTCCAGAGGGATGTCCCGAAACAGCGTCTCCGCGTCGGCCAGCGTATCGACAGCCACGCCGACTTTGCCCACCTCGCCCAGGCTCATGGGGTGGTCCGAATCGAGCCCCAGCTGCGTCGGCAGGTCGAAAGCCACCGACAGGCCCGTCGTCCCCTGAGAGAGCAGATAGCGGTAGCGGGCGTTGGATGCCTCGGCCGTGGAGAAGCCGGCGTACTGCCGCATGGTCCACAGGCGCCCCCGATACATGGTGGGCTGGATGCCGCGCGTGAACGGGAACTGGCCGGGAAATCCGAGCTTTTCCAGATAGTCGGCATCGACTTCGGCCGGCAGCGCCACCCGGGGAATGGGGATGCCCGAGTCGTTCCGAAATTCATCCCGGCGCTCCGGCGCTTTTTCCAGCGCCTTTGCCAGAACCTTCTCCTGCCAATTCCTCAACGCCTCATCGCCGGATGGCATCCCGTTTCCTCCTGAATCGTCCGTTCCGCGCAGCCCGAATCAAAGCTCGCTCTTGAGTGCCCGGCCCAGGAGGTCGTCCTTCGCGGCCTGAATCGTCTGCCCCTCAAACAGGCACCGATAGACGCCCCGGGAAATGGGCATGTCGATGCCGTACTTGTCGGCCAGCTGATTGGCGCTGCGCGCGGTGAACACGCCCTCCACCACGCTCAGGCGGTTTTTCTGAATCTCTTCCAGCGACTTGCCCTGCCCCAGGGCAAAGCCCAGCTCGCGGTTGCGGGACAGCGCCCCGGTGCAGGTCAGCACCAGATCACCCATGCCGGAGAGCCCGGAGAGCGTCAGCGGATTGGCGCCGCGATGGACCGCCGCGCGGGTGATTTCTGCCAGTCCCCGCGTGATGAGCGCCGCCCGCGCGTCAAAGCCCAGTCCCAGCCCCTCGGCAGCGCCGGCGGCAATCGCAATCACGTTCTTGAGCGCGCCGCCGTATTGAACGCCGATGAGGTCGTAGGACGTGTAAACGCGGAAGGTGTCGGACGAGAACGTCGTCTGGACGATGCGCGCGATGCGGTCCCAGCGGGCGGCAACAGTCACCGAAGTCGGCTGTCCCATGGCCACTTCGCGCGCGAAGGACGGCCCGGAGACGATGGCGATGTAGGGATGGCGCTCCACGGGCAGCACGTCCTCGAGAACCTCGCTCATGGTCAGCAGCGTCCCGTTCTCGATGCCTTTGGCCACCGTCACCACGGGAATGTTCCAGGGCATGGCAGGCGCGAGAGCGGCAGCAGTGGCGCGCAGAAAATGAGACGGCACAGCCAGAAGAATCAGCTCAGCGCCGTCGGCGGCGTCCTCCATCCGCCCCACAGCCTTCAGGTTCGGCGGCAGGACGATGCCCGGCAGGTAGAGCGTGTTCTCGTGGGAGCTGTTGATGATGCCCACCAGCTCGGGTTCGCGAACCCAGAGGCGGACGTCGTGTCCGTTGCCGACCAGCAGAGAGGCCAGCGCTGTTCCGAAAGCGCCGGCACCAATCACTCCGATGCGCATATCTGCTCCGTCGAGGTGCGCCTTCCGGCGGCGCGCCCGTCAAAAAACATTGTCCCAACACGAAATTCCCAGAAGAGCCGTGCCCGGAATGCAGCCGGCAGGCGGGAACCGAAAAAACACTCGCTAAAACGCCTCGCTGAAAAGCTCAGCCAGATCCTTCGCCGTCAGCCGCTTGCCGATTTCCTCGTCGCTGGAAATCACACCCTCGGCCAGACGCTGCTTGCGGGCCTGCATAGCCACGATTTTCTGCTCCACCGTGCCCTGCGTGATGAGCCGATAGCTGAACACCGGCTTGTCCTGGCCGATGCGGTGGGCGCGGTTGATGGCCTGCTCCTCGACCGCCGGATTCCACCAGGGGTCGTAGTGAATCACGTAATCGGCGTAGGTCAGGTTGAGGCCCGTGCCGCCCGCCTTGAGGCTGATGAAAAACAGGGGCGGGCCATCCACGGAGTTAAAGCGGTCGATGTGCTCCTGTCGGTTGCGGGTGGAGCCGTCGAGATACTCGTAGGGGATGCCCTCCGCGTCGGCCCACTCGACGAGAATCGCCAGCATCTCGGTGAACTGGCTGAAAACCAGCGCCCGGTGGCCCTCGTCGATGAGGTTGTGAACGAGCTCGGCGAATGCTTCGAGCTTGGCGCTGGGCGGCAGCATCGTTCCGGGAGGCATCTTGAGCAGCCGGGGGTCGTTGCAGATCTGACGCAGCCGGAGGAGCTCGGAGAGAATGCTGATGTGGGCCTTCTCCAGGCCGACCATCGAGACCACCGACTCCACGCGCTCGCGGGCGACCTTGAGCATGTCCTTGTAGAGAGCCTGCTGGCCCGGCGACAGGTCCACGGGAATGATGGTGTCCGTGCGGGGCGGCAGGTCGCGGGCGACCTCTTCCTTGAGCCTGCGAAGGATGAAGGGACGAATCCTGTTTCTGAGGCGCGTCCGAACATCCACATTGCCGTCCGCCTCGATGGGGCGGGCGTAGCGGTTGCGGAATGAGGTCTCGCTGCCCAGAAAGCCGGGCATCAGCAGATGGAAGATGGACCAGATGTCCGACAGACGGTTCTCGATGGGCGTGCCCGTCAGCGCCAGACGATGTTCCGCCTGAAGTGACGACACGACGCGCGCTCCCAGAGAAGCGGGGTTCTTCACGTGCTGGGCCTCGTCCAGAACGATGTAGCTGAACCGATGCCGGCGCAGCTGCTCGGCGTCACGGCGCAGGATGGCATAGGAGACGAGAACCAGATCGAAGCCGCTCATGGTCCCCAGGAGCTTCTCCCGGTCCGTGCCCGCGAGAATCAGCGTCTTCAGGCCGGGGGTAAAGCGGGCCGCCTCGCGCTGCCAGTTGATGATGACCGACGTGGGCGCGACCACCAGCGCCGGAAGTTTCGCGCCGTTCTCCTTGGCCCACTGGAGCAGCGCCAGTGTCTGGACCGTCTTCCCCAGGCCCATGTCATCGGCGAGGACGCCCGCCATGCCGCAGCGGTGCAGGAACACCAGCCAGTCGAAGCCGGACTTCTGATAGCCGCGCAGATCCGCTTTCAGCCCACTGGGAAGACCCTCCGCCTCGACAGGCCCCAGACCGGCCAGCGTCCGCAGAAGCTCGCGGGGACGGATGTCCACATTGGCGTCCGGAACAGCATCGATGAGCTTCTGCACATCGGCGGCCTCGTAGGGCGCCAGCGTCATCTTCGCGCCCTCGGGCTCCGCCCCCGTCTCGCCCAGAATGCGGCGGATCTGCTCGGTCAGCGTCCTGGGAAGCTCACCCGTGGAGCCGTCAGAGAGCCGCACGTACCGGCGGCCCGCGGCGATGAGGCTCCGAACCTGAGCCAGGTCCACGGACTGGTCACTGTCAGCAAACGAGATGTCGAGATCGAACCAGCTGTTCCGGCTGAGCGTCACCGCCAGGCGCGGAGACAGCGTCCGCAGGCGCACCACTTCCGCCGGACGGGGACCGTAGAAGGACCAGTTCGCGGGCAGTTTGGGAATACCGTGAACCCAGACCTCGATGGCCTTGTCGCCCCGGGCAGAAAAGCCCTGGCCGTCGCGCGAAAAACCGGCGCGTTTCAGCGCTTCGATGGCGCCCTTCTCGGCATCCACATCGCGGCGCACCAGCCGGCCGTCCGACGTGACATGGGTCTGTGAACCCGTCTTGAAGAGCGGCAGCTCCACAGGGCCGTAGCGGACGGCCAGGCGGGCGCGAATCGTCTCGGCGTCCCCGTCGAGCGCCAGCGAAAATCTGGGCGGCTCGCCCTGACCTTCATCACTGGAATCGAAGGCCACGCCAAACGCGCACAGAGCATTCATGGCCTCGGTGATGCGCCCCTCGTCCTCGCGGGGCAGCGAAAGCACCGAATGGGCCTGCCAGCGCTTCAGATGGTCCAGAGAGGCCAGCGTCTCCACCCGGTAAATCGAGGAGCCGTGCAGGGCATAGACGGGCATCTCCGAGAGAAAGCGCACGGCCTCAATGGCCAGCAGCTCTTCATCGGTTTTCAGCCGCAGCGTCAGGGAGCGGGTCGTGTCCTGAACGCCGGCCTCGGCAAAGAGGCGCGCCTCAGAGGCGACAAACTCAATCGGCCGGGCGCCCATGCGCACGTAGCGGCCCGACAGCGCCATCAGGACAGAACCGGCCGCGGTCGGGGTGAAATGGTAGAAGCCCTCCGGGTCGCGCAGCCCATAGGCCATGATGGCGAAGACCTTGCGGTCCTCCGGGGAAAGCGTGGCGCCGTTGAGGAAGACATTGACCTGCACCGGCCGGCCCGACGACGCGATCGCCCCCGTGTCGAGGCGCATGGCGGCCACTGAAAAATCAGGCCGGAAGTCGATGTCGTAGCGAAAGGAATGGCTGGTCGTCGTCAGCCCGAGCCAGTCGCGGGCAGTGGCCAGCTCCACGGTGCGCTTCCGGTCGCTCCGCGCGGCCTCGTCGCCGTCGTCCCCTTCCGCGGGCAGGCCAATGAAATCGGCACATCCCGTGGCGGCCCGCTTCATGTCCTCAATCTGGCAAATCAGAGCGGCCACATGCCGGCAGTGGTCATCCCGGGTCCCCCACGCAGCGCAGCTGCACCGGGAGCGCCATGCCCCGCTCTCGAACGAGACACGGACGGCGCAGGAACACTCGTCCTCACCGACGACCTGCGCGGCGGCCCCCTTGTCATTGACGGCGATGACACTGACGCCCCCCTTCTCGAAGATTCTCCGGCCGCCGGCCAGCGTCTCCGGAAGGCAGGATTCCCGAAACGCGGGGAGGCGGCGGGCGAAGAATCTCAGAAACTCTTCTGACAGCTCGTCTGACAGTTCATCCGTCGGTGTCTCTTCAGTCATGGGGGCGGCCCCCTAGTCCGCACCCCTCTGAGAGTCGATAGCTGTTTCTCCCCTCAGGACACGCGGCCGGGCAGGGTCTTTTCCGAGGTGCCGAGCGCCGTCTGAAGCCGGGCCCGGCACCGCTCCGCCAGCGCCGAGCTGCGCGCGTTCACCCGACCTATGCCGGCCTCCAGGCATTCCCGCGTTCCGCACACCACCACCGACGTCTTGGCCCGCGTCACCGCCGTGTAAACAATCTCGCGGGACAGAAGGGGCGAGTCCGCCGACTGGGGAAGCACGAGGACAACGTCCCGGTATTCGGAGCCCTGAGACTTGTGGACCGTCATGGCGAAGGCGTGGACCAGGTCGTCCCAGAGCTCGCCCAGAAGGAACGCGCGGAAGCCGCCCGCCGTTCGGAAAACCGCGTGAAAACGGCCGCTCCGCTCACCCATGCGCCGGACGCGCAGGACGACGCCCATGTCGCCGTTGAAGATGCCGCGCGCGTCATCGTTGCGCGTCATCATCACCGGCTCGCCGGGAACGAACTTTCCGAACAGGGCATTCCCTGAATTTGAACAGCCGTCCAGAAACCGCACCTGACGCCTGTGAAAATCGCTGTTGAGGCGCGCCGTCTGGACACGGGTGGCACACAGAACGATGCGGCTCTGTACCTGAGCAAAGAGCCGGATGAGCGCCTGCTGCGCCTCCGCGCTGAACGCGCCGTCCTTCGCCAGCGCATACGTCCGCGTCACCAGATTCCCGTAGTCTTCGCCCGAAACGGACCGCTGAGCCCAGATGCCGCAGAGGTCAGCAAGCGCCTCCGGCCCGAGGTGCTCCACGCCCGAAAATTCCACGTCCCTGGCCGAATCCCGAGACGGCATGTCCTCCGGCCTGGGCATTTCACCGTCATTGATGCGCGCGGCCGCGCCGATAATCCGCTGCCCCGCCTCATCGCCGCTCTGCCGCCGGCTCTCTGTCAGATGGACCCGTATTCCGGGGAACGAAGGCGCCGCCCGGAGCATGTCATCCAGGCGGCACAGGTCGCGAAGCACCGCTCCCGCCTCGACCGAGGGCAGCTGATGCTCATCGCCCAGAAGGACCAGCACCGCGTCCGGCGGAACCGCCTTCACCAGCCGGTCCATGAGCGCCACGCCCACCATAGAGGCCTCGTCCGCCACGACCAGCCGGGCAGGCAGGGGATTTCTCAGATGAAAGCGGAATGTGCCGCTACGGGGATTGGCCCCCAGCAGGCGGTGAATGGTCTGAGGGCGCACATCGCTGCTCTGAATCCACGTCAGCAGCGCCCGGTCATCCTCCGAAGAACTCAGCGCCGCCTTCATCGACTCAAACATGCGGTCCGCGGCCTTGCCCGTGGGCGCCGTGAAGCGGACGGCGTTCCCGTCGATGAGCATTTTTCTGAGCCCCGCGTGTTCGCGGATGGCCCTCAGGAGCTGCGCCACTGTGAAGGTCTTGCCCGTGCCCGGCCCGCCGGTAACGACCACCAGAGAGCCGCGCCCGTCCGAATCCGACCTCGCCAGCGCCTCCAGCACGCGCCCAATGGCCTCGCGCTGACCGGCATTGGCCAGAGAACTGACGCCCGGCCGCTCTGAATCGCTTTCGCTGTTCGCAGCCAAAGGTCCGGCGGTGGGAAACGGCTGATTCTGAGGTGCAGGCCGCCCGAGGCGCCCGCAGATCAGGCCGGCCAATTCGTCTTCGAGGCAGCGGGTGCGCTCCAGAGACAGAATCCAGTCACCCGGCGCTGCCTGCTCCGCCAGCAGAGGCCGCCGCAGAACAGAAGCCTCTTTCGCCTCGGACCAGACCCCCAGCGCGCAGGCCTCGGGCAGATTCTCCTGCTGCGCGGCCTCGCCCGTCAGATGCACTAGAAGAGCAAGCGCCCGAAGCATCTCTTTCTCCGACGCCCCGACAGCGCGCAGCCGGGCCGCCAGTCCATCGCGTTCGGCCGGTGCCAGACGGAGGCAGCTTCCGCCCCGGGATTCCTCGGACAGAACGGCCGCCGCCAGAAACAGAACCGCCGCCGCGCTGTCGGCATCGCTCTCCAGCCTCGCCAGCGACCAGGCCTCGCCAATCACGGCATTGGCATCGGCCGGAGACGCGGCAGACAGACTTTCACGCAGGCGTTCCGAGGCCTCAGCCAGGCGCTCGGAAATCCGGCTGACGAGGGCGGCCTGATTGTCACTGCCAAACATCCCCGAGGCCAGCGCCGCCGTCCCCAGAGGTGAAAACACGGTTCCTGACTTAGGCGTGCCCATGGCGCGCTCCTCCCCGGCGCAGAGCGCTGAAATCAGCCTGACGCAGCGCTTCCTCCCACGCCTTCACCTCGTGAAACGTCGGACTGACCACATACGTCCCCGCCGGCGTCCGGCCGTCCATGCTGCGGACAAAGAAATAGACGAATCCGCCGAAACGGCGCCCGAAGTCCGCCTCATCCGCGATGGCCAGCGCCCGCACGAGGGCCAGCGTGTAGAGGCGCGCCTGAATCGCGTAATTCTCCTCGAAGTGCTGCCGGATCCCCTCGGGCGAGACGTCCCTGAGCCGGTCGGTTTTCCAGTCACCGAACCACAGGCGGCCGTCGGGGCCGGTGAACGTCACATCGACAAAGCCCTTCACGAAGCCGGTCTCCGCGCCGCGGCCATTCCAGACGCCGCCGCTCTTCGCCATGGCCTGTGCCAGCTCGTCAAAGGGCAGCGAATCTGCGTCTGGGATGGGGAAGAGAAACTCCATCTCGTGGACAAACGCGTCCTCCGCCGAGGTCATCAGGTCGAGGAGCGCCATTTCCTGGCCGCCAATGCCGATGGGAAGCGGCGCACAGAGGGCATTCAGCACCATCTGCGCGGCCCGCGTCCGCTGAGCCTCGTCGAGTTCCACTCCCGCCGTTTTCAGCTCCGCGTCGGCCAGCCGAAGAAAAGTCCTGTCGCCGGCCAGAGCCGAGGCGTCGTCCCGGTGCGCCTCAAGGACGTCCGCGGGCAGCTTCTCAAAGAGGGCATGAACGAAGGTGCCGACAGCAGCGCCGCCGGGCAGCGGGTCCGCAGAGACAGAACCATCCGGCGCAGGCAGAGCGTCTTCATCCAAAGAGCTGTCCGCCGACGAAGGCGCCGCGTCCTCTCGTCCCTCCATGTCGTCCCTGTCCGCGCCGCGCCCGGATTCCTCATCAGCGAGGCCAATCAGCGCGGCATCCCCCTCCGGACCGGAAGACACGGCCCGCAGAACGCCGCTCCCCGCACCGTGAGCGAGCTGGGAATAGCTGGTCAGAACCAGAGAGCGCCCGCCGCCATCGCTCCACGCGGCAGCATCCCGGCCGGGAATCGCGCGGACAAATTCCTCAAGCCCGGACAGCGCCGTCTTCGCGTCGAAATCCGGCGGCTGAACCTGCAGAAGCGGCCCGTCCGCGAGCGCCGGGAAGGGTTCATCAATGCCCTCGACTGGCCGCAGCTCCTTGCCCAGCCGATAGTTGATGCGGTCCCAGCTGCTGCCGCAGGCGCTGTTGGGCGTGATGACGGGCAGATAGAGGCGCACCGCGGCGCGGGTCATGGCCACGTAAACCAGCCTCTCCGCGTCGGCGATTTCCTCAAGGACGAAGGTGGAGGCCGTGCCGCCGTTGTGAAAGCTGTCGGCGGGGGCGACCTCTTCGTTCCGGGCGGCGATGCCTTCCGCAATCTTCTTGACGTCGCCTTTGAGAGCGCCGCCGTCGTCCACCAGCACCTGACCGCCGGAGCGCCGCAGAACGCCGTTCTTCACCTTCGGCGCCGCCGTCACGTCATCGAGGACAAAGACGATGGGCGCTTCCAGACCCTTGGATTTGTGCATCGTCAGAATCTGCACCACGTCCGGGGCTTCGGGCCGGCCGCCGTCATCGCTGACCGACGGCGCATCGAGACAGCGGACCTTTCCCGCGTCGCTGCCGTCCTCGTCGCCGGTCCTCTGGGCCATGAAGCTGTCCACGATGGCCAGAACTTCAGCGGCAGTCAGCGCCCGCGTGCCGATGGCGTCGAGCAGAAGGTCAAAGACCTGCTCCGTGTCGGCGAGCCGCCGCGCATCACCGGCAAAAATCTGACGGCGCTCCAGTCCGCTCACGCCCTTCATGTCCTCAAACATGGCGGCGTAGTCGGCCTTCTGCGCGAACAGGCTCCAGCGAATCAGGTGACTGCGAATCTCCTCAGCGCATTCAGCCTCGTCTGCCTCGGCCAGTCCCACGGCGTCGTACCCGAAAAAGGGCGTCAGGGCCGCCCGATGAACCAGCGCCCGGTCATAAGGGTCGGCCACAGCGGCCAGAACATCGCGAATCTCCTGAGCCGCCTCGCCGTTCCACACAGCCTCGTTCTTGAACGAACAGGGGATGCCCAGACTTTTCAGCGCCTTCATCAGAATCGGCGCCGCGCCATAGGAGTCCCGAACCAGCACGAAGATGTCCCCACGGCGAATGGGGCGCACGTCCTGACCATCCACGTCGATGCGCATGGGGGAATCGGGCCGGGTCAGACGGTGAATCTCCGCGGCGGTCAGATTGGCCAGAGCCTGATTCACTTTGCTTTTTCCCTTGTTGGCGGGCGCAGTCGTCCGAACCTGGAAGAGACACAGCGGCGCGGCCTCGCGGATGCCTCCCTTCGTCCCGCAAAAAATGCCCGTGCCCGCGCTCTTCCCCGCCGCCACGATGGGCGAGCCGTACTGCGCATGGGTCATCAGCCGCTGCCGCGCGCTCTGCCCCCCGTCATCGTCGCCGGCCGGCACAAAGCCGCCTCTGGTTTCCCGATACTGAATCCGCTCGCCCCCGCGCGGCTCGACGATGCGCCACGAGGCAGAGCGCCCCAAAAGGTTCGCGTCCTTCCATCTGTCCGCCGTCCAGGAAGCCGCCTCGCAAAAATCGACGGGCTGACCGTCCTCAGGCCGCACCAGATTCTGAACCAGCAGCGGAATGCGGCCCGCCTGACCCCCGCCGCTCTCCCTGGGCGCCGTGCCTTCGGGGTCAAACAGCGCGTTGAAGACATCCACGAGGCGGCGGCTGGTCCGGTAGTTGGTGTCGAGGTTCAGCCTCTGTCCCCTCCCCTGCTGCGCATCCGAAAGAAGCGCCCGGGCGTCCTCGTAGGTGGGCAGGTCCGCGCCGCGGAAGCGGTAGATGGACTGCTTGGGGTCGCCGATGAGCATGAGCCGGGGGGGATTCCGGCAGTTCAGGAGCTCGCGAAAGACGGCCCACTGCACCTGGTCCGTGTCCTGGAACTCATCCACGAGAATGCAGCGGCAGCGGTCGGCCAGCGACTGAGCCACCGGGGACACCTCGCCCTCAGCCGTCCCGCGGAGCGCATCCCGGAGCCGGGTCAGCATGTCGTTAAAGACCATGAGGCCGCGGGCGCGCTTCTCACGGCGGAGTGCCCCGTCAAACACAGGAAACAGCGCCGAAACGCAGCACGACTTCCACGAGAGCGGAACGCAGCTGAGAAAAAGGCTCAGGAGATTCGCCAGCTCGCGCGCCGGCGCCCCCGCGGCATCCTCCGCCTCCTTCTGAAGCGTCTTCACCTGCTCAAAATCGGGCAGGCCTTCGATGGTCCGGGCAATCTCCGCCTCACCCTCGGCCGTCTCCGCCTTCCAGGCCTCCGGGCAATCATTCTTCGGAAAGGCCCGGCCGTAGAAATAGCGGAGCAGCCAGGGCGCCGTCTGTCCCTCGGGGGGAAGCAGCTTCGCCAGACGGCGAAAGCGCGCGGCCAAATCATTCGCGGACTGACAGGCTTCCAGCGCCCGCTCCAGCTGCCCGCAGAAATCCCCCACCAGAAGACTGCGCAGCGATTCCAGAGAGCGGGCCGGACGGCCGCCGTGAGCCACCTCGGTCAGAATCCTTTCGAGAGAACTGTCCCCGTGAAAACCCGAGCGGGCACTCGACTCCAGCCCGCCTTTTTCGCTGAGAAGCCACAGGTCGAGAGCCCAGGCGGCGTCAGAGGCGGGAAAATCCTTCCGCAGGCACTGACGAAACACGCGCCGGAAGAGCTGCTTCTCGTCGGCGACTTCCTCCTCAAACAGCGCGCCCCGGCTGAACGCCTCCTCGGACAGCGCCTTTTTGCAGAACGCGTGGATGGTGCAGATGCCGGCCGCGTCAAAGCTGTCCTGGGCCGCGCGAAGGCGCTTCTGCCGCCAGCCATCAAAATTCCAGCAATGGCACCCCTGCCCGGCGCCGCGCGGACAGGCGCCCGCACGGTTCACCACACAAAATTCGTAGGGGCACTTGTTCGTTTTTTCAGCTGATTCACTACTGACCACATCAGCAGCATTCTGCCACCCTTTTGCCTCGCTCCACACCCAGCCTTTCTGCAGCCCCTCCTCCTTCACCTGCTTCTGGGCCTCATCAAAAAAACGAATTATCCGCGTCAGCTGTCCATGGCAGCGCCCTTTGAGTTCCTGCACGGCTTTTTCAGTAAAAGTGACCAGGACTAATTGTTCAATGGGCACGCCGGGCCGCACGCCATCCCCGGACAAAAGCTCAATAAAAAGATTTTGCAGCGTATAAGTTTTTCCCGTCCCGGCGGAGGCCTCAATCACGGCATTGTCGGACTGCCGGATTTTCTCAATAATTTCAGGAAACTGGGCGCGAACAATAAAATCCGACAAATTGCTTTTATTCATTTCAATTTTCCCCCACATCGAGCTGCAAATCTTCCAAAATCTTATCCCATTTCTGTTTATCTTTATCTTTTTCTATAACCCGATGCGCACAGAAAAATCCCCAGCGCCCGGTTTTATCTGCGTCCGGCTCATTCACGTCCCCAAATGCCGCCTGCATTTCATCTGAATTGGGCAGCCGCAGCGCTTCCACCTCATCCGGACGCAGCACCCCATAGGAATTATTCTGTCTCTCGCTCTTTTCCAGACGCTCCAGCATCGACTGATGCTTCGTCTGTCCCAGCTTTAATCCCCCAATAACTCCCGCGCCTGGCATCCAATAATTGTTGGGAGAAGAGAGCATCGCCTCAGCAAGGCGCAGCAGATATTTCCGCGCATTCTCAATAGTAATACCGCTGAATTGAGTACGCAGGCTTTTCCCGTTCCCGCCTAAAGTGAAACAATCCAGCCAATAAGGCCCATCATGCGCCGGCATTTGTCCCGACACCAATACTGCCAGCGCATGAACAAAGGCACGAATGGGATGCTCTGACACAGAACTGCTGGCTTTGAATTGAACTGAAACCAGCGTTCCGGGGGCGTCTTCGGCCATGCCGACAATACCTGTCACGCCCGTGAGCCGAATCCGGCAGCGCTGCGGCCCATCGCGCCCGGCAATTTCCGCCTCGCCCAATATATTTTGATTTTGTCCGCATTGCCGAACAATCGCGCTCACCATTTCATCTGTATTGAATCCAATTTTTCGGAAAACCAGATTTCGCGCGTTCAGGCCCGCCTCGCCAAAGGCGATGAGCCAATTCTTAAAAATATCCGAAAATAGATTCATCAGAGGAACGCCATATCTGCCCCCAGGAAAAATGCCGTTGCTGACATTCTTTCCCAATTTATTGGCAAATATATCGCGCAGCAGTTCATTTTTCCTGCGCTCAAATTCGCCGGACATTGATTCAATCTCAGCATCAAGCTGTTTATCTTCTCTTCGGCCCAATTCTTTTTTCTTTTGGAGCTTCCCGAAATAATCCTGCATCCATTTATCTTTGAAAAATTCACTGCTGCCGCACAGCAATTCGGCCATTCGTTCACTGAGAAAGCTGGCTTTTTCTCTGTCATCATCAAAAGAAAAAACCTCGTCGTCCCGGGTGAGAATGGCGTCTTCCGTGGCGTCCGCGTCGTCCTGACGCAGCTGGAGCAGCGCCTGAGCACTGGCCTGAGCAGGATTTTCCAGAAATTTACTGAGCAAAGAGACTGAAACTTTGTGGTCCTGGATTTCTTTCGGCTCTTCCTGAACAGGCGTGATGTCTTCTGCGGATTTTTCAGCGCTGTTCAGTCCCAGCTGACTGCACAGATCGTGCGCCTCGTCCCGCACCTCAGGCGGCAGCTTCGCTATCAGCGCATTCACCCCGCGCCGCGTGAGCAGCGTCCCGGCGGCCAGCGCCTCGTCCATCACTTCCGGCGCGGCCTTCCGCAAAATTTCACGCAGCGTCAGAGCAGCCGCCTCCTTCATGGCATCGGTCGAATGCCCGCCGCGGCCGGACGCGGACGAATTCCGGCCGCCTCTTCCCTCCGCCAGAGCCCTGAGCTCGCCGAATGAAGACAGGTCCGAACGCCGGGGCGAGACCGTGCGGGTGACGGCCTGCAAATCCACGCCGTAGAGCTGGAGCAGCCTCTGAAAATCGGCCGCCGCGGAGGAGGCATCCAGCGGCATGCCGTTGGTCTGATCCCGCCCCTGCCAGGAAATGGTCAGGCTCTCCCGCGCGCCCAGCACCGCCTGGAGAAACAGATAGCGGCCGCGGTCGCGCGGAGTGACGCGAAAGCGGGTGATGCCCTGACTGCGGCGCCTGTCCATCCAGTCGCCGCCCAGCCGCTCCGACGTCAGGTCCAGCCTGTCCCGCTTCTGCACGGGAGGAAAAGCGCCGGAGGACACACCCACGATGAACAGGTGCCGGGCAGGAATGACGCAGGTGAGCCGGGCGATGTTGACGCCGTCCAGCAGGTAGCTGCCCACCCGGGCGCGCATGGAGTCCAGCTGCTGACTGAAAAGCGTGTGGGCCACCGTGTAGGGAACGGGCAGCGCTCCGCCGGCGTCCTGGCCATCGCTCAGATTCAAATTCCGAATGGAAACGTGGCGCAGATTGCGGGCAGCCCGGAGCAGCTCGTCCTTCTGCGACCGCTCAAAGTCGTCGGCCGCGCACAGATAGGTGTCCAGCATCTGGGCAATGAAGCGTGACCACTCTTCCATGGTCCGCCAGCCGCTCCGTCCAGAGGAAGAACAGGCGGCGGAAGAGGCGTCATCGTCCGCGGGCAAATTGCCGGCAGCCGCGAATCGGGCGTCCGCCAGAAGAGAGCGGGCCAGAAGCAGCCAGCTGGATGCGTCCTCGGACATCTCCATCGGGGGAGACACAGGCCAGTAGCGATCGATCCCCGGCTCATTCCCGAAGCCAAAATCCCCCAGCGCGGCCAGCGCCTGACTGCGCCCGTTCGACGCCGCATGCGCCTCGCCGCGCTCAGGGCGGACCCGCACAAACGGAGCCTCCTCGCCATCGGTGCCGGAGCGCATGGCCAGCCCGAGGGCGAGCCGGGTCAGTCCCTGATCCCAGTTGTACAAATCCTGCGGCTGCCGGCAGGCGTCCTCCGCATCGACGAGATAGCCCTCGCCGCGCCCGTCATCCCCCAGCCGGTCGATGCCCTGAAAAATACCCAGCTGGTCCACCAGCGCCGTCAGCGAGGCACGTTCAACTCCCGGCACGCACGCCATGACAGAGGGATGCGTCAGAACGTCCATCACAGCCGTCCGCGTAAAACCGCGCAGAGGCAGGCGCAGCAGGCGGCGGGCAGCCTCGGGCAGACGGCTGTTCCGCTCGGGCGGCAGCTCCCTCAGACAGGCGGGAATTCCCAGCGCCGCCAGAGAGGGAACAAGGCGCGCGAAGTAAGCGTCGGCACTGTCGGCAGCCACCAGAATGGAAATGTCGCCGAATTTGAGCCCGGGCTCGCTCCTGAGCAGCCGCGCGGCACGCTCAGCAACAGCTTCACACTCGCGCTGGATGCCGGTGCAGGACAGCAGCTGAACCGACTCGTCGTTCCGGGGTGAAAGCGCAAAGACCGGAAGATCCACGGCGTTGTTCAAAACGTCGTCCTGAATGCGCGCGAGGAGCGCCGTCCCCTTCTGACTCTGACCATCCACGACCGGTGCCGACGCACTCTCGAAGCGCTCACCAAAATTGTACCCGGTCAGCTCGTTGAGCACGCGGACGCGCTCGCGCCCCGGCCTGCCCATGGCCATGAGCAGCGGATTTCCCGGAACGCCTTCCAGCAAAAACAGGTTGTCGTCCCCGGCGCTGAGAAAGTTCTCGCTCTCCTTCCACGCCCTGCGCATCGCCTCGAAAGCCGCTGCGTCGAGCGCATTCAGACTGCGGATGTCGTCCCACTGCTCCCGGCAGGGATTGAAGGCGAAGACGGTCAGCGAATGCCCGCCGTCCAGCGTCAGCAGCATCTGCAATAGGCGCAGACAGGCCAGGGGCAGACCGTCGATGCCGAAGAGGAACGTGTCCTGCGGCAGGCGAAGCTGAAAACCGCTGCCGTTGGGAAGCTCGCACAAAGGGACACACAGCGAATCGTGCAGCTTCAGCTCCTCCCGAAGCAGCCGCCACAGAGCGCTCTGCCAGGTCTCCATGGCCTGCGCGGATGCCTCCTCAAAGCCAACCGTCTCCCCGCGCGCCCACCGCACCAGATAGTCGGTGGATTCGTCATAGGTGCAGAACAGCCGGGCCAGATGGACGGCCAGCTGAGTGCGGCGGCTGTTGGCGCCCGCGTCCGCATCCGCATCGGCCGCGCGTTTCCCGCGCCCGCCCCGGAGATAGTCCGCCAGCTCCTGGAGACCCTCGCGCTCAAACGTCTCCGGCGCGGACGGCCGAAAGAAGAGCCCCAGAAGGTGTTCCAGCAAAAGCGCCTGATCCACCACCTGGAGCTTTCCCGGAGCACCCGACGCCGCATTCGTCACCTCGGCCGCGTCAGCCAGACGGCGCAGAAAGCGCCGAAAGCGCATGAACTCCACGTTGGCGGCAGCCCCCAGACGGCACGCCAGGCGCTGCCGGAGCCAGGTCTCCACATCCCCATGGGGAACCACCACCAGGACCTTCTTCAGCGGCGACTCCCGGCGGCGCTCACGAATGGCGGCGGCCAGCTCGTCCGCCAGAATCTCCAGGCGGTTGGAATAGGTCAGGACATCGGTCACGGCATCCTCCCTGCCCCCGTGCTGCATTCACAAAAGGGGCATCGTGCAAAGCGCTGCGGGGAGGCACACCCATGACCGCCGTCCCCCCCGACGATGACGGCGCGGCCTGCTAGCTGTTCTCAACGGCAGCCTCAAATGGATTTTCCTGCTCCCCCCGGCGTCATTCAGAGCGGCGTCCGGGCGGAAGGCGCCAAACAGGAAGTTCCTTTCGAGAGCATAAAAAAAGCGCCCCGGATTTCTCCGAGGCGCTTTGTCTCTGGCGGACGGTGCTCTGTCCTTTGCCGCCGTTCTCAGCGGGCGACCGGTCCGAAGCTGTCTTCAAACAGGTCGTGAATCGCCTTCTTGCCCGCGTCGTTGAGGAAGCGGGTGCCGGTGCCGGTGAAGCGGTCGCGGGCGATGGTCGGCTTCTGAACCTCAACCCACTCATGGTCCTGCCAGCGGTACCAGGTGCAGCGGTCCTGATCGAAGACGTAAACAGGCTTGCCCCAGTGCTTGGCCAGTTCCACAGCCCAGCCCGTGCCGCCGCGCGCCGTGTTGTCGCCCTGCAGCTGGCCGATGTGGAAGACCTCGCCGGAGGTGTTCACCTGATGCCAGATGGACTGGAGCACCTTCCGGAACAGCGGTGTGTCCGGATAGGAGCGGTGCATGTGAGCCTTGAGATACGCGGAGCTGACGTCGCCCTGGAGCAGCTCATCGTCGGTAAGCTCGATGAGACCGCGGGAGCGGACAGCGCCGCGGCCGGGGAATGAGAAGTTGCTCTCGCTCAGGCCCCAGCGCTCGGCACAGGCGCCAAACTCAGCCTCGGCGCCGTTGGCACCGCCGGACAGCAGCATGTAGTCGGAAGCCGGCAGGCGGGGGACGGGCGTATGCTCACTGCCGACGCGCAGGCGGCGCATGGTCTCGGGATGGAGCTGCATCAGCGGCTCGGCCGGGACCTGCTTGTCGCCGTCCTTGACCACGAAGACATCCACGTGGCTGCCGCGGGATTCCAGACGGAGTCCCAAATCGATGCAGGCAGCGCAGCGGTCGCAGGGCGGCGTGATGCCGGCACCGGAAACGGCCTTGTAAACGCGGGGCGTCGTGGCCGTCATCCACAGCGCGGCACCGACCTCTGCGGCCAGAGCCTTAATCTCAGGAATGAGCTGCGCGCTGGCCTCTCCCCAGACGAAACCGTCGATGAGAATCGTCTTGGGAGTCAGGTTCATGTACTTCCGGAACAGGTCGATGGCCTCGCGCAGGCGCGCGGCATCCAGCGAGTTCTCCGTGAAGATTTTGATGACGCGGCGGCGGGTCAGTTGGCCGTGCATCTCATCGCGATTCTCGATTTTCCGGCGCTCGGCCAAATCATCGAAGAGCGAGTCGTACCAGGCGTTGACCTGTTCCACCGTCTGCCCGACGGCCACGTGGAAAATCTCCTCGTCGTTGAGGAGGGATTCGAGGCCGATCTGGACGAGGCAGGCCGTCTTGCCGACGCCCGCAGGAGCCATCACGACGCCCAGCTTGCCCTTTCCGAGGCCGCCCTCGGCAGAGATGTGGAGATTTCTAAGAGCACTCATTTCGTTGTTCATGGCTTCCCTCATTTCTTGCCGGCTTGGGCTTTCTGTTTTTCCTGCGCCTTCTTGACCAGTTCGTCAGCGACGGCCTGCGGCACCTGGAGATAGCGGGAGAATTCCATGGTGAACTCGGCCTTGCCCTGGGTGGAGGAGCGGAGCGTCGTGGAATAGCCGAACATCTCCGCCAGCGGCACCTCGGCCTCGATGCGGGCCATCAGGCCGTCCTCGGTGGAGCCGATAATCATGCCGCGGCGCTGCATCAGCGTTCCCAGAACAGCGCCTGAGAACTCCTTGGGGCCTTCCACAACCACCTTCATCACCGGCTCCAGAATCTTGGGCTGAGCGCGGTCGTAGGCGTCACGGAAAGCACCGCGGGCAGCCTCCTGGAAGGCGATGTCCGAGGAGTCCACGGGGTGGAAGGAGCCGTCGTTCAGGACGACGCGCAGATTCACCACGGGGCAGCCGATCTTGCGGCCCTTGGGCAGCATCGAGCGGAAGCCCTTCTCGCACGAGGGGATGAACTGGCGGGGAATCACGCCGCCCACAATCTCGTCCACGAACTCGAAATCGGAATCGCTCATGGGCTCGATGTAGCCGGCAACGCGGCCGAACTGGCCGGCGCCGCCCGTCTGCTTCTTGTGGGTGTAGTTGAAGTCCGCCCGCTTGGTGATGGTCTCGCGGTAGGCGACCTGAGGCGCGGAGGTCTCAACAAAGGCGTTGTACTCGCGCTTCATGCGCTCGACGTAGACGTCGAGGTGAAGCTCGCCCATGCCGCGGATGATGGTCTCGTTGGACTCTTCATCGATGCCCACGCGGAAGGTGGGGTCTTCGCGGGTGAACCGGCGCAGCGCCTTGGCCATGTTGACCTCAGACTTCTGGTCAACGGGCTTGATGGACAGCGAAATGACCGGCTCGGGCACGTGCATCGAGGTCATGGCCACGTTCATCTTGCCGTCGGTGAACGTGTCGCCCGAGTTACACTCGATGCCGAACATGGCGACGATGTCGCCGGCGCCCGCCTCGTCGATTTCCTCCATCTTGTCGGCGTGCATGCGGACCAGGCGGCCAATCTTGTGCTGCTTGCCGGTGCGGGTGTTGGTGATGAACTCGTCGCGGCGCAGGACGCCCTGGTAGATGCGCAGGTAAGTCAGCTGACCGTAGCGGCCATCCTCCAGCTTGAACGCCAGCGCGATGGTGGGGGCCGAGAGGTTGGTGTCGATGACGAATTCCTTCTCGTCATGGTCCAGATCGACGGCCTTGTTCTCCACCTCGGTGGGGTCGGGCAGATAGGCGACAACCGCGTCGAGGAGCTTCTGGATGCCCTTGTTCTTGTAGGCGGAGCCCATGAGCACGGGCGTCAGCTTCAGCTCGATGGTGCCCTTGCGAATCGCGGCGTGAATCAGATCTTCCGTGACCCGCTCTTCCAGCATGGCTTCCATCAGCTCGTCGCTGAACATGCTCACGGCGTCGAGCATCTCCTCGCGGGCCTTCTCGGCCTCTTCCATGCGGTCGGCAGGGATGTCCTTCTCCACCACCTGGGTGCCGCTGGGGCCCTCGAAGTAAACGGCCTTCATCTTCACGAGGTCGATGACGCCCTCGAACTTGTCCTCAAGTCCAATGGGCAGCTGGAGCAGGACAGGGTTGTGTCCCAGCTTCTCGCGAAGCTGGTCCTTCACCCGGAGGGGATTGGCGCCGGTGCGGTCGCACTTATTGACGAACGCGATGCGGGGCACGTTGTAGCGGCGCATCTGGCGATCGACCGTCATGGACTGGCTCTGAACGCCGGCAACGGAGCAGAGCACCAGAATGGCGCCGTCGAGGACGCGGAGGGCGCGCTCAACCTCAATGGTGAAGTCCACGTGTCCTGGCGTGTCGATGATGTTGAAGAAATGTCCCTTCCACTCGGCATGGGTGGCGGCGGAGGCGATGGTGATGCCGCGCTCGCGCTCCAGATCCATGGAGTCCATGGTGGCGCCGACGCCGTCCTTGCCCTTGACCTCGTGAATCGCGTGGATGCGGTTCGTGTAGAAAAGAATTCGCTCGGTCAGGGTGGTCTTGCCGCTGTCGATGTGGGCGGAGATCCCGATGTTTCTGATTTTTGAAAAGTCGCTGTGCACGATGATTCCTCTGGTCCTTTTGTTTGAACGGCCTGGGTGAAACACCCCCCTGGAAAAAAGGCGCGCCTTGCTAGTGGAAAGGATTCCCGGACGCAAGGCAAACTCCAAAACATCACAACCTATTGAAATCCTTATATTTTCTTAACTTTTCCACATTATTTTCCACATCTGGATCCCCCCCAAAAGTCCCCTTGACACCCGCTGAAAGAGCCCGCCGCGCGCCTCGAATTTTGACGGTTTGCCGCAGGTTTTTGGCCCTTCAGGTTCCATACAGGTCATCGCCCCGGTCATTGACGATGACGAAAGCGGGCAGGCGGCGGACGCGGATCACAAAAACGGCCTCCATGCCCAGTTCGGGAAACGCGGCCACGCGGGACGAAACGATGTGCCTGTCCGCCACCAGCGCCGCGGTGCCGCCCACTGTTCCCAGATAGAAGCCGCCGTTGTCCCTGCACGCGGCGCGCACTTCCGGTCCCCGGTCGCCCTTGGCCAGCGTCACCAGTGCTGCCCCATGCTCCTGAAAGAAGCGCAGGTCCGCGTCCATGCGCCGCGCCGTCGTCGGTCCGAAAGAGCCGCAGGGATGTCCGGGCGGCGTCCCCGCCGGCCCCGCATAATAGATGGGGTGCTCGAAAAACTCCCGGGGAGGCGTTCCGCCGATCTCGATGAGGCGGCGGATGCGGGCATGCGCCAGGTCCCTGGCCACCACGAGTTCCCCCGACAGCGACAGCATGGTCCCCGCCGGCAGCCCGGAGAGAGCGCGCCGGATGTCGTCCATGGAACCGGAAAGGTCCACCTCGACAGGAGGCTTTTCGGCGTCATCGTCCGTGGTCATCCCAGTGGACGCAGGAAGAAAACGATCCGGATGCTGTTCCAGCTGTTCCAGCCAGACGCCCGTCCGGTCGATGCGTCCCCACGCCTGCCGGTCCGCCAGGCACGACACGGCGAGGCCGATGGGCAGCGAGGCCGAATGCCGGGGCAGGCGCACGACGCGCACATCCAAGGCGAAAAAGCGGCCTGGCAGCTGTGCGCCAATGCCGAAAGTCCGCGTCCGTTCCAGAAGCTCCCGCTCCAGCTCAAGGTCACGAAAGGCGCCCCTCCATTCCGGCTCGCCCGGGTGACGCGCCGGACAGTCCGGCAGACCTTCGAGCGCGCCGCAGCTGACCAGCTTGGCGGTTTCCAGCGTCTCTTCGGGCGACAGGCCGCCGATGACCACCGCGATTCGGTAGGGCGGACAGGCGGATGTCCCAAGAGCCCGCATCTTCTCGACGAGAAACGGCAGCAGCCGGTCCCGGCGCAGCATGGCGGGCGATTCCTGAAAGAGCCGCGTCTTGTTGGAAGAACCGCCGCCCTTGGCCACAAACAAAAACCGATAGGCACCGCCGTCCACGGCTTCGAGGCGCACCAGCGGAGGAAGGTTGGAGCGGCTGTTGGCCTCATCAAAGGTGGACGAAGGCACCATCACTGAATGGCGCAGATTTCCCGCCGCGTAGGCCTCGCGAATGCCTTCCGTCAGAAGCTCCGCGTCGCGGCCCGGCGTCACAATGCCGCCGCCCTTCCAGCCAAAAACGGTGGCCGTTCCCGTGTCCTGACAGAGCGGAAGCTCCATGCGGGCGGACAGCGCGGCGTTTTCGAGCGCCATCTTCGCGACGAGCCTGTCTCCGGCGCTGGCCTCCGGGGCGGAGAGGATGCCGGCAATCTGAGCCAGGTGGGACGGCCGCAGCAGAAAATTGACGCTGCGGAAGGCCTCCCGGGCGAGGAGCCGAAGCGCCTCCGGGGACACGCGCACAAATTCGTCACCGGCAGGCGTCTGAACCGCCTGAATCAGGGGAGCTTCGGCGCTGTCGATGCGTCGCCATTCAAGGTCATCGTCATCGGGAAACGTCGGAATCATCGGCAGCGGCCTCCTTCCTTAAATGAAGGGCGCAAAAAAGCCGTCCCCGCGGAGGCAGGGACGGCTCGTCATCACATCGAGTCTCAGGCTGAAAATTGCGGCGTCACTCGCGTTCCAGCTTGGCCACCAGCCGCTGAATGTCCTCGGCCGACGCCTGTGAGAGCTTCTTGGTCTTCTCCTTTTCCACCTGCTCCAGCAGTGCGGGGATGTCCTGACGCGCGGCGGCGCGGGCCTCGGCATCATCGCGGGTCGCCCAGTCGAGCCCCAGAATCGCGGCAAACCTCGGCGCCACGTCCTTGTCCGTCTCCATAGGCCGGTGAATCGCCTTGAGCAGCGGCGCCACGGATTCTGTCTTGCCCATGCGCCCCAGCTCGTAGGCGGCGCGCTCGCGGACCCTGGGCTCCGCATGCTCCAGATTTTTGGCGAGGCACTCCCTGTCGCGGCCGCAGGCACCGGCCACTTCGATGGCCTTCCGGTAGCTCTTCATGGCCGCCTTCATGGTCTCGAAGTCCTTCTTGCCCTCGGTCACGCAGTCAATTTCGCCGAAAATCCCGAATTCCTCGCAGTCCTTCATGAAGAGCTTGCGGGCGTTCTTCTCGTAGCCGTCGAACAGCTTGGCGTCTTTGGCAGGCGAGAGCATCGCCAGGCCGTACATGCACACGTCGCGCAGCAGCCAGTGATCCTTGGAGGCGCAGCCCGTCAGCTTCGACGCCGTCGAGGGGTCGCCAATCATAAAGAGCGCACGAATGTACGTCTGGCGCGCCATGGTCTCTTCCTCGCCCAGCATCGACTGGAGAGGCTTGACCGCCTCCTTCGCCCGCAGCCGCCCCAGCGAATCGGCGGCCGCCATGCGCACAAAGTATTGAGCGCGCAGGTCGTCCGCGTTGGCGTACTTGAGCAGCTTGATCAGGCCGGGAACCGCCTCTCGGGACCCCAAATCGCCCAGGACCTGAGCCGCCTTCGCCACCAGCGCCGCCGGGTTCATCTTTTCCTCTTTGGCTTTGGCCAGAAGCTCCTTGTCCTTGCCCTCAATGATGTCCACGAGCGGACGCACCGCCTTGTCGCCCAGCCGAAAAATCCCCATGGCGCTCTCAGGGAAGAACGACGTGCCGCGGCGCTCGTAGAAGAGCATCCAGATGAACGTGGGCAGCGCCTTCTCGGTCTTGAGCTCGCCCAGAGCGGCCAGCGCCTTCTTGTTAATCATCGCCTCCAGCCGGTCGTTCTCAGCCGTCGCGATTAAAACGTCGGCCGTGCTCGGGTCCTTAAACTTCGCGAGAGCGGCGATGGCCTCGATGCTCACGTAGTTGTCGCGCGTCACTTTGAGCAGCCGGGCCATGTGCGAGGCGGCTCTTGGGTCGCCGATGTCGGTCAGCGCACGGGCAATCTCCTTGTTGGCGGCATTGGCGCCGGAGTTTTCGCTGCCCGCGCTCATGTCGATGGCCTCGCACAGGGCATCCACCGCCTTGGGATTCTTGCTGCCGGCCAGCGCCTTGGCGCTGGCGAGAATGACCTGAGATGAGGGCTTCGGCGGCCCCTGCAAAATGGGAACAAGCGCCGTCTCCGCTGTCTCAAGTCCCAGCGCGCGGATGTTTTCCACCGCCTTGACCTTCTGTTTGTCCGATTTGGACGTCATCAGAATCTTCGTCTGGTCATTGACGTTCTTCGGGTCCGGCGAACAGGCCGACAGGGAGAAGGCCGCACAGAGGGCCAGAATGGCAGGGGCGAAATGGCACATGTTTGACCTCGTAGCCCCGGGAAGGGGCGCTGATGGAGGAGGCGGGCGTCAGGAAACCCGCCAAACTCAGGAAGCGAGAGACGGCACTGTTGGGCTGGCCTCTCCCCGCAGATCCTGAAAGCCGGCGGCGTGTAGCAACTTTCACCGCGCCATTCATCAAATCAGCCGCCTGGCAGCCGGCTGAAAAAGAGAGCGAAGCGGCCGCGCCTCGCCTCTGAAAATCGCCGAAGGTCAGGCGGGGCGGCGCGCGTAGAGCAGCGCCTCGACATTTCCCTCAGGCCCGGGAACGGACGAATCCACCCAGCCGACGACGGTCAGTCCCTTGTCCGCGGCAAAATCGGCGATGCCCTCGATGGCCCGCAGCCGGAGCTGCCCGTCCCTGACGACGCCGTTCTTGCCGACGCCGCTCCGGCCCACCTCAAACTGAGGCTTCACCAGCACGAGAATCGCGCCGCCCGGCTTCAGAAAAGACAGCGCGGGCGGCAGGACCAGCCTGAGCGAGATGAAAGAGACGTCGGCAACGATGAAATCGACCGGCCAGGGAACATCGTCACTCGTCAGCGCGCGGGCATTGACCTTTTCACGAACCGTCACCCGGGAATCGTTCCGCAGCTTGGGCGCCAGCTGTCCCTGCCCGACGTCGAGAGCGATGACGGAAGAGGCGCCGCGCTGAAGAAGGCAGTCCGTAAAGCCGCCCGTGGAAGCGCCGATGTCCAGAGCGTCCAGACCGGCGACGCTGATGCCGAAATGTTCCAGCGCGCCCTCCAGCTTGAGGCCGCCGCGGGAGACGTATTTGAGCTCACTGCCCTCGATGCGGATGGGCAGAGCGGCGTCCACCAGAGCGCCGGGCTTCTCAATCTGCCTGTCCCCGCAAAAGACGGCCGTGTCCTCCGCACCAAAAAGCGCCTGCGCCCGGGCCCGGGACGCGGCCAGCCCCCGCTCAACCAGGAGTCTGTCAATCCGCTCTTTCTTCACCGCCATCGTCCTGTGTCCCTCTGCGCTTCTCTCGTATTCCGGCTGTCTTCCGGCGCGCCTGACAACGGTTCACCCCCGCAAATCAAGGCACTGAAACGGCGCCTGTCCCGCCCTGCCGGCGCGCTTTCCCGCTCAGGAAAACTGTGCCATAGGGCGCCGCCTTTTTCCGCCGGACGGCCCCCTCTGCCGTCCGGCTTTTCTGTCCCTTCAAACCGTTCCGAAACACCCAACCCCAACGGAGGTTTTTCCAATGTCGATTCTCACCGGCAAGGCACTCGTCGCCCAGGGCGGCGGCCCCACCGCAGTCATCAACCAGAGCGTCGTCGGCGTCGTCCTCGAGGCCCGCAAATATCCCCAGATCCAGCGCATCTACGGCGCCATCGGCGGCGTTCACGGCATCCTCGAAGAGAACCTGGTCGATCTGACCCAGGAGACCGAGGGCAACCTCGAACTCGTCGCCGCCACGCCCTCCAGCGGCCTCTGCTCGACCCGCGACAAGCCCGACGCCGAGTACTGCAAGAAGCTCTTCAAGGTCATGCAGGCCCACGACATCCGCTTCTTCTTCTACTGCGGCGGAAACGACTCCTCGGACACGGTGCGCATCGTCAACGAGGAGGCCAAGAAGGCCGGCTACGAGATGCGCTGCGTCCACGTGCCCAAGACCATCGACAACGACCTGATGGTCAACGACCACTGCCCCGGCTTCGGCTCCGCGGCCCGCTTCGTGGCCAGCGCGATTGCCGGCGCGAACCTCGATAACCGCGCGCTTCCCGGCGTTTACATCGCCGTCATCATGGGCCGTCACGCGGGCTTCCTCACCGCCTCCTCGGCTCTGGCAAAGGTCTATCCCGACGACGGGCCGCACCTCATCTATCTGCCCGAGCGCGCCTTCGATCCCGACAAGTTCATCGCCGACGTGAACGCCTGCTACGCCAAATATGGCCGCTGCGTGATCGCCGTCTCCGAGGGCATCCAGGACAAGAACGGCACCGCCATCATCACCAAGCTGAGCAAGACGGTGGAAAAGGACGCCCACGGCAACGTTCAGCTCTCCGGCACCGGCGCTCTCGGCGACCTCCTCGCGAATCTCATCAAGGAGAAGACGCCGATTAAGCGCGTGCGCGCCGACACCTACGGCTATCTCCAGCGCTCGTTCCTGGGCTGCGTCTCGTCCACCGACCAGAAGGAGGCCCGCGAGGTTGGCCAGAAGGCCGTCCAGTTCGCCGTCCTCCACGGCAAAGACGGCTCCGTCACGATTCACCGCGTGGGCGACTACGCCGTGGACTACCGCCTGAGCGCCCTCACCGACATCGCCGCGCTGACGAAGCACATGCCCGACGAGTTCATCAACAAAGAGGGCAACGGCGTGACGAAGGCCTTCATCGACTACTGCCGTCCGCTCATCGGCGGTGACCTGCCCCCCGTGGCCCGCTTCCGTGCTCCTGCCGTCGAAAAGATCCTCGGCAAGTGATCGATGACTGACCTCTGATTTCCCTGATGACCGCGCCCTTTCGGAATTCACCTTCCGGGAGGGCGCTCTCGTATGTCCGCCATGAGCCTCGATCTTCTCTCAGACCTCTATCTGGACTTTCTGAAGACAGAGCGCTCGCTGTCGCCCAACACGCTGGAGGCCTACGGCCACGACATGCGCGACTACCTGGCGTTCCTCGACAAAGAGGGAGCCGCCTCGCCCGAGGACATCACGCGGCAGATGGTCGAGGCACACCTCAGCGCGCTTCATGAGAGCGGCCTCGGTCAGCGCTCGATGGCCCGGCACCTGGCGGCGATTCGCGGCTTTCACCTGTTTCTGCTGCGCGAAAATCACACGCAGAACGACCCGACCGAGAACGTGGAGACCCCGAAGAGCCACCGGAAGCTGCCCGTCTATCTGACGCTGGACGAGGTGGATGACCTGCTCTCGGTGCCTGACAACACGACGCCTGCGGGCCAGCGCGATCAGGCGATTCTCGAAGTGCTCTATGCCTCGGGGCTGCGCGTTTCAGAGCTGTGCGGCCTCAAGAGCGGCGACGTGAATCTGACGGAAGGATTCCTCATCGCCCGGGGCAAGGGCAGCAAGGAGCGCGTGGTGCCTCTGGGCGACCTGGCTATCGCGGCGCTCAACACCTGGCTGCACGAGGGAAGAACCACCCTCAAAGGCGCCGACAAAAGCACGGACATCTTCCTCGGACCGCGGGGCAAAGCGCTCACCCGGCAGGGCATCTGGAAAATCATCCGCCGCTGCGCCCTGGCCGCCGGCATCAACAAGCCCCTCTCGCCGCACAAGCTCCGACACAGCTTCGCTACTCACCTTCTCCAGCGCGGCGCTGACCTGCGGTCTGTCCAGGCGATGCTCGGCCACGCCGACATCTCCACCACCCAGATCTACACCCACGTNNCTCGACCGCTCCACGATTCGCCGCGTTTACGACCAGGCCCATCCGAGGGCGTAGCGGCAACAGCCGTCCGCCGAAAGCGCGCGCCGCCGTTTTGTTCCGAAAGCCAGCCGATGCCCGAAACGCATTCCTCCGCGGACACGAGCGCCCCCCTCTGCGCGGCCTCCCCCTCCCCTGCCGCCGCATCCGCCTGGAAAAAGGCCGTCCTCCTCATCNNTCATCCTCGCCCTCATCGCCATCTTCACGGCCTATTCGCCCGCGCTGTCCGGGGGATTCGTCTGGGACGACCACAACTTGATTGAGCGCTCGTCTTCGGTCCGGCAGCTCAGGCCTCTCCCGTCCTATTTTCTCCACGGATTCTGGAATCCGGCGGATCAGGCCTCGCGGCAGAGCAGCGGCTACTACCGGCCGCTGACGGCCCTCAGCTACGCCGCCGAATGGAAGCTCTGGGACGGCGCGCCGTCAGGATTTCACCTGACCAACCTGCTCTTCCATCTTGGGAACTGCCTGTTGCTCTTCCTGCTGGCGCTGAAGCTGGGCGCGTCATTCGGGCATGCGGCCTTCGCCATGACCCTGTTCGGCCTGCTTCCCCGGCTCACCGAAACCACCGCCTGGATCAGCGGAAGAACCGATTCCATGGCGTGCGCCTTCGTCTTGGGCGCACTGCTGGCCTGGCCGCGCACGCCCTCGGAATCTGGTCGGGGCATGCTCCGGGCTGCCGGCGCCGCCGTCCTCGTGCTCATGGGGCTGTTCTGCAAGGAAGTGGCGGCCGCGGCTGCCGCGGCCATCGGCGCCATCGAACTGGGCCGTCTGCTTCGGAAAGAAACTTCCCTCAGAGACGTTCTGTGCCGCCTCGCGCCGCTGGCTCTGGTCCTCATCGCCTATGGCGCGCTGCGCTTTGTCTCCGCGGATGGGAAGGTGGCTCAGGATTTTCTGACGGACACCGGCCCCGCCATGCCGCCCCGGATACTGACCGTTCTGGCCGCACTCGGGAGCTTCGTCCGCATGGCCGTGCTCTTTCCCTGGCCCGAGCTGCAAATCGGTTCCATCAACCTGGCGCCGCTTCCTCTGGCCGCGCTTGGTGCCGCCGCTCTGACAGCGCTCGCAGCCGCGCTCTTCAAAATCGGCCCCCGGCGGCTCGCTTCCCACCCGCTTTTCCCCCTGGGCGTTCTGGCCGCGGCCGCCATCCTGCCGGTGCTTCACATCGTTCCGCTGAAACTTCGCTGCCTCACCGCCGACCGTTTTCTCTATGTGCCCGCCGCCGCTTTCGCCGTCTGCCTCGCCGCGGCCGCGGGCCATCTTTGCGCCAATGGCATTCAGCGGATTTTCGTCCGTGCCGTGTCAGCGCTCATTCTGAGCCTGTGCTTCGCGTCTTCCCTCCTGCAGGCGGAGCGCTGGTCCTCAGAGCGCCGCCTCTTTGCGTGGGGCTGTGAAACAGCGCCGAAAGACAACGCCGCGGCCTGCCTTCTTCTGGCCACAGCTCTTATTGAGGACGGCCTGCCTGAAAGCGCTCTTGAGGCCTACGACAAAGCGGAGCGTCTGGAAGCGCAGGCGAATCCCGAAGCGTGGCGCGGCTATTCGCTGATTCGGGCGGCCCATGGGAAGGCGCTGGCATGGAGCCATCTGGGACGCCATCGGGAGGCCGCAGAAGCGCTGAACCGTCTGGCGAACGAGTTTCCCGAGGGCGGACACGCGGTGAAGATTCATTCGCTGGCCGCCATGTCATGGCTGCGGCTGGGCGACACGCAAAAGGCGCGCGATGAAGTCCGCCGCCATCTTCTTCCCCTGCGAAACGGTGCCGCGCTGGCTTCTTCATTCGAGCAGCTGGCCGTGCAGTCAGAAAACGTCCTGAACCAGCTGGGAGATGCCCGGGAAATGATTGCCGGACAGCCGCTCGACGCTTCCCAACTGGATGACGGGGCACTGGCCGGCACTGCCCGCTTCGCTCAGCTGCTCGGCGACCGCTTCCTTCAGACGCAGGCCTTCGCGGAGATTCTGCGGCGGGACACTTTTGCCCCCGAAGTCCGCGAGAGCGCCGCCCGCTGGCTCGAAGCGTCGGGCATTTGCTCCGTCCTGGCCAAAGCCTTCGCGGACGCGGCCGTCCGACCTCCCCGATGCGCGCCGCCGCCGCCCGAAGTCTGGGAGTGAACACTCTTTTCCGACGCTCCCTCGTGCGCATCCCCCGTTTGAGCGTTTTGACCGGAACGGAGGCTCTGCTAGAGGGCCCCGCTTTTTTTCTGCCAACCCAAGAAGGCCAAAACACGAAAGGGAAACCCGCATGGCAAGCGTCAACAAAGTCATCATCGTCGGCAACCTGGGGCGCGACCCGGAGGTCCGCTACACAACCTCCGGACAGGCCGTCGCCAATTTCAGCGTGGCCACCAGCGACCGCTGGACGGACAAAAGCAGCGGCCAGCCGCAGGAGCGCACCGAGTGGCACCGCATCGTCGTCTGGGGAAAGCAGGCCGAAAACTGCGGCAAGTATCTGAAAAAAGGCCGCTCCGTTTACATCGAGGGCCGGCTCCAGACCCGCGACTACGCGGACCCCAAGGACAGCACTCAGAAACGCTACGTCACCGAAATCATCGCCAATCAGGTGCAGTTTCTGGGCGGCCGCGACGGCATGGACGACTCGCGCGGAGGGCCTTCCGACGGCGGATTTGGCGCACCCCCGGATTTTGGCGGTCCCGATCCATCAGGAGCGCCGCAGGGCGGCAGCAATCCCGCGGACGACATTCCCTTCTGAAATCCCGCTTACAGACCATTCGGCATTCAGCCGGAAACGCCGCCTCCCACTTCGGGAGACGGCGTTTTTTTTGAGATCAGAAACCGCCGCCCAGCCCCAGATAGACGTTGTGGATGCCCTGACGGCCGAAGCCGAAGGCATAGCCGAGCTGAATCTGCGTCATGTAGTCGTAGGCCAGCAGCGTCTCCAGGCGCAGAACGGCCCCCACGGACGGCAGAAGCTCCGACGCTTCAACGCGCGTCCGGCCCGCCCAGCCCAGATCCGCGGTCAGCGCGCCGTGCAGCCGCCTGAAATAGACGGGCAGCGTCCAGAGGCCGCCGTCGAGAATGGCGATGGGCAGCCGGTATTCGGCTCCCGCCTGGAAAAAGGTGTTTCCCAGGGCGGCCATCGCCCGATAGCCGCGCATGGTCCCCGTCGAGAGTGAGTAGCCCTGGATGTAGTCGGTCACCAGGTTGCGGATGCCGCTGCCGCCCAGTGAAAAAAGGGACGAGTTCCGGTCGCCGTTCCAGCCGATGCCGCCCCTGAGACGCAGCGCCAGCACGTGCAGGTCGCTCCAGGGCATGGCCAAGTAGCGCGTCACGCTTCCGCTCACTGCCGCGTATTCGCGCTCGCTGCCGAGCCATCTGCCCGATGCGCTGACCGACAGGGAAAGCCGCCATCCTTCGGTCGGGCTGATGCCCTGCGCCGGCGACCAGGCGTTGCTCCAGCTGATGCCGCCATAAATCGAATTCACGAAGCCGTTGGCGGGGTGAATGGGCGGGGATGACGACGGTCCCGACACCCGATAGCGGCCCAGCGCCTGGTGCATGGATGCGGACAGGCCCAGCGAAAGCGACATGGCGTAATTGGCGCCGCCAAAGGGCCAGGACGCGTCCGCCGAAGCTGTCCAGACGCGCTCCGGGAAGCCCGGGGCAAAGAAGCCGCGCCCGTAATAGCCAGACGCGCCGAAGGTCAGGATCGGACGGATGCCGCGCCACGTGTAGGAAGCGGCGGCAAACGGCTGATGCGATTCAAGGCCATAGCCGGCGTTCAGCGTCCACGAATGCAGGCCAACAGCGTCTTCGCCAAAAGTCGAAAAGCCCACCGTTGTTCCGTCCACGTCCGAATCGACTTCCGGCATCCAGGCATAAGCGCGCAGCGTCTGCCACGGTCGATAGGGATGAAGGGCGGCGCCGGCACCGGCATCTGCGGCAGGCTCACGGGCAGCCGCAGCCTCATCGGACGGATGTGGCTCTTTCGGCTCCGCATTCGGATTTCCAGCGTCCGAAGCATCGGCTGTCCACTGATGCGCCGGCAGGCCGTCACCGGCAAAGGCGCGCAGAAAAGGCTCAGGCTTTCCCCGATTCCGGTCGAGAGGCGGGTCGTCATTCAGCGGCGGCAGGCTGTCCATGCGGTGCAGCGCCGCGTCCGAGCCCCGGGCCGAATGCGCCTCAAAGGCCAGCCACGTTCCATCCGAAGAAACCGCCGGGCTGAACGCGCCGGAAATGACGCGGGTCAGGCGCGTCCTCTTCCCCGTCGCCAGGTCCAGCCGGAACAGGTCGTAAACGCCGCTCTCGTCGCTGGAAAAAATCAGGCTTCCGCCGTCCGGAGTGAAGACGGGGTCGATGTCCAGGCCGCCGCGCGGGGCCGTCAGTAGCTCCGGCCTGCCGCCCGACGCATCCATGACGGCCAGAACGCGGCCGGAGAGCGTCTGCAGACTGACCGCCAGACGGCGCCCATCGGGCGACAGAACGGGGGAAAACACGGCGCCGCCCAGAGGTGCAGCAAACACATCCGCAATCTTCCCGCTCGCCAGTTCGAGTCTCGAAACCGACGTGAGACCGCCCCGAACGCGCCGTACAAACAGGATGCTCCTGCCGTCGGGCGTGAAGGAGGGCTCCGAGGCACGAAGTCCCCGGGTGAGCCGCCGAATGGCGCCGCTGTCCAGCTCCACCTCGTAAAGGTCCTCGAAGCTGTAATCGGTCTCGAAGGTGACGGTCTGGGACACCACGGCCCGCTTCCCGTCAGGCGAAACCGCCATATCGCCGGCCGTCAGCAGCTGCGCATGGACGCGCTCATCGCCGCCCGAAAGCGAAACGCTGCGCAGAGACGGCCGGCGCGTTCCCGGAGAATCAATGAAGCAGAGGCGCTCCTCGTTCCCGTCGGGCCGGCAGAACTTCGGCTTTCCCGTCCTCTCGCCCGACTGTGTGACCCAGTTGGGCCGCGTCAGGCCCCGCGGCTCCAGCGTCTCAAGAAGCTGCTCAGCCTTGCGCGTCTCGTCGCGCTTCCAGTCTTCAAAGAGCAGGTGCCAGCTTTTGCCCGTCACGCGGCTCTGACTCAGATTCTTGAAGAGCGGAAGAATCATGTCCGCGTGGTCGTGGCTCAGAGCTGCCGGAGTGTCCGGTCCCCGATTCCGCACGAGCCAGTCGATGAATCTGGCGCCGCACAGATAGGGAATGCCGCCCCGGGGCCAGACGGCGGGACTGCCCGAGATGTCATCCAGGTCTGGGAACGTTCCTTCCAGCGCCATCAGCCGCAGCTGCATGTCGTAGAGCGATGAACGGTTGCGGCCGCCCGTGGAAAATCTCGACTCGGACTGAATCGCCAGCCCCTCCACAATCCAGTTGGGTTGAATGGCGTTGGGAATCCACTGGCGGCCGATGAGCGTGTCCACGAATTTGGGCAGACCGCGGATGTCGCTCATGTGCAGCACGTGGGTCAGTTCGTGAACGATGAGCGTCCAGAGCCAATCCTCCGAATCGTTCAGCTCGGAATGGTTCTCCGGCGGCGTCGGATAGAGGCGAATCAGGGCGCGGGGGAAAACCGTGGCGCTCCCGTTGGCGGAGTCGGTGATGTCGCTGATCACCACCTCCACGCGCTCTTTGGGCGCCGTCTCCATGAAGGGAACGAGGCGTGTCCACGCCTCTTCGGCATAGGTCCCGGTGCGCCGGGCAAAGGCCTCCAGCCCGTCATGGAAATGAATCGAAAAATGCTCCGTCTCCAGCGTCTGCCACGTCAGGCGCGGGTCGATGGCCAGCGCGGGTGCCGAAAGCGCGGACAGAACGGCCAGAAGCACGGCGCAGGCAGCGGTCCAGGCGCTCCGAAACCGGCGGCATTCTCTGAGACAGCGAGTGAGCCGGAGACATCGGTGAACAGCGGCGCTGACACAGCTGCCCCACTGCTCCATCCCCCTCCATTCCTTCGCCACGTAAGTCCTCCAGCTTGTCACTTCCGGCCGGTTACGGCGTGCGCCGCGGCCGGGCCTCATGGGGGGCCTCACCTGTCGGCGCAAGCGCAAAATTTTCCCGGATTCCGAAGGCGCGGAACACGTCCGCCGATTCGAGGAACAGCACTCATTTCGTGCCTTGCCCGCCTCGGGAGCGCCGCCCTAAACAGCGCCGCCAAATGAACTGCATCCGACTCACAAACGAACGTCTGGAGGATCTGCGGGATTTTCTGGGACAAAAAGCGGACGCCCATCTGTTCGCGCTTGGAATCCTCGAAGATCACGGTCTGCGAAACACCGACGGCGCCCCCGTGAAAGCCTACGCGCTCAGCGAGGACGGCAAATCCTTCGAGACGGTCGCCATCGTCGGCGGTGACGGCGGACTCACTCTGCCCATCGCCAAAAACGCCGCGGCCGCGGAAGAACTTGGACAGGCGCTTCGGGGAAAGATGGCAGTGCGCAGCCTCTTTGGTCCCCGGCGCATTCTCGACGGCTTTCTCAAAGGGCTGGGCGCGCAGGATTCCGTCCTTCTGGTGCGTCCGCTGACTGTCTTCGCTGCCGCCGCGGATTTTCTCGGTCCCTTCGTCTGCCCCGAACTCAGGCGTGCCGCCGCATCCGACCTGCCCCGACTCATTCCCTTCGCTGCCCGGGCCGTGGAGGAATCCCTCGGCGAAAATCCGCTGGTGTGTACCCGCGAGGCGTTTGAGCGCCGCATCGCCGCCAGAGTTCTGGCCGGGCGCTGCTACATCCTCGAAAAGGACGGCGCGCTTGCCCTCAAGCTGGATGTCACCTCTCAGAGCCGGTTCGGTCTGGAAATCGAAGGCGTTTACGTCGCGCCGAAGCTCCGCCAGCACGGGCTGGCCACACTGGCCGTCGGGCAAATCACCCGCCACATGCTGGGCCGGATGCCCAAAATCGTGGCCCGCGTTCCGGAAGGCGACGAACCCGCCACGCGCCTCTGCCGCCGCGTCGGTTTTCTGCCCGTCCGCCGCAATGACGAAACGCGCCTGATGATTCTTCGCTGAAGTCAAATTTCCCCGGGGTTCAGGCGCAGGCAGGCCCGCCCCATTCACAATCCGTTCACGTCTTCTCCGGATCATCCGGAAGGCATTCCCTCAACGCAGTCCCACACAGGAGAACAGGCCATGGCGACAACGAAGAAAGCATCTTCCAAGAAATCCGCGAAGACGGATGCGGCTGAGACCGAGCCCAAAAAGGCGGGCGTGAAAAAGGCTGCGTCCACCAAGGCCGCGCCGAAAAAGAAGGCCGCAGAGGTCAAAGAGGTCAAAACGGTGAAGGCCAAAGCCGTGAAGGATGCCGGCGAGAAAGAGGCAACGCCGAAGAAAAAAGCAGCCGCCCCGAAGAAGAAGGCCCCGGAAGCGCCGGCTGAGCCCGAGGTGAAAGCGGCCAAAACGGCGAAGAAGTCAGCGAAGGCGGAGAAAGCAGAGAAGGCCGCGGACGCCGGTGAATCAGCGAAGGCCAAGAAGTCCGGGGAGAAGGTTCCTCCCGTGAAGAACGCCGCCCACAAGGCCGCGGAGAAGCTGGGAATCGGTGCCGACGAGCTGGACAGGACGGTTGAGCGGCTCCGCGGCCTTCCGCAGGACCTCCAGGCCAAAGCCGCCGACGCCATCAACCTTCTGTATGACGACTTCCGGACGGGCCTGAAGAAGGTGGAGTCGATGGCCGGCGGTGCCGCCAAAAATATGGGCCTCGACACGGCCGAGCTGGGCAAGAACCTCGACAAGCTGGGCGAGAAGGCAGTGGACGCCGCTGTCACCGCCGGAGCTGAGGCCAAGAAGGGCATCGCCCGGGCCAGGCAGAAGCTGGAGTCCATCCGCACGAAGTACAAAAAGTGAGTGACAGGCGCCCTCAAAGGTGCCTTCCGCGTCAGCGGCAGTTTTCAGGAAGGGCGGGTCAATCCCCGCCCTTCTTTTTTTGATGCCTTCTTTCTCTTTCCCTGGCGTGTCTTTCCCTGGCCGGACGACGCGGGCGATACCTGTCCCGCGGCTGCCCCGGCCATCGGCGCTCCCGGAGCTGCTTCTGCTGACAGACTTCCGGTGAACGCGCGGACTCGGCGGCCCCATCTCTGACCGAAGCCGCACGCCAGGCGGCAGGCCGAACCAGCCATGCAGAGCAAAATCTCCATCGAATTTGTTCCTCAGCGTCCCGAGAAATGCCGTTCCCTCCCTCCCAAAGGGACGCCTCTGGGCTTCGGCCGCTATTTTTCCGACCACATGCTCCGCGCGGCGTTTTCGGAGAGCCAGGGCTGGCACAGTGCCGTTCTGGAGGCGTCGGGTTCCCTTGGCCTCGTGCCGCAGTCCCACTGCCTTCACTACGGCCAGAGCATCTTTGAAGGTCTCAAGGCCTACCGGGGGAACGACGGACACATCGGCATCTTTCGGCTGGATCAGAGCGCACGGCGCTTCAGCAATTCTGCGCGGCGCCTGGCCATGGAGCCTCTGCCCGAGGACTTCTACAAACGCGCCATGGCCGCCCTGACTCTGGCGGACCGGCGATGGATTCCCGACGGCGAAGGCGAGGCGCTCTATCTGCGCCCCCTCATGGTCTCCACAGATCCCTGCGTCTGCGTCCGGCCCGCTGACGAATTTCTCTTCTGCGCTGTCGCCAGTCCCAGCGGCGCGCTCTTCTCCGAAAGTCTGGAGCCCGTCGCGATTCTCGTGGAGGACGAGGACGTGCGCGCTGTCCGCGGCGGTCTGGGCGAGGCCAAGACCAGCGCCAACTACGCGCACAGTTTTCGTGCGCACCGGCGCGCCGAACAGCTGGGCTACGCACAGGTGCTGTGGCTGGATGCCGCCGAACATCGCTTCGCGGAGGAGGTGGGCACTATGAACATCTTCTTCCTCTTCGGCGATGAGCTGGCCACGCCCGATCTGGACGGCACCATTCTGCCGGGCATCACCCGCGACAGCGTCCTGACCCTCGCCCGCGACTGGGGCATGAAGGTGTCCGAGCGGCGCATCTCCATCGACGAGATTATCGACGGCGCGCTCAGCGGCCGCCTGACGGAAGTCTTCGGCACGGGGACGGCCGCCATCGTCTCTCCCGTCGGCAAACTGGCCTACAAAGGGCGCGACTACGCCATCAGCGGAGGACGGCGCGGCAGCCTGACGCTGGAGCTCTACAAGCGGATTTCCGCGATTCAGCGTGGAGAGGCTGAAGACAAATTCGGCTGGGTCACGCGCATCGATCAGCTGAGCATGGAAGAGCTGCTCCGGGGCTGAGCCGCGCCCTCCAATGCCGGCCTGCCCGTCAGCCATCCTCTCCAACTTCAGACCAGTGAGGGTCCACCATGGCCGGACGCAAAAAGAGCAAAGCAGCCCGGAAAAAGAAGAAGACCGCGGCGGCTCCAAAAGAAGAGCAGCGCCAGCAGGCGAAAGAGGAAGCAGCTGAAACAGAGGCGGAAGCGCATCCTTCATCGCCCGATGAGGCTGAGGCCGAGGCGCCGAACAGTGACGCCGCGTTCACGGCGGATGATGAGCCCTCGCCGACGCCCGAAGAGGACGCGCCCGGACACACCGGCGGCGAGGCCAGGCCCACTTCGACTCTGGATCCCAGGCTTCACCGCATCCGCAAACGGACGGCCCGCGTGGAGCGCATCCGCCATCTGGTGATTCTCGACGCGCAGACGCTCGCCCGGCGCTTTGCCGCCCAGGTGCCGGCCATGATTGACCTCTTTTCACGTCATCGGGACCGGGACCCTCTGCTGGCGCCGCTTCGCTCGTGGCTTCCCAGCGCCGCCTTTGGCGATCTGGCGGAGCTGGAACCGGAAGAGCAGCTGGCGCTGAGCCGCTTCCTCGAAGAGCTGGAGGCCCTGCGCTGGTACTGCCGCTACACGGACGACATGCCCAACACCGCGCAGGCCAAGCTGGACCATTTTTCTGAGCAACTGAATGCGGCCGCAGCGCATCTGGCCGCCGCGATTCGCAGCAAAAACAGCAAGTGACCTCTGCAACATGGACCCACAGCCCAAAGAAAGGACTTCGCCATGACGACGACAGGACATCGCTTCGCTTTTTCAGGATTCGCCGCACTCCTCCTGGCTCCGCTCCTCCTCGCAGCCCCAGCCTGCGGCGGCGATGACGGCAAGGGCTCTGACGGCACCAAAAATCCCGGCACGATCCGCTTCGAGAAATACTCCCCCCAGGGCGCCATCGCTTCTGACGGCGACGACATGCTGGCCTTCGCCGCAGAGGACAACGACACGAAGGCGGCCAAGATCTGCGTCATGCGGAATTCCGAAAAGAAAGTCCTCTGCCTCGATGCCAAGACGTCCACGGCCAAAATCCGGCACATCGCCGCCCACGCGGGCAAGGTCGCCTGGATGGAGTACGTCGATAAGAAAGAGACCAAGCTCTTCCTCTGGGACACGAAGGAGGCGGACGCGGAAATCTACAAGGTGAGCAACATCGCGGCCACCGGCACCTACAAGGCGAGCGTGGCCCTGAACGACCTCGGCGTCTTCTGGTCGGACGAGGGGCGCATTCTGGGAAAGTCCTACGACGGCCTGACCGTCGAAATTAACAGCCACATCCCCGAAGTTTACCGCGTGGCGCTCCGCGGAAATGACCTCTACGCCCTCGTCCCCTACGACGCGCCGAACGGCTACATCTGGCACACGGACGTCTCGCCCATCGCCGAGTTCAAAACGTCGCCGGACGACTACCCGGGCGAGAGATGGATAGAGCGCGGGCTCGACGCGCCCATGGAAATCGCCTTCACCGAGGACGGCGAGGTCTGCTGGAGCGATCATGACGCCAGCATCTCGGGGTTTGCCATCTGGTGCGCTCCGGCGGGCGACAGCAGCCAGAAGCACAGGCTCCAGGCCGACGCCATGAAGCGCAGCCTCGGCGATCCGTGGCTCGCCTCCCTCGGCAACCGGCTCTTCTTCATCTCGGAACGGGGCCTCTCGCGCGTCGATACATCCAAGGACAGCGACGGCACGAACGACGGCCCCATCACCACGTCGAACGGGGGCTGCCTCCTGACGCACTCGGTGGCCACCTTGGGTGACGAGGTATTCTGGGCCTGCTCCCTCGACCTGCGCTCCACCAGCGCCGACCACGCCGTCCTCAAATCCCCCGACGCCGATTCAGGCGGAGGCGGCGATTCCTCGACGAAGCCCCTCTGCAAGTCGCCCTACAACGGCACCTACGCGGGCATGTTCCATTACGTCGTGCGGAACTCCAATACGGGCGAGGCCGTCAAAGACCGCGTCATCAACGTCGAAGTGACGCTGAGCTGCCTCGCCGATGTGAACGGCCAGACGACCCTCAACGTCACCCACGCCAAGGTGGATCACGACTTTTTCGGCTGCAAAAACGGCTGCACGCCCAAGACGGGCTCGGTGGCGATGCTGCCCGACAAGCTGCCCGTCACCGCGGCGAACCCCTCCAAAGACGGCGAGGGCGTCATGGTTCTGTTCCCCAACGGCGCAGTTCTGGGCACATCCAACCAGGCCGGCGACCTCTTCATCAGCCTGAACGGCGACAACCTCACCAACGCCCTCGACCCGCACGATAAAAACAGCACCTGGACGGCCAGCAGCACTTCAGGCGGCGACTTTGAGCACGATCCCTGGAACGAGCGTCTGGAGACGACCCAGTGGAATTTGATTAAGCGATAATTGGAGAGCTGAATTCTTCCGCGCCAATGGCAATAAAATATAAAATCCCCCTCACCGTATTTGTTTGGTGAGGGGATTTTTATTATTCCGCTATTTTGACGACACGATTTTAGCAGGGACAGCGAATTTGACACGTCAGCGGGTCCGAAAGGACGCGCCCCCTGCGAAAAGACAGGCAGGTGAGCCTTTGATGATATGCCCGTTTCAGAGCGGCGATTTTAATATCTCTTCTTTATTGAATTACTTTTCTTCCGCTCACTCTCTGCCCCCTTCCCTCGAATTGAGTAAAGGGGGACGTATTTCCCGAAAACAATCCTAAATAAACAGGCATATACAGGATTACTTGAAATAATTTCCCTCCCCCAAATGTATATTGGAGGAGGGCTTTTCTGTATTTCATTCACAATTCAACAAATTACACTATTTCGCACAGCGAATCCCGAAGACCTGGAACACATACGTGGGATTGTTGGCGTTGCGGTTCGCGACGTCCAGATTGATCTCATTGTTATTCCAGGAGCCGCCCTTCAGCACCATAACGCTGCTGCTCTCAGAGGAATACAAAGAGCTCGTCCACTCCCAGACATTTCCGCTCATGTCCACGAGGCCAAGCGGGCTGTCGCCTGCGGGAGAATAGGTGCCCACCGCCGATGTGCCGCCCAATGTGTCTGTTTCCGTTTTTCCATTGCAATAATGGCTAGTTCCATTGTCCGTGTAATAATTCGCGGTTCCGCAATGCGTTGGCTCTGTATCCCCCCACGGATACGTCGTATTCAGGTGCTCCGTGCCATTATGGGTGGACGCATATTCCCACTCATCTTCTGTCGGCAGCCTGCCGCCAATCCATTCGCAGTATTCTTTGGCAGCATACCAGTTCACGCAATTCATGGGATGATTCAGCCAGGCATCGCCGCGATCGTAATTGCAGTCTGGACCATCCGATACAGCCTCGTAATGATCTGAAGTACAATTTCCCGCCTCGACGCATTTCTTAAATTCCGCCACCGTCACGGGCGTTTTTCCCAATTCGAAGGCCGCGACTGTCACAGTATCACCCTCGGCATGCGCAGCGGTGGCATGGGATAATGTAAATGAACCGGCGGGAATACGGATAAAACCATTGTCCTCAATCGGCCCGGCATCCGGCGTATCAATGCCCGCGTCATCCTCCGGAATGCCGGCGTCGTCTTCAATAACGCCGGCGTCGTCCTCAATAACGCCGGCGTCGTCCTCAATAACGCCAGAGTCGTCTTCCAGGCCGCCCGCATCGTCTTTGACACCGCCATCTGTCACGATGACAATTCCCGAATCCGTCTCTTCAGGCGTATTGTCTTCTTTATCGTCCCCGCACCCGATAAATACCAGCGCGGAAATAAAAACAGGCAACATACCCAAACAGATTTTACCCCCTATTGTTCCATTGAATACAAACGAATTGCCTTTCATGCCTTTATCTCCACGGTCAGTGCGGATGAATTTCCGCAGATGAAATGAAATAAACCGAAACTGCACGCAAACAAAACAAACCTTCCAATCCTATCTGCACGCCGCCGGGCTGTTCAGGAATTCCTTTGCAAACGCGGCAAATGTCCCCTGCTCCAGTTCTTTCCTCACCCGGGCCATCAGCGTCACCAGGTAATGCACGTTGTGAATGCTGTTGAGGCGCATGGCCAGGATTTCTTTTGTAATAAATAAATGGTGCAGATAGGCGCGGCTGAAATTGCGGCACGTGTAGCAATTGCAATTCGGATCCAGCGGGCCCTCGTCGCGCTGATAGAGCGCCTTTTTCTTAATCACGACCTTGCCCTGCGACGTGTAAAGCAGGCCGTGGCGCGCCGTGCGGGTGGGGAGCACGCAGTCGAACATGTCGATGCCCGCCATGGTGCAGGTCACCAAATCCACCGGCGTGCCCACGCCCATGAGGTAGCGCGGCCGGTCGGCGGGCAAGAGGTGCGCGCAGTCGGCCACGCCCTCGTGCATTTCCTCCGGCGATTCGCCCACGCTGTAGCCGCCCAGCGCGAACCCCGGCAGGTCGAGGGCGCAGACCTCTTCGATGTGGCGCCGGCGCAAATCCTTGAAGAGCCCGCCCTGGACGATGCCGAAGAGCGAGCTTTGTTCGCGCTTCCAGGCATTGTTGCAGCGATGCAGCCAGCGCGTCGTGCGTGCGAGGGATTTCTCGAAATAGGCACGGCTCTCCAGCGCAGGCGGGCATTCGTCGAAAGCCATAATAATGTCCGCGCCAATCGCCTCTTCAATGCCGATGACCTTTTCCGGCGTGAACAGGTGCTTGCTGCCGTCCAGGTGCGAGCGGAAGGTGACGCCCTCCTCCTCGATTTTGCGGATGCCCTTGAGCGAAAACACCTGAAAGCCGCCCGAATCGGTGAGCATGGCGCCCTTCCAGTTGATAAATTTGTGCAGGCCGCCGAAATCGCGAATCAGCTCGTGCCCGGGCCGGAGGTAAAGGTGATAGGTATTGCCGAGAATAATGCGCACGTCGTCGGCGTAGAGGTCGTCCGGCGTCAGCGACTTGACCGAGCCAACGGTGCCCACGGGCATGAAGACGGGCGTCTCGACAATGCCGTGAGGCGTCCAGAGGCGGCCCCGGCGGGCGTGGGTTTCGGTGTCGGGAACGAGGGATTCAAAATGCACGAGATGCGGACTGATCACGAAAGACTCCTGAAATGGATGTGCGGGGAGGATTTTTTGGGTGTGTCCCTACTTCACAAATCTTTCAAACCCGCACGAATGTTTTTTTGTCGCTGAATCGTAATTGATTCCGACGAAGAGAATATCCCCCGAGTAATTCGACAATTCTTTGAAGTACTCTTTATTTTTAATCTGATCCAGCGCTGAGCCGACCGAACCGTCTTTTTTCAATTCAATAATAACCGCGGGCAATCCTTTCCCATACATTGACGACGGAACGAGCACCACATCCGCCCGTCCATTGCCCAGCTGTGGCTCTTTGAATACAAAAAAGCGGTCAATCGCGTGGAAATAGGCCAGCATGACGGCGCTCTGGAGAGCCATTTCATTATTATAATTGTAATTATTCGCCACGAATTGGTGCGCCGCGTCCAGCCCCTTGGCCACCGCCTCGGCATTCATGGCCAGCGTGTCCTCGACCAGCTGCCGCGACGCATTGACGATTTTCATGACATTTTCAAATCCGGGCGTGACTTCCAATGCAACGGCCCACTGCTGCAGAATTTCCCGATTGGGAATCCAGCAGAGGCCGCTGCCAAATTTCAAATACTGATATGTCAGATAGCCAAGGTGAATGAGGCAGGCCAGAACGTCGTCGCGCCGCGAAAAATCGCGCATTGTATTCAAATACGTCGAAACATTAACGGGAATTTTTTCGCCCGCCATCATGCGATTGACATCCTCGTGCAGCCCCTGAAAATCCATGCGGACGTAATCAGCCAATACGCCAAAATGCCCCGTCTGCGTCCAATAACTGTCAATCCGCCGCCGGGTCATGGCTTCAACGACCGACTTGGGATTATAAATGTGCGTCCCGTCAATCATCAGATAGCCGTCGTAAAAATTTGTCACCTCTTCAAAATTCATATTATTCGCATCGCATAAATCTTTGACTTCCTCTTTCGTAAATCCGACAAATTCACTGAATTGTCCCGCGTCCACCATGGAATACTCGCGGAAAACATTCAGCTTCGACTGCACGCGGTCGCGGATAAAGGGAAGAATGCCAGTGAGATAGGCCAGAGCAATACAACTGGACACGCTCTGGCCTTTGAAGAGCCCATTTAGAAATTGCAGGTATTCCGCGAACTGCTCCTGCGAGACAGCCGGATCGCGCACCATCACGTCGTATTCATCCATAATGATGACGAACTTTTCACCCGTCGCTTTGAATACTTTATTCATGCACTGCGGAATGCTGTCACAGCCCTCGAAGGAAATGTCCGGGAACTGCTCCGTAAATTCCTCGCGGACATATTTATTGGCGTCTTTGACCACGCTGCCCGTCGTCGAGTTGCAGAACAGGTCATTGATGTCCAGCTGTATCACATTGAATTTATTGAGATATTTTTCAAACGATGGATTCTGGGCAATTTTGAGCTTCGAGAATATATCGCGGGAATCGCAATTCTTTGAATAATACGCCGCGATCATATTGCCGGCCATGGTCTTGCCAAAGCGCCGAGCCCGGGAGGTGCAAACGAATCGCTCGTTTGTGCCGACGAGGTGATTGAGTTCGACGAGGAGCCGAGACTTGTCCACGTAGAAGCGGCTGTTCATGTCGATGGCAAGGTTCCCGGTTCCCGGATTCAGAAAAATTCCCATGGCGGCGCGCCCTTTCTCTTGTGCGGCTGAAATTTGCTTCTCAGTTATAGCTCATTTTGCGCAAAAAATCAAGACCATCCCCAAAATCTCCTTGATATTCCCTCTTTCTTTCAACCTGTGTCTGCCGCCGCTTTTGCGCCGTTCCCTCGTATTGTCTAAACGGAATAATCATCAGATATAATCGACAACAATAGAACAGCCCTCCTTCAATGCATAAAGCAAATGTATTGAAGGAGGGCTGGTTTGTTTGGGGGTAGGATTGGCCTATTTCTCCACTAAAATCATGGCGTTACGATTAGCTTTGGATGAATCACATTCCAGCTCAAGGAAAAATTTAAAGGAGGAAGGGCTATTGTCCTTCCCCCTCTAAACTGTGTCCGTTGCTTTCTGCCTCGCAAAGACTCAATCCGGTGGAAAAAAATGATCGGTCAGAACAAAATCATCATCTAGTTTCAAGGAGAGTTCATCTTCTTTTTGCAGAATATATCGGGGAAAGCCGATAATTCTTACTTTTTTATCAAAAAAGACCGGCTGAAAAACAATGTTGCCTTCATACTCTCCAATCATTTTCACATCGTCAAAACCATGTTTTTGGGCAAACTCTTTAATTTTTTGCTCATCCATTGCTTCCACTCCTTCTGACGATGGGGTTAACAAAATCACAATCAATATCGAGCGAATCAACTCGCAGCAACTTTATGCTGCAAGGATCCATTCGTTTTAATATCCCATTTATTGCACTCTCCTTTGTATATTTTTTATTTGTTTGCGGATCATAGAAAAGAAGGTTTCCGTCTTCCCCGCGCATAACCGAGATAATATGGCCACAACCATAATTTTTCCAGGCTCCCTCTAAGGTAAAGCGCTGTCCTGGCTTTATATTGCCAGACACAAAATTATATAATTCTTCCGGAGTTTTGGGGGTTCTATTTTCAATATAAGATGGATGTCTTCCCCAAAAATTACGCCAAGCCAAATTGGTTTCTCGACTTAAAAGCTCAGTATTTGAACCTTCACAGAATGGACATGCTTCTATATCGTACCCTCGAAGCCGCGCCTCAAAGACAACAACGCAGGTTTGGCAATTATCATCATATCCTTCTCTAGGAAAATGCGGATTGACGTGACCGCTGTCGGCTTCGTCAAAAGTCATCTCTCGCCCCTTTTCTACGCCAGCGAGAGAGTCGATTCTTTTCTCAATTCGCTTGTCGGGATCAAAAGACGAGGTCTGCTTCTCTACTTTGGGAGCGATTTCTCGAAGTTCTGGAAGAACCATGGCAAGAGAACCTTTCATTGAGGGGAAGGGGAACTTATTTAATCTAGCCCATACAAAACTTATCACAAATACAAATCCTGAACACCAATTGAAAATACAGGAATCAATTCAATTCCAACTCCAAGTTCATCCTCAGGAATAGAAAATAATGCGACAACCTTTCCATTTTGCTTATACAATACAGATTGAAGTTCCACATAATTATATAAATCTTTTTTTGTAGAAATAATACGCCCATAATTCTTTTTTAGATAATTGTATACATTTGGTAGATACTCATCATCCACAAGATTTTTCATATCTTTTATCTTCTGATAATTTTTTTCCTGTAATTCGGTTATACTTTCTCCAGGAAATGCTTCCACAATTGTTTTAAAGGGAATTTCTTTACCACAAATCAATACCGAATCTTGTTTTTCCCATTGAAAATCATAGATAAGTTGACCGAAAATCTTATTTGTTGTAGTTTTCATAACCATTATAGTTCCTCTTTCTGAGACGCTACTCCACCTCGATGAGTTATATTTAAGTGTATAATATTTGGTATTTTGCTCATTGTTTTACAATTTGTGTGTTCATGCCATGTATACCGATTATATTCCCGCCACCTTCTGACATCCTTCGCCTCGCACCCTTTTTGTGCAGCTAATCTTTCATCTGCTTGCGCAAAATTTTTTGACCTGTACACAGTAAATGTTTCTATTTCGACTTCTCCTTTAGAAACCTCTGAGAAGTCTGGCTCACCATCCTTAAACGGAATTCCATCTATACCATATTGTTTTTTTATATCTTTCCATGATTGATGGTTTGGATTATATTTTTCTGGTATGTAATTGTCATCCGGAATCCAAGTGGAATTTCCTCTCTCTCCATTCCAGCAACCGTTATTTCCATCTATTGGGCAATTACGTATATCAAAAAGCGTATCGTCCTCTCTGCTTTCTCCTCGCATAATCCTCTTATCGGGGTCATAATCCGACTTTTTTATTGCATCCCCAATAAGTTTTACACCTTCTTTTATAGAAAAACGCTCCATCATTTATTTCACACCTCCTTCATGAGCCCATTTTTCCAGCAAATCAGTTTTTCCCAGCTCGTTATGTAAATACTCCGTAATAATACACTGCCGGATAGAGCGGCGAAGTTCTTCTTCAATGGGTTCCTGCGTCAACGCAATTATCGCTTTGTCCACATCGATCGTCCATTGAATGGTGTCAGGATTCGTCTCTGAACTCAGTTTGTATGAGTTTTCAAAGGCCTCTTTTACAGATGAAAAAAGTTCACTCACTATTCCTGCAATTTTAGTAAACCTCGGCTCATGTGCGGGCGGTGTTACTGCCCTTAAAATCTGCACTTTTGCAGAATCAAGCACCGACATATTATTCAATTTTTCTTTTAGTTTTGCTCTTTCATCTTCATCCTCTATGGCAATCCCCTCGCACAATAGTTTGGCTATTTCCAAACGATCTTTTATCTCTTCACATTGGGAAGGTTCAGATTTTTTAGTATATATATACTTTTCTTCTTTTCCTTTCGGTTTCTTAGCGTCATGATGCACCTTACAAAGCACTGCCTCAACCCATTCATTTTGATACACTGCTGCCACACCACAGGGTAATTTGGCCAGTTCCTGAATCTGCTCTCTGCTCAGATTGGCCGCCTTGCCCACCAATTCGCGGTCGTCTTGATCTGGCAGGCGCATAATTATTTTTGTATTTGTGTTTCGGATGACAGCCATATCGAGCAGTGCCGGCGCCTGGTCAGCAATGATAAATCCCTCACCGTAGGTGCGCATTTCGGCAATAGCATTGGTCAGCATTTCAACTGATTTACCGCGCAAATTGCCGCTTTCCTGTGATTGCTCTGTACTGGTGCGTTTTAAGAGATTATGTGCTTCTTCCAGAACAGTGACGTGGCGAAGCTCTGAATTGCTCTCATCACTGCCGGTCATGCGGTATTCCTGAAGTTTCAGGACTAAAATCCCCATGATGAGCGCCTTTGTTTCACTGGAACCGACTCGGGAGAGGTCAATAATTGTATTTTCGTCAAACAGTTCTTCGCTTCCAATTTCGTTGGTAGTAAAAATGAGCCCATTGATGCCATTGGTAAGCGATTTTAAGCGCGTGATGAGCGAGCCTTTATATGCGCCCTTATTTTCATTATCGTATTCAGAACTATCAATAATTTCTTTGATATTGCGTGTTACATCCGCAAAAGTTGGGTAAAAAACCTCATTATATCTATTAACTGACTCAGTGAGATCCCAGCCACAATCAATATAGGATTTTTCTATTGCCTCTTTTAATACTGCGGGCATGGCGGCATACATAGGCCAACAGACGTTAAAAATCTCAATGAGTCTGTCCAAATGTTCTAAAATATGGATATTTTTTGTTTCATCCGTATTCCCATGAGGGAAAGAAAAAGGGTTGAGGCGCAGGAGAGGTGTTATCGCCTGATTGACACCATAAACCCGAACACCTGCTTTGTTGCCGAAGATATTTTTGTATTCTCCCTTTGCCGGTTCAATGACAAGAAATTTCTTTCCAAGGTTCATGACTTCACTGAGCATTCGATAGACAGTAGTTGATTTTCCGCTGCCAGTGGAGCCTGTGATGAAGGTGTGGGAACCAAGAGACTTGGGATTAAGTGCAACAGGAAGTTCTTCCTCCTGATTCATGTGCCAGATTTTACCCAAGTTAACAGCGTAATTTTTAAGAGACAGCTCGCTTGCGTCATAGGTGGAAACCGTCCGACCGAATTCGGCACATTCAATAACCGGAATGCCTGGCAGAGAGTGAAGCGGAAGCCCTGCGTGTATGGTCAGTTCGGCGCTGCTGATGAGCGTACCGGGGGTGACGGGCAGTGAAAATCCGTCAATTTCTACGAGTGGATGTTCCATGTTTTTTAATGATTTTATAATCTCTGCCGATTGTTCATTATCCCAGGCAATAACAGCCCCACTCTCGAGGGAAGAATTTTTACCGCGTACGATAGAATAATATGTATTCGCTGCCAGCTGTGCAGTGTCACATTCTTCTGAAATACAATACGCTGCACAATTCCACATACCCAAATCGGCAGAAGTTTCGTAGCGCTCAAGCGTCTTTTCGATGCGCTTCAGCATCTCTTTTATTGCTTTATTTTCATACTTAATCTGCTGACTTTCGCTCGTCCCGGAAGATATGCCGCCGCTGACCGAAGTCCCGGAGGAGTGAGAGGATCCGGATGTTTCGGATTGACCGCTGCTCGTCGATTCACTCGTTCCGGTTGTTTTTGAACTGCTTTTTCCAAAGGATATGGATCCTAAGGCTCCTCCAATTGTTCCGCCCACATACATTCCGATTCCAGGAGCAACTAAATTACCTAGAACGGCCCCGACACTGCTAGTGACAGCGCTGGGATTAAAGTTTTTAGATGTTCCGGTTGTGTCAGACGACGAGCTGCCTACCGTATTAGTTAAGGTGTTTGTAACACTGCTGTTGATTGTATCAGTAATACTTTCAGTAATGTTTTGGTTTATACTTTCGTTGGTGCCTATGGTTTGTTGAGACTCGCTAAATGGCATAAGCGCTGAGTAGATATTTTCCAACGAACGACGAGATGCTTTTATCTCACTCAGATTTTTCGCATCAGCGATAACAAGAAGCGTATATTCCTTGCCCCGCATGGTGTCTGCAAATTTTTCCAAACCTTGTACGAATGTATGCTCTTTATCCTCTTTTTCACTCCGCAAGCCGCCTACCGTTGTTACGGAACAAACCCACCCGGAATCGGGAAGATTAGCGGTTATAACTTTGTCGAGTTCATCTTTTTTCAGTGGTCTATTATTGCCAAACTTTGTTCCCGGAAAATGACCCAATATATTGCTTTTGAGTGTCTCAGCATAATTTCCAGCGTTATCTTCTGAGCTCTTATTTTTGACACCCAATTTTATTGAAACAGAATCTTTGCTGCCTCGCAGCAACATGATGAATCCACTCTGCGTGCTGCACAAGGCACTAAAGACCGACGCCAATTTGTCACGGCTATTTTCATTCGTATTCAAAACGATCTGTGTAACATTAAAAAAGCGAACATTCTTATTGAGTTGATTTAGCCAGGCGTCGTGTGCAACTTCTTCATCTCTGCAAGGGATAATTTTACACCTGCTTAAACTACCCAAGTATGATTTTTCCAAAAGAACGTCAGCAGTCTTCAGGGCTGACTCTAATGCACTATTTTCACGAGGCTTTATATCTGAATTCATTTTTTCTCTCCTTTATGCAAGAATTTATTTACGCCATTCTCAACACGATTCTCAACACTATGAACAGCATTGGTAACTTCCTTATCTATTCCAACTATATCAAGACCTTTATGGGTTAACTCTTTCGCTTTGTAAAAAAAACGCCCGCCCCAGCTCCGATTGCTGCTCCCGCAACTCCTCCCACTGCTATCGGCACCGCTGCCGCTGTTGTTGCTGCCGCAGCTATTCCGCATCCCAGAAGAGCTCCCGCCGCGCTCGCTATTGGAATTACCACGTTTCGGCTGGCTACGCTGCTTTGAGGAATTGCTGTTTCCTGCTGTTTTTTCGAAGTTTTTTTTTGAGCCTCTTTTTCTTCCTGCTCAATTATCGCTCTCCCCATTTCTTTTAATGATTCTAATTTCTTTTTAGAAAAATTAACTCGAAATTTTCCTGCCAAAAAATCCAAATTTTCATTCGAAGGTTCAGTGCTATATTCTTCACCATCATCTTCTTGGAACAATTCATCTTCGCTTATTCCATGATTCAGGATATACTGATAGTCTTCTTCAAAAAGGCTATTAATATCCTTGTCGGTTGAGCCAAGAACACTGCACAACAAACCCCGGATATAATTTAAATCCTTTGCTTCGACCGCTTCCTCGATTGCTTTTTGAGCCATGATATTCTCCTCACTTAACGAGTAATAACTCGTTTAATTTATGCTGAAAACTTTGGATCCATTTCAGATCATTCTCTTTTTTCTCGATTATCCCCGTCAGAATTCTTTCGTTATTTAATAATTCTTTTTTTTCTAGCGTTTTTTCTTTAATGACCTTCTCTATTGCATCAAATTTTTTCAGAAAAGCTTGTTTGAGTTGTTTTTCCTGTTTTTCCGTCCAAGAAAAAGAAATGTCTGAGGATTCCTTTTCAAATTTTGCTACCTCCGTCTGAAGAACATCTCTTTTGAAGCTGCTCAAGTCAACAAATGATCCTAATCCATAATCAATAACAGTCTTATACCCCTTAGAACCAAAGGTGAAAAACCGTTTGATTCCTCCCCAAAAGCCCTCTTCTTTTTCCCGATGTGAACCAACAACCACAACTTCCTGATGACTATATTCATCTAGGATATCTCGAACAGAGACATTTGCCGCATCACCAAAAATTGCTGCCGTTGTTTTTCTATATTCAAAAGTTCCTACAACATCCTGAAGATATTTATTATACTCATCGATGTAATTTTGTGCCTGACCCGTAATAATATTTTTCAAGGCATTCTCTATATCACTGGTCAGCTCAACAATTATTTGACTAAATTTCTTTTCAAACTGTTGAACAAATTTTTTCCCCTCCTCCAAGGTGACGTGTTGTTCTGACGGCACCATTTTAAACAATTCATTTCTTTGTTTATTATAATTTCTATATTTTTCATCTAAAATTTTTTTGACTTCCTGCTTTGAACTCAGATTACTAATTTTTTCTCTCAGCTTTGCCGCTACAACGTCCTTTTCTAGAATCTCAGTAACCCTATCCAATTCCTCCGCCAATGTTTTTGCAGCGTTTTTGTTTTTCTTCAGCTCAGTTATTGTTTTGGTCTCGATATTGAGATCATCTAATTTACGCTTAAATGTTTCCACGCCTTCGCTAATTTTACGAGGCAATGCATATTTATATAGGTATTCTTCCATGGCAAGCTCTATAGCAGGAATACCGGAATAAATGAGTGCCTCTTGTTCTTCATCATTATTTTTCCGGGCCTCTTCCAGACGGCTGTCCAGAACCTTTTGAGTTCTCGGCGAGAGAAAAACAGCGTAATTACTGAGGTGCATTGCTTTCTCTTCTATAAAATATCCAATATCACTGTTCAGATTACGTTTTTCTTTGCTTGTTAGTGCTGGATCGTTTGTAATTTTCTGCCGGATTCTTTTTGCCAAAAATGCTGAAGCAGGGAAAATTCGAGGCTCATCAATACCTTTATCCTTCAGGTAAGTCTTGACCTTATCCATTACTTTGGCCAGGGGTTCTTTGTCGGGATCAAATTCATCAGCCTTATTCAGAATAAAAAGAAATCTATCGCGGCTCTGACGATCCCCCTTGTTACACATTTCAGCCACTTTGCTCAGCAAATTATTATCATCATTTGTTGCAGTTTGAGTGGCATTTAGCACATAAATAATAAATGGCTTTTCCTCAGAATTTAGCAAATCCATTGTGTGCTTTGCATGTTCTGCCGTGCGCGAATTATTTGGTCCTGGAGTGTCGGTCAAAACAAGTCTGATTTGGCTGGAATCAATCCCGGAAATATCGCCATGAATTTCAATCCTCGAAGTAGGAGTTTTACTAATGTCATTCAATTCTTCCATAAATTCCAACGAAAGTTCATCAGTAGATTCCAACAAATTTCCATCAGCGCCATAACTCTCGGCCTTAAAGCCCCGATCTTTCATCTCATCGCAATCATGGATTCTGGCAATCGTCGCTGTTGTTGCTTCGTTGCGTGCGGGCAAAAGTTCTCGCCCCAGCATGGCATTGATGAGCGTGGACTTTCCGCTGCTCATGGTGGCAACAACAGCCATTTCAAATTCCGATTCGGTAACTCTTTTGAATTGGCTTTCCAGTTCTTTTGTTTTTAAACTCTCAAAAGGGGTTTCCTGAAGCATTTCATGAAAAAGTTCTCTGAGTTTAGAGAGACGTTCAGCCGATTCGACAATAGTTCCTTGTTTCAGAATTATATCATTATATCTTCCTTTTTTCTGACCGGAGGATAAATTATCCTCTAAAAATTCGTAATCACGGAGAATCCCGTTAAATACTACTGTCGCTGAATCATTATATTTCTTTTCAATTTTTTCAAAAAATTCACCTGCCCAGGAGGAAAGCTCTTTGTTCGGCATGCCGCATATCTTCTGACAGGTTTCGCTGTCCTGCTCCTGTCCATCAATCATAAGTTTGTTTTCCAGCAAAAACGGATTATGCGTCAGTTCAATTTCAATCATGACTTTTTCTCCTAGCTACGGAACTACGTCACAAAGCAATTAACAACAACAAGACATTCATGAACGCAGAGATGCCTCTACTTACGCTTACGTCGGCTGAAAATAATAGCTGGCCTCACTCTCCTCTTACGACAGTGATTTACCCCATTTTTCGCTTTGCCAAAGAGGACACTGATTTTCTTTTCAACAGCCAATATCCCTGTGTTTTCAAGAGCTTTTACGATTCGTTCGGAATTTTTTTGTGAATTTTCTTTTGTCTCCTGGTGTAATGCAGTCTTGTATTTTGAATTTTTTCTAATGCTGCTAAAATTATAAAAAGTCATAAAATCAAACAATACGCTGTCAAATTCCCTTTTTTCGTGGCGTGTAAATTGAGCTGATTTATTATTCAGAGCCATCTTCAAAAGTCTCGCCGCATGTGCCGATACGGGAAAAACCGCCGGCTCATGAAATCCTAACTCTTTCAGATATTCCTTGTAGTTTATAATAACTTCGGCAATGTTTTCTTTTTCCGGATCGATACTGTCCATTTTGTTAAGAACAAATATAATCGATAATTTTTTTGGCTTAACGACCTCATTCATAAGCGTCTTAAGCATCGAATATTCATCTTCTGTACATAGTTGCTCCGCATTCGCCACAAAAATAAGAGCGTCCAACGGATGACTTTTCAGAAAATCAAAGGTTGTGCTGTAATGTGAAGCATCTCTGCTGTTGTTGATTCCCGGTGTATCATGTACGGCGACAATCATACCTTTATTAGGAATGCCATCGAGGTCGGCCTGCAAAAAAATGCGGCCAACTTCGTCATCAGAGTTCCATTTATCCAATTCATCCTGTTTGACATCACATGCACTCTCAGCAATCTGACCATTTTTAAGGATATACCCGACCATATTTTTTGAGCCATCAAGATCGTATATGCTGGTAATCCTTGCCGTCGTTGCTTCATTACGTGCTGGCAATATATCATTTCCTAACAATGCATTCACAAAAGTAGATTTTCCTGCGCTCATTGTTGCGCAGACAGCAATATGTTTAATAGGGAGTTTTCTATAGGACAGTCTTTTCTCTTTAGAGAGCACACCTTTATTCTTTGATTTTTCTGAGCCATCAAAAAATTTCTCATCAGAATCACTGGCTCGAAGTTCCATGAAGATATCCAGCTCATTCTCGATATTACTACTAATCATCGCCCCTCCCTCTTTGTCGCCAGCTGCCCGCAGGCCGCCAGAATATCCCGGCCCCGATTTTTACGAATGACAGCCAAAATACCCTTATTCAAAAGGAAATCGCGAAATGCCTCGGCCTTCTCCTGAGGCACACTCCTGAAGGGAAGCTCCGGGCTCTCATTGTAGGGAATGAGGTTTACTTTGGCCTCAATCCCGCGAATCAGCGCAGCCACCCGGGCGGCGTCTTCCAGAGTGTCATTCACACCAGAGAGCATCACGTATTCAAAAGTGATTCGACGACCCTGCCTGAGGGGAAACCGCCGGCAGGCCTCCATCAGCTCGGAGAGCGGCCAGCGGCGGTTCACGGGCATGAGGACGTTGCGCTGCTCGTCGCAGGAGGCGTTCAGCGACACGGCGAGCTTGTTCTCGGTCAGCTCGCCGAAGCGCCGGATGTTGGGGACGATGCCGCTGGTGGAGACGGTGATGTGGCGGCGCGAGAAATTCAGCCCCGCGTCGTCCTGAAGGAGGGCGAGTGCCGTGAGCAGATTGTCGAAGTTGAGGAACGGCTCGCCCATGCCCATGAACACCAGGTTGGTGAGGGGCTTTCTGCCGTCCAAGCCGTCCTCGGCGCCGAGCGCCCGGTTCACCGCGTAAATCTGCGCCAGAATTTCGCCCGGCATGAGGCTTCGCGTCAGCCCCAGCGTTCCCGTCCGGCAGAATGCGCAGCCCATGGGGCAGCCGATCTGGGTGGAGACGCACAGCGTTCGGCGGTCGGTCTCGGGCATGTAAACCGCCTCGATGAAGTGCCCGTCCTCGGTCTGAAAGCGGAACTTGCGCGTGCCGTCCACGGAGACCTGCGTCAGGTCGAGGCGCATCAGCACGAGGCGGCTCACCTTCGAGAGCTTTTCGCGGAGGCTCTTCGACAGGTCGGTCATCTCGTCGAAGGAGACGGCGCCCCGGCGGTGAATCCACGAGAAGAGCTGTTTGGCGCGAAAGGGCTTCTCGCCCAGGTCAGCCATGAGGCGCGTCAATGCGTCCCGGGTCATCCCGCGCAGGTCGGGGAGCCTGCCGGACAGGGCATCGGGGTCAGAGGCGGGCGGGCCAAAGGTGACAGCGTTCGACATGGTTTCCTCACAAATAAAAAAAGCCCTCCGAGTGCGTCCGTCGGAGGGCCAGGAACTGAAACGTCAGCGCAGACAACAGCGGCGCCGCCTTCCTGCCTGCTATTTGTCCAGGAATGCCTTGCCGAAGGTCAGCGGCAGCAGAGCGCCCAGCTTGTGCGTCTCGCGCTTGTCGCCTGCGACGAGGGCGATGGGCAGGTCGGGCCCGCAGAACTCGGCCAGCACCTGACGGCAGGCGCCGCAGGGAGGGCAGAGCTCGCCGTCGCTCGATTCGTCGGCGGCAATCACCAGGGCATCAAACTTCCGCTCGCCCTCGGAGACGGCTTTGAAGATGGCGCTCCGCTCCGCGCACATGGTCATGCCGTAGGAGGAGTTCTCCACGTTGCAGCCCGTGTAAATCTTCCCGGAGGCAGCCTTGAGGGCGGCGCCCACGTGGAAGTGAGAATACGGCGCATACGCATTTTTTCTGACGTCCTTCGCGGCCTCGATCAGCTCAGTCCAATCGTTTTCATTCATGGCGGCTTCCCTCGTTGGAAAAATGGGGCGCGCCTTTTACTTGCGGCTGTGAGAGGCGACAAGCCGCTTTCACCCGCGGACGAAGGCCGCTCCATTCGGCGAACCGGCCTCACCGGAAGACGAAGTTCATCATGTCGTTCCAGAAGGCCAGGAGCATCAGCGACAGCAGGCAGAACAGGCCCAGCCACGCGAGGGCGTTCTGTGCCCGCTCGCTCAGAGGGCGCCGCCGCACCGCTTCCATGGCCGCCGAAAAGATGTGGAAGCCGTCAAGAATGGGAATCGGCATCAGGTTGAGCATTCCCAGGTTGATGCTGAGGAATCCCATGAGTCTCAGAAGGGCGATGCCGCTTTCCTCCGCCTCGGCGGCCTGAGCCGTCACATGGTAGATGGCCACGGGACCGCCCAGATTGCGGGCGCTGAGCTTGCGGCTGGCGAGCATCCACAGGCTCTTCATCATCTGGCTGATGTCCTGAGGAAGGACGCCCGCCGCTTTGACAAAGGCCTCGGGCAGCGTCCGGCGGAAGGGCACCTTGCCGATTTTCGCGTAGCCCTCAGGCCGAAAGTCGGTGTTCGCCCCCAGCAGAAGAATCTCGTGCTCATTGTCGAACTCGTCCCGCTTGATGACCTTCTTCTGAACCGGGGCACAGCGGTGCAGCTCGCCGTCGCGCACGTAGGCGAGACGCAGCTCACCCTCGCCCTTCTTCATCCGCCGCTGGACGAAATCCATCGAGGTGAGCACCTCCTGCCCTTCCACCTCGACAATCCTGTCACCGCGCCGCAGCCCGGCGTCCCAGGCGGGCGTCCCCTCGCGAACGGAAAACAGGACGTTCTCATCTGAGGCAATGCCGAAAGCTCTCTCAGCGGGCGTCAGCAGTTTCGCGTCATCGGCATGGCCGGCGGCCAGGGCCGCGTCGGGATGAATCACCGTCTCGAAGGTGCGCCAGACAGTCGCCGCACCGGCCGCACCGCCCAGAAGTTCCTCGCGCGCGGCCACAACGGGAACAGCCTCACCGGCTTTGACGGATGCCAGCGCACCGGCCAGCGCCTCCACCAGAGCGGGATAACTCGTCACCGGAGTCCCGCGGACACTGACGATGCGGTCAAAGGTCCGGATGCCGGCGGCAAAGGCGGGCGAGTTCTCCGGATTTCCCAGAATGGCCACGATGGGCACGCGCGCGGTCAGGCCAATGCCGATGACGCCGCGCATGCTCTTCCCGAGGATGTTCTTCTCCTCGTAGCCCGCCGGCGTCAGCGTCACCGTGAAGTCCTCCCCGCCCCGCCGGTAGCCAATCTCGGTCGGAAGCCCGGCGCGGCCGCGGATGGTCTCCTGAAGCTCGGTGAAGCAGCGGACGGGACGCCCCGCGATGGAGGTGATGCGGTCGCCGGGACGAATGCCGGCCGCGTAGGCGGGCTGCCCCGGAAACACACTGGCCACGAGCGGCTCGTATTCCATGGTCGTCATGGAGAAAGCCGCGAAATAGGCCAGCACCGGGAACAGCAGGTTCATCAGAGGACCGGCCAGGGCAATCAGCGCCCGCTTCCACGGCTTCTGCTCCAGAAATCCGCGCCCTCTGTCCTCTTCCGGCAGCGGCTCACTGGGGTCATCGCCCGCCATTTTGACGTAGCCGCCCAGGGGCAGCGCGGCGATCTGGTATTCGGTCTCGCCCCACTTGAAGCCCAGGAGCCTGGGGCCGAACCCCAGAGAGAACGTCAGCACTTTGACGCCGAAGAGCTTGGCCACGATGTAGTGGCCGAACTCGTGGACGAGGACCAGGGTCCCCAGCAAGACGACAAACAGCAGAATGTTGGTCAGGGAGCTCATGCGAATCCTGTTTCGGGGTTTCGGGCCCGCCGGACCTTCGCCGCGGACCTGCCGATTTCAGACGTCCGGCAGCGGCCGGCTAGTCCTCCTCCAGCGTCGGTTCGCCCCGGTGCCATTCGACAGGCGTCATGGCGCCCAGCTTCAAAGCCTCGGCGATGCGCAGAAGTTCCGCGATGGACCGCCCCGTCTCCGGAGGATTGACGCTCACGTGCCGGACGATGCCCTCGGGGTCGATCACAATCGTGGCCCGCGCCGGGAAACCGCCTTCGAGAAGGACGCCGTAGCTTCTGGAAATCTGCTTCTCGAAATCCGCTGCCAGAGGAAGTTCCGTCACGCCCAGCTCGCGGGCCCAGGCGCGATGGGAAAACTCGGAGTCGCAGGAGATGCCGACAGCCTTGAAGCCCAGTGCCTCAAACTCGGGGAGCCTGCGTTCCAGCTCCATGATTTCCGTCGGGCAGACGTAGCTGAAATCCCGCGGGTAGAAGAACAGGACCACCCACCCGCCCCGGAAATCACCCAGGCTGAGGGCACGAAACGCACCATCCGCATAGGCGTAGGCCGTGAAATCCGGCGCTTTCGTCAAAATCTCAATCACGATGGCAAATCCTTCCCGGAGCCGAATGGAAAATGGCTCCATTTCTCTCGCGCACCGCCTCACCGGCAGAGCGCTGCCCGCCTGTTTTCGCACCGTTTTTTAGACGGTCGTCCTATTGAAATTAGACATGCGTCCAGCGGACCCGCAGGCCGTCCAGTCAGGGGCAGCCGGCCAAAGGCAATGGATGCGGCATCACGGAACAAAATCGACCCGGCTTTCAGGAAGCAGCGCCAGCCCGTCTCCCTTTTCCTCAAAGCCCTCGACGCGAATCAGATCGCCCCGCCGCAGGCGCCCGAAACGCCGGTTGGACTCCGTGATGTGCTTCGTCTGGAGCGACAGGCCAATCCGCCCGCGCGCGCCGCATCCCATAAAGCGCTGCCGTCCCTTGGAAGCCAGCGGCTCGGAGACAATGCGAAAGATGCAGCTGTCATCCGTTCGGGCAGGCGCTTCGGAGGCGCGCATAAAGGCTATGGCTGTCATCTTGAGCGCTTCCTTGTGCAGGCCTGCTCCTTTGGCGATGTCGGCCATCAGGCGCGGCGGCTCCCAGGCAATCTCCGAATGGCACCAGTCGGACTCCTTCAGCAGCGCGGGGCACTTCTCGCGGAACAGGCAGGGCCAGACGGGAACGATGCCCTTGTCGAGAAGGCGGTCGCGCATCTCCAGCGCCGCCCGCGATGTCTCTCGCAGCGCAGGCTCAATGACCAGAAGCCGCCCGCCCGGCTCCAGATGCGCGCACGCACGCTCAATCAGGCCAGCGCGGCGGCTCACGGCATCGGACTGTCCCAGCCACAGCTCGTTGACCAGATGGCTCACGGTGATGAGCGAAAATTTTCCCTCGGGAACGGGCTGATTGGCCGCGTTCCAGTTCAGCAGCGAAAGCGGCTCACCGCGCTCCACGGCCAGCGTCCGCGCGAGGTCCAGAGCATCCGAACTTCGGTCGGCGGCGGAGGCATGGTCCACCCCCGCATCCAGCGCCGCAAAAGCCACAGGTCCGGGGCCGCTCCCTAAATCGAGAACAGACGAAGCCCTCGACGCCGCCATGACGAAACGCAGAACGTGCCGCGCCTGGGCGTACGAATTAGGCCAGTAGTAGAGCAGGTAGGCTCCCAAGAGGCGCGGGTCATCCATGTAGCGCGTCCCCGCCAGCGAACGGCCGCCGGTCAGCCCCGCCGAAATTTTGCGGACGGCCTGCGTGACCTCGCGAAGCTCATGAGGAAGCAGCCTGTCGCGCGGGCCCTCGGGCAGCCGCCTCGCCCTGCGCCAGACATCCAGCAGAACGGGAATCCAGCCGCTCAGGTCCCGTACGATTGCGTCCATGCTCAAACCACCGTCTTTCGTCATTGCAGCGTGAAAGGCTCCCGAAAGCCTCCGCCTTCATTGCCCGCGGCTGCATCACTTCGCAGCTTCACTGCTTCACCGCCTCGATGCCGAAACGGCAGCGCGTCAGAGGGAGCCGCACGAGTGAGCGCCGGGGCCCGGGGAGCGGCGCCCATGCGCTGAAACATGCGCCGGGTCAACCGCGGGAGCGGCACTAGGTGCGCCTGCGGCGTGTCAGTTCCCTCAGCGTGTCAGAGGAAATGCGGGTTGAGCGTCCCGCTTTCATTGCCGTAAAGGCCCGCCGCGCCGACGGAAGGCAGATGCTCCCTAGGAGAATCACCATTCGCTCAGGCACATTCAGGAGGACGCCAATGTTTGTCGCCATCGCACGCATCGCGCTCGCCATCCCCGACGCCGACTCACCCAAGAGCAAGCGCCAGGTCGTCGGAAAAGTCATCGAGCGCGTCCGCAGCAAGTTCAACGCATCCATCGCCGAGGTCGATAACAGCGGCTCCTGGAAGCGGGCTGTCATCGGCATCAGCGTCGTCGGCAACGAGCAGACCTTCGTCCAGACCTGCATCGACAAAATTCTCGCGGCCGTGGAGGAGCTCTACGTGGCGCCCATCGTCTCCCGGGCCATTGAAATCGTCCCGCTGGGTGAATCGCTCTTTGGAAGTGACGAATGGAAGCGGCTCGAATCGAAGCTGGACACGGACCTCGACGAAGAGGTCGATGACGATGAAGACGGCGCTGGGCAGGACAGCAGGGAGCATTCGTCACGCAGGCCGCACGAAACCTGGCCCGGCGTCCGCACTCTGGCCGACGTGGAAGATCCCAACGACCCGGAAGCGGCCGGTTTTAAGGCGGAACCAAAGCCTCAGAAGCCCAAGGGCGGGAAGGCCAAGCCCATCAAGATGATGAGCGACGCGGAGAAAAGCGCTGCACTGGCCGCCCTCAGGGAACAGATGAAAAAGCCGAAAGACGGCTGAGAGCGCCTGCCTGAAAGCACCCTTCGGAAGCGCCGTCCGCAGGCGCCCGACAAGAAAGGTTTTTGCACCATGGCCAATCATTCACGTCTCGACCGAGTGGCCTCCCTGATTCAGCAGGAGCTGGGCAGCATGTTCGCCCGCGGGCTCAAGGACCCGCGCATCGGCTTCGTCACCATCACCGGCGCCAAAGTCTCCCCCGACCTCCGCGAGGCCTGGGTCTATTACACGGTGCATGGCACAGAGGCTGACAGGAAGCAGACAGCCCGGGGCATCGAGGCGGCCAAAGGCTTTCTCAGACGCGAGCTGGGAAGCCGCATGACCCAGCGCGTCACACCGGAACTTCACTTCGTCATCGACAAGGCCATCGACGAGGGAGCGCGCATCGACGAGCTCATCAATCGGGTTCACGCGGAGGATGCGGCCAGAGAAGCCTCGGCCAGTCAGAGCGGCGGCGAGGACGCTCAGAGGCAAAATGCCCCGGATGCGCCTGACGGAGATTCCTGAAGTGGGGCTGTCCGGCATCATCGTCATCGACAAGCCCGAGGGGCTGACTTCTTTCGATGTTGTCGCCCGCGCCAAGCGCCGCTTTCGGACGCGGAGCGTCGGTCACACAGGCACGCTCGATCCCATGGCCACCGGCGTTCTGCCGCTGTGCATCGCCGAATCCACCCGAATCGCCCGATTTCTGACCTGCGACGACAAGACCTACGAGGCGGAGCTCATGCTGGGAATCGCCACGGATTCTCAGGACCGCATGGGTCAGGTCATCGCCGAGTCTCCCGTCCCGCCGCTGAATGACGGGGACATCGAATCGGTTCTGGCCGCTTTTCGAGGGAACATCCGCCAGGTGCCGCCGATGTTTTCCGCCATCCGCGTCCAGGGGGAACGGCTCTACGAAAAGGCCCGCAGAGGGGAGGTCGTGGACAGAGAGGCGCGCGATGTCACCGTGCATTCACTGGAGCTGACGAGCCGTCCCGCCCCCGACCGCCTGTGCATTCGCGTCCGCTGCTCCAAGGGCACCTATATCCGGACGCTGGCCAACGACATTGGTGAGAAGCTGGGCTGTCATGCCCATCTGACAGCGCTTCGCCGCACACAGAGTGGAAATTTCACTCTCCGTCAGGCGGTCACGCTGGAGGAAATGCTGACCTCTGATGACGAAACGCTGGCGAAAAAATTCATTGGCGAGCGCGAGGCGCTGAGCGGACTGCCCGAAATTCTGGTGGACGAAGCAGCCGGACACTGGATTCTCAATGGCCGGCAGCTGTCCGCCGATGCCCTGCCCGGGATGGAAGGCTTTCCTGAGGACATGCCTGTTCGGCTGACCAGCGCCGCGGCGCTGCAAATGCTGGCGGTGGCAGCTCGTGCCGGGGAAGCTGTGCGCTACCTGCGGGTTTTTCCGCCTGCCGACGCCGGCCAAAATCATCCGCCGGGAGCCGCCTTTCCCCCTTGACACCCGAAGGGCCTCGCCCCTTATCTAACCGGCACGCTGTCAACTTTTTTGACGGCGATTTTTTTTTGGATTTGGCCCCGGTCTGCCTGGTGCGCATCCGTTCGCAGCTTGGCGGCGCACTGAGGCACCTTCCGGGAAAGCCCGGGATGGCGAGGTGGAGACGGTGGGAAAAAACGAGCCCGATGAGCAGGACAGACTGACCGAAGGCAGCGACGCCCACACTACTGAGGACGGTGGTCAGGAAGATGAATCGGACGCCGGCGCGCCGCGGCATTCAGCTTCCAAACCGCAGGGCAGAAACGGCGCCATGCGCTCCAAGACGATGTCGCTGAAGGAAATGTCCAGGGACCTGAGGCGCCGCCGTCAGCTGGGCATCCCCGACGACAACGACGATGAGCTGTTCAGGGCCATCGAAAAATTTCGGCCGCGGCGTCGGGCGGACTGCGTGGCCAGCGCCCGGCCCTGTCTGTTCATCTCCTGCAAGCACCACCTCTATCTGGACGTGAATCCCGCCACTGGCTCCATCAAGCTGAACTTTCCCGACAAGGAAGTCTGGGAGCTGAAGGAGACCTGCGCTCTGGATGTCGCGGACAAAGGCGGCATCACGCTGGAAGAAGTGGGCGACATTATGAATTTGACGCGCGAGCGCATCCGTCAGGTTGAAACGAGGGGACTGCTCAAGCTGCGCGAAGCCGCGGAAGAAGAACTCGACCCCAACGACCCGGAAAAAAAGCCGTCCGGCAAGCGCTGAAGCCGCATTTCCGCGGATCGTCCTCAACCACATCGCCCCCCTGTTTTCTCTGCATAAAGATGTTTTATTTTTTATGCTTTATGTGGGCGCAGGCCGGCAGAAATAATGTTTCTCGGAAAGGAAATCGAAAATGACCAAAACAACAAAAATGCTTCTGGCAGCCATGCTTTTGGCAGTTCTGGTATTTCTTCCAGGATGCGGCGGCGCAAAAAAAACATGTAAAAAATCCGCTGAATCCTATTTCAGCATGCTCTCCAGCAGCAATTGGAGCGGTATTTATAAAATGCTGACGGAGGAGCACAGAAAAAAAATTGGCTCTAAAGAAAGATTCGCCCGTTTTATGGAAGAGGAATTAGAATTTATGGGATCTAAAAAATTTACACTAAAAAGTCTTCAAGTTTATCCGGGCAAAGATTCCTGTAACGTCCAGATTGATTATAGCTATTGGGTCAAACTTATGGGCCAGGATGAAAAAGAATTCCCTGATAATCCAGAAACACTCATTTTTAAAAAATCGCCGAAAGATCAGCGATGGTATATGGAAATTCCGGCGGCGAGTAATTTGGCAGGATTCAACTCGGCAGACTAGAGGAAATCATCTGCTTCTCACCTATTGTTTTTACGTCACTTCTTCTCATCGAGATTTCAGCATGAATTTTATGGATCAAGAACATAATTAAAAAATCAATTACCGGTCCAGCGTCATTCCCGATACTCAAATATAATACAAAATAGTCGTCTATCCTCCACTGGACCGGCAAGGACGCCTTCAAGGAATCAGTCTCGATGAACGAACAGGAAAACTCGACGGAAACGCAGGCAGCTCCTCAGCCTACAACCGATGCCGCAGCGCCAGGCCAGCCGCAGCAGTCACCTTCCCAAGCCGAACATGCGTCAGCCGCCGCACCACCGGCGGCGTCAACGTCATCCGGGGCAGCATCATCGGCGCCTGCCGCTGCGCCAGCGCGGCAGTCCCAGGAGAAGCCCAAGGGAATCGTCATCCTGCTCTACGTTCTCCTGATGGTGTCTGCGGTTGTCGCGCTGCTCGGCTTTTCCAGCAGTCTGCTTCCGGAGAGCGCACGGCTGGTGGGGCCCGCCGCGTTCGCCGCGTTTTACGCCATCTTTGTCATCTACCGCGTCGTGATGATTCGCAGGCGCCGTTACCCGGTGACCAAAGCAGTATTTCAAATTGGTCTCGGCGCCATCTTCCTCATGGTCCTCTTCAGCGTCCGTCCGCAGGATGCCGCCAATGCGCCTCTGAAGCCGGCGTCTGAGCTGCTCCGCCATGTTGATCCTTCCGTCCGGGCACTGGCCTGCGACGCCCTCGCTGCGCAGGGCGGCGAATCACTCCAGCAGGCTTCCGGTGAACTGAAAAAACTTCTGGAAGACAGCCATCCGGATGTCCGGACGCATGCCCGAAAGGCGCTGGACAGGGCTGGCGCAGAGGTGCCCGCGGGGACGCCTTGACCTGCATCGGCCGGATTGCCATGGCGGCCGCCCTTCACCGTTCAGCAAGGTCAAGATACGAATGAATCTTCTTCTGAGGCTCTTCTTTTCACTCGCCGCAGTCCTCGTCCTCATCGGCTGCGCGCAGGAAGAAGTCGGCTATCCGCCTCCCGCGGACACGTTTCGCTATCCGGTATCTGTCGCCGTCGGCCAAAACGACGCCGGCAGGCGGACGCTTTACGTGGCCAGTTCCAACTTCGACCTGCTCTACAACAGGGGCACCGTCATCGCCGTCGATCTTGACGCGCTGGATGCGGACGGAACGGACGAGACGCAGCCGCTGGCCTCCCTCATCGACCCCGAGAAGGGACACGTCACTATCGACAGCTTTGCCGGCATGATGGCGCTGAGCGACGCGGGGCGGCTCTTCGTGACGACCCGTTCAGAGCACAAGCTGTTCGCCATCGACACGGACGGCGGCGTGCTGACCTGCGTCACGCCGGATGAGCGGCGCCCCAAGCCCCAGCGGTGCGCGGGCATCAAGCTGTCCAAAGGCGGCGTTGAGCCAACGGATCCGTATGCCCTCGCGTTCTACGGCAGCGCCCTCTACCTGACCCACGGAACGAGGCCCTCCAAAGGCGATTCCTACTCGAATTCGCTGCTCGTCCGGCTCAACCCGGAGACGCTGGACGGGCTGTCCTATGTGGACATCGGCCCCGCGCCCTCCGAGGGCATCATCGAGACGCCTCACGGCCTCTATTTTTCCGGCAAGGCCGTCCGCAACGCGTCCGAATCGCTCCGCTTCCTTGTCAACGGCCAGGTCATGGACGCGGGCGTCACGCTGGCGACCGGCATTCAGGAAGGCCGCGGACTGGGCGTCTCCGGCAGCGGGGACCGGCTCTACATGCTGACCCGGGGGACGCGAAAAACCTCCAATGTCCCTTCTGACGGGCCCGACGGACTCCTCATTCTGGACATCTCCGACGATCCGCTGACCGGCATCGCCAAAAATCAGGTGCTGGGTTTTGTTCCTCTGCCCGAAGGCGCCAGCCAGATGGCGGTGATTCCCCGAAGCGGCCGCGGCGACCTCCTCGCCATTTCCTGCACTGATTCGGACAAGGTGGTCATCTACGACAGCGAGCTGGGCGTCCTGACGGCTTCTGCCGACGTGACCACTCCCTACGGCATCGCGTCAGTTCCTCTCGACGACGGCGGAATCCGCCTCTTCGTGGCCAGTTTCAGTGAACACAGCATCCAGATTCTCGACCTGGAAGACCTGGATGTGCCCACCGCGCTCATCAAACGCCGGGCACTCAAGGGGACATCGGGCATCTGACGAGGCCGCCGTCCTGTTTCGCCTCCGGACTCTGAGGGCTGGCCTGCCGGGCATCGGCGGACGCAGCTGCGGGGTCCTCCACCTGCCTCCAGCGCGCCGCAGTTCAGCCCCGGCACGCGTGATTTTCAGGAGCGCACGCACGTGAAATTCCTCAAGCCAACCGCTGCCCTCCCGCTCGCCCTGACGCTGCTCTCGCTGGGGGCATGTTCCGACGACTCCACCGGCGCCAGGGCCGAATTTGGCAGGCCCCGAGCTCTGGCATTCAGCGGCCGGGGCATGTTCGCCGCCGCCACAACCAATCCCCGGCTGCGCGTCCTCAATCTGGACACACACAAGGTCGTGCGGGCGCCCAACCCCATTTTTTCACTCTCCATCCCCACCATTTCGCTGCCCCAGGCCATCGCTTCGTACAGGTCTCCGGACGGGAGCTTTTCCTCTCCCTTCGTCGTGTCGATGACCACCGATGACCCGCGGCTCGCCATCATTTCGGCACCGCGCCGACTTCTCATCGGCTACATGCCTCTTCCAGGCATTCCCCTGGCCATGGACATGGCAGCACTCCCCGAGGACGGCGCTGACTCCGTCGTTCACATCGCCCTGCGCATCGGCAGCGAAACCGTTCTGACCTCGCTGACGCTGCCCGCGGAGCTGGCCGCCGGCGCCATCGACACCTCGAAGCTGGAGCTGGTCCGCGAGGCGGACATCGACATCTCGGGCATGATTCCCAAGTCGATGCTGGCATCTCCGACTGACCCGAACCTCCTCGCCATCGCGGGGCTGAGCGGCGACGGAAACGGCATCCTGCTCATCAACACCGCGGAAAAGACCGTCACCGGCATCGCCACGGGCGTTCCTGTTTCGTCGATGTCCTTTGACCCCACCGGGAAGCGCCTGTTCGCCGTCATCGACAGCCTGACCTGCACCGCCGCCGGCACCAAAACGCAGGCCGTCACTCAGCCCCGAACGAAAGCCTCTTCCACTGTCACGCCCGGTTCCGAAGGGCAGCGCGCCGGTGATGGTCTGGAGGGCTGCACCGGGCTTCTGGCCGTCGATGTGGAGACCGGGACGCTGCTCCGGGACAAACCTCTGAAAATTCCGGGGATTCTCCGGGGCATCGCCGCCGGCGTCTCGTCCGAACTGGAGCTCCCCGACGGCAGCAAGCGCACGGTCGATCCTCTCCTCATGGCCGCATCCACGGAGGGCGCGCTCTATCCGGTGGACGGCGAATCTCTCTCCCTCATCAAGGCCACCAAGGACGCCTTCAAATATGTCCTCAAGCACGTGGACCAGAAGGGACGCGAGTCGTTCAGCGAGACGGCCCCGGAAGACATCGCCATCAATCCGATGCGGGCCATGAGCGAGACGGTTTCGATTCTGTACGAGGGCAAGCTGCCTCAGCTGAAAGACCGCAACGGCATCCTGACGGCGGGCGGCCTGATGAGCGCCGGGACAGACTTTGCCGCGCTGGGCGCCGTAGCCGGAGACCGGGTCGAAATCTCCAGCGCCAAAAAAGGCTGCGAGTCCTTCACCGTCACGTCTGTTTCCGTCGGCCAGCTGGGGCTCGAAGGCGTCCCCCAAAACTGCGAGGGCCAGGTCACCTATGTGGTCCGGGCGGCGGGCACCTATCTCGTCACCGGCTCAAAGAGCGGCCTCATGGGCAGGGTCGAGGAGGGCCAGAACTTCGTCTTCGAGGGACCGGAGCCTTTCGATTACGGCGAGGAGGTCTCTGCTGACCCCGCGCTCGCCTTCACCATGAACGGCATCGACCACGACACCGGCTGCGGCTGGACCATCAAAATCACGACGGACATCGCGCCTTACGGCGTCCCGCTGTCGGCGCTCATCATGCCGGAGTCCATCGTCTGCGACTGGACCTCCGGCGACTTCTACGTGGCCTATCAGGGGGGCAACGCCATTCTGCGCGTCGTTCCCAGAAAGCTGGAGCACGGCAGCGTCTCCACCTCGGACGGCCTGACCATGTTCCGCTAGCCGGCACAGAGGGAAAAAACGGGTCCGGAGTTTTTGGAAACAGGCGGAAAAAAGTTTCGACACCGAGGCCCCGGCCATGGAAGAAACCGCCGCCCTTTGCCGGCGGTGTCCGACGAAAAACCCGCCTCAGGCGAGGATCTGTCCGGAGCATCCCGGCCAGTCGTCTGGCAGGGACACAACAAGGAATCCACCAACCACGGCCCTTATGGGGCCGTTCTCATTCGAGGCTTCACAGGATGAAAACTCCGAAATCAGCCAAGACCACACATGAGCTCCCCATCGCCGACGCGATCTGGGAAGCCTACGAAGTGATGGCCTCTGACATGGGCTCTGACCGCGAGGGGCTCATCAATCAGGCCCTGTTCATGTTCGCCCGCCTCAACGGCTATCTGACGCCGACGGCGACGGTCGCGGCCGTCCAGATTCCTTCCGGCGTTCCTCAGATGCCGACCATCACGCCCAGGCCCGGCGAGGTGTCCGACACGCCGATTCCCCCGCCGCCTCCTCAGAAGGATGCGCACAAGAGTGAAGAACTGCCGCAGGAAGAGGACAAGACACCTCTTCCGCCGCAGCCTTCGAGCGAAGAGGCCGCCTTTGAGGAGCAGTTCGAGGAGCAGTTCGAGGCTGACTCTCCCGCTGAAGAGAAGCCCGCCGCTCAGCACGACGATGAAGAAGAGGAGCCGGAAGAGCCCCGCCGCGCCGCGAAGCAGGACGACGAGGTGCTTCCTTCCGAGGACGAGGAAGACGATTTCCTCAAGGAAGATTCCCCGCCGCCTCCGCCGCCGCGCCGTTCCTCGCTGCCGCCGCCGCGCCGGTCCTCGCTGCCTCCGCCTCCGCCGCGCCGCAGCCGCATGTCCGTCAGGCATTCCGAGCCGGATGAAGAGCCGGAGGAGGACAACAATCCTCAGCCGGAAGCCGACGACAGGAAGGCCGTCGCCGAGCGCGTGCTTGAGACCGCTGCGGAGCTGGAGCGCCTGATCAAGGGCGGCAAGGAAGAAGAGCCCGCTGACGTTCAGGAAGAGGAACCGGCGATCGACGACGAGCCGCCTCCTGAGCCCAAGTCCCGCCGCGCCGGCCTGAAGCCGCGTCCGTCCACGTCTCTCAAGCTCTACATGGTCAATCAGGACGGCGACCTGGAGCCCATCGAGAAGGCCCGCTACATCATCGGCCGCGGCAAGCACTGCGACATGGTGATTAACAGCGGCAAGGTCAGCCGCGAGCATGCCGTCATCACCCACGAAAACGGCGCCTTCTTCATCGAGGACCTGGGGTCGTCCAACGGCACCTGGTACAAGAAGCAGCGCATCAAGAAGCAGCAGATCGAGGATGGTGACGAGTTCTTCGTCTGCTCCGAGAAGGTGACTTTCGCGATTCGCTGACGCCGCCTTCCCGGCCCATCCGAAAAGGAATTGCCGGACACAACACGAGCCGCCGCGGAGCTTTCCGCGACGGCTCGCGCTTTTTTGGACGCCTCAGAACGCCTGTCTTCCCGGACGAACGCGTCGGAAATGAGGCGGACCTTTGGAGACGGAAATTCTCTGGACGGCGGCAGGGCGAGCCACAAAACGCGCCTCCGGATGGCAGCCGGGCATGGCGCGGCTGATTCAGCCCTGACCCTCATTCACAAACGCCGCCTGCCCATCGGCTTCCATCGCCCGCAATCTCTCGTCAGAGCTCAAACCGCCGGCGTTTCGCGCGCAGGCCGCATTCCACCGCTTCCCGATTTTTGACTCCCGCATGCTCTCTCTTCCGCTCATGGCTGCGCTGTTTCTGTCGGCGGGATTGCCGTCTCCGCAGGTCGCTCAGGCCGGCGAGGAAACAACCCTGCGGGCAGACCGCGCCGAATTTTCTCAGAGCGGGGACACGGCTTCGGCCGAAGGCGGCGCTGTCCTGACCACGGGCGGCATTTGGATTCGGGCAGACCGCATCGACTACAGCCTCAGCAGCCAGACAGTCCGCGCTCAGGGAGATCTGGTTCTGGTGGACGGCAATCTGGTGCTGACCGGCGAATCGGCCTCCATGACGCTGGGGCAGCCGGAGACACTCCAGGTCGATTCCGCCCGCCTGTTCCAGAAGGAAAAGCCCGTCACCGCGGAGGACATCGAGCGCGCGGCAGCCAGCCGCCAGACGGCCGAAAGCAGTGAAACAGCCGCTCCGTCAGACAAGTCCGGCACGCCCGTCGGGCAGAACAAAAAAACGGACGAGAACGCAGCGGCGAACGGAACGGCGAAAAAGCAGCCTGACGATGCGGGCGGAAACGCTGATTCCCCGGATGCCGGGCAGACAGGAACAGAAGGAACGGAGCCTGCGCCGGAAGAAACAGCGGAAGAGACGCCCGCGTCTCCGCCGCCGCGCCCTGAGGACAGCGAGGCAGAGAAGGCCGCGTGGAAGAGCGCTGACGCGCTGGCAGGATGCACCAGCAGCGACATGGCGAACAGCGGCAGCAACGCGCTGGCGGTCCAGGCGGGAACCATCGAGCGGGGCAAAAACTCGTTCAAAGCCAAGGACCTGCGCCTGACGTCGTGCGCGTGCCCCGGGCAGGACAAGCCGGACTGGTCTCTGGGCGCCTCGTCCGCCGAAATCGAGCCCGGTGAAGGCGCTCTGCTGTGGTGGCCGACCTTCCGCATCCGGGATGTCCCTGTCCTGGGCTTCCCCGTGCTTTACGTCCCGCTGTCGCCCCGGAAGACCGGATTTCTCTTCCCCAACATCCAGTTCTCCTCCAGCGGCGGCTTTGGCGTGGACCTGCCCTTTTTTCTGACTCTTGGCCGCAGCTACGACCTGACGTTCACGCCGGGCTTTCTGACCAAGCCGTTCCTCGCCCTCTCCAGTCAGAAGACGCAGCGCGAGAGCGCCTGGGGGCCTCGCGGCTCCGTTGAGTTCCGCTATGCCCCGCACATTTCCACCCGGGGCAAGCTCAAGCTCTCCGGCATCATCGACCGCGGTTTCGACACCCTGGACGAGGGGCGGGAGCGCCGCGGCTTTCGGGGCGAGCTGGTCTTCCGGCACAGGACGAGGTTCGACAACGGTCTGGGCATCTTCGCGGACGCCGCGGGCGTCAGCGATGCCCGATACCTCTCGGACATCTCCGACAATCTGCTGGCCGGAGCGACCACTTACCTGACCTCATCGGCCCGCACGTTCTGGCAGCGCGACAACTTTGAACTCACGCTGGGGACCATCTGGTTTCAGGACCTGGCCACGGCCAGGAGCGGCTTCTTTCCCGACGAGGCCAGCCTTTTTGGCAAGGACTCACCCTCGCCCTACCAGCGTCCCGGCTTCTTTCTGGCCCAGATGCCGACCCTCACGCTCGCGGGGCCTCTTCGCCTCGGCGGCGAACTCTCTGTCAGCCATATGAGGCCTGTGGCGCTGGGCGGTTCTCTCAGTCAGGACAGGCTCATGGCCTCGGCGCGGATGCAGACGGCTGCCGATTTCTTTGCACTGACCCGCATCGACCTTTCGCCCCGCGTCCATCTGCCATTTCTGCGCGTCGGCCCCATTCGCGGAGAGCTGAACCTCGGTGCCCGCGGCGATTTCAGCGCATGGACGCCTGTGCTGGCGGACCATGGCCAGTCCTTCACCGATGTCTGGGGACGCGCTTGGGCTGATCTCGGCTTCTTCACGGAGATTTCCCGCGTCTTCGGTCAGGGAAATTCCGCCCTGCGGCACAGCATCACGCCCAGCGTCCGACTGCGCGCATCCACCCGAGAATTTGGGACGCGCGGCGACGATGAGCTTTCGGCCGAGGAATCTCTGGAGGCGCTGGACGCCATCGTCGTTCCTCTGGATGAGATGGACACTTCCAACCGGGCGGCAGCGCCGAGGCTTCTTCAGGGAATCGTCTCTGTCAGAACGCGGCTGGCGCGGCCCAACGGCGACACGCCGCTGGCTCTGACGCTCGGGCAGGGTTTCGATTTCACGTCGATGCAGATGGGCGAGACCTTCGGCGAGCTGTCCACCGGCTTTCGCTGGGTCGCCGCCTCTGTCGGGGCACGATTCGACCCGGAGCTGAAAAAGTTCTCTCTGGTCCAGGGCAAACTCCGGCTGTCGGACCCCAGAGGCGACTTTCTGTCCGCGTCCTACGACCTTCTGCGCGGCAGCGGCACGAGCCTCATGCGCCAGGGTCTGGATGACCTCATCGGCGCGGCCGCCGATCCGCAGGCCGACTCGCTGTTCCAGCAAATCAACCTGGGCGTGGGCATCACCATCGTGCCCATGGTGGCCGTCAGCTACAGCATCCGCATCGATCCCGGCGCCGCGGACAAAGAAGACCGGATTCTTCTCCACACCGCGGCCATTCGCCTGAAAGGGAAGTGCAACTGCTGGAGTCTGGACTTGGGCGCGGACTGGGCGCCTGTCACCGAGCGCTGGAGCGCCAAGTTTCTGCTGACGCTGAAAAATCTGGGTTCGTTCGGCAACTGACCCGGCAGCAGACCGCATCAAAAAAGCGCCTTCACCCATTCATCGGGCGAAGGCGCTTTTCGTTGTCTGGACTTTGCTGTCCCGAACTTTCCGCGCGGCGGCCTACTTCTTCTTCTGGTTCTCCGAGTCCTTCCTGAAGCCCAGCGAATACAGATAGACGTCAACCATGGCGTCATTGGTGAACCAGTAGTCGTCCATGACCTTGAAGCCGCTCTCCGGCGTGCTCTCGCGAATTTTCACGCGGACGCCGCGCAGGTTCACATCCTCGACGGCAGCCCGGACGGTGCAGCGGCTGGTGATGCCGTTCCCCAGCGGATTTCCTTCAAGGCAAATCTGCTGGAGCGCTTCCAGGCTGCTCACGAAGCGCTTTCCTTCGAGGCGCGCCTCCTCGCAGCTCCTCTTGCGGGCATCGCCCTCCATCTCCGCGCACCGGTCAGGAATGTCCTCGACCGCGACCACAGAGCGGGCGCCGTCGCTGACGCGGGAATAGCCGGTGGAATGGCAGCCTGCGGCGGCAAGCGTCATCGCGGCCAATGTCAAAAGCGCGGCGGAAGATGTCTTCTTCATGGGGTTCCTCCTTGCGAGGTCCGTTTTGGACTCCCGGTGAATGGGGAGCAGCGCCTGTCCGCGCCGGCCTCCCGCTGTTCTCTGCCTGAAAAACAATCCGCTGAAGTCAGTCCGCCGCCCGGTTGGGATTGCGGACGCCCAGGAGCCACGCGGTCACGTAGTCGTCCAGGTCGCCGTCCAGCACCTTGTCCACATCGCTGCGCTCCACCCCCGTCCGGTGGTCCTTAATCATCTGGTAGGGCGCCAGAACGTAGGAGCGAATCTGCGAGCCGAAGGCGATGTCCATCTTCTGGGCCTCCAGCTTGTTCTTCTCCTCGTCGCGCTTCTGCCGCTCCAGCTCGTAGAGCCTCGCGCGGAGCACCTGAAAGGCGATGTCCCGGTTGCGGCTCTGGCTGCGCTCGTTCTGAACGGTGATGACCCAGTTCATCGGGATGTACCGCAGCTGAATCGTGGAGGAGGTCTTGTTGACCTTCTGCCCGCCGGCGCCCGTTCCGCGAATCGCCTTCACCTCAACGTCCTTCTCCGGGATGTCGATTTGGATGCTGTCGTCCACCTGCGGGTAAACGTAAACAGAGGCGAAGCTGGTGTGGCGGCGGGCATTGGCGTCGAAGGGGCTGATGCGCACGAGGCGATGGACGCCGTTTTCAGCCTTGAGGAAGCCGTAGGCCTGGGGACCGTCGATTTGCAGCGAGACGTTTTTGAAGCCCGCCTCTTCGCCCTCCACCAGGTCGTTGACCTCCACCTTCCAGCCGTGGCGCTCGCAGTAGTGGACATACATGCGCATGAGCATGGCCGCCCAGTCCATGGACTCGGTGCCGCCGGCGCCGGCATTGATGTCGATGAAGGCCCCGGCGTTGTCGTTGGGCCCGTCCAGCATCCTGGCCAGCTCCAGCTTCTTCACGGCATCAGACACGGCTTCCAGCGAAGCATTGGCCTCGGCCTGAGACTCGGCATCACCCGCCTCGGCCGCCAGCTCCAGCATCGCCTCCGCGTCGTCATAGGCGGACTGCGCTTTGCCGAATTCACTGAGCTTGGCCTCGAAGTCGGACTTCTCCCTGAGGATTGCCTGCGCCTTGTTGGGGTCGTCCCAGAAGTCGGGCGCCTGGGCCAGCGACTCTATTTCGCTGATGCGCGCCTTCTTGCTCTCGAAGTCAAAGATGCCCCCGGAGCGCATCCAGGCGCTCTTTCAGGGAAGCCAGCATTTCGTGGTTCGCGTCAGCCATTCGAGTCTCCGTCGTCTTTTTCCGCGCGGCCCCGGGGCAGCGAATGCCGCCGGTCCGCCGCTTTTTGTGCTTCCGAAAATCGCGCGCCCCCTTCCCGATACCTGGGAAGGAGGCGCCTTTGCTCAGCCACTTGTCAGAAGAGACGTGGGCTGTCTCTCACCTTTTTTTCTTTTTGCCTGTGCCGCCGAACAGCCCCGCGGGCGCGTCCTCTTTGGAAGCGTCTTCGGGAAGCTCGCCTTCCTCAGCAGCCGGCGTCTCTTCCGCAGCTTCCTGCGCTTCCGCGGATTCCTCAGCTTCTGCTTCCTGAATGTCTGCATTCTCAGCTTCCGCCTCGGGGATGGCCTCCTCCGCAGGAGCATCCGCTGCCTCGGCCTCTTCGTCCTCCGGATTCAGCCAGTTCTCGATGAGCTGACGAATAATGGAACCCGGCGTGCGGCCGGTCTCCTGCCGGACGGCTTCCAATGCCTCCGCCATATCGCCCGGGATGCGCAGAGACAGAACCTGCATCTGGCTGAGCGACTGGTTCAGCAGCTCAATGGCCTGGCTGGGCTGAGAGATCTGGTAGTCGCCGGCCTCCAGCTTGGCCTTGATGTCCTTGGCCAGGTCCTCCCGGGTCCGCCACGCCTCGTCAAACCAGATGCTTTCGGTGTCCAAATCGACTTCAAACTTTTCCATGTCCTTGGGTCTCCCTCGATGCGGATGATGCGAGATTGGGTCAGCAGCAGGATGCCGGCGCCGTCTGAAAAAAACGCGGGAGACTGTCTGCGGACATTCACCTCGTCAAGGCGAGGGCCGTCCGAAAGTTCTCATCTGGGAGGGATGGCTCCCTGCCTTGACGCCCGCAGAACGCGGCGGCTTAGGGGCGGCGCCATGACGAAAATCCTGCCCGCGCTGTTGGCTGCTGTTCTGCCCCTGCTGCCGTCCGTGTCCCGCGCTGAGCCCCCCGCCGGTGACGGGACGAAAAATTCTCAGGCATCCTCGCAGACGGCGCCTGATGCGCGGACCGCCGGCAGCGGACAGGCCCGGCAGCTGCCCGCCATGGCCTTTGAAAAGGTGGTGGCGGTCATCGATCAGACCCCGATTCTTTTCTCCGAGCTGGACCTGGAAGCGCGGGTGACGCTGATTCGTCAGGGAGGCGTGCGCGCCGCGGTGGTTCCCGATCTTGGCCAGGACGTTCTGAAAGAGATGCTGGGGCACATCATCAATCAGCGGCTGGGCGAGCAGGAGGCCAACCGGCTGCAGACCGTCCGCATGACGGCCGAATCCCAGCTGGAGGCCTACGAGGAATTTGTCCGGCAAATCGGCGGCGAGGCGGCCTTTCAGGATTTTCTCCAGGCTCATGAGATCAGCGCTCAGCGGGTGATGACCATCCTGGAGCGGGACCTCAAGGTGACGCAGTTCCTGGCCGACAAAATCAGCATGGGCGCCCGAATTTCAGAGGCCGACGCCCGTGATTACTACGACGCCAACCCGCAGAACTTTGGAAACCGCCCCTTTGAGGAAGTGCGCGGCGCCATCACCGCCATGCTGACGCGGGACAAGGTGAAGGAGCTCTCCGCGCAGTTTTTCACCGACCTGAAAGAGCGGGCGGAAATCAGGATTCTGCCGCCCTTCGCAGACTTCGATGAGTCGATGCTTCCCACGGAGCGTCACGCGCCCCCCGCCATGGTGCGCATCGAAATTCCCGCGCAGAACGACGCTCCGGATGCCGGCGCGAAGGAGTAGCCGTCCGACGCTGCTCAGCGCCCATCGGACGGGACGCATCGCTTTACTGACCGTCCTCCTGCTCAGCTTTCCCCTCGTTCCCGCCATCCGCTGACAGCCGCTCCAGGTATTCCTGCCACTCGATGGGCAGCATGTACTTCTTGCGGCTGTTGCAGTCCTTGCAGGCCGCCACGCAGTTCCCCCGCGTGCTCTTCCCGCCGCGAATCACGGGCACGATGTGATCCATCGTCAGTTCGTCAGGCGGAAATTTGCGCCCGCAGTAGTGGCAGATGCCCCGCGAGATTTTGGTGTGCCACCACTGCGTCTTCCTCAGGGCGCGGGCCTTCTCGCGCTCGGCGCGGATTTCCTTCTCGCTGACCTCGATGATGAACGGCTCCAGTTCCATTTTCTGATGACCTCTGGGGCTTACCGCCGCCGGTATTTGCTCTTTTTGCGTCTCTTCGGCGCCTCGGGCTTCCCGCTGCTGCCAGCCCCCAGAAGGAGCTTCGACCTGAAGGGTGGAATGGTGCCGAGTTCCATTCCCTGAAGGACTTTCAGCGTGTCGCGGCACTTCGCGGCGTCCTCAAATTCGAGCTTCATCGCCGCCTCGTTCATGGCCTTCGTGGTCTCGCGGATGAGCCGCGCCACCTCCAGCTTGTCCATCAGGTCGCCCGGCCCGCCCTCGGCCACCTCGGTGCCGCTCCAGTCGCCCTCGCCCAGAGCCGCCGAGAGATCGGTGATGCCGTGCGTGACCGTCCGGGGCGTAATCCCGTGCGCCTCGTTGAAGGCCCGCTGCATCTCGCGCCGCCGCGCCGTTTCACCGATGGCCGCCTTCATCGAGTCAGTCACCCGGTCGGCATACATGATGACCCGGCCATGCACGTTGCGGGCGGCGCGGCCAATCGTCTGAATCAGCGACACGGACGAGCGCAGAAAGCCCTCCTTGTCCGCATCGAGAATCGCCACCAGCGACACCTCCGGCAGGTCGAGTCCCTCGCGCAGCAGGTTGATGCCCAC